>NZ_BMXS01000004.1 GCF_014651875.1 Litchfieldella qijiaojingensis
GCTGCCCGCTGCAGTGCAGCTACTGCTCCAACCCGCTCGACTTCGCCGCCTACCGCGACGAGCTCAGCACCGCCGAGTGGGTCGACACCCTGCGCCAGGCCCGCGCCCTGGGCGCGGTGCAGCTCGGCTTCTCCGGCGGCGAGCCGCTGGTGCGCCGCGACCTCGAGGAGCTGGTCGCCGAGGCGCGGCGGCTGGGCTTCTACACCAACCTGATCACCTCGGCCATCGGCCTCGACGCGGCGCGGATCCAGGCGCTGCGCGACGCCGGCCTCGACCATATCCAGATCAGCCTGCAGGCCGGCGACGCCGAGCTCGCCGCGGCGGTGGCCGGCTCGCCCAAGGCGCATGCCAAGAAACTCGCCATGGCCCGCGCGGTCAAGGCCGCCGGTTACCCGATGGTGCTCAACGTGGTGCTGCACCGCCACAACATCGACGATCTCGACGCCATTATCGCGCTGTGTGACGACTTGGGCGCCGACGCGGTGGAACTGGCCAACTGCCAGCTCTACGGCTGGGCGCACCTCAACCGCGCCGGGCTGCTGCCGAGCCGCGCCCAGCTCGACACCGCCGAGGCCACCACCGCGCGCTGGCGCGAGCGACTCGCCACCAAGGGCCGCAACATGCGCCTGCTGTTCGTGGTGCCCGACTACTACGCCGAGCGGCCCAAGGCGTGCATGGGCGGCTGGGGCGCGCTGTTCATGACCGTGGCCCCCGATGGCGCGGTGCTGCCGTGCCACAGCGCGCGCATGCTGCCGATGCGCTTTCCCAACGTGCGCGAGCAACCGCTCGAGGCGATCTGGTACGCCAGCGATGCCTTCAACCGCTTCCGTGGCGAGGCGTGGATGCCGTTACCGTGCCGCGACTGCGACGAGCGCCACCGCGATTTCGGTGGCTGCCGCTGTCAGGCCTACCTGCTGACCGGCGATCCCGCCGCCACCGACCCGGTGTGCGCGCTGTCGCCCGATCACCACCTGATCGAGGCCGCACGCGAAGAGGCCATGGACGAAACAGCCGGTATGGGTGAACTAGTGCCTCGTAACCACAAGCAATCGCAGGTGTTCTGCCGAGGCTGAGACGATGGATGTCAGCTAGTCGGCTACTACTTTCGTATCGGTTTATGGCCTTGAGAATGGGACCCAAAGTGGCATATCCGCGCGGTGCAGCGCTTCCTAGACTGCTACATAGACCCTCCGCGAGAGAAAACCTCATGGATATCGATCTTCCCCAACCACTTGCGGATACCTCCGCTCGCCAGGATACCGTGCAGATCGCCCATTCGCGCTCTCGCGATCCCGACATGGCGGCTCAGGACCTCGCGCGTTGTCTCCTGCATCCATGGCTTGGGGGCGTGCTGTTCTTCTGTTCGGCGGAATATGACCTCGAGGCACTGGGCCAGGCATTGGAGCAGCATTTTGGGGGCGTGAGACTGTGCGGCTGCACGACAGCCGGCGAGATTACCGATGAAGGGTATGGGCGTGGCGGCATCACCGCTATCGGGTTCGATCATCGCGACTTCGCACTCGACTATGCGGTGATCGACGATCTCGACGATTTTCCGTTGCTGGCCGCACAACAGTTGACCGATCGCCTGATCGACCAGTGCCGACAAGTGGGGATTGCACCAATCAAGGGACATACCTTTGCCTTGACCCTGCTCGATGGCTTGTCGGCCAGCGAGGAGCGAGTACTGGCAACGCTCAGTGCCGCGTTGGGCAGCATTCCGCACTTCGGCGGCAGCGCCGGTGACGACAATCAGTTGGCCGGGACTCATGTCTACGGCAACGGACGTTTTCGCGCCGGGGCCGCGGTGGTAGTAATGATCAACACCGTTCTCGATTTCGAGGTCTTCACCACCCACCATCTGCGACCGCTCGACGACAAGCTGGTGGTCACCGCCGCCGACCGTGAGCGCCGTCGGGTCATCGAGCTCAATGCCGAACCCGCCGCCGAGGAGTACGCACGGCTGGTGGGCTGCCGGGTCGACGAACTCGACGACGAGACCTTCGCCCGCCATCCATTGGCGGTGCGCCTGCACGACCATGCCTATGTACGCTCGATCCAGCGCGTCAACGAGGATCTCAGCTTGAGTTTCTTCTGTGCGGTGGAGAACGGCATCGTGCTTACCGCCATGCGCGCCGCGCCGATTCTCGACGACCTGCGTGATGCAATCGACGATATCGTCACCCGGTTGGGACCGCCGCGGGTGGTGATCGGCTGCGACTGTTTCCTGCGCCGCCTGGAGGTCGAGGCGGATGGCCTGAGTGCCGAAGCTTCGCAACTACTGCGCGACTATCGCGTGGTGGGCTTCAACACCTATGGAGAGCAGTGTAATGGCTTGCACCTCAACCAGACCTTCGCCGGGGTCGTCATCGGCCAGTCACGACGCGATGGCTGATGGTAGTGAGCGCGAGCGTCTGCTCGAGCGCGAGATCGCCAAGCTCAAGCGCATCAATGCCGCCTTGATCGAGCGGGTCGAGGCCAGCAACTTGCCGCGCAGCGCCCCCTACGCGGCCTTCGAGCATGCCGTGCTGCTCGCCGAGCAGGTGCGCGAGCGCACCCAGGCTCTCAACCAGACCACGCACGAGCTGCGTGCCAGCAACCGGCTGCTGGCCGAAGCCCGTGAGCGAGCGGAAACCGCCGGCCAGCATCTGGTCGATGCCATCGAGAGCATCACCGATGCCTTCGTGCTGTTCGACGCCGACCAGCGCATCCTGCGCTTCAACAGCCGCTTCGCCGAGTTTTGGCGCCCGGCGGGGATTCGCATTCGCCAGGGCATGCGTCTGGAAGACTTGCGTCGTTTGGCGTTGAGCACGGGGCTGGTGATCAGCGAGCAACTAGGGCGCCATGACCGACGTACCATCTATCGGCTGCACGACGACCGCTGGGTACAGGTGCACCAACGCCCCACCCGTGGCGGCGGACGGGTGATCCTGTATGTCGATATCACCGAGTTGAAGCGCCACGAACATGCTCGGCGCGAACATGCCTTGGCCCAGAAGACGCAGTTGTTGCAGACCACCGTGGATAGCCTGTCACAGGGAGTGGCGGTGGTCACCGCCAGCGGCATGCTGGAGATGTGCAACCAGCGTTTCCGTGACCTCACCGGACTCGAGACGCTCAACATGCCACATGATCTGGCGTCGCTGTGTCATCACAGTGAGTTGATCGCCGCCGAGGATGCCCAGGGCGTGACGGCCGCCTGCGAGCGACATCTCGCCGATGGCCGGGTGGTGGAAGTCCGCGGGCATGCCATGCCCGGTGGTGGCCAGGTGCTGACCTTCACCGATGTCACCGAGCGCATTCGTCATGCCGAAACCCTGCGCGAACGCGAGCACTGGATTCGTACCATCACCGATGAACTGCCGGCGATGATCGCGTACCTGGATCGCGATCTGCGTTACGTGTTCACCAACCGTGTCTACGAAGAGTGGTACGGCTGGCCGCGTGACCTGCTGTTGGGCGGCGAGCTGGAAGTCCTGCATAGTGCCGAGCATTGCGCCCGGCTGCGTCCTTACCTGACTCGGGCGCTGGCCGGGGAGAGCGTGTCCTTTGAGTTCCCGGAATGCAGCGCCAGTGGTGAGCAGCGCGTATTGCTGCGTGCTTACGTTCCCCACTTCGATGGCGACGGCGAGGTGATCGGCCTGTTCGTGCTGATTCGCGATATTACCGAGCGGCGGCGTACCGCCGAGGCATTGCACCAGGCCTATCAGAACCTGGAGCAGCGGGTGCGCGAGCGTACCGCCGAGCTGACCCACGTCAATCGCCAGTTACGCGAGGAAATCGCCGAACGCGCCGCCGTCGAGCAGCGATTGCGCGAGGCCAAGGCCGAAGCCGAGGCGGCCAACCTGTCGAAGACCAAGTTCCTGGCTGCGGTCAGCCACGATCTGTTGCAGCCACTCAACGCCGCCCGCTTGTTCACCGGTGCCCTCAGCGAACAGGATGTGGCTCCCGGCAGTCATGAGCTGATCGATCAGATCGGCCGGTCGCTCAAGGACGTCGAGACCCTGCTCGGCACCCTGGTGGATATCTCCAAGCTCGATGCCGGAGTGGTGACGCCAGACGTCGGTGCCTTTCCAGTAGCCGCACTGCTCGATGGCCTGGCCCGCGAGTATCGCCAGGTGGCGGCTAGCGAGGGGTTGGAATTCCACTACGTGCCGAGCAGCGCCGTGGTGCGCAGCGATATCCAACTGCTGACTCGAGTGGTACGCAACTTCCTGACCAATGCGATTCGCTACACCGGTGAGGGACGCATTCTGCTCGGTTGCCGGCGTCGTCATGACGGTCTGGAGATCGTGGTCGGCGATACCGGCATGGGGATCGAGGCCGAGGAGCTGGGGGTAATCTTCCAGGAGTTCCGTCGTTCGCATGCCGCCGGCAGGCGTCAGGATCGCGGTCTGGGATTGGGACTGGCGATCGCCGACAAGATTTCTCGAATACTCGATCACCCTCTCGGGGTGGCCTCGGTGGCCGGACGTGGCTCACTGTTCAGCGTGCGCCTGCCCTACGGTGAACTGATATCTCGCGGCCAGCTCCCAGCCACGCCGGCAGTAGCGGTCGGCGAGGCGGTCCTGGAAGGCAAGCGCATCTGGGTGGTCGACAACGATGCCGACATCTGCGAAGCGATGCGCATGTTGCTGACACGCTGGGGATGCGAGGTGCATGTGGCCGACAGCGAAGCGTCTCTGGCGGCCCAAGTGGCGCTGGCCTCGGATCCGGTCGATGTGCTGATCGTCGATTACCACCTCGACCGAGGGGATACCGGACTGGCGCTCGCCGAGCGTGTCAACGCCCAGCGCCAGGTACCGCTACCGGTAATGGCGATCACCGCCAATCACAGTGTCGAGCTCAAGCAGCGTATGCGCGAACGGGGGTATCTGCTGCTGCACAAGCCGGTCAAACCACTCAAGTTGAGGATGGCGTTGTCACGGCTGGTCAGTGGCTAGGCATTCAGTTCAGTGGACAGGCCATTCAGTGCTTGCGGAGGTAGGCATTGAAGTCAATATCGCTGGCCGACAGGATCGCTTGTACCCGGTTGTGCACGCCCAGTTTGCGCAGGATCGCCGAAACGTGCGCCTTGACGGTGGTTTCGGCGATATCGAGGTGATATGCGATCATCTTGTTGGATTCACCGCGGGTCATGTGTTCGAGCACCTGGAGCTGCTTGCGGGTCAGCGTCTCGAGCTGCTGCGCCGTGATGGTGTGCTCGTCGCGTGAGGTGGCGCGCGTGGAACTGCTGCTGCCAGCACGAATGATGTCCGACGGCAGGTAGATATTACCTTCGAGGATCTGGGCGATGGCCTTGGTCATCTGCTCGCGGGGCGACGACTTGGTGATGAAGCCCACCGCCCCATAGGTCACCGCCTGCAGGATCACCTGCTTCTCTTCCTCGGCGGAGATGATCACCACCGGAATGGTTGGTGCCTCGTTACGGAGCTGGATCAATCCCGCCAGACCATTCATTCCCGGCATGTTGAGATCCAGCAGGATCAGGTCGAGATCGTCGTGCTGTTGGGTCAGAGCCAGCGTCGAGTCGAGATCCTGGGTTTCGAAGAGCACGGTATCCTCGAAACCGTCACGAATCACGCGACCGATGGCCTCGCGAAAGAGGGGGTGGTCGTCGGCGATCAGCAGTTTGTACATGGCAGTGCCCTGATGGTTATCGCGCTCGGCGGTCGGAGTCGTCATTGTCATTGTGGTGCCTCCTCCTTCTCGGCGCTCCTCTTTATCATCGCGCCAATCGATGCAAGGTTAACTGCGACTTAGGTAGTGTTTCGATGAACCATCACACGGTGTGGACGGGAGCGGGCGATCTCGCCCCCGCGCCACGTTGCAAATCGAAGGTCAATACGGCGATCAGACCGAACAGTGCGGTCAGCCCCAGGCACCAGAGCAAGGGGGGGATCGCCAGGCGTTCGTAGAGCGCGAAGCGCACCAGCTCCACGCCGTGGGTAAAGGGGTTGTAGGAGCACAGCCAGTACAGCCACGGTCCGGCTTCCTGCATCTTCCACAGTGGGTAGAGCGCCGAGGAGAGGAAGAACAGCGGAAAGATCACGAAGTTCATCACACCGGCGAAGTTCTCCAACTGACGAATGGCATTGGCCAGCACCAGCCCCAGGGTGCTGAGCATCACCGCTACCAGCAGCAATGCCGGCAGTGCGGTGACCAGGCCGAAGAGCGGTGGCCGAATGCCATACCACCAGGCGATGGCGAGAAAGGCGTAGACCTGCACCAGCGACACCAGCGAGATTGCCAGCACCTTGCTCATCAGCAGGAAGGGGCGTGACAGCGGGCTCATCAGCAGCACCTTCATGCTGCCCATCTCACGGTCGTAGACCATCGACAGCGAGCCTTGCATGCCGTTGAACAGCAGGATCATGCAGCACAGCCCGGGGGTGATGTAGACCTCGTAGACGATATAGGTGCCGTAGGGCGCCATGATCGAGATGCCCAGCACGGCACGAAAACCGGCGGCGAAGACCACCAGCCATAGCAGGGGGCGTACCAGGGCGCTGAAGAAGCGCGTACGCTGCTGGACGAAGCGTCGCCATTCACGGCCGCTGACACCCAGGAAACAATGCAGGTAGGCACTAGCGCTCATGACTGACCCTCCGTAACGGTGTCGCTAGGCTTGGTGGTAAGAAGACCGAAGGCCTCATGCAGCGTATGGGTACCGGTGTGAGTGCACAGGGCCTGTGCCTGGCTGTCGGCAATCACCCGCCCGGCACACAGCACCACCACGGGATCCTGGGGCTCGATCTCGTCGAGCAGATGGGTCGTCCACAGCACCGACATGCCACGTTCCCGGCACAGGGTACGGACATGCTCGTTGAGCGCCTGACGACTGGCGGTATCCAGCCCCACGCTAGCTTCGTCGAGGATCAGCAACTCGGGTTCGTGGAGCAGCGCACGAGCGATCTCCAGTCGACGCCGGTGACCGCCATTGAGCTGACGCACCTTGTCGTTGGCACGGGGCTCGAGGTGTTGACGGGCCAGCTCGCGCTCGCAGCACTCGCGGGCCTGACGTCGACCCAACCCGTGTAGCGAGGCATGGTAGAGCAGGTTCTGGCGCACGCTGAGGTCCAGATCCAGAGTCGGCTGCTGGAAGACCACACCCAGATGTCGCCGCACATCGCGTGGTCGACGCGACAACGAATGACCGGCGACACGTATCTCGCCGTTCTGGCTGCGCAGCAGGCCGGTGATCAGTGCTATCAGGGTACTCTTGCCGGCGCCGTTGGGGCCGAGCAGGGCATGAAAGCCACCGCGCGCCAAGCGCAAGCTAACCCGCTCGAGCGCTTTGTTGGCCCCATAACGATGGCTGACATTCTCGATCTCGAGCATGGGACCGATATCGCCTTTGACCAGGATATTCATGGCGTCACGACCACACCCCAGGGGTAGCGGCCGACCTCGATGGACTTGGTGACTTTCAGGCTCTCGACGTCGATCACTGACACGTCCCCACTGACCCCATTGGTCGTCAGCAGCATGCTCTCATCCTCGTTCAGGGCCAATTGCCACACCCGCCGGCCAACCAGCAGGTAGTCGAGAACCTCATGGGTCTGGGCATCGACGACCGCGACATGGTTGGCGGGGCCAAGCGCGACGAAGGCGTAGCGGCCATCGGACGTCAGCGCGATTCCCACCGGCTGTATCTTGTCCTGGTTGACGCCACGGATCTTGAAGTCCAGCGTCTTGATCTCTTCCAGTGCGTCCACGTCGATGATGTGGACCGTGCCGCCGATTTCCGCGGAGGCCCAGGCTACCTTGCCATCCCTGCTGAACTCGACATGCCGAGGGCGTTGGCCGACCACCATGTTTTTCTTGATTTCGAAGCTGTCGGTATCGATCCAGTGCAGCATGCTGGAGGTTTCACTGGTGTTGACCGCCCATCTGCCATCGGGGCTGACGGCCATGCCTTCCGGTTCGACGCCAACATCGATCTGGGCCAGTACGTCCTTGGTTTGAACGTCCACCACAGTCACGATGGCATCGTCTTCATTGGCGATGAATAGCCAACGATCGTTGGGATGCAGCGCGAATTGTTCAGGATCCTCTCCCGAAGGCAGGCTGCCGATGATCCTTTGGGTCGCCAGGTCCATTATCTGGACAGTGTCATCGTCGCTGGCACAGATATAGAGTTTGGTATGGTCCTTGGAAAGCAGGATGCCCCTTGGGCGTTGACCTACCGGAATCGTCTCGATCACCTCCAGGGACTCGGTATCGATCACGGAAATACTGTTGTCTTTTTCGTTGGATACATAGGCCAGGCTAGCCATGGACTGGGTCGAGATACCAACCAGGATAGCCAGCAAGGAAGTACAGATAAGATTCTTCATGACAGTATTCCTTCGGTGTTCTTATGATGTGGTGGCGAGTCGCTGACTATCTATGGATTGATTCGACAGTCACTTTCCGCTTCATCGAAACCAAGGGAGTCGAGATCGGTAACCGGATGCAAAAAACCTTCTACCGGTGCCGTGAAAGTGAGCCCTCGGGGATGCACCAACGGAATTGGCTGGCGAAGTTGACCACTCCATGGGCGATAGCTGAGTTTGCGGCCCTTGAAAGCGGCCAGTTGAAAGTCGTCGGAGAACAGAAAGTCGCGAATTCTCTCGATATCCGCGTCATTGATCTGGGTTACGGCGGTACCCACGGAGCGAATGCCGGCCCAGGCGGCATAGTCTTCTCCATTCATGTCGCGACCGGCCAGTTCGCGAAAGCGGTTTTGGAGCTGGACCGCTCCCCAGCTTTCCACGACGCGATGCCAGGCTACCGGCGACATGCCTTGTGTACCCACCACCGGCCGGGGCAGCCAGGTGTTGAAGGGTACGTACTCACCGAAATCGCCCCGCACATCGGCTACTACCACGGCATCATAGTCCTTTGCCTGGGTGAAAAGAGGCAGTTCCCGTGATGCCGTGCGCCGCAAGTCCGAGTCGAAGGTCCAGGGCTTTTCGACAACGATATTTACCCCGAAGCGTGTAGCCGAACGGCGGAAGGCCTTTGCCCAGGCCCGATCACTATCGGTGGGACCGGTAATCATGAAAACGTTCTTCCAGCGTCGCAGATTGAGCCATTGGGCGAGACCATCCGTCAGCATGGCGTAGCTGGGCTGTGTATGCATGACATGGGGCCGGCACTCTCTCAAGCGAAGCTCATCTTCCTTAGCGCCAGCGTTGAAGATCAGCGCCTTTCCCTCTGTTTCATCCGCCATGGCGTTCAGTGTGGATGCGGGAACCCTGAGCACGAATAGGGAGATATTCTCATCGAGCATTCGTTCCAAGGCTTCCTGCGCCTGGGATTCCGATTGTGCCATCTGAGTTTCCAGGATGTAGTGATGATCCAGGAAGCTTCCGGTGGTGTTGTTATCCTCGATCGCAAGCTCGGCTCCGCGTAGACCGGCATCTTCCGGTTCGGGGATGACGTTCGATAGGACGGGGCCCTGATCCGGGACCCACTGGATGTAGCCGATGCGGATATCCATCCCCATGGCGGTAAGTGGAGCCGACAGCCACCACGCGAATAACGTAGCCATAAGGGATTTGGATTCGATGCGCATGGGAGCCCCTCTATTTGTCGTTATGTCCACGAGCTTAGAGAAGGCGGAAAGACACTGAAATATTCTGAAAGTCGCAATACGCCTGTACGAAAGGAGTATTTCCTACGTCTCAAATCCGGTAAGTGGGGATAAACGCTTCCCTAAAGGTGCCGAGGATAATTGATCCCCTGCTTTGGCGTCTCTTCCTCAAGGCTACTACCAAGGGACTGTATCGAGGGCTCGAAAGTGGCATTCCGGGGAAAGTGGGTGATTCCTAGACTTGGGTCAGATCGTTGACCTTCCCGACGACAGTGGTAGGCAGACCCACCAGTATTCAACAGAGGTAATCGGTATGACTGTTCCATCTCCACTCAAAACATGTGTTGCCGCCGGTCTGTTTGGGTGGGCGGCACTGGTCATGGGCCATGGTGACGTGACGCCTCAGGAAGTCGATACCAGCAATCTCCCCGAGCTGGGCTCCGAACCATTAGCGGAGAATCCGTTCCGGGCCGGTAACGAGCACGGTGACTACAACGAGGAGGCGATAAAGGTCGGCGAAAGCGGCTATGCCGGAAACTGTGCGGTATGTCATGGCATTCAGGCGATGTCGGGTGGTTTGACGCCGGATTTGCGTGAACTCGAAGAGTGGGATGACGAGTACTTCATTGGCCGTGTGCGCAATGGAACCGACCGGGGAATGCCTTCCTTCAAGGATAACCTGGACCAGAACGCCATGTGGGCGATCAAGACTTATATCGAGTCTGTCAAGGAGTGACATCATAGATCAAAGATAACGGGGGAAGTATCATGTTGCTGATCCGATGCTTCACCGCTCTTCTATTGGTAATGAGCACATTCGCGAATGCAAACGAGTTGGTTCTCGAGCGTGCTCCTGAGCGGACTTATGACATCGTCATCGAGTCGGGTTACCTGAACGTTGGCGTCTATCGTGATTTTCCTCCTTATTCCTATGAAAAGGATGGCAAGCCAGTTGGAGTCGACATCGATATCGGCAAGAGAATCGCGGAAGGTCTGGGAGTTGAATTCCGGATTCACTGGATCATCCCTGACGAAACACTTGAGGATGATCTGCGTAATAACGTCTGGAAAGGGCATTACCTGGCCAAGCGCCGTATTGCCGATGTCATGATGCGGGTCCCGTATGACAAGCAGTACGCCTATATGCGGGACTCCACCGGTGAAGTGATCAATGATCAGGTAGTGATGTTCGGCCCCTATCATCAGGAACAGTGGCAGATAGCCTATGACCCGAACGACATCGATTCGGTGGGGACGATGGCGGTATTCCAATACCATCCCATAGGCGTGGAGATCGACACCTTGCCAGAAACCTACCTGACGTCCGCCTTCGGTGGCCGGTTACGCGACAAGACTCATCATTTTGCCAATATTGGTCAGGCTTTTCAGGCAATGGAAGCGGGTGAGGTGAGTGCCGTCATGGGCATGCGTGCCGAGATAGATCACGAACTTGGTATCCATTCCGAGCATGGCTTCGTAGCGGCGAGCAATGGCTTTCCAGGAATGGGAAAGCAGGTCTGGGACGTTGGCATGGCGGTCAAGCATACGCATCGACAGTTGGGATATGCGATCGAGGAGATCGTGGATCGCATGGTTCGCGAAGGCGAGATGGCCGAAATCTTCGAGCGTCATGGATTGCGTTACAGCATGCCGGGATTCTATGAGGAGATCCTCAATGATGTCGATGAAGACTCGTGAAGAAAGGCGTCGCTATTTCCTCTGATCTTTGTTGAACATGACCTTTATTTCATGCAAAACCCGTGGGCTATCTCCACGGGTTTCTTGTTTGTGAAAGGTCTTACTACCAAGTGAGGAGGGAAGTTGGTCGGGGGTTGAATGGTTGCCTGGTACGTTGCCGTCAAGAATCAACATGGAGGCGGGAAACGTTCCCGGTTCGCTGCGGAAACTTGAAAACAAGAGTGGGAGCGAGCAACCATGAGATTGAAGCCAATCGGCAGACAGTTTGCCGTCAGTGCCATTGCACTGGCCGTTTCCTTCGGTGCCCATGCGGTCACCGATGAGGATATCATGAACGATCACAATACCGTCGCTGACGTGGTCAGCCATGGTATGGGCTTGCAGGGCCAGCGTTACAGTTCTCTTGATATCCTGAACACGGACAATGTTGAATCCCTTCAGCCGGTATGGGCTTTTTCCTTCGGTAGCGAGAAAATGCGCGGCCAGGAGTCCCAACCCTTGATCAAGGATGGCGTGATGTACATCACGGCATCCTACTCGCGCGCTTACGCGATCGATGCCCGAACCGGCGAGGAGATCTGGCAGTATGAGGCTCGCCTGCCGGACGGCATCATGCCGTGTTGCGATGTGATCAATCGCGGAGGGGCGTTATATGATGACCTGTTCATATTCGCTACCCTCGATGCCAAGCTGGTTGCCTTGAACAAGGACACCGGCAAGGTGGTGTGGATCAAGCAGGTGGCGGACTATCGGGAAGGATATTCCATTACGGCGGCACCGATCATCGTCAAGGGCAAGCTGATTACCGGCGTTTCCGGTGGCGAGTTCGGTATCGTAGGCAAGGTCGAGGCGTACGATCCGAATACCGGGGATAAGCTCTGGACTCGCCCAACCGTCGAAGGTCATATGGGGTATGTCTACCAGGATGGCGAAGCCATCGAGTACGGTATTTCCGGTGGCGAAGCCGGTAAGACCTGGCCGGGCGATATGTGGAAGACCGGCGGCGCCGCGACCTGGCTGGGTGGCACCTATGATCCGGAGACCGACTCACTGTTCTTCGGTACGGGGAACCCGGCGCCTTGGAACTCTCACCTGCGGCCGGGGGATAATCTGTTCTCTTCGTCACGTCTGGCGATCGATCCCGATGATGGCAGCATCAAGTGGCACTTCCAGACCACGCCCAACGATGGCTGGGACTACGATGGCGTCAACGAACTGATCTCCTTCGAATATGAAGAGAATGGCGAGGTTATCAAGGCTGCCGCCACCGCTGACCGTAATGGCTTCTTCTATGTGCTCGATCGTACCGATGGCAGCTTCATTCGCGGTTTCCCTTTCGTCGACGAGATCACCTGGGCCGAAGGACTCGACGACAACGGTCGCCCGATCTTCTCTGACGGTGGCCGCCCGGGCAACCCGGTCGATGCTCAAGGTGAAAAAGGCGAACCCGTACTGGCCCAGCCGGCATTCCTGGGGGGCAAGAACTGGATGCCCATGGCTTACAACCAGGAAACGGGCTTGTTCTATGTTCCCTCCAACGAATGGGCCATGGATATCTGGAACGAGCCGGTTTCCTACAAGAAAGGAGCGGCCTATCTCGGGGCCGGTTTCACCATCAAACCGGCCAACGAGGAGTATATCGGTGTGCTCAGGGCCATCGATCCGAAAACCGGCGAGGAAGTCTGGCGCCATGAAAACCGCGCTCCCCTGTGGGGCGGTGTCATGACCACGGCGGGCAATCTGGTATTCACCGGTACCCCTGAGGGCTATTTGAAGGCGTTCGATGCACGAACCGGCGAGGAATTGTATCGCTTCAACACCGGCTCCGGGGTCGTCGGCACTCCCATTACCTGGACCATGGACGGGGAGCAGTACGTTTCCGTCGCCTCGGGCTGGGGTGGCGCGGTGCCGCTATGGGGTGGCGAGGTTGCAAGGGTCGTCAAGGACTTCAACCAGGGCGGCATGCTGTGGACCTTCAAGCTGCCAAGGGATGTCGCCGACCGCGATGTGGCGAGTCGCTGAAAAAGCATGGCCCGGGGGCCCGGGCCATGTCACCGGCACTTGAGTGTAAAAGGCCGAACGGAATCATTGTCGTTGGAGACCCTCACGGATGACCTTATCCGTTCCGGATGGCGTCATCAGCGCTGCCAAAAGTTCGCCGATGTCGTTGCAGATCCAGCGTGATTCCACACATTCGTCGATATGCCGTTCGGCGAAACGCAGGAAGCCCTGTGCGGCATTTGGTAGGCGGCGGTCGCGTCGGACGATGAATTGCCAGTGGCTGACGATCGGCAGTCCCTCAACCGGCAGCGTGACGATGCCAGGATGCCCTGGTGGCACGACGTGTTCGGATAGCACCGCCAGCCCCATGCCGGCCGCCACCCCCACGCGAATGGCTTCGTTGCTGGCCATCTGCAGGGTGGGGCCGAGCGTCAATCCCTGCTCTTGTAGCCAACGGTCGAGCATCATGCGTGTCGCCGAGCCTTGCTCTCGCAGCAGGAAGCGCTCTTCGAGCAATTCGCCCATGGCGACCCGTTCGCGAGAGGCGAGAGGATGGTCGTGCGGTGCGATCAGTACCAGGGGATTACGCATGAAGCGTGCTGCCAGGGCATGCTCCAATGACGGCGGGTGACTGAATACGTAAAGGTCATCTTCGCGGTGTTCGAAGCGCGTCAGGACTTGCTGGCGATTGCCGATGTTCACAGTGACATCGACTTGCGGAAAATGGCGGCTGAAGGGCCCCAGTAGCCGGGGAAGAACGTACTGTGCGGTATTGACCAGTGCGATGCTGAATCTCCCGCGTTGGCCGCCGCGCAGTGTCGCGAGGTAATCCTCGAAGTCATCGAAACTCCCCAGTACCTCTTGGCAGACCCGGTAGAGCTCGACTCCGGCCTCTGTCGGTATGACGCGTCCGTGGCGATGTTCCAGCAGGCGTTCTCCAATAGTCTCCTGGAGGCGCTTGAGTTGCTGCGACACCGTCGGCTGGGTGAGATGCAGTTGGCGGGCGGCCCCGCTGATCGAGGCACTTTTTATCACCGCTACATAGACCTGCAGCAATCGGAACGTGAGATGGCGGATATTCATGGCGGCTTTTCGCATAGAGAGATACCTATAGAATACTGCCATCTTTTTTATTGGCATCAATAGCTGACCTTCTTCACAATCCGCCGCGTCGCTCTTTCCCTTCCGTGTCTCGAGAGTCGCTGGATGCCCGATATCATCGTAATGTTCTTTCTTCTGGGTCTGGTCGCGGGCCTGGTGAAGTCCAATCTGACCATTCCCCATGCCGCCTACGACACCTTGAGTCTGTTGCTGATGCTGACTATCGGCCTCAAGGGCGGCATGGCCATGTATGGCAACCTGAGTTGGGGGTTGATCCCTGAGATGGTGGGAGTGGCGGCCCTGGGAGGGGTAATCCCGCTGATCCTGGCACCGTTGCTGCGCCGGGTGGTGCGCTTGTCAGCGGCCGATAGTGCCAGCCTGGCCGCGCACTACGGCTCGGTCAGCGCGGGTACCTTTGCCGTGGCCTTGGCCTATGTGGAAAGCCGTGGCTTGGCAGCGGGAGCCGAAACGACCTTGTACCTGGTGATGATGGAACTGCCGGCGATCATGGTTGGCATCGCCCTTTATCGGCGCTTCCAGGGTAACGGCGGCAAGTCGGCTGTGATGGAAGGCTTATGGCACGAGACGCTGACCAATCGCGGTGTGATCCTGCTCGCCGGGGGAGTAATGATCGGTGCGCTCTACGGTCCCTTGCAGGGAGCCACGGTCACGGATCTGTACACTGGTGCTTTCCATGGCGTTCTCGCACTGTTCCTGCTGGAAATGGGCCTTACCGCCGCCGAGACCCTGCGTCCGCTGCCAGTACGACACTGGCGGCTGCTGGCCTTTGCCTTGGCGGCTCCGCTGGTGCTGGCTCTGGCGGGTATCGCCATGGGTGTGCTGCTCGGCCTACCCGAAGGTTCGGTGCTGATCCTCGCAGCGCTCACCGCCAGCGCGTCCTATATCGCTGCCCCGGCCGCGATGCGCACTGCCATCCCGGAGGCCAACATCGGCCTGGCGATGCTCGCTTCGCTGGGCGTCACTTTCCCGTTCAACGTGCTGGTGGGGATACCTCTCTATCACCAATTGACGCAGTGGTTCTAAACAAATAACCGCAGTGTCAGGCGTTATGTGCTATGCATTACATATGGAAACATTCATCGCGTCCTTTGCCGATCGTCAATCCATATGCCCATGAGGAGGGAGTATCGAGGCAGCGGAAGTTGGCGCGTATCTTGCAAGTATGTATATGCCATCTCATTGGAGTTTGATGGCTAGTGGCTTGTCCAAAGGGAAGGAGAGGTACGTTATGGCCAAGATCATTCGATTCCCGGTCGAGCGCATTCGTCGCAATGCCTTCAGGGAGCGCCAACTGGTTCCCATGCCGCTTGGGTTGTGGCCGTTTGCAGTCGGCACCCACCTTTGGCTCCTGTGGACCGAAGCTTGGCTGGGTTGCATGGGTTCCGCAGCGAGAGCCCCTGGCCGCAAGAGTGTATCGGCCATGCATGGCATCTCACGCAAGCGCAGGACCTGAAAAGGCAGGTGGACGTTCGATGGCTCCAGGAAGCCAGAGGACGGGGCTGCGGTTCGGTGTTACGACTCCACATGACTCATGTGTCATTTCGGAACATGTTCCATGTTCTGGAGACAAACGATGAATGCTGTCGCTTTTTCGCGACGCCGAACCAGCAAAAGATACACCCATGTCCCGAGCTTAGGGCTCAGGTAGTGGAGCAGGCGTCCCCGATATCATCCATTCCCGCATGATCCACCGCATCGGTGACGACAGATGCGCGATATCGTCACCGAGCACAGCCACCATGACGAAATGAATCACGTCAGTCGCTTCCTTTCCCTGCGGTAACCGTCGCCGAGTGATTACTGGTTGCGAGGGCTCCATCGTTGCAGAACATGCACAGCGCCAGCATCGAGGCTTGGGCGGCAGTGCGGGTAAGGGGGAAGCGAGACATGACGAGGTACTCCTGTTCGGTGGTGGCTATCGCTGATGGCCACTCACGAGATCTGACGGGCCCAAGGCATGGCGGATAATGGCGGATCGGCATCGTGGCTCTCCCTCAGGCAACGAACCCAGTGTGGCGGGCCCGTGTGCCTGATGAATCGTTCAAGCACATGGATTCATGGGACAGCTTATGCGGGTAGGGGAAGACACCGACATATGTCGATGGTCGTGAATGGATAGTACTTAGGTCCCATGACGACGGTGGTATGTCTCACGATGCAGGGGGCTGCCCTACGCCAAGAATGAACGTAGCGCGCCAGCATCATTCGTCGCGTGACCGGGGGCTTACGACCAAAGGCCCCTATCGTTACCCCCATGGCAGCATGGGCTGACAGTCAGATTTCACTACTCTCTAAGGCAGGTCCGGCAATGACGATGGAGAACCGCCAGCAACCGGACTCCCAAGAGATCTCCATACAGGCAGGAGTGCATGTCATGATCTACGCCAATCCCGCTAGTCCAGGATCGGTCGTTTCCTTCGACACTCGCTACGGTAATTACATCGGTGGTGAGTTCGTCGCCCCGGTCAAGGGCCAGTATTTCGACAACGTCAGCCCCGTCAACGGCGAAGCGTTCTGCGAGATTCCGCGCTCCACGGCGGAAGACATCGAGCTGGCGCTGGACGCTGCCCACAAGGCTGCTCCCGCCTGGGGCAAGACCTCGGCGACCGAGCGCAGCAACATCCTGCTCAAGATCGCCGACCGTCTCGAACAGAACCTGGAAATGCTTGCCGTGGCCGAGACCTGGGACAACGGCAAGGCGGTGCGCGAGACGCTCAATGCCGACATCCCGCTAGCCGTCGATCACTTCCGCTATTTTGCCGGCTGCATTCGCGCTCAAGAAGGCACGGTGGCGGATATCGACGCCAATACCGTCTCCTACCACTTCCATGAGCCACTGGGCGTGGTGGGGCAGATCATTCCCTGGAACTTCCCGATCCTGATGGCGGCATGGAAACTTGCTCCAGCACTGGCCGCCGGCAATTGCGTGGTTCTGAAACCCGCCGAGCAGACCCCGGTATCGATCCTCAAGGTGATGGAGCTGATCGGCGACCTGCTGCCGCCGGGCGTGGTCAATGTCGTCAATGGCTACGGTGCCGAGGCTGGCCAGGCGCTGGCCACCAGCAAGCGCATCGCCAAGATCGCCTTCACTGGCTCGACGCCGGTGGGCTCGCACATCCTCAAGTGCGCCGCCGAGAACATCATCCCCTCGACCGTGGAACTGGGCGGCAAGTCGCCGAACATCTACTTTGCCGACATCATGAACGCCGAGCCGGAGTTCATCGACAAGGCCGCCGAGGGGCTGGTACTGGCGTTCTTCAACCAGGGCGAGGTGTGTACCTGTCCGTCGCGGGCGCTGATCCAGGAGAGTATCTACGAGCCGTTCATGGCGCGCGTCATGGAGCGGGTCAAGACCATCAAGCGCGGCAACCCGCTGGATACCGACGTCCAGGTAGGTGCCCAGGCCTCTCAGGAGCAGTTCGACAAGATCATGTCCTACATGGACATCGCCCGTGATGAGGGAGCGGAGTTCCTCACCGGTGGCGGCAAGGAAACCCTCGATCCGGAACTCGCGCGCGGCTTCTACATCCAGCCGACGCTGGTCAAGGGCCACAACAAGATGCGCGTATTCCAGGAAGAAATCTTCGGCCCGGTGGTGGCGGTGACCACCTTCAAGGACGAAGCGGAAGCGCTGGCGATCGCCAACGACACCGAGTTCGGGCTCGGGGCCGGGGTGTGGAGCCGAGACATCAACGTGGCCTTCCGCATGGGCCGCGGTATCCAGGCCGGCCGCGTGTGGACCAACTGCTACCACCAGTACCCGGCGCACGCCGCCTTCGGTGGTTACAAGAAGTCCGGCGTGGGTCGTGAAACCCACAAAGTGGCGTTGGAACACTACCAGCAGACCAAGAATCTCTTGGTGAGTCACGATACCAACCCCCTCGGCTTTTTCTAAGGCATGGCAGTGTCTCTCTCGCGAAGGTAAGTCGTAGTGGTGTAAGCAGTGAGAGTTTGGGGTGCGACCGGTTCGCACCCCCTTTTTTGCGATGTGTTCAGGGATGGCTAGCCAGCCACCTCAATGCCAGTCGCTTGGCGTGTCCGGCCTCGCGTACCCAGGCCAGCCTGCCTGCCACGCGCTTTATGCCATCTCGTTTGAGCTTCATCAGCAAGCGTGCCGGCAGGCCAACCATGATCAGCCCGACTTCCTGCGCATGGAGTTCGTCGACCAGGGTATGCAAGGCGACAATGGCCGTGGCATCGAGGCTGGGGACATCGCGCATGTCTAGCATTACCACGCGTACCTCGGGATCGACAGTGCGTAGAGAGGCCACGGCTTTCTCGGCGGCACCGAAGAACAGCGGGCCGTTGACATCGTAGACTGCTACCTGATGGGGCAGGTCGCGTGCCAGGTCATGCTCGTCGGCGGTCAGCCGGCGGGTATGAGTGAGCTTGGCCATACGGCGGATGAATAGAGCTGCCGCCAGTCCCACGCCAACCGCCACTGCCAGCACCATGTCGAATATCACCGTGAGCCCGAAGCAGATGACCAGAATGGCCACGTCGCTGCCGGGGGCGCTCTTCAAGGTATGCACGAAATGGCGCGCTTCGCTCATGTTCCAGGCGATGATGAACAGCAGTGCGGCAAGCGCCGCCATGGGCACCAGACCCAGAACGCCTGCCAGCGCCACTACTGCCAGCAGTACCACCAACGAATGCACCACCGCGGCGATTGGCGAGCGGGCGCCGCTACGGATATTGGTAGCGGTGCGTGCCAGGGCGGCGGTGGCGGTGATACCGCCGAAGAAGGGAACCACCATGTTGCCGATGCCCTGGCCGATCAATTCGGCATTGGGATCGTGGCGGGTACGGGTAAGGCCGTCGGCGACCACAGCGCACAGCAGCGATTCGATGGCCGCCAGCATGGCGATGGCGAAGGCCGGCCCCAACAGCTCACGGATCAGCGCGAAATCGACCGTAAGCGGGGCACCGTCAACACCCGGCAATTGCCAGGGCCAGGCCAGCGAGGGAGGGAAGGGCGGAATGCCGCTGCCCGATTGTCCCTCGTATTCCCAATGAAAGCGTGAGGCGATGGTGTCGATCTCGAGCCCGAACTGGGACGCGGCGAGTGCCACCAACGTGCCTATGGCCAGGCCCACCAACGGTGCGGGGATCGGCAGCTTGAACTGAGGCCACAGGATCAGGGTTGCCAGTGTCACCAGGCCGATGCCCAACTCGGCCGGGGCCAGGCTGGGCAGGGCACGAACGATGGCCGCGAGGTTGTCCAGGGTACTCTCGCCGAGGGCGACGTTCGCCAGGCCGAGGAAGTCGGGAAGTTGCAGCAGGGCAATGACCACGCCGATCCCGGCGGTGAACCCCAGCACCACCGGATAGGGGATGAACTGGATCAGGTTGCCCAGACGTGAGAGTCCCAGTGCTATCAGGATCATGCCCGCCATCAGGGTGGCGATCAGTAGTCCACCGAGCCCGTGGCTGGCGACGATGGGGAACAGGATGACCACGAAAGCCGCGGTGGGGCCGGAAATGTTGAAGCGCGAGCCGCCGGTCAGGGCGATAATCGCCCCGGCGACGATGGCGGTATAGAGACCGTGCTGGGGCGGAACGCCGGTAGCGATGGCCAATGCCATGGAAAGTGGCACGGCGACAATGCCGATGGTCAGGCCGGCCATCAGGTCGCGGCGCAAGTCGGCCAAGCTATAGCCCTCACGCCAGGCAGCTACCAGGGCGCTACCAGGATGGGATAAGGGAAAGGAGCGAGAGGATTTGACCATGGCGGGCGAGTCCTGCGGCGTCGAAACGAGATGTTACGTTAATCTCGAATATTGCAGCGCCGCAAGCCCGCCCCGCTTGGGAGCCTAATGCTCAGAACAGCAGCCTGACACCAGCGACGACAGCCGTATCTTCCGTAGGCTCTCCCTGGGCACGGGCCAGGTCGGCGGTATCGCCGTAGCGCTTTTCCCAGTAACCGCCGATGTAGGGAGCGAATTTGCGGGTAATCTCGTAACGTAGCCGCAGGCCAGCACGTATCGAGTTGAGGCCTTCTCCGACACCGAATTCTTCGACGTCACTGCCAGCGACAACAAGCTCGGTGCGCGGTTGCAGGAAGAGTCGTTGGGTCAGGCGCACGTCATGCTCGGCTTCGAGGCTCGCCGAGACATCGCCTTCGTCGCTGACCCGCAAGGCAAGCTCGGTTTCGATCCGGTAGGGGGCCACGCCCTCCAGGCCGATAACGCCGAAATAACGTTCGGGGTGGTCGTCCGAAGCGATACCGCCTTGATAACCGATGCCACCCTGGAGTTCCCAGAAGTCGGCGATCAAGCGACTGTAGAGAAGGTCCAGGGATTCGAATTCGGCGTCCTCATTATCGCCCTGTATGTTTTCGCCTTCGCTCTTGAGATATACCCGATTGATGTCGCCGCCGTACCAGGCTTCGAAATCCCACACCAAGGTTTCGTCCCCCTTGTCGGGAAAGGCATACTCGAGGCGGTCGAAGGTCGCCGCCCAAGTGTGATGTTCCGCCATCGGCGAGGGCCAGTCGTCCGGGGCATCGTAGCCATCCTCGGCATGCGCTGTCGCCATCGCCTGCAAGGCGAAAGCGGCACAGGTAGCCATCGGTACGATTATGGTTTTCATGCAGACTCCTTACGAGACCTTGACGACCCGGAACATGCCGGCATCCATGTGGTAAAGCAGATGGCAGTGGAAAGCCCAACTGCCCTCGGCATCGGCGGTGATCAGGGCCGAGACGCGCTCACCTGGTTTGACGTTGATAGTATGCTTGCGAGGAATCAGCTCGCCGGCGCCGTTCTCCAACTCCATCCACATGCCGTGCAGGTGGATGGGGTGCTCCATCATGGTGTCGTTGACCAGGATCAGGCGTAGGCGCTCGTCCTTGCGGAAGTGGATGGGACCGCTTACCTCGCTGAACTTCTTGCCGTCGAAGGACCACATGTAGCGTTCCATGTTGCCGGTCAGGTGCAGCTCCAGCTCACGCTCGGGAGCACGCCGGTCGGGCCACGGTGCAAAGGACTTGAGATCGCTGTATAGCAGAACGCGGCGTTCGCCTGGGACGATGCCGATTCCGGCCTGATCGTATTGGGAGCCGGGCTGGGCGGCCCCGGCTGGGAGCATGCCGCTATGGTCAGAATGGTCCTTGTTGCTCATATTCGAGTGATCCATGGCGCCCATGCTGGAATGATCCATACCCTGCATGCTGGAGTGGTCCATGGCGCTCATACTCGCGTGGTCCATGCCCGCCATGGTGGAGTGGTCCATGCCCGCCATGGTGGAGTGGTCCATGCCCGCCATGTTGGAATGATCCATGCCCGCCATGCCGGAGTCGTCCATGCCCGCCATGCTGGCGTGATCCATGCCGCCATGCGCACCCATCGCTTCCATGCCGCGGTCTGCGATCCGCCGGCGCTCGGGGATTTCTGCCTGCATGCCTAGGCGCGGTGCCAGTGTGCCGCGGGCGTAGCCGCTGCGATCCATGGCTTCGGCGAACAGGGTATAGGCGGTATCGGCTTCGGGGGTAACGAGTACGTCGTAAGTTTCGGCGACCGCGATACGGAATTCATCCACCGGTACGGGCTGTACCGGTTGACCGTCGGCGGCCACCACGGTCATCTTCAGGCCGGGAATGCGCACGTCGAAGTAGCTCATCGCCGAGCCATTGATTACCCGCAGGCGGATCCGCTCGCCGGCCTTGAACAGGGCCGTCCAGTTCTCGCCCGGCGCATGGCCGTTGAGCAGGTAGGTATAGGTGCTTCCGGTGACGTCGGCAATATCGCGGGAACTCATGCGCATCTGGGCCCACATGGCACGCATCTGCGCGGTTTCCTTGAAGCCGTTCTCGCGCACGTCGGCCAAGAAGTCGGCAATGGTGCGTTCCTGGTAGTTGTAATAGCCCTCGCCGGTCTTCAGGTTGCGCATTACCCGCGCCGGATCCTCGAAGGTCCAGTCGGTGAGCAACAGTACGTGCTCTCGGTCGTAGCGGAAGGGTTCGCGCTCGGCGGCATCGATGACGATCGGCCCGACATGGCCGAGCTGCTCTTGCAGCCCCGAGTGGCTGTGATACCAATAGGTGCCGTGCTGGCGGACCGGGAAGCGGTAGGTGAAGGTCTCTCCTGGGGCGATGCCGGCAAAACTGATCCCCGGTGCACCGTCTTCTCCCGCGGGCAGGATCAAGCCGTGCCAATGCACGGAGGTGGGCTCATCGAGCAGGTTGGTGACCCGCAAAACCGCGTCCTGTCCTTCCTGAAGACGAATCAGTGGGCCGGGGCTGGTGCCGTTGATGCAGATCGGGCGCGCGTTCCGGCCAGCGATGGGCAGGGTGCGCCGGCGAATGTCCAGAGCGATCTCGGGCCCGGTGACTATCCCCTGGGGGTAGACATTGCTTTGGCCCCAGGGGTTGGCCCAGGCCGGGGTCAGACCCAAGGCGGCCGATCCCAGCCCCAAGGCGGCACCGCCCTTGAGAACCTGGCGGCGCGATAGGGGAAACGAAGGAAATTTCGAGGCTGCCATGCATGACTCCTGTCCAAGGATGACATTTTGGAGTCGATACTGACGTGGCAAGCTGAAAGCAGGCTGAAAGCGAAGGGGGTCAAGTGTTGGGTAGGGTGATCACGACACGTAAACCGCCCGAGGCTGCGATCTGAAAATGCACGCTGCCGTCATAGTGGCCGACCAGTTGATGCAGAATGGACAGGCCTAGCCCATGGCCTGGCCGGCCTTCGTCGAGGCGCATGCCGCGTCTGCCGAGCAGGGGAATGTCTTCCTGCGGCACACCGGAGCCATCGTCCTCGATGGTGATGGTCAACGATGCCGCCAGTTCCAGACGGCATCGCACTTCGCGATTGGCCCACTTGCCGGCATTGTCGAGTACGATGCCCAGCATCTCCGTGAAATCCTGGCGTTCGACGTTCACGCTGGTTTCCACCATCGGCACGACTTCGAGGTGGAAGGACTTGTCGGGATACAGGGCGTCGAACATGTCGATCAATTGCTCGGCTTCGCGCCGGATGACGGTTCGCTGACCGGCGTAGGGACCCGCGATACGTGAACGACGCAGCTCAGCCTCGAGCTGGGCGTGCACGTTTTCCAGGCGGTGCAGCATCTTCCGGCGGCGTTCGTCTTCGATGGGGCGTGAGCCTCTCAGCACTTGGGTGATGGCGGCCAGTGGTGTCTTTAGTGCATGCGACAGGTTGGCGACGGATTCGCGCGAGCGCCTTAACCGCTTGTCGTGATCGTCCATGAAGCGGTTGAGCTGTGCCACCAGGTCATCGAGTTCGGAGGGCGTATCGAGGTGGAGCCGCTCCCGGCTTCCCGCCTGCAACTCGTCGAGTTGTCGCTGTAGCCAGGACAATGGCCGCAGGCCCCGCGTGACGGCGATCAGGTTGAGTGTCACTAGCAACAACAGCAGCAGACCGGCGATGCCTCCCACCCACCAGTGGAGCGTCGTCAACCCCGCCTCAACCGCAGCGAAATCTTCGCCGATCAGCAACACTCCCGAGTGATCGTCGAAGGAGAACGTGCGGCGATAGACCAGTAACCGACGGCCCTGCCATTCGACATCGACGAGGGTATCGTCCTTTCCTTCGAAGTAGGGTTCCAGAGGAGCCACCCAGCGCGGGTGGGAAGTCGTGACATGTCCGTCCAGACGCAGCACGTAAAGGTGGTGGAAGACCTGGGAGGCGGGGCTTGTCGCGTTGAGCCAGGATGGCGCCGAGAGTTGGCCCTGGCGAAATTGTTGCAGTGCATGGTCCGCTTCCTGCCGCAAGCGATCGCCGAGGAAGTCGCGGGCAAGATCGTGAAGCAGAATTCCGTGCAATAGCCAGGTGACCCCAACGACGATCAAGGCCATGCCGCCCAGCCATGTCAGCAGGCGAAAGCGCAGACTACGCCGATCAACGCGAAACAAGCATATACCCCTGGCCGCGCCGCGTCTGGATGATATGCTTGCCGAGCCGACGGCGCAGGCGGCCGATGTAGACTTCCACCAGGTTCGGTGCGGCGGCGTCCTGTTCCAGTGCGTAGAGCTGGTCGAGAAGTTGCGACTTGGAATGCACGCGGTCGGGATGATGCATCAGGTAACGCAATAGCCGAAATTCGGTTGCCGTCAGGTCCTGCCAGGTGGCGCCATCCGTACTGACTTTCTGTGTATGTTCGTCCAGTTGGATACCATTGACGGTCAATATCTGGGTCAAGCCACCCGACTGTCGCCTGAGCAAGGCATGTAGTCTGGCGAGCAACTCGGCTTCATGAAACGGCTTGGTCAGGTAGTCGTCGGCGCCGCGCCGCAGGCCGTTGACCTTGTCCTCCCAAGTGTCGCGAGCCGTGAGTGCCAAAATGGGCAAGCGACGACCCTGCTCGCGCCAGCGCTGCAAGAGATCGAGTCCCGAGCCGTCGGGAAGGCCAAGATCGAGGATGGCCAGGGCATAGTCCTCTGTCGCCATCAACGACTCGGCCATACGGATACTGGTGGCCGAGTCGACGCGATAACCGGCGTCTCCCAAGGTTTCCGCCAGGCTCTCGGCCAGCAGGTCGTCGTCTTCGAGAAGCAACAGCTTCATTGGGGATCAGCTCTGGATGACGATATCTCCCGACATGCCCGATTCGTAGTGACCGGGGATGTTGCAGGCGAATTCCAGATTATCGACGTTTTCGGGAGCGGTCCACACCAGCGTGGCGGTTTCACCCGGTGCGATGGTCACCGCGGGCATGTGGCCCCCGTGATCGCCTTCCGCCATGTCGTGGTCACCATGTCCGCCATGCCCGCCAGATCCCATCTCCTGCATCATCCTGCGATGCGCTTCCTGGGCTTGTGCATCGCCGATCACGAATTCATGTTCCAGGTTGCCAGTGTTGGTGATCTCGAATTTCACCGTCTCGCCCGGTGCAATGTCCAGATTGCCGGGCATGAACCACATATCACCGGCCTCGAAGCTGATGGTACGGTCAATTTGAACATCACTCTGGATTCCGTGACCTCCCCCATGTTCGCCCGCCCCCAGGGCGGTTGTGGAGAACAAGCCAACGGCCATCGCCAGCAGCATCTTACGCATGGAAATCCCTCTTTTTTCCGTCAGTGGAGCTTCCGTTATAAGTGGCAACTCTGAAACGAGGCTGAAAAAAGACGTAGTCTACTGTGTCATTGCCTATCATCTCATTCAACTGGACTGACTCGCATGGCGACAGTCATGGGTGATATCACGCTCGGCCTGAACCACTTGACTCTTTACACCGAGCACGCCCAGAACGCTGTGAAAGAGGTTGTCATGGCTAAGTGGCAGGTCGGTTCGGGCCTCCAGACACCCATGGTCCAGACCGACAGACTGGTCGAAGGTTGGGGAGGACCACCAGACCATCGGCACTTTGGTCTGCTCCGAGGGGGCAATGGAATAGGGTATCCCATGCAGATAGATGCCATGTTCACCGAGTGATTCGCCATGGTCGGAGACATAGAGCAGTGCCGGAGCATGATGCTGCTGGCTGTCGAGATAGGCGATGATGCCGTCCAGCAAGGCATCGGTATACAGAACTGCGTCATCGTAGCTGTTCACGATCGACTGCCGGGAACATTGGGTCAAGTCGGCGCTGTCGCAGGTTGGGGTAAAGGCTCGGAAGGTGGCCGGATAGCGTCGGTAGTAACTAGGGCCATGATTGCCAAGCTGATGCAGTACGATCACTGTATTTCCCTTGAGGTTGTCGGCCTGCTTTTTCACTTCCTCCAGCAGCGCGCCGTCCAGACAACGCCCCTGCGAACATAGCTCGGGGTAGTCCTTGGGCGAAGGCGACAGACTCACCACCTCATCGCATACCCCCTTGCAGCCGGACTGGTTGTCCACCCACAAGACCTGGAAGCCGGCATGCTTCAGGACATCCAGCAGCGATTCGTGACTCTGGATATAGCGCTTGTCATAGTCACTCTTGCCCACCGGTGAGAACATGCAGGGCACCGACACCGCAGTACTGGTGCCGCAGCTGCTGACATCGGAAAAGTTGATGACATCGCGCGCGGCCAGGCGTGGCGTGGTCTGACGTTCATAGCCGTTCAGTCCCCAGTTGGTGGCACGAACGCTCTCGCCAACCACCATGACCAACAGCAGGGGCTTGTTTCCCCTGACAGGAGCAAGTGTCGCATCTTCTCCAATGGCCAGGCGCTCGCTGGGAGGCGGGTCGCTGGCCGCCAGGACCTGTCCCATCGATACCAGATAATTGCCAGGCGTTACCAGGTAGCGCAGTTCCGTATTGTTGCGCATCAACGACGACAGGCTTTGGTAGGACAGCATCAGCGAGATGCCCAGCACGACAATGCCACCGGCCAAATAGGCGAGTTTGCGACCGATCGCCTTTTTCCAACCGCATTCGACCAAGCGCACACGCCACAGCAGTAGAGTGGGCAGGACGCCAAAAGCCAACATGTGGACCACGAATCGTGGGGTCAATAATTCAGCGGCTTCCTGCCTATCCGTCTGCAGGATGTTAACGATCATGTCGGTATTGAAGTAGGTGCCGTAGTAATGGGTGAAATAGCTCACTGAAGCCGCGATCCACACCAATACCGTCAGCACCACCTTGACGCTGAAACGAGTGACGCATAGCACGAAGACGACGAATTGAAGACTGGTCAGCACCAATGCATCACTGGCCAACCGACCCCATGTGGATAGCGTCAGAAGCGATTGATCGCCGAGTACGCCACGCCAGAACGCCAGGTTGTAGAACAGGGTGAAGGCCAGGCAGACCAGCAAGGTCAGGGCTTCCGGCGACAGGGTAAAGGAGAAACGGCAATGTCGTGCCAGCCAGTGGTCGGAGGCAAAGAAACGATTAGACATGTGGAGAACCTTCGACAGAGACACGCTGCGCGTCAGTGGATGCGGGGATCGGCGGGGAAGCCGGAAGCATCAGTCTTGCCAGGACGAAGCTGATCGACAGGCACAGCATCAGGGTCCAGAGGTCGTGGGACAGGAAATGTGCGCCGCGCAGTTGCTGAGTGATACCGAAGACCAGGCCCATGACGATGCCCAGCCCGAGTCCGGCCCAACGCCAGCGGGGTACGGTGGCGCCAAGGAAGAAATACAGTGCCAGCCAGGCATACCCGGCGCTGGCATGGCCGGCGGGAAAGCAGGCTGTGTCCGGCATCGTGGTCGGGCGAGGATCGAACAAGCCGGTGAAGGGGGTGTCACCGCCATAGCGGACGAGATCCCAAGGACATTCCATGCTCACCAGGTGCTTGATAACCGATACGGTCAGTGTCGATGCCGTCACCGCCAGGAACAGGTAGGTCAACGGTCGACGCCAGGTGCGTAGTGAGGGAAGCAGAAAACTGCCGATCAGGGCCATGATGACGCCGCCACCCATGAATTGACTCATGAGCCGGCCGCCACGATGAAGGATGTCTTCGGTAATGAAAGCATCACGCAGCGCCCAGCTATCGCCCTGCAAGCGATAAAGCGTGTCGGCCAGGTGGAAATCCACTTCGAGCCAGCGTCCTGTCAGCATTACTGCCAAGAATCCGGACAGAAACCAGAGCACTGCCGAGAGCTCGCGTGGTGTCAGCTCAGCAAGACGCATGCCCAGCTCCCTCCCGCCAGCAGCAGGCTGACCATTACCGCCGCCGAGCCCAAGTCCTTGGCAAGCCCGCTTATCGGGTGATGTTCCATGCCGATGCGGTCGACCGTTGCTTCGATAGCGGAGTTGAGTAACTCAACGACGATCACCAGCAGCATGGAGGCCCACAGCAAGGCACGTTCAACCCCTTCCAGGTCGAGCACCATGGTGATGGGGAACAGGCATGACAGCGCAACGAGTTCCTGACGAAAGGCCGCTTCGTAACGCCAGGCGGCCGATAGCCCGGCGCAAGAATATTTGATGGCCTTGGACAGGCGCTTAAGACCCGTTCGCTTGTGCGTCTTTATGTTTATGGATGGATCGAGTGATGACATGCCTGGTACTCCTCTTGGGTCAGGCATGTCAGTGTCGATGGTGAAGCTTAAGTGTCGCTTAACGTTAGGCTTTGTCAAAAACTGCCTGCGCTCGGCCATACGGCGTTAAAAATCAGCTCAAAATGCTCATTTACACCCACGTAAACTCCGCTTTCTCGCTGATTTTTGCCTTGTCTGGCCATCGCTCGGCGACTTTTTGTACAAACCCTAGGGAAGAGGCTTACAGCGCCTTCCAATTCCTGCCGCCGTTCTCGCTCATGAGAACCCTGCTGCGTTGGTCCACGCCAACGAGCCGTTCACCATCGTTGGGGTCGATGGCGAGGTGCAGCAGATAGTCTTCCCCCCAGTCGTCGCTGAGCACCTGCCAGTCGTGCGTTTCCTCCGTGGTGTGCAGCAGGCCTAGCCCCGGCATGAAGGCATAGAGATCGCCTCCGGCAGTGGCGGTAACCACGCTGGTGGGGCGACGTTCGGGGTGTGCCTGGCGCCAGCGCTTGCCGCCGTCGGGGCTCATCAGCAATCCCGTCTGGGTGGCGGCATAGAGATGATCGGCGTTGCGTGAGGAAGCCGCCAGGGCGATCAGCCCTTCGGGTGCCGGCGCCTGGATATCCCAACTGTGGCCGCCATCTCGGCTAATCTGTAATTGGCCGCGGTAGGCGCCATAGAGGACCTGGGGATCGGCCTTGCTGACGGTCAGCTGGTGGAAGTCCACCGGCCCCTCGACGCCCTCAGCTCGCTGCGACCAGGTCTGGCCGCCATCGCTGGAAACGATGAATCCGAGATTTCCGCCGCGTTGCGGATGGCCGCTGGCGAAGAACAGCTCGGGATCATGGGGGTGGGGGGCGAACCCCATGAAATCGTGGGTTTCGTCCGAGATCTGCCGGGCCAATCCATCGTCGCCGATGATATGGAAGCCATGGTGGGTGGCCAGATAGAGCCGCTCGGAATCGTTCGGGTCGAAGCCGATGCCGTGAAAGTGCGTCTGTTCAGCCAAGGCGTCGAGAGTGATGCCTTCCGGCTCCGATTGGCAGGCGGCGAGTGTCGGGGCGAGCAAGAGAATAGCGAAACTACGTAGCATCGTGGATGGCTTCATGGACTTGTCCGTGTTGGGGATGGCGAGAAAAAGAATACTCCGGGTGGTGGCTAGCCCACAGTATCGTATCTTGTGTCTCTCCTTCAGGTGCCCATCTCCGCCTCGTGCATCAATGCCTCGGCGGTGTTGAGCCAGTGGCTGATTTGCCAGGCAGGGACGGCATTCATGGTATCTCCTGCTATGGAAGGCTGGCGAAGATCCGACTGTCAGTCGGCGGACTCTTTATCACCGGCTGGCGCCGAAGAGGCAGCGTGTTCCGTCACCGGCGCCCGGTCCATCTCGGGCCAGGGAGGATGGCGAGTGTTGGCACTGCAATGCACTCGGCGATGCAGTGCCGCCCAGGCCATCACATGGGCGCTCACCGGTGCCGTGACGAACAGGAAGACCGTGATCAACACCTCCTGCACCCTGATACCCTCGCCGCTGGTGCTGAAGTACAGCAGTGAGCCCAGCATCGTGCAGCCCACCCCCAGCGTGCTGGCCTTGGTCGGGCCGTGCAGGCGCATGTAGAAATCCGGCATGCGTGCCAGGCCCAGCGATCCCAGGGTGGCCACGATGGCCCCGATCAGCAGCATGGCGGCGATCAGCGCATCCAGCCAGGTCGGTATGTTCATTGGCTGCCTCCTCCACTCAGGAAACGCTGAATAAATCGGCGAGCGGAGCTAAGCGCAAGGCGCACGGAGCACAGGAACCGGAGCATATGGGGTATATGTGAGGATTCCGAGCACCGCGCAACGCAGCGATTGGCCCGCGCAGGCAATTATTCAATGTTTCCCTCATTCGATGACGTCACCGCGGACCAGATACTTGGTCATCGCAATGGTGCCCACAAAGCCCATGAGGGCGATGAGCAGCGCCGCTTCGAAGATCATGGTGGTGTCCATGTAGATGCCCGCCAACACGATCACGGCAATGGCGTTGATGTTGAGCGTGTCCAGCCCCAGGATTCGATCGGTAATGTCTGGCCCGCGCAGCAATCGATAGAGACTCAGCAGCAGGCTGATGCTGAACAAGAACAGGGCCAAGGGAATAACGGCGGCAATCATCCCAGAATCTCCTTCAGTGGTTGCTCGTATCGGGTCTGGATGTGGCGGATCAGTGCGTCCTCATCCACCACATGCAGTGCATGGATCAGCAAGGTTTTGTGATCCGGGCTGAGTCCGGTCGATACCGTGCCCGGTGTCAGGGAAATGGTGCTGGCCAGAATGGTAAGGGCGAACTCGTTCGTCAGTGTGACGGGGTATCGAATGAAGGCGGGCTGTAGTCGTGCGGGAGATCGCATGATCAGCCAGGCAACCATGACATTCGACTTGAGGATGTCCCATAGTAGATTGACGAGGTAGGGCAGTAGCCGCCACGCCTTGCGCAGTTGGGGGCGCTCCGGCCAGAACTGCTGGATCGAGAAGGGAATCAGCCAGCCCAGGAAGGCGCCGGTCAGTATCTGGGCCGGGCTCAGCGTGTTCATCAGCAACAGCCACAGTACCAGCAGAAACACAGAAAACTGCGGCCGGGGCCACCAGTAGCGCAATTGCTGGAATGCTCGCATGTCAGAGTCCTCCCATTGCCCGCAGGGCAACCGCTTCGACCGCCTCCACGTAGTGCTGTGGCGCCGATATTGCGTCTGCTGTATCCAGCATGAACGTCATGACGGGAGTGGCCGCCATGGACAACGCGGCACTGCCCAGGACCATGGCAATGACGACGCCGAGTCTTGCCGGATCGGCTCGCCATTGGTGGGGACGCGCACCGGATTGGCGCCAGAAAAACTTGCTGCCGGCCCGGCTCAGGGCGATCAGGATCATGAAGCCCGCGACTAGCAGTATTGGCCATAACCAGGTCTGATTGCCCGTTTCGCCGGCCACCTGCAGGATCCAGACCTTGCTGATGAAGCCGCTGAAAGGTGGCAGTCCGGCGAACGCGATGGCACCGATGAAATAGACGCTGCCCAGTATGCGGTGATCCTTCATGGCTGCCGCCACGACCATATGATCGGCGGCGACACCGCGTTGACGGGCGATCAAGTCGGCAAGCAGGAAGAAGGTCGCCGTCATCAGGGTGGAATGCACCAGATAGAAGAGCCCGGCACCGATGGCCTCGCGAGTGCCCAGTGCCAATGTCGCCAGCAGGGTCCCGGTGGAGACGATAACCATGTAGGCCGTCAGGTTGCGCAGGTTGGTCGCCCCGAGCACCCCGATGCCGCCGAGTGCCAGCGTGGCAAGCGCCAGCGGCCATAGCCATTGCCAGGCGGTGGTGCTGACCAAGCCCGTTTCCAGGCCAAAGATCAGGCTGAAGACACGCAGCATGGCGTAGATGCCGACCTTGGTCATGATGGCAAACAGGGCCGCGACGGGGGCGCTGGCGGCGGTATAGGCCCTGGGCAGCCAGAACAATAGTGGCAAGAGCGCCGCCTTGACGCCGAACACTACCAGCAACAGCAGCGAGGCCGCGGTCAGCAACGGCTGGTCGCCGGCGGGGGCATTGGCCACGCGTACCGCCAGGTCCGCCATGTTCAAGGTGCCGGTCACTCCATAGAGGATGCCGACGCCAATGATGAACATCGCCGAGCCGACCAGGTTCAGAATGACGTAGTGCAGACTAGCTCGACAGCGAGCGACGCCGCCGCCGTGCAACAACAGGGCGTAAGACGCAATCAGCAGGATCTCGAAGCATACGAACAGATTGAACAGGTCGCCGGTGAGGAAGGCACCGTTGATACCCGCCAATTGGAACTGCAACAGTGCATGGAAGTGGGCACCTTTGCGGTCGTCCCCGCGGCCCGCGTACATGGCGCAGAACACGGCCAGGGCAGAGGTGATCAGCAACATCAGCACGCTGAGACGGTCAGCCACCAGCAGTATCCCGAAAGGCGGCGACCAGTTCCCCAGCGTATACAGCACATGATTTCCCACCATGACCTGCCGGAACAGCAGCAGCGCGATCAACACGAGCAGAGCGGTGCTGACCAGGCTGATCAGGCGCTGAAGCGCGAGTGGGGCGACGAACACGACCACCAGGAAGGCCCCGGCAAGCAGCGGAATCAGTACCGGCAGGATAAGCAGGTGGTTCATGGGCGCCAGTCCTCGTCCGGATCCACACCATCCACGTGGTCGTTGCGCAGTTCCACCGCCGCACGCAGTGACAACACCACTACGAAAGCGGTCATGGCAAAGCCGATCACGATGGCGGTCAGCACCAGCGCCTGGGGTAGTGGGTCGGCCTGACGACTACCTTCGCCGATGATGGGCGGGGCCTCCAAGGCCAGTCGACCCATGCCGAAGAGAAACAGGTTCACGGCATGGGAAATCAGGGTCAGGCCCAGTATCACTGGAAAGGTGCGGGCCCGCAGGAGCAGATAGACGCCGCAGAACGTCAGCATGCCCAGTGCGGCTGCAAACAGTGCTTCCATCAGCCGATCTCCTTGCCAGGCCCTTGCAGGGTCATGAGCTTGCCCAGGTTCGCCAGGATCAGCAGGGTTGCACCGACCACCGTGGTAAAGACCCCGAAGTCGAACAACAGCGCGGTTGCCAGCTCGATGTCACCCAGCACGGGCAGTCGATAGTGTTCGAACCAGCCAGTCAGGAATGGCGCTCCAACCGCCAGGCTACCCAGGCCTGTGAGTGCCGCCAGCAGAATGCCGCCACCGACCAAGGGACGGAAAGGGGTCAGCATGCGTGAATGTGCCCAGGCCAGGCTGCACGACATGTATTGCAATGACAGGGCGACGGCCGCGATCAGACCGGCGATGAACCCTCCCCCAGGCAAGTGGTGGCCGCGCAGGAAGATGTAGGCCGAGACCATGAGGGCGACTGGCAAGATGGGTCGCGCAATCATCCTGAGGATCAGGGGATGGGGGGCGTGGGCCCAGTACTGGCCCAGTGCCTGGGGCATGCGGTCCTTCAATTGCAGGTTGCGGGTGAGCGCGAAGACCGCCACGGCGGCAATCCCCAATACGGTGATTTCCCCCAGGGTGTCGAAACCTCGGAAGTCGACCAGGATCACATTGACCACATTGGCACCGCCGCCCTCGGGGACGCTGCGGGTCAGGAAAAAATCGGAAATGCTCCGGGACGGACGGGTCATGACCGCGAAAGCCATGGTCGCCACGCCCAGGCCACTCAAGGCGGCGAGTGTGAGGTCACGCCCGCGACGCCAGTGGGAAGATTCCGACGGCGTTCTCTGGGGCAAGAAGGACAGGGCCAGCATCATGATGATCACCGCCATCACTTCCACCGATAACTGGGTCAGGGCCAGGTCCGGGGCCGAGAAGCGGGCAAAGGTGAGGGTGACGAACAGGCCGGCGGCACCCATGAGCAATAGTGCAAAGAGGCGGTTGCGGTGGCCGATGACCGCGCCCAGGGCAGTCGCCATCAGCAGCACGGCACCGAAGACGGTCATCGGATCGAGCGGGGTCAGGGCCTGGGGGCCTCGCCACTCGGTCATGGTGGTGAGTGCCGAGCCCATCATGACCAGGGCGCTGATCAGTACGAAGGCGATGTAGCGCTGCACCGAGCCGTTCTCCAGTCGATGCACCTGGCGTTCGGCAAAGGTCCCCGCCTGCAGCATCAGCCACTCGAAATTTTCCTTGGCATCGACCTCGGGTAGGCGGTCGTAGAGGGCAAACAGTTGCTGTCTCGCCAGATACATGGCGAGGCCGCCCGTCAGCGCCAGGACACTCATCAGGAATGGCAGGTTGAAGTGGTGCAGCAGGCCGAGATTGTACGGGGGAAGGGCGTCGCCGAGTGCCGCCTCGGCCGCGGTGTGCAACAGCGTATGCACCACGTATTGCGGCACGATGCCGACCACGATGCAGGCGGCAGACAGCAGTGCCACCGGTATCAGGATGCCTGTTCCCGGCGGTTTCGGGGGCCAGATGGGCAGGTTCCGCGGTTCTCCGTTGAAGAAGACGTTGTGGAAGATGCGTATCGAATAGGCGACGGTCAACAGCCCAGCGACTGCCGCAAGGGCGGGGACGAGCCAGGCCAGTGGACCCGTGAACGGCGACACCATGGTCTCGGCAAAGAACATTTTCTTGCTCAGAAACCCGTTCAGCAACGGCAGCCCGGCCATGGAGGCGGCGGCGATGGCGGTGAGTGCGCCGAGAAACGGCATGAAGTGCCACATGCCGTTGATGCGGCGCATATCGCGGCTGCCGGTCGAGTTCTCGACAATGCCCGCCATCATGAACAGCGGTGCCTTGAACAGGGCATGATTGAGCAAGTGAAACAGCCCCACGATTAGGCCCATTTTGGTGCCCATGCCCAGCAGCAGGGTGATCAGTCCCAGGTGGCTGACGGTGGAGTAGGCCAGCAGGCCCTTGGTGTCATGCTTGAACATCGCCACGAAGGCGCCGGTCAGCAGGGTCGCCATGCCTACAGCGGATACGCCGTACAACCATAGACTGGTGTCCGCCAGCACCGGATGCAGCCGGGCGAGCAGAAAGATCCCCGCCTTGACCATGGTCGCCGAATGCAGATAGACGGACACCGGTGTGGGCGCGGTCATGGCGTGAGGAAGCCACAGGTGGAAAGGGAACTGGGCGGACTTGGTCATGGCGCCGAGCAATACCAGCGAGAGGATCAATGGATATTGGCGGTGCTCGCGAAGGGCGTCGCCGGCGGCCAGCACTTCGCTCAAGTGGAAGCTACCGACGATCTGGCCGATCAGGATGACGCCGGCCATCAGCGCTAGCCCGCCGCCGCTCGTGATCACCAACGTCAGGCGGGCACCACGCCGGGCCGGGCGTTGATCCGAGTGGAAGCCGATCAGCAAGAACGAGACAAGGCTCGTCATTTCCCAGAACACCAGCATGAACAGCAGGTTCTCCGAGGTGACGATGCCCAGCATGGAGGCCATGAACACCAGCATCAGTGCAAGGAAACGACCACCACCGCTTTTGCCGGCGAAGTAATAGCGGGCATATAGGATCACCAGCAGGCCGATACCGACAATCAGCAGGGCAAACAGCATGGCCAGCCCGTCCATGCGAAACGCAATGTTGAGCCCGATGGCGTCGACCCAGCGCCATTCCGCCACAATGACGTTGCCCGCCAGAATGGCGGGCAGCATGGAGAGGGCTAGTGCCAGCGCCGTCAGTGAAACAAGAGCGGCGGTAATGGCCGAGAATCGAAGAACCCGTGTGAGATCGACTGCCGAGATCAGCAGGGCTCCGAGCAATGGCAACGTGACGAGCAATAGCAGCGTCATGAAAATACGGCCTCCCGATGGCAAGTCTTACGCTTTGCCTGAAAACTGCCTGCGCTCGATCATACGGCGTTAAAAATCAGCTCAAAGACCTCATTTACACCCCCGTAAACTCCGCCTTTTCGCTGATTTTTGCCTTGTCTGATCATCGCTCGACGACTTTTCGGACAAAGCTTAGAAAAGGGCTCGCGCTACCCGGTGCGATCCGGCGATGGGGCACACTCAGTGAGCCCCCATCCCCAGCACCCGAGCCTCTTGTCGTCGCCGTCGATACAGGTCCCAGCCGGTGGCGGCAGTCAGCAACAGGAAGCCGGCCAGTTCGACCAGGGCGTAGTAGTCGACGAACAGGGTGTAGAACAGGATGCCCGTGGCGATCATGCCTATCAGGGTTGGACCAGGGGCTCGGTGTCGGCGAATGCCGGCGGCAATCGCCGCCAGCGTGAGCAGCACGAAAAGCGCGATGGCACTGGCCCAGGTTCCTTCACTCAGTCTCAGACCAAGACCCAGCAGTGGCAGTCCCGCCACTACGGCCAGGGTGCCATAGCAGGTCAGCAAGGCCATGACCAGGGCGGCTACCCCCGCCAGGCCACGGCGATGGATGGCCGCCAACCAGCGTCGCGGGTCGAGACGTCGCGACCAGCGCTGTATCGGAGAGGGGACCGCTTGGCCACGTCGCATGCCAAGCTCGATGGAGTGAGCGCCGAAACTGGCGGCGATCTCCCGGGTTTGCGCGCTGGGGCTGTGGGCAAAATAATCGAGCGTGCGCAGTATTCGGATATCCTCGAACCCGGCGTCATGGAACAGCGCCAGCAGGTCCTCCTTCACTGTGGCGCCGACCACGCATTCGACCCAGAGGCGCGGATCCTCGTGGCAGTCCACCGATACCGGGCGGCGAATGACCACGTCGGCGAGCTGCAGCCGTCCCGCGGGGCGCAGCACCCGGAACATTTCGGCTACTGCGCGACGCTTGTCCGGCACCAGGTTCAGGGCACCGTTGCTGGTGATGCTGTCTACACTGGCGTCGGCCAAGGGCAAACGCTCCGCCGACGCCTGGATCACGCTGATGTTGTCGATGCCGCGCTCGTCGATGGTGGCCTTCAGCTTGCGAGTCATGGCATGCGTCAGGTCCAGGGCGATCACATGCCCCTCGGGGCCGACCAGGCGACTGGCGATCAGGCTATCGTTGCCGGCGCCGGCACCGACATCCAGCACCCGGTCGCCCGGGCGTATGGCGTCGGCACGAAAGGGATAGCCGACCCCGGCGAAGGATTCCACGATCTGCTCGGGAAGGTCGGCGATTCGTTCTGGCGGATAACCCAGCAAACGACACGCTGAACCGCCGACGGGGAAGTGGAAGGGCGAGGCAGGAGAGTCGGCCACGGCGGTGTACATCCCTTGGACCGCCGCGAAGATCTGCTGTCGGGAATAGCCGAGTATAGCGACCATGCACATCTCCTTGCCGGTCAGCTCGTGGAATTCGTCTCATCGGCGTCGAATCGGTCGAGCAGATCCTTGACCCGCCGATGTAGACGCTGCGGGGCTCGCACACTGACGGATTCCTCGACCTTGGCACGCAAGCGCCTTTCGAACTCCGCACGGGAAAAGCAGTCACGGCACCGCGCGAGGTGTCGTTCGATATCGGCCCTGCGCTGGCTGTCCACTTCCCGGTCGAGGTAATCGAAAAGCTGTTCGATGACTTCCTCGCAGGTCAGCTCTCTTCCGGTCATGGTGGTTCTCCCTCGGTTCCACGGAAGGCGACCGTGAAGCCGGCCTCCCTGGCCTGTTTCCAGAGCGCCTTCTGCAGCAACGTTCGCCCACGGTTCAAGCGGGAGCGTACGGTGCCAAGCGGTATGCCGAGCAATTCGGAGACCTCACCGTACGTATAGCCCTGGACCTCAACGAACACAACGATCATGCGGTAAGGATCGGGCAGGGCATCCAGCGCTCGTTGCAAATCGTCTTGCAAGAGCTCGTTGAGAAAGCGGTCCTCGGTGCTGCCCCACCACAACAGGAACGGCTGATGCAGTTGTTGGAATAGCGAGAAGCTGGTCGCATCGAGATTATCCGGCTCGCAGGTCTCGGAATCGTCCGCCATCTTCGGACGGCACTGCCGGCGGCGCCATTCACTGACGAAGGTGTTGTTCAGGATATGGAACAGCCAGCCCTCGAAACGATCGGGATCGCGCAGTTCATCCAGCTTGGTCCAGGCCTTGCCGATCGCATCGGCGACGATGTCTTCAGCATCGTCGGGGTGGCGTGTCAGGCGTAGTGCCGTGCCGTAGAGGCGATCCATCAGGCGCTCGACTTCGCGTTCGAACCATTGACGGCGCCGCTGCCGGTGGCGGGCGCGGTCATCGCCCGAAGATGAAGAAGCTGACATCGTCGCCCTCGAATCGCCTGGCCAAGGAACCCGGTCCAGTGTGCTGACAAGCATCGTCGATTACCTATTGAGCATGGAACATCCCTGCATGGTGGGCAATTCGGGGGATCCCCGGTGGCTGGTCTGGCGAAGCCGTCCTCCATCGCCAGGACGCAGCCGGGGCCGTAATGGTTCCCGGTACTTGGTCAGGGCATTTCAAAAAAGCGGGAACATTTGCGACCCGCCGCGCGTCCTGGCGGCACACGGTGACAATGCGCCGTGAAAAACCACAAGGGAAACGCTTCCCAAGTACTTCCCAAGTACAGGAGGGTAGATCCATGGCAATCGAAGCACATGCGCAGACCTCGTCGCTGGACCGTTCGGACCTCGAGCGTCAGGTCAAGGAGATGTACCGGCAGGTCGCGGAGCAGCCGCAGGGCGAATTTCATTTCGAGATGGGGCGAGCCCTGGCCGAGCGCCTGGGGTATGCACCCGAGGATCTGGACCGGATTCCTGTCGAAGCGATCGACTCCTTCGCCGGAGTGGGGCATTTCTTCGACCTGGCGGACATCGCCCCTGGCGAGGTGGTGCTCGACCTGGGCAGTGGCTCGGGAATGGATGCTTTCCTTGCCGCGCTCAAGGCGGGCCCCGAAGGGCGTGTGCTGGGACTGGACATGACCGAGGCCCAGCGTCTCAAGGCCCAGCGCCTGGCCAGGGAAGCGGGGTTCGAGACGGTCGAGTTCCATGCCGGCTATATCGAGGAGCCGCCCTTCAAGGACGCCAGCGTTGATGTCGTGATCAGCAACGGTGTGATCAATCTCTCGGCCGACAAGCCGCGAGTCTTCGCCGAGGTGGCCCGGGTGCTGCGCCCTGGCGGAAAGTTGGCGATCGCTGACATCGTCACCGAAACGTCCTTGCCCGAGCAGGTCAAGTGCAATGCCACCCTGTGGGCGGCATGCATCGGCGGTGCCATCCAGCAAGACGACTATCGCGCGGCGATCGAAAAGGCGGGGTTGCGCGTCGAGACCGTCCGTGAGCATCCGGAATATCGCTTCCTGACCGAGTCGGCGCAGGGCGCCAGCCGCACCTATGGCGTCAAGAGTATCTCCCTGCTGGCCATCAAGGCGTAACGGCGCAGGGGCCAAAGAGAGCAACAACGGAGGACAACGGACATGAACAAGACATTCATCCTGACCGCCACGGCCCTGACCCTGGGCCTGTCTACTGCCACAGCCAGTGCCGAAACGCTGCCCTATCACGGCAATGGCCACATCATCGGAAGCGCGAACGAACTGGAGTGGGGGCCGGTGGGCTCCATGGGCGGGGGAGCCGAGATCGCCATCATCGAGGGGGATCTCAGCGAAGAGGCGCCGTTCACCATTCGCCTCAGGCTCGAGGACGGCTATGAGATCAAGCCTCATGTCCATCCGGCGTACGAACGGGTCACGGTGCTTTCAGGCACCTTGCACTTCGCCCATGGCGAGACCTACGACCCGGAAGCCACGCGGGCGCTGTCCGAGGGCGGGTTTGCCATCATGTCGCCGGGAGACCCGATGTTCGGCTACGCCGAGGGTGAGACGATCATTCAGTTGCACGGCGTGGGGCCTTGGGGCATCGAATACCACAACCACGAGGATGACCCGCGCAACTGAAGGACACCTTGTCGTGACGCTCTGGTGCCGCACGGGGTGCGGCACCCCGGTCTTTCCGTGTGGCCGGTCCGGCGGCTGACGCGCCCCGGGAGCAAGGGTCACCGGGGCGAGCTCTCATGGCCGCATCACCATCTTCGCCTCGGTGAGCCGCTTGACCACACTCTTGAACCTGTTCTTGAGGATCACCGTCTCGCCGCTGGTCAGGGTGATCACGGCCACCGGCTCGTGGCGCGGCTCGTTCTCCGCCTCGATCTCGGGACGAATCTGCGCGATCTGGTCGAGATGCAGCAGCAGGACATACTCTTCCTCGGTGGTGGGATAGTCGGTGATGACCTCGATGAATCGGTGACTCATAGTCGTTTCGCTCCATGAGCGGTAGATGGCCCTCAGTCTAGTCGAGGCCTGGCTGAGTCTCGCGCGGTGCTGCCAGTCAGTCGCCGGTGAAGATGCGAAAGACGGCGACGCCCGGGGGCGTCGCCGTCGTCGACAGGCACTATAGGAGATCAAGAGGGAGTGCCTAGCGCCTCCGCCTCGCCAATGGAGCCGGGCATGGCATGTACGGCGCCGTTCTGAACGCTGAGTGCCAGGAACTGCAGGTGGCGTTCGTACTCGGCGAGTACATCGCCAAGGACCTGGCCGCGGGTATAGCCGTTCAGGTCCTGTCCCAAGCCGCCTTCGGCGAGATAGACATCCAGGCGCAGATAGTAGTCGTCATCCACTGGCAGGAAGCTTGGCGCACGCATGCGGTGCGGCCGGACCTGATAGACGAAGCTCTGGGCGTTGTCGAACTCCACCTGCAGGGTCAGACGCGGCAGCGGCTCGCCTTCTACCTGCTCCTCGTCGACGTTGGCCGTCTGGCCGCGGCTCTCGAGTTCCTGGGCGAACTGGGCAAGGGCCGGGCGAATCGCATGTTCGATGGTAGCGGCGGCTCCGGCACGGTTGGAGGTATCCAGGGCCCGGTCGAGACGCTCGCGCCAGTCGCCTTCAGGGGTAATGTCGGCGATTCGGCGGCGAGCAAGTGCCTTGTCGCCTTCCATCCGCAAGGCGCGATAGGTGCCGGCCATGATGGCGAAGATCACCACCGAGAACGGCAGGGCGGTGATCACCACGGCGCTCTGCAAGGCGTTGAGCCCGCCGGCCATTAACAGGGCAACGGTGACCAGGCCGATCATTGCCGACCAGAAGATACGCAGCCTGATCGGTGCGTCGTGGTTGACGTCGGAGAGAATCGACGTGAAGTTGGCCAGCACCAGGGCGCCTGAGTCCGCCGAAGTGACGAAGAACACGATACCCAGGATGGTTACCACGCCTGCGGTGGCAATGGCCCAAGGATAGTGCTCGAGCAGGGTGTACATGGTGGTCTGGGGAGTGCTCAGGGCCTGTTGGCCGAGTTCGGCGACACCTTGGTTGGCGACCAGTTCGATGCCGCTGTTACCGAATACCGACATCCAGATCATCATGAAGGCCAGCGGGATGCCCAGGGCACCAGCGACGAATTCGCGAATGGTGCGTCCACGCGAGATGCGTGCCAGGAACAGGCCGACGAACGGTGTCCAGGCGATCCACCAACCCCAGAAGAAGATGGTCCACCAACCTTTCCATTCATTGGCTTCGGCGCCGGCATAGGCATAGGTATCGAAGCTCTTGCCGATGAAGCCGCTGAAGTAGTCGCCGATGTTATTGACCGCCATGTCGAGCAGTTTCAGGGTCTGCCCCTGGAACAGCACGAACAGCAGCAGGGCCAGCGCCAGCAGCATGTTGAATTCCGACAGGCGGCGAATACCCTTGTCGACACCGCTGACCACCGAAATGGTGGCGATCACCACGACCAGCGCGATCAACACGATCTGTACCGACAGGCTCTCCGGCACGTCGAACATGTAGTTCAGCCCGTAGTTGAGTTGCATGACGCCGATGCCGAGGCTGGTGGCGATACCGAACACGGTGGAGATCACTGCGGTGATGTCCACCGTATGCCCGATGGGACCGTAGATACGCTTGCCAAGAAGTGGGTAGAGGGCGCTGCGGATCGACAGCGGAAGACGATGACGATAGCTGAAGTAGGCCAGCGCCATGCCCATCAGCACGTATAGTCCCCAGCCGGACAGGCCCCAGTGGAAGAACGTCTGGACTACCGCGGCGCGCATCGCCGCCTGGCTTTCCGGCTGGAGATCCGGCGGGGCCAGGTAGTGGGAGAGCGGCTCGGCGACGCTGAAGAAAAGCAGGTCGATACCGATACCGGCGGCGAACAGCATCGCCGACCACGATAGCAAGGAGAACTCTGGCCGCGAATGATCGGGGCCGAGGCGGATACTGCCGAATCGTGACATACCGATGGCGACCACGAAGACCAGATAGGCCACCACCGCCAGCATGTAGTACCAGCCGAAGGTTTCACTGACCCAGGCCAAGGCGGCGTCGAAGAAGGCGCCAGCTTGTTCGGTGAAGGTCATGGTGATTACGAGGAAGACGAGAATTCCTGCCACCGAGCCGTGGAACACGGCCGGATTGAGTCGGTCTCGCCGTTCAGGCATAGCATTGCCATTCGCCATGGGGTTGACTCCCTATGTGTTGTTGATATCTGTCTCGCGCCTCGGGGCGGTGCGACACGCCGGGCTGCCCGAGCGAGGCGGGAAGCCGGAAGTGAGGGCGTCCTTGAGTATCATTCATCGCTTGCTGTTATTTTGATTGAATGAGCAATCAAAATAACGCCAAAAGGCTTTCCTTGCCTAGGCCCTGAATGATGGGATGTCGCAATCAGACACGAAACACGGATTCGATGCCTGGGGCATCTTGATGGTGGTGGCAATCCCTCACTGACCTGGCTTGTCTTGGAACGACATCGCCTGGGAGTGGCTTGCCACCGGATAATCAATTTTTATTGATTGATCGTTCAAATAAAATACGTGCTTCTCGAACGAAGTGCAACTCCTGCCCCGTCAACTCATCGCTCAGGGCAAGGCCGGGCCACGAAAAAGCCCGGTATCAAAACCGGGCAAGCAGGGAGCTACGGGGGTAGCGTCTGCCCGGCGGTGCATCGCACTGCCGGGGCGGGGGTATCAGGCGTCTTCATCCTGGTGGCTGGAGCCGTGCTTGCCATGAGGCATGCCATGATGACCTTTGTGGTGGCCGTGGTGCGGCTTCATGATGTCGCGGAGTTCCGCCATCTGTTCGTCGCTTAGAATCTCGGACAGGGCGGCGCGGTGCTCGTCACGCAGCTCCAGCCAAGCGGCGCGCCGGTCTTCACGGCTGTCGAATTCTTGATTACGCAGCTCTCGGGCGTCGGACATCATCGCTTCGCGGGCATCCAACAGGGCCTGCCGCTCATCTTCGCTAAGCCCCCAACCATCGATCAGGACGTTCAAGCGCTCCTGCATGGCCTGGCGGCGTTCGGCATGGTGCTCCTCGTGCATCTCGCGCATGGCGGCGCGCAGGGCTTCATGCTGTTCGTCGTCGAGGATCTCTGCCATCTGCTCGCGATGCTGGTGTTGCAACTCGTGCATGGCTTCGCGATGTTCGCGATGTGCCTCATCCAGTGCAGCGCGGGTCTCTGCGTCCAGACCGGCACGCTCGTAGAGTGCCTGGCGGTGTTCCTGATGCCGTTCGCTCCAGGGATGGTGGGGGCCTTCGCCGGGAGAGGCGATGGCAGCAAGCGTCAAAGGTGCGATAGCCGCCGCCAGCAGGGCCGGCATCAGCAGTTTGCGTGTGATCAATCGGATCATGGCAAGACACTCCTTGTGGTCTCTATGTCGACGCTTGCAGTCTCGCCAAATCTTGTGCACCGAGGATGCAGGGAGCGTGCAATCACCGGGTAAAAGCGTGCACGCTCCCTGCACGTTCGGGGTCACTCCTCCGGCTGATACTTGTAGCCTACGCCGTAGACCGAGCGGATGATCTCGCGCTCGGGCCACACATCGCCGATCTTCTTGCGCAGCTTCTTGATATGACTATCGACGGTGCGTTCGGAGACGATGCGGTGGTCGCGGTACATGTGGTCCATCAACTGGTCGCGCGAGAAGATGCGCCCTGGCGCGCCCATCATTACCTTGAGCAGTTGGAATTCCACTGCCGTGAGCCCAAGGTCGTGGCCATCGGCCAGCGCTCGCCAGCCATCCTCGTCGAGTACCAGGGCGGCGCCCGCGCTGGGTACGTCATAGCCGTCGAGGGTACGGCTGCGGCGCAGCACGGCCTTGACCCGGGCCACTACCTCACGGGGGCTGAACGGCTTGCAGATGTAGTCGTCGGCGCCCAGCTCCAGACCCAGCAGGCGGTCGACTTCCTCGACTCGGGCGGTGACCATGATCACCGGCAGTCGTGGCCAGCGCTCGCGAATCTGGCGGCACAGCGTCAAGCCATCGGTGCCGGGCAGCATCAAGTCGAGCAGTACCAGCGTGGGACTCTGTGCTTCCAGCCATGGCATGACCTCGTCGCCATGCTCCAGGTGGTGGGTGTGGAAGCCGCTATCGGTCAGATAATCGGCCATCAGTCGAGCGATCTTGGGTTCGTCCTCGACGATCAGAATGCTGTCGCCATTGTCGTTACCGCTCATGCCATGTTCTCCCTGGCCAATGGAAACTCTAGCGTCCAGCATAACCCGCCCAGCGCCGAATGTGAGGGCTGCATGCGTCCTCCGTGAGCCTTGACCAGCGCGGTGGCGATGGACAGTCCCAGACCGCTACCGCCGCTCTTGCGACTGCGCGAGCCTTCGACGCGATACAGGCGTTCGGTGAGACGTGGAAGTTCTTCGCTGGAAACGCCAGGCGCGCTGTCCTCCCAAGTCACTCGGGCGTATTGGTCGTCGACGTAGAGCCAGACCCGCAGGCGGCCGGGGGCATCGGTGTAGGTACAGGTGTTGTCGAGCAGGTTGTTCCATAGCTGGCGCAGGCGCTGGATATCGCCGCGTATCGGTGCCGAGGACGGAATCTCCATCTCCAGGGCGATATCATGGTCCCGCAACCAGCCATCGGCATCCTCCAAGCGCCCGCGTAGCGATTCGGCCAGGTTCAGTGGCGCCAGCGACACCTCCAGGGCGCCGGCATCGCTCTGCGCCAGCAGGCGTAGATCGGCGACCAGGCGTTCGAGCTGGCCGACCTCCTGGGACAGCGAATGCAGGTTGTCCTGGTTCATGGAGCGAATGCCATCCTGCATGGCCTCGATCTCGCCGCGCAACACCGCCAGCGGTGTGCGTAGTTCGTGGGCGATATCCGATACCCAGCGCTGGCGGGCCTCACGATTGGCTTCCAGGGTCGCGGCCAGCACATTGAAATCGTAGGCCAGTCGCGACAGTTCATCCTGCCCGTGCTCGGCCAGGCGAATGCTGTAGTCGCCCTCGGTGAGGCGACGGGTGCCTAGCGCCATGCTTCGGGTGCGCCGCCCCAGCCACCAGGATAGCCCTCCAGCAAGCAGCAACGATGCCAGTGCCAGGGAACCGACGATGATGGAGAGGTTGCGCTGTTGGCGGGCAAGGAAGATTCGATCCATGCGCGCCATCAACTGCTGCGGAGGCCGATAGCCCAAGGCACCGACCTGCTGGCCGTTGCTGACGATGGGTAGCCAATTCAACTCAGGCGGCTCCTGGCCGTCCTCGGGCAGTATCGGGGGCGGCAGCCCTATCACCGGCAGACCGTTGGCATCGTGCAGCACGAAGTCACCGGGGTCGCCGAGCCGGCGGTCGATGCCTTTGGGGGGAGGGCCCTCTCCAGGCCACAGTTGCTGACGTACCAGCCGGTGCCACTCCCGTCTCGATTTGCGCAGCCATTGCCAGTCACCACGCCGCTGCCACTCCTCGCCAAGTCCCTCGGCCAGGGTTTGGGCACGGTTGATCTGGGTGGTTTCCAGATAGTCGATGAAACCCTGGTCGAGACTGCGCGACACGGCCAGGAACACCAACCCCGAGATCACCACATTGACCACCAGGATGATCAGGAACAGCTTGATGCCCAAACGGGACATGGCCAGGTGGGGCAGATGCTTCATGGTGTCTCCATGGCGAGTGGAACAGCGCTGGCCGATGCCTTGCTTCTTCGATGGCACGATGGCGCAGAGATTCCAGCGCAGTATTGACGCCGGGAATGCAGGGATTAGGCACGAATGGTGCAAGAATGTTGCAAGCGCAGCGTCTGCGACGGCCGTCAGGGACAGCTCTCGCCGATAAGCAACTCGGTAGTCAACAGCTTACGTTCCCGAGGCGCCAATCCGAGAATCATCTTGGCGGCAATGCGGCCCTTTTCGACGCTGTCCTGGCGTACCGTAGTCAGACGTGGAGGGCGGTACTGACCTTCGGCGATGCCGTCGAACCCCGTCAGGCGCAGGTCCTGAGGCACCCGCAGGCCACGTCGCTCGGCCAGTGTCAGGGCGGTCAATGCAATGCGATCGGACATACACAGCAGCAAGTCGGGGCGTTCGTCTTCGGGCAGGTCGAGGATCTCTTCGATCACAGGGGCACTGACCTCGAAGGTATTTTCCTCGATGTTCCACATCGGTACCTGGGCCGGGTCGATGCCATGCTCTTCGAATGCGCGATGAAAACCGATGAGGCGCGAGCGGGTGATGGTCTGTTCGGCCGACAGAAGCTCGTGCTCTTCGGTGATGCGCCCGTTGCAGGGCTGTCTGGTCAGTCGCAGGTTGATCACTGCCGGGCGTCGCGACGGGGTCCTTAGGGCATGACGGGCGATGGCATAGCTGGCCGGCTCGTTGTCGATGTGTACCGTGGGTCGGTCGTCGATATTGAAGTCGACTGCCACCAGTGGGCTTTGAGCGGGAAGGCCCGAGAGTAACATCAGGCTGGGCATCAAGCCGTAAACGATGTAGCCGTCGGCCATGTTGGCCGAACCGGGAGCCTGGGAAGCATGTTGACGTCCGGAGAGCAGCAACAGCGTATGGCCGTGGGCATCGAGGACTTCGGCGATACCGGACAGCAGCTCGCTGGATACGGCATCGTTCAAGCTGTATGTCAGGCTTTCGGCGAGCACCACGGCAATGATTCGCGAACGCCCGGTGCGCAGGCTGCGTGCCTTGGCGTCGGGGCCGGTATAGCCCAGGCGTCTGGCCTCGCTGAGGATGCGCTCGCGCAGCTTCGGCGAGAGTTGGTCGGGCCGGTTGAAGGCGTTGGAGATACTGGCGGTGGAGACACCGAGCTCAGCGGCCAGATCCTTGAGGGTAATGCGGCGTGGCGAAGACACGTGACGGCTCTATAACGATTTGATTAGCAACCTATCATAACGGTTCAGGTTGCGTGAGAATAGTCGATACTGGAGCCAGTGTCGGTTTCGCACATGGCCAGTATGCAGCCTCAGGGACATGTCAGTTGATCTCCAGCCATGCTGCCTGTCCCGCTTCCAGACACAATTCGCGGCCTTCCATCTGCGGCGCCGCCATGCCGGGCAGGTCGCCAATACCATCACCGTTGGCGACCATGAAGCTGCGTGGATAGATCTGGTAGATGGTGGCGCCACGCTACCAGTCGTGTTGCTGATCACGACGCCATTGGGAAAGTGTCATCCAGGCCTCCTGGTGACGGGAGCGCGTAGGCTCCCGTTGCGGCGATGCAAGATGTCGGCTACTGGCAAGGGCGCGATGGCCCCCTCAGGCCGCCTGGCTTTGCTTGGCAATAGCCAATGCCTTGTCGTCGCCATCGAACAGGTGGACGTGGTCGAGATCCGGCACCAGTGCCACGCGCTGGCCGATCTTCCAGCGGCTGGGCGCTTCGCTGCGATGGATCAACAGGGTGTCGCCGGCCTTGGGCTCGAGATAGACGTAGACCTCGTTACCCAGATATTCGACGTTGGCGATCTCGAAGCTGTTGTCACCTTCGGCTTCGGCAAGGCGTAGATGCTCGGGACGCACTCCCAGGGTCAAACCGGCCCCAGATCGTTGACCGTCGGTGCTCTGAGGCAGGGCCAATTCACCGAGGCCCGGCGCGCGTACCCGGCAACCTTCCGCGGAACCATCGATGAGCTCGGCCGGCATGAAGTTCATGGTCGGCGAGCCAATGAAGCCGGCGACGAACTTGGTGGCGGGCTGCTGATAGAGGGTATGAGGGCTGCCGACCTGCTCGACGCGACCGTCGCGCAATACCACGATCTTGTCGGCGAGTGTCATGGCCTCGACCTGGTCGTGGGTGACATATACCATCGTGGAGCCCAGACGATGGTGCAGGCGGGCGATTTCGTTGCGCATTTGCACGCGCAGAGAGGCATCGAGGTTGGAAAGCGGCTCGTCGAACAATAGGATGCGCGGCTCGCGGGCCATGGCACGGCCCATGGCGACACGCTGACGCTGGCCGCCGGAAAGCTCCTTGGGCTTGCGGTGCAGCAGCTCCTCGAGTTGCAGGATGCGTGCCGTGGCCATTACCCGCTCCTCGATGGTTTCCTTGGCGGTCTTGGCCAGCTTGAGGCCGAAGGCCATGTTCTCGTAGACCGTCATGTGCGGGTAGAGCGCATAGGACTGGAATACCATGCCCACCCCGCGCTCACGCGGTGGCAGGTCGTTGACGACCTGCTCGCCAATCCTCAGTTCGCCGCCGGTGATCGACTCCAGGCCGGCGATCAGTCGCAGCAGGGTTGACTTGCCGCAGCCGGAAGGGCCGACGAAGACCACGAATTCCCCTTCGCCGACGCTGAGATCGACATCCTTGATGATATGGGTGCTGCCGAATACCTTGTTGATCTTTTCCAGGGTCACGCTTGCCATCTTGCGACTCCTTGCCGGCTTCACAGAGCCGGCTTAGTGGTTTGTCGTGTCATCGCCCGAGCTGTAGAAAGGCAGCCTGATAGGGCGGTAGGGTCAATGTCTTGCCATTCAGTGCGGCCTGGAAACCATGTCCCTCGAGGGGTTTGCCAGGCTCCGGTAATCGTGTGCGGCGGGTTTCGCCGCCAAGGTTGAAGATGCACAGAAGACGCTCGCCATGACCTTCGCGAATGAAGCCGAGCAACTGCGTACCGACATCGACCAGGCTCAGGTTGCCATCGAACAGTGCCGGATGAGCTCGGCGGAAGGCCAGCAGACGACGAGTGGCGTTGAGCATGGAGGCTGCGTCGTCCTGCTGGGTCTCGACTGCCAGTGACAGGTGACCTTTCTCCACCGGCAGCCAGGGTTCCACACTGGAAAAGCCGCCACGCACGCCTCGCGTCCAGGGCATCGGGGTCCGGCAGCCATCGCGGCCCTTGAACTCAGGCCAAAGCACCTTGCCGTAGGGGTCCTGGATACGCTCAAAGGGCACCTCGGCCTCAGGCAGTCCCAGTTCCTCGCCCTGATAGAGACAGACACTGCCGCGCAGCGATAACAGCATTGCCAGCGCCACCTTGGGGTAGGCGGACGGGTCCTCGCCCATGCCCCAGCGGGTGGCGCTTCTGACCACGTCGTGGTTGGACAGCGCCCAACACGGCCAGGCATCGCCGGCGAGACGCTGGAAGCGCTCCAGCACTTCACGAATGTAGGCAGGGGAGTGCGGCTCGTTGAGCAGGTCGAAGGTATAGGCCATGTGCAGCTTGTCGCCATCGGCGGTGTACTCGGCCATGCGTTCGAGCGGTTTGTCGTCGCCGATCTCGCCCACCGTGGTGGTGCCGGGGAACTCGTCCATCAGTGCACGCAGATCCTTGAGGAAGTCGAGGTTCTCCGGGCGGCTTAGATCGTAGATGTGGCGCTGCCAGGTATAGGGGTTGGCTGCGGGGGCACCAAGCGTCTTGGCTTCGCCTTTTGGCACTGGCGGGTTGTCGCGCAACTCCTGATCATGGAAGTAGAAGTTGACGGTATCCAGGCGGAAGCCGTCGACGCCCAGCTCCAGCCAGAAGCGCATGTTGTCGAGCTGCGCGGCCCTGACTTCCGGATTGTGGAAGTTGAGATCCGGCTGGCTGGTCAGGAAATTGTGTAGATAGTACTGGCGGCGCCGCGAGTCGAAGGTCCAGGCCGAGCCGCCGAAGATCGACAGCCAGTTGTTGGGTGGCGTGCCGTCGGGCTCGGGGTCGGCCCACACATACCAGTCGGCCTTCGGGTTGTAATGATCGGCGCGACTCTCCTGGAACCAGGGATGCCGGTCCGAGGTATGGCTGATCACCTGGTCGATGATCACTTTCAGCCCCAGAGCATGAGCGCGAGCCAGCAGCGTCTTGAAGTCCTCCAGAGTGCCGAACATCGGGTCGACGTCGCGGTAGTCGCTGATGTCGTAGCCGAAGTCGAGCATCGGCGAGGTGAAGAACGGCGACAGCCAGATACCGTCCACGCCGAGGCTGGCGACATAGTCCAGTTTCTCGGTGACCCCGGGCAGGTCACCGATGCCGTCGCCGTTGGCATCCAGGAAGCTGCGTGGGTAGATCTGATAAATGACGCCACCACGCCACCAGAAAGTACTGTCTTGCATGCGAATATCCATGAATCAGGGTTAACCCTTGACCGCGCCTGCGGTAAGGCCGGAAACGATGCGCCGCTGGAAGATCATCACCAGCACCACCAGCGGCACGGTGACGGTGACCGAGGCGGCCATGATCGGCCCCCAGGGCAACTCGTGCTGGCTGCCGCCGGAGATCAGGGCGATGGCTACCGGCACGGTGCGTTGGCTGTCGGTGAGGGTGAAGGTCAGGGCGAACAGGAACTCGTTCCAGGCGGCGATGAAGGCCAACAGCCCCGTCGTTGCCATGGCTGGCCACATCAGCGGCAGGAACACCTTGGTGATGGTCACCCAGGGGGTGGCACCATCCATGATCGCCGCCTCCTCGAGTTCCATGGGAAGCTGGCGCATGAAGGTGGTCAGCACCCACACGGTGAATGGCAGGGTGAAGATGGTATAGCTGAGGATCAGCCCGCCCGGGTTGTTGTACAGGTTCAGCGAGCGGATCACCTCGAACAGCCCGGAGAGCACCGCGACCTGCGGGAACATCGACACCCCGAGCACCACCAGCATCACCGTTGTACGACCGCGAAAACGCACCCGCCCCAAGGCATAGGAGGCAGTCACGCCGAGCAGCAGGGCGATGAACACCACGCTGATCGAGACCAGGATCGAGTTGAAGATGGCACGCACGAAGCTCTTCTGGGTGAAGATATGCACGTAGTTGCCGAAGTCCAGCGACGATAGCCAGAAGTCGACGCGGAACAGCTCGCTGGACGGTTTCAGCGAGGTGATCACGGCATAGTAGAAGGGGAAGATAGCGTAGACCATGACCACTGCGATCAGGGCATAGAGGCCCACGCGCTTGGCGAGCTTGATGAGCTGGTATTGGTTCATTGGTCGACTCCCAGTTGGCGGCGGCCCAGGTACAGGTAGAGGACCGTGACCAGTGCGATGATCAAGAACAGCAGGGTCGAGGCGGCGCTGCCATAGCCCACGTCCTGAAACTCGACCAACTGCTGGCGGGCATAGATCGACATGGTCATGGTGCTGGTGGAGTTGGACGTCAGCACATAGATGACGTCGAACACGCGCAGGGCATCGAGGAGTCGGAAGATCACCGCCACCAGCAGTGCCGGAGTGATCAATGGCAGCGTCACGCGGAAGAACACCTTGACCGGATGGATGCCGTCGACCTCGGCGGCCTCGTAGCAATCCTTGGGCAGCATCTGTAGCGCCGCCAGTACCAGCAGGGCGACAAAGGGAATGGTTTTCCACACATCGACCATGATCACTGCCCACATGGAGTAGGTGGCGCTGGCGGTCCAGGGTATGGGTGAATCGATGATGCCCAGCGCCATCAGCAGGTGATTGATGATCCCGAACTGGTCGTTGAGCATCCAGGCCCACATCTTGGCCGAGACGATGGTGGGAATGGCCCAGGGAATCAGCACCGCCGCTCGCACCAGCATGCGACCCTTGAACTCTGCGTTGAGCAGCAGGGCGACGATGATGCCGAATACCACCTCCAGCGACACCGAGACGACACTGAAGAACAGTGTGTTCCACACCGAGCGCCACCAGATTGGATCGGTGAGCAGGCCGTACCAGGCACCGTCGTCATAGACCAGATAGTTCTCGAAACCGATGAACAGCGCGCTTGTGGTATCCGACAGCGAAGCGTCGGTGAAGCTGAAGTAGAAGGTGCGTAACAGGGGCCAGCCAGCCACCAGGGCCAGGGCGAACAGCATTGGGGTGAGAAACGTCCAGGCGGCGCGGACCCGTTGACGGCGTACCTTGGTGCCGCGATAACCTGCCTGACGCGGGCGCACCGCCTGGGGTGCGCCTTCGGTTGCTGGGATCGACATGGAAGCCTCCTGGGTTACCAACGACGCCGCTTGATGCGCGACAGTTCGCTATCCAGCGTGGCGATGGCTTCGGCACCACTTTGGTTGCCGGAGAGCACGTTGTGGACGGCGTTGAAGAAGCTGTTGCTGACACGGCCATAGTTATCGCCGGTGGGCGCCGAAGGGCGTGCCACGGCATTGGTGAAGGTGTCGTACAGTGTGCCGAAGAAGGGCACCGCTTCGAGAACCTCCTCGTCCTGATAGAGGCTTGCGAGAGTGGGGTTGTAGGCACCCTGGATGGCGCGGCGCTTCTGCTCGGCCTCGCCGGTCAGGAAGGCGACCAGGTCGGCGGCGAGTTCGGGGTTCTCGCTGTAGCGCGACACTGCCAGATTCCAGCCGCCTAGGGTGGCGGCGCTATCGGCGCCATTGGCACTGGGCAGCTTGACCACGCCGACCTTGTCACGCACGTTGCTGTCCTCGCTTTGTGCCAGTGACCAGGCATAGGGCCAGTTGCGCATGAATACGGCGTTGCCGCTCTGGAAGACGCCGCGGGCTTCTTCCTCGGTGTAGTTGAGCACGCCTTCCGGCGATATCTCGCCGATCCAGGTAGCGGCCAGATCAAGGGCTTCGGCGGCACGCTCGTTGTCGATGGTGATCTCCCCTTCAGCGTCGACGATGGTGCCGCCGCCATGGCTTGCCACCCACTCCAGGGCATTGCAGGTCAGCCCTTCGTAGGCGCGGCCCTGGAACACGAAACCCCACATCTTGTCGTTACCGGCTTCGCGCTCGGCGGCCTGAACCTCACGGGCGATTTCGGTCAGATCCTGCCAGGTTTCGGGAGCCTCGAAACCGTGCTTGTCGAGCAGGTCCTGGCGGTAGTAGAGCACCCCGGCATCGGTGAACCAGGGCATGGCCACCAGGCGGTCGTCGATGGTGTTGTTGGCGACGATGGTTTCGAAGTGGCCGCTAGCGGCATCCTCCCCGAGGGTCTCTCTCAGATCGAGCAGGTGGTTCGCCAAAAGGCCCGGCCAAACCACGTCGATCTGCATCACATCGATGTCGCTGGACTTGGCGGAGAGAATCTGCTGATAGAGCGACAGGCGTTCGGTCGAGGAGTTGGGGGTGGAGACGATGTCGACGCTGTGGCCGGTCTTTTCCTCCCAGGCGCGCACTCCCTCCTGGCACAGGGTCAATTCGGCCCCCACGGCACCGCAGGAGATGGTCAACTCTGCGGCTTGGGCCTGACCGATGACGGTAGTGGCGGTGCTGGCCAAGGCGATGGCGGGAATCAGTTTCTTGAGCATGGTGTGCCTTCCTCGTCGGTTTGTTGTTATGGAAACACTGGATGAATGCTGAAGCATGAGCATGTTCGCCGGTTAATTCAGCGTTTCCTTAATGGTATCTGAACGTTTTCTAAGTGGTTTCTTAAACGATTAAGATCGTGAGTGCACAGTTAGCCGCTTGATGGGGCGGACTTCAACCTAGACTTTAGGATAATGGCTACGGGCAACGGGCAACGGGCTACGGGCTACGGGCTACGGGCTACGGGCTACGGGCTACGGGAGTGGTCGTTATAGGGAGAGGAAGAACAGGATCAGCGGTGGCGAGAGCAGCGAAAGGATAAAGCCGCTGACGACGGCGACCGGCACGCAGGCTACACCGCCGTGTTGCTGGATCACCGGTAGGGTGAAATCCATGGAAGTGGCGCCGCCATAGCCGATGGCCAGTGGGGTGGCGCGGTGAATCGTCAGCGGGATCAGCAGGAAGGCCAGCAGTTCGCGAGCCAGGTCGTTGAAGAAGGCTATGCCACCGAGCACCGGACCGAGCTGATCGCCGATCAGGATTCCCGAGAGCGAATACCAGCCGAAACCTGCGGCCATGGCCAGGCCCTGGTTCCAGGAGAGCGATAGTAGCGGTGCGGCCAGCAAGCCGGCCAGCAGCGAGCTGACCGCTACCGTGGCGGCGATCGCCAGCCCATGGCGGTTGAGCAGAATCTGCTTGAGTGGCATGCCGGAATTGCGGAGTTGGCAACCGATCAACGCCAACAAGGCATACAGCACGACTTCGGCCAGTGTCTCGGCCCGTGCATGCCATTCACTCATGGCCAGCCAGTCGAGCGCCACACCAATGATCACCCCCAGGCCTACGACACCGACCAAGGTCAGCGAGCCGAGCATGGCAACGACTTTGCTGGTCGGCGCGCCCGCCACGACCGGCGAGGTACCGGCGCGCATCTCACTGTGTCTTGCCAGCCACCATAGTGCCAGCAGGTTGCAAGTGGCAGTGATCGCGAACAGCAGCGCCGATTGGCCGCCCATGTGCGAGAGTTGGCGGCCCAGGTCATCGAGCGCAGCCAGGCCGACACCCATCAGCAGCAGGATGACGTAGATCGAGCCATTGACCGAGCGGTTGACCAGATTCATGAGTGGAGCGCGGCGTACCGGTATCAGATAGCCCAGGATCAGGGGCAGCAGGACGATCAGGATTCCGCTCAGCATCGTGGCTCCAGTGTCGAATGAAGCGAGGTGGCCGATATCCCGACCAAGGCAGCCGACGATAAGCGAAAGGAGATATGAAGGGAAATGATTTTCCCTGATGGGGCATCAGCCAGGCTGATGAACGATGGAAGTCATTCCGACAGCGAGAGTTCGGTCAAGGTCAAACGGCTCTTGCGCTCGCCTTCACGGCGGTAGTCGATGGCCAGCAACAAGCCCGGCAGTTCGGGGTGGAAGCTGAAGATCAGTCGCCGTTCGGGGTGTTCGGGGTCCCAAGACTCGATGGTTATGGCATCGAAGTTGCCGGCTGGCAGTGTCAGTTCACTGCGTTCGACGACACGGTAGTGCAGGGTTTCCTCGCGTCCCTTGTGGTCCTGGTAGCGGAATTCGCACGGTGGTTGGTCGTCGTCGCAACGGGCTTGCACCGCTTGACGTGAGAGCTCGAACAGTGCCGTCTGCCTATCGGGAAGCGAGGCGAGGTCATCGTGTCCCAGCCGATATTTGCCACCTATGCCTAGCAGTGAATAACCGCTGTGATAGGCACTGGCACGAATGCCGTCGTCACCGATTCGAAATCGGCTGCTTTCGCTGCCACGAGCCATGGCGATCGCCGCGCGCATGTCGCTTTGCCAATGGTTGCCTTGGCGCGTGAGCTGGTGCTCGACACGAGCACTGGGCCAGCCATTGATTTCCAGCCGATAACTGGCGGCAAAAGGGCGAGGATCGGCCGGTTCGCTGGCCATGGCGCCAGTCACCAGTAGCATGGTGGTCACCAGACTTGCAAGAAGGATGCGCAACGCGTGGGGCATGAGTGCTCCATGATGACGAGACAGATACCTCGCTGTGATGCGGGGTGAGGGTCAAAGGTTCCCGCGTGCACGTTCATTGCGCATTCAATATGCTCGTCTACTCTATGGCTTACCATCCTTGGACGCGTTGGCCGCGGCGATCGTGCCGCGCCTGGCGAGTCCCCACGCAAGGGAGCTTTTCCTCATGGCCAGGATACTGTTGATTGCCGGTGACTTTGTCGAGGACTACGAAATCATGGTGCCCTTCCAGGCCCTGCAAGCGATGGGGCACGAGGTCGAGGCCGTGTGCCCCGAAAAGCGTGAAGGCGACAACATCAAGACCGCCATCCACGATTTCGAAGGGGACCAGACCTATACCGAGAAGCCGGGCCATCGCTTTACTCTGAATGCTACTTTCGCCGAGGTCGATCCGGCCGATTACGATGCCTTGGTGATTCCCGGAGGACGCTCGCCGGAATACCTGCGTCTCAACGAACGGGTACTGGAAGTGGTGGCGTATTTCGTTGAACACGACAAACCGGTGGCAGCGATCTGTCATGGCGCGCAATTACTGGCTGCGGCGGTGTCGCTGGAGGGACATCGGGTGTCGTCCTACCCTGCCTGCGCTCCGGAAGTGCGCCTGGCTGGTGGTGATTATGCCGATATCGCGGTCGATCAGGCAGTGACCAGCGGCAGATTGGTCACGGCACCGGCCTGGCCGGCGCATCCGGAGTGGCTAAAGCAGTTCAACGCCCTATTGCAGTGAATGAGGGGGGATATTTACTCCTGGCGCTGCAGGCGTTTCAGGCCCTCGCTGAGTTCGATTGGATAGGGGGGGTCGGCGGGCTCGAGCTGGCGCAGAGCGGGCGGTAAGTGCCGCAGGGCCTGCTGAACCCGCTCGCGGGCGCGGTCGGCTTCCGCAAGGGCCGAATCGTCGATCCGGCCCTCCTTGACCAGCGGGGTCAGCAAGGGCTCGCCATCGTCAACCGGTTCGTCGCGCAGGGCGATCAGGTCGCCACGGTAGAACCCCTGGCTGTCGCGACGACGATAGACCTGCTTGCGGCTGGGCAGGTTGACCTTTCCCGGTGAGTGCTTGACACGCGGCTTGCCAGCGTATTCCACCAGCTTGTAGGACAGGTCGATCACCGGGGCATCCTCCGACACGCCCATGGACGTGCCGACACCGAAGGCGTCGATGGGGGCGCCGGCTCCGATCAGTTCGGCGATGGCCTGTTCGTTGAGGCCACTGCTGGCGACGATCTTCACGTCGGCATGGCCGGCATCGTCGAGCAGTTGGCGAGCATCCCGGGCCAGGGGGCCGAGATCCCCTGAGTCGAGGCGAATTGCGCCGACCTTGAGGTCGGGCTCCGCAGCCATCAGATCGATGACCTTGCGCACTCCAGCCAGTGTGTCGTGGGTGTCCACCAGCAGGGTGGTTCCCGGGTAGAGCCTGGCGAACTGCCGAAACGCCTCCTGTTCGTTATCATGAGCCAGCACGTAACTGTGGGCCATGGTGCCGCGCAGTGGCAGGTCATGGATCAGCCCTCCAAGTACATTGCTGGTGCCGGCGAGGCCCGCCGCGCGATAAGCGCGCACACCACGGATTGCGGCATCCACGCCGTGCATGCGGCGCATGCCGAAATCGACGACTGGGCGTCCGTTGGCGGCCATCACCAGGCGCACCGCCTTGGAGGCCAGCACGGTCTCGAGCTGGACCTGGTTCATCACCAGGCTCTCCAGTAGCTGAGCCTCGGCGATGGGCGCCTCGACTTCCATCAATGGCTCGCTGGGGAATACCGGCGTGCCTTCGGGCACGGTCCAGATATCGCCCGTGAAGCGAAACCCCTCGAGCCAGGCGAGAAAGTCATCCTCGAACACCTTCACGTCGGCCAGGCGCTGCAGGCTGGTCGGTGAAAAACGCAGGCGCGTGACCAGTTCCGCAACATACTGCTGACCGCAGGCGAGCATGAAGTTACGCTTGGCCGGCAGTTTGCGGAAATAGAGGCTGAATACCCCGCGGCCGTGCATGCCCTCCCGCCAGTAGGCCTGCAGCATGGTCAGCTCGTAGAGGTCGGTGAGCAGCGCCAGGTCGTCGTCGGTCACACTGGCCGGAGAGGGATGCTTCATGCCACGACCTCACAACCTGCTTCGCGAAGTTCCTCTTCACATGCCTCACGCTGGTCGGCTACCACGGGTTCGGTGAGGCCGGTCAGCAAATGGGTCGTGAAGCCGGCCTTGAGGGCATCCAGTGTCGTGGCCCGCACGCAGACATCCATCGCCAGGCCGCAGACCATGACGCGGGAAATCCCGCGGTGGCGCAGGAAGTCGGCCAGTCCCGTGCCATCGAAGGCCGAATAGGCGTCACGGTCGAAGGCCGTGCCCTTGCTGACCTTGATGGTGCCGTCAGGGAATTGCAGCTCGGGGTGGAAAGCAGCCCCCGGTGTATCCTGGACACAATGCACCGGCCAGGGGCCGCCCTGGCTTTCGAAACTGCAATGATCGACGGGGTGCCAGTCGCGCGAGGCAATCACCAGGGCGCCGGCCTCCCGTGCGGCCTGGGCCTGGCTGTTGATGCCCGGCACCAGGGCGTTGCCGCCGGCTACGGGCAACGCCCCTCCTTCACAGAAATCGTTCTGCATGTCGACGATCAACAAGGCATCGTCGGGGCGATATGTCACCTGTGGTTGCGTCATCGCTGCCTCCCCCTGGATTATCCAGTGTGGCTAAGGAAACACTGAATAAATGCCTGCACGGTTCAATCGCTGCGTTGCGCGGTGCGCGGAATCCTCACACCTATACCCCATAGGCTCCGGTTCCTGTGCTCCGGGCGCCTTGCGCTTGATGCCGTTCGTCGATTTATTCAGTGCTTCCAAGGCTTGTTTCTCAGCGTAACGCGTTGACGCTCAGCTTTGTAGGGCTTTGCGAACCTATCCTGGAAGTCAGTAGCCGGCTTCCGGGTCGACGCTTGGCACCGACTCGCCCGCTTCCCAGGCACGAACGGTTTCGACGACCTGTTCGACAGCTTCGTCGAGCGGGGTTGGCGCGGCCATGTGCGGCGTGATCCGCACTCGAGGGTGGGCCCACAGCGGGCTGTCGGTTGTTAACGGCTCCTCGGGGAAGGCATCGAGCAGCGCTCCGCGCAGGTGGCCTTCTTCTTTGTCGGGACCCAGAGCCTCGAGCAGGGCCGTTTCATCGACCAGGGTGCCGCGTCCCGGGTTGATCAGGGTCGCTCCGTTGGGCAGAGCCGCGAGGGTGTCGGCATTGACGATATGCCGGGTCGACGGGGTATCGGGCAGCAGCGTGACCAGGGTATGCACCTGACCCAGCAGCTTGCGCAGGCCGGCATCTCCATGGTGACAGGTCACTCCCTCGATTCGCTTGGGTGAGCGGCTCCAACCGTGTACGGGAAAGCCATCCGCGGCCAGCGTCTGGGCGACATGAGTACCGATGGCGCCGAGGCCGAGAATGCCGACTCCCCAGTCCCGCTTGGCGACAACCGGAATTTCCCGCCACAGCGCATCGGCTTCCTGGCTCAGGTAGCGATCGAAGTCGCGCTGGAAATGCAGCACACCGTAGCGCACGTAGTCGGCCATCAATTCTCCCATGCCGGCATCGTGCAGCTTGACGATGGGCACTCCCTTGGGCAGCCCCGGATTGTTGAGAAGAGCATCGACACCGGCTCCGAGATTGACGATACCCTTGGCGCCGGCGTGGCGTTCCAGCAACCTGGCCGGCGGCTTCCATACGGCTAGGTAATCGATGCCTTCGACCTCCTGGTCGCTGGTGAAAACCTCTGCTTCCGGCATACGCTTGGCCAGGGTTTCTCGCCATAGCTCGGCATCGTCGATGTGAACCAGAATGCGCATGCTTCCTCCCCTCTCGGTTCAGTATACGATCTGCATCATGGGCGGTGGCGCTTCGTCGAGCAAGCCGGCCAGGTAGTGCAAGCCCTCTTCCAGACGGGCGATGTCCGGCTCGGCACCCAGGCTCAGGCGGACCCGCTTCGGCGGTGGCGATTGCTCGACCATGAAAGGTTGCGCGGTGGTAATCGCCAGGCCTTCCTGTTCGGCCTGTTGCTGGAGTTCCTCGGGACGCCATAGCGGTGGCAATGACACCCAGACATGCAGGCTGGTGGGGCGTGATGATAAGTGGTGGGCCTCCAACAGGCGGGCGGCCAGGCGTTGCCGCTCGGCCAGCAATTCGCGCTGTTCCTGGGCCAAGGTCTCGACCGTTCCGTTGGCCAACCACAGGTCGGCGATCTCGAAGGTCAAGGGTGTGGCCATCCAACTCGTGGCGCGCAAGCGGGGCAAAGTGTGGTGAAGCTGCGAGCGGGGCACGCTCAGGTAGCCGGCCCGCAATCCCGGTACCGTGGCCTTGGTCAGGCTGGTGACATGGAAAGTCTGGCGCGGCAGGTAGGCGGCCAGTGGCATCAGGCCTGGCGGTTCGAGCAGGGCGTGCACGTCGTCCTCGATCAGCCATATGCCATGACGGTTGAGCACTTCGGCCACGGTGTGGCGTCGTCGCTCGCTCATGGTCGCTCCGGTGGGGTTCAACTGGGTTGGGGTCAGGCAGACGGCACTTGGGTGGAAGCGCTGGCAGGCGACTTCCAAGGCATCCGGAATCACGCCTTCGTCGTCGATGGAGACACCACGAAGCTGGAAGCCCAGGGTGCGCGACAGGGCGATCAGACCGTGGTCGGTAAGGGCCTCGGTGAGTACAACGTCCCCAGGCTGGACGACGGTGGAGATTGCCAGCATCAGACCGTGGGCGGCACCGTTGCACAGGATGCGATCGTCCACGTCACCGGGCACACCCAGGCGCCTGTGCAGCCAATCGTTGGCACGTTCGCGCTGGTGGACAAGGCCGGCGATCGGCCGACAGGCGCTGACCACGTCGGGATTGGCATGCTCGCTGAGCTCGGCCAGGGCCTCCCGAAAGCGCAGGTGATGACGCGGTGTGCAAACGGGGTGGGCGATCGACAGGTCGATCAGTGGAGTCTCGCGACGGGGTTCCAGGCCGCGCAGGTATTCAGACTCGCGGCTATCATCGAAGGCATTGACCCAGGTGCCGCTGCCGACCCGTGCCTGCACCAGACCCATTTTTTCCGCTTCGGTATAGGCCCGAGAGACGGTTTGTACGCTGACTCCGAGGGATTCGGCCAGTTGCCGGTGGGGAGGGAGGCGGCTGCCTGGAATCAAGCCGCCCTGACGTATCGCCTCGGAAAGCGCACGAGCGATGGCCAGGTACTTGGGGCCGTGAGTGGGAAGATAGGGGGTCAGGTCAATTGTCATGATCCAATAAAGCCTTTGACGGCGGGCTCAGGAGAGATGCTAGTATCCTCGTTAGGGCATTGACTGGCAATTGTCATGTTTTTGTTTATAGCAAATCATGACAATGATAACGCCAAATTTTCAACCGGCGTCCAGCACAGGTTCTGGCAATCAAGTAGTACCCGCCGTCGGCAATACCGGCGGTTTTTTCAGGCTCAGCAGGTCTGAAGCAAAGGGCTCGGCATTCTCAATTGACTGGGAAGGGCCGGTTTTGGCGATTTTTATTATGGCGAGTGGCCCATGATCGAGGTTTCCCTGCCTTTCACTCGTGAGGAATATGCACAGCGCCTATGGAAGGTGCGTGCAGAGATGGCCAACCGAGGCATTGATGTGCTGATCGTCAGCGACCCATCCAACATGGCCTGGTTGACGGGCTATGATGGCTGGTCTTTCTATGTGCACCAGTGCGTACTGCTTGGTCTGGAAGGTGAGCCGGTGTGGTACGGCCGACGCCAGGACAGCAACGGCGCCTTGCGCACCTGCTGGATAGACCCGGAGAACATCACCCACTACCCGGATTACTACGTGCAGAATCCGGATATGCACCCCATGGACTACCTGGCCCAGTCCATCATGCCTGATCGAGGCTGGCATGAAGGGGTGGTGGGAATGGAGATGGATAATTACTACTTCTCGGCCAAGGCCTATCAAAGCCTGTTGCGCGAGTTGCCGCATGCCCGCTTCCAGGATGCCAACGCCTTGGTCAACTGGTGCCGGGCGATCAAATCGCCACGCGAGATCGAGTACATGCGCATCGCGGCGAAGATCGTCGAGGGCATGCATGCGCGGATCCTGGAGGTGATCGAGCCGGGGTTGCCCAAGAGCAAGCTGGTCTCGGAAATCTATCGGGTCGGTATCGAGGGGTGGACATCACCGGACGGTATCGTCTACGGCGGCGACTATCCCGCCATCGTGCCGCTTTTGCCCACCGGCAAGGATGCGGCAGCGCCACACCTGACTTGGGACGATACGCCGTTTCGCGAGGGCGAGGGCACTTTCTTCGAGATCGCCGGATGCTTCAAGCGCTACCATGCGCCACTGTCACGCACAGTGTTTCTCGGTAAACCGCCACTGGACTTCGTGCGTGGCGAGTCGGCTCTGCTCGAAGGGATCGAGAATGGCCTGGCAGTGGCCAAGCCCGGCAATCGTTGTGCCGATATCGCCATGGCACTGGGTGCGGCAATGGACAAGTATGGCTTCGATCGCGGTGGCGCGCGTTGTGGCTATCCCATCGGCATCAGCTACCCGCCGGACTGGGGCGAGCGCACCATGAGTCTACGTCCTTCCGACGAGACGATTCTCGAGCCAGGAATGACCTTCCATTTCATGCCCGGTATGTGGATGGAAGACTGGGGGCTGGAGATCACTGAGTCTATCCTGATCACCGAAACCGGCGCCGAAACACTGGCCGATTTCCCGCGCCAGTTGTTCGTCAAGTAATGCCCTGGCCGTTGTGTTTCCCCACGCCAGCCAGGCGTTCGAGGAGAACGATTCCATGAGCAAGCGACCCAGTCCGATTTCCGCCACCGTCGACTTCGAGGCCGATGGTGTTCAGCATGGCTACCTCAAGCTGCCGATCTCGAACGACGAGTCGGCTTGGGGAGCGGTGATGATTCCCATCACCGTGGTCGCCAATGGCACCGGCCCTACCGCTTTGTTGACCGGGGGCAATCATGGCGACGAGTACGAGGGCATTACCGCCCTGTTGAAGCTGGCCAATACGCTAGAGCCCAAGGACGTGCACGGGCGGGTGATCATCGTACCGATGATGAACGCGCCGGCGGCGATGGCCGGAAGACGTACCTCGCCGATGGACGGCGGCAATCTCAACCGAAGCTTTCCGGGTGACCCGGACGGCACGGTGACCGAGCAGATCGCCGATTACTTCACACGCTACCTGGTACCGAAGTGCGACGTGGTGCTGGACCTGCACTCCGGCGGGCGCACCCTCGACATCGTGCCGTTCGCCGCCTCGCATGTACTGGAAAACAAGGACCAGCAGCGCCAGGCGCTGGATGGCGCCATCGCTTTCGGCGCGCCCACGGCGATGATGATGTTCGAGCTCGACGCCGCCAAACTGTTCGACACCGCTGTGGAAAGCCAAGGCAAGATCTTCGTTGCCACCGAGCTGGGCGGCGGCGGTACCACTACGCCGGAACGCCTAGCCATCGCCGAGCGCGGGGTGAAGAATTTCCTGATCCATTACGGTCTGATCGAAGGTGAGATCGAATCGCCCAGCGAACCGCAGGTCTACGTCGACATGCCGGATGCCAGTTGCTATGTGCAGAGCGAACATAGCGGGCTGCTGGAGCTGACGGTGGCGTTGGGCGAGGCGGTGGAGAAGGGCCAGGTGATCGCCCGCGTCTACGACATGACGCGCACCGGCACCGCTCCCGTGGAATATCGTGCCAATCGCGGCGGTCTGTTGGTGGCGCGGCGTTTCCCGGCCCAGGTCAACATGGGCGATACCATTGCGGTGATCGCCGAAGTCGTCGACTCCTTGGGTTAAAACGCATGAAGCTCGATCGTTATGACCTGAAGATTCTCGAGATCCTGGCCAAGGACGGCCGTATCACCAAATCCCGGCTGGCCGAGGCCATCAACCTTTCGGTCAGCCCTTGCTGGGAGCGGGTGCGCCGGCTGGAAAAGGCAGGAATCATCGAAGGCTACGGCGCCCGTATCAATCCACGGGTGTTGGTCAGGCGCACGCCGGTCTGGGTACAGGTCGAGCTGAAGCAGCACAATGCCGAGAGCTTCCAGCGCTTCGAGGCCGTAGTGCGCGACACTCCCGAGGTCACCGAGTGCGTGGCAGTGGGTGGCGGGGTCGATTATCTGGTCAAGGTCGAGGCCGACTCGATCGATGCCTATCAACGGCTAATGGACGCTTGGTTGATGTCGGATCTGGGCATCGAACGCTATTTCACCTATATCGTGACCAAGACGGTCAAACAAGAATCACCGCCGATTCAATTGGATAGCCAGTGAGTCGGTGCTCCTCTCCCACCTTAGCACCTCCTGCAAGTGTTTTCTGACGGCGGCGTCAAGTATGACGCCTCACTTACAAGTGGTAATGATCTGGCATAAGCTAGATTCGTGCCTTGTGCACGGAGGCGATGTCGCCGGTCAATCAATGTGAGTGTGTTCAGGCGATCGCCGTCAGAGGAAGCTTATGTCCTACTTCACGATTGCGGGGGTGCAGCTGTATGCCCTGCAACACGGTGACAACACCGATGCCATGCGTCACCGTATCGACTTGCTGATGTCCCGTTTTCCCCAAGTGCAGATGGTGCTGTTCAGTGAGTTGGTGGCCAATGGGGCATCCACCCACCATGCCCAACCCATGCCCAGCGCCATGGAGACGTTGTTCTGTCAGCTTGCCCAGGAATATCGTATCTGGCTGATTCCGGGTTCGATGTTCGAACGCGTCGACGACAAGGTCTTCAACACTCTGAGCGTGATCAATCCCCGCGGCGAAGTGGTCACCCGCTACCGCAAGATGTTCCCGTTTCGGCCCTACGAGAAGGGTGTGGAGGGAGGTAGCGAGTTCGTGGTCTTCGACGTGCCCAATATCGGCCGCTTTGGGGTCTCGATCTGCTACGACATGTGGTTCCCGGAGACCACCCGAACCCTGGCGGCGATGGGCGCCGAGGTGATCCTGCACCCGACCATGACCGACACCATCGATCGCGATATCGAGCTGTCCATCGCGCGGACCAATGCCGCTATCAACCAGTGTTACTTCTTCGATATCAATGGCGCCGGTGCTATGGGCAACGGTCGCTCCATTGTGGTGGGGCCGTCCGGTGATGTCATTCATCAGGCAGGTATCGGAGAGGAAATCATCCCCATCGAGATCGATCTCAATCGGGTACGCCGGGAGCGCGAGAGTGGCCTGCGTGGATTGGGACAACCTCTCAAGAGTTTCCGTGACCGGCAGGTGGATTTCTCGCTGTATCGCAGCGAAACGGGCTCCACTCAGTTTCTGGATACCCTGGGGCCGCTGGTCAAGCCGACCAGGGCCGATATCGAGGAGCACTGACGCCTTTTGGGCTTCCGCTTCAGGATGGCGTAGAACGAGCGAGGGTTTGCCATGGCCAATCATTTCATCGAGCGACTGCGACGCTTCCTTTCCCATTGGATCGCGCCCCGCGACGACCACCGGCCAGCGAAGGCCGTCGCGGGCCGGTCTCCCTCAACCGCCGAGATGGAAAGCACAACGACAGGAGCGATGGCGATGAACAAGATCACGAGCATCTCCGACGTACGGCGCTACTTTCACAGCAACAAGGAGCCGATCTACTTCATCTCGGCCACCAACTTCAACCTGTTGGGGATTGGTGACTGGGTGGGGAATTTCCGGCATATCAACTATATCGACTGCTTCGATGGGCGGCAGAAGAACGTCTTCGTGCCCAAGGAGAAGTTTCCTCGCGACTTCGAGAGCATCGAGGACATCAACAACTATCTGCTCGAGCACAAGGAAGTCATCGACTATCTGAAGTCGCGTGGTGGCAACGGGACCGCCTCCTTTCTCATGTTCGATGAGCACACCGAGGAGATCTGCCGGCAACTGGGGCTGAAAGTGGCGTTCCCGCCAGCGGCGCTGCGCAACAGGATGGACAATAAGATCGAGACGGTGCGCATCGGCAACAAGGTAGGGGTGCCCAGCGTGCCCAACGTGCTGGCGAAGGTGGGGAGCTACCAGGAACTGCAGGAGGTCAGCAGGGAACTGGGGAACGATCTGGTGGTGCAGACTGCCTTCGGCGATTCGGGCCACACTACCTTCTTCATCGCCAACGAGGACGACTACTACAAGTATGCCGAGGAGATCGAGGCCGAGCCCGAGGTCAAGATCATGAAGCGCATCAACTGCCGCGGCTCGGCGATCGAGGCATGCACCACCCGTTGCGGCACCGTGGTCGGTCCACTGATGACCGAGCTGGTGGGTTTCAAGTCATTGACCCCCTACAAGGGCGGCTGGTGTGGCAACGAGATGTTCGCCGGAGCCTTCACCCAGGAAGTACGCGACAAGGCTCGCGAATACACCTTCAAGTTCGGCGAGGCGCTGCGCGACGAGGGCTATCGCGGCTATTTCGAGCTCGACTTCCTGATCGACATGGAGTCCAACGATGTCTATCTGGGCGAATTGAACCCACGGGTGACCGGTGCCAGCTCTCTGACCAACGTGGCGGCCTTCGCCCATTCGGACGTGCCGCTGTTCCTGTTCCATTTACTGGAATTCTCCGGCCAGGACTTCGATATCGACATCGCCGAGCTCAACGATCGCTGGTCGCATCCCGACAGCATCGATAGCTGGAGCCAGTTGGTGATCAAGCATACCGACGAGTCGGTGGACCTGTTGACCCAGGCGCCTCAGTCCGGGGTTTGGAAGATGGCCGACGATGGCAGCATCTCCTACGACCATTACAGCTATCATCCGCATGCGGCCGAGAGCGAGGGGGAAGCGTTCTTCCTGCGCATCAGTGGTGTCGGCGACTTCCGGTACGAAGGGGCGGATCTGGGAATTCTGATCACACGTGGCCGGTTGATGGATGACGACTTCCAGCTCACCGAGCGGGCCAAGGCCTGGATCGACGGCATTCGTGGCCAGTTCGCCGGGCAGGCGCTACAGGACCCGGTAGTCGAGGAAGTGGCCGTTAACCATGCGATCGGCGGCGGCAATTTCAAGATCCTGTAATTACAGGAATTGACGACGGAGTGAGAGGTCTGGCGTCGCCGGGACATGCAGGCGATGGCAGGCGGGATGACATGAACAAGCAGCTCGAATTCCGTACCGTGCATGAGCTCGATGCAGGCGAGAAGTGGCGTGCACTTTTCGACCTGCATTGGCCGGCGTATGAGCGCTGGTATCTGTCGGAAACCGAGCGCGAACGCCCCGGCTATCTGGCTTGCTACAACGCGCTCAGCAAGCACATGCCGGAACTGGTGCCGACCTACGAGCGGCTGTGCGAGCTGGCCGGTGGCGGTGACCTGGCCGCCCGCATGCTGAGCCTCTATCGTCCACCAGCCTACATCACCGGTTGCTCTCAGGCGGTGCTGGCCAATGGCCACGCCAACGTGCTGGTACGCAACTACGATTATCCCCCTGAGCTGTGCGAGGGGACCATCTTCTACAGCCGCTGGAACGAGCGGCGCGTCATCGCCATGTCCGATTGCCTGTGGGGGGTACTGGACGGTATCAACGACAGCGGGTTGTCGGTCTCATTGGCTTTCGGCGGGCGCAAGGTGGTGGGGGATGGCTTCGGGGCGCCGATCATCCTGCGCTATATCCTCGAGTTCTGCGAATCCACCCCGGAAGCGGCCAAGGTGCTGGCTCGAGTGCCGACCCACATGGCCTACAACATCACCGTGGCCGATGCCCAGGGACGCTACATCACGGCGATGATCGCCCCCGACAAACCGACGTCCGTCAAGCGGGTGGCGGTCGCGACCAATCATCAAAAGAAGATCGAGTGGTATGCCCATGCGCTGGCGTCCGAGACGCTGATTCGCGAGCGTCAGCTATCGATCCTGGTGGATGACGATGCGACCACCGAGGAACGGCTGATTTCAGCGTTCTTCTCGCCACCGCTTTATCGCGGCGATTATCGGCGTGGGCTGGGCACCGTCTATACCGCGGTCTATCGCCCGGCTCAGGGCGAGGCCGAGTTTCACTGGCCGCAAGCCAGCCTGGGGCTGTCCTTCGACTGTTTCCCCGAAACGACTGTGAACATTCACTACACCAGCCGCGCCACTCAGGCGAGCTGATGGACAGGGAGGTCCGAGCGACACTTTGCAAAAACCTGAGGATGCCTGGGACCAGGGTCAGGCGAGACGTTAACGAACGGGGCACAGTCAGGTGACATCATGAGCGAGAAGACAGGATCGGATACGCCATACACGGCGCTTGGGTTTTATCACAAGATTTCCCAGCTGCGCGCCGATACATGGAACGCCTTGAAGCGCGATCTGGGCAAGTTGGTGCGTCTGGATGATGAGGGGCAGCGTCGCAACTTGGTCAAGGCCATGGATGTCAAGCTGACACGGCTCGAGATCATCGAGGATTATCACGCCTTTCCTTCGAAGGAAGATTTTCGCCACCTGTGGACGCTGTACGATCGCGAGGAGTTCGTGCTGCTCGAGAAGGTCGTCAAGCGCCTGGTGAGAGCTCTGATCAGCGAGTCCTATCGGCGCCGACATGTGGACCTCAGCGAGATCGATGCCGATGCCGAGGATCTCGAGACCATGGATGCCCTGGCCCAGCTGCGGCGTGGCCATCCAGCCTCCAACAGCGCGGCACAACCCTATTTCGAGCTATTGATCGTCGATGCCATGTCGCAGCAGGAAGAGGAAGTGGTGCGCGAGGCGTTCCACAACATGCGTCGCCCCGAGGACAAGTTCGTCTACGACGTGGTCACGGTCAGGAGCTTCGAAGACGCGCTGATCGCCATCCTGGTCAACCCCAATATCCAGGCCTGCCTGATCCGTTATGAGTTCCCCTACAAGTCGAAGTACAACCTCAGCGCCTTGCGCAACTACCTCGAGGGCCTGTCGGAGAAGGAGCTGGAACGTCAGTCGGAGGCGGAGCGCAGCATCCTGCTGAGCAGCATGATTCGCGAGATTCGCCCGGAAATCGACCAGTTCCTGGTCACCAGCGGCGATGTCGAGGCCACCGCCAGCAAGGATATCCGTCACTTCAACCGGATCTTCTACCGCGAGACCGACTACATCGAGCAGCACCATACGATCCTGCGCGCTATCGACGATCGCTATCGCACGCCGTTCTTCGACGCCTTGCGCGAGTACAGCCGCAAGCCGACCGGGGTCTTCCATGCCATGCCCATCTCGCGCGGCAAGTCGGTGACTCGCTCGCACTGGGCCGGGCAGATGATCGACTTCTACGGCATCAACATCTTCCTCGCCGAGACCTCGGCGACCTCCGGCGGACTGGACTCCCTGCTACAGCCCTACGGGCCGATCAAGAAAGCTCAGGAATACGCCGCGCGGGCCTTCGGGGCCCGACAGAGCTTCTTCGTCACCAACGGCACCTCGACGGCCAACAAGATCGTGGTCCAGGCGCTGGTCAAGCCCCGCGATATCGTGCTGGTCGACCGCGACTGCCACAAGTCGCACCACTATGGCATGGTGCTGGCCGGGGCCCACGTTGCCTATCTCGACTCCTACCCGCTCAACGATTACTCCATGTACGGGGCGGTGCCGCTCAAGGAGATCAAGAAGACATTGCTCGAGTTCAAGCGCAGCGGTCAGCTCGACAAGGTCAAGATGCTGTTGTTGACCAACTGCACCTTCGATGGGGTGGTCTATAACGTGCGCCGGGTGATGGAAGAGTGCCTGGCGATCAAGCCTGACCTGGTATTCCTGTGGGACGAAGCCTGGTTCGCTTTCGCCACCTTCAATCCCACCTATCGGCCACGCACCGCCATGCACGCGGCACGCACGCTGCTCGAACGCTACCGCAGTGAGGCTTACCGCGAGGAGTATGCCGCCTGGAAGGCAGAGTTCGACCAGCTCGACCCGGAAGACGACACCACCTGGCTGGGACAGCGGCTACTGCCGGATCCCGAGGTGGTGCGGGTGCGCGCCTATGCCACCCACTCCACCCACAAGACCCTGACGTCGCTGCGCCAGGGCTCGATGATCCATGTCTACGATCAGGACTTCCGTCAGAAGGTCGAGGCACCGTTCCACGAAGCCTACATGACGCACACCTCGACCTCGCCGAACTACCAAATCGTCGCCTCTCTCGATGTGGGGCGCATGCAGGCCGAGATGGAAGGTTTCGAACTGGTGCATGCCCAGGTCGAGGCCGCGCTGTCGCTGCGCGAGCAGCTGTATACCAACCCGCTGCTGCAGAAGTATTTCCATGTACTTAGAAACAGCGACATGGTGCCCGCGGAGTATCGCCAGTCCGGGGTGGAAACCTACTATGACCCGGTCAGCGGCTGGAACAAGATGGAGGAGGCCTGGGCGCGGGACGAGTTCGTGGTCGATCCCAGTCGGATCACCATGGCGATCGGCAAGACCGGGGTCGATGGCGATGCCTTCAAGAACGAATACCTGATGAACAAGTTCGGCATCCAGATCAACAAGACGTCGCGCAACACCGTGCTGTTCATGACCAATATCGGCACCTCCCGGGGGGCCATTGCCTACCTGCTGGATGTATTGATCAAGCTGGCCAAGGGCTTCGATCGCCGTTGGGAGGAGAGCAGCCGCCCCGAGCGCAAGGTCATCGAACATCATGTTAGGTCGCTGACCCAGGAGCTGCCGCCGTTGCCGGATTTCAGCCGCTTCCACGATGCATTTCGCCCCAAACCGGGCGGCGGCACACCGGAAGGGGATATCCGCCGTGCCTACTTCCTCAGTTACGATGACGAGAACACCGAGTATCTGCGCTTTGACAATGGCGAGCTACAGCGCCAAATGGGTCAGGGGCGTGACGTGGTCTCGGCGAGTTTCGTGATTCCCTACCCGCCGGGTTTCCCGGTGCTGGTGCCGGGGCAGGTGATCAGCGATGACATCCTGCATTTCCTGCAAGCGTTGGACGTCAAGGAAATCCATGGCTATCGTCCGGAACTGGGCTTGTTGGTATTCACCGAGGCGGCGCTTGAAACGCCCCACGACACCGACTGATGCCGGCTGGCGTCCGACGTTTCACGCCTGGCGTGAGGCGTTCGGCGCCGGCCAGAAAAATTTGCGTATGGCGGGTTAGAGACAAAAAAAACCGCAACCCGCAGATGCTCGGAACAAAAACTCTCCTCCCTCCAAAGCCTTTACCCTGTGCCTATCAGGTGGTCACGGGCTACCTGGCCCATTTTCCATCGCCGGGCAGCCTTGTCGGCAGTGACCGGTGCGTCAGGGGAGGTGTCATATGACTATGTCCAACAAGCTAAGCGATCCGCGTCTGTTTCGTCAGCATGCCTATGTGGACGGCAAGTGGACATACGGCGACGGCGGTCGCGAGGAGGCCGTGAACGATCCGGCCACTGGCGAGGTGCTGGGTCATATTCCCTGGCTGGAAGCCGATCAGATCCGTAGTGCTGTGGATGCCGCCGAGAAGGCCTTTCCGCAGTGGCGGGCGCTGCGCGCCGACGAGCGTTGCGAGCGTCTGCTGGCCTGGTACGACCTGTTGCAGGCCAACCGTGAGGATCTGGCTACCATCATGACCCTGGAGCAGGGCAAGCCGCTGTCGGATGCCCGCGGCGAGGTCGAATATGGTGCCAGTTTCATCCGCTGGTTCGCCGAGGAGGGCAAGCGCACCTTCGGCGAGACCATTCCGAGCCATATCCCCAATGCGGCACTTGGCACCATCAAGGAGCCGGTGGGTATCGCCGCACTGATCACGCCGTGGAACTTCCCGCTGGCGATGATCACCCGCAAGGCTGCCGCGGCCATGGCCGCCGGCTGCCCCGTGATCGTCAAGCCCGCTGGCGAGACGCCGTTCTCGGCGCTGGCTCTGGCAGAACTGGCCGAACGTGCCGGGATCCCGGCCGGCATCTTCAACGTGGTGCTGGGAGAAGCGGCACAGGTTTCGAAGCTGCTGTGCGACGACGAGCGGGTCAAGGTGCTCTCCTTCACAGGCTCCACCCGCGTCGGACGGCTGCTGCTCGAGCAGTGCGCCAACACCGTCAAGCGGGTGTCGCTGGAGCTGGGTGGCAACGCTCCCTTCATCGTCGGTCCGGACATGGATCCCAAGGAAGCGGCCTACGCAGCGGTGGCGGCCAAGTTCCAGACTGCCGGTCAGGACTGCCTGGCGGCTAACCGCATCCTGGTCCACGAGTCGATTCATGACGACTTCGTCGAGCATTTCGCCGAACGCATGTCGGCACTGACCGTGGGCAACGGCCTGAACAGCGAAGTCGACCTTGGGCCGCTGATCCATGGACAGGCGGTGGACAAGGCCGCCCAGATCGTCGACGACGCGATCTCCCAGGGGGCGACGCTAGTGGCCGGTGATCAGTCGCAGGCACCGGGACCCAACTTCTTCATGCCGGTGTTGCTCACTGGAGTGACCCCGAAGATGAAGGTCTGGCGCGAGGAGAACTTTGCCCCGGTGGCCGGCGTTACCGCCTATAGCGACGACGACCAGGTCATCGAGATGGCCAACGATACCGAGTACGGCCTGGCGGCGTATGTCTACACCCACGACATTCGCCGTATCTGGAAGCTGCTGCGCGCACTGGAGTACGGCATGGTGTCGGTCAATTCCGTGAAGATGACCGGCCCGCCCATTCCCTTCGGCGGCGTCAAGCAGTCCGGCCTGGGGCGTGAAGGCGGCACCAGCGGTATCGAGGAGTATCTCGAGACGAAGTATTACTGCCTGGGTAGCTTGGGATCGGTATCAGGGAGCTGAGCCTTTCGATCGTGGGAGCGCAGCGAGCTGCGCTCCCACCAAGCTCCAGCATGCAGAAGAACGCTGAACAGAATTCGGGAACAACCTCCCCGGCATGAGAGCCGGGGACATTCAGGAGAACGACATGAGCTTGCACAAGGAACTGATCGAGCGCGACCGCAAGGTCACTTTCCATGCCTCCACCCACCTGCGCGATTTCGCGCATGGTGACGCGCCGGGTCGTGTCATCACTGGTGGCAAGGGCATCAATATCGTCGACAAGGACGGCCGCGAATTCATCGACGGTTTCGCCGGGCTGTACTGTGTCAATATCGGTTATGGCCGCACCGAAGTGGCCGAGGCCATCTACAAGCAGGCATTGGAACTGTCCTACTACCACACCTATGTGGGGCATTCCAACGAGCCGCAGATCGAGCTCTCCGAGAAGATCCTCAAGCTCTATGGCCCCGGTATGTCCAAGGTCTACTACGGCATGTCCGGCAGCGACGCCAATGAGACCCAGCTCAAGATCGTGCGTTACTACAACAACGTGTTGGGTCGCCCGCAGAAGAAGAAGGTCATCTCGCGGATGCGTGGCTATCACGGCTCTGGCATCGCCTCCGGCTCGCTGACCGGTCTGAAGGCGTTTCACGATCACTTCGATCTGCCGATCGAGACCATTCGCCACACCGAGGCGCCGTATTACTACCATCGTGGTGCCGATCAGCAGGGTATGAGTGAGCGCGAGTTCTCACGTTACTGTGCCCGCAAACTCGAGGAAATGATCCTCGACGAGGGACCGGACACCGTGGCCGCTTTCATCGGTGAGCCGGTGCTGGGTACCGGTGGTATCGTGCCGCCGCCCGAAGGCTATTGGGACGAGATCCAGGCGGTGCTGGCCAAGTACGACGTGCTGCTGATCGCCGACGAGGTGGTATGTGGTTTCGGACGCACCGGTACCGAATTCGGCAGCCATCACTATGGCATCAAGCCCGACCTGATCACCGTGGCCAAGGGCTTGACCAGCGCCTATCAGCCGTTGTCCGGCGTGATCGTCGGTGACCGGGTGTGGAAGGTGCTGGAGCAGGGCACCGGCGAGTACGGCCCCATCGGCCACGGCTGGACATACTCCGGCCACGCTCTGGGCTGTGCCGCGGGCCTGGCCAACCTGGAGATCATCGAGCGCGAGGGCCTGACCCAGAACGCTGCGGAAACCGGTGCCTATCTGCAACGGCAGATGCAGGTTGCCTTCGGTGACCATCCCATCGTCGGCCAGGTACGCGGCGTGGGTATGCTGGCGGCGCTGGAATTCTCGCCCAACCCGGCGTCTCGCAAGCACTTCGATCCGGCGCTCAAGGTCGGCCCGCGTATCTCGGCGGCGGCATTGGACGAGAACCTGATCGTTCGTGCCATGCCCCAGGGTGACATCCTCGGCTTCGCTCCGCCGCTGGTTGCCACGCGCGGGGAAGTCGACGAGATCGTGGCGCGCACCAAGCGCGCGGTGGATCGCGTCACCGATGAGTTGGCCGCTTCCGGCGACCTGAAAGGCTGATTCGTCACTTGCTATGCTTATCGCCGCAGGGGGCAAACCCTGCGGCGATTCCGTGTGGAGAACTTCATATGCCCGAACCCATGCATGGTGTGACGCTGGCGTCGATCTATGCGGCTCGCAAGCGCATCGCCGGCCAGGTGGCACGCACCCCGCTGATTCGTTCGCAGGCACTGTCCGAGCGCTTCGCGGCCGAGGTGTTTCTCAAGCTGGAAACCTGTCAGCCCACCGGTGCCTTCAAGTTGCGCGGTGCCACCAACATGATTGCGGCACTGATCGAGCAGCACGGCTACGATGCCTTGGCCAAGGGGGTGACCACGGCGTCGACCGGCAATCATGGCCGTGCGGTGGCCTATGCCGCCGCTCGTCTAGGGGTGCCGGCGACGATCTGTCTGTCGCAACTGGTGCCGGCCAACAAAGTGGCCGCCATCGAGGCGCTGGGAGCCACGGTGCGGCGAGTCGGCCGCAGCCAGGACGAGGCCTTCGAGGAGGTGGCGCGGCTGGTGCGTGAGGAGGGCATGACACTGATTCCGCCCTTCGACGATCCGCTGATCGCTGCCGGACAGGGCACCATTGGGGTGGAGTTGCTCGAGGATGAGCCACAGCTCGATCGAGTCCTGATCGGGCTTTCCGGTGGAGGTCTGCTAGGCGGCATCGGTGCCGCGCTCAAGGGCATTCGCCCCAGTATCCAGGTGACCGGTATCAGCTTGTCGCAAGGCGCGGCCATGTGGGAAAGCCTGCAGGCGGGGCACCCGGTCGAGGTCGAGGAAGTCGAGAGTCTGGGCGATTCGCTGGGTGGCGGTATCGGCCTCGACAATCGCTGTACCTTCGCCCTGGTGCGTGAGGTGATGGACGATCACCATCAGGTTTCGGAAGCGGCCATCGCCAATGCCATGGTCGATATCCTCGAGCAGGAGAAACGACTCGTCGAAGGTGCCGCCGTGGTCGGCCTGGCGGCCCTCGAGGAACATGGCCTGGATATTCGTGGCCAGAAGGTGGCACTGATCCTTTCCGGCAATGGCGTTTCGCTCGAGACCTTCGACCGGGCGAGGCAGATCGCCGAACGCTAGCTGTCAGCACATTTTTTCGTGGGAGCGCAGCTTGCTGCGCGATAATCGCCAGTCACTGCGCTCCCCGAAGAACGAAACCGATTTTTGAGGGGGTTCAGATGCAACTTTATCATCGCGACGCCATCGAGGCGGCGGTCAAGATCGACCAGGAGGCACTAGCCAAGGTGGAGTCGGGTTTTGCCGCCCTGGGACGTGGCGAGGTGGTACAGCCGCCGATCCTGTCGATGTCGATGGAGGAGTTCAATAGCGAAGTCGACGTCAAGACCGCGCATATTCGTGGCTGGGAACGCTTCGCCATCAAGGTCAGTACTGGCTCCTTCGACAATCCCAAACGCGGCTTGCCGAGCCTCAATGGATTGATGATGGTCTTCTCGGCCGAGACCGGCCTGGTCGATGCGGTGCTCTTCGACGAGGGATATCTGACCGCGGTGCGCACGGCGCTGGCCGGGGCTATCGCCGCCAAGCATCTGTCACGCAAGAATAGCCGCCGAGTCGCAGTACTGGGGGCCGGAGAGCAAGCCGAGCTGCAGGTCGAGGCGCTGCGCTTGGTGCGCGATATTGATAGCATCGATGTCTGGGCGCGTCGGCGCGAGGCGGCCGAAGCCTATGCCGACAAGATGCGCGACAGTGGGCTCGCCATCGAGGTGCATGACAGCGTCAAGTCGGCCTGTGCGCAAGCCGATATCGTGATCACCACGACACCGTCGCGTGAGCCGATTCTTCAGGCGACCGACCTGCCCGAAGGCGTGCATGTCACCGCCATGGGCTCCGATAGCCCGGATAAGCGTGAACTCGACGACGAAGTGATGATCCGCGCCGATGCCTTCGTCTGTGACACTCGCGCCCAGAGCGAGAACAACGGCGAGCTCAAGGCCTTTGCTGGAAAACAGCCGCCGTTCAAGGTGTACGAGCTGGGCAAGGTGATTGCCGAGGGGCAGAACCTGCGCTTGTCGGATGCCACCATCACAGTCTGCGACCTCACGGGAACCGGGGTGCAGGACACGGCGATCGCCAATTTCGCCCTGTCCCGGCTGGCTGACGCCTGACGGAAAAAGAGACCTTGCGTCGTGATCGGGCCCTGGCCGAGTTGAGCCAGGGCCACCCCTGGGGCAAGCTATCGGCAACGACTCACGGGAAAGGGAGTGATTGGCATGGCGATGGTTCTGGCTTTCGATGTCTACGGCACCCTGATCGACACCCATGGGGTGGTCACCGAACTCGAATCGGTGCTTGGCGACAAGGCGATGGCCTTTTCCCAGCGCTGGCGCGACAAGCAGTTGGAATATGCCTTCCGCCGCGGCCTGATGGGCGCTTACGCGGATTTTGCCCAATGTACCCTGGAGGCCCTGGAATTCACCGACCGTGCCTTGGGAGCGGGCCTTTCCGAGACCCATAAGGATCACCTGATGGCGGCCTACACCAGGTTGCCTGCCTTTCCTGAGGCCACCGATGCCTTGGCAAGGTTGCACGAAGCCGGCGTGCGCTGCGTGGCCTTTTCCAACGGCACCCGTGAGGCGGTGGAGAGGCTGCTCATCCAGGCCAGTCTTCGCGAGCGTTTCGACGATATCGTCAGCGTCGACGAAATCAAGCGCTTCAAGCCCGATCCGGCGGTCTACTCCCACCTGCGCAGCCGGTTGGAATCCCGCGCTGACGACACCTGGCTGATCTCCAGCAATCCCTTCGACGTGATCGGCGCCAAGCATGCCGGCTTGCACGCCGCCTGGGTGAGACGCATTGCCGAGGCTCCTTTCGACCCTTGGGGCGGCGAGCCCGATCTCACCGTCACCGATCTGGAGACCCTGGCCGAACAGTTGATTGGTGCAAGAAAGTAACGCTTTGCGTTGTACGGTCGGTGTTGCTTTGGATGCCCTCCTTTGAGGGCATCTTTCATGCTGGACAGTCGGGCGGTTCCGGCGTGGCCGAGAAGCCCAGCTGCGTGAACCAGGCCGTAGCATCGACACCGGCATTGTCGCCATCGCTCATCAGTGCCACACCGTCGATCCTGTTCGGACGAGAGTCGAACAGGATCTGGAAGTCGTCACGAACATTCCGTACTTCGGCCATCCAGCGGCCGATATTCTCTTCACCACCCTGCAAGGCCAACAGATGAGCGCGTGACGTGAAGGCATTGGGCCAGTCGGTCCCCGCGGCCTGACTGGAGGACCAGACGTAGTTCACCGACTGCACCTGCCAAGGCAGCAGGCCGGTCTTGTAGACCACGTAGACCCTGGCGGGATAGTCATCGCCTGACTTGGTGGTCTCCTCCAGACCTGTGTGGGTATTTGACACCTGCCAACACCAGTGCAGATACGGTGTCTCGTCGAGGTCGATCTCGCGCTCGAGATACTTGGCTGAGGCCTGCCCTCGGGCACGAGCCTGGAGCACGGTCATACCATCGCGTTTCACCAGTCGATAGTCGGTCTCGCCTTTGAAAGACCGCGTTGGCCACTGGGCGATGTCCTGGGCGGAGAAGTGCAGTTCCTGGGCCTCGCTCGTCAACCCGATGGTCATCAACAGCCCGGCAGTGAGCAGGGATAGCTTACCAGCTGAATTCATGTGCTCTCCTCGTGGGGATGATGCAGCTCGTCAAGGAGGCTGCTCTGCCCGAGCGCTACATGATGTGATTCACGCGCCAGCGCAAGAGACCGTGCGCACCTCTCGATGGTCCCTGAGTCGCCTGCGGCCAGGCTTCCTTACACTGGCGAGGCATCGTGTGCCACTCCGCTTTCTCGCTGATTTTTGCCTTATCTGGCCATCGCTCGGCGACTTTTCGTACAAACCCTGGTAAGGAATCGGGTGTTGGAGAGACCAACTGGATGGGCAAACACAATGTAATACGACCATTTGACATCGTCGACGGGGGAAATATGGCCAAAGCGTGGACACTCTTGTTCTTGAGAGTCTCGATGGGTTGGTTGCTGGTCATATGGGGAGTCAACAAGATAGTCAATGTGGAACATAGTGTGGCAGTGGCCAACCATTACTATTTCGGATTTCTTGCCATGGAGGCGGCGTTGCCGATCGCCGGTATTTTCCAGGTGCTGATAGGACTCCTGGTGGTGATCGGCTTGGCCAGACGTTGGGTATATCCCATCCAGTTGCTGTTCAATGGTGGATCGCTCGTTGCGGTATTGCCCTCGGTGATTGACCCCTGGGGGTGGATATTCGAAGGCAGTAATGTCTTCTTCTATCCCTCCTTGATCATCTTCGCCAGTGCGATTCTATTGATCGTCTTCCGGGATCAGGACCAACTGGCATGGGATGCGCGGAGGCAGGCCAGGAGGAACAGGAGAAAAACCTGGACCGCGTCGCGCTGCAGTCATTGAATCCCGGCAAGCCTGATCGATCGTGGATCCGTATTTTCGGTCGGACTGGCTTCAGGGCATGCCACATCCGCGATGTAAGGAAACGGGGGCCCGCTTGACCAAGGGCTTGGACTGTATGGAAAGGGAACCGGTTCGATGACACTCGACCACTCGTTGATGTTCTGGGGCTTTCTGCTGGTCTACGGTGGCCTCATGTATTGGCTATCGCCGCGCAGTCATAGCGCGGCGTCGTTTTATCGTGGGGCGGATGCGCGGGGGAACCCGGTGGGTCAGTGGTCGCTGACAGCCAGCATTTTCATCAGTTGGATCTTCGCCAAGTCGGTAACCAATGCCGCCAACCTCGGCGAAGCCTATGGCGTGGTGGGCGGGCTTGCCTATGCCACCTACTGGTTGTCGATACCGCTGGCCGGGTACGTGATCTATCTGATTCGAACCCAGACCGGTGCCGAGAGCCTGACTCACTTCCTGACCTCACGCTTCGGACGCCTGGCGGCACTGAGCTTCGGTGTGGCAATCCTGATTCGCCTTTACAACGAGGTGTGGAGCAATACCGCTGTGGTCGGCGGTTATTTCGGCGTGCCAGGGGAGCCCGGTTACTATCTGGCTGCCCTGCTGTTCACCGCCTTCACCCTGGCCTACAGCCTCAAGGGCGGGCTACGTAGTTCGATCTTCACCGACATGATTCAGGCGGTGTTGTTCGTGTTTTTCGTCGGTGCGGTGCTGTTCCTGGTCATGCCCAGTACGGGCCCCAGCCAGTTGCTCACCACTGGCAGCTTCACCCTTGGCGGCGGCATGGACCTGCTGCTGGTGGCTGGGTTGCAGATATTCAGTTATCCCTTCCACGACCCGGTGCTCACCGACCGAGGCTTCGTCAACCGCGAGAAGACCATGCTCAAGAGCTTCATCGTTGCCGGCTTGCTGGGCTTCGTCGCAGTGTTCTCCTTTAGCCTGTTAGGAGTGCATGCTCAGTTGCAGGGTATCGAGGGCATGGGCAACACCCCGGCGGCGGTGGGGCAGGCACTGGGGCTCGCGGCCCTGGCGGCGATGACCATTATCATGATGACTTCGGCGGGCTCGACCCTGGATTCCACTTTTACTTCCTTCGCCAAATCGCTGGCGGTGGATCTGCCGCGCTTGGCCGGTCGTCTTCGGGGGCTTCCCAGTATGCGTGTCGGGGCCGTGGTCATGGTGGTCTTCGCCATTCTCGGCAACCTGCCGATGTTCGCCGGCACCGATATCCTCAAGGCTACCACCGTCAGCGGCACCATGGTCATGGGCCTGGCCCCGGTGTTTCTGTTCTACCGCCTGACCCGCTGGTCGCCATGGAGCTTTCATCTGAGCTTCTGGAGCGGGGTGGGGCTGGGCATCCTGCTTGCTGCCGGTCTGATACCCGAGGCCTGGCGGATCGGCGACGGTCCCTATGGTCTGCTGTTGGGTGTCAATGCCTGGGGGCTGCTGCTTAGCACCGGCGGGTTCTTCCTGCCGCTGGTACTGCGGCGCCTGGTGCGTTCCCCCCGACTCGGTGAGGCACCCTGATGAGTGCTGGCCGTCATTGCCCCTTGGCTTATCGTTATCGACCGGAGCAGGTGGTGGCGGCTGTCGAGCCTTGCGATGCCGACGTGCTCTATGTGATCGGTGGACTGTACGGCAACCCTCTCGCACTGGAGACCATCGAGGCGATGGCCGAGGCGGAGCGTGCCGAAGGCCGTCGTGTCGAGCTGATCTTCAACGGCGACTTTCACTGGTTCGATGCCGAATGGCGAGCCTTTCAGGCGATCAATGACCGCGTGATGCGCCACACGGCAGTACTGGGTAATGTGGAATTCGAGCTGGCTGACGCGCACCCGGGGGCTGGTTGCGGCTGTGCCTATCCCGATCATGTGGACGACGGCGTAGTGGAGCGCTCGAACCGTATCATGGCGCGGTTGCGGGAGGTGGCGGCTGGGTGTCCTGAGCAAGTCGCCGAGTTGAGAAAGCTACCGCGCTATCGCTGCTTCGAACTTGCCGGGCAGCGTGTGGCGATCGTGCATGGCGACCCAGAGTCGCTGGCCGGATGGGGGCTGTCCCTGGAGGCGCTGCGCGATCATGGCCACCACGCCACGCTGTTGCACTGGTTCGAGCAGATGGGGGTGAGCGTGATCGCTGGCACCCATACCTGCTTGCCCGCCCTGTGGCGTGCAGATGAGCGAGTGATCATCAATAACGGCAGTGCCGGAATGGGCAACTTGCGTGACGATTCGCGCGGGTTGATCAGCCGGATTGCGGTCGGCAGCTCGCATCCCGATGCCTTGCTGAGCAGCAGAACTGGCGTATTGACGGTGGAACTGCTTCCCGTGGTGTTCGATATCGAGGCCTGGCGGGTGTTGTTTTCCCACTGGTGGCCAGCAGGTAGTGACGCGGCGTTGTCCTATGCCGAACGGATACGAAGCGGGACTCGGCTCGATATCGATCAGATGCATATCGCGCTTGGCGCTTGCCGATGACGTGATGTGGCGAACTCATGAAAGCTGGCCTATGTTTCTAGAACGCTTATATAACCTTCATGAAGTACAAAGTGAGAAAAGGAGATAAAAAAACCGACTTTTCGGTAAGTATACGAAGATTATGACGACTAACCTTTCAGGCATGTTGTTTGTTTGAATGTGCCTGGTAACTGGTAAAGAAGGGGCACACCTCTAAAGAAGAGGTCGTTTATCTTTATAATCATAAAAAGGGGTAAGTCATCATGGGAATCAATAATGTCACAAAAAGCTTCTCCCTATGGGGTGGTGCGCTGGGTATCGGCAGTGCGTTGATACTGGTGCCGCCTGCTATGGCGCAAGATACTACCCTGGAGGAGTTAAGAGCTCAGATGGCGGAGATGCAGCGCCAGATAGAGCGTCTGGAAAGGGAGCAACAGGCCGACAGGGAACGACTGGCTGCCGCTGAAAGGGCGCCAGCCAATGTGGTCACTGGTGGCGATATGCCGGGAAGCTTCAAACTGCCGGGTACCGATACCTCGGTGCTGATCGGCGGTTATGTCAAGCTGGATGCCATCTACGACCTGGATCAGGATCTTGGCGATACCTTGTTTGCCGATGGTATCGATGCCACCGATGAAGACAGCGACACCTCGTTCCGGGCCCATGCCCGCCAGTCGCGGCTCTATCTCAAGACCTCCACCCCCACGTTCCTGGGGGATGCCACCACTCATATCGAAGGCGACTTCTTCGGAGGTGGGGGTAACGAGGTGTTCTCCAATTCCCGCGGTTTCCGGCTGCGTCATGCCTATGGTGAAGTCGCGGGTTTCCTGGCCGGCCAGACCTGGTCGAATTTCATGCATTTCACCGCTTACCCGACCACCGTCGATTTCGATGGCCCGGTGGGCGTGAGCTTCATTCGCCAGGCCCAGGTGCGCTACACTCTGCCGGTCGGCCCCGGCAACCTGTCGTTCGCCGCGGAAAACCCCGAGAGTACTGGCTTTCCGGGATCCCGGGATACGGCTCCCGATGTGACCGCGCGTTACCACTGGACTGGCGACCAGGCCGCCGTCGAAACCGCCGCCTTGGTACGGCGCTTGGAAACGGATGATGCCGCAGCCTCCAGTGACGATTCCACCATCGGCTATGGCCTTATGCTGGCGGGCAGCATTGATGTGACCAACAGCACCACGCTGATGGCCGGGGCCATCTATGGGGACGGTGTCGGCCGCTACCTCTACACCGCCAACGGGGTAGACGATGGTAGTGACTCCATTGGCGCGGCGTTCATCGATGCCGATGGCGAGCTGGACACCATCGAGGCCTATGGCTTCAACGTGGCCGCGACGCAGCAGTGGACCGACAAGTTTAGTTCCGTCCTCTCCTTTGGTCAGGTGCGGGGGGATCGTCCCGAGGACCTCTTCCCGACCTCGACGCGTAAGCTGCAAAGCATCCACTTCGGCCACTTCTACCAGTGGACCGACCCGGTAATGCTGATGTTTGAAGTGTCACACGCCCAGAAGGAGATTCAGAGCCGGGATGAGGAAGGTAACACCCGGCTGCAGTTCGCGGCCCAGTACAACTTCTGAAAACCCTGTGCAACGAAAGCGCCACTGACATCAGTGGCGCTTTTTCCTTCAGCAACTGGTTGGCACAGATGCCCGGGGATGTATCGCTCACGAGGCCTCGAGTGGCGATGGATTCTTGTGTCGCTGCGTTATGCCATCACCTTGGCCTTGCGCGTCCTTCATAGAGAAAGGTCATCGGCTTTGGCCCTTTCATGTAACCGGTCTCGATCTGCGCCATATCGAAACCGTTACCTTCGATCATGGTGTGAATCGGCCGGTTCAAGTGACAGCCGCCGGCAATGCGCTTCCAGGCCGGCGTCAGCCGATCCTGCCACCTCTGGACACTCACCTCCGGCGCCCGTCCATGTTCCACGAACAGCAGTTGTCCTCCCGGCCTGAGCACACGGCGCATCTCGTGGAGCGCCAGTTCGGCATCGGGTATCGAGCACAGCGTCCAGGTGAGGATCACGGTATCGATGCTGGCATCGTCCAGCGGGATTGCTTCGGCGGAACCTTCGATAAAGGTCACGGGGAGCGACGATCCTGCCGCTTCCCGTTGAGCCATTGAGATCAATCGCGGCACCGGCTCAAGTCCGATCACCTCACGCACATGGGGTGAAAAGTACGGCAGGTTGAGACAAGAGCCGATCCCGATCTCAAGCACGCGCCCCTCCGCACCACCAATGACACGCTTGCGGTATGGCAGCAGTTGGCGATTGCGCATCATGAGGTTTTGCAAGTGCGGCAGGACTCGATCCTGATAGAAACCCATGGCGTCGCTCCCCTATATCGACTTTCAATTCATTGCTGCCCGTTTGGCCCGAGCCTGGCCGGTCAGTCGTCGTCGGTTCTGGCATGATGGGCGGTGGTCGCGCATCATCCAGTTCCGAGAAAGAACGGGCAAGGCAAAGGGGATTACCCTCTGACCGCGAGGGAAAGAAACATCACCGATATCAAGGTAAGGAAGACCCCACCACTGAATAGCCCTAGCATCCAGCCCAGGCGCCGGGTATTTTCCGCTGCATCTCTCGGCTCGTTACCAACCGCATCACCACCAGCAGAGGCTGGAATCGTCCTTTTCTTTCCTATTCGGTCCTTCTTGTAGCCCCAGCGTCTGAGAATCACCAGAAACGGCACCAGCGACATCATGCTGCCAAGGATCCAGACAATGAGCCCTCCCAACAGCTCATCCATTTCGCCATCCACCCACAGTCGTCCGAGTTCATCGTAGACTGGATACAATACGCTTGACTTCATCGTCAGATAGGCACCCAGGGCAATGCTGGCGGTCGTGGCAAACCACAGCATGGCCAGTCGAGTTCCATAGCGCGTAGTAGCCGAAGGACGAGTATCGAAGATGCACCACCAGAACAACAACCCGGACCCCAACATGGTGACATGCATCAGGTAATGCACCATGTCATTGCGTAAAGCCAGCTCGAAATAAGGGGGATATTGCCATACATAAGCCAGGCCTGCGAATAACAGGGTCACGGTCACTGGATGAGCCAGTGCGCTCAGCCCAGCCAAGCGCCCCACTCGAGCCAAGAATCGCCGAGTCTTCGTGTTCAAGCCGGACACGAAGGTGGTCTGAGGGGAGGGGAGAAATAACAGCATGGGTCCCAGGGCGCGTAATAATAAATGCTGCACCTGGTGCATGGAAAAGCTTCGCTCGCCAAGCGGGTCGATGGGTGACTGGAGGGCCAGAAAAAGCATGAAGAGCCCCAGAAATACCAGCGAGATTTCTCGATGACTCGTGGGCCGTCCCCGTTGTTGGCGTTGCCGTACACCGCGTAGATAGATGAAGCACACTAGCGCCAGGGGCAATAGGAAATCCAGCTCAAAGGACCAGGCAAACCAGACATTAGCCGCCAACGCACCATCGCTATGCGCTGTCGCTGGTGTCGCAAGCAGTGCCAATGGCAGGCACAGCCAGGATCGCTGTTTGGATTTGCCCATGACACTCATCCCTGGTTGAAAACATCGATCGAGCGCATCGCTACTCACTCTGCGCCGGAAATGGGGCTCCCTCGCTTTCTTCCGCTTGATGGCGGCGTTGCTCCGGCGTCCATAACGTCTTGAGGTAATTCACCACATCGCGGGTCTCGGCCGGGGTCAGGATCTCCTTGAAAGCCGGCATGGTCAGCCGTTCTGTCTTGTTCCAGGGATCACGCCATCCCTCGGAGACAATCCGGTAGAGCATGGCATCGGAATGCTTCCAGGTATGGCCCTCCGGCCCATGAGGGGGAGCCGGCAATTCGCCTTGGGCATTCTGGCGCTCCCAGTTCGGCATGCCCTCGCCCTCGATGCCGTGGCAGCTGGCACAATATTGCTGGTATATCTTTTCCCCGTCTTCCAGCAGAGTGGTATCGCTCGAAGGGGGGCCTCCCCCCGCCACGGCCTGACCGGTAGCACTTAACAGAAACCACGTCGTGACAAGGGTCCAGCGGTTATGCATCGGCGATTGTCCAGGTTTGCCCCTGGTCTTCGCTGCGCATGAGCTCCCCGTCGCGATCCAGCGCGTAGAGCGTTCCCGCCGGGGCAAGAGTGAGAGCGACTTTCTCCGTGCCGTCACCATTCACCCGTTGCCATTCCTGGCCGCCATTGTCGCTGCGCCACAGGCCCTGATCCGTGGTCACATAGACGCGTTCGGGATCGTCGAGATCGTAGGCCACATCATAGACCCTGCCGGCATCGAGCTCTCCGGTCGGCCGCCAGCCGCAGAAGCAGTCCATCGACAGTCGCACTGCATCGTCGGACACCGCGTAGAGCCAGCCGGTCTGCATGCTGCCCTCCATATCGGAGTGGAGGAGTCGGCGAATAGTCTGAGTTGGGCCGCTATCCATCTTCTTCCATGACTTACCGGCATCCTCGCTTTGGTAGAGGCCGTCATCGACGACCACGGCATAAAGCGTTTCTGGCTGGTTACGGTGCACGGTGAATGCGATAACGTCTTGGCTAGGTAGTCCCTCATCGACCTCGTGCCAGCTTTCTCCATGATCGGTGCTACGCTGCACCCCGATGGATGGACCCGCGATGTAGAGCGCCTTTTCGGCGGTTGCCGGTACCGCTGCCGTTACCACCCGCCCCTCCTTCCCCTCTTCAGGCAAGGGAATCTCTCTCCAGGTCTCGCCGCCATTTATGCTCTGGAAAAGCTGGTGGGAATCCACCTTGAGCAGCCGTTCGCCTGTTTGGTCATAACTCAGCGACGGCAATGCCTCCTCGGCGGCCCCGGCCACACCGACGATGCCCAGGCTGGCCACGACCAAGCTCGCCAATGACAGAGCATGCAAGAAGCGACTCGCGATATTTTTCATATCAGTAATTCCTTGAATAACGGCTAGCCAATGCTGCCTAGGGCAGGGAAGGTGCGCAATAACCAATAGGACAAGTCGGTCAGTTTTCCGGTGATCATCAAGATGCCCATCAGGATCATGATCAGCCCAGCCGCCATATGCATGACCCGCCCCCAGCGGCGCAAGAATTTCTGGTGTTGCAAGAAACGATCGAGCGAAATGGCACTCAGCAGAAATGGCACACCCAGGCCCAGCGAATAAATGCCGAGTAACGCCACGCCGCTCGAGGCATTGGCCGTCGAGGCGCTAACGGTCAGAATGGCGCCCAGGATAGGGCCGATGCAGGGGGTCCAGCCGAACGCGAACGCCACGCCTAGCAGATAAGCCGCACCGCGCCCGCCACCCTCTTCCTTGAGCCTGCCGATAAACCGCCATTCTCGCTGTAACCAATGCAGCGGGATGAGCCCGGTCATGAAAGCACCGAACAGGATGACGATGAGACCGCCGACAAGATTCGCTTCCTGGCGATAGATCAGCAGCAGGCGGCCGATGGCCGTGGCACTGGCCCCAAGCATCAGGAACACCGTGGAGAACCCGAGCACGAACCATATTGACTGGGTCAACACCCGGAGTCGCTCGCGCCGGTCCGCTTCCTGTATCTGCCCAAGCGAGCGCCCGGCCACGAAGGAGAGATAGCCAGGCACGAGCGGCAACACACAGGGCGAAACGAACGAGATCAAGCCGGCCAGAAAGGCAGTGACCAGGCCGATATTGGCAATTTCCAACATCACCCCTTACCCCGCGGCTAGGCTTGGAGCTTCGACACGGGCCGCTCGGTCGGCACGTTGTGATCCACTTCGTGGCGAGTGGCGGTTTCTGTCTCCCTTGACGCTGTCGGAGAGGCTTCCGCGTTGGCTTGTACGTCAGAGGCTTCGCCCTGCTCGGTAGCCTTACCTTTCTTGTCCTTGCATTTCATCATGCACATTGCTCCGCACATAACGAGGCAAGGCAAGAGGCTCACCAGGACAGGGGCGATACCGAGCAGGACCAGTTGATCCCAGCCCATGGCAAGGCCACCAGCCACGACCACGGCACCCAAAAGCATCCAACGGCGTGGTCCTGTCACCCAGCCTTTCAGGCCGGACTTCTCCTGCCCCTGCGGGGTCTTGTCGTCACAGCAACTCATAGCGCTTCCTCATTTAGTGGTTTCTATCGTTTCGGTAAGAAACTCGATCATCTCGGGGGTATCCCATTCGGCTTCCCCGACCAGGCGTCCGATCTCCATGCCCTGGCGATCGAGCAGAAACGTCGTGGGAATACCCACGGCACCCAGGTCCGCGCTGGCCATACCGGTTTTATCGACATACGGGTCGAGATGCTCGATACCTACCTCTTGATAAAACTCGTTTACGACATCGATGCCCTGGCGATCGATCGATAAGGCGACCACCTCGAAGTCATCGCTCCCCAGCTCAGCCTGGAGGGCATCAAGGGTGGGCATTTCCTTGCGGCAAGGGCCGCACCATGTCGCCCAGATGTTGAGCAGGATCAGCTTCCCTTCGAAGTCGGCCAATGTCAGTGGAGTGCCCTCATCATCCTCGAAGCTGATTTCAGCCACGTCGCGCGGGCTTTCCCAGAGAAGAAATCCATTCGGCCCCACTCTTTCGGGAGGTTCGGCGGCGGCCGAGGAGGTAATAGCTCCCCACAATGCCGCCGCTAACCAACTGGCTCCGGTCAGTTTTCTCATCACCAAAGCTCACCTTCAGTGGGCGGCGTAAATCTCAGGGGTATCGGTCGGCTGGAAAGCCAAGGTGTAGACCTCGAGTGGGCCTTGTTTCTCGCCCGACATCCCCGGTGAGCCAAGCGGCATCCCCGGTACGCTCAAGCCTTTGATGAAGGGCTTTTCTTCGAGTACCTTGGATAGGCTTTCCACGGGCACATGACCTTCGAAGACATAGTTGTCAATGAGCGTGGTGTGGCAGCCATGTAGCTTCTCGGGAACATTGTACTCGGCTTTCATCTGGGCGAGATCATTGGTATCGATCGTCTCCACTTTAAACCCGTTTTGTTCCAGATACTTGGCGTATTCAGCACAGCATCCACAGTTGGGATTCTTGTAAAGGGTCGCCGATGTCTCGGCTGCCAACCCCGTCAGGGGGAAGGTCAGCAACGCGGCCATGGTGAGTTTCTTCAAGTGCTTCATGTGTCTGATCTCCTTGGAAAGCACTGGTGTCGAGCCTAAATGTCAGGTGTGGACGATTCCGTAGGAATTAGCTGAAAATCTTCTCAAAATAGTCATGAATACGGTCCCAGAAACTATCGGATAATGCCTCGGGACCTTTCACCAGCACCTGCACATAGGAAACCAGGTGCTCAGGCGCGAATTCCAGGCCATGAAAGCGGGCGCGCATACGTCCCGACTGATCGATGACATGAGTCACGACGCCGTGGGCCTGGACGCCTTCAGCCACATCGTCGAACCTGAGGCCATAGGCTTCCGCGACCTGGCGTGTGGTGTCGGCAGACTCGTTTTCGCTCCGATAAAGAAAGCGCCAATTGGCGGGATCCAGGTCGAAATTCCTGCCGTAGGCCCGCATGTTGTCGCGCGTGCCGGCGATGTCCTCGCTATCGGTGGCGATAGTAATGAACTCGACCTCGTCACCCAGGCCGGCGTCGTTGACTTGCTCCTGCACCTCTGCGATCAAGTTCATATGCACCGGGCAGGCTTCCTGGCAGCGCGTATAGATGAAATTGAGCACAACGACGCTCTCCTCCAAGTCGGAGGAGGAGACAATATTGTCGTCAACATCGGTCAAGGAAAATGCCGGCGCTGGTTGGTCGACAAACTGGGCGTAGCGTTCCCGCTCTTGCAACTCTGCTTCGGCGTCCTCAAGGGAATGAGCAAAGGAAGGAGAACTGGTCATCAGCGATAGGATAAGTAGCGGAGCATATATTTCTTTCTTCACGCACTGTCCTCCTCTCGCCTCGCCAAAACCGTAAAGCGGCTGCTCCTGTGCGGAGCAGCCCCTGCCAATGTCCCGTCAGGCGTTACTGTCGGTCGCATGGCCCTGTTGCATGTTTTCCATCATGGCATTGCATTTTTCCATCATGGAATTCATTTCACTCATCATTCCCATCATGCCGTGCATGCCGCCTTCTTGCATCATGTCACCATGCATGCCCTTGCCTTCCATTGGCTCCTGCTGCGCCTCATCTTGTGCAAGAAGCGAGCTGGCCCCGAAGCCGCTGACAACGATGATGGCGGCAGTCAAGATCGCGTTACGACGTTTCCACATGACACTCTCCTTTCTTCCTGTGAATCCCTCTGCCAAGCAGGCAGGCGCCAAGGGGCTGTCCTGTTTGCGCTCGGCAGGAATACCGCTTGCTGAAAAAAGGTATCCTTAAAGCCCACTTCAAGGTCAAGCGTCTTTTTTAGAACCGCCGTTTTGGGGCCGGTTTTAGCAAGGGCAGGTTGCGCATCACAGTGGGTCGTGATCCCTGAGTAGCTCTACGGCAGCAGGCTGCGCTCTCAGTGACGCATCAGTGATGCGACGGCGTCATGCTGGCCATATCGTCCATGCCGGTCATGGACTGCAGATGCCAGAGTTGCCAAACGGCAAACGAAATGATCAGCAACGCCGCGATCGTGCGGGTCGCCGGATGCCGAATCCATAGCGAAACGCGACGCGCCGCCACGCCGGTCGCCAGGACGACGGGCAGGGTGCCGAGCCCGAAGGCGCCCATCATCGCCGCAGCGCGCAACGGCTCGGCCACAGCCAGACTCCAGGCCAGCATCGAGTAGATCAACCCACAGGGCATCCAGCCCCAGATCGAGCCTAGCGCAACGGCCTGGGGCACCTTCACGACGGGCATCAAGCGTCGGCCAACCGGTTCGATACGGCGCCACAGAGAGCGACCCAGGGCCTCGACATGAAGCAAGCCCTTCCACCAGTTGGCGATATACAGCGCCATCAGAAGCAGCATGACAGCCGCCAGGATACGCAGCGCCAAGGCGATACCGTCCAGGGCATGATTGAGCACGGAGCCGAGCAACGCCACCAGGGCTCCGGCGATCATATAACTGCTGATGCGGCCCATATTGTAGCCGAGCAACAAGCCGGCCAAGTGTCCCGGCTGCCGCATGCTGGGGGGCACGGCAAAGGTCAGGGCACTCATGATGCCGCCACACATGCCAATGCAGTGCGCGCCCCCCAGCAAGCCGAAGACGAAGGCTGCCGCCAACGGCGGCAGGCTCAGGTCTGTGGGATCCATTCAAAGCGCTCCTTTTTCGCTATCCCCAATATCACGAGGGGGGGCTGGTGGCGAAGGCCGCCGGAGGCGAGCCGTGAGGCGCTTCGAGCTCGATCTGTTCGGGCGGATAGCAAAGTCCCTGATCGGAACAGCCCTGAAAGGTCACCGTGATAGCCAGCGGCTCGGTAGCGGCTTCGACCGCTTCAATGGGCGCACTGAATACCACTTGGTCATAGAACACATGGATCTCCCCCAGAGACGCGTGCATCATGCGTTTGCCGGGGGGCAAGGCCAACTCACCGAAACTGACGCCCGGGGAGCGGCTTTCCAGTGCGAATTGGTGGCGGTGGAGGTAATAGTCCTCGGCGTTAATGAAGCCGACATATAGCTGCTCATCGTCTCGCCAGGCACTGGCCTGGAAGGCTTCATTAGCCGGCAGGAATTTCCGCTGAACCGGGTCGCTGAAAGGGTTGCTCTTATCACGGCCCACGGGAAACTCCCCGCGGGCCAATACCGGCGTGGCGACGAGCAGAATCAGGAGAACAGCGAAGGTCGTCTTCATGATGCCACCGCCACTTTCGCCTTATCCACCGGCTGATGCCTCGACCAGATAAGCAGGGCAAGGCCCGCGATGAGCATTGGCAGGGTCAACAGTTGCCCCATGGTCAGCCAGCCGAAGGCGATGAACCCCAGTTGGGGGTCGGGCAGGCGCACGAACTCCACGGTGAAGCGGAAGGCGCCATAGAATATCAGGAACAACCCGGAGATCATGCCCCGCTGGCGCGGTCGGCGCGACAGCCACCACAGCACGGCAAATAGCACCACCCCTTCCAGGGCGAACTCGTAGAGCGCCGAGGGATGCCGTGGCTCCGGCCCCAGCCCCATCATGGGGGGAAACACCATCGCCCAAGGAACATCGGTGATGCGCCCAGGTAACTCGTGATTGATGAAATTTCCGAGGCGCCCGGCACCCAGGCCGATTGGCACCAGCGGGGCGATGAAATCGGTCAGCTGAAAGAAGGCCAGGCGGTGCCTGCGGGCAAACAGCAACGCCGCAATCAATACGCCGGCAAGCCCGCCATGGAAACTCATACCCCCTTCCCAGATATTGAATAGCCACAACGGGTTGGCCAGTAGTTGATCGAGCCCATAGAACAGCACATAACCCAGGCGGCCACCGACTACGACCCCCACGGCACCATAGAAGAGCAGGTCACCGATATCGTCGTGACTCAAACCCAGGCGGTGGGCACGTCGTCGACCCAGCCACCAGGCGGCGATGAAGCCCACGACATACATCAGGCCATACCAGTGAATCTGTATTGGTCCAAGGGAGATGGCAACGGGATCGATCTGAGGATATTGCAGCATGGTTCTTCCTTAATGTTCTGGCAGCCAAGTCGCGTCGCCGAGTCAGCGTTTGCGATCAGCCTGGCTTACTCAATGATGCGATCGATGGTGACTTCGACTGGCGAGTCGGCCTCACCGAGCGTCACCGGTCTCGCCTCGCCGACCAGGTCGCCTGGCTGCGGGGTGGCCTCGCCCGACGAGGAGATGCTCGCCTCGATGGCCGAGGTTACCGGCGCCGACTGCATGGTCAGCAGCATGCCTGTCCAAGTCGTTATCGCCACTTTTCCACCTCCTGCATGACCTGCTCGACATCCTCGGGGGTGATATAGCCCGTGTGCTTATAGCGAATGACGCCCTCTGCATCGACGAGGAAAGTCTCCGGCACGCCGTAGACACCGAGTTCGAACCCCAGATCGCCAACTGGATCGAAAATATTGACTTCGAAGGGCTGGCCAAACTCGTCAAGAAACTCCTGCCCCTTGGCGCGGGTGTCCTTGTAGTTGATGCCGACCAAGCGTACACCGCGTTCAGCTAGTGTCAGCAACTGGGGCATCTCTTCCTTGCAGGTCGGGCACCACTCGGCCCAGACATTGACCAGCGTGACCTCACCCTCGAGCAGGGACTCGTCGACACGGCGTGAGGGGTCTTCCAGGGTCGTCAGGGTAAAGGGTGGGAACTTCTGGGCCAGCAGTACCGAATCGCGGGCGCTTGGATCCATTCCCAAGCCGCGATAGAGGAAGAAACCCAGCCCCAGAAAAATCAACAGGGGTAAAAGTAGTAACAATCGCCGTTTCACGTGTGAGCCTCACGGGAGAGGATGGATTCAGGTGGCACTGAGTGTTGACGACGGTAGCGACGGTCGGCCTCTTCAGCCCCTCAATTCGAGCTATTCTTTCGTTTTCGATGCCATGCCAAAACGAGTCTTGCCAGGATCGGCAACAGCGTGATTCCGCTGATCAGAATCAACGCGACCGTGAGGCCACGGGAGTCGGCGGTAATCAGTACTTCGCCGAACATGACGATCAGGTACGCCGTCGGAATCACGCCAGCCAGCGTGGCGATCAAGAAACGCCAGAAGGCAAGCGGTGTGAGGCCCGCCGCGTAGCTGACCGCATCAAATGAAATGAACGGCACCAATCGCGATGCGAAAATAACGATCATTAACCCAGTCTGTGAGCGATCCTTTCCCAACCAGTCCAGTATTGGGCGTACACGCGCCCAGCGTTGCATTGCCTCGTAGCCAAACAAGCGCGCTAGGCCGAAGGCGATCAAAGCGCCGGCCTCGGCACCGATGACCACATACACTGTTCCCCAAACAGGGCCGTAGGACGCACCGGCCACCAGGGCAATCGGTCCACTGGGTATCGGGCTCATGACAATGGCCGCTATCATCATGGCGATAATGGCCAGCGGTCCCCAGAAGCCCAACTGATCGACCCACTCACGCAAGGCTTGCCTATTGGTGAGCGTCGATAAGGCGCCGGTCTCCCTCAAAACCCAATAGAGAGCCGCCAAGCCAATCAGTAGGGTGGCCCCCAATACGAGCCTATGCTTTACACCAAGCTTGCTTGCCATGCCCATCTCAAGTTGTGTGGGATGACATTTCATGTCAGTCCTTTACCGTTATGGTGTGTCATTCGATACCCAGTATTCCGCGAAGCTGGTCGGTCGACACTGCGCCGTCGATACGCTGCACATTACCTTCTTCATCGCGGTAATAACTGGTCGGTGTCCCGGTGGCGCCTGCCTCGCGCATGAGCTGGGCATGCCGTGTCAGCAATGCTCGACTCTCCTCCGATGGCGTCACCGGCCCGATGCCGCCATCGCGGAAGTTCAACTCATGGGTTTCGAGGGCAATGGCTGGGTTATTCGATTCAAGAATCGCGGCAGCCTTGCGGAAACTATCTTCTGACAGAACGCCGACCAGCACATGACGAAGCTGAAGCTCGCCTTGCTCGATTAGAGGCCGTGAACTTTTCCACAGCGCGTTGCAGTAGGGACAATTGGGGTCGGTCAGTGTATACACGATATGTGACGCATCATCGGCCCCTTCCGGGATGAAGCGAGTATCTTCAAATGCGCTCCAGGCAGCCTCCAGTATTGGTCCCACTACGAGGGTGTGAACCCGGCTCCCCATCACATCTTTGCCCTGAGGGTCGATTAATTTACCGACGATAGCGTAGTCAGCAGTAGAGGGAACATAGGCTGGTATAGGCTGATTATTATAGGATAAGGCGTATCCTTGGATATCGCCGGGGGCATTGAAGGTTCCGTGGAATTTGAATCCTTGATCCAATAATGCCGTAATCGATTCGGGCAGGGGAGCCCCAGTATCGGCTGCGCTACTGACTTGGTGGCCTTCATGGGAATCGGCCTCCTTTTCCTCCGCCTGAGCAGAGAGTGAGATGAAACCGAACAGCCCTACAATAGCAAGGCAATAAGTGGAATAGATGATTTTCTTCATGAACGGCCTCTTTATCACTCTCTGATCAACCCAGGGAATAACGTCAATAGCAGGCGATTGATTTTCAGCTATCGCGCTTCTTGTTGAAGAACAGGTATTTGACGAGCGCAGCCACGCCAAGTACCAGCGCAACAATCAGCAGGATGGAAATCAGCCCCATCCCCGCCATCCCCCACGTGCATGCTTCGCTTCCCATCATCTGGGTCTCCTGTTGACTTTCGCTGCTTAAGCTTGAGGGGCTTGACCCACCACGGGTTCACCGCTTGTCATTGGCGAAACGTCGTCGATATCCGGCGTGAAGTGGCGCAACCGCAGCGAGTTGGTCAGCACGAAGACGCTGGAGACGCTCATGGCGGCAGCCGCCAGCATGGGGTTGAGCAATACGCCGACGAACGGATAGAGCACGCCCGCCGCCACGGGAATCAGGGCCAGGTTGTAGCCATACGCCCAGACGAAATTACCGATGATGGTCCGGTGGGTACGCTTGGAGAGCGCCGTGGCATTGACGATGCCTCGCAGATCGCCACGCATCAGCACCACGTCACCGGCCTCGATCGCGATATCAGTCCCGGTGCCGATCGCAATGCCCACATCGGCCTGGGCCAGCGCCGGCGCATCGTTGATCCCGTCCCCCACGAAGGCGACACGCTTGCCCTCCGACTGGAGGCGCCGTATCTCCGCCGCCTTCTGGTCCGGCAGGACCTCGGCGAGCACCCGCTGAATGCCGGCCTGCCGGGCGATGGCGTCGGCCGTGGCGCGATTGTCGCCGGTGAGCATGGCCACTTCCAGACCGAGTGCCTTGAGTGCCGCGATGGCCTCGGCCGAGCCCCCCTTGAGCGGGTCGGCCACCGCGATGATCGCAGCGAGCCGACCGTCCATTGCGGCATAGAGCGGGCTCTTGGCGTCTTCGGCGAGCGCCTTGGCGCGCTCTTCCACCTTGCCAAGCTCAATGCCTAGCCGGTTCATGTAGCGATCGGCCCCCACGTGAAGCCGGTGACCGGCGACGTCGGCCTCGATACCATAGCCCGGTTCAGCGCTGAAATGGCTGACGGCCGGCAGCTCAAGTCCACGCTCCTTGGCACCGCGCACGATGGCCTCGGCAATGGGGTGCTCGCTCTGCGCTTCCACCGCCGCTACCAGTCGAAGCACCTCGCTCTCGTGACCGTCGATCGCTTCGAAGTCGGTCAGCTCGGGGCGGCCTCGGGTCAGCGTGCCGGTCTTGTCCAGCACCACGGTATCCATCTTGGCCAGCGTCTCGAGCGCCGCACCCTTGCGAAACAGCACACCCATCTCGGCGCCCTTGCCGGTGCCGACCATGATTGCGGTCGGGGTGGCCAAGCCCATCGCGCAAGGGCAGGCGATCAGCAGCACACTCACAGTCGTGACAAAGGCGAAGGATAGGGCCGGCGCCGGCCCGACGGCTAACCACACCCCGAAGGTAATCAGGGCGATGGCGATAACCACGGGTACGAACACCCCAGCGATCTTGTCGGCAAGCTGCTGGATCGGGGGCTTCTCGGCCTGAGCCGCTTCCACCATCCTGATGATTTGCGACAGTACTGTGTCGGCGCCGACCCGCGTGGCGCGGAAGGTGAGCGCACCATTCTTGTTGATGGTGCCGCCGACGACTTCGGCATCCTTGTGCTTGGCGACCGGTATCGGCTCACCACTGATCATCGACTCGTCGACGTAGGAATGCCCCTCTTCAACGACGCCGTCCACCGGGATACGTTCACCCGGGCGGGCCAGAATGCGATCGCCGGGTACGACGGCCTCGATCGGCACCTCGACCGCTTCGCCATCACGGATGACGCGGGCGGTTTTTGCCTGCAGTTGCAGAAGCTTCTTGATCGCCTCCGAGGTACGGCCCTTGGCGATATGCTCGAAATAGCGTCCCAACAGAATCAGTGTCACGATCACCGCTGCTGCCTCGAAGTAACTTTCGGCGGTGCCAGCTGGGAAAAAACCAGGCACCAGCAGGGCAGCGACCGAATAGAAGTAGGCGGCGCTCGAGCCGATCATGACCAAACTGTTCATGCCTGGATTGGCATGCCTGAGTTCGGCATAGCCGGAGCGGTAAAAACGCGCCCCGGCGTAGAACAGGACAGGAGTGGTGAGCAGCCACTCGATCCCCATCCAGCCTCGGTGTGGCATCAGGCTCGAGAAGAGTGCCTCCAGCGCCGGGATCATCTTGCCCATGGCGATGATGACCACCGGGATCGTGAACACTGCAGCGAGCACGACCCGGTGGCGAAGCTGCCGTCCTTCCCGATCCTCGCTGTCCGCTTGCTGTGGCGTATCGACATCCTGCGGCTCATAGCCCGCCTCCTGGATGGCATGATGGATACGCGACAACGACACGGCACCCGGCAGAAAACGTACGAAGGTCTTCTGTGTGGCGAGATTGACACTCACTTCCACCATGCCAGGCAGCTTCGCGAGCGCTCGCTCTATCCGCGAGACGCAGGATCCACAGCTCATGCCGGTGACGGAAATGTCGATGCTTTCCACCACCGGCTGATAGCCTGCGGCTTCGATGGCATCCACCAGGCTAGCAGTCGTAGTGTCTCCCTCAACCTCGATGGCCGCCTTCTGCGAGGCCAGGTTCACCTGAGCATCGATAACGCCTGGCTGCTGACCGAGTGCCCGTTCCACACGACCGACACAAGACGCACAGGACATGCCCCGAATCTCGATATCGACGTTTTCTGCCATTATTGTTGCCTCCCAAGTTCGTTTTTCACCGACCGGGTATGCGAGTGGCGGGCGCCAGGTGTGACGCTGCTCATGATCATGCTTCCGATCACTCTTCTTGTCCGGCGATGGCCTCAACGATCGGGCAGCCTTCCTGCATCGGCCCTTCGCCTGTGCATTCGGCAAGGGTTCTCGACAGCACAGCCTCGATCCGCGAGAGATGCTTGATTTGCTCGCGGATCTTGTGCAGCTTCTCTTCGGCGATGCGCTTGGCCTGCGCCCGGTCACCGTTGGCATCCTGGAGGATCAGTAACTCGCGGATCTCATCGAGCGTGAAGCCCCACTGCTTGGCGTGAACGATGAATTGCAGCCTGGCCACGGCATCCATGGGATAGCGCCGGTAGTTGGCTTCCGTCCGCTGAGGAGCGGGCATGAGCTTTTCTTTCTCGTAAAAGCGAATCGCCTGGTTGGCGACCCCGCTGAGTTCGGAAAGCTCCCCGATACTGAGTGTTTGCATGGATTCACCTATGCTGCATCCCAATTGACGAGATTTGGCAGTCAACAAAATCGCTTAATCCGGTTGTTGCAGGATTTTCTAATATTTCTGGCTAGAGTACCTGGCTATCTCTTGGGAACGATAACCTTAAAGTCAACTATAAGGTCAAGCGTATTCGGCAATGCAAAAAGCCCTGTTTTGGTATATGGATATTCAATAATTCGTAGTTGACCTTTAAGCAGACAAAGGCTTTAGAATTTAACTATCGTTGAACTCAATGTGAAACAGGCAGCCCTGCTGCCAGAGCAGGACGGTTCGTTCATCGCATGTTGACAGCCTCAGGAAGCGTAACTCCTTGGAATCTCTCTCTTCTATCGGTTTGCTTGGTGCTTTCACCGGCGGTCTGATCTCCTTTTTTTCTCCATGTACGCTACCGTTGCTGCCAGCTTACTTGTCAGTAGTGACGGGCGGTAGCGCCGGCAAAGCCGACAAACGTCTAGAAGCGCTGATTCTCAGTGCCTTCTTCGTCGTAGGTTTTAGTATCGTGTTCATCTTGCTGGGCCTCGGTGCCAGCAGTGCCGGCCAACTGCTACGTGGTTATCGCCAGGAATTCAACTGGATCGCCGGCTCCGTGGTGATCGTGTTGGGCCTCTTCATGACGGGGGTGTTCCGCTTGCCGCTCCTCCAGCGCACCCTTCAGTTCACCCCCAGCGTTCAAGGCGGTTCCCCACTGGCGGCGACGGTATTCGGTGTTTCCTTCGCCATTGGCTGGACGCCCTGTATCGGCCCCATCCTGGGTACCATCCTGATGGCCACGTCCACTGCCACCAATGCCCAGGCCGGCATGGTCTATCTCAGCACCTACTCGGTGGGGATGGCGTTACCGTTCCTGGCCAGCACGCTATTCCTCAATAGCCTGAGCCAGCATACGCGGCGGCTTTCTCAGTGGAGTGCCTACACTCGGCCAGTTGCCGGCACGATCGTGATCCTCATGGGCGTCGCTATTGTCTCGGGCACCATGACGCGGCTCTCCAGCATCATGGTCGACCTGTTTCCGTCCCTGGCGACTCTGGGCTAGTCATTTCAGCGGTGTATATGCCCTCATGCAAGCATGGGAAGCACTGCCTCCGTCCATTGAAAGACCCAATGAGCCACCGCAAAGGTTTTTGATCCTTCCTTTACCTTCTCACCGTGGCAAGGTTTAACATGTTCATATCAGCAAGGAGGTGAGGGTAACCAACCACGCATCATGAACCTTTTGCGCAATGGAGGGTTCGTCATGGAGAAAGACCCCGTTTGTGGCATGAGCGTCGACCCTGCATCAGCGGAAAGCGTCGAACATGGCGGGGAGCGTTACCATTTCTGTAGTAGCCACTGCGTCGAGCGCTTTCGCGAGGATCCGGACGGTGTGCTTGCCGATACTTCGGCGGCTGCGTCGGAGCCCAGTGGCAATGTCAGCTATGTCTGCCCCATGTGCCCTGGCGTGGAAAGCGACGAGCCGGGGGATTGTGCCAAGTGTGGCATGGCACTGGAGCCCGCCAGGCCGAAATCGTCGTCGAAAGTCCAGTACACTTGCCCGATGCACCCGGAAGTGAGGCGCGATGAACCCGGCGACTGTCCCAAGTGCGGCATGGCGCTCGAGCCCACCCGCGTTTCCGGAGAGGAGCGCAGCGCCGAGTTCATCGACATGTTTCGCCGCTTCTGGGTGGGCGGCCTGCTGACGTTGCCGGTGCTGTTCGTCGCCATGGGCAGCATGCTGCCCGGTATCGGCCCCTGGCTGGAAGAGGTACTGCCCGCCGGCGGTGGTCACTGGATCGAGCTGATCTTTGCCACGCCCGTGGTGTTGTGGGCCGGATGGCCATTCTTTTCGCGTGGCTGGAAGTCCATCGTCACCCGCAATTTGAACATGTTCACGCTGATCGCCCTCGGTGTGGGGGCGGCCTATGGCTACAGTGTCGTCGCCACGCTCGCGCCGGGCGTCTTCCCGGACACCTTCCGCGCCGCCGATGGTACGGTCGGCGTGTACTTCGAGGCGGCAGCGGTGATCGTCGTGCTGATCCTGCTCGGCCAAGTGATCGAGGCCCGCGCCCGCGAAAAGACCGGCAGCGCCTTGCGTGCGATTCTCGATCTCGCCCCGCCCACCGCGCGGCGCATCGATGCTGAAGGCAACGACCGAGAGGTCTTGCTCGACGAGCTGCATGCCGGTGACCGTTTGCGGGTACGCCCCGGCGACAAGGTCCCGGTCGACGGCGAGGTGCTCGAGGGCAGCAGTACGGTGGATGAATCCATGGTGACCGGGGAGTCCATCCCCGTCGAGAAGCGCGAGGGCGAAACGGTCATTGGCGGCACCGTGAATGGCCAGGGCAGTTTCATCATGCGTGCCGACAAGGTCGGGGAGGATACGGTTCTCTCGCAGATTGCGGAAATGGTGGCCGAAACGCAGCGTTCGCAGCCGCCCGTGCAGCGGCTTGCCGACGTGGTTGCCGGTTACTTCGTTCCCGCGGTGGTTACCGTGGCGATACTGGCGTTCGTGGCTTGGGGGCTCTGGGGACCGCAGCCGGCGATGGCCCACGCGGTCATCGCCGCAGTGTCGGTGCTGATCATCGCTTGTCCCTGTGCCCTCGGCCTGGCAACGCCGATGTCGATCCAGGTCGGTGTCGGTCGCGGTGCCCGTGGGGGCGTGTTGATCAAGAATGCCGAGGCGCTGGAGCGTTTCGAGAAGGTCGATACGCTGGTCGTCGACAAGACCGGCACTCTCACCGAAGGCAAGCCTCATGTCGTCTCGCTCGAGCCGGCTGCCGGCATTGATGACGCGCAGTTGCTGCAGCTTGCCGGCAGCCTCGAGCGAGGCAGCGAGCATCCATTGGCCGAGGCCATCGTCGGCGCGGCGCAAGAGCGTGATGTCGTGCTCAGCGATGCCAGCGACTTCGAGGCAGTGACCGGCATGGGGGTGACCGGTCGGGTCGAAGGGCGTGATCTTGCGCTTGGCAATGCCCGGCTGCTCAAAACGCGTGGCGTGGAGATGGCGGAGTGGGCGCAACGCGCCGAAGCGCTGCAATCCGAGGGGAAAACCGTGATGTTCCTGGTGGCCGACGCTCAGGTCATGGGGTTGATCGGTGTCGCCGATCCAATCAAGGAAACCACTCCGCAGGCAATCCGCTCGCTCAAGGAGGGCGGCCTGCGCCTGGTCATGCTCACCGGTGACAATCGCGCCACTGCCGAGGCCGTGGCGCGACAGCTTGGTATCGACGAAATCGAGGCGGACGTGCTCCCCGAAGACAAGGGCCGTATCGTGCGCGAGCACCGTGAGGCCGGGCGAGTGGTCGCCATGGCCGGCGATGGCGTCAATGATGCCCCCGCGCTGGCGGAGGCCGATGTCGGTATCGCCATGGGGACGGGGACCGACGTCGCCATCCAGAGCGCGGGCGTGACCCTGGTACGGGGAGACCTCGCCGGGATTGCGCGCTCCCGCCATCTCAGTCGCCGGGTGATGCGCAACATCCGCCAGAATCTGTTTTTCGCCTTCGTGTACAACAGCCTCGGGGTGCCCGTGGCCGCCGGAGTGCTGTTTCCGTTCACTGGATGGCTGCTTAGCCCTGTCTACGCCGCTGCCGCGATGAGCCTGAGCTCGATCTCGGTTATCTCCAACGCGCTACGGCTACGCGCCGCCAACCTATGAGCGGGAGCCGCCGACCACCGTAGAAGAAGTGGGGAACGTCATGGCCGATGTCGACCTGCAACGACGCATGGTATTACGCCGAATCGGCGGTGTAGTGGCGTTGTCGACTCTGGCGGGGGGCGGGGTATGGTTCGGAGGATACCGCCCCAGCTCGCTGGCGGTGGCCGAGTCCACGTCAACGGCCGTGAAGGAGCCCTTCGACGTCGACTTGCGCTTGCGAGCCCACCCCGACAAGGTTTCTATTCTGCCCGGCGCAGCGAGCGAGGTTTGGCGTTACACGGCCGAGCGAGTCGCCGGGCCTGAAGGGAGCCTCACCCCTGTCGGTGATAGCTATACAGGTCCGCTGATCCGGCTGCACCGTGGCCAGCGCTTGCGTGTGCGCATCGACAACGGCCTGCCCGAAGACACCACCGTCCACTGGCATGGCCTGCACGTGCCATCGGACGTGGACGGTCAGCCGCGCTTGCCGATCGCGCCGGCGACGAGCAAGACGGTCGCATTCGATGTCGTGGATCGTGCCGGCCTGTACTGGTACCACCCCCATCCCCACGGCCCTGACGGTGGCCGGGTCGGCTTTCAGAGTTACGCCGGTCTCGCCGGCCCACTGTTGATCACCGACGACACGGAGCGTGCCCTCGGTCTGCCCGACGGAGAGCAGGAGTTGGTGCTCATTCTGCAGGACCGTACCTTTACCGATGGCAACGAGCTTCAATACCTCGGGGCGGGCATGGGCTCGATGATGACCCGCATACGGGGCTTTCGGGGAGAGCGGGTGCTGGTGAACGGTCGTCCGGACGCGCGCCGCGAGGTGGCGACGCGGCCCTACCGATTGCGTCTGCTCAACGGCTCCAACTCGCGCATCTACAAGCTGGCCTGGAACGACGGCCGGGCGGTGACCGTCATCGGCACCGACGGTGGGTTGCTCGCCAAGCCCGAACGGCGCCGCTCGGTCACGTTGGCGCCGGCCCAACGAATCGATCTTTGGGTCGATTTCGGCGATACCGGGCCTGGAGAGTCTGTACAGCTCGTGAGTGAGGAGTACCAGCTCGGCATGATGGGCGGAAGAGGGATGATGGGTGGCGGTGGCATGATGGGCCAAGGAATGATGGGTGAGCAAATGGGCGACATGATGGATCGGGGCATGATGGGCGAGATGATGGGGAGCGAGCGGATCCCGCTAGTCACCTTCGCTGTCGTCGCGCGGGCGAACGATTCCGCAACTCTGCCGCAACGTCTCGCCCAGGATCTGCCGGCATCCCCGGTACAAGCCGATACGCCAGTACGCCGCTTCGAACTGGGCATGCGCATGATGCAAGGTTTCACGATGAACGGCCGGCGGATGGAGGGCGCGACGGTGGCGGACGACGAGATTGTCCGGCTAGGGCAGACGGAAGTCTGGGAGTTCGTCAACAATACCATGATGCCGCATCCCATCCACGTCCATGGACTGCAGTTCCTGGTTCATGAACGGATACCGGCGGGTGGCAAGACGGATCTGCATGATGGGATCATTGATGCGGGATTGCACGATACGGTGTTGGTGTTCCCGGAGGAACGGGTGCGCATCGCTCTGACCTTCGAAAGCTTCGAGGGACTGTACATGTACCATTGCCACAATATGGAACATGAGGATACCGGCATGATGCGCTACTTCAAGGTAGTGGCATAGCGAACCGGCGTATTTCGATCACGAAACGACCGCAAGATTTCCTCCATTTGTCGTGTGGCAACAAGGTGGTCGCCCGTCAACACGCGGCAGTTGTGCCGGGTGGCTGCAATCTCAACCGCGCCATACCCGAGCTCATCGAACACGCTGGCTTCGGTATCCAGCGCATGGAGACGGGCTTTCTGCCGAAGGTTCCGAGGTTCGCCGGTTTCAACTTCTGGGGAGCCGTCGCTCCCCGTTGACGAGATTTTATGCCGCACAGCAGGACAGTTGCGTGACATCCTTGGTGAACGTCTGGGCGCACAACTTGAGCCCCTCGACCATGGTCAGGTAGGGGAACAGCTCACCGGCGATGTCGTGTACGGTCATTTGCGCGCGCAACGCCATGGTCGCCGTTTGAATGAGTTCGCCCGCCTCGCCGGCGACCGCTTGGACACCCAGCAAGCGTCCTGACTCGCGTTCGGCCACCATCTTGATGAAGCCACCAGTGTTGAAGTTGACCAGTGCCCGCGGCACGTTGTCCAGTGTCAGGGTGCGGCTCTCGGCGTCTATGCCTTGGGCTTTGGCTTCACTCTCCGTCAATCCCACAGTGGCCACTTGAGGGTCGGTGAAGACCACCGCCGGCATCGCATCGAGATCCAGCCTGGCGTTACCGCCAGTCATGTTGATTGCTGCCCGGCTACCGCCGCCGGCGGCAACGTAGACGTACTGTGGCTGGTCGGAGCAGTCGCCTGAGGCATAGATATCGGGAACGCTCGTTTGCAGGTGATCGTCGACGACAATGGCGCCCTGTACCGTTTTCACCCCGATGGCTTCCAGGTTCAGGGTTTCGATGTTGGGAGTGCGGCCGGTGGCGACCAGCAATTGGTCGGCACGGATACTTCCGGCGTTGGTGTCGAGTATGAATTTGCCATTTCGGTAGTCGACGCGACTGGCTTGGGTTTCGTTCAATACTTCGATTCCTTCGGAGCGGAACGCGGTCTCCAGGGCTTCACTCACGGCGAGGTCTTCCCTGGACAACAAACGACTGCGGGCGAGTATCGTGACCTGGCTGCCCAGCCGGGCGAAGGCCTGGGCCAGCTCCACGGCGACCACCGAGGCACCGATCACTGCCAGGTGTTGCGGTATCGTCTCGCTCGCCAGGGCGGTGGTGGAGGTCCAGTAAGGCGTCTTGGCCAGCCCCGGCACGGGCGGAATGGCGGGACTGGCGCCGGTACCGATAAAGGCCCGGTCGAAGATGACGCTTTGCTCGCTGCCGTCATCGGTACGTACGCTCAGGGTATGGGCATCGACAAAGCGGGCTTCGCCGCGCAGTACGGTGATGGCTGGATTGCTGGCCAGGATCGTTTCGTACTTGCCATGGCGAAGTTCCTCGACCCGCCCCTGTTGCTGAGCCAGGAGTTCACGGCGATCGACCACCGGGAGCCGGGCACTCAGGCCCGCGTCGAAAGGGCTAGCACGGCGCAGGTGGGCGATGTGCGCGGCACGAATCAGTATCTTGGACGGCACGCAGCCGACGTTGACGCAGGTGCCGCCGAGGGTGCCGCGCTCGACCAAGGTGACCCGAGCCCCACGCTCGACGGACTTCAAGGCAGCGGCCATGGCGGCACCGCCGCTGCCGATCACGGCGATATGGAGGGCGTCTTCATCGCGACCCTTGAAAGCCGATGTCTCTGTCGGGGAAGGTGTCCCAGTGCTGGCCAGTCGGGCCTGGTAGCCAAGCTTGGTCACGGCGAACGTCAACGCCGGGGCCGGTGTTCCCGGCTCAGCCGTCACCCAGGCCATACCCTGCGGATAGGATACTTCGACCGACCGCACGCCGGGCATCTTCTCCAGGGCTTCCCTGACATGAACCGCACAGCTGTCACATGTCATGCCACTCACCTTGAGTTCAATCATCACGTTTCTCCGGGGATTCATGGGTAGAGGCGTCCAACTTCTGCTTGCGGTACAGGGCATAGAGGGTCAAGCCGATGAAGGCGGCCAGGGCAGGGAACAGCACGTAGTCGAGATAGCCCGTCAACGCCGCCAGACCTACCGTGCCAAGCAGGATCACGAGAATCGGAGTGAAACAGCACAGTGCGACCACCACTGTGCCGATCACACCAATGCGTAGTAGGGTCTTGGGGTTTTTCATGGCGATTCCTTTTCCTTCACCGAGCTCGGATACCCCGCGTTGGCCGTGGCCTGGAGCAGGGCCTCAATCGTGGTCTTGGCATCGTCGAAGGTGACTACGGCCTCGCGCTGTGAATAGCTCACCTCGGCGTCACTCACCCCCTCGACCCTGGAGAGGGCCATCTTGACGGTGATAGGACAGGCGGCACAGGTCATTCCCGGTACCGAGAGTGTCACGGTCTGCATGGCCGCCCAGGCAGGCGTGCTCAGGGTGGCGGTCATCACTAGCAAGGCAGCGAGACGTTTCATCATGGGTCTCCGGGTCAATAGAACAGTGGTAGCAGATAGGGGAAGACGAGGGCGAGCAGTACCAGCGCCGCAACCAGCCAGAAGATCGCCTTGTAGGCGGTTTGTACTCGTGGTATCGCACACACTTCCCCCGGCTTGCAGTGTCGAGCTGGCCGGTAGATGCGGCGCCAAGCGAGGAACAGCGCCAGCAGCGCCACGCCGATGAAGATCGGCCGGTACGGCTCCAGTGCTGTCAGGTTGCCGATCCAGGCACCGGACAATCCCACGCTGACCAGCACCAGCGGGCCAAGACAGCAGGCGGAGGCCAGGATCGCCGCAATACCGCCGGTGGCCAATGGGCCATGACCTTTCCTCGGGTTTGGCATAGAGGCTCCTCTTCTCGGGATGTCGTGACTAAGGTAAGGTTACTTCCGTAGCCAGGTACGGATGCAAACGCCATGCAGAAAGAAGCGGAGACCATGACCATCGGCGGCTTGGCCAAGGCCGCCGGCGTCAATGTCGAGACCATCCGGTACTACCAGCGCCGAGGGTTGCTGCCGGAGCCGGAGCGGCCGTATGGCAGCATCCGGCGTTACAGCAACAGTGACGCAGAGCGTCTGACCTTTATCAGGAGCGCCCAGCGTCTGGGTTTCAGCCTGAACGAAATCGCCGAGTTGTTGCGCCTGGAGGATGGCACCCATTGCGAAGAGGCCAGCGCCCTGGCCGAGCACAAGCTGGAAGATGTACGCAAGAAGCTGGCAGGGCTGCAACGCATTGAGCGCACACTGGTTCGCCTGGTGGAAGCCTGCCATCAACACAACACTAACATCAGCTGCCCGCTGATCGCGTCACTGCATGAGGGTTTGTCGACTGGCGCCGATGAATGTCTGGCAACTGATGTGTGTTGTCATGAGAACAGCAGATCTCCGTAGCTCCAGATAAGGGTTCCCATGACGATTGCCAGGTAGCAGACGTAAGGAGTGGAGCGCCAGAAACGCGTGATCAGACGAGCCAACATCTGTGATCTTCCAAAAGGCCTTACCTCTCCCGGATCGAGGCACTCCGGATCGACGCAGTGCATCACTTGACTGCGGTGATACTCCACCCCGATCGAGAACAGGATCATCAGGGCACCGGAGCGCTGAAACCAGTGACCTTCCCCGGTCACGAAGCTGGCGTAGGCGGAGATCAGCACCGGGACGACGGCCAGCAGCATCAGCGTCGCTTCGACGACATAGTCCCGAGGGGCAGGTTTTTGCGAAGCTTGTAGGGGTTCGGTTTGTGACATCTCGATCACCTCACGACGCTGAACCTGCTTGCCCAGCCATTGCACCATCACTCTCGTGACGTCTCTGTCGACCTCCGGGAAGCATCCTTACAGCCAATTCGCGACCGGCGTCCACTTGATTTATGGAACGATCGGTTCTAAATTGTCCGCATGACACGAGGACGCCCCATCGCATTCAATCCCGATCAGGCCGTGAGCTCTGCCATGCAGGTCTTCTGGGCCAGAGGCTACGATTCGGCTTCGACTCGAGACCTGCTGGAGGCGATGCAGCTCTCGCGCAGCAGCCTGTACCAGGCATTCGGCAGCAAGGAACAACTGTTCCTCGAGGCCCTGCGCTGCTATCGGGAAAACTTGATCGGCCGGCTTCACCGGCAACTCGAGGCCTCGCCCTCGGCGATGGTCTTCCTGGAAGGGCTGTTTCGCGACACGGCCCGGGATGCTGGCAGCGACCGTGCCGCGATCGGGTGCCTGATCTTCAATTCCGCCAGTGAACTCGGCCAGCGCGGCGACTTGCCGTCCCGCGAGGCCAGCGAGAGTGTCGGGGCCATCACCGAGCTTTTCCATCAAGCGGTGGTGCGTGCCCAGGCCGAGGGCGACATCGATCCGCAGTGCGATGCCCGGTCATTGGCCACCTACCTGACTTTGGGAATGGCGGGGTTGCGGACGCTGCTGAAGAGCGGGGCTGATGCCGGCGAAGCCACTCGCGCGGTGGAACTGGTCCTCGCCACCCTGCGCTGAATTGCCTTCGGAGGTAATGAAGCGCATTTTTTCGCCATATATGGATCGAACGTTCCATATATGACTCGACACCATCCGGTGTCTCATCATGCAAGGAGGAATGACCCATGGCAGCCGACTATCAGATGAAACTCGCTCCCCAGACCCTTGAAAATGCCGATGCCAAGGCGAAGCCGTTGCTCGAGAAGGCCCACGCCAAGCTGGGTTTCGTGCCCAAGATGTACGAGGGCATGGCTAAGGCTCCCGGGGTGCTGGACACCTACCTGCATGGCTATACGCTGTTCCGCGAAGAATCCGGCTTTGCACCGCCCGAGCAGGAAGTGGTGCTCCTGACTATCAGCCGGCTCAACGGCTGCAAGTACTGCATGGCGGCCCACAGCATGCTAGCGGAAAAGATGTCGCAGGTACCCGCCGATGTGATAGAGGCCATCCGTAATGACCAACCGATCCCCGATGAGCGCTTGGCGGCCCTGAGCGCGTTCACCAAGGTGATGTTCGAGACTCGGGGCATGCCCACCCAGCGTGACGTTAACGCCTTCCTGGAGGCTGGTTTCGAGGAACAGCACGTGCTGCAGATCGTGCTGGCGCTGGCCGTGAAGACATTGAGCAATTACTCCAACCACATCAATCATCCCGAGCTGGACGAAGCCTTCGCAGGCCACGTCTGGTAAGGATGAGCCATCGCTGATGCGCTTCACCGCCGGTCCTGCAAGTCGCGATTCATCGACGGCTTGCAGGACCGTATGCTCTGTTTATTTCCCCTACTTTCTGACCGGGCGCCATTTCTCGATGCGGTTGTTCTGGAAGTCGGCAACAAATACCGTACCGTCCGGTGCGATATCCAAGGCGATGGCGTGGTTGAACTGTCCTGGACCGTTGCCTGTTTCACCGAAGGTGTTGAGGAACTTTCCCTCGGCGGTGAATACCTGGATCCGATCGTTGTAAAAGTCAGCGGATAATACCCGCTCGTCCGGGCCTATTGCGATGCCCGTCACTGTGGTAAGCCAGCCATTGAACGGGCCATAGATGCCGATGGCGAAGGGACCACCCCACTTGCGTAGGAACTCGCCCTCGGCGTCGAACGCCTGCACGCGGTTACCATAGCCGTCCGCCACATAGAGGGTTTCGTCGGCGGCGAGCGCGACATCGGTGGGGTAGGTGAACTCGCCGGCTCCTCGCCCTGTTTCCCCCGTCGTCCCCCATTGCCGAACGAACTCACCATCCGCGCGCAAGCGCTGCACGCGCTGATTGTAAAAGTCGGCCACGAAAAGATCGCCGTTCGCGGCAACGGCGACACCTCCCGGCGAATCGAATTCGCCAGGTCCCTCTCCGGGGCCACCAATCATACGTTGAGAGTCGCCACTCAGGCTAAAGACCTGAATCCGATCGTTCATGTACTCAGGCACATAGAGCATTCCCTTGTGGATCGTCAGGTTCATCGGTCGCCCGAGTTCACCGGGGGCATCGCCGGGGGTACCGAAGGCACGTTTGAATTGTCCTTCATGATCAAAGACTTGGATTCGCCCATTACGCGCATCGGCGACAAACACCTCATCCGCGGTGACGGCAACGCCGGTCGGATCATCGAATTTCCCCGGCTCGTTTCCCTGGCTACCCCAAGCCCCGACGAACTCATAGCCAGGTCCCTTCTCGCGGGGAATGAAGGCAGCACAGGAGGCAATGGTGGCAACCGCCACCAGGCCTGCCACTATCGCCCCAATCTTGAATAATCGCTTTGCTTTCATGGGAGGCCCTAAAAATTAATACGGAAACCAATCCGGGTAATGAAGTCATCTTCCAATGCCGCGCCATTCAAGTCTTGTGCGGCGGGGAGCTGGACGATGCCCTCGATGATCCAGCGGCGGGTCACATACTGCAGGCCCGGTGAAAGGAAAAGCTGGGTTCCGCCTGAGTCCGCATCCCGCATCCCATTCACCTCATTCTTTTCATGGTGAATCAGGTTCGCTTCAAGCACCCCATACAAGAAGCCGGGCACGCCGCCGCTCAGCTTCCGTGGCCAGAGCCGATACTGGAGGGAGCCGTCGAGACGCGCCTCATCACCGAACTTGAAACCATTGGCCTCGGTATTTGCCTGATAGGCGAACTGGGCATCGAGCTGATAGGCGAGCGTCTGGTAGGTCAGTACCACGCCACCAAATGGGTCCCAGGAGCCAGAACCGGACTGTAGAGGCTGCGGCAACCGGCTGAAACGATCTCTTTCGTCGTCGTCTCCGGTCGGCGTTTCCACACCGAGAAACGGCGCAATGCGGAAGGTACGGCCCGGTGCATCGTCTCTAAACGCTGTGTAGCGTGCAAACAGGCGCGCATCGCCGAGCCCGCGGCTGCTTCGCTCGATGCGCTGCCCGCCGGGTCCATCGAGATCGAACTCCTTGTCGAGATAGGGAAGGGCGCCGAACAGGGCAAGGTCACTTGTGAGGCCATAACCGAGCACCGTGATGGCACCGTTGACCCGCAGGTCCCGACGGGCAGGGCTGGGGTCGTCATCGGCCTTGCGGTACAAGAACTGCTCGCGTAATACGACGTTCCCTTCCGCGACAGGTAGCGCCGTGTTGAAGGTCTGGGGAGCTGCCTGAGTCAAGCCGGACGCCACCATCGCCGCCACGGCGAATAGTCGATGTCCGGATGCTGTCTTATGTCGATGATGCGTCATGAATAACGCCCCTCTCGTCATTGACCATTGGTAGTCGGAGAGGCGTCGAGTGGTTCGAAGCTGCCCAGCGTGAATCCGGCCCGGTCGACAGCCTGCTCTGCGCGTGACTCGTCGAGCGTGTGCCCGTCGTCCATGGTGACGATCACCCTGCCAGCCTCGATATCCGTTTCGATCGTCTGCACTCCTTCAATTTTGCCGAGCTGCTTCTCGATCCCGTAGGCGCAGAAAGGACAGGCGAGTCCTTCGACCTCAATCTGATAGCTTGGTCCGGCAGCAAGGGCCGTTGTCGAGACGACGGCGGCAGCCAGTCCCAGAAATAACGTGCGAATTGTCGATGTCATGACAGCATCCCTCGTTGGCAAATGGCGTTATGACCAAGGGTAGGGCCCGTACCAGACTACGGAGTCAAGCGTAAATGTAGTTCGAACAACGTCCCTAACCCCATGTTGAAGTTCCGCATCATTCTGCGTGCTTTACCTGCTTGAGCATCCGAACCCAATGCTCGGGTAGCCCATGTGCGCGAGCGCCGTCCCGCAGGAGCGTGATATAGCGCAGGGACGGATTGCCGTCGATTTCCTTGCCTTTGGCGATATAGGTGACAGCCTCTACCGGCTGTCCGTTGGCGTCCTCGGCATCGAGCCAGATCTGGCGATAACGCCGGCCGGGCACTCCTTCGGTGCTGTCCAGCCAGATCAGGTCGCGCCGGGTGATCTTATAGAGCACGCCCCAGACTTCGTCGCCGGGACAGGATTCGATATTGGCCGGCGCCGCTTTTCCTTTCGGACGTCCCTCTAGATTGAAGCGCAGGCGGTAATCGTTGATCCGCCCGACCCGCCATTCGAGGGGACGCATGCGACGGCGTTCGCGGAACGCGCTGTCGTGCATGTTGGCGCCAAAGGCGAAGTACCAGACCTCGTCGTCGGGGCGGCCCGCGATCGATAGGCCGTTGAGTCGGTACCACAGCTTCGACAGCCACCATGACCGGGCGACGTCGCGCCGGAGTCTGCGTTTCAAGGTCAAGAACATCAGGCCGTCCTCCCCTCCTCGACATGGCGGAGATGCCGGACCGCGACGACCTGGCCGACAGCAGCCACGGCGCCCGCCACGAATACGGTCGATAGGCCGAGCGTCTCGACGACCGCCGCACCTGCGATCGGCGACAGCGCCGCCGGCGCCACCAGCGCATTGAAGTAGCCGCTGTAGGCAGGCCGGCGATCGTCCGGCGAGATCTCCCAGAGATAGCCGAGATGGGCGATGTTGCCGCCGTTGTTCACCGCGCCGAGGATTAGGAAGATCGCCGCGAAGGCGGGAAGGCCTGAGGTTCCGCCCGGCGGCACGACGCCCATCCAAACGACCGTAAGCAACGGCGCCGCGATCGCGAGCACCGCCGTGACGCCGAGCAGTCGCCGCTTGCCGAGCCGGTCGCCCCACCAGCCCCAGAGCGGGTTGGACAGGAGCGCGCCTGCCGTCTGCGCTCCGAGCAGCGTCGCGACCTCCGCTGCGGTGACCCCAGCCTGCGTCGCCGTCACCACGTAGAAGGGCAGCGCCATCATGACGGTGCCGTCGAGCCAGCGCACGCCCACGAACAAGCGAAAGCGCCGGTCCTGCCGGAACACGTCGAGGCCGTCCCGGAGGAATCGCCCGAAACCGGTCGCTTGTGTGGGCTCGGGCGCCAACGGCTCGCCGGCGGACACGAAGGAGATCGCCGAGACCAGCAGCAGTCCGGCTCCCGTCAGCAAAACGATCGCGTGCCCGGCGGGAAACGCCAGCGCGTCGATCGCCTGACTGGCGACGGCAGCGACGCCGAGGGCCAGCAGTCCGCCCGCGAAGAACCGCAGGGCCAGAAGACGGCTGCGCCGAGCCGATGGAATGGAGCGGGCGACGATGTCGTTGTAAGGAACCGCGAGGATGCCGCCCACAAACGCATAGAGCGTCCACAATGTGAAGAACGCGACAACCAACGCGGATGTTGGCCTGGGACCGGCCATGAGGACGATCCCGCCGACGCCGATCAGGCAAGCGACCCGACCGAACGCGCCCAGGGCGTAGAGCGGCATGCGCCGCCGCCGAGCTTGAGCGAACCAGGCGACGAACAACTGGGGGAAGAGCCAGCCGTAGCGGGCGATCGCCGCTGCCGCGCCGACCGCGACGGAGCTGCCGGTGAGGCCATGGACGAGGCTCGCCATGATCGTGCCGGTATCGACGGCGGCGGCGCCGCCCTGGAAGAAGGCGCCGGCGGTGGCGATGCGCACGAAGCGGCGAGAGGGTTCACGGGCCGGCATCGTCCGCGACCTTCCTCCGGCCGAGATCGCTGAAACCGACACCGTGATTCCAGAGCCCCCAGCCGCCAAAGACGGCAACGGCCAGCATGTTCGCCACCATGACCACGGTGACCATGGCCAGAGCGGTGGCGTTGTCCACCCCGAAGAGGCCAAGCGAGAACACGGCGCCGACGACGAAGCCGGCGGGCACCCTGGCCATGTGGGCGAGGATAACGATGAAGCCGAGGATTGCCAGCAGGGCGAGATAGACGAGCGGCTCCAACACCACGCCGAATGCGAGACCCGCCCAGAAAAGATGCGAGGCCGCGATGAGCTTGATGACGATGCTGGCCAGCACGATGGCGACACCGCGCCAGCGCTCCCGTGGCCAGACGATGCCGTCGGCGAAGGCGAGCGCGAGTGATCGCGCGCGGACCGCGAAGCGCCCCGGCAGACGGTCGGCGAGGGCGAGGAGAATCCCGATGCCGGACGCCGATCGGCGCTTGTGGTGCGCGAGCAGCAAGAGTACCCCCACGATCGCCACCGTGCTGCCGCCGGCGCCGAGCAGCAGGCCAAGGCCGATATTGCCGTTCGGGTCGGGGATAATCGCGGCGAACACGACGACAACGACGAAGGCCGCGAACACCAGCCCGTCGACCAGACGGTCGATGGCGACTGTGGCCAGCGCGCAGCTCATTGAAATGTGCTGTTTGCGGGCGACTAGCCACGACCGAACGAAGGGGCTGAGGCCCAGCGGTACGAGGAGGTTGGCGAGATAGCCAGCCATGGTTGCGCCGAACAGATGCGATGTCCGACAGTCGCAGAGCGGCGTCAGGATCTGGCGCCACTTCCAGCCTCGGATGACCTGCTCCAGCGTGATCGCCAGGAAGGTGGCAAGCACGAACTCCGGCCGGGCGGATTGCAGCACCTCGGCGAACTGGCGCCAGTCGAGCCGCCAGGCGAGAAGGGCGATCAGGCCAAATCCTATCGTCGTGCCCAGCCAGTTGAGCCAGCGGCGGCGCTTTCGCGTCTCCTCCGCGGTGACAATTGGCGTCGCGTCCGTCATGGCCGCTTCTCCACCCTGTGCCCCAGCCTCGTGACTGCGGTCTCTATCGCATCTGGGGAGGTGGCGGAACCGTAGTAGACGACGCGGATTGTTTTCGTCTTTACGTCCCCCTCGATACGTCCAATCCCCGGCTCTAGCCGCAGGTTGGCTTCGATCGTCTCGACGCATCCCTGGCAGTGAATACTGGGCACCGAGAGGATGAGCGCCGCCTCGCCCGCCGGAAAGCGGTCTTTCTCTGATGACCTGATGCTTGGGCGCTTGAATACCCGGCCGCCGAATGAGTTGGCGAGCACCAGGGTGACGCTGGCTGCCATCGCCGCCATGGCCCAGGACGGATGGACGACGCCGGTGGCGGCGGTGGGCACGCCGACGCCGTTGAAGAAGAAGGCGAGCCAGAGATTCTGCACGGTCTTGCGGTAGCTCATGCCGCCGATCGTGATCGCTTCTGGTACCGCCCCGAGGCGCTCGCCTATCAGCACAACGTCGGAAGACTCGATCGCAATGTCGGTGCCGGCACCGATGGCGATGCCGACATGCGCCTGCATCAGCGCCGGGGCGTCGTTGATGCCGTCGCCGACCATGGCGACCCGCGCGCCTTGCTCCTGCAATCCTCGCACCCGTGCCGCCTTGTCCTGCGGAACGACCTGGGCGTGCACCTCGTCGATCTCCACGGCCGCCGCCACGGCCCGTGCCGTGCGCTCGTTGTCGCCGGTCAGCATCACCGGCGTGATACCCCGACGCTTGAGCTCCGCGATGGCGTCCTTGGCATCCGGCTTGACCGCGTCGGCGATGGCGAGCACGCCGGCAACGGCCCCGGCGATGCTGACGAGTACAGCGGTGTGCGCCTGGGCCTCGTGCCGGTCGAGAACCTCTTGGGCCGGCGAGACATCGACGTCCCGCGATCGCAGGAAGCGAGACGTCCCAACCAGGATCCGGCGCCCTTCAACGGTCGCCTCGATGCCCTGTCCGGCGGTGGCCTGGAAATCGCCCGCCTCCGGCATCTCGAGTGCCCGTTCTTCGGCGGCATCGACGATGGCACGCGCGAGCGGGTGTTCCGAGGCCGCCTCGGCTCCCGCGGCCAGGCGCAGGACCTCGTCCCGGCCAAGGTCGCTTACGGCCTCCACGGCGACGAGCCGCGGTTTTCCCTCGGTGATCGTGCCGGTCTTGTCGAGCACGACATGGGTGATGTCCTTGAGGATCTGGAAGGCTTCGCCGGAGCGCATCAGGATACCGCGTTCGGCTGCCATGCCGCCGCCACGGATGAGCGCCAGCGGCGTCGCCATGCCAAGGGCGCAGGGATAGCCCATCACGAGGACCGTGACCCCGGCGTAGATCGCCGTCACCCACTGCATGTTTCCGGCCCAGGCGAGTGGTGCAAAGCCCCAGAACAGCAGTGACGCCGCAGAGATGCCGAGCACGGCCGGCACGTAATAGAGGAGCACTCGGTCGACCAGGACGATGATGCCGGGCTTCATCGCCTTCGCTTCCTCGACGTGGCGGGCGACCTGACGCAGGAAGCTGTCCTCGCCGGTGCGTGTCACGCGGATGAGCAGCGTGCCAGTCTGGTTGACGCTGCCACCGATCACTTCATAGCCGGCCTGCTTCTCCTCGGGGATCGGCTCGCCGGTCACGATCGATTGGTCGACCACCGATGTGCCGTCCTCGACCACGCCGTCGACGGGTACACGGTCGCCCGGGCGGACACGCACGAGTTCGTCGACCATGACGGTCTCGATTGCGACGTCTTCCTCCCCGCCGTTCCGCACTACCCGCGCGGTCGGTGGCTGCATCTCGAGCAGGCGGCGGACGCTCTCCGACGCCTTCGTCCGCACCACCAGGGCGACGTAGCCGGAAAGCAGGTGATAGGTGGTCAGGAACACCACCACGCCGAAGAAGTCGACCGGCGGGAAACCGACGAAGCCGTACCAGCCGAGAAGCGGCACCGGCGCCCCGAGGAGGCCGCCGATAAAGGCGCCGATGGCACCCACCGACAGCAGCACATGCTGGTTGGTAATGCCGCGCCGGGCGGCGCCCCACGCCATGCGGATGATGCGACGACCATTCCAGACGAAAACGTAGGTGGCGAATGCCCATGCCGTCCAGGCGTGCCAGTCCTGCATTTGCCACAGATCGAGCCACATCGCCACCATCGCTGCGAACATGACGAGAGCGAGGCTCGCCGCGGAGATCAGGTCGTTGCGCTCCTTGCGTTTGAGCTCGAGTTGTTCGTCAAATGCACCGACCTTGCGCGGGTCGCGGACGATGTAGCCGAGCGAGTGGAGGACGTTCTTTATTCTGGTCTCATCGGTCTCATCGGGCCTGAACCGGATCAGCGCCTCTTCGTGGGCCAGGGAGACGTGCACCTCCTCGATGCCCTTTTCGCGGCCAAGCCCGCGCTCGATGGCATTCGAGCAGAACGAGCAGCTCATGCCGCCGATCTTGAGCTGGAGGCTTTCGAGGGGCACGGCTTGCTGTTGTAGTGTCGCGTCAGTCATGGCGTCCTCCTATCGCCGAAGGTCCGCGAGCCGCTCCGCCGGCAAGAACGGATCGGCCCGGTCTTCGTGCGACATCACCAACATGTTGGCAAGGAATAATGCCGCTGCCGTGTGGAAGTGTCGGTCCGAGACATGCCACGTCCCGTCTTCACGAACGACGCCGCCGGCGAAGACGGGGGCGACGCCGGTCTCGACCGGCGCAGGCAAGTCGGGGTGTGCAAAGGCGCCCTCGGGATGGTCGTCGCGGTAGTCGGCGGGAACCAGCGGCAATGGGCTCGACAACAGCAGCCCGCCGTGCACGAGCACGGTTTCGAGGAATTGCGGATAGCGCAGGGCTGCCTCTTCTGCCAGATCGGCCGGCCCATGCCAGCGCATGGCGTTCAGCGCGGCGACCACGGCGGCTGTGGTCTCTGGCGTGTAGGCGGTCCGTCCGCCGGTTGCGAATGCACCGAGCCGATCATCCCACGTCGGCAGGAGCGTCTGCCGGAACAGCACGCCGGCTGCCTTCGGATACCTCTCGTCGGCTAGCAGGCGGCCGGCCTCGGTGAGTCCATAGATGGCCAGGGCAGTATCGCTCAAGGAGGCCTCCCCAAGCTGCGCCAGCGCATCGGCGTGGTTTCGCGCCAGCGTCAGGGCTTTCTCGCGCCGGTCCGCGTCCTCCGTGGCGAGCGCATAGCGGCCCAGCGCTTCGATGGCCAACGCCTGCCCTGCGGTCGATGTCGGCGGCAGGGACTCGACGGCGTCGAACGCCAGCGTCGCGAGTTCGCGGTAATCGTTCGCGTCGACGAGATCGCGATAGGCGGCGTGCCAGTAATCGTCGCGGGAACTCGTCGCCGCCAGGATCAGGTTGGAAACGCCCCACAGGACGATAGCCTGATCGCGGGCGACCGGTTCCGCGAAGGCGTCGTCGGCACCTCGGGCCGCGAACAGGCCTTGCTCCGTTAGCAGCTTCGTTTCAAGCGTATGCGCCTGGGCCTGGGCCTGTGGCAGCATCATCAGCGCGATCCGCTTGTCCGCCTTGCGGGCGTGGAAGGTGAGGTGGAACTCAGGGCTCGTGATCTTGATAAGTGCCCAGGCTTGGGCTGCCGGGTCGAGCGTCCGGTCGAAGGTTTCCGGATCCCAGCGCAGCGTCGCCGGATCGGAAAAATCGGGCGTCTGGATGAAGCCGGGATCGCCCGCGGCGTAGACGACCCCGACTGTCGCCATGTCGGGCATCGGTGGCCGCGCGACGTAGCCTGCATGCTTCAGGATGTCGTCGGTGGTCGACATGGAGATCGAGAGCGGCTCGCCCAGTCCGCTGAACATTACGGCGTTGGCGAGGGTCGAGCGCGCCGCCCAGTGAGCCGCGACGTCGACGGTCTCGGGCCCGTAATGGAAACCGTCGTCAGCGTTGGCGGGCATAGCCGCGACTAGGGTGGTCAGAGTGAGGCCGATGCAGGCCAACGTCAGGACTCGAGGGGTGCCGATGCGTGACATCATGACCAATCCTCCAGATTGACGAGGAGGGCGAAGCTGATCGACCACAGGCCGAGCGCGATCAGCACCAGGCCGGTCCAGACAGGAATCCGTCGTGACAGGCCTGCGAGCCGGTCGAGCGCACGCCGGACCGGTGCGAAGGCGGCGGCAAGCACCAGCGGCAGCGACAGCGCGAGGCCGAAAAGTGCGAGTGAGACAAAGCCGACAACGATTGGCCGGCCGGCGGCGCCGCCCGCGGCCGCCGCGCCGAACAGCGCGAAGATCAGTGGTGCAGCGCAGGCCGGGATGTTGATGCCGAACAGCACGCCGAGCGTGGCGGAGCCGCGGCCGCCCGAAATCGTGGAAAGACGCGGGCCAATGGTGCGCATCAGGAAGCTGGCCTTACCCAGCATGTAGAGCAGCCCGATCGCGGTATAGATCGCGCCCAGGACGATCCACGCTGCTTTCTGGAAGCCAAGGAAGGCGGTGCCGAGCCAGACCGCCGATGCGCCCAGCAGGCCGATGAACAGGCCGCGCGTCAGCGCGAAGACCGTGACTTGCGACAGCTTGGCGAGCCGGTCCTTGCCTTCGAGGTATTTGACGAAGACAAGGCTCGAGCCGACCGAGCAGGGCTCGACGAAGCCGAGCAGCCCGAGCCCGATCGGCAGCAGCACCAGGTTCAGCAGGTCGATGCCGCTCACTCGTTGTGCTCCAGGGCGCCCAGGATGGAACAGCACTGTAGCGCACCCTCGCCGGGACAATGCGCGAGCAACTCGGTGAGCTCCTGGCGAATGTGTTGCAGGCGTTCGATCTTTTCGTCCACATCCTGCAGCTTGGCCATGGCGCGACGCCGTACGTCACCCGCATCGGCATGAGATGCCAGGCGTAGCGACAGCAAGTCGGCGACTTCACGCAGTGAGAAGCCGAGTTCCTGGGCACGGCGAATGAAACGTACCCGTCGCACCGTGTCATCGGGATAGACACGGTATCCGCCGTCGCGAGGCTTGGGAGGTTGTGCGATCAAGCCTTTTCGTTCATAGAAACGAATGGTCTCGACCCCGACACCGGCGGCCTTGGCGGCCTTGCTGATGGTCGTGGCGTTCATGGACGTAGCCTCTCAATCTCCGCTCTGATCAAAGTAGGGGCCGTACCGTGGTACGGAGTCAAGGGGGCGGGCAGGTAACGACCGCGACCGGAGAGTCGTGTAAGGAACGAAGCGGCGTGGCGACGAATAAAGTGACGTGCCTGAAGGTTACTGCCGTGAGGTGTCGCATGCCATCCCTGAGTGCTTTCAAGGTTTCCTTGCCCTTGGCAGTATTGTTGTTGCCCCTGTCCTCGGCACTGGCCAGCCCACCGGTGGTCGACCCGCCGCAAGTGCCCATCGCCTATTCGCTGGAGGCGTTCCGCTCGGCGGTGCGGTCTGGCGGTCCCGGAAAGGATGGGATTCCCTCCATCGACAGGCCGCGCTTCCAGTCCGCCGAGCAGGCCGATGGCTTCCTCGATGACGAGGATATCGTGATTGGTGTCTATCGCCATGGCGAAGCCCGTGCCTATCCGCAGCGGATCCTGGTCTGGCACGAGATCGTCAATGACGAATTCGCCGGCGAGCCGGTCAGCATCACCTATTGCCCGTTGACTGGGACGGCGCTGGGCTTCGCCCGGGGCGACACTGAGCTGGGGGTGTCGGGAAATCTGGTCAACAGCAACCTGGTGATGTACGACCGTGCCACCGATAGTGAATGGCCGCAGATTCTCGGGGTGGCCATCGATGGCCCCCTGAGCGGGCAAGGGCTCAAGGAATTCCGTGTGTTCTGGACCACTTGGGGGCAGTGGAAGGCACGTCATCCCGATACTCAGGTGCTTACCGACCAGACCGGCTATGTGCGTAATTATCGACGTGATCCCTATGGTAGTTATCGCCCCCTATCGGGGTATTACCATCCCGATAGTCGCCGGCTCTTTCCGGTCATGACCCGTGACGCGCGCTATCCACCCAAGACGATGGTCCTGGGGGTGCGCACTTCGGATGGGGCTATCGCCATCGACAAGGATGCCTTACGCGAGGAGGAGGTAGTCGACGTTTCTCTGAATGGCAGCCAGTATACCGTGGTACATGATCCGGGGCTGGATACCGGTTGGGTGTTCCGCAATCCCGACGATATCGACATCGAGGCATCGAACCTGACCTTTGGTGCTGAAGGCGTCAGCGGTGCCGGGCTCGAGAACCTGGAGACGGTCAACGCCTTCGAGGCCATGTGGTTCGCCTGGGCGGCCTTCTATCCGGAGACCACCGTATACGAAGGACGGGGGGCGCCATGAAGGCCATGTTGGCATTATCGGCCACTTTGCTGGAGCATCCTGGCACGCGAGCCGTCATTGGCGTGGTCGCGATTGGCTATGCCTTGCTGTACCTGTGGCTGAGCGGCGATATCGCCGGGGGCGGCAGTGGCGTGCATGCCAGCTTTCCGGCCTGGGAACGCGTGTTCGAATGGCGTGCACCGTTCCAGTTCGAACCGATCGGTCTGATCGCTTTGGGGCCGCTGGTGTGGACCTTCAGTCCGATCAATGCCTTTCTGGCGCTTATCATGGGAACACTGGTGGGGCTGAATCTGGCGGCCGGCTGGCTGGCTTGGCGGGCACCGCGCGTTTGCCGGACGCGGGGGGCTAGTGCTGGTTTCTTCGCTGCGATTCCAGCACTGCTCGCTGGTGGCGCCTGTTGCGCACCGCTGGTGTTGATCTGGTTGGGGCTGCCGATTGCCGGTGCCGTTGCCGGTATCGCCCCGGTCTTGATCCCCGCTGCCATCGTATTGCTACTGGTGGGGTTGTGGGGGCTGTCAAGATCGCTGGCTTGAGTCGCCTCTCTCGCTTGGTTTGGAGGCGAATATCGCGTTACGAGGGCGATTATGTGGTGATGTTCGTTATCTCGCCATGTCACTCGTTGTGAGCACCTCCCCCGTTGTCGGGAGTATCGCTCACGAATACTTCGAATCTGTGTCCCACTTCATGCAGCAAGGTAAACTGCTTGTTGCATTCCGTGCACGCATCACACATGGCGAGGTGCAGCTTCAGTGAAAGTTTCTCCTGGAAACTCAAGGGGGCATCCAGACGTTTGGACATCAACCGAGTGGCTTCTTTGCACATCATCATCTTGAACATCAGTTCTCCTCCGACAGCCAGCCGCGTTCGATGCAGGCACGTAAGCGGAGCCTGGCACGATGCAGGATGACCCAGCAGTTGTTCTCCTTGATACCTGCCTCCCTGCAGATTTCCTCGGTGGTCAGTCCCATCAGTTCCCTCATCGAAAATACCCGGGCGATATTGTCCGGAAGGGCGATCATGCAGGTATCGAATACTTGCCAAAAGCGCTCATTGAGGAAGGCCGCTTCAGGGTCTCCCCAACTGGCAGGCTTAGCCTCTTCCTGCCATCTCCCGTTCTGCTGAAACAGCCTGTCGATAGCATCTTCATCCAGTTCGTGCTCGAGAGGTTGCCATCTGCCATCGCGTCGTTGGGCGCGCAAGGCGTCGAGTATCTTGTACTTGAGGATGCCGAAGACCCAGGTCTCGTAACCCGAGCGGCCGGAGAAGCTTTCATCCTTTTCAATGGCGGCGGCAAGCGCTTCCTGAACGGCATCTTCGGCCTGAGCGAGGTCTCGGAGCTGTAGGCGGGCAAACGATACCAATCGTGGCCTGACCGCACTGAGGCGCTGCATCCTCTCGTTCTTCTCTTCACTCTCTGATCCCGACATCTCATGACTTCCATCTGGGTTCAATGGGTCATGATGAACATCTGGTGTTAAAGGTCAAGTGGTTTGCAATGATTTTGTCGTGTCATGAGGGAGATGCCTTACACCTATAGCTAAAAATATTATGTTATGTCTTGGACTGTTTTTTTATATGAAAATGAGAGACATGTGTAATGAATGCGTCACTTTTTCTACTAAGCAATATGGAGTCGTTGGGGGATGACCCATATCGGGCCATGTGGTGATGTGAGAATTCCAGAAGGACGTGGGTTTTCGCTGATTGAAAGATGAAGGGGAAATGCCATGAACCGCTCGAACCTTGTGATCAGTCTTTCTGTTGCATTGATGCTTGGTCTTGGTGGCGTGGACTATGCGCTGGCAATGTCAACGCCAGAACTACCGCATAATGGTGCTTCAAGCCTTCGACTTGTTCCTACGTCATACGTGGACCGCTACTTACTGAATGTTGATTCGCCAACACGGATTAGAATAAGTAGTGAAAGTTGGGGGTCCATAGGTGTTAATATGATAATAAAGGCGTGTTTATTGGATCAGGATAATAATGTGGTAAGTACTGCCAGGCAGCGTGATGGGAACTTTGTGATTGACGAAACCTTGCGGCCGGGCCGTTATATTCTGGAGGTGGAAGGTCAGGAGATGAGTGATAGAATACAAACCAATAATCGATATAGTGTCAGGACTATAATATTTTAATTGTGTTTTGTTTTAGTTAAGGGCCGTCAAGCATAGTCGCTTGGCGGCTCTTTGCATGACAGCTCCCAGCGCTCGATATCTTCCGGGCGATCGATGTCCCATACCTCGGCAGGGCAAACGATGTTCCAGCCCAGTTCCTCGGCGCGTCGACGGGTCTGGGACATGACACGTTCGGTTCCCCAATCTATATGCTCGAAGAGACGAATGTGGGAATGATGCGTACCGACCAGTGCATAGCCACCATCTTCCGCCGGAAGAAACACGGCATCGGCGTTTTGCAGAGCACTCCAGCATTGAGACAACAGGGTAGGTGACAGCACTGGGCAATCACAGCCAATGACGAGACCGGGTCCCGGCATGGAGAGCAGGGCGTAGTGCATGCGCATACCCAGGTCACCTTCGGGCTGAGGATGTAACGCAATGCCGTGATGCTCCGCCAACTCCAGAAACAACGGATGCGAATGGTCCAAGGCTGTCCACAGCACGATGTGGTGCGCTGAGGTCGCCTCGAGGGCAACAGCCAGTGTATGGCGTAGTAGGCGTTCGTGCAGTTGGGCGGCGCCTTGCTCTCCGAGGTGTGGAATCAAGCGTGTCTTGACGCGCCCTGGCACCGGTGCCTTGGCCAGGATGGCGAGTGGGAAATCCCTCGGCGTATGGCGGTCATCGTGCCTTCTATCGTGCATGCCGGTACTCCTTGGCCAGTTGTTGGCTATCGGCGCCGCGCCAGTACCGGTAACGCAGACACCACATCAGCCATATGGTGGACCACAGGCCGTGACGCTCCCAGCGCCGAGCGGAACTGACCACGTGCGCGCGCAGGCAAGCCGGGCGTGATAGTCGTTTCAAGCGCTTCGAGATCTCGATATCTTCCATCAGCGGCTGTTCCGGAAAGCCACCCACGGCCTCGAAGGCGCGGCGCGTCATGAAAAGCGCCTGATCGCCCGTGGCGATACCGCTGAGCCGTGAGCGAACGTTCATGGCCAGCGCGATGACCTTGAGCATTGGGTGGTGTCCTTGGAGCCGGATATTGAACCTTCCCCATTCGTAATCATCGGACAATGCCTGTTGGATCTCGTCAATCGAGCCATCGGGCAAGCGGCTATCGGCATGCAAGAACAGCAGGATGTCGCCTTGGCTGGCCTGGGCTGCGCAATTCATTTGTACCGCGCGCCCGGGGTTGCTGGATATGACATGAGATGCCAGGGGGGCGGCAAGCGTGGGGGTATCATCGCGGCTTCCACCATCGACGACGATGATTTCAATCCTGTCATCTCCGAGCGCTTGCAAGCCGGCTAGCTGGGCTTCGATGCGCTCGGCTTCGTTCAAGGTCGGAATGATGATGCTGATGAGGGAGGAATTGGTCATATCGAGTCCCAGCGAAATCCATTTAGTCGTGCCGATGACAAAAAGCTTACACCGACCCTGCCTTCCCCTGTTGATTTTTCCGGTACGAAGGTCAGTAAGGATCCGCTGATTACCAAGACAAAGAGATGACGAGGACAGGCCGTGGAATGCTCGTGTCTAGAGGACGACAAGAAAAGGTGGCGGCGATGATAGACATTCTGGTGATGTATCCGAACAGGGATGGGATGACGTTCGATGAGGACTACTACTTGGATCATCACACACCCTTGGTCGCTCGTTTGCTCGGTGACTATGGGTTGAAATTCATTCGAGTGGTCAAGGGTATCGAGCGCGACTCCCCCTTTTTCCTTGTGACACACATTGGGTTCGAAGCCAAGGAGGAATTCAATAAAGCGATCGATGAAGTTGGGAATGAATTGTTCGAAGATATTCCCAGATTCACCGATGTCGAACCCTTGATACAAATAGGAGAGCTGATGGTGAATGATCGTATACCATAGCTCTTGAAATAGGAGTAGCGAACATGAACTCGCTACTGCACCACATAGGGTACCGCCTTGGCTGTTGGCTGACATGTCCGAGGCCGCAATATGAAATGTTGCTAAACTATCAGCCCGATAGTTTGATGAGGTGCTTGCGCCCGGGAGACGTACTCTTGGTTGAAGGTACATCAAGAATCAGCACGGCGATCAAATATCTGACCCAATCTTCCTGGTCGCATGCCGCGCTTTATGTCGGTAAGGGCAGGGCAGGTGGTTCTCTACACGGTTGCAGTGATGAATTCGTCGAAGCGGATGTCGTGGAAGGAGTCAGGGTTGTCGGTTTTGACGAATTCAGAGGCTATAACCTGCGTATCTGTCGACCGGTGGGGCTGCGACAGGAAGATATCGAAGCAGTGGTTGAATTCATGTGTCAGCGTGTTGGCTATCAATATGACTTGTGTAATATCTTCGATTTGGCTCGTTATCTGCTGCCTATTCCTCCCGTGCCGAGTCGCTGGCGGCGACGAATGTTGGGGTTGGGCAGCGGTGAGCCGACGCGAGCGATATGCTCGACATTGATTGCCCAGGCGTTTCAAGCTATCGACTATCCCATTCTTCCCGAGCATGTCTGGAAAGACGATGAATCACTTTGCCAGGGTTGCCGAAGAAGGGTGCTGAAAAAGCGGCACTATACGCTGTTCACGCCAAGAGATTTCGACTTTTCTCCCTATTTCCTGATCGTCAAGCCAATATTGGAAGCCGGTTTCACGCCTTATGCCCTGAGCTGGACGGAGGAAGAGCGTCTCGTCATCCCGGATTAAGCGTCCCCGTTCGATCAATACGTTGCGCGCTATATTCAAATTTGTAATAAATATATATTAAAATATGCTAAGCGGGGGAGGTGGAGAGTGTAAGACATCCCCGTTGCTTTCTACCAAAGAGCGACGCGCAACGGTGAGGCGTCTTTCCCTGACGACTTTTTCCTCACAACAAACGATGGAGCGAGAGCCATGATATTCAAGAAACGCTTTCCTTTCTCTTGTACCAGCAAGATGACATGTACGCTGGCGGGGGCCTTGCTGACCATATCGATGGGCGGGGTCGCGCTACAGGCGGCGGCATCCAGTGGCGACAACCCTTGTGCCGGAGCCAACCCGTGTGCCGTGATGCAGACTTGTTGTGGAGCCAACCCCTGCGCTGGGAAGAATCCATGTGCCGGGGCCAACCCCTGTGCCGAGACGAATCCGTGCGCTGAAAAGAATCCGTGTGCCGAGGAGTACCCTTGTGAGGCGAACGGCTGTGGTGCCTGCAGCCCTTGTGGTGCCAACCCCTGTGCCGAGAAGAACCCGTGTGCTGGAGCCAATCCCTGTGCCGAGAAGAATCCCTGCGCTGTAGGGGCGTCTTCCTGACAACAACGGAGCGAGAGTTATGACATTCAAAAAACGCTTCCCCTGTACCGGCAAGGTGGCGTGCACGCTGGCAGGGACATTGTTGACCATATCGATGGGCGGAGTCGCGCTACAGTCGGTGGCAAACAGTGACGCACCCAATCCCTGCGCCGGAGCCAACCCTTGCGCCGTGATGCAGACTTGTTGTGGAGCCAACCCCTGCGCTGGGAAGAATCCATGTGCCGGGGCCAATCCCTGTGCCGAGAAGAATCCCTGCGCCGCCGCCTGTGGTGCGTGCAGTCCATGCGCGGCGGAAGGTAAGAACCCCTGCGCGGTCAAGCGTCCCGAAGGCTACACTCCGGGATACAGCGAGTCCGATGAAAATCCCGAAGCCTTGATCGCTCAAGGCAAGGATCTGTTCCAGGATACGAGTCTGAGCACCAATGGCATGTCCTGCTCAAGTTGCCATGGGGCCGATGGCGATCAGGGCTATCAAGCCACTTTCGGCCAGGCGTTTCCCCACCGAGTTGCCATGGGCCAAAACCTCTATGGTATGGAGGTGGTACATGCCGACGAGATGGTCCAGATATGCATGATCACTCCGATGGCAGCAGACCCTTTGGCCTGGGATTCGGATGAGTTGGCGGCACTCTCCGCCTACACTGTGGAATTGCAGCGGCGCGAAGCTGGAGAGCCTCATAGCCTATAACACGCACCCTTCGGTGATTGCCGCAATGGCGGGTATGGGGAAGCCCATGCCCGCTGGGGCGTGTGTGGTGGACTCCTAGGCAGGAGATACTCATGTCTTCACTCGAAGCGTTTGCCATCGGTGAACCTATTTCGACCCCAAGCCTCGAGAGTTATTCCCGGGAACAATTGCAAGCCATGGCAGAGGCTGCAAGGGAGGCTCTGGAATGCCAGCGGGTATTGAAAAAAGTCGGCCTCAACCTGGTTGGTGAGATCCTCAAGGGGCAGGGCAAATTCGTACAGTTCAACCATTATCCCGACGGTGACGTCTACGACCGCGATACCGGCAGCCAGTACTATTATCATGCCCACCGCGAAGGCGAGCATGGGCACTTTCATCTATTCAATCGTCCTGCCAGGGACAATCAGCAGGGCAAGGTCAAGACACCCACTCACCTGATCGCCATCTCGATGGATCCTTGGGGGCTGCCGATCGGGCTGTTTACCACCAATCGCTGGGTGACGGGGGAGAAATGGCGCCGCGCCGACAAGACACTGGCGTTGGCCGATGCCTTCGAGATCGACCATGCCTGGCCGTCTTGGCCGGTCAACCGTTGGGTCACGGCCATGCTGCGCTGCTATCGCCCTTATCTGGAGGTATTGTTGGCGCACCGGGATCGCGAGATCGAACGCCTGCAGGCATCGCAAGACGATGTGTTCGAGAATCGTGACGTGGAAGTGATCGGTCAACTGCCGATCGACCTGCCGAACTGGTCGAAGCAGTTGGAGGAGACCTTGTCCCGAAGGGCGGCATGAACGTTCGTCCACCCCGGTAATCACGTCAGGGCTTTGTGGGCCTGCAAGGTATCAGGGGGCACGCAGGGGGCGCTGCTCAGGCAGCGCCCCCGTTTTACGTTTAAGGCAACCCTTCGACAGGAAAATCGTCAAACCTCGAATCTTATCTATCTTTATGAGGTATATAGCGATGAATGGAGCCTGACGGCATACGGCGAAGCCGCCATTGGACGGGAGCATGATGTCATCTGACCGTCGACCGGCTCGTGGAGCGTGACAAGGACCGACATGCGGAGCACCGATCTGAACGTGGGGAGGTCATAATGAGAGACGCAGGGCAGTGAACTAAGCCTCCTGGGCTTGCATCACAAAGAACGAAGGCCATTGCCGTAGGGAGCTTGACATGGGCACGTCCGATACCGGTATCCGAGGCAAGGTGCTTGCCGTCTGCAGTCTGCTATGCCTGGTATTGGGGGTGGTGCTGGCTTGGCAATCCTGGGCACAGGAGGATACGCAGAAGGCCGAGCGGCGCAGCGCCTTGGTGATGACGATCGACGGCGCCATCGGCCCCGCCATCAGCGATTACTTCACGCGCGGGCTCCGCGAAGCCGAGAAACGCAATGCCGAGATCGTCATCGTAGAGATGAATACGCCGGGTGGACTGGATGCCTCCATGCGCGACATGATCAGTGCCATGCTGGGGTCACCGGTTCCTGTGGCTATCTACGTTTCCCCCAGCGGCTCGCGAGCGGCTAGTGCTGGCACTTACCTCATGTACGGCAGTCATGTCGCCGCGATGGCGCCTGCCACGCATCTTGGTTCGGCGACGCCGGTACAGATAGGCGGTGGCGGCGGGTCACCCTTTGGGGGGGGTGATGAAGAACCTGACGGTGGTGGAAGTGACAAGGAGTCTGGCGAGGAAACCACCCAGGGCGAGGGGAACAATGACGGTGGCGAGCAGGCTGCCGACGAGAAGGCTAGCGACGAAGAGCAGGCCAAGCCCGAGGCGTCACCCCGGCGCGGGGAAACCGCCATGGAGCGCAAGGTGCTCGAAGATGCGGTTTCCTATATCCGCAGCCTGGCCGAACGCCACGACCGCAACGCCGACTGGGCCGAAGCCGCAGTGCGAGAAGCCGTCAACCTGACGTCCAACGAAGCACTGGAGCGCAATGTCATCGATGTAGTGGCCAGCGATATCAACGATCTGCTGGCGCAGATCGATGGGCGCGAGGTGGTCATGGATCGCGGTGAGTACCTGCTACAAACCGCGGACCTGACGATCGAACGCTTCGATCCCGACTGGCGCACCAAGCTGCTGGCAGTCATCACCAATCCCAACGTGGCCTACTTCCTGATGATCATCGGCTTCTACGGCCTGATCTTCGAGCTTTCCAGCCCGGGTAGCCTGGTGCCCGGCACTATCGGCATCATTTGTCTGTTGCTGGCGTTGTTCGCCTTTCAGGTGTTGCCGATCAACTTCGCCGGGCTGGCGTTGATCGTGACCGGTATGGCCCTGATAGTAGGGGAGGCGCTGATGCCCAGCTTTGGCATCCTGGGGATCGGCGGCATTATCGCATTCGTCATTGGCTCGGTGATTCTCATGGACGCGGAAAATCTCAGTATTTCCATTCCGATGATCGGGGGGATCGCCCTGCTGGCGGCGATACTCATGTTGTGGACCATGACTCGCTTCATGGGGCTTCGCAAGCGCAAGCCGCGAACCGGCCAGGAAGAGCTGCTCGGCTCGCGTGCCGTGGCGGTCAGCGACTTCCAGGGCGACGGTCGAGTCAGACTGCATGGCGAGCTATGGAAGGCGCATGCCTCTATGGAGGTCCACAAGGGAGACGAACTGACCGTGGTCGGGATCGATGGTCTGACGGTCGAAGTCGCGTCCTGTGATGAGGCGTCACGATCCAGCGAGTCACCGTCGTCGCGGAGCAGTCAATCGCAAGCCAAGGAGTAGAGAGCCATGTTGATTACCTATCTCGTACCGCTAGTCCTGGTGCTGATGTTTCTGGCGGCCTCGATCCGCATCCTGCCGGAGTACAGGCGCGGTGTGGTGTTCTTCCTGGGGCGTTTCCAGGCCGTCAAGGGGCCGGGGCTGTTCATCGTCATCCCCGCCATCCAGAAAATGGAGGTGGTCGATCTGCGCGTGATCACCATGGACGTTCCCGAACAGGACGTGATTTCCAAGGACAACGTCACGGTGAAGGTCAATGCGGTGCTGTACTTCCGGGTGGTCGATCCGGAAAAGGCCATCATCCAGGTCGAGCATTTCGTCAACGCGACCAGCCAGTTGGCTCAGACCACCTTGCGTTCGGTACTCGGCAAGCACGACCTCGACGAGATGCTTTCCGAACGCGACAAGCTCAACGATGATATCCAGGAGATCATCGATGCCTCGGCCGAAGGCTGGGGGATCAAGGTCGCCAACGTCGAGATCAAGCATGTCGACCTTGACGAAAGCATGATTCGTGCCATCGCGCGCCAGGCCGAGGCCGAGCGCGAACGGCGCGCCAAGGTGATTCATGCCGAAGGCGAATTGCAGGCCTCCAAGAAGCTGGTCGAGGCCGCCCATGTCATGTCGGCCAACCCGGCGGCCTTGCAATTGCGCTACTTGCAGACCATGAACGACATGAGCAACAAGAACGCCTCGACGATCGTCGTACCATTGCCCATCGATCTCATGGAGGCTTTCCGGTTCATGAGACAAGCCAAGAGAGCGAGTGACCAGGGTACTTCTCAGGAGTGAGTCGGACCGTTCTTTCCCATCACCAGCAAGGGCTAGTGATGACTGCTGGCGGTGCGCTGATCATTTCTCCGGATGCCTTGTTGATCAAGCTGATCGCGCTGCCTGATGCACAGATACTGCTCTGGCGTGGGCTGCTTACTGCGTTGGGCTTCGTGATCATCGTCGCACTGCGCAACGGGCGGAACTTTCTCAGTGCTTACCAGCGTTGCGGCTGGACCGGCATCGGCGTGGCGGTGCTATTCAGCTTTTCGACCTTCGGGTTCGTACTCGGCAATCAATACACCAAGGGCGGCAATGTGCTGATGATCCTGGCCGGGGCGCCGTTGATAGCAGCACTGCTGTCGCGGGTCTTCCTGCGTGAACGTCAGCCGCTGCGTACTTGGATTGCCATCGGCCTGTGCATGCTGGGCACCTCGCTGATCGTGGTCGATGATGCCGGTACCGGTTCCTGGCTGGGCAACGGCTTCGCGTTGCTGGCGGCTTTGGCCCTGGCCGCCAACTTCACTCTCTGTCGTACTCGTCTGGGAATCGACATGAGCCCTATGCTGACCCTGTCGGGCGTGCTGGTGGCGTCCATGGCCGCGCTGGTCGGCGGGGCCACCCATGGTCTGGCCTGGCCGCCAGTGGAGAGTGCCGTCCTGTTGGTACTGCTGTGTCTATGCCTGCTGCCTCTGGGGTTCACCCTGATCCAGCGAGGCCCCCTGTACTTGCCTGCCGCCGACGTGGGGCTGCTGATGCTGATGGAGGTGGTGGTCGGAACGCTGTGGGTATGGTGGATCCTTGGCGAACGGCCGGCCCCCATCGCCATGTTCGGTGGGGCTCTGGTGCTGGGCACCTTGTTCGCAAAGGGGCTGATCGAACGGCGTCGTGAGCGTCGGTTGAGACTTGAGGATGCGGGTGGGAGGCTTTCCTGATAGAATCCATCGCTCGTGATTAAGACCGTGATACGACGAAAGTCGAAAGCGGCATTTATCCTCAGACGAGCAACGGGATTCGACTTACCGTGATTGGTAACACTGCATACCACGTGCCCCTGACCGGGTGCACTCCGCCCTAGCGCGTATCTCCCTCTCTTCGCGGTAACGGTTCCGAGACCTCCTGCAAGGTCTTCATGGAAGCGTCACCGACTGGCATCAAGCTGATGTCGTCGCGCAATACCGGGTTAACCGAACAACCCGAATGTCTGGCTGGCGATGCCTGCTTCCCCATGTGGGAGCGTAGCTGAGTTAGTCTCGCACCCTGTTGCCGTTTCACCCCCCTGGCGCCTTCGGGCATGACTTGACCCTCGACTGGACCGCAGAATGATACGATCCATCAAGCAAGACTGGTTTTCCAATCTCAAGGGCGACACCCTCTCCGGCATCGTGGTGGCACTGGCGTTGATCCCGGAGGCCATCGCCTTCTCGATCATCGCCGGCGTCGATCCCAAAGTCGGCCTCTACGCTTCCTTCTGTATCGCTGTCGTCATCGCCTTCACCGGCGGGCGACCGGGCATGATCTCGGCGGCCACTGGCGCCATGGCACTGCTGATGGTGACTCTGGTGCGCGACCATGGTCTGGAGTACCTGCTGGCCGCGACGCTCTTGACCGGGGTGCTGCAAATCACCGCCGGCTACCTCAGGCTGGCCGACCTGATGCGCTTCGTGTCGCGCTCGGTGGTCACTGGGTTCGTCAATGCCCTGGCGATCCTGATCTTCATGGCCCAGTTACCCGAGCTGACTGGTGTGACCTGGCATGTCTATGCCATGACCGCTGCCGGATTGGCCATCATTTACCTGTTCCCCTATTTGCCGGTGATCGGCAAGAGCGTACCGTCGCCGTTGGTCTGCATCGTGGTGCTGACCGTCGTCTACATGGTGTCGGGCATGGAAATCCGTACCGTGGGGGATATGGGTGAGCTACCCGATACGTTGCCGGTGTTCCTGTGGCCGGACGTGCCGCTGACCCTCGAGACACTGATGATCATTCTGCCAACCTCGGTGATGCTGACCGTGGTGGGGCTGCTGGAGTCGATGATGACCGCCACCATCGTCGACGACCTGACCGATACGCGCAGCGACAAGAACCGTGAATGCAAAGGTCAGGGCATCGCCAATATCGGTGCCGGTCTGCTGGGAGGTATGGCGGGCTGCGCGATGATCGGCCAGTCGGTGATCAACATCAAGTCCGGCGGTCGTACCCGGCTGTCATCGCTGATTGCCGGCGTGGTGCTGTTGATGATGGTGGTGTTCCTCTCCGACTGGGTGTCGCAGATTCCAATGGCGGCCCTGGTGGCGGTGATGATCATGGTCGCCATCGGTACCTTTAGCTGGAGCTCGATCCGTGACCTCAAGAAGCACCCCCTGAGCACCAATATCGTCATGGTGGCCACGGTGATCGTGGTGGTGGCGACTCATAACCTGGCGATCGGCGTCTTCGTCGGGGTACTGCTGGCGGCGATGTTCTTCGCCAACAAGGTCGGCAACATCCTCTATATCGGCTCTCGCGAGATCGAGGAAGGTCGGGGCCGCGAATACCAGGTGGTGGGGCAGGTGTTCTTCGCTTCCTCGGCACGCTTCATGGACGCGTTCGACTTCAAGGAAAGCGTCGAGAAGGTCATCATCGACCTCTCGCGCGCCCATTTCTGGGATATTACCGCGGTCGAGGCCTTGGATCGGGCGGTGATCAAGTTCCGACGCGAGGGCACCGAGGTGGAGATCATCGGCCTCAACGAGGCCAGCGCGACCATCGTCGATCGCTTCGCCATCCACGACAAGCCCGATGCCGTCGAGAAGCTGATGGGTGGCCACTGATCGTTGAGGGAGGCATAGTGATGCAGGGTGTTCAGTACCGGCACAATATTGTAGAACGGAATACCAGCGCCGGTTTCAAAGAAAATAAACGCCAGCAAGGAAAATGACGATGACCGATCAAGTGATGGCCGCCATCGACGGGTCGCAGTTCTCGACGGCGGTATGCGACTACGCCGCCTGGGCCAGCTTGGCGCTCGGTGCGCCACTGACCTTCTTGCACGTGGTCGACAACCATCCGCAGACAGCCGAAGCCGATCTATCCGGCAACATCGGCCTGGGGTCGCGTGAGCATCTGCTGGAAGAACTGGCGTCACTGGACGAGAAACGCGCCAAGCTGGCTCAGGAGCAGGGGCGGTTGATGCTGGATGCCGCCAAGTCGCGTGCCATCGAGGATGGCGTCACCGAGCCGGGGACCCGGCAGCGCAACGGAGAACTGGTGGAAACGCTCACCGAGCTGGAAAACGACATTCGGCTGTTGGTGATCGGCAAGCGTGGCGAGACGGCGCATCAGGCCAGCGAACACCTGGGGTCCAATCTGGAGCGGGTGGTACGCAGCCTGCACCGACCGATCCTGGTAGCGCCTGAGACCTTCGAACGACCTCAGCGGGTGATGATCGCTTTCGATGGCAGCAAGACCACGAGCAAGGGCGTGGAGATGATCGCCAGGAGCCCGCTGTTCAAGGAGATCGCCGTGCATGTGGTGATGGTCGGGGCCGAAGTGGCGGATATGCGCTCCCAGCTCGACTGGGCACTGAGGACTCTGAGCGATGCCGGTTTCGAGGCGCATGGCGAGATTCGTGCCGGTGAAGTCGAGGAAAGCCTGCGTACCTATCAGCAAGAGCACGACATCGATCTGTTGGTAATGGGGGCTTATGGCCACTCGCGGATTCGTCACCTGCTGGTCGGAAGCACGACTACGGCCATGTTGCGCAAGGCCACGGTGCCGGTGCTATTGTTGCGTTGAGTGTTTGGTGCCGCACGGAATTTGCCGTGCATAGGGGGAAAGGGTGAATCATCCCGAACTCGATATCGACGCTATTGCCGAAAAGCTTCGCGAGAATCGTGCTCAGTTGCTCGAATCGAGTGAGTCCACACGTGATGCGCGTAGCACTGTGGAGTTGGACCAGACCTCGGTGGGCCGCTTGTCGAGGATGGATGCCATGCAAGGCCAAGCCATGGCCAAGGCCGAGGAGGAGCGCCGGAAACTGGCCGTCCGACGCATCGATGCCGCGCTCTTGCGTATCGAGCAAGGCAACTTCGGTGAGTGTATCGAGTGTGGGGAATGGATTGCCGCCAAACGACTGGAGTGGGATCCCACGGTGCTGAAATGCATCGATTGTGCGGATTGAGCCACTTGTAAATGAAGACAAGGAACTTACATGACCATCATTCGACATGATGCCCAGGCACGTATGAGCCGTGCCGTGATTCACAATGGCGTGGCCTATCTGTGTGGCCAGGTGGCGGGCCCGGAGGCCCGGTACGGCGACATTACCGCCCAGACCGAGAGCATGTTGGCACGCCTCGATGCCCTGCTCAAGGAGATCGGTTCCGACCGCGAGCGCCTGCTGTCGGCGACGATCTACCTCAAGGATGGCGAGGACTTTGCTGCCATGAACGCGGTTTGGGATACCTGGGTACCGGAAGGCCATGCCCCCGCGCGTACCTGTGTCTGTGCGCCGATGCCCGCCGATGAACTGAAGGTCGAGATTACCGTCACAGCGGTGGTACCGAGCTAGGGAACCTAACCTTCCTCTTCGATGGGGAGCCTACGCGGCTGGTGGCGCAGGAAGGCTGCCAGCCGCTCGTCCTCGCACTCTCCCACCTGACAGAGCTGGCTGGCGAGTTCGGCATACTGGCGTAGAATCGGCTCGATCAGGCGCATGCGCGTCGCATCGCCCTTGGCCTCCTCGGCTTCATTTGCCAACCATTCGAACAAGCGCCCCAAACGCGCAATGTTGGGGTCGCCACGACCGGTATTTTTACGCAGGGCATCGACGGCGAGACAGCGCAGCACGCTACGCTTGTTGGGGTCCAGGCTCTCCTTGGCGAGCAGGGCTTCGGCTTGGTGCACGAAGCGTTCCATGAGCTGTGCCGTTTCCACTGCACGAAGTTGACGGCTCTGTGCCTCGAGGCTCGTGGCCAGGGCCTTGTGCTGGGCTCGCAGGCCACCGATCAGCGCGACCAACATGATCAACAGGCTCATGATGGCAGCCAGGGCCAGCACGAAGAGCCCCAGGGGAGCCAGATGTTCCGGCGCCAGTGGCCAGCTTAGTCCGCTGACGGCGATTCCCAGCGTTCCTATGGCGAGCGTGACGGCAATGATCAATATCCAGACGGCGGTGGATGGCATCCCTGGAACTCCTGGTACGGCCAGCGCAAGAAAATGAAAAGGCATATGGGGTTATCGGCAGGCCACTGGGATACCTGAAGCCCGATGACCATGGACGGTTATTTCTCCTCCTCCGCGTCCCCCTCTTCTTCATCTTCGGTCTCGCTTTCTTCCGTGTCGTCGCCAGGTTGCTTGAACCATTCACTGAAAAAGGTCTGCAAGGAGACATCGACCAAGGTGCGCTGGTTTTCGAACTCGACAGTCAGTTCATCGCCGTTGGCGGCCAGTAGCGTGATTCGCTCGAGTAACTCCGCCCCTTCCAGGGTCAGCGTGCCGAGCCAGGTTTCCAGTGGTGGAGCCAGTGGGGTGAGCTGTACCTGCCACTCATCGGGCTCTCCCTTCAGCTTGATATGATAGTAGTGTGAGAGTGCCGGCCAGTTGCCTCCGATCAGGTCGACCAGTTGTTGGGCGAAGGCGAACCGGTTGGCCAGCGCCATGATATCTGCCGCGTCCTCTTCTTCCTCAGCGTTCCATGCCCGTGGAGCTGTCATGTCGGCGTAGAACGATACGGTGGTGTCCACGGGGGTGAGTAGTTGCCAAATCACCCGCTGGTCGCGTTGGTAGATAAAGCGCCCCTGGCTGTAGAGTCGCGTTTCCTGATCGGCCAGCCAGCTACGTTGCTCGAACTGCCCCTGAATGGTGGTAGGCTCGGACAGTTGGGAGCGTAGCGCTTCGAGATCGAAGGCAAGCGCCGATGGGGCAATGACGGATAGTGAAAACAGCGCTGCGATGACGTGTCTTGGCAAAATCACGATCTTCCGAAACGAGCGGCGTCAGTCCAAAGGGATGGAAGGCTCTTATCCTACTCCTTGCTGGGGCGTTTCTCACGCCCATTCATGCTTGGTCAACGAGATATCAGGTAGGGTATGAATCGTCAGGCTTTTCGAATAAGAGGTGATGGCCAGCGTCCAGCCGTTAGCCTGCCACAGCCACGCATGGACATCCCCGCGCGGGGCAAGTCGCTCCAGGCGGGTTGCGAATATGCTGGTGGGGGACTCCTCGTTCAGGCTTGCCAGCTTGTAGAGCGCTTCGTGCAAGGTCCAGGCACGGTAGAAGGCATCGAGAGGAGGGGTGGCGGCAAGGATAGTGCGTTGTACATCGGGCTCGGGCAGCAGATCGACGAGAGACGCGAGACGCGAGGTATGCCGAGATCGTGCGTGCTCGAGGTCGATTCCGACCGGGGTGGTGGCAAGCCCCGCGACGACGCGCCGGTCACGGTGACTCAGGCACGCCTGCCAGGGTGAGGGAAGGGATGGATGCCGTGGTGCGCCGCTTCCTCTGGGCGACCAGCCATCCAGGGGGCAGTCGAAGCCATGGCGTGCCGCGAGCCGGGAGAGCAATTCTCGCCCCAACCGCGACAGGCAAGCCCCGCTGCTACCAGCGGGGGCTTGTGCCAAGAGCAGGTCGAGGCGATCTGTCATCCCGTTCAGCGCAGGGTGACGACATCGCCACGCAGAGCCACACCGGCCATCAAGGCCCCGGCATGACATTCGTATTCGGTGCGTGACACCATGGGATGGCGTTTGTAGAAGCTTTCGATGTTGATGACGGCATTGCCACCTTCGGACTTGACACGTTCCTGCAAGCCAAGCAGTGCCGAGAGCATTACCCACCGACAGGCTTCCTCATCGGTTTTGTTGAAGGCGTTGGTCTTCTTGTTGGTAATGTAATTGCCGTGTCGCGCAACGACTTCGCCATGCGGGCTGTCGGCAAAGAAGAAGCGGATGCTCGGATCGAGTCGTTCCTGGGCCGCGGGCGTGTTCATGGCCTCCTCGATGGAAAGCATGTGTTGGGTATCCCGGGCTTGGCTCGTCGTGGCCACTAACAGGCTGCCGAAAAGGATGCCGAGTGCAAGAAGTCCCTTGGTCATCTGGTGTTCCCTTCTTCATGGTCAGGTTATGGAGCTGGTTGTCAGCCCCGTGAAAGACGCCTGATGGCGTCATCATGGCCAGCGGCGGAAAATCAGCGAAGTGTTGATGCCGCCGAAGGCAAAGTTATTGCTCATCACGTATTCGCAGTCGATGCGCCTCGCTTCGCCACATAGGTAGTCGAGATCCGCGCAAGCGTCATCGGGCCGCTCGAGGTTGGCAGTGGCATGAAACCACCCTTCGCGCATCATCTCGATGGCAACCCAGGCTTCCAGTGCGCCACAGGCTCCTAGCGTATGGCCGGTAAAACTCTTGAAGGCGCTGATCGGCAGCCTCGAGCCGAATACGGCATGCGTGGCGTGACTTTCGGCGATATCGCCACGATCGGTGGCGGTACCGTGTGCGCTGACGTAGCCGATCTGTTGCGGTCGTAGCCCGGCGTCGTCGAGTGCCTGGCGAATGGCCTGTTCCATCATAGTGGCGTCGGGCTGGGTGACATGGCGGCCATCGCTGTTGGTGCCGAAGCCAACCAATTCGGCGTAGATATTGGCACCGCGCGCCTTGGCGTGTTCGAGCTCTTCGAGAATCAGGGTGCCGGCACCTTCACCGATTACCAGCCCATCGCGCTTGGCATCAAAGGGGCGCGGTGAGGTATGGGGAGCATCGTTGCGCGTGCTGGTAGCGAACAGCGTATCGAAGACCGCGGCCTCGGAGGCCGATAGCTCTTCGCATCCGCCGGCAATCATCGCTGTCTGACGGCCGAAGCGAATCGCTTCGAAAGCGTAGCCAATGCCTTGACTGCCTGACGTGCAGGCGCTCGAGGTAGTATGGATGCGTCCACGCACGCCGAGGAAGACGCCGATGTTGACCGGAGCGGTGTGGGCCATCATGCGGATATAGGAATTGGCATTGAGCCCATCGGTCGACTTGTTGATCAGCATGTTGCCGAAATCGGCCACTGCATCGGGCTCTCCCGCCGATGCGCCGTAAGCGATACCCATCTGGCCGCTACCCACCAACGGGGAGTCGAGCAGACCTGCATCCTCCAGTGCCAACTCGCTGGCACGAGTGGCCATCTGTGCACCCCGGCCCATGCTGCGTAGCGTTCGCCGGTTGTAGTGGCTGGGAAGGTTGAAATCAGTGACCGGAGCGCCAAGGCGAGTATTGAGCCCCTCGTAGACGTCCCAGTCGTCAATGCGTTGGATGCCGCTCTTCAATTGGGTGAGGCGCTTGCGTATGCTCGGCCAATCATTGCCGATCGGCGAAAAGCCGGCCATGCCCGTAACCACCACACGGCGGCCGAGTCCATCCTTGCGTAGCATGTCGCCTGGCATCAGCACATTCCTCCATTCACGGCGAACACCTGCCGAGTGATGTAGCCGGCATCGTGTGAGCACAGGAAGCCTACCGTGGCGGCGACTTCCTCGCTGGTGCCGGTGCGGCGCATGGGAATCAACTTGAGCGCTTCCTCGGTGACCAACTCGTCGGTCATGTCGGTCTCGATCAGTCCCGGAGCCACGCAGTTGACCGTGATTCGGCGCTTGGCCAGCTCTACCGCCAGCGCTTTCACCGCACCGATCAGGCCGGCCTTGGCGGCGCTGTAATTGACCTGGCCGCGATTGCCCATCAACCCCGAAACCGAGGACATCACCACGATACGGCCTGGTGCACGGCGGCGAATCATCGGCATGACCAAGGGTTTGACCACGTTGTAGAAACCATCGAGATTGGTGTGGATGACGCTATCCCAGTCCTCGTCGGAGAGGGCGGGAAAGGCGCCATCGGCGGTGATGCCGGCGTTGCAGACCAGTGCGTAATAGGCGCCATGAATCTCGATATCGGTTTCGATGGCATGCCGCGCCGCTTCGCGGTCGGCGACATCGAAGCACAGCACACGGGCGCTGCGCCCCAAGGCGCGAATGTCGTCGGCGACCGTTTCCGCGGCCTCCTTGCGATGACGGCAATGCAGCACGATATCGAAGCCATCCCGCGCCAGACGCAAGGCAATGGCACGACCGATGCCGCGGCTCGAACCGGTGACCAGAATGGTATCGGTCATGGGTTGCTCCCTTGTTGAATGGCCTCCAGCGCCTGTCGCGACTCGGGCTGAAAGACGTTGAGCGTGGCGGTGGCGAGTTGTTGGCCGTCGTTGTCCAGCAATTGCCCGCGAAAGGCCCCCAGGCCGTTATCGGCGCGGAAATCGAGTTCGACCTCGATGCGTATCGGCTGGTCGAACGCGAACAGTGGCGTCTGGCATCGATAGCGTCGGGTGCCAAGCAGAAAGCCGATTTTCGGTGTATCTCCCTGGTTCACGGCCTGCACGCCAGCCCAGGCAGCAACGGCCTGGGCGAGCCATTCGAGTCCCACCCAGCCGGGTATGCCATTGGTGCCGGCGAACAGGTCGTCGCGGCGGGGAGTCACTTCGGCATGTAGATGTTCATCTCCCACCTCGAGCAGGGTATCGAGCAGGCACATGCCATGGTGGTGCGGCACGTAGGGGGCAATGTCGCAGGGCAGATCGAGCCTTTTGGGTGTCGGGGAATCAGTCATGAAAACGCTCCAACAGCAAGGCGATATTGTTGCCACCGAAAGCGAAGGCGTTGCTGAGCGCGCGGCTACAGTCGCGTTTCGCAGCCGTGGCGTAGGCCAGCGGCGGCAGTTCTGGATCGAGCTGGCCATCGTGAACCTGTGGCGGTAATCGACCGGCGTCGAGGGTCAGCCAGCAGAAGGCCGCTTCCAACGCCCCGCAGGCGCCCAACGTATGGCCGGTCAAGGGCTTGGTCGAGCTGCACGGCAGTGAGTCGCCGAAGACATGGGCGACGGCCAGGGCTTCCATGCTGTCATTCTGACGGGTCGCGGTACCGTGCAGGTTGAGATAATCGATGGTTGTGGCTGGTACTCGGGCCATATCCAGTGCTGCCTGAATGGCCGCGATGGCGCCCTGGCCGTCGGGGCGGGGAGCGGAGATATGATGGGCATCGCTGGTCTCGCCATAGCCGCTGAGCTGGATACCGCCGGATTCGGCGGTGACCAGGAACAGTGCCGCGGCTTCGCCCAGGTTGATTCCATCGCGGTTGGCCGAGAATGGCTGGCAGGGGCTGTCGCTGAGTGCCTCGAGTGAGGCGAAACCATTGACGGTCAGGCCGCAGAGACTGTCGGCGCCACCGGCGATCACCGCATCGCAGGCACCGCTTGCCAGCAAACGCTTGGCACTGGCCAGGGCTCGTGCGCTCGACGTGCAAGCGGTGGACAGTGTATAGGTCGGCCCCTCGAGGCCGAGCCGCTCGGCGACGAAACACGCGGGGGAACCGATTTCATGGCGCTGATAACGGAAGTCCGCTGGCCAGTCGCCTTCCCGTTGGCGGATGGCCAAGGCGATTTCGGTCTCACCAATGCCTGAGGTGCTGGTGCCGAGGACTACCCCGATGCGTGCCTGGGGGTTGCGCTGGCGAAAGGAGTCGATTGTTGGCTTAAGCCGTTCCAGTGCCGCGGCCAGCAACTGGTTGTTTCGGGAGCGGTGCGCCGGTGGCAAGCTGCTGGCATCGGGCAAGGAGGACGTTATCCGTCCCAGTGGCAGTGGGCGGCCAGGAGTAAAGGCGTCGTCGTACACCAGGCCGCGACGGCCGCTGAACAGGGCCTCGGAGATTGTCCCCAGGTCGTCGCCCAGGGGGCAGACCAGTGCCGGAGGCAAGAGACGGCAGGGCTGTGCCTGCAAAGGGGTCAATCGGCTGGGCATGTAGCTGCTATCCGGTCGGTGTCGTCGTCAAGTGGTGCGATATACAAGCGATAATCACCCTCGAAATCGTCGATGATACGGCATTTGGCGCTGCCGGTGATGCGAGCGATGGCTCGGTTCCGGTAGCGGATAGTACGGTCCTCGCGATCTTCCACCAATGACCAGTCGCTGGCAGCGAAGGCTTGTACCAACGCCGGTGACGGCCACAGGCTCCAGGCCATGCGGCTGGCAAGCCACTCAGCCGAAAACGGTGGATCGAACGCTGTGTTGGCAAGGAAGCGGGCGCCATGGTCGTCATGTACCAGGGTCAGCAAGCGTTGGCCTTGTGGGCTTAGCAGGGCCAGGCGCAGCGATCGTTCGTCGTGACGCAAGACGCCGATCAGTTCGTGGCGCTGGTCCTGATGGTGGAATGTCAGGCGTTGCATCCGCGTGTCCGTTTCGGGCAGTGCCGAGAACTTGGGCGGTGGTGGATTGAGTGGCTGTCCGGCACAGCCGACCAGCAATGCCAGAGCGGCGGCCAACCATGCATGGCGCAGAAAAGGATGAGACTTCACGGCAATCAGACCTCGCCGATGGCAGAGAAGGAGGTGTCGGTGCAGGCCACGGCTAGGCTGCTCAGCCGACGACGGCTGGCGGCAACGAAGGGGTTGTTTTCGTCCCAGGCATAGCCGGCAAGCACCGAGCTGATCATCGAGCGGATACGCGGCGTCTGTTGCTCGTTGAAAATGATGCGTGGCAGACGTCCGTCGTACCAGGCTTCCACGAATTCGCGGAAGGTGGCCACGCCACGTCGCAGCGGCTGTTCGAACTGGCTATCCCAATCGACCTTTTCGCCGGCGAGTTGACGCTCGACCAAGGGAGCGGCGCGCAGTGCCGAGTCCAATGCGATGGTCACTCCCGAGGAAAAGACCGGGTCGAGGAATTCGCCGGCATTGCCCAAAAGGGCGAAGCCAGGGCCATGCAATTGCGTGACATCGGCGGAATAGCCTTCCAAACGGCCGATGTCGCGAATGGCCTCGGCATTGGCCAGCAGCTCGGAGAACCGGGGCTCGGAATGAAGGAAGTGCCACAGGCGCTCGCTGTTGTCGACTCCGGCAGCTTCGAGCGTTGCCCGGTCGCCGACCACGCCGAGCGAGGCGCGTCCATGTCGGAAGGGAATCAGCCAGTACCAGACGCTCGGATGAGCGGGGTGCAGGCCGATCAGAATCTTCTCACGGTCATGACGCGGGCAGACGATGCGATCCTCGACATGGGTGAACAGCGCACAGCGCGATTCCAGGGTCGAGGGCCGGGCGAGGTCGGTGAGCCGCGCCAGGACACGTCCGTAACCACTGGCATCCAGTACGAAGCGAGCCCTGAGCGAGCGTCGCTCGCCGGCCGTGTCGACCAGTGTGAGGCTAGGCCGGTCGGTATCGGCGACGAAGGCCTCGACGCGGGTCTCGAATTCGACCTCGGCACCGGCCTGGCGTGCCCCTTCGATCAGGCGTTGGTCGAAATTGGCGCGCTCGACCTGCCAGGTGGTGCCGGGGCCGGGGCTGAACTTGTCACGGAAATCGATGGCGGTGTCCTGGCCGCGCCAGGTGAAGGCAGCGCCGTTCTTGGGTTGAAAGTCGCCGGCCCGTGCGGCATCGAGTAGTCCGCAGGCCTCGAGATGCTCCATGCATTGCGGTAGTAGGCTTTCCCCGATGGAAAAGCGCGGAAAGCGGCTGCGTTCGATGACCCGGACATGCAGGCCGCGCCGGGCAAGCCAGGCGGCCGCAGCAGCCCCGGCAGGGCCTGCACCGATGATGGCGACATCGGTAGTGTCATTCGATTCCATGCGATCATGTCTCCTGTTGGCCATCACGGCTGTGTTCGTGTTTGGAAATGAGCCGACTGGTATCCGCCCTGGCGAAGGGCACCAGGGCCCAGGTCGCGGCGAGGCCAATAAGGCAGGTCAGGCCCAGATAGTGCAAAGCCGGCGTGGTGCTGAAGGACAGCAAGCCGAAAGCCAGCAGGCTCGACGCGCAGGACAGGCTGACCGCCAGCCAGGCTGCCGGGCTATCGGGATGCTCGGTACTGAAGATGCCGGCATCGAGCCCGATGCCCAGCACCAGCAGCAGTCCCAGCAGATGAAACAGTGTCAGGCCGATGTTCAGGGCACTGAATAGCGCCAGTGTCGCGACCACCGCTCCCATCGGCGGCAGCAGCACGCGCCAGGCCTGAAGGCGATAGCGCAAGCCGAACAGTATCGCCAACCCCACCGCGGCGACTGCCAACCACATGGCGATCTGGTCGCGCAGCCGTGCCAGATGGTCGGATAACATCGCCACCCGGTCCTGGTAGTGGACATACGACGGTGCGGCGAGCCGGGTGAGCGCTTGCTGGGCAATCTCATCGGCGTCGCCCAGGGCGACCAGGGTCGCCAGTTCGGGATTCGCGGCGTCGGATGCGGACACCTCGCCAAGCCATAGCATGCTATCGGCACGTCCTGCTGACATCTTTAGCCATGCTTCGAGGGTCAGCAGCGGCACCGAACGTAGTGGCTCTCGAGCAGCCTCCAGTAGTGTCGGGGGGAGTCCGGCCCTGTCGATCCATTCGGGCAGGGCACTGGCATAGACCTGACGCACTCGTTCGAGATTGGTTTGCTGGGTGGCTGGGGAGGGCACCGCCTGGGCGAGATGTCGGTAGTGTGTCAGGTGCCCTTGCGCCTGCAGTTTCGCCAAGGGAGCTTCCAGGGCTTCCAGTCGTTCCAGAAGCTTGGCTTCATGCTCGGCGGTGACGACCAGGTAGCGGCTGCCGGAGGGGCGTTCCAGCAAGGACTGTACACGTTGCTGCTCGACGATCAGTGCGGTGGATGAGGGGTTGAGCTGACGTAAGTCGTCGTTGGCTGTCAGACGCGTGACGATCAGCACTCCCGCGAATATCCCGAGCAAGGCCAGCAGGCTCCAGCGGTATGGCGCTCGGGGCGGCAGGCGCAGCCGATCCAATCGGGTAGCGATGCGTGTCGTTGCGGAGTGAGGGCGTGGGGAGAACCACGGTAGCCACAGGCGCACGGTCAGCCACGCGCCAACCAATCCCAGCGCGGCGAAAGTGGCCATCTGACGCAGCCCCGGCAGTGGCGTGGCGAGTTGGGCGAGGTAGGCCACAAGACTGGATACCAGTCCCAGTAGCAACCCGGGCCAGACTCGTTCCAGCGCTCGCTCGGGAGCCAGTAGGCGAGCGCATTGCAGATGCAGGGCGTAGTCGACCGCGACACCGATCAGACTGGCGCCGAACGCCAGCGTGAGCAGGTTGAGCGTGCCGAACAGCGACCAGGTGAGTGGCAGCGCAAACAGCACACCACAAGCGACCGGCAGCAATAGGCTGGCCAGAATCGAACCGCGTCGAAACGTCCCCCATAGCAGCAAGCCGATACCCAGCAGCGATCCCAGGCCAATGGTGGAAATTTCCCGTTTGGCTTGATCCGCCCCGGCAGCGGCATGGAACACCAGGCCGCTGCGCAACAGTTCGGTCTGGGGATGAGCATCATGGAAACTCGACAACGCAGCGGTGAGGCGCTGTTGCAGGGTCATGTCGTAGGGGCTGGCGGACAGTTGGCCACTGACGATGAACCAGTGCTTCTCTCCATCGCTGATGGCAGGCAGGCCATCGACCAATCGGACGGGACTGTCGAAACGCTGTTCCAGCCAGGCATCGAGCAGGCCGAAAGGATCGCGCCGGGGATCGGCATCGCTGCCGGGGGTGAATAGTCGCGTTAGGCCATGCTGTATCCAGGCTTCTCTATCGGCGCTGGCCAGCGGCTCGGCCAGCAGACGATAGCGATACGGTGCCAGAGCGATGTCGGGACGTTGGAACGTGTCGTCGTCGAAGTCGACAACGCTTGCGGAATCTCTCAGGCGGGCCTTGAGGTCAGTAACCAGCCTACCTGGGGAGTCACCGCTGACCAGCAGCACGAAGCGATCCTCGAAGGCTTGGGTCAGACGTTGTTCGGCTTGTTCGATGAATGCCGCCTGGTGGGTTTCGGGGAGTAGTGCGGTGATGCGTGTATCCAGGGGCGTTCCCCGGCTCAGCAAGCCGGCCAGCAGGATGGCGCACCCCATCAGCAACCCGCCCCAGCCCCAGGCCGCGAGGCGCTCGGAATGGGTAGGGCGTTGCGCATCACTCACGGCGAAGGATTGCCATCGTCTAAGCTCTCGCAAGCGGCTGGTATCAGGGTGAGGTCGAGCCGATCGCCGTCATCGAACTCGAGTTCGACCTGCTCCACTTGCTGGTTGCCGCTTACGAGTAGCCGTGTAAGTCGTTCGGCGACAGTTGCTTCGCTGGGCACTAGCCTGGCTCGCCAGTCTTCCAGCTCACCGCTGAGTTCGATCGTGAAGTGATGCTCCAATGCCTGCCAGTCGCCGGACAGAAGGCCGGTAAAGACCGGTGCGATTACCTGAAAGCCCAGCGGTAGGGAATCGTTGTTCTGGCTCAGCACCACACGATCCTGGATTGGCGCGGTGGTCTGCCAGACGAGGCCATCTTCGCGTTGCTGAAAGTGGCCGCGACTATCCAGCCGCATTTCGAGGTCGGCCAGCCAGCGCGACTGCTCGAAGCGGCCGCATTGCGGGGCATGGGTGGCCAGGCGCTCGGCCAGAGCATCGCCATCGGGAGTCGCACCCACCGCCGGGCTGGCGATCAGACAAAGGGCGGCATACATCGCCCATGGGAGATGACGCATCATTGGTTGGCCTCCTGCCAGGCGAGCAGACGTTCGACCAGTGCCAGCGGCGATACCAGTCGCATGTCATGGTCGTCGAGCCCCACCGCGACCTGCACGCTCCAAGCCCGGGTCAGGCGTTTGCGTGTCTCGGCGTCTCGAATGGTGTAGTCGATCTTGAGACGGTGTTCCCACTCGCTCACGCGCGCTTCGATGGCGATACGTTGGGCGAATACCGCCGGGGCAGCATAGCGCAGGCGCAGGTCAATCACCGGCCAGGCGAACCCGGAGGCCTGCATCTGGGGATAGTTGTAGTCGATGGCATCGAGCAATTCGCAGCGGGCGATTTCCAGATAACGCACATAGTGGCCATGCCAAGCCACTTGCATCATGTCGATGTCATGGAAGGGGATCGTCAGCTCGGTTTCGCAATGCGGCAGCGGGCGGTCGTCAGGCGTCATACAGACTCCAGCGGCGTTGGCGAATCAGGCCACAGAGTGTGCGCAGTTCGGGTTCCAGGGCACGGTCTTCACTCAAGGCCGGAAACGTCGAACGGCAGGCATCGAGGAAACCGGCCAGGCGCTCGGGTAGTGGGGCTGCATCGGTCAGATGGCTGCGCAGTTCGACGGCCTGGCAGGTGGCGTGCAGGGTGGCGGCGGCGACCTGTTCGACGAGTGTCAGGACGCGCAGGGCATCGCGGGCGGCGATGGTGCCCATGCTGACCTTGTCCTGGTTGTGGCACTCGGTGGAGCGTGAGAAGACGCTGGCCGGCATGGTCAGTTTGAGCGCCTCGGCGGTCCACGCCGAAGCGCCGATCTGTACCGCCTTGTAACCGTGGTTGAGGCTGGCCCGTTCCGGCGTGGCGCCACTCAGGTTGCTGGGTAGGCCGTGGTTGAAGCGGGTGTCGACCAATAGCGCCAATTGGCGATCGAGCAGGTCGGCGAGGTTGGCGCAGGCTTGCTTGAGACTGTCCATGACGAAAGCGACATGGCCGCCGTAGAAGTGACCGCCGTGCATGACCTTGCCGTGCTCGGCGTCGATCAGTGGGTTGTCGTTGGCACTGTTGAGCTCGGTCTCGAGAAACTGGCGCCACCAGGGCAGGGCATCTTCCACTACACCAATCACGTGCGGGGCGCAGCGCGTCGAGTAACGGTCCTGCAGGCGGGGCGAGTTGCGCGGTGTATCGGGGGCATGCAGGTCGTCGCGCAGACGCTCGGCCACGCGGTTCTGTCCAGGATGTGGTTTGGCGGCGAACAGATCGGCGTCGAAATGATAGGGATTGCCGTCCAGTGCGTAGACCGACAACGCGGTGATGCGTGTGGCAAGCCGAGCCAGGTAGGCAGTCCGGGCGAAGGCGAAGACACCGAGTGCAGTCATCACCGCCGTGCCGTTCATCAGTGCCAGGCCTTCCTTGGGCTTCAGACGGTATGGCGAAAGGCCGCGCTCGGCGAAAACCTCCGAAGTGGCGCGGCGCTGGCCGCGGTCGAACACTTCGCGCTCGCCGCACAATACGGCGGCCAGATACGAGAGTGGCGTCAGGTCGCCGCTGGCGCCCACCGAGCCTTCTTCGGGAATGACCGGTACGACATCATGCTCGAGCAACCAGGCCAGGCGTTCGAGGAGTTCGACGCTGACCCCTGAGACGCCGCGGCACAACGACACCAGGCGCACTATGACCACGGCCCGCGCGGCTTCCACCGACAGCACCTCGCCCAGGCCACAACCGTGGAAGGTATACAACTGGCGCGGCAGCTGTTCCAGGTCGGATGCAGGCACTTCGCGGGTGCAGGAATCGCCATAGCCGGTGGTGACGCCGTAGACCACCCCATCTTCCTCGAGCAGACATTCGAGAAACGCACTGCCACGAGCGATGCGTTCACGGAAGTCGGGTGTCGTCGATAGGACGACGCGACGACGGCCTTCGGCGACTGCCAACACATCCTCGAGGGTGACGGTCGAGCCATCCAGAGTGAGTGGTTCGTTGGTGGTGGAGCCAGCGACCGGGTCATGGAATATCGTCATGAAGGTATCCAGTATCGTTCATCCAGAACGGGTAGTAATTGAACCACTGCAGAGGATGGCGTCGAACACGCTCGGCCAAATGGTCGGCATGGCGTTGCATGGCGTCGGCGATCCATGGCTCGCGCTGGCGGCGTGGCAGGTCCCGGGTATCGTCGATGGCTTCGAAGTCGATCCGGAACCTGTCGTTCTCGCGTACGCAGGCCAGGGTATACAGTGGACAGCGCAGCAGCGTGGCTAGCCGAAATGGGCCTTCGGGGAATCTGGCCTGGCCGCCGAGAAAGTCGAGGCACTGCGTTCGTCCCCCTGTCAGGGAAAGTCGGTCGGCGGCAATGACCACATAGCCGCCGGCGTGAATGCGTTCGGCCAGGGCTTGGGCGGTGGCCGGTGTGATCTCGCTGACTTCGAGGACATGCGGGCGGGGCCGCCCCGTGACGCGCTCGAGCAGGGCATTGAACTTGCGCGCATTGCGGGTATGCATCATCACCGTCAGTTCGAGCCCCGGGTGCCGCTCGGCGAGGGCATTGACCACGTCGAGATTGCCGTGGTGAGCAACCAGGATCAGGCCGCCCCGGCCGCTGTCGATGGCAGCACTGAAACGTTCGATGCCCGTGCCGGTCAGGCGCTCGTCGGCAATATCCCCGCTCCAGGCCGCGACCTTGTCCATCAGCGCATCGCCGAAGGCCAGGAAGTGGCGATAACTGTGCCACCAACGGGCGAGCGGCCGCTGGCCGAGATGGGGGTAGAGGCGTTGCAGGTAGGACAGGGAGGCGCGTCGCGCCGTGGCATGCATCAGGAAGTACCACAACATGACCGGCCATAACACCAGCCGGAAGGGCCAGCGCCCCAAGTGGCGTTGTATCGCCACCATCAGGGCCATGCCGACCACGGTGCCGCGCTCACCGATCCGCGCCCAGTGATGACTCATCGGCGCACCTTCACAGGCTGTCTTCGCAAACGTCGAGCCAGCAGGCGAGGCAAGCGCAGCAGCATGCCGAAGAACAGCCGGGTGTGCATGGCGGCGATCTGTCGGTTATCACGCCACAACGCGAAGTGGCTCACGCCATCGCGCGGGTAATGCACGCGTACCGGGCGGTGCGTCATGGCGCCGCCAGCCCAGCGCCAGCGCACCAGCACTTCGGTGTCGAAAGTCATGCGATCGCCGCAGGGATGGCGTGCCAGCAGGTGGTTGAGTGCGGCGACCGGATAGAGCCTGACGCCACACATGGAGTCGCGGATCTCCAGCGATAGGGTGTTGATCCACACCCAGACATGGGTCGCGTAACGGCCGTAGAAGCGTACTCGTGGAACGCTGACGTCATAGCGCGGATAGCCGACCACCAGCGTCTCGGGTGCCGTCTCCAGCTCGGCGAGAAAGGCCGGCAGGTCTTCGCTGGCATGCTGGCCGTCGGCATCCACTTGCAGGGCATGGGTATAGCCCCGGCGCTGGGCTTCCTGGAGCCCGGCACGTACCGCGGCGCCCTTGCCCTGGTTGGTGGCCAGGCGCAGCAAGTGGTGACCGTTCTCGGCTAGACGGTCGAGTTCGGCCGCGCACTCGGCATCACAGCCATCGTCCACCAGCAGCAGCGGTATCCCCAGGACGGCCAACTCATCGCATACCGGACCGATCGTGGTGGGGTGGTTGTAGACCGGTATAAGGATACAGGGACGAGGATCAGCCATGCCTCCCTCCGCCCTGGGCTTGCAGGCGAACCTGTCCGGCACAGTGTCGCCCTTCGTGCGAGTCGATGGCGAAGGCGATACCGTCGTTGCGACGCGTCAGTCGTAGCGTGAAACGCACCCCGGGGCGAAGCACACGCTGGAACTTCAAGCGCTCGACTCCCTGGAATTCGCCCAGTTCACCGAAGCTCTCGCCGGCGAGTTCGATGGCCCACTGCACCATGACCACCCCTGGCACTAGCGGATACTCTTCGAAGTGCCCTTCGAGAAAGATCAAGCGTTCCGGCACTTCCAGGGTCAAGAGGCAGGAAGAGGGATCCGGGTGGCGTTCTCCCAGCCAGCGTGGCGCCTTGGTGTCATCGAGGTCGGCGAACAGACGGTTGATCAGGCTGCGGTCGAGCTTGCCCTGGGCATTGCTCGGCAGGGCGTCGACGAAACGCCAGTAACGGGGAATGGCGACTCGCTCCAGATGGGGTGACAGGCGAGCTCGCAAGCGCTGGATCAGAGCGTAGCGAGTGTCGTGCTGGTGCGGTACGGCTTCGTCTTGCAGGGCGACCACGACACCTAGGCGCCCGTCGGCACGGTCGAGATCGACGCAACGCGCCTCGTGAACTTCCGGCATGTCGGCAAGCGTCCGTTCGACGCGATCCAGCGATACGCGCTTGCCGGCGATCTTGACCACGCGATCCACCCGCCCCAGCAGCTCGAAGCCGTCGGTCGTCGGTGCGACCCGGTCGGGTTGTTGCCACCAACTGCCGGGATCTTCAAGAAACGGCGAACGCAGGGTCAGGTGTTCGTTCGAGAGCGATAGCTGTACCCCGGGCAGGGCTTGCCAGGAGATGTCTTGCGTTTGTCGACGGTGCGCGATTCCTCCGGTCTCGGTACTGCCATAGATCTCGATCACTGTGGTCCGCAACAGGCGTTCAGCGTGCTGGGCATGCTCTGCCGCCAAGGGGGCGCCAGAAGAGAACACACGAGTGGGGTGGGGGGACTCGCCCCAGGGCAGATGCTCCGGCAAACGCGACAACTGAGCGGGGGAGCTCACAACCACTGGGGCGAGACCTGCATCGCCGGCCTCCTGAATGCGCGCGGCCAGCACTTCGGGGTAACGGCTCTCATCGCCACAAAAGAGGATGCCAGCGCATAACGGATGCAACACACCGGTGAGCAGGCCGTAGATGTGCTGGTGACTGACCTGTGAGATGACACAACTGCCGGTCAATGGCCACAGATCGGCATGGGCAGCCAATTCCGCATCGAGCTGGTCGAAACGCTTGGCCAGACGCACGGGGTCGCCGGTGGAACCGGAGGTGTACAGGACCACCGCTGTGGATGCGGGAGCAAGCGCCTCGGGGTAGGCAAGAGCGGCTGCTTCATGCTGGCTGACACTATGATCGCCGGGGGTATCGGGTAGCGTACCATCTGCCTCCGCAGCGAGCCGTGACAGGGTCTCGGGGCGGTCGTCGGCCGGCAGCACCGCGATGCGGCCACTTTCCCATAGCGCAATCAAGGCAGCGCAGAAGTCCTCGGGATGACGTTGGCAGAGTAGCCAGCGACCGCCGGGTTGGTCGTCCAGCCAGTGACGCCAGGCATCGATACGTCGAGGCAGCGAGATCGGATCGACCCAGTGATGAGGGAGTGAGCGATGATTCTTGTTCGCTCTACGCCAGGGCAGTCGGGTTAGCGGGACGAATGTCACGATAGGCTCCTCCGCAACCGATGACGTAACAGCCATTCACCGGCAAACATCAAGGCGATCAGAAGGTAGCTGATGACGCCGTTGTACAGCGACCAGGTTGCCAGGTCAGCGTATAGCGCTGTCCAGGAGGCAATGGCTCCGTTGAGGACAAAGAAACCGCACCATGCCCAGGTGACCCGGCGGGTATAGCGCACCCCGGCCGGGGGCAGGTCGGGTTCGCGCAAGCGGGCCAGGCGTTCGACGATTGGCATGCCCTGCCACAGGCTGGATATAAAGATAACCAGCATGATGGCGCTGACGGCGACGGGATAGGCGCGCATGCCAAGTTCGGCATGCCCTAAGCCGCCCAGCGCCAGCAATAGTGCCGCCACCACAATGGTCAGATAGCGAGCCTGGGGTATCCGCCAGGCGAGCAATGCGGCGCCGATCAACAGTAGCGGCCAGCTACCCAGGTGGCCGTGCAGGACGAAGACCAGCACCGGCCAGGCCATAACTAGGAGCGTGCAGAGCCACTTGATCGCTTGTTTCGGCATGTCTCAGCGTTGCATCAAGCGTTCGACGGCATTGACCACGTCATCGATGGTACGCACCGATTTGAAGTCGTCGGGGTTGATGCGTCGACCGGTGAACTGCTTGAGTTCGACGACCAGGTCCACGGCATCGATGCTATCGATGTCGAGATCTTCGTAGAGTCGCGCTTCGGGCTTGATGTCGCCAGCGTCGAGATCGAACATCTCAACTAGTGTCTTATGCACGTGAGTGAAGATTTCTGCGCGCTTGGCAGCGGCCATATCAGTCGACACGACGGGCCTCCACGAGTGACTGCAGGGCATTCAGGCTGGCGAAATGGTGGCGGGTCTCCTCCGCTTCGGCGTCGAGCTTGATGCCGTAGCGCTTTTGCAATGCCAAGCCGAGCTCGAGGGCATCGATGGAGTCAAGGCCCAAACCCTCGCCGAACAAGGGTGCCACGGGGTCGATGTCCACGGGAGTGATGTCCTCGAGTTCCAGTGTATCGATGATCAGACGTTTGAGTTCAAGCGACAGGTCTCGTGTCTCGTTCATTGTGAAATCTTTCCAGTTCCCTGTTGAAATGATTACTGAGCCGACGAGTCAATTGTCGTGCGGCCTGCCCGGTCGGCTGTTGGTTATCGTCGTTGACGGGCAGGTCGTCCAGCACGCGAAGCGTCATCCATACCTTACGTGCTGGTATACGATACCAAGGTTCACCCTTGGTCAACGTAGTGGGTGTGCAGTGTATCAGCACTGGCGTGATATTCGTGTTCGTGCGTAGTGCTATGTTGGCCCCGCCTCGACGAAACTTGATCGGGCGTCGTGGGGAAGTGCGGGTGCCTTCGGGAAAGAGAATCAAGGAACCGCCGTTTGCCAGGCTGGTCTTGGCGGCATCGAGTACGGCTTCAGGCTCATCGTTGGTGATATAACCCGCTGCGCGGATAGGGCCGCGAGTGAACGGGTTGTGTGCCAACCGCCCCTTGACGATGCAGTCGGCGTGGGGAATGTGTGCCAGCAGGAATATCACATCGATCAGAGAAGGATGGTTGGCCAATATCAACAGGCCGGGGCGTTGCAGCCGTTCCACGTGCTCGAAGCGATAATCCAGTACCCCGAGAGCTTGCATCAGGGCAACGAAACAGCGGAAACAGCGCTGAATCAATTGGCGCGCTATCCACTGGCGCCGTTGGTTATCGCGAATGCCGATTTGCAGGATGGGCGCGACCACGGCACCGATGAATAAGCCACCGATTCCGAATGCCATGAAGGAAATTGCGGTTCCTATCCCCCGGCGCCATTGGTCGAGCGTCATCTTTCCTCCAACTGCCACCGCTGCTGGCCGTCGAGATGGGGAGTGTCTGCGTTCAACCAGGCGATCACATCGAGTGGAGTAGGGCGAGCGGATTGTGAAACGTCGTGTGGCAGAAGCTTGCGGCCTGAGTCGAGTGTCAGGCGCATTCCGACCGCGCAAGGCGACTCGGGATATTCGGCATGTCCTTGGTAAGCAGCGGGGCGTGGGCCTTCGGAAAAGACGATGACCACTGCGGGATAGCCTTCCGTGAGGTAGCCCCTCGCTTCGCAGACCAGCGCATCGAACTCATGACCGCAGGCACCGAGGGCTTGCAAGGGGCGGTGGTGTCGACTGGCGATGGAATGCACGCCCAATACGGCGTTATGGACCGACATGGAAAAGCGGGTCGGCGATATCGGGTCACCTTGTGCCAATGCTTCCAGCATTTGTAGCGTATGCGTGGCATCGCCATGACGTGAGGCATGGATCAGTGGGCAACTGGCTTCGGGGTCAAGGGTTTTAAGGATCTCACAGGTGGCCCGCCCCACCTCATCGAGACGACGACGCAACATGGCCGGCAGCTTGGCAGCGCCGGGGTTGGTCGATATATCGTGCTGACTGTTTATTGCAACGCTCGCCTGAGCAGCGCTCCATGCTTGCCAGTCCTCAAGATGTAGGGCTGCGTGCATATTGTCATTCTTAGTGGATGAATGGTCGGTAATGTTAACTTGGCGGTGCTGATGCCTCAAGTTGTATGAGGCAATGCTTCGTTATGTTGGCTGGTCAGAAAAAAATGTGCGACGGAGCCTAAAGAATCAGGTTGGATTGCCGATAATACCTGATGCCTTGGGAAGGCTTTCCGGGCCTCAAGCGGGATATGAAAAAATCGAAAAAGGGATCTGAGGAAATGATGAGGACTCTGCTTTTTGCCATCATGATCGCTATGGTCGCACTGCTCTCCGGCTGTGCGACAAGTCGAAGTGAGATAGCGATATCGACTCCTCACGAAGAGTGGTCGCAGCCTGATAATATGATTGGGGAAGTGGTGATACGCACCGTTACCGATCAGCGGGTTTTCGAGGAGGCGCCGCCGGAACCAAGTACGCCTTCGCTTGGCTTTGAAGGGGCAGCGCAGGCAGCAGCGGATATCAAGGCAAGGGCTGTGGGGCGCAAGCGCAATACCTATGGTAAAGCACTCGGCGATATTCTGCTTGAAAATGGACAGACGGTTGAAGGGTTGGTACGTGAGAATCTAGTCGCAGCCTTTGAGAAATCTGGGTTCAAGGTGTCCAGCGAAACAGAGAGTCATGATCCTTCAGCGCTAGTCGTTGACGTATATATCAACGAGTTATGGGCATGGTTCAATCCAGGGTTTTGGGCGATTACTCTTAATACCCGCATTGCAACCGATCTGGAACTTCAGGGAGCCTCATCTCCCAAGACAATTAGCGTTCACGCAGAAGATAGACGCCAGGTGGCTACTGAAAGCGCATGGGTAGAAATAATCGAAATGGCGCTGCAGGAGTATCGAGACGAAGTCATTGCTCTTGCTCCCTCTTTGCGGTGATGCTTTTCTTCTTAAATAAGGCCCCTCAACTCAGTTGTTGGTAGTTCTAGTGATGCCAACCAATGCCGCCGGCCAACTCTTTGGTCGGCGGCGTTTTTTCAGCTGACAGGAAAACGTGTCGCCTGCAGGCTGTCCTTGATCTTCTTCAGGTGACCGAGGAAGTCCTCGCCGCGACGTAGGGTGACGCCGGTGGCCAGCACGTCGATCAGGGCCAGGTGGATCATGCGCGAAGTCATGGGCATATAGACATCGGTGTCCTCGGGTGCGATGACCTCGAGGGTTTCGGTGCATTCGGCAGCCAGCGGCGAACCAGGCGCGGTGATGCCGAGCACGATGGCGCCGTTGTCGCGAGCCAGGCGGGCGATCTCCACGAGCTCGCGTGTGCGGCCGGTGTAGGAAATGATCACCACAACATCGCCAGTATGGCATGACGCCGCCACCATGCGCTGCATCAGCACGTCTTCGTAGGCCATCACCGGGAGGTTGAAGCGGAAGAACTTGTGCTGGGCATCCTGCGCCACCGGGCCGGAAGCGCCCAGACCGAAAAAGTGGATCTGCTTGGCTTGGATCAGGTAGTCGACGGCGCGTTCGATACTCTTGGCATCCAGGGCGCGACGGGCATCGTCGAGAGCGGCAATGGTGGCACCGAAGATCTTGTCGCCGTAGCCCGCGGCATCGTCATCGCGCTCGACGCTACGGCTTACGTAAGGAGTCCCCCCGGCCAAGCTCTGCGCCAGCTTGATCTTGAAGTCCGGGTAGCCCTTCGCCTCGAAGTTGCGGCAGAAACGGTTGACGGTGGGTTCACTGACCGAGGCCGCCTGGGCTAGGGTGGCGATACTCATGCCGGTGGCGGAGGCGGGGTCCTGGAGAATAACGTCGGCGACCTTGCGCTCCGAGCGATTGAGTTCGTCGAGCCGTGTGCGGATACGATCGATCAGGTCGTGGCTGGCCATGGTGAGTGAGGCACTCCGTGACTGGGTAACATGAGGGTTGGCGCCGCCTGTGGACGGTAGCTGTGCCACAATGACGAGGTGTCGCCTTGAGAACCGATAAGACCATGTGGTGATTTAACTACATCTTCCACTATCCTAGCGTGAGGCGGGCGGTGTGGCCAAGTCGAGACCATGATCGATGTCGAAATGATCGTAAAGTTACATATAAATATTGATGGCTTTCGCCTTTTTGGTGTATTTTGTAAGTAAGTTAACCAGATTTTTAGGGGGCGTGGCATGAACCACGAAACCGGGCCGCTTGGCATGTCCAACTCCGAGGTCGATCTGGCGCTGTTCGGCGCCTTGGGTGATCTGGCGCTGCGCAAGCTCTATCCGGCGTTGTATCAGCTTGATCGGGAGGGACTCTTGCCAGAGACCACGCGTGTGCTGGGTCTGGCACGTCAGGAGTATGATACGGCTGCTTTCCAGGCCCGGGTCACCGAGGCACTGAAACAGCGGGTCAAGGCCAGTGAGCTCGACAAGGAGAGCCTCAAGCGCTTTCTAGCGCGTCTCGACTATGCCAGGGTCGACTTCAATCAAGTCGAAGGCTACGAGGCCATACGCGGTTGGCGGGAGGGGTCGCCACGCCCGATGATCGTCTATCTGGCGGTGCCGGCCAGCATCTATGGCTCGATCTGTCGCAATCTTCAGGCCAGCGGCAGTCTCGACGGCGAGACTCGGGTGGTAGTGGAGAAGCCCATCGGCTACGACCTGGAGTCCTCGCAGGAGATCAACGACGCCATCGGTGAAGTGTTCCCGGAGTCGCGGGTGTACCGTATCGATCACTATCTGGGCAAGGAAACCGTCCAGAACCTGATTGCGCTGCGTTTTGCTAATCCTCTGTTCGGCACCCAATGGAATCAGAATCATATCTCCCATGTGGAGATCACCGTTGCCGAGCAGGTGGGAATCGAAGGCCGCTGGGGCTATTTCGATCAAGCCGGGCAGTTGCGCGACATGGTGCAGAATCACCTGCTGCAACTGGTCTGTCTGATCGCCATGGATCCTCCGGCCAATCTCGATGCCGATGCCATCCGCGACGAAAAGGTCAAGGTGCTGAAGGCCCTGAAACCCTTCGGTACCGAATCGCTGGGACGTGACGTGGTGCGTGGACAGTACACCGCCGGGACCAGTGGCGGCCAGAGCGTGCCGGGCTACCTCGAGGAGGAAGGCGCCAATACCGAAAGTCACACCGAAACCTTCGTCGCCATGAAGACGGAAGTGGCCAACTGGCGTTGGGCTGGCGTCCCCTTCTACCTGCGCACCGGCAAGCGCATGCCGGAGAAGCTGTCGCAGATCGTCATCCACTTCCGTCAGCAGCCCCACTACATCTTCGATCCGGACCAGCGCAGTCTGGCGGCCAACAAGCTGATCATTCGCCTGCAGCCGGAAGAAGGGATCGCCCTGCAGGTGCTGACCAAGGACAGCGGGTTGGACAAGGGCATGCGTCTGCGGCCAGGGCCTTTACATCTGGATTTCAGCAGTGCCTTCCCCAAGTCGCGGATTCCCGATGCCTATGAACGCCTGCTGCTCGAGGTCATGAAGGGACAGCAATATCTGTTCGTGCGTCGTGACGAAGTGGAATACGCCTGGCGCTGGTGCGATCAGTTGATCGCCGCCTGGGAAGCCCATGATTCACCGCCACGTCGTTATCCTGCGGGTTCTTGGGGGCCGGTTGCGTCGATTGCCATGATTACCCAGGACGGGCGTAGCTGGTATGAGGATTACTGACATGTATGCTTCCCGCGAACGATTGGCTCGACAACTGGCCGAAGCGGTGGCTGAGGCCTTGAGAATCGATCTGGCCTATCAGGAGCGCGCCTTGCTGGTGGTATCGGGTGGCTCGACCCCGGTCCCCTTTTTCCAGGCGTTGGCTAACATCGAGCTACCATGGGAACGTGTCGACGTGACGCTTGCCGACGAGCGTTGGGTCGATGAGGCGGCGGAGGACAGCAATGCCCGCCTGGTACGTGAACACTTGCTGACCGGTGCGGCGGAGGCTGCCAATTTCGTGTCCTTGACCACCGCCGATGCCACTCCGGAGCAGGGGGTTAGCGTGGTGGCGTCGCGTGTCGAGCGACTGACTTGGCCGGCCAGCGTGGTGATTCTGGGCATGGGCGGCGACGGTCATACCGCGTCGCTGTTCCCCGATAGCCGTGAACTCGGTCTGGCGCTGTCCACCGACGACAGCGTTGTGGCCGTGCGTACCCCTAGTCAGCCTCAGGCACGCATTACCTTGAGCGCTGCTCGTCTGCATCAGGCGCGGCGCCATATCCTACATCTCAACGGCGAGGATAAGCGAGCCGTGCTAGCCACCGCCATGGCCGGCGACGATGTCCGCAAACTGCCGATTCGCGCCTTTCTGGCCTGCCCTCTGGCGATCTATTGGGCGCCCTGATCCCCTCTTTCTGGAGCAAGACACATGACGATTGACAAGCAGTTGCCTTCCACCCGCACTACCGAGCTCGACAGCATCTGCCTCAAGGCCGAGGTCATTCCGGTGATCACCATCGAGCGTCTCGAGGATGCCGTGCCGATCGGTCGCGCCCTGGTCGAGGGTGGCTTGCCGGTGCTCGAGATCACGTTGCGTACCGACTGTGCTCTGGAAGCCATCAAGCGTATGCGTGATGCCCTGCCCGGAGCGAGCATCGGCGTGGGGACCGTCCTGACGCCGGCCCAGTACCGTCAGGCTGAGCAGGTCGGTGCTGACTTCGTGGTCACTCCAGGGGCAACCGACGCCTTGTATCGTTATGGCGTAAGCAGCCCGGTGCCGATGTTGCCTGGTGTATCGACCATATCCGAGCTGATGACCGGTTGGCAGTACGGTTACCGCCGCTTCAAGTTCTTCCCTGCCGAAGCCAGTGGCGGTGCCCCGGCGCTCAAGGCTTTCGGGGCGCCGATTCCCGAGGCTCGGTTCTGCCCCACTGGAGGGATCACGGTGGACAATGCCGAGGAATATCTGTCGCTGCCCAACGTGATGTGCGTGGGCGGCTCATGGCTGACACCCAAGGCTCTGATCGAGGCCGAGGACTGGGACGGCATCCGAGAACTAGCCCGTCAGGCGGCGGAGCGCTTTCATCACTGAGCTACGAGCTACACATGATCTCTCTCGACAGCCTGTGCTGTTGTTCGACCCGCCGGATGGCGGGTCTTTTTTGCACCAAAAGTTGTCCAGGCCTGGCGCTTACAAGAACGATGTCGGTGCATCAGGCATTTGCCGGTAGTAGGAAGGCTTGTCCAGCCTGTGTAGAAGATACGCTTGTTGAAAGGTGCGCAAGCTCGGAATCGCCGCCAATGGGCATCTCACGGTAGTTGATGTGTATTAGCCATGCTTGAACCTGGCCCCGTGCTTGCTTTGGTTGTCTCGAGGCCGAGAAGAGGGAACTCCTCGAAAGCGGTCGGCCGGCATCCTCGAACCGGGAATGCGCGAACTGCCGTCCTGGCATTGCGGATGCTGGATCCTTTCGTCGTAACCCGGACATGGAGGCACCGACTTATGAACGACCTGAGAACACTGACGCTCCTGCCCCAGGAACAGCTCGACCTGGCAAGTCATCTCGAGACTCAGGCCTTGCAGCGCTATCGGCGACTGGCGCGTCATTTGCGCCCTCGCCATCCCGCTATCAGTCGCTTGATGGCGACATTGGGTCAGGAGTGTGCGTATCATCTCGCATCGCTGCGTGAGGCGGCGGAGAGTCTGGGGCTGAGTGCCTGTATCGACGGCGAGAAGGATGTGCCTACTAGCATGTCGCGTCGCTGCCTGCCGACATCCGATGATGGCTCCACCGGCAAGGCGGTCCAGGAAGCATTGGTAGCGGCCATCGACGGTCGTCGGTTGGCTCACCGGCTGCTGGAGGCCAATGGCACGCCCGAGCTGGAAGTGCCTCTGCTGGCCTTTGACAAACACAAGCAAACCGAGTGTCGATTGCTGGAGGAGTACCTCGCCGATGGCGAGAGACATATGGAGTCAAGGGCGGCACAGGCGAGCTGAGAAAAAGGCACCGGATGTCCTAGCCGGTGCCGATGTCAGGCTTTGCCCGAAAACTGCCTGCGCTTGCCCATACGGCGTTAAAAATCAGCTCAAAATGCTCATTTACAACTACTACGTAAACTCCGCTTTTTTGCTGATTTTTGCCTTGTCTGGCCATCGCTCGGCGACTTTTCGGACAAACCCTAGTTCAGCTGCTCCAGATCGTCGCGGGTTGGCAGTGCGGCATAGGCGCCCGGGCGGGTCACGGCATGGGCGCCGCAACGGCAGGCGGTCTCCACCGCCCGATGCAGGAAGGCCGTGTCCTGATGCCAATCCCCGTCGATACCGTGCTCGGCGAGCTCGGCCAGCAGCCCGCCGATGAAGGCGTCGCCGCCGGCAGTGGTGTCCACTGCCTGTACGCTTGGCGGCGTGACCCGGTCGTCGAGGCCGACGCCCTTCAGCGCCACCTCGCCGGGGCCATCAGTGATCACCATGAACCTCACGCCGGCAGCGAGCCGTTCGGCCAGCCAGGCATCTTCCGGATGATCGCCGCGCAGGAAGTCGAGTTCCTCACGGGATAGTTTGAGCAGTTGGGCGCGATCCAGCAGGCGGGTCACCAGGCCGATTTCGGCGTGCCCCTCGGGCCACAGGTTATGGCGAAGGTTGGCGTCGACGCTGACCAGGCAACCTGCCCGAGCAGCCATGTCGGCAATGGCCAGGGTGGTCTCGGCGATGGCGTCTTCGGTCAAGCTGTTGGTGCACAGGTGAAGGATCGCCGGCTCGCTGAAGATTCCCGGCGGCAGGTGCTCCTGGCGATACAGCAGGTCCGCCGCGGGCGGCCGATAGAAATCGAAGGTGCGTTCGCCATCGGCATCGCGGGAGACGAAAGCAAGCGCCGTGCGTGCGGCCTTGGTACGTATCACGCCCGAGGTGTCGACGCCGTGGGCCGCGAGTTCGGCGGCCAGGAAGTCACCGAAATGGTCTTCGCCCAGCATGCCGAGAAAACGGCTGGGCACCCCCAGGCGGGCGCAGGCCACCGCCACGTTGGCCGGCGCGCCGCCGGCATAGGGGGTGAAGGTCTCGGGGCCCTGGGTATCGCTCTCTCCCAGGCGGCTGGAGAGCATGTCGACCAGGGCCTCGCCGAAGGCGATGATCGGGGTCATGCGTGCTTCTCCTTCTTGGCTTGGGGCTTGTTCTTGCCTTTGCCCTTGTCGGCTCCGGCCGAGCTTTCCCGGTGCTCGTTGAAATGCCGACGCACCAGAGCCAGCAGGCCTTGGGTCGAGGCGTCGAAATCCTGGCTGTGCTCGTCGATACGCTCGCTGATCTCGCCGGCGATGCGCTTGCCGAGTTGCACTCCCCACTGGTCGAAGGAGTTGATGTTCCAGATCACGCCCTGGACGAAAACCTTGTGCTCGTAGAGGGCGATCAGCGCGCCCAGGTTGCGCGGGGTCAACTCGTCGAGCAGCAGTGTACTGGAAGGCCGGTTGCCTGGGCAGCTATAGGGGTCGAGCTGGCTGTCTTGCTGGCTGCCTTCCATGAAGGCGTTGGCCTGGGCCAGCATGTTGGTCAGTAGTGCGAAATGGTGATCCTCGAAGCCGGGTTCGGGTTTCAGCGAGGCGATGAAGTCGATGGGCACGTAGCGGGTGCCCTGGTGCAGAAGCTGGAAGAAGGCGTGCTGGCCGTTGGAACCGGTTTGACCCCAGACGATGGGGCCGGTCTTGTAGTTGACCGGGTGGCCGAAGATATCCACTGATTTTCCGTTGGACTCCATGTCGAGCTGCTGGAGGAACGACGGAAGCTGATGCAGCGCCTGGTCGTAGGGCACGATGGCTTGGGTCTCGGCACCGTGGAAGTTGATGTACCAGATGCCGATCAGTGCCATTAGCACCGGCATGTTCTCGCTCAACGGCGCCTTGATGAAGTGCTGGTCCATCTCGTAGGCACCTTCGAGCAGTTCCATGAAACCATCGAAACCGACCGACAGGGCGATGGGCAGGCCGATCGACGACCACATCGAGTAACGGCCACCGACCCAGGCCCAGAATTCGAAGACGTTCTCCTCGCGAATGCCGAACTCCATGGCGGCCTTGCGGTTGGTGGAGGCAGCGATGAAGTGGGCACCCACATCGGCGTCCTCGCCGGCATTGTCAAGAAACCAGCGCCGCGCGGTCTTAGCGTTGAGCAGGGTCTCCTGGGTGGAGAAGGTCTTGGTAGAGACGATGAACAGCGTGGTGGCAGGGTCGAGACGCTTGAGCACCTTCTGGATATGGGTGCCGTCGACATTGGAGACGAAGTGGAAGTTGAACTCCGGATGACGGTACTTGAGCAGCGCCCGGCAGGCCATGTTAGGTCCCAGGTCCGAGCCACCGATGCCGATGTTGACCACGTCCTTGATGCGTTCTCCGCTATAGCCTTTCCATTCGCCGCTGCGCACTTCCTCGGAAAATCGCTTGATTTGCTCCCGGGTACGCTGGATCTCCGGCATCACATCCTTGCCGTCGACCATCAGTGGTCCCTTGTCCAGGTTGCGTAGCGCGGTGTGCAGCACTGGACGATCCTCGGTGACATTGATGATGTCGCCGGAAAACATCTGAGCGCGCCGCTGTACCAAGGCCGAATGATCGGCCAGCTCCAGCAGCTTGGTGAGTACGGCATCCGAGACGTGGTGCTTGGAGTAGTCGAGGAACAGGCCGCCGACACGCAGGCTCATCTTGTCGAAGCGTTGCGGGTCGGCAGCGAAGTAGTCACGAATGCGGTCGTTGGCGGTTTCCCGATAGAGTCTTTCGAGGGCTTGCCAGGTCACGCTGCGAGTGAGTTGGAACATGCTGCGATCCTTTTGTTGTCTGTTGCTACATGGAAAGAGCGGTGACTCGACGATAGGTAAAAGTGAATCGTGTCACCTGGGCGATCGTACGCCGAACATGGCTGTTAGGTGATGCTTGCAAGCGCATTCAGGCCACCCGTTGGCTGCGGGCCTCCTCGAGCAGGGCGAACCAGGTTGGGCGGTCCAGCCTGATACAGGCGCCACTGAGCAGTTCATCGATTCGCTGCTCCCGGAGGGTGCCGATCACCGGTACCGGATGGCCGGGAAGGCCTCGCAACCACGCCAGGGCCAGGCCGGCCGAGCTGGTAGTGAAATCCTGGGCCAGCCGAGCCAGCGACTCTCCCAGCACATCCTCGAATACCGTGCCTCCACCCAGCGGCGACCAGGCCATGGGACGCATGCCATCCGCCAGAAGGGCGTCGTAGAGGCCGTCGAACAGGGGTTCGGGGTGGGCCAGGGATAGTTGCAGTTGATGGCTTACCAGGGGATGACGCATGGAAGCCTGCAAACGGCGCCATTGCTCGGGGAGGAAGTTGGAAACGCCAACAGCGCCGATCTTGCCGGCATCGATGGCCGCGTCCAGGGCACCCCCAGTCGCTGCGGCATCCATGAGCGGGTCCGGGCGGTGGAGCAGGAAATGGTCGAGGCGTTCGACGCCCAAGCGCGTGAGCGAAGCATCGATGGCCGCGGAGAGGTAATCCGGTGAGCTATCGTAGTGCTTGACACCATATGGCGAGGTATCTCGCGATGGGGTGACGATGCAGGCCTTGGTGACGATACGTACACGCGCCGCCAGTCCCGGGCGGGCACGCAACGCATCGCCGAATAGCGTCTCGCCCTTGCGGTCACCATAGATATCGGCATGGTCGAACCAGGTCAGTCCCTGGTCGAGACGGGCTTCGATCCAGTCCGCCAGGGCATTCGGGTCGTGCAGGGCCTCCCTCTCGTGCAGGCGCATCATGCCCACCAGGAAAGGCACCTCGATCCGCAGATCCTCGTTCATGGCATCTCCTCACACGTGATGGTCGTGGCCAGCAAGTGTTGGGCGCCGGGGACCAGCCACACCGGATCCAAGCGTGTACAGGCGGCCTCGATACACAGGAAGCGCCGTGCGACATCTGCCGGGGTGTCGGAGGGCAGGTCGTCGCCTGGGTGCCAGACCACGGTAGAGTCACTGCCCTGCTTGGCGATACGCAAGCGGCGTCTGCCGTCGTCGAGCATAACCACTCGGTTGGACTCGAAGATACGGTCCAGGGGGCCGCGAATGCCCAGTTCGCCCTGCTGGATATGCTCGGCGAATCCTTGGCGCTTGTCGAGGTAACGAGCACCGGCGAGCCCTTCGATGCGGCAGCGATGAGTGTCGGTAACGGCGAAATAACTATGCAAAGCGCCACTCATCTTCACTGGCGTCTCGCCACGATGTTCGGTAACCAGCTCGACGTGCAGGCGCTTGGCATTGGCTTGGATCACTGCGCGAGGCACAAGTTGCGTGTGCAGCCGGTCGACAGGCGACAAGTGCAACTCGATACCTTCCTCATGCTCGTCGGTGGCATCGAGACGCCACTCGGCCTTGCGAGCTGGGCCGTGCAGGGGGCCGGAGCGGTCCGGCGACTCGTCGGCGGTGTGCTCGTCAGCGAACCAGGGCCAGCACAGCGGGATGCCGCCGCGGATGGCACCAGGCGTTTCCTGGGGCGTGGGTGTGACCCACAGCCAGCCGTCATCCAGTGCCGGTGAGCCGGCCGCGGCAGCGGGCGCATAGGGCAGGTAGTGCAGAACCTGAGCGCCCTGCAGTGATACCGCCAGTTCACCCCAGCTCTCGCGGGCCAGCCACAGGGAGCGTCCAGCCCACTCGGCCTGACGTTGTCCGTGAGTCTCGTCCAGCAGAGTGCGCAGCGACGATGGGATCATGCCACCTCCTCGTTATGCAGGGCTTCAGCCGCCCCCAACAACCCTGTCCAGGGAGCGGTGACCACCCAAGTGGGAATGTCGGCATTGTAGGCGCTCATGCGCCCTTTGTCGGTAAAGGCCTCGCGAAAGCGGCTTTTCGGCAGCCAGTTGAGTAGTCGTGGCAGAATGCCGCCGCACAGATAGACACCGCCACGAGCACCCAATGTCAGAGCGGCATCGCCACATACGTCGCCGAGGATCTTGAGAAACCGTTTCACGGTATCCACTGCGATGGCATCGCCCTCGTTGGCTGCGCTCGTTACCTCGGCCGGAGTGGTATATCGGGGATTGGCCCCCTTGAGAGATGCATGGGCGCAATACAGGTCCAGGAGCCCTTGGCCACACAGGATACGCTCCACCGATACCCGGCCATAGCGTGAACGAAAATAGCGCAACAGGTTCTGCTCGCGTTCGTCGGTAGGCGCGAACGTTACGTGGCCGCCTTCGGTGGGCAGGGGTACCCAGGCATGCTGACCCGGAAAGACACCAGCCACGCCCAGGCCGGTACCGGGCCCGATCACCAGCCTTGCGCAGCCTTCGGTAGCCCGGCCCTCGCCGATGGCCACCAGATTGCTAGCATCGACATGCGGCACGCCCAAGGCCTGGGCGGTGAAGTCGTTGATGACCTTGAACAGCGTCAAGTCGAGTTCGCGCTGAACGTCGCGCCGGGAAAATTCCCAGGCGTTGTTGGTCATGCGTACCCGGTCGTCGTGGACCGGGCAGGCAAATGCCAGACAGGCCTCGCGAGGGGCGCTCTCGCCATCATGTCCGACCCGGGCCAGGTAGTCGCGTATCGCATCGACCAGGCTTGGATAGTCGGCACAGGGCAGGCTTTGAATGTCATGCGGTTTGAAAGTATCCGGCGTGACCAGCGCAAAGCGCGCATTGGTCCCGCCGATATCGCCGATCAGGGCTGGACGTGTCATGGGCGGCCTGTCCGGTCAGTTGTTGAATAATTGAATGTCACGCAAGCCTTAGGCATCCAGTTCGTGGATGAAGCCTTCCTGGCGCGCGAGATCGTCAGCCTCGAATCCGCCGAACACGCCGGCGCCTTCCTCGGCGCCTGCCGCTAGATGACGGAAGCCGCCGAACAGTTCACGCCCCAGGCCATAGTGATAGTGGTCCAGATTGGCCTCGACGATCTCGCGTCCGTTCCATTCGTGAGCATCCACCAGCACCTTCAGATCGCCCTTGTCGGCATCCAGGTGGATCACGTCGCCGTCGCGCAGCTTGGCCAGCGGGCCACCGTCGATGGCCTCCGGCGTGACATGGATGGCGGCCGGCACCTTGCCGGACGCACCGGACATGCGACCGTCGGTGACCAGCGCGACCTTGTAGCCGCGATCCTGAAGAACGCCGAGATAGGGAGTGAGCTTGTGCAGTTCGGGCATGCCGTTGGCCTTGGGCCCCTGGAAGCGCACTACCACGACTACGTCACGATCGAGCTCGCCGGCTTCGAAGGCGGCCTTGAGTTGGTTCTGATCGTCGAACAGTCGCACAGGCGCTTCGACGAGTCGGTGCTCGGGCTTGACCGCCGAGATCTTGATCACGCCACGGCCGAGGTTGCCGTCGAGCACGGTCAGCCCTCCGGTCGGGGAGAAGGGCTCGGCGACTGGGCGCAACACGTCAGCATCATGGCTCTCGGTCGGCCCCTCGCGCCATACCAGCTTGCCATCCTCCAGGAAAGGCTCCTGGGTATAGGCGCTCAGGTCGGTGCCAAACACAGTGGGAATGTCGCGGTGAATCAAACCGGCGTCGAGCAGTTCGCGGATCAGGAAGCTCATGCCGCCGGCTGCCTGAAAGTGGTTCACGTCGGCCTGACCGTTGGGATAGATGCGAGTCATGCTCGGTACCACCGCGGACAATTCGGTGAAATCGTCCCAAGTGATGGTCAGCCCCGCGGCGGCGGCCATGGCTACCAGGTGCAGGGTATGGTTGGTGGAGCCGCCCGAGGCCAGCAGGCCGACCATGGCGTTGACGATGGCCTTCTCGTCGATTTGCTTATAGAAGGGGCGATACTCTCCACCGGGCTCACTGTTGCGGACTGCCTGCTGGGCGGCGTAACGAGTCAAGGCCTCGCGCAGCGACGTATTGGGGTTGACGAAAGAGGCTCCGGGCAGGTGCAGGCCCATGATCTCCATCATCAGCTGGTTGGAGTTGGCGGTGCCATAGAATGTGCAGGTGCCGGGGCCATGGTAGGACTGGGATTCAGCCTCCAGCAGGTCGTCGCGGCTGGCCTTGCCTTCGGCATAGAGCTGGCGTATACGCGCCTTTTCCTTGTTCGGCAGACCGCTGGTCATGGGGCCGGCAGGGACGAACAGCGCCGGTAGATGTCCGAAACGTGCCGCGCCGATGAACAGTCCAGGAACGATCTTGTCACAAACCCCAAGGTAGAGCGCGGCATCGAACATGTTGTGTGACAGCGCCACGGCAGTGGCCATGGCGATCACATCACGAGAAAACAGCGACAGTTCCATGCCAGGCTGACCCTGGGTCACGCCGTCGCACATGGCCGGTACTCCCCCCGCGAACTGGGCTGTGGAGCCCATGGCGCGAGCCGCTTCCTTGATGATCTCGGGGAAAGGCGCCAAGGGCTGATGCGCCGACAGCATGTCGTTATAAGACGACACGATGCCCAGGTTGGCGCTGTTCATCATCTTCAGGCGCCCCTTGTCGGTTTCACCACAGGCGGCGAAACCGTGTGCGAGGTTGCCGCAGGAGAGGTCGCTACGGTGTACGCCCCGGCGATGCTGGTCGCTCATGCGCTGCTCGTAGAGGGCGCGACGCTCGTGCGAGCGCGTGCGAATGCGCCGGGTGACCCGGTCTACCGTGGCGTGCAGAGGAGGGGTCTGGGTGGCCATATGCTACCTCGCTTGGCGGTGTTGAATGATGATGTTGGTAAATTTAGCAACAAAACACTTGATTGTCGCCTCTTTTTGGGCCAGATTATCATGCAACCGTAGGATTATTTCACTAAGAGCCGTTCCGAATGGGTATTTAATGGGACCTTGAGGTGCGGCGCTCGACTCAAATACAGCATATAAGTACGAGGATGCCGCCATGACGTTACGTGTCGCTATCAATGGCTTCGGTCGTATCGGTCGCAATGTACTGCGCGCCCTTTACGAAAATGGCTATCGCGATCGGATCCAGGTTGTCGCGATCAATGACCTGGGTGACCCGTCCCTCAATGCTCATCTGCTCAAGCATGACAGTGTGCACGGCCATTTCCCTCACAAGGTGGCGCACGACGAGGAGAACCTCAGTGTCGATGGCGAACGGATTCGCATCCTTTCCGAGCGTGACCCCGCCAGGTTGCCGTGGCACTCGCTCGAGATCGACCTGGTGATGGAGTGCACGGGGCTGTTCACCAAGCGCGCCGACGCTGCCAAGCATATCGAAGCGGGTGCGAAACGCGTGCTGATCTCGGCACCCAGCCCGGATGCCGATGCCACCGTGGTGTATGGCGTCAATGAGCAGGTGCTGACTGCCGAGCACCGCGTGGTCTCCAATGCGTCATGCACCACCAACTGCCTGGCTCCGGTCGCCAAGGCGCTCAACGATGCCGTTGGTATCGAAAACGGCCTAATGACGACCGTGCATGCCTACACCAACGACCAGAATCTGTCGGATGTCTATCACACGGATCCGTACCGCGCGCGCAGCGCAACCCAGTCGATGATCCCCACCAAGACCGGTGCAGCCGCGGCCGTTGGCCTGGTGCTGCCGGAACTGGATGGCAAGTTCGATGGTCTAGCGGTGCGCGTGCCGGTGATCAACGTGTCACTGGTAGATCTGGTATTCACCGCCAGTCGCGACACCACCAAGGAAGAAGTCAATGCCATCGTCGCCAAGGCGGCCGAAGCGTCTCCGGTACTGGCCGTGAATGCCCAGCCATTGGTGTCCATCGACTTCAATCACGATGCCAACTCTTCCACTTTTGACGCCAATCACACCCGCGTCAATGGTCGCCTGGTCAAGGTCATGGCCTGGTACGACAACGAGTGGGGGTTCTCGAACCGAATGTTGGGTACCGCGCTGGCGATGCAGGCCGCTAGCTGATCGTGACTCGGCTGCGTCGAGACCTTCCGGGAGGAGGGAGCGTGGCCTGACCCTGTACGGACATCATGCCGTCGCGAACTCTTCGCGCACTCACGGCTCCGCTCGGAATGTCGCGTGGCATGATGTCCGACCTAATGTCCCGTCCAATGTCTTTGGGTGCCTCTGGCACCCTTTTTTGTGCCTCTTCGAGCGCTTGGTGGGGCGTTGTCAATAATCTTGGTGGTTAGCCCCTGCGCCGCGTGAGCAAGCTGCTAAGCTGCTGGTACATGGGATCACTTCGGTATCATCAGGATATGGTGGCTGGCGGCTCTGCGTCATGCACGATAGCGTAAATGGTGTTCATACCCTGCTGGGATCGCGATTGCGCGACGCTCGCCGAGGTCGCGAAGGGCGCATCGTAGGTGTCGATCAGACAAGACCGACACCGGCATTGCTGATCGTGTGGGAGGCAGGGCAAGGCGTCGAACGCGTCAGCCTGAGCAGCGGGGAGCTTCGGGCGCTGGTAGCATCCAGCCTGGGGCATCGCCCCCGAAGTCTCGAGGGCCAATCGCCCAAGGTGCGCAACGATGCCCATGCTGGCGATTCGCCGAGTCGTGTCGGTATCGAGCCGGTGGCGGGGGGAGTCACGGGGCCGCGTTGAGCCGTGATATCGATGTCATGCTGTTTATACCGGCGATCGTCATGTCGACGGTCGAGGGAACACCATGAACATGAATATGAATGCGCAGGCGACAGAGAACCTGGAGCTGTTGCGAAGGTTCGAGCGTCTCAGTGAACAGTTGCCGGGTACACTCTATCAGTGTCGTCTTGCGCCGGATGGCTCACTCGACTTCCCGCTGGTCAGCGCCAGAATGCGTTCGATGTTCGGAATCGACGCGGAAGAGGTGATGCGGGATCCGCAACGATTCCTGTCAGGGATTCACACCGACGATATCGATGCCATGTGGCGCAGTCTCCAGCGCAGTGCCTTGAAACTCGAGGTTTGGTATCACGAGTTTCGCTACTGTCATCCCCAGGGTGATACGCGCTGGGTCCGTGGCCATGCCACCCCGCAGCGGGAGAGGGATGGCAGCGTACTGTGGCACGGTTTCTGCGAGGACATCACCCAGTACAAGCGCTCGCAGCTTGCCTTGCGGGAAAGCGAGCGTCGCTATCGTTTCATCGTCGAGAATGTCTCCGACCTGATCGTGCTGATGGACGCCGACGGTACCTGCCGGTTCGCTTCACCTTCGGTGAGCGAGGTGCTGGGCTATGTGCCGGAGGCGCTGGAGGCGCATGAGTTGGTCGGTCTGATGCCGCCGGATGATGCCCCACGCGTGCAACGCTTGCTGCATGAGGCGGCGTGTCGTGGTGAAACGTTGCGTCTTGAGGTGCGCGTTCGCCATGCCAAGGGACACTACGTGTGGCTGGAAGCCAGTTGTTCCCCCTACCTAAGCCCGCTCAACGGCCGCTACGAGTGGCTGCTGGCGGTGGCTCGCGACATTACCGACCGCAAGCGTCGCGATATGCGTCTGCATGAATTGTCGACCACCGACAGCTTGACCGGAGCGCTCAATCGTGCGGCCTTCATGGGGTGCCTGGAGAGTTCGCTCGAATCGGCCAACCACACCAATGGCCGGCTGTCGGTGGTATTGTTCGACGTCGACCACTTCAAAGCCACCAACGATTCCTGGGGACACGCCGCGGGCGACCTGGTACTGGCCTGCCTGGGCGAAGTATGCCGGACGACTCTGCGCAGCAACGATATCTTTGGCCGTATTGGTGGCGAGGAATTCGCCCTGATCCTCAATGGCCAGTCGCTGCAGGAGGCGCTGGTGCTCGCCGAGCGCTTGCGTTGTAAATTCGAGCAGGTACGCGTCGAGTTCCATGGTCATTGGCTCAACTTCACCGTCAGTTTCGGCATCGCCGAGCGGCGTCGGGGCGAGTCCATGAAGGGTCTTTTGCATCGTGCCGACATGGGGCTATACGCTGCCAAGCGCTTGGGGCGCAATCGCGTACAGCAGGCCTCGTAGTGACTCGGGGGGCAGGGGATGACCCTTGGCAGCAGCATGCTGGACATGCTTTGCTCTTGGCGTCGAGGTCGCCAAGAGGGAAAGGAAATGCATGGCTTGTCGATGCAGAGCGTTTCTGCCATCGAGGCGTTACCTGCCGAGGCCTGGAATGCCTTGGTCGGAGACGCTTATCCGTTCCTGCGTCATGAGTTCCTGCATGCGTTGGAGGCCAGCGGAGCCGTCTGCGGTCGTAGTGGCTGGGAGCCTTGCCATCTGGCGCTGTGGTGGGGCGATGCGCTGGTCGGGGTAATGCCGTGTTATCACAAGTACCACTCCTTCGGTGAATACGTCTTCGACTGGGCCTGGGCCGATGCCTGGGAGCGGGCTGGTGGGCATTATTACCCCAAGGCCTTGACGGCGATCCCCTTCACTCCAGCACCGGGGCCTCGCCTGGCGCTGGCTGCGGGGATCGACCCGGTCGAAGCGCGGGAGTTGCTGGCCAGCGCCTGGGAAGACCGTGAGCTGTCGAGTTGGCATCTGCTGTTCGCGGAAGACGAGGAAGTCGATGCCTGGCGAGCGGCTCGCCCGTCACTGCTCGAGAGGCACAGCGTCCAGTTCCAGTGGCGGGATGCCGGTTATGGAGACTTCGACGGTTTCCTCGCTGTCCTGACATCGAAGCGACGCAAGGAAATTCGTCGCGAGCGACGGATCGTCGCCGATCAGGGAATTCGCCTGCGGCGTCTCGTGGGGCGTGACATCGACCGCGAAGCCTTGATGCACTTCTATCGTTGTTACCAGATCACCTACCTCGAACGCGGCCGGCAAGGCTACCTGAACCTGGAGTTCTTCGAACGCCTGCTGGCAACCATGTCCGATGCCTTGGTTCTGGTTCAGGCGTGCCTGGGAGAGCGGCCAGTGGCGGCCGCGTTGTGTCTGCAAGGGCGCGATACCCTGTTCGGGCGTTACTGGGGCAGCGAGGTGGAGGCAGATTGCCTGCACTTCGAGGCCTGTTACTACCAAGGCATCGAGCATTGTCTGGCGCACGGGCTGACCTGCTTCGACCCCGGCACACAGGGCGAGCACAAGCTGGTCCGAGGCTTCGCGCCGCGCCGGCTGCGTTCATTGCACCATATCGCCGACCCCCATCTTCACGATGCCGTAGCCCGCTTCTGTGACAAGGAGCAACGCTATGTCGCGGCATACCACGAGCGCGTCATTCAAGCCCTGCCCTTCAAGCGAGCCTGATACCATTTGGCACTGCTTGGTCGGGCTCTGCGTATCGTGGGCGATGATGGCATAATGTCTGGCATCGAGTTTCCGACAGGATGCCAGGATGTTGAAGTGGCTCGCTATTGTGCTGATTGCCCTATTTGCATTATTGCAGTACCGCTTGTGGTTCGGCGAGGGTGGGCTGCGCGAGCTGATGCAGATCCGGGCCCGCGCCGATGCCCTGGAGGAAGAAAATCGCCCGCTACGCGCACGTAACCAGCGTCTGGCGGCAGAAGTGGTGGACTTGAAAACCGGCCTGGATGCCATTGAGGAGCGCGCGCGCAGCGATATCGGTATGGTACGCGAGGACGAACAATTCTTCTGGGTACCGGGGGTGGTGACCGAAAGTTCGCGCATCGAGCAGCGCGCCCTGGATTTCAGCCCGCAAGCCCGGATCGGTGAGGAGTCCCGTCAATGAGCCGTTGGTGGTGGGTGGTTCCGGCTGCGGGGCAAGGCCGGCGTATGAGGGCCGATCGTCCCAAGCAATACCTGGAACTCGACGGGCGGCCGGTGCTGGCGCACACACTCGAACGCCTGCATCGTGCCATGCCGGAGGCTGGATTGTGCCTGTGCCTGGATGCTGACGACCGCTGGTTCGACCCTGCCTGGGTCCCCTTCGCTGACTGGCGCCGGGTGACGGGCGGTAGTGAGCGGGTGGATTCGGTGGCCAATGCCCTGGCGGCGCTTGCCGAAGAGGCGACCGACGACGACTTTGTGCTGGTGCATGATGTGGCACGCCCGTGTGTTTGGGTCGAGGACTTGCGACGCCTGGCAGGCGTGTTGGTCGAGGAGCCCGCGGGCGCGTTACTGGCGACACCGGTCGCCGATACCGTGAAGCGCGACGATGGCCAGGGCCATGTGCACGCCACCGTGCCTCGTGAGGGGCTGTGGCAGGCACTGACGCCCCAGGGGTTCCGTTACCGCCTGTTGCGCGATGCCCTCGCGTTGGCCCGCTCGCGGGGGCTGGCGGTTACCGACGAAGCCTCGGCGGTAGAGGCGTTGGGCGTCTCGCCGCGACTGGTGGCGTCTCGCCGCGACAATCTCAAGATCACTCACCCCGAGGACCTGGCGTTGGCGTCTCATGTGCTCGCCACCCAGGCTGCTCTGGATGGGGACCCGCTACCGACCTCTCCGACTCCCCAATCTTGGCAAGAGAACTGACATGACCCTGAGAATCGGCCATGGCTTCGATGTGCATCGCTTTGGACCTGGCGACCACCTGATCGTCGGTGGCGTCGAAATCCCTTTCACGCATGGCTTCGTCGCCCACTCCGATGGTGATGTCCTGCTACACGCGATCTGCGATGCCTTGCTCGGGGCCTGTGCCCTGGGCGATATCGGCCGGCATTTTCCGGATAGCGACCCCGCTTGGGCGGGGGCTGATAGCCGTGATCTGTTGCGCCACGTGGTCGAGCTAGTGGCCGCACGCGGTTATCGGGTCGGCAACCTGGATGCCACCCTCATTGCTCAGGCGCCGAAAATGGCGCCGCATATCGAGGCCATGGTCGCCCATATCGCCGAGGACCTGAAGGTCTCGCCAGGGGCGGTCAACGTCAAGGCCACGACTACCGAACGCCTGGGCTTCACCGGTCGCGGCGAGGGGATCGCAGCCGAGGCCGTGGTCCTGTTGCAGCCTAGGGAGAACTCCGATGACTGAATCGGTCACGGCAATGCCATTGACCTGGCCGCCGGCTTGGCCGCGGGCGCTGGACGAGGTGATGGGGCAACCGCCACCCCGGGGTGATTACCGCGCCTCTCCCGAGGACTTCAAGGTCGAAGAGTGTCTGGGATTTGCACCAGAGGGCGAAGGGGAGCATCTCTGGTTGTGGGTGGAAAAACGCGACCTGACCACCCTCGAGTTGGCTCGACGGCTAGCCAGAGCCTGTGAGGTCGGCGTGCGCGATATCGGCTACTCCGGCATCAAGGACCGCGTAGCGGTGACCCGGCAATGGTTTTCGGTGCATTTGCCCGGCCGAGCGACACCGTCTGACCTGTCCATGCGACTGGCGGATACGCCGGTAAGAGTACTCGAACAAGTGCGGCATCCGCGCAAGCTCAAGCGAGGAGTGCATCGCGCCAACCGCTTCGAGCTGCGTTTGACCGGCGAGGTAGTGCGTGATCCCGGCGTGGAACGACGCTGGCAATGGCTGTGCGAGCATGGCGTACCCAATTACTTCGGTCCTCAGCGTTTCGGCCCCGGGGGGCGCAATTTGATCAACGCCAGGGCGGTGCTGGCGCGTGGCTGGCGCAAGCGCGACGACCGGGAAGGCATGCTGCTTTCCACCGCGCGCAGCTATCTGTTCAACACTCTGTTGGCTCGACGCCTGACAGCCGGTCACTGGGCTTCGGCGCTACCTGGCGATGTGCTGATACTCGATGGCACGGCTAGCCAGTTCCGAGCCGATATTATCGATGCTGAACTGCGTGAGCGGTTGCGGCAACTGGATTTGCATCCCAGTGGTGTGCTGTGGGGGACGGGCCGCCTGGCGAGCCAGGCCGATGCGGCGGCCTATGAACAGGCGCTGGCCATCGCTGAGCCCGAGCTGTGCGAAGGGCTGCAGCGGGCGGGGGTGCGTATGTCCCGCCGGGCCTTGCGCGTGCGTCTGGGGGCACCTGCACTGATGCGTGACGACGCTACCTTGACGCTGTCTTTCGAACTGCCCCGAGGGGCCTTCGCCACCGCGGTGGTGCGTGAGCTGATGGCCCACCCCGATCTTTGATGGCGTGGAGGTTCGTGAAGTTTGCGCAAGAGAAAGATTGATTCACCAGGAAGAGACGATGCGAAGATTATTGCTGTCCAATGACGATGGCGTGCATGCTCCGGGGCTGCGAGCTCTTTATGACGCGTTATGTCCGCACGCTCGGGTACGGGTGGTGGCGCCGGATCGCGACAAGAGTGGGGCCAGCAATTCGCTGACGCTGTCCCGTCCTTTGGCCCTGAGCGATCTCGACAATGGCTTCTACTGTGTCGATGGGACCCCTGCCGACTGCGTCTACTTGGGGGTCAATGGAGTCTGGGACGAAAAGCCGGATCTGGTGATCTCGGGCATCAATCACGGTGGCAACCTGGGGGACGACGTGCTCTATTCGGGGACCGTTGCCGCCGCCATGGAAGGGCGCAACCTGGGTATGCCGGCGATCGCCATGTCGCTGGTGGGTAGCCATCATTTCGATACCGCCGGTCGCGTCGCGGCGAGCCTGATCGGGGCCGCCGACCAGTTGTCGCTGCCCCCGCGCAGCCTGCTCAACGTCAACGTGCCCGATCTCCCTTGGGAGGAGATCCAAGGCTTCCGCGTCACTCGGCTGGGGTATCGTGGCCCGGCGGCACAACCGTTGAAGGTTTGCGATCCGCGCGGTCGCGAACGCTTCTGGATCGCCGCTGTCGGCGAGAACGCCGACGAGGGACCGGATACCGACTTTGCCGCCGTGAAGGCGGGGTTCGTTTCAATCACGCCGCTGCAGACCGACCTGACCCGGCATGCGGCATTGGATGACGTTCAGGGCTGGTTGGATGCACTCACATGAATTGCGCGGTGTCGGCATGACATCGCAACGTACCCGTGACCGTTTGGTCGCCCGTTTGCGGGCTGGAGGCATCGAGGATACCCGTGTGCTGGAAGTACTCCGGCATGAGCCACGTCACTTGTTCCTCGATGAGGCACTGGCTCACCGTGCTTATGAGGACACCTCGCTACCCATCGGTCATGGCCAGACCCTTTCGCAGCCATGGATCGTGGCGCGGATGACTGAACTGGTGATCGCCGAGGCTCCCGAGCGGGTACTGGAAATCGGAACCGGTTCCGGCTATCAGACGTTGATTCTTTCTCGGTTGGTGCCGGAATTGTGGTCGATCGAGCGGATTACCGCCCTGTATCAACGCGCGGGTGAACGTCTGCGCCGCCTCAAGGTCTCCAATGTGCGGTTGCGTCTCGCCGATGGTGGCCACGGTTGGCCCGAGGCGGCCCCCTTCGATGTCATCCTGCTGACGGCCTGTGCCCGGGAACTGCCCGAAGAGCTGCTGGCCCAGCTTGCTGGTGGCGGCAGACTGATCGCACCACTGGAAGAAGCCGACGGCCGCCAGTGGCTAACCCAGGTGCGTCGCCGGGGCGACGCCTTCGATTACCAACGCTTGGAGCCGGTGCGCTTCGTCCCGTTGTTGCAAGGAGTCATTCGTTGAAGCGTTCGTATTCCATCTTCCTGAAGGGTGCCGGCATGGGAGCGGCCGATGCGGTTCCCGGGGTCTCGGGAGGGACCATCGCCTTTATCACCGGCATCTACGAAGAGCTGATCCATACCATCAAGCAGTTCGGCCCCACCGCCTTCACGGCCTGGCGTCGTGGTGGCTGGGCGGAGCTTGCCGTTCATCTCAACCTCGCCTTCGTGGTGCCGCTGCTTGCCGGGATCGCCGCCAGTCTGATCAGCGTGGCGCACCTGGTGACCTACCTGATGGCCGAACATGCGCTATTGCTGGATGCCTTTTTCTTCGGTTTGGTCGCGGCTTCGGTACTTGTGGTTAGCCGCGAGTTGCCGAATTGGCGGCTATGGCATGTGGTACCGCTGGCCGTGGGACTGTTGCTGGCCAGGGCCTTGCCCGGGCTGATGCCCGTTGTCGCCACCCTTGGGCAGGAAACCCTATTGCTGGTGGTGGGGGGCGCCATCGCCATCAGCGCCTTGTTGTTGCCTGGTGTCTCGGGGAGTTTCCTGCTGCTGACCATGGGGCTCTACGGCACGGTCATGGAGGGCATCAAGGGGTTCGATTTGGCCCTGATCGCGCAGTTTGGTCTGGGCTGTGTCCTTGGCCTGTTCTTTTTCTCGCGGTTATTGTCTTGGATGCTGCGCTGCTTCCATACTGCAACGCTGCAACTGTTGGTCGGTTTCATCCTGGGATCCTTGCCAACCTTGTGGCCATGGCGGGAATTGGTCAGATACCAGTTGGGACCGGACGGCAGGATGATTCCGCTGGATTATCGTTATCTGTCGCCAGGGAATTATGCGTTGCTGACCGGAGAGTCCGCGCAGCTTTTTGGTGTGCTGGCCTTGATGCTGGCTGGTTTGATATTGGTGCTGGTGGTCGGCAGACAGTCCCGTCCATCCCAGGCACGCCCTCACAAGGAGGAAGGCTCCGATGCGTAAGGCCCTGTTGATTTCCGCTATGGCGTTGGGCATGGCGGGTTGCGCTACCCAGCCGGAGGGTCCTTCTCAGGTCCAGGTACGCGACCTGTCGATGAGCCGTGAACGGGAAGCGGCGAGTACCTATACCGTGGAGGCAGGTGACACCCTGTATGGTATTGCCTGGCGGTATGACATGGATTTTCGAGACTTGGCGAGCCTCAACGATATTGGCCCTCCTTACCGGCTGCAACCGGGGCAGCAACTGCGTCTCGATGCCAGCGGTGGTGGGCAGAGGGCCACCGCTTCGACTTCCACGCAAGCCGCTTCCGGAGCCCAGGTCAGTGGAGCGGTCGATGTCGATGCCGAGAGCGGCAACCTCGACTGGTTGACGCCGGACGAAGAGGCTATCGAGCGCAATCGCCGTTTGACGGCGCGCTCGCTCGATGAGTCGGGTACCAGTGAGTCGGCGCTTGGAGCCGCGGCCGCTGCCGGCGAGCAACGGGCGGCACAAGAGGAAAACACCAATTCCCCTGGCCCGATTTACAACTACGGTAGCCCCGGTGCCGATGGCCAACTGAGCGAGCGCGATCTTGCCGAAAGCGAGGCGCTTGCCGCAAGCCGGCAAGTCGCCGATTCAGCTACGGAGTCGTCGACCGCGGCGAGAGCGGAGGCTTCCGATACGCAATCCACGCAGCAGGCTGGCCCTGACACACAGTCGTCATCGACAACACGCGATACTGCTCAGCAACAGCAGCCGGATGCCGGTACTGCCGTGGCCGGTGAATCCCAATCGGCGGGAGGTGAAAACGCCAACCGGACATACACTCCCGTGGATGAGGTGCCTTGGCAGTGGCCTGCCGACGGGGAGCTGCTGGGGCGTTTCGGCGAAGGTTCGAGTATCACGGCCGGCATTGATATCGGCGGGCAAAAGGGGCAACCTGTCAGAGCGGCCGGACCGGGAATCGTGGTGTATGCGGGCAATGGGGTGCGAGGCTACGGTAACCTGATTCTGCTCAAGCACAACGATCAGTACCTTAGCGCCTATGCCCACAACGACAGCTTGAGAGTCAAGGAAAATGACGTAGTCGAAGCCGGAGAGGTGATTGCCACCATGGGCGATACCGATGCCGACGGCGTCAAGCTGCACTTTGAGGTGCGCCGGGATGGCCAGCCTCAAGACCCCTTGGAATTCTTGCCGTCACGTTGAGTGACGGCTTGCATCGCACAATAACAACAGCGACCATCGCCATGCGACAGGGCATATCGGTACATCGTGGCGGTCGTGTTTCTGGGTAGCACTGAACGGGGTAGCGACACATGAGTATGCTCGAACGGGATCTTCAGGATGTTGACCTCGAGGCCATCGAGGAGGAGCTGGATGTTGACGAAGAAGACGACGCCAGCGCCAAGGATGACCAGGAATTCGAGAAGGCGCTGAGCCGTGAAGAGAATCAGTATCATCACAGCCTGGACGCCACGCAGATCTACTTGAATGAGATCGGTTTTTCTCCGTTACTGACACCCGAGGAGGAAGTGCATTACGGTCGCCTCGCCCAACAGGGCGATCCGGCTGGTCGATCGCGGATGATCGAGTCCAATCTGCGTCTGGTGGTCAAGATCGCGCGGCGCTATCTCAACCGGGGGCTGTCACTGCTCGATCTGATCGAGGAGGGCAATCTGGGCCTGATTCGTGCGGTCGAGAAGTTCGACCCCGAGCGCGGCTTCCGCTTCTCGACCTATGCGACCTGGTGGATTCGCCAGACCATCGAGCGTGCCTTGATGAACCAGACACGTACCATCCGCTTGCCTATCCATGTAGTCAAGGAGCTCAACATCTATCTGCGCGCGGCGCGCGAGCTGACCCAGAGGCTCGATCACGAGGCCACGCCAGAGGAAATCGCCGAATTCCTCGACAAGCCGGTGACCACGGTCAAGAAGATGATGGGGCTCAACGAGCGCGTCTCCTCGGTGGATTATCCGATGGGTGGCGAAAGCGACAAGCCGCTGATCGAAACCCTGGCCGACGACAATGACGTAGGCCCTGAGTCGTCGCTGGTGGATGTCGACGTCAAGCAACATGTCAACGACTGGCTGGCCGAACTCACTGACAAGCAGATGGAAGTCGTGGTGCGTCGCTTCGGTTTGCGAGGCCACGAGGCTGCCACCCTGGAAGAAGTCGGCGAAGAGATCGGCCTGACTCGTGAACGGGTCAGGCAGATTCAGGTCGAGGCCTTGAAGAAACTGCGCCGGGTGCTCGAGAAGCAGGGATTGTCCCTGGATGCCATATTCGAGTGATGGTCCTTCGGTTCTCTTCATCCGCGTGACCTTGGCGCCCCTCGAGTCTCTCTCGGGGCGGCGATCTTGGAGTGTTCGGCAGTGTGCGTGCTCCTTGCACGAAAAGCTGGCACATTGAAAGCGTCTCGGTCCCCTGCGGAAGGAAGGCTCATGTCGGCCGCTAACTCCTCGCCTTGCATTTCGCGCCTGTTCCTCTTCCTGCTGATGGTAATGTTGCCGATCGGCTCCGCGCATGCCGCCGATCTGTGGACGATTACCCGCGATGCCCTGAATAACGATGCCACTCTGGCGTCAACGCGGGCTGGCGTGAGTGGCGCGGAAGCTGGTCGTGATGCCCAGCAGGGTGCACTGCGGCCCCAAGTCAGTGCATCAGCTAGCGCCTCGCACAACCGCATCTATAGCAGCCAGGAAAATGGCTTTCGCGGTGGTCAAGGCGATTTCATCGGTGATTTCGTCTCGAGTACCGAGGATAAGGTCAATCGAGCCGATGTCGCAGTGGATGCCTCCCAGGCACTGTTCGATGCTGGCAATCGAGCGCAGCTCGAGCGTGCCGAGCGTCAGTTCGGTCAGCAGACCTTGTCGCTCGAAGCGACGCGGCAACAACTGCTGTTCGATGTTGCCGAGGCTTATTTCGAGATCTTGCGAGCCTACGATATTCTCACCGCCCGCCAAGCACAGGAAGCGGCCATCGCCCGACAACTGGAGCAGGCTCGCGAGCGCTTTGAGGTCGGGCTGGTGGCGATCACCGAGGTTCATGAAGCCCAAGCCTCGTTTGACCTGGCGCGTTCACAGCGTATTGCGGCCGAGGGAGCCATGCAGGTCAACTTCGAAGCACTGGAACGCCTGACGGGACGTCGTTACGTTACTATCGACAGCCTGTCCGACGAATTGCCGATCGAGGTACCACAACCCACCAGTCGCGATGCCTGGGTCGAGCTGGCGCTGGACAACAGCCCTACATTGATGGCCGCACAAGCCGGGGTAGAAGTGGCACGCAGCGATGTCGATGTATCGCGGGCTGATCGCCTGCCTTTGGTGGAGGCCTTCGCCAACTACCAGTACGCCGATAGTGACAGTGATTTCGCATCGGGCCATGACTCGACGAGTCAGGTCGGGGTGCGAGCCGAGATGTTGCTGTATACCGGAGGGACGACCAGTGCGCGGATCCGTCAGAGCACCTTCGACCTCGAGGCCAGTCAGTACGATTTCGAGGCCCAGCGTCGGGAAACCGTCCAGCAGGTACGTTCGCTCTACACCCAGACCAGCAACACCGTGGAAACCGTCGAGGCGCGACGTCAGGCGATCGTTTCCAACCGTAGCGCGCTCGAGGCGACTCGCTTTGGACATGAAGTTGGCACGCGCAATATCGTCGATGTCCTCAATGCCGAACAGAACTTTTTCACGGCGATTGCCGATCATGCCGAAGCGCGTTACGACTATGTGCTGGCATTGCTCAATCTGCGTCAACAGGCGGGGCTGCTCGATACCGAGGTGGTTCGTTCGATCAACGAGTGGCTGCGTGCCGACCAACCGGTATCGCTGGAGTTGCCCGACGCCGCCGGTGGAAGCGACGACAGGATGACCAATATCGGGGCGCGCCCGCAAATGCCTGAATGATTCGGCTGCTTTTTTCTTGTTATTCGGTTTAATATTTTGATATTTGGTTATAATTTGGGTGTTTCATCGGTGAAATCGACGAAAAAATGACAAATAATCATGCCCGATCGTCATCGTCGTTTCACTTCAGGAGAACCCCCATGGCCCGGCCGTTGATCGCCGATATCGACCTCGATGCCCTGCGACACAACTACTGTCTGGCTCGTGACCTGGCGCCACACAGCCGCGCCCTGGCCGTGCTCAAGGCCAATGCCTATGGGCACGGCGCCGTGCCGTGTGCGCAAGCCCTGAGCGATCTGGCGCCCGCCTTCGCCGTGGCCAGTCTCGAGGAAGCGTGTGTGCTGCGCGAAGCCGGTATCGAGACGCCTATCGTGCTTCTGGAAGGCATTTTCGAGGCACGGGAGCTGGAAGTCGTCGATGCCATGGGGTTGTGGACCGTGGTGCATAGCGACTGGCAGCTCGAGGCCCATCTGGCCTATCGGCCGCAGCGGCCGATCCCGACCTGGGTCAAGGTCGATTCCGGCATGCATCGTCTGGGGTTCGATCCGCATCGGGCCGAGCAAGTCTGGGAACGGTTGGCCGCCGCTCCCGATCGCGTCACCGATCTGCATCTGATGAGTCATTTCGCTACCGCCGATGCTCTGGACCCCAGCTACTTTCGCCATCAGCTTGCCGTGATGGATGAGTTGGCGGAACGGCTGAAGGCCCCTACTTGCCTGGCCAACTCTCCGGCGACCCTGGCCTGGCCACAAGCCCACGGTGCCTGGAACCGCCCCGGAGTGATGCTGTATGGCAGCAACCCGCTCGAAGGTGCTGACAATGTCAGCCGAGGTCTGGAACCAGTGATGACGCTGCGTTCGGAGCTCATTGCCGTACGCGATCTGGCGGCCGGCGAGCCGGTAGGCTATGCAGGTCGCTGGAAGGCGCCACGTCCCTCGCGGATCGGGGTCGTCGCTTGCGGTTACGGCGATGGCTACGACCGTCACGCGGTGGATGGTACTCCAGTGCTGGTCAACGGCCAGCGCACCACGATCGCCGGCAAGGTCTCCATGGACATGCTCACCGTGGACCTGACCGATATCCCCGACGCCAGGATCGGCAGTTCAGTGGTATTGTGGGGTCGCGCTGAGAGTGGTGAATGCCTGTCGGTGGACGAGGTGGCACGTCACTGCGATACCATTAGCTATACCTTGTTGACCGGGGTACTGCCGCGTGTGCCGAGACGTTATCATGGTGGTCCGGCGGGAGTGGCCCGCCACGCCAACGTCCACGACTGAACAGGAGAGGACCCTCGAAACGGGGGTCGACCCCGTGCATGGCCAAGTCCCGTTATCCCGAATCTTTCGCCCACCCGCGTTATTGGCCGACCTGGCTGACCATCGGATCGATGCGTATCGTCGCCTGGCTACCTTGGCGGGTGAAGCTCGCACTCGGCAAGGCGCTGGGTCTGTTGGCCTGGCGGCTGGCCAAGCGCCGTCGGCATATCACCGATACCAACCTGCGCCTGTGCTTTCCCGAAAAGAGCGAGGAAGAGCGCCGTGCACTGGTGCGCGAAACCTTCATCGCCAACGGCCTTGGGGTCGTCGAAACTGCGACCGGCTGGTGCCGTGACCCCGAGCACCTACGCCACCGGGTAACCTTCAAGGGACAGGAGCACATGGCCCGGGTCCAGGCCGAGGGCAAGGGAGCGCTGATCATCGGCGTGCACTTTTCCACGCTGGATCTGGGCGGTGCGCTGCATTCGCTGTTCTTTCCCGCCGACGTGGTCTATCGGCCCCACGACAATCCCCTGTTCGAGCGCTTCATGACCCGTGCGCGCAATCGCATCTTCGGTACCTCCATCGATCGTCACGATCTGCGCGGCGTGGTGAGGCGCATCAAGTCCGGTCACCATGTTTGGTATTCGCCGGACCAGGATTTCGGCCGTGGTGCCAGCGTGTTCGCGCCTTTCTTCGGTGTGGAGGCGGCCACGATCAAACTTACCGCCAAGATTGCCCGCATGACGGGAGCTCCGGTCATGCCGCTCATGTTCCACCGCAATCCCGACAATCGCACCTATACCCTGGAATACTTGCCGCCCCTGCGCGATTTTCCCAGTGGCGATGAAGTGGCGGATGCCGCGCGTATCAACGCCTTCATCGAGAGCGCCATTCGCAAGCATCCCGAGCAGTACCTGTGGTTGCACCGGCGTTTCAAGACACGCCCGAAAGGGGAGGTCCGCGTCTACTGAGGATGAATGCAGGGAGTTACCCTCGGTAACTTGACCCTTTGTTCAGGGCTGTCGAGTCTGAATGAGGGTGGCAATCTTGGAAAGGAGGCCTCCTCATGCTCGGCAATGCCCTCCTGTTCCTGCTCGTCGCCGTTATCGCCGCTGTCGTGGGCTTCAGTGGTATCGCGGGAGTGGCCACGGTCATCGCCCAGGGGCTATGCGTGCTGTTTCTCATCCTGTTCGTCGTGTCGCTGATTCGCGGCAGACGTTGATAGACACAAGAAAGTCTCGTCTCGAATATGAACTGACCCCCAACAACTGGGGGTCAGTTCACGCCTGCTACATGAGGAGAGCGAGCACCGCATAACGCAGTGATTGAGTCGCGCGGCCATGTATTCAGTACTTCCTCATGCGTCGATGCGCTTGTACTTCATGCGGTGCGGCGTGTCATCACCGACCCGCTTGCGGTGATCTTCCTCGTACTCGGTATAGTTGCCTTCGAAGAACACTACCTTGGATTCACCCTCGAAACCGAGGATATGGGTAGCGATCCGGTCGAGGAACCAGCGGTCGTGGGAGATCACCAGAGCGCAGCCGGGGAAGGCCAGCAGGGCCTCCTCCAAGGCTCGCAGGGTTTCGACATCCAGGTCGTTGGACGGCTCGTCGAGCAGCAGCACGTTGGCGCCCTGCTTGAGCGTCTGGGCCAGCTGCAGTCGGCCACGCTCGCCACCGGAGAGCTCCGACAGGCGTTTCTGCTGATCGTTGCCCTTGAAGTTGAAACGGCCCACGTAGGCACGTGACGATACCTCGTAGCCGTTGATGTTGAGAATATCCTGGCCGTCGGATACGGCCTCCCAGACGGTCTGCTTGTTGTCGAGCGCGTCGCGGAGCTGCTCGACATAGGCGATATCGACGCTGTCGCCTATCACCACCTCGCCGCCGTCCGGCTGCTCCTTGCCCGTGATCAGCTTGAACAGGGTCGATTTACCTGCGCCATTACCGCCCACCAGGCCGACGATACCCCCCTTGGGCACGCTGAAGGAGAGGTCTTCGTAGAGCAACTGGCCGTCGAAGCCCTTGCTGACGCCGTGGAATTCGATGACCTTGTCGCCCAGGCGCGGACCAGGCGGGATATAGATCTCGTTGGTCTCGTTGCGCTTCTGGAAGTCGCTGGACTGCATTTCCTCGAAGCGGTTGAGGCGCGCCTTGCTCTTGGCCTGACGCCCCTTGGCGTTGCTGCGCACCCATTCCAGCTCCTGCTTGATGGCCTTCTGGCGTGAGGCTTCCTGCTTGGATTCCTGCTCCAGGCGCTTCTCCTTGGCCTCCAGCCACTGGGAGTAGTTGCCCTCGAAGGGAATGCCCTGACCGCGGTCGAGCTCGAGGATCCAGCCGGCCACGTTGTCGAGGAAGTAGCGGTCGTGGGTAATGGCCACAACCGTACCGGGGTAGTCGTGCAGGAAGCGTTCGAGCCAAGCCACCGATTCGGCATCCAGGTGGTTGGTCGGCTCGTCGAGCAGCAGCATGTCGGGGTTGGACAGCAACAGGCGACATAGTGCCACACGGCGGCGCTCGCCCCCGGAGAGATTGCCGACTTGGGCGTCCCACGGCGGCAGACGCAGAGCATCGGCAGCGACATCGAGCTTGCGCTCGAGGTTATGGGCGTCGGCAGCCTCGATCAGGTTTTCCAGGCGTGCCTGCTCGGTGGCCAGGGCATCGAAGTCGGCGTCCGGTTCGGCATAGGCGGCATAGACGGCGTCGAGTTTTTCCTGAGCCTCCTTGATGTGGATCAGGGCTTCTTCGACGGTATCGCGGACGTTCTTGGCATCATCGAGCTGCGGCTCCTGGGGCAGGTAGCCGACGTTGATGCCCGGCATGGGGCGGGCTTCGCCTTCGTATTCGGTATCCACTCCCGCCATGATGCGCAGCAGGGTCGACTTTCCCGCCCCGTTGAGACCCAGCACGCCGATCTTGGCGCCCGGAAAGAAGGACAGCGAAATGTCCTTGAGAATCTGCTTCTTGGGGGGCACGACCTTGCCCACCCGGTTCATGGTGTAGACGTATTGCGCCATGGACATCCACTTGGGTTAGGGGTTTCAGTGGCCACCGATGATAGTGGCCGTTACCTCGAAAGGCCAGTACCCCATTGGCCTTGGCCAAACGACAATGGGCGCCCGCGCGCCCATCACGATGTCGTCCCAAGGGGAAATTATTCTTCGCCGTCGTCTTCCAACTCCAGCAGCCAATCATCCTCGATGGCACGCCTCAGGCGGCGTTCCTCGAGCAGGGCTTCGACCCGACGCCGCGCGCGCAGGGTATCGGCCCGACTGCTGGGGCGTGAACGGGTATAGTGTTCGTCGTTGACGGCGTCGAAGAAGTCCTGCTCGTCGTCGAGGGAGTCGTTGACAAGTTGTTCTCGGCTCATGCGATGTCCTCCCATGACCCTGATGCTGACATTACACCCTGTAAAACGGGTACTTGCACCTAGGTGGGCAATACCCGAAGGGCGCCAACAGGCACCGGGCGGCACCTGCGGCCCTTATAGCCTCAGTTTAGAGAAAGGGCAAGAGGGCAGGGCAAAAAATCAGGACCGCCCCTGTCGATTCCTCCGGCGTTCGCTTCATTCCCCTGCGCGGGTCACTATGATGGATGTGTCTTGTTATCATGCCCTCAATCTCTTGACGGAAACGACATATGGCACGAATTCGCATCCATTATTGCACGCAATGCCAGTGGCTTCTGCGTGCCGGCTGGTACGCCCAGGAATTGCTCTCGACCTTCGGCGAGTCGCTAGAGGAGGTGGCATTGGTGCCGTCCCATGGTGGCTATTTCGAGATCTTCTACGACGATGTCTCGTTATGGGAGCGCAAGCGCGACGGCGGCTTCCCGGATATCAAGACCCTCAAGCAGCGTGTTCGCGACCGGCTCGACCCCGAGCGTGATCTTGGTCATATTGATCGATAATCTGACTTCGAGCTTCGAGCTTCGAGCTTCGAGCTTCGAGCTTCGAGCGTCGAGCGTCGAGCGTCGAGCGTCGAGCCTGGGTTTCGAAAACACCGGTTTGTGCGATGCATATAAAGCCAGCTGCCATCCTCGTCCTGTTGCCGCTCCTTGTTGTCGCCGTACCCGCACGAAGCGCGGAATCCGTCTTTCTGACCGGTGCAACGGTTTACGACGGCACCGGCACAGCGGCACTGGAGAATGCCGTGATCGAAGTCAAGGGCGAGCAGATCGCGTGCATCGGTGGTGAGGCCACCTGCCCCGTAACCGCGGGGGCGGAGACGGTCGATGTCAGCGACCGGTTCATCACGCCGGGGCTTGTGGATGCGCATGTCCACTTCTCGCAGACCGGCTGGTTGGATGGCCGCCCCGATAGCCGGATCGGCCACGACTTCTACGACTATGAAGCCCTGCAGCAGGCCCTGAGCGCAACCCCGGATCGTTGGTATCGCGCCTACCTCTGTTCGGGCGTCACCGCCGTTTACGACGTGGGCGGCTTTCCGTGGACACTGGAGCTCGAAGATCACGCCGCGGATCATCCGGAGCGTCCACACGTTCGGCCCGCCGGTCCATTGATCACACACTTCGAACCGGTGTTCCCCATCTTCCAGGTGTTGGACACCGGCCTGTTCTTGCCGATGCGTACCGATGAGGAGGCCCGCGCCAGTGTGCGAGAGCTCGCGGGAATGGGCGCACGAGCCATCAAGGTGTGGTATCTCGACCCACCGCAGGACGAAACAGAAGCGCTAGACAAACGTCTGCTGCTGATTGGGCGGGAAGCTCGGGCACAGGGCGTCCCGCTTGTGGTGCATGCCACGCAACTTCGCGGGGCGAAGGTCGCGGTGCGGGCTGGAGCGCACATGCTGGCGCACAGTGTCAGGGACCGCCATGTGGACGAGGAATTTCTCCGCCTGGCTCGTCAAGTGGGAACCTACTACGTGCCCACGCTAATCGTCTTCCAGAACTGGACGCGGGCGATAGCCAGCGTCGCCATCGGCAAACCGCCCTCCCTCGATGACCCCAATGATTGTATTGACGCCGAAACGCGCCGCGTGGTCCAGGATGCAGCTCGACTTCATGCGACACTCCCTGACAAGCTGCGCTACCTCGCCCGCGTGATCAGCAGGCGGGTGAATGAAGCCCGGCAAAGCGCAATCATGGAGGAGAACCTCCGGCGTGTGTACGAGGCCGGTATCCCTATCGCCACGGGTACCGATGCGGGCAACCCGCTCACGTTTCACGGTCCCTCGATCTACCGTGAGATGGAGGCGATGGAGCGGGCTGGAATCCCGGCGGCAGAGGTGCTGGTGATGTCGACGCGCCATGGGGCAGCGGCCATGGAGCGGCTTGACGACTTCGGGACGCTGGAGGCGGGCAAGCTGGCTGATCTCATCGTGCTCAGGGAGGATCCGGGGGAATCAACGCACGCGTTCCGGAGCATCACTCACGTGATGCGCGGCGGGACCCTGCATGAGATCACGCGGTTTGCCGCCGAGTAAGGCTTGGCTCTCAGGCGGTCAGTCCTGATCGCTGAGCGACAGGTCGGCACGCGATTCCAGCAGCGCTTCGAGTTCTGGCCAGATATTGTCGAGGATACGTGGTTGGGCATCGGCAGTGGGGTGGATGCCGTCGCCCTGCATCAGCGACTGGTCCAGGGCGATATCCTCAAGGAGGAACGGGACCAATGGCACATCGTAGCGGTCGGCAAGCTCGGTGTAGACGTTGCGAAACGCCTCGCGGTAGGCATTGCCGTAGTTGGGGGGGATATCGATGCCCAGCAGCATGACTGCGGCGCCGGTCGCCTGACTAGCCTTGATCATCTCGGCCAGGTTGGCTTGCATCTGACGTGGCGGCAGACCGCGCAGGCCGTCGTTGCCGCCGAGTTCCAATAGCACCAACTCGGGTTCATGCTGTCGTAACAGGTCGGGCAAACGCGATACACCGCCCGAAGTGGTTTCGCCACTGATACTGGCGTTGATCACCTGGGCCTCGTCACCCAGGCGTTCGGCCAGCAGTTGCACCCAGCCTCGGTCCCGCTCGATGCCATAAGCGGCGCTCAGGCTGTCGCCCATCACCAGTAGAGTGGGGCGCGCGTCGGCCAGCAAGGGGGCCGGCACTACGCACAACCAGACCAGACATGCCAGCCACAGCCGGGCAGCCGCACGCTGTGAATCCAGTGGACCACGCAGGAAAACAGGGAATTCTCGTACCATGTTCGATTCCTCTCGCCCCGATTCGACTCCGATTCTACATGCTCGGGCCTTATGCAAGCAGGTAACCAGTGGCGAACGATGTCTGACCATTCTGAGTGACTTGGAACTCACGGTGTCTCCGGGCGAGACATTGGCGATCCTTGGTGCCAGCGGTGCCGGAAAATCGACGTTGCTGGGCTTGCTGGCTGGGCTGGACTTGCCGACCAGCGGTGAAATGAGCTTGTTCGGAGAATCGTTGACCACGCTCGACGAGGATGGCCGGGCCCGGTTGCGGGCAGGTCGAGTGGGGTTCGTGTTCCAGAACTTCCAGTTGTTGCCGACCCTGACAGCACTGGAGAACGTGCTGTTGCCTCTGGAATTGGCGCCGCTGGCCGATAGCGAAGCTCGCGGCCGCGACTGGCTGGCGCGGGTTGGCCTCGGCGAACGCCTGGACCATCTGCCCAAGCAACTCTCCGGCGGCGAGCAGCAACGTGTTGCCTTGGCACGTGCCTTCGTCACCGGCCCTGAACTGGTGTTTGCCGATGAACCCACCGGAAACCTTGACCAAGGTACCGGCAAGAAGATCATCGATCTGCTGTTCGAACTCAACCACGAGGCTGGTACCACCCTGGTGCTGGTGACCCACGATCACGCCCTGGCGCGGCGCTGCGATCGTTGCCTGCGCCTGGAAGATGGCTACCTCGTCGCCATGCAGTACGACGAGGTGGAAGCATGAGTAACACCACGCGTCTCGACGACGGCCGGCAAGCCGCGCCGCTGTCGGTACCCGGTCACGTCATGCGCTGGCTGCTCCTCTCCTGGCGGGGCTTGCATCGAGACTTTCGCGCCGCCGATGTGCGGGCTCTGTTCGTGGCCCTGGCCTTGGCGGTCGCCGCGGCGACCATGATCGGTTTCTTCCTCGACCGTCTGGAGCGTGGTCTGGAGCGCCAGGCCGGCCAGTTGCTGGGTGGCGACCTGGTGCTCGAGCAGTCGCGGCCCTTCGACGCTAACCTCAAACGCGAACTGCGTGAGGCCGGGCTGACCATCAGCAACCAGGTTGACATGGTGTCGATGGTCAGTCGCGAAGGTGCCTTCCAGCCGGCCAGCCTCAAGGTGGTCGACGAGCGCTACCCACTCTACGGCGCGGTGCATGTCGATCGAGGAGAGGGTGTCGAACTGGTGGCCAGCGGGCCGGCACCCGGCGAGGCATGGCTTGCGCCGCGTCTGGCGCAACTCATCGAAGTGTCGTTGGGCGATGACATTCAGGTTGGTGAGACCTCGCTGACCGTGAGCGGCTTGATAGAGCGTGAACCCGACCAGTCGGCTGGCTTTTCCAGTTTCAACCCGCGACTGATGATGAACCTGACCGATCTCGATGCGACCAATCTGGTACAACCTGGGTCACGCGTCGAGTTCGAATTGCTTGCCGCCGGCTCGCCTGAAGCCGTGGCCAGTCTGGAGCGGCGACTCGACCAATTGCGGCGCGACGGGGTCGAGGTGCGCGACGTGCGGGTCGATCGTCCGGCGCTAGGGCGCTCGCTGGAGCGGGCGGAAAAGTACCTGGGCCTGGCGGGGCTGGCGGCGGTGCTGCTGGCTGGAGTAGCAGTGGCCATGGCCACGCGACGTTATGTGGATCGTCACCTGGATACCGCGGCGCTACTGCGCTGTTTCGGAGCGTCCCAGGCCCAACTGACTCGCTTGTTCGCCCTGCAGTTGCTATGGCTGGCGCTTGCCGCTTCGTTGCTGGGCGCATTATTGGGTCTGGTTGGCCAGGCCGGGTTGCTGGCACTGCTGACGCGTTATCTGCCATTGGAGCTGCCGCCTCCCGGCCTGTTACCGTTGTGGTTGGGAATACTGACGGCCCTGGCGGTATTGGTGGGCTTTGCTGGTCCTACACTGTTGCGGCTCAAGCGCGTCAGCGCACTCAAGGTGTTGCGCCGCGAGCTCGACCCCATGCCAGCGTCGGCCTGGCTGGTGGTTGGCGTGGCCAGTCTGGCCTTTGGTGCTCTGCTGTGGCTCTATTCCGGCGATGCCTGGCTTTCCTTCGGCCTGTTGGCGGGTGGGCTGATCATGCTAGTGGCGCTGTGGGCCACAGGGTGGCTGCTGCTGGGGGCGATATTGCGCCTGGCATCTCGGGTGTCGCTATCAAGAGGGGAAAATGGGCATGAGCTGCGTCAGGCGATCCGCCTGGGAGCCCGGCAACTGGCACGCCGGCGTCGCTCAAGCCTGGGGCAGATGCTCGCCTTTGCCGTGACCTTCGCCGCCATGGCGATGATCGCCCTGGTACGCGGGGATCTGCTCACCACTTGGCAGGCCCAGCTCCCTGAGGATACGCCCAACTACTTCGCCATCAATATCCAGCCCAGCGAGCGCGAGGCATTCATCGACTCCCTCGAAGAGGCCGTCGACGACCGCACCGCACTCTATCCCATGGTGCGCGGGCGTATCACCGCCATCAACGACCAGTCACCGCAAGAGGCGGTCCCGGTCGATGCGCGAGGCGACCACTCGTTGCGTCGCGAACTCAACCTGACGTGGCGCGAAACCCTGCCCGAAGGCAATCGTATCGTGTCGGGCCGCTGGTTCGATGCTATGGAGGCGACGGTAGGCTGGTATGGCGAGGTGGATACCCAGGCGTCACCACGGGTGCCGATTTCCGTCGAGGATGGCTTCGCCGACCGCCTGGGGCTGGCGCTGGGCGATACCCTCACCTTTGCTATCGGTGGTGAGGACATCACTGGCGAGATTACCAGTCTACGCGACCTGGACTGGGACAGCTTTCGTCCCAATTTCTTCGTGATATTTCCGCCCGAGGTGCTGGAACGTTTCGGGCACAGCTATATCACCGCCTTCCACCTCCCGAGAGGGCATGGCGATACCCTGCGCCATCTGGTCGAGAACTTCCCTGGCGTGTCGTTGCTCAACGTCGAGGCGATCCTCGCCCAGGTACGCGAACTGCTGACCCACGTCACGCGAGCGGTGGAGTTCGTGCTCGCCTTTGTATTGCTGGCCGGAGTCAGCGTGCTGTATGCCGCGCTGACCGCCAGCCGACCCATGCGTGCCCACGAGAGCGGTCTGCTACGGGTGTTCGGTGCTGGAGATCGGTTGATTTCCCGGGTCCAGGGCGCCGAGTTCGCGGTGCTGGGCTTCACCAGTGGACTGATGGGAGCGTTGCTCGCCGAGTTGGCTGCTGCAGGAATCTATGTCACTTGGCTGGACCTCGCACCACGCATCCACTGGGGAGTTTGGTTGATACTGCCGCTGGTCGGAGCCCTGCTGATCGGCCTGATCGGCCATGCCTTGTCGCGAGGTGTTCGCCGGCAGGCCCCGGTGGCCAGCCTGGGATTGCTGGGAGAGGCTTGATGGGCCATATGCGGGTAGACTTGGCGATTGGTGTCCATCGCAACGCCATCTACATCACACACAACGGAGGTGAACCATGAAATCCATCGGTCCTTGGCCGGCGGCGGGCCTGGCATTGAGCCTGACCCTGATGCCGGCTGGCTCGACGCTGGCCAGTCCCGAACGACTGGAAGCCGATCTGCGCGCCATGTTCGGCGACACGGGGATGCTCGAGATTGGCGATGTCTCCTCGCCGACGTTTTCATTGGGCAGTCGCGTGGTTGCCGAGGCGCTGGTCTACGAGAGTGATCAGGGCGAGCGGGTATTGATCGATCGTTACACCGTGCGTGGCGACTACGATGCTCCCGATGCCGTAGTGATCGATGGCCTGAGCGTCGAAGACAGCCAAACCGGCCTGACATTGATCAGTGCCAAGAAGTTGCTCCTCGAAGAACCGTCGCATGCGGTCTTTCCAATGGATGGCTCATCATCGGATGTCGAGTGGCATATTCAGGAGCTGGCCATCGACGACCTGACCTTCGATCTCGCTTCGGAACTCGCCGAGGGGCTGTTCGGGGATGCGCCGTGGGCCGGTGGCAGCGGACACCTGGACATCGCCCGCATCGAAGGGCGGGACCTTGCGAAGGGGCATATCGGTCTGTTCGAAGCGAAGGATCTTTCCGGTGAAGGCCGGAACCTCGGTGAACTGGGCTCCGGCTCGTTCCGACTAGCCTTGTTTCGTATGGAAAATGTTCGCGATCTCGACGTCGAGGGAGAGACCCGCGGCGATGAATTGTTGCTGTCCGACATGGTCTTCGACACCGACCGACTGACGGGAGCCTTCGAGCGTTTGCGGTTGGACGGCAACATGGACGATGGCCAAGGCGGCTTATGGCTGGATGCTCTGAGCATGGATCTCGACCGGATGATCGCCCAGGCCCCCGCCGATCAGCGCACTCAGATGCGCATGGTCAGCAATGTGCTGACCGATGGTACCGGCGAACTCAATCTGGATGCTGCCTTCGAAGGTCGTTGGACGGCGGACGATGGCAAGGGCACGCTTCTTGCCAAGGGCATGATCGACGTAGCCGATGCCTTGCGAGTGGGGATGGACATGGATCTCCCGGTCGCCGTACCCGAGGGCGCCGATGCGTCGACCTATCTGGCCAATTCCGATAATTTCGAGGATCTGACCTTGTTGGGTGGCAATATCGTCTTGCGGCTCGAGGATCTGGGAATGTTCGGCCGCATCGCTCCGATCGGTGCCGCCATGAGCGGTGTCAGCGAGCAGCAGTACCTCGAACAGGCGCGGACCCAGGCCAAGGGCTTCGGCATGATGCTGGGCAAGGAGGCGCAAGAGATTCTGGTGGCGCTGGTCGGCATGCTCGAAGGCGACGTCAGCAAGCTGACGGTGTCGACCACCTTACCTGCCGAGAGCAGTCTCGCTACCTATCGCGAGGATCCGTTGGGGGTGACGGAGCGCGCGAAGATCCGCGTCGAGAGCCGATAGTACGTCTGCTTAAGTCTAGCTAAACCCAAAGTGAGAAATTATAGGGCAGAGCATGACCCCCTTTCATGTGAAAGGGGTCGGGGGCTGCGCTATCATAGTGACTTCGATTTTCCCGTAATTTCGAGGACCCTCGACGATGTTCAGCCGTGACATGCAGATTGCCGGTTTCGATGATGCCCTGTTGGATGCGATGCAGAAAGAAGTCGCTCGTCAGGAAGCGCACATCGAACTGATCGCCTCCGAGAACTATGCCAGCCCGCGGGTGATGCAAGCCCAAGGGACGCAGTTGACCAACAAGTACGCGGAAGGCTATCCCAGCAAGCGCTATTATGGCGGTTGCGAGTACGTCGACATCGTCGAGCAGTTGGCCATCGATTATGCCAAGGAACTGTTCGACGCAAGCTATGCCAACGTCCAGCCGCACTCCGGCTCCCAGGCCAACAGTGCCGTGTTCCAGGCACTGGTCAAGCCGGGCGACACCGTACTGGGCATGAGCCTGGATGCCGGCGGCCACCTGACCCATGGTGCCAAGCCCAACTTCTCCGGCAAGCATTACAACGCCGTGCAGTACGGCATCGACGAGAACGGCCGCATCGATTACGACGAAGTGGCAAGACTTGCCCGTGAGCACCAGCCGAAGATGATCATCGCCGGCTTCTCGGCTTACTCCCAGATCATCGACTGGGCCAAGTTCCGCGAGATCGCCGACGAGGTGGGCGCTTACTTGCTGGTCGACATGGCGCATATCGCCGGCCTGGTTGCCGCCGGTCTCTACCCGAGTCCGATGCCGCATGCCCATGTGGTCACCACCACCACCCACAAGACCCTGCGCGGTCCGCGTGGCGGCCTGATCCTCTCCAGCGAGGGCGACGCCGAGATCGAGAAGAAGCTCCAGTCCGCCGTCTTCCCCGGTCAGCAGGGCGGTCCCTTGATGCATGTCATCGCCGCCAAGGCGGTGTGCTTCAAGGAAGCCATGGCGTCTGAGTTCAAGAGCTACCAGCAGCAGGTGGTGAAGAACGCCCAGACCATGGCCGGCGTGTTCATCGAGCGTGGCTACGATGTGGTCTCCGGCGGCACCGAGGATCACTTGTTCCTGCTGTCGCTGATCAAGCAGGGTTTGACCGGCAAGGACGCGGATGCCGCCCTGGGGCGCGCCCATATCACCGTCAACAAGAATGCTGTGCCCGGCGATCCACAGAGCCCGTTCGTGACCTCCGGTCTGCGTATCGGCACGCCGGCGGTGACCACGCGCGGTTTCGGCGAGACCGAATGCCGTGAGTTGGCCGGCTGGATCTGCGATATCCTCGACGCGATGGTCAAGGGCGACTCAACCGCGGCCGAGGCTGACGTCAAGGCTAAGGTCGAGGCAGTCTGCGCCCGTTTCCCGGTCTATCGCGACTGATCGCTACCCGCAATCGGATCTCACCAACGAGCGCCTCGGCATAAGCCGGGGCGCTTTTTCATTTCCGGCATTGGTAATGCCCATCTTTGACTAACGTCTAAAGGCGCTATGTCTTTTTTTATTCGATCCTATGTCGGACATAGGTCGAGCATAGTCCTACACGATAGCCGGAGCTGGCATGAGCCGAGCCACATCTTCCCCGAATAGTCGCGCATCGCGTCCCGATATCGCCGAGCAACTCGCCGAAGCGATCTTCAGCGGTGCATACGCGCCGGGGGAGTTCGTACCCAAGGAGCTGGACCTCTGCGAGCAGTACGGCGTCAGTCGCAGTACGGTGCGCAGTGCCCTGCAGACGCTAGTAGCGGCAGGTATGGTGAAGCGTATCTCGGGGCAGGGCAGCAGAGTGCGTGAATTGGCCGAATGGCACTTGCTCGATCCTCGGGTCAGTGACTGGATGGCGCGTTTCGCCCAGCCCAACCCGCGCATTCGTCGCGAGATTTTCGCCTTTCGCGTTGCCGTGGAGCCTTTCGTGGCACGTCTGGCGGCCGAGAACGCCACAGCGGCGGACCTGATGGAGATCGAAACCGCCTATCACGGCATGATCCATGCGCTCGATAACCCCGATCACCAATATCAGGGCATTAGCCACGACGACCATGACGTGGCCTTTCATGAAGCGATCTTTGCTGCGACCCATAACCTGCTGTGGTCGCAGATCAGCCATGTGCTCAAGCCGGCGATCGCGCTGCTGGTGGAAACCTCCAATCACAGCGCCGATGAACTCAACGACAGCATGGAACGCCACCGTCTCCTGATGGAGGCGATACGCCTGCGTCAGCCCGAAAAGGCCGAAGCTGCTGCCTTGTCGGTTCTCGATCGCACCGGTCTCGACCTGGGGCTGGAGGGGCTAAGCAGCCGTCTTCCCACCCTGCGCCTGCCAGGCGTGGGGCGTCTCGAGCCATCGTGAATGGCTCTTGTTCCAATGGCGCCACAGGTGCCGACAACGACAACCTGAAAGCAAGCGAGAAGGGGCATCATGACCACTACCACGTCACTCAAGGGTTTCGCGCTCAAGACGCTAGCCACCGCAGTACTCGGCTCCCTGGCCTTCGGGGCGCAGGCCGCGGAATACGAATGGACCTTCCAGACTTCGGAGACTTCCGGCGAGCCGCAGTTCGAGATGAAGAAAGCGTGGGCCGAGAACGTCAACCGGATGTCGGCTGGCCGGATCGAAATCGAGATCCTGCCGGTCAATGCCGTGGTCCAGGCCAACCAGACACTCGATGCGGTCGAGGCCGGCATCCTGCAGGGTCACCTGACCGATCCCAGTTACTTCTCGGGTCGCGATCCCGCCTTCGGCATGCTGGGTAACCTGGTGGGGGCCTGGGGCGATCCGCTGGAGTTCCTCGAATACATGAACCATGGCGGTGGCGAGGAGCTCTACAACGAGCTGGTAAACCCCTATGGCGTGCATCTGATCGGCGCTGCGGCGACTGGCCTGGAGTCGTTCCCCTCCAAGCGGCCGATTCGCGCCGTGGATGACCTCGAAGGCCTCAAGGTCCGTGCTCCGGAAGGCATGGTCTACAACATCTTCGAGAAGGCGGGGGCGGCACCGGTCAACTTGCCTGGCTCCGAAGTCTATACCTCGCTGGAGAAGGGTGTGATCGACGCTGCCGATTACACGGTATTCTCCACCAACCATAGCCAGGGGCTGCACAGCTTCGCCAACTATCCGAATTATCCCGGTTTCCACTCGCTGCCAATGGTCTCGGTATCGCTGAACAAGGATATCTGGGACGGCCTGCCCGAGGACCTCAAGGCAATCCTGGAGACTTCGGTGGACCGGCTCGCCTATGAAATGGTCTTCGAACTCAAGAAATTGGATCTCGAAGCCGTGGCCGAGGCACGTAATGATCCGGACATCGAGCTGATCGACATGCCCGCCGAGGAGCGCGTCAAGTTCCGCAATATCGCCAAGGAAGAGTGGGCCGCATGGGCCGAGCGTAGCGAGATGAACCAGAAGATCTACGACTCGGTGGTCGAGTTCCTGCAGGCTCGCAACCTGATGTAAGCCGAACACCCTTCATTCACCACCATCCGATCGGCTGATTACCCGAGGCAGTGTCTCGGGTAATCAGCGGAGACATGCCATGTCACAGCAATCTTCCGACCCTCGCGCCCTGCCCGATGCCGACGCGCTGGAGCAGGCCGAGGCACTCCCTCCCGAGCGCAACGCCCTCGACCGCCTGGTGGCGCGCGGCGCCCGCGGCGCCGCCTGGCTGATCCTGCTGGCCATGGCCATCAGCGTGGTCGAGGTGGGCCTGCGCTACGGCTTCAACAACCCCACCTCCTGGGTCCACGAGAGCGTGGTGTTTCTGGTCGCCGTGAGTTTCGCCCTGGGCGGCCCGGCGGCGATGGCCAAGAACGCCCACATCCGCGTCAAGGTGCTCTACGACGGCGCCGGGCCTCGCTTCAAGGGCTGGCTGGACCGCTTCAACGACCTGGTGACGCTGGGCTTCTGCCTGACCATGAGCTACGCCGCCTTCCACATGTTCTGGCGCGCCTCGCACAACCCGCTCGGCGCCTGGCAGTTGGAGCGCTCTGGGACCTCCTGGAACCCGCCCTTCCCGGCGCTGGTCAAGGGCGTGATCCTGTTCGCCCTGGCGCTGATGACGCTGCAGGCGGCGCTGCACCTGCTGCAGTCGCTGCGCGCCCGGCCGGCGCCGCAGGCCACGGCCGCCCCGGCCAAGGAGGTGCGCTGATGGCGATCGGAACCGCGACCCTGCTGATGGTCGGGGCGATCTTCGCCCTGCTGGTCACTGGCCTGCCGCTGGCCTTCATCACCGGCCTGGTGGCGATGGTCTTCACCTTCGGCTGGTTCGGCGAGAGCGCGCTGCCGCTGGTCACCAGCCGCGTCTACGGCTTCATCACCGAGTACTCGCTGGTGGCGGTGCCGATGTTCGTGCTGATGGCCTCGCTGCTCGATCGCTCGGGGATCGCCCGCGACCTGTTCAACGCCATGCGCGTGTTCGCCGGGCGCCTACCCGGAGGCGTGGCGGTACAGACCATCGTGGTGGCGTTCTTCCTCGCCGCGCTGTCGGGGATCATTGGCGGCGAGATCGTGCTGCTGGGTATCCTGGCGCTGCCGCAGATGCTGCGCCTGGGCTATGACAAGCGGCTGTCGATCGGCGTGGTGTGTGCCGGCGGGGCGCTGGGCACCATGATGCCGCCATCGATCGTGCTGATCATCTACGGACTGATCGCCAGCGTGTCGATCGCCGAGCTGTTCACCGCAGCGGTGACCCCGGCGGTTATCCTGATGGGCTCGTACATCGCCTACGTGCTGGTGCGCTGCTTGAAGAACCCGGCGATGGGCCCGCCGCTCTCCGAGGACACCCAGGACAACCCCTTCACCAGCAAGCTCGACGCGGTCAAGGCCATCCTGCTGCCGGGCATGATCGCCTTCCTGGTGCTGGGCACCATCTACGGCGGCATCGCCTCGGTGACCGAGGCGGCGGCGATGGGCGTGTTCGGGGTGATCCTAGCGATCGTGGTGCGCGGCGAGTTCAGCGTGGGCATGCTGCACCACAGCCTGGGCCAGACGCTCAACACCTGCGGCATGATCATCTGGATCGGCATCGGCGCGGCAGCGCTGGTCGGGGTCTACAACCTGATGGGCGGCAACCGCTTCGTGTCGGGCATGATCCTGGGGCTGGAGGTGGCGCCGATCGTGATCATCCTGGTGATGATGGCGATCATGCTGGTGCTGGGGTTGTTCCTCGACTGGATCGGGATCGCCATGCTGGCCCTGCCGATCTTCCTGCCGATCGTCACCCAGTTGGGCTTCGACCCGATCTGGTTCGGCATCCTGTTCGCGGTGAACATGCAGGTGTCGTTCCTGTCGCCGCCGTTCGGGCCGGCCGCCTTCTACCTGAAGAGCGTAGCGCCGCCGGAGATCAGCCTGAAGGACATCTACGTCTCGGTGCTGCCGTTCATGCTGATTCAGTTGTGCGTGCTGGCGGCGCTGCTGATGTGGCCGCAACTGGCAATCTGGCCATTGTGACGGGAGTATGCTTTTTCGCTTTCGATGTTCGAAAAAACCGCCGGCGTTGTCCGGCGGTTTTTTTTATGTTCTGAGCACGTTCAGTATCGCATCCGGTTACAGCGTTTCCAGGAACCGATCAACGATCTCCTTGGGTGAAAGACGGACGTCGATAATGGTGGCTTCGTCACAGTTGGGTGGTTGAAGATCACTCAGTTGGCTGTCGAGCATATGGTCACCATGAAAGAAATGACCTCGACGATTTCTCAGTCGATCCAACAACACATCACGGTCGCCATGGAGGTAGAGGATATTCAGCTTTTGTGCGCCACTTCTCAATACATCTCGGTAGCGATGCTTGAGAGCGGAGCAGCCAATGACCACTGTCTTTCCTTGTCTTTCATAGTCGCGATAGAAGCCGGCGAGGGTCTGTAACCAATCCTCTCTGTCACTATCATTGAGCGGCTCCCCACGTGACATCTTGGCGATACTGGTGGCGCTATGATGATCATCGGCATCGATGAAATCGGCATGTAGCCGTTCAGCAATGAGCCGGCCTATATGGGACTTCCCTGAACCGGAAACGCCCATTACCAGAATGGATTTCGGCCTGATATTCATTGTGTGTTTACCTGGATATGGCGTTGGTAAAGTGTGGTTTATTATAACGAATACCCATGGGAAGAAACCAGGAAAAGGCATGAAAGTTCGTGCTTCCGCTGCTTGGTTTTTCTTTTATTCAATGGTGAACTAATGTGGTGCATTGTGAACAGCGCTGGTACGGCAATGCCCTGTCATGGTGCTTTCCGAGCAGGAAGGCCAGTACTCCGGCCAGGCTCGGCGGTGCTTGGCGCCAGAATGCTGTAGGTTGGCACGCCACGTGCTAGGTTCATCAATAGCACGCAAGTCACTCAGGTGTAGCCATGGCACTATCGTCTTCTCCCCCCAAGGTGGTGTTCACCGATCTCGACGGTTCCCTGCTCGATCACGATACCTATGGTTGGCAGCCCGCCTCCGCCTGGCTGACACGTCTGAAACGTGCTGGAGTGCCGGTGATCCCCGTCACCAGCAAGACCCGCGCCGAGCTGCTGTCGCTGCGCCTCGAACTAGGGCTTGGCAACAGCCCCTTCATCGCCGAGAACGGCGCCGTGATCGGCTTGCCGCCAGCTTGGCAGCACGCCCGTCTCGACCGCAATCTGGACGACCCCGCAAGGCTGTGCATCAAGACCCCCAGCCTGGATGTCGGCTTTATCCGCCGGCGTCTGGAAGTGCTTCGTCAGCGGCTAGGATTGGCGTTTCGTAGCATGGGAGAGATGACCCTGGACGAAATCATGGCGCATACCGGCTTGTCCGAGCCGCAAGCGCGGCAGGCTCGGGTCCGTGAGGGGAGTGAGCCGTTGCTTTGGCAGGATTCCGAGGAAGCCCTCGAGCATTTCGCCCAGGCGCTGGACAATGACGGCCTGCGGCTGACTCGTGGCGGGCGTTTTCTGCATGTGATGGGACGGGTGGACAAGGGCGATGCCATGCACTGGCTGGTCGAACGCTTTGTGGCGTTGCGCGGGATCCGGCCATTGACTCTGGGACTTGGTGATGGGCCCAACGACGTGCCGCTGCTGGAATCCGTCGACCTGGCGGTATTGATCCGCGGTCGCCACGGCCAGCCGGTCGATGTCGATGCCAAGCGGCTCTACCGGACCCGCGAATATGGCCCCTTGGGCTGGGCCGAAGGACTGGAATACTGGTGGGGCGATGAGATCCCCGACGACTCTTAGGGCTTGTCCGAGGAGGAGCCGGTATGAGCGACTTCTATCAGAACGGCATCATTACCAATTCCACATCCTCGCAACTACTCCACCAAACGGCTGTGCCAAGTGGATATCGCCGATATCTATGACCACAAGCACCAGCCGGTCTCTGAGGGCGATCCCGGCGCCGGCCTCAATCGCATGAGCCTGGATATCGCCAAGGCCTTGTATCGCAAACTGGCAACGCTAGGGGTGCAAATCAATGCCGAGAGCTTCCGCACCATCAAGGCGACTTATTATCGCATCGCGCTGGACTTGATCGAGGCCTACGACAACGATGCCGTGATGAATGGCCTGAAACTCGACCGCCACAGCGAGGAACAGGCGGTGGAACTGTTCGCCGCCAACATCATGGAAGCGGGGGCGGTTTTCCTCGACAACCCCCGCGACAAAGCCTTCATTCCTAGCTGGAATCGTGTGCAGGCGGCGATTCCCGATTTGCTCGAACGTATGCACGCCGCAGTGGAGCTGGATAACAAGGGCAAGGTGTAGTCCTGGCCCTCGGTCAAGTCGCTTTCGTGCGATCCGGTAGTATGCTGAAGAGACATACTCATGTGTTCGCGCGAGGGAGTACGGAGGCGTTCCATGACCGATCCTATCGTTACCTCTTTCTTCGACGAGTCGACCAACACCTTCAGTTATGTGGTGCGGGACCCTGCGAGCCGTGCCTGTGCCATCGTGGATTCGGTGCTGGACTTCGACTATGCCGCCGGGCGGACCGGTGTGCACTCCGCTGGCGCCATCGTCGACTTCATCGAGCGCGAGGGGCTGGCAGTGGAGTGGATCCTTGAGACTCATGTTCACGCCGATCACCTGTCAGCCGCGCCTTATCTGTATGACAAGCTGGGCGGCAAGACCGGCATCGGCGCCAGGATCACCGAGGTCCAGGAAATCTTCGGCAAAGTGTTCAATACCGGCACCGAGTTCGCCCGCGATGGCAGTCAGTTCGACAGGCTGTTCGAGGAAGGCGATACCTTCTCCATTGGCACCTTGAATGGGCGGGTATTGCACACCCCGGGCCACACGCCGGCCTGTCTGACCTATGTGATCGGCGATGTCGCCTTCATCGGCGATACCCTGTTCATGCCCGATTACGGCACGGCGCGCTGCGACTTCCCCGGTGGCGACGCTCGCACAATGTATCGCTCGATCCAAAGGGTGCTGTCCTTGCCGCCCAAAACCCGCTTGTTCCTATGCCACGACTACAAGACGCCGGGACGCGAGGAGTACCAATATGAGACCAGCGTTGCCGAACAGCGTGCCCATAACGTGCATGTGCACGAGGGGGTCAGCGAGGACGAGTTCGTCAGGATGCGTACCGCGCGAGATGCCAGTCTGGGCATGCCGAAACTGATCATCCCCTCGGTGCAGGTCAACATGCGTGCCGGTCATATGCCACCGCCCGAGGACAATGGCCAGATCTATCTCAAGATTCCTCTCAACCTGTTGGGACAGGAGTGAACGACGTGGGCGGGACGGTGAGTGGGAGTTAAGAAGGAGAGACGTCCTTCAGCTTTGTACTAGCTTATCGACGGGGTTTCCCCTGTTCTTGCAGAAGCCGTGCCAGTCCCGCGTAATGGGCTGATGTCGCTGGGCGGGATCAGGGCAAACCGTTACAATACAACGACAAACAATGCTTTACTACGCTGGAAGCTAGCCGATGCACTGTCCCTTCTGCGGTACGCACGATACCAAGGTCACCGATTCGCGACTGGTGGCCGATGGCGACCAGGTGCGGCGTCGCCGCCAATGCGCTGGCTGTGGCGAGCGTTTTACCACCTATGAAACCGCTGAACTGGTCATGCCGCGAGTGGTCAAGGCCGATGGCTCCCGCGAGGTTTTCGACGAATCCAAACTGCGTGCGGGTATGCTGCGGGCGTTGGAAAAACGCCCGGTCAGTGCCGAGTCGATCGAGGCGGCCGTGGAGCGCATGCGTCAGCGGCTTCGCGCCAAGGGCGAACGCGAGATCGAATCCCGTGAGGTTGGCGAGGAAGTGATGCGGGCTCTGAAGCGTCTCGATCAGGTGGCCTACATTCGCTTCGCTTCGGTCTATCGGCGCTTCCAGGACATCGACGAATTTCGCGCCGAGATCGACCGGCTCGCCCAGGAGCCGCACTTTCCCCCCAATGACGACCAATGATCTCCATGTCCAAGTTGACGCCTGAATTCTGGATGGCCCGTGCGTTGACCCTGGCACGCCGTGGGCTCTACACCACCGATCCCAATCCCAGGGTCGGGTGCGTATTGGTCAAGAATCGTCGCCTGGTCGGCGAGGGTTTTCATGCTCGGGCTGGCGAACCGCATGCCGAGATCCATGCCTTGAATGATGCCGGTGGCGCCGCCAAGGGGGCGACGGCCTACGTGACCCTGGAACCCTGTGCTCACCAGGGACGCACTGGCCCTTGCGCCCAGGCGTTGATCGATGCCGGTGTGAAGCGGGTGGTCGCAGCCATGCAGGACCCCAATCCCCAAGTGGGAGGACGCGGTTTCGCCATGTTGCGCGAAGCCGGGGTCGAGGTGGAATGCGGCCTGCTCGAAGCCGAGGCGCGGGCGCTCAACCCTGGCTTCATCTCCCGTATGAGCCGCACGCGACCCTATGTGCGGCTAAAGATGGCCACCAGCCTGGACGGCCGCACCGCCATGCGCTCGGGTGAGTCGCAATGGATCACTGGGCCGGCGGCACGCACCGAAGTCCAGCGTCTGCGGGCGCGATCCAGCGCGGTGATCAGTGGTGTCGAGTCGATCATCCTGGACAACTCGCGGCTGACCGTGCGTGCCGAGCAGTTGCACCTGGACGCCGCCGAGGCCATCGCTGGTCGCCAGCCCTTGAGAGTGGTGGTCGACTCACGCCTGCGCCTGCCGCTTGCGGCCGCCTGCCTGCGCGAGCCGGGCCGCACCCTGGTGGCGACCTGTAGCCAGGATGGCGAGCGTCGCAGGCGTTTGGAGGATGCCGGAGCCGAGATCCTGACTCTACCGCCCGGCTATGATGGCCGGGTCGACCTCGAAGCGCTGCTGACCCATCTCGCCAAGGAGGAGAGCGCCAACGAAGTACTGCTGGAAACCGGTGCGACCCTGGCGGGGGCGATGCTGGATGCCGGTTTGGTCGACGAGATCCAACTATTCATGGCACCGACGCTGCTGGGCGGTGAGGCTCGACCACTGTTCGTCCTGCCGGGCATGGAGCGCATGGCTCAGCAGCGGGCCTTGGAAATCGAGGACATTCGAGCCGTGGGGCGCGATTGGCGTATCATCGCACGGCCGCTTGCGAACAGCACCTGACACCGTCCAAGGTGCTCACTACTGGCGCCCGAAGCCGCGCCAAGGTGCTCACTACTGGCGCCCGAGGCCGCGCCAAGGTACCCTGAGCGCCGACTAAGGTAGAGCGTTGGTGAATGGCAACTCCGTCGCCAAGCCGCGTCGCGAGCCGGCGACACCTTGCAGATATAAGGAAATGCATGCCTGCATGCGGCATTTCCATGATATTCGGAGATTCCATGGTGCACTCATCCCACGAATCGGCCCCCGCTGACGATGCGTTGCAGACCAGTGGCCTGTCGCGTGTCGAAGAGCTGATTGAGGACATTCGGCAAGGCAAGATGGTGATCCTCATGGACGATGAGGATCGTGAGAATGAAGGTGATATCATCATGGCCGCCGAGATGGTCCAGGCCGAGCATATCAATTTCATGGCGCGCCATGCCCGTGGCCTAATCTGCCTGCCGATGACCCGCGAGCGTTGCGAGCGCCTCAAGTTGCCGCTGATGGTGCGTGACAACGGCTCCGGCTTCGGCACCAAGTTCACCCTCTCCATCGAGGCTGCCGAGGGCGTGTCGACCGGCATTTCCGCTGCCGATCGCGCGCGCACCGTACAGGCGGCGGTAGCACGTGACGCTCGTCCCGAGGACATCGTCCAGCCTGGTCATATCTTCCCGTTGATGGCCGAACCAGGTGGTGTGCTGCGTCGCGCCGGTCATACCGAGGCCGCTTGCGACCTCGCTGCCATGGCGGGGTTCGAGCCCAGCGGCGTGATCTGCGAGGTCATGAATGACGACGGCAGCATGGCGCGGCGCCCGGAGCTCGAGCGCTTTGCCGCCGAGCATGGGCTGAAGATCGGTACCATTGCCGATTTGATTCATTACCGCATCCATAACGAACAGACCATCGAGCATGTCGAGGCCAAAGCGGTCACCACCGCCTTCGGCGAGATGAATCTGCACGTGTTCCGCGATAGCATCCAGGGGGCTCACCACGTGGCGTTGGTCAAGGGACGGCCCGACCCGGATCAGCCGACCACCGTGCGCGTGCACTTGGCCGAGCCGCTGCGCGACCTGTTGACGCTGACCAAGCCCGATAGTCAGAGCTGGACCGCGCAGGGAGCCTTGGCCGAGATCGCCAAGGCGGAGCGTGGGGTCTTCGTGCTGCTCGACGACGGCCGACCGCATCAGGATCTGAAGGATCAGCTCGATGTCCTGCTGGAGCGCAAGCGAGCACCGCGCACCAGCGATTCCGATGGGGCGGGCAACTACCTGACCATCGGTACCGGCTCACAGATTCTGCGTCATCTCGGGGTAGGCAAGATGCGCTTGCTCAGCTCGCCCTGGAAGTTCTCGGCGCTATCCGGTTTCGACCTCGAGGTCGTCGAACGGCTGAGCCCCTGATACATGAGCTCCGGCCACGGCTTTCGGGCCGGGGCTTCGTCCTTGACCGGCCTTGTGTCAGGCCCCTTTTATCGCGTGTCCCGTAGGGCACGGTGCGGACTAGCAGGATTGGAAACCATGCAACCTATCTCCCAAGTCGAAGGCAGTTTCACCGACGTCGATGGCCGCTACGTGATCGTGGTCGGTCGCTTCAACCATCATGTGGTCGACAGCCTGGTGGAAGGCGCCGTCGATAGCTTGGTGCGTCACGGTGTGAATGCCGAGCATATCGATATCGTCCATGTGCCGGGCGCCTGGGAATTGCCGCTGGCGGTCAAACGGGCCCTGAAAGTGGTCAAGCCGGATGCCGTCATCGCCTTGGGGGCGGTCATTCGTGGTGGAACCCCGCACTTCGAGTACGTGGCCGGTGGCTGCAATGCCGCCATGAGCAATCTGCAACTCGAGTTCGACACCCCGGTCGCCAATGGCGTACTGACGGTGAACTCCATCGAGCAGGCGATCGAGCGTGCCGGTACCAAGGCCGGTAACAAGGGGGCCGATGCGGCCATGGCGGCGATGGAGATGGTCTCGTTGCTGCGTCAGTTCGGAGGTGAGGCATGAGCCAGCAGCAGCGTACCCCGTCCAAGGCGCAGCAGGCCCGCCATGCAGCCCGCGAGCTTGCCGTGCAAGGGCTCTATCAATGGCAACTGACCGGCAAGCCGATCGCCACGGTCGAAGCCGAGTTTCGTAGCCAGATCGCCGACGATGACCTCGAGGATCACGAGAACTGGCGCAAGGTGATGGAGATCGCCGATCTGGCGCTATTCCATGAGCTGCTGCACAACGTGGTACGTTTCCAGGCCGATCTCGATGCCACCCTCACGCCGGTGCTGGATCGTCGTCTGGAAGATCTCGACCCGATCGAACTGGCGATCCTGCGGCTCGGGACCTATGAATTGTCGCGGCGCCTGGAAGTGCCCTATCGAGCGGTGATCAACGAGGGTATCGAGTTGGCCAAGTCATTCGGTGCCACCGAAGGCCACAAATACGTCAACGGTATCCTCGACAAGTTGGCGGCCCGCCTGCGTCCCGCCGAGGTCAGCGCGCGTCGCTGACATGCCCCGGACGATGTCTAGCCCGATGCCCAGCGAGTTCGAGCTGATCGCCCGCTATTTCACTCGGCAGCCCGGTGACGACGGTGTGCTGTTGGGAGTAGGGGACGACTGTACCTTACTGCAACCGACGCCGGGATATTGCCTGGCGGTGAGTGTGGATACCTCGGTCGCCGACGTGCACTTCCCGGGTACGGCGCCGGCCTATGCCATTGGCTACCGGGCCTTGGCGGTCAGCCTCAGCGACCTGGCGGCGATGGGCGCTACTCCGCGCTGGTGTCTGATGGCGCTGACCCTCCCCGAGGCAGAGGAGTCCTGGCTCGCCGAGTTTGCTCGCGGCTTCCATGCCTTGTGCGACACCAGCGGTGTGACGTTGGCGGGGGGCGACATTACCTGCGGCGATTTGAGCATCGGCGTGACCGTGCATGGCGAGTTGCCGCCGGGTATGGCGCTGCGGCGCAGCGGTGCCCGCGCCGGCGATGTGCTGGCGGTAACTGGCTCCCTGGGGGGTGGGCATGGAGGCCTGCGGGCCTGGCAGCAGGGCGAACGCGATCTCGACGACCCGCTGTTGGCTGCCTATCTACTTCCCCAGCCGCGTATCGAGGCCGGCCAGGCGTTGCGCGATCTAGCTACGGCCGCCATCGATATCTCAGATGGACTGTTGGCGGACCTGCAGCACCTGTGCGAGGCCTCCGGCGTAGGTGCCGAACTCGACCGCGAGGCACTGCCCCTGACACCAGGGCTGGTCGAGCGCCTTGGCGACACTGACGCCTTGCATGCGGCCTTGGGCGGGGGCGACGACTATGAACTGCTGGTCAGCTTGCCGCCCAAGGCCGTCAAGGAGGCTCGCCGCCGCCTGCAGACACTGGGCGTGCCGTTGACCGTGATCGGCAAGCTATCCTCCGAATCCGGGATTCGCGGGGTCCCCGACTCGATCCCGAGTGGGTGGCTGCACTTTCACGGAGAGGCGCCATGAATCGCGCTCCCGCGAGTGTCTGGCGCCGCCCCACCCACTTCCTGGCCTTCGGGCTGGGCAGCGGTGCCGTGCCCTGGGCGCCAGGTACCTTCGGCACCCTGGCGGCGATCCCTTTCTACTGGCTGATGTCCGATCTGCCGCTGGGCTGGTACCTGAGTCTGGTTGGTGTGGCGATGGTGATCGGTATCTGGCTGTGCGACAAGACCTCGCACGATCTGGGCGTGCACGATCACTCTGGTATCGTCTGGGACGAGTTCGTCGGCTACTGGTTGACGATGGTAGCGGTGCCCTTTTCCTGGGAAGCGGCACTATGGGGTTTCGTCGTCTTCCGCATCTTCGACGTCTTCAAACCGTGGCCGATTCGCTGGGCCGATCGTCGCGTGGCGGGCGGTTTCGGCATCATGATCGATGATGTCATGGCCGCCCTCTATGCTTGGGGGACCATTCACTTGTGGCTGTGGTTACATTGAGAAAACACTGAATAAATGTCTGCGCGGGCGAATCGCTGCGTTGCGTGGTGCTCGGAAGCCTCACATATAACCGCATATGCTCCGGTTCCTGCGCTCCGGGCGCCTTGCGCTTCGCTCTGCTCGTCAATTTATTCAGCGCTTTCATGATGGAGAAACCTATGCGCAAGGGGCTGTTCGTTGTTGTCGTCATCGCAGTGCTGGGGGCGGGGTATCTGGTCGCCCAGGCCACATCGAGCCTGTTGTTCGAGCGAGAACTCGAGCGGACCTTGAATGATCTGGCGGCACGTGGTGATCTGCACGTCGAACGACACGATGTCGAACGCGGCTGGTTCGTGTCGCACGGTGAGATCGTACTGACTCCACGGCTAGGTGAAGGTGAGTCCTGGCGATTCGAGTTGCCCTACACTGCACGCCATGGGGTGCTGAGCACGCGTGCCGAAGGTCGCCTGGTGCCGGTGATGGGTGAGGATGACTCCCTGCTGTTCGGCGAATGGTTGCCGGTCACTCCTCCCCGCTGGCATGCCGAGTACCGCACCCTTTCCAACGATTTGGAGCTGCGTGTCGACCTGGTGGGGTTTCAGACCACCGAAGGCGAGCGACTGTTCGATTTCCAGGGCGGCGAACTGCTGCTCAGCGGACGCCGCGATGATGTGCGCCTGCAGGCTCGTTTGGGCCCATTGGATGTCGAGCAAGGCGACGACATCGTGCAGATCGAGCCGTTGATCCTGGATATCCGCCATCGCCTGGGTGATGACGACCATCCTCCCCACCTGGCGCTGGATACCTTGCGTCTAGCCAGTCCCTCGCTCGGATTGGAGGTCGATATCGTCGGCGAGTTGCGTTTCCTGGGAGGGGACTGGAGACAGTTTCGGCTAAGCGACCTGGAGAACGATGTCAGGCGGCAGCACTGGCGGTCGCGTCTCGATGGTCATTTCACCTGGGACGGCCCGCCGGCCCTGGTGCTGCTCCAGCTTGGCCTGCCGCTGTCGACCGACGTGCTGGAAGTCGAGATCGAAGCCGGTGAGGTGACAATCAACGACCGTCCGCTGCCATCGTTGCACTAGCGCTTGAAGTTCCACATTGTCGCCCGCATTCCTGTACCCAATGCGGTCAATGGACCACTCGAGACAGGACGCACGATGAGCGAGTACGACGAAAACCTGGAAGATATCATCTCCGACACCGCCACCGAGGAAGAGCAAGACCGGGAGTCCCGGTCCGGTGGGGCCGTGGTCCCGACCCAGGACTATCTGCCGGAGCGCCTTTACCTGCTGCCGATCCACAACCGGCCCTTCTTCCCCGCCCAGGTGCAGCCATTGGTGATTCATCGCCCGCGCTGGGAAGAGACCATGCAGCGGGTTTCCAATACGCCGCACCATACCTTGGGCGTTGCTTTCGTCGGCGATACCGGGGTCGACGATCTGAGCTTCGACAGGTTTCCCGAGGTCGGGACCGCCGTGCGCGCACACAAGGTGCAAGGCGAGGATGAGCAGATCCAGTTCATCGCCCAGGGCATTCGGCGCTTTCGTATCGTGCGCTGGCTGTCGAAGAAACCACCATACCTCGTCGAGGTCAGCTATCCCAAGGAGCCGGTCAACGTCGAGGAAGACGAGACCCGTGCCTATGCCATGGCGTTGATCAACGGCATCAAGGAGTTGTTGCCGATCAATCCGCTCTACGGTGAGGAACTCAAGAACTATCTCAATCGCTTTAGCCCTCATGAGCCAGGGCCGCTGGCTGACTTCGCGGCGGCCATCACCTCGGCCAAGGGGGACGAATTGCAGGAGATCCTCGAGACCCTGCCAGTCATGGCACGCATGCAGAAGGTGTTGCCGCTGCTGCACAAGGAGATCGAGGTCGCCCAACTGCAGAGCGAGATCAGCGAGCAAGTCAACGCCCAAATGCAGGAGCGCCAGCGCGAGTTCTTCCTGCGCGAGCAGCTCAAGGTGATCCAGCGCGAGCTGGGCATTTCCAAGGACGATCGCGAGAACGATGTCGATACCTTCAGGAAGCGCCTCACCGACATGGAGGTTCCCGAGCGGGTCATGGAGCGTATCGACGACGAACTCGACAAGCTCTCGGTTCTCGAGACCGGCTCGCCGGAATATGGCACTACCCGCAATTACCTGGACTGGCTGACCTCGTTGCCGTGGGGTATCACCAGCCAGGACCAGCTCGATCTCAAGCATGCGCGCCAGGTCCTCGACCGCGACCACGACGGTCTGGATGACGTCAAGGACCGCATCATCGAGTTTCTCGCCGAAGGCACCTTCAAGGGCGACGTGGGGGGGTCGATCCTGTTGCTGGTCGGCCCACCGGGGGTCGGCAAGACCTCGGTGGGACGCTCCATCGCAGAAGCCCTGGGCCGCGAGTTCTACCGTTTCTCGGTGGGGGGCATGCGCGATGAGGCCGAGATCAAGGGCCATCGTCGCACCTATATCGGCGCCATGCCCGGCAAGCTGGTGCAGGCGCTCAAGGAGGTCGAGGTAGAGAACCCGGTGATCATGCTCGACGAGATCGACAAGATGGGCCAATCATTCCAGGGCGATCCGGCCTCGGCATTGCTCGAGGTGCTCGACCCGGAGCAGAACGTCGACTTCCTCGATCATTACCTGGACGTGCGTCTCGATTTGTCCAAGGTACTCTTCGTGTGTACTGCCAATACCCTGGATTCGATTCCCGGGCCGTTGCTCGACCGCATGGAGCAAATCCGCCTGTCGGGTTATATCGCCGAAGAGAAGCAGACCATCGCCAAGCATCACTTGTGGCCCAAGCTGTTAAAGCGCGACAAGATCCCGAAGAAGCGCATCAATCTTACCGAAGCCGCACTCAAGCAGGTCATCGAAGGCTATGCCCGTGAGGCCGGGGTGCGACAGCTCGAGAAACAGCTTCACCGCATCGTGCGCAAGGCGGCGGTCAAGTTGCTCGAGAACGACCAGCAGACGGTCAAGGTTTCGATCAACAACCTCGAGGAATTTCTTGGCGCACCGCTATTCCGCAAGGACGAGGTTCTCAGGGGGGAAGGTATCGTCACCGGACTGGCGTGGACCGCCATGGGTGGCGCCACCCTGCCGGTGGAAGCCGGCAAGGTGCATGCCCTGGATCGCGGTTTCAAGCTCACCGGCCAGCTTGGCGACGTGATGAAGGAGTCGGCGAATATCGCCTATAGCTACGTCCAGGGCCACTTGGGCGAGTTCGGCGCCGATGCCGACTTCTTCAATGACGCTTTCATTCACTTGCATGTGCCGGAAGGCGCCACGCCCAAGGATGGCCCCTCGGCCGGGGTGACCATGACCACGGCCCTGTTGTCGCTGGCCAGGCATCAGTCCATTGATCGGTCGCTGGCGATGACCGGTGAGTTGACCCTCACTGGTCAGGTGCTGCCGGTGGGCGGTATCCGTGAGAAGATCATCGCCGCTCGACGCAGCGACATCTTCGAGGTGATCCTGCCCGACGCCAACCGTCGCGACTACAACGAACTGCCTGGCTTTCTCAAGGAGGGCATGACGGTGCACTTCGCCAAGCGCTACCAGGACGTGGCCAAGGTGGTATTCGGCTAAGTTGGGCTACGGGCTACGGGCTACGGGCTACGGGCTACGGGCAGTTTGTGGATGGCTCGGAACCAACAACAATCCTGCTCGAAGCTCGAAGCTCGAAGCTCGAAGCTCGAAGCTCGAAGCTCGAAGCTCGAAGCTCGAAGCTCGAAGCCTGCTGTCTGGCCAGCCGCCCCGGCTCGTGCCAGAATCGGCGGTCGACCTGGACACCCAGAACCGTCTAAAACTGTCTGCGAGATAGTGAAAGACGGCGTGACTGAGCACGAGAGGACATCATGCCCGAATACCGTTCCCGCACCACCACCGCCGGTCGCAACATGGCCGGAGCCCGCGCCCTTTGGCGTGCCACCGGCATGAAGGACGACGACTTCCACAAGCCGATCATCGCCGTGGCCAATTCCTTCACCCAGTTCGTGCCCGGCCATGTGCACCTGAAGGACATGGGGCAACTGGTGGCCCGCGAGATCGAGAAGGCCGGCGGGGTAGCCAAGGAGTTCAACACCATCGCGGTGGACGACGGCATCGCCATGGGCCACGACGGCATGCTCTACTCGCTGCCCAGTCGCGACATCATCGCCGATAGTGTCGAGTACATGGTCAGCGCCCACTGTGCCGACGCACTGGTATGCATCTCCAACTGCGACAAGATCACTCCGGGGATGCTGATGGCTGCCATGCGTCTCAATATCCCGGCGATCTTCGTCTCCGGCGGGCCCATGGAAGCGGGCAAGACCAAGCTGCTCGATCACGGCCTGGACCTGGTCGACGCCATGGTCATGGCCGCCGATGACAAGGTCGACGATGCCACCCTGGCCGAGGTCGAGCGCAGCGCCTGTCCGACCTGCGGTAGCTGCTCGGGCATGTTCACCGCCAACTCCATGAACTGTCTCACCGAGGCACTGGGCCTGGCACTGCCGGGCAACGGCACCGTGGTCGCCACCCATGCCGACCGTCGCCGGCTGTTCGAGACCGCCGGTCACCGTATCGTCGAACTTGCCAAGCGCTACTACGAAGGTGACGAGGCGCATCTGCTGCCGCGTGCCATCGGCTCCAAGGCGGCGTTCAAGAACGCCATGACCCTGGATATCGCCATGGGCGGCTCGACCAACACCATCCTGCATCTGCTCGCCGCCGCCCAGGAGGCCGAGCTCGACTTCGGCATGGCCGACATCGACCGCCTGTCGCGTGAGGTCCCGCAGCTGTGCAAGGTGGCGCCCAACACCCAGAAGTACCACATCGAGGACGTGCACCGTGCCGGTGGCATCATGGCGATCCTCGGCGAGCTGGACCGTGCGCGGGTACTGGATACCTCGGTGCCCACCGTTTACGGCGACAGCCTCAAGGCGGCGCTGGACGAGTGGGACATTATGCGCAACCCGTCACCCGAGGTGGTGGAGTTCTTCAAGGCCGGCCCCGGCGGTGTTCCCACCCAGGAGGCCTTCTCGCAGAGCGCTCGCTGGCCGAGCCTCGACGGCGATCGTGCCACCGGCTGCATCCGTGACCTCGAGCACGCCTTCTCACGAGAAGGGGGGTTGGCGGTGCTGCATGGCAATATCGCCCGCGACGGTTGCGTGGTGAAGACCGCCGGCGTCGACGACTCTATCCTGGTCTTCGAAGGCCCGGCGCACGTGGTCGAGTCCCAGGATCAGGCGGTGGAGCACATCTTGGGTGGCAAGGTGAAGGAGGGCGAGGTCGTCGTCATCCGCTATGAAGGGCCCAAGGGTGGCCCTGGCATGCAGGAGATGCTTTACCCGACCTCGTACCTCAAGTCCAAGGGGCTCGGCAAGGCGTGTGCACTGCTCACCGACGGGCGCTTCTCCGGCGGCACCTCAGGGCTGTCCATCGGTCATGTCTCGCCCGAGGCCGCGGCGGGCGGTGCCATCGGCCTGGTCGAGTCGGGCGATATCATCCAGATCGATATTCCCAACCGGGCGATCAACGTCAAGCTTACCGACGCCGAACTGGCCGAACGTCGCAAGGCGATGGAAGCGAAGGGTGCCGATGCCTGGAAGCCGAGCATCCAGCGTGTGCGCAAGGTATCGGCGGCACTCAAGGCTTACGCGCTGCTCGCCACATCCGCCGACAAGGGCGCGGTGCGCGACCTTTCCAAGCTGGATTGAGGCCTCCTGAATGGCGAGGCCCGCGCCGGATGGGCGCGGGCCTCGATGAATGTCGACGCTTTCCCTGTCGGATGCGCAGGGTTTCAGGCGGCATCATGAAACGACTTTGATGCCTCCTCCTCCAGGGCCTCGAGTTCGCACTCCAATTCGAACCACAACACCAGCATGTCCAGACTATCTTCGGAACAGCACATCCTGACAACCTCCCTGATCGAGTGGTGGATGGCGCAATACGCAACTCAGTATGGCTGACTAGACGAAGGTCGACATGACGTTTTTTGATCCTTTTTTGATATGCATCAGACTGACATGCATAACGCAGGCCTACCGGACGGATACCATCAAGGGTGGTTGCGGAACACAGACAAGGAGATGGGATGAAGGAAATCTTCAACGTTGGCGTGGTGGGCTATGGCTTTGCCAGTAAGACCTTTCACATACCGTTGATCCTGGCGACTCCCGGCCTGAACCTGGTGGCAGTGTCTTCCAGTGACGCCGATAAGGTACATGCCGACTTGCCGGATGTCGTCGTGGAATCCAAGCCCCAGGCGCTGTTCGCGCGCAGCGAAATCGACCTGGTGGTGATTCCGACCCCCAACGAGACCCACTTTCCGCTGGCCAAGTCGGCGCTGCTTGCGGGCAAGCACGTGATTCTCGACAAGCCCTTCACCGTGACGCTTTCCGAAGCCCGCATGCTCAAGAGCCAGGCCGATGAATGCGAGCGGCTCTTGACGGTGTTCCACAACCGGCGCTGGGACAGCGATTTCCTGACTCTCAAGTCGTTACTCAAGCAGGGGACCCTGGGGCGCGTGGTCAACCTGGAGTCGCGTTTCGACCGCTTTCGTCCCGGGGTACGTGAGCGCTGGCGCGAACAGCCCAAGCCGGGCGCGGGTATCTGGTACGATCTGGGGCCGCACCTGCTCGACCAGGCCCGTCAACTGTTCGGCATGCCGCGCGCGATCCTCCTCGACCTGGCCAACCGACGTGATGGGGCCAAGGTCGATGATGACTTCCTGGCCTTGCTCGACTATGGCGGGCTCAGGGTCACGCTCAAGGCCAGCGCCCTGGTCGCCGAGCCCACGCCGCGCTTCGCCGTCTACGGAACCCGGGGCAGCTACGTCAAGTATGGACTCGACCCGCAGGAGGAACGGCTCAAGGCTGGCGAAACACCGGCACCGCAGTGGGGCGAGGACACCCGCCACGGCACCCTGACCCTGCGTGATGGAGAAGGCGAGGATGCCCCGCTGGTGTCCCGTGAACAGCCGACGCTTCCCGGCGACTATCTCGCCTATTACCGAGGCATCGTGGCGGCCCTGAATGGCGATGGTCCGACCCCGGTCGGTGTCGACGACGCCCTGGCGGTGATGGGGCTGCTCGAGGCCGGCTTGGACAGTTGTCGCCAGGGGCGCTGGGTTAAGCTCAAGGAAGGTTCGCCCTCCAAGCGGCTACATCCGCACTGATTCGAGCTACCAGAGCCTGGGGCGAGCGCTCTCGTCACGGAGCCGGTCTCGTACGATGTACAGCGCGGCGATGGCGCGGGCTTCGTGGAAGTCGTCGCGAGCCAGCAGGGCAGGAAGCTCGTCGATGGCGTGGGTCTCGACGATCAGCGGCTCGGGTTCGTCTCCAGCCAGCCGTTGGGGGTAGAGGTCGGTGGCGAGCATGACCTGCATGCGATGGCGCATGTAGTTGGGGGCCAGGGACAGTTCCACCAGGGGCTCGATGTTACGGGCCCCGAAGCCGCACTCTTCCATCAGTTCACGATTTGCCGCCGAGACGATGTCCTCTCCGGGGTCGACCAGCCCCTTGGGCAGGGTCAGCACGTAGTCGTCGAAACCGGCGGCGTATTCACGAATCAACAGCACGTGTTCCGGATCCGGCATGGCAACGATCATCACCGCACCATGGTCGCTGCCCATCAACCGCTCGAAGCTGCGCTCCGCGCCGTTGGAGAAGCGCAGCTCGAGGGCTTCGACCCTGAACAGTCGGCTGCGAGTGACTTCGCGGCGCGACAGGATGCGTGGCTTTTCGGGAAAGGTGGGCATGGAGGCCTCCGGGCATGGGGTACGTGATGCTGTGTTGCCGATCCTGATGATCCAGTACAATACCATTCAACTCTCTGTTGCGGAGCCTCTGGCCGATGATCGACTGGCGTGTCATCGACACTGTATTGCTGGACATGGACGGTACCTTGCTGGACCTGCATTTCGACAGCCACTTCTGGCTCGAGCACCTGCCCAAGCGCTATGTCGAACTGCATCACCTGGACGATGTCACCCAGGACGAGGTGCGCGCACGCATCATCCGCGAGCAAGGTACGCTCAATTGGTACAGCCTTGCTTACTGGAGCCGTGAGTTGGGGGTGGATGTTCTCGCCCTCAAGCGTGAAGTCCAGCATTTGATCGGCCTGCGCAGTGATGCCTTGGATTTCCTCAAATGGTTGAAGCGCGCGCATCCGCGCGTAGTGTTGGCCACCAATGCCGACCGTGAGAGCCTGGCGCTCAAGTTGCCGCTGACCGGTCTCGAGGACTACCTTGACGCCGTCGTGTCGTCGGCGGATGTCGGCGTGGCCAAGGAGGCTCCCGAGTTCTGGTTCGCACTGCAGGAACTCGAACCGTTCGATCCCGAGAGAACCCTATTCATCGATGACAACCAGGCGGTGCTGGAATGTGCGCGGGAATTCGGCATCCGCTTCCTGCTGGGCATCAAACAGCCCGACAGCACCCGTCCCGAACGCGAACTCGAGGAATTCATTGCGCTGGATCGCTTCGCCACCATTCTTCCTGGCGAACGGCCGCGCACCTGAGGTGAGCGATGGAAACGGTACGACTCGACAAATGGCTGTGGGCGGCACGCTTCTTCAAGACCCGGGCGCTGGCCAAGAAGGCCATCGACGGTGGCAAGGTTCAATACAACGGGGCCAAGGCCAAGACCAGCAAGGCCGTCGAACGCGGCGCGCGGATCAAGGTGCCGCAGGGCTGGGACGTCTGGGAGGTCGAAGTCGTGGCGCTGTCCGATCAGCGCCGCGGTGCGCCCGAAGCCCGGGAACTTTATCGTGAGACCCCAGAGAGCCAGGCCCGCCGCGAGCGTGAAGCCGAGCGGCGGCGGCTGGCCAATCAGGCCTTCCAGCAACCGCCGCGCCGTCCCGACAAGAAACAACGCCGCGAACTGCAGCGGATACAGCGGCAGGGGGAAGACTGACGCCTGGCGTTGCCGCTGACTCATGTCGTTGTGGGAGCGCAGCTTGCTGCGCGATGAGACTCGCTGCTACAGGCATGCAAATCGCGCAATGAATTGCGCTCCCACCTGAATATCGCCTTCAATCTTTCAACATGGCGGATGAGTATCCGTTTGATATCGAGACAACCATGACCGACCAGATCCAACGCTTCCTTTTCGACGATACCAACGTGCGGGGTGAGATCGTCACCCTGGAAGCCGCTTACCGGGAAGTGCTCGACAAGCACGCCTATCCGGCGCCGGTCAATCGCCTCTTGGGCGAGTTGCTTTCGGCCGTGGCGCTCCTCACCGAAACGGTCAAGCTCGACGGCACCCTGAGCATGGAAGTCCGTGGTAAGGGCCCCGTGTCGCTGCTGATGGCTGAATCCAATCCAGGGGGCGAATTGCGTGCCATCGCCCGGTTGTCCGAAGCACACGACTTGCCCGGCGACACCGCTGGTTTCCGTGAATGGCTAGGCGATGGCCAGATCGTGATCACGCTCGATCCGCAGGAGGGTAACCGGTACCAGGGCATCGTCGCGTTGGATGCCGATGACCTGGCCTCATGCCTGGAAGATTACTTTTCCCGTTCCGAGCAGTTGCCCACCCGTTTGTGGCTCACAGCTGACGGCCAGCGAGCCGCTGGGCTGCTGTTGCAGCAACTGCCCAATGATACGGCCAACAAGGATCCTGATGCTTGGGACAGAACCGTGCATCTGGCTTCGACGTTGCGTGATGATGAACTGCTTCGTCTCAAGCAACGCGAGCTGCTGTTCCGGCTTTATCACGAGGAAGTCATCCGGGTCTTCGATCCCAAGGCGTTACGCTTTGGCTGCACCTGCTCGCGGGAACGCATCGTCCAGGCACTCTACAACCTGGGGGCCGATGAGCTGCGTGAGATCCTCGAGGAACAGAAGGCCATCGACACCCAATGCCATTTCTGCAATACCCGCTATCACTTCAATGCGGCCGAGATCGAGGCGTTGATCGAGTCGCCGGATTCACCTGCACCGACCGTGCACTGAGACAAGCTGCGGGCTTCGAGCGGCGAGCTACGAGCAGTTACGGATAGCTAGGGGCTGCCCGAAGCCCAGTTAGTCAAATTACGGGGAGAGCCAAAAAATTGCGCCGTGTAGTAGGAAAACTACAAGAAAATCCGCTAACTTCGGCGTTTTCCAATAGCGTGCTTTTTGCCATAATGGCCCCCCTTACTAGGAGCTCGGTCAGATACCTTCCTATTATCAGAGGCGAGATCACTCGCCCGCGTCTACCGAGCGCAGTGCCATCGCCCCGGCGTCGAACGACACACGGGTTAACGAGAGAGAATCGGCCACCAGGCCCAGGACAACGACATGACCACGACTCACGCTGCCGCCCAGGCTGACACCGTCACGGGTACCGCTAGCCCCAACGTTTTCACCAACCTGTGCAATGCCGAGCTGATCGAACGCGCCGTCCTGCGAGGGGAGGGGCATCTGGCCGCCAACGGCGCCCTGGTGGTGAATACCGGCCAGCGAACCGGTCGCTCCCCGGCGGATCGTTTCATCGTCGATGAGCCTTCCACGAGCACCCATATCGACTGGGGCAGCGTCAATCGTCCCTTTCCGGCCGACAAGTTCGATGCCCTATGGGCCCGCGTCGATGACTACCTGAGCGAGCGTGATCGCTTCGTCTCGGAACTGCATGTCGGAGCCGATCCCAGCCATTACCTGCCGATTCGCGTCAACACCGAGACCGCTTGGCACAACCTGTTCGGACGCACCATGTTCGTTCGTCCGGAGGCCTACAACCCCGCCGCAAAGGACGAGTGGATCATCCTCAATGCCCCGAACTTTGTCTGTGAGCCGGAACGTGACGGTACCAACTCCGAGGCGGCAGTGATTCTCAACTTTGCCGCGCGCAAGGTGTTGATCGCCGGCATGCGATATGCTGGTGAAATGAAGAAGGCGATGTTCTCGGTACAGAACTTCCTGCTGCCAGCGGTCGACGTGCTGCCCATGCACTGCAGCGCCAATGTCGGCGAAGACGGCGAAACCACGCTGTTCTTCGGTCTCTCCGGTACCGGCAAGACCACGCTGTCCGCCGACCCTGCGCGTTACCTGATCGGTGACGATGAGCATGGCTGGGGAGAAGGCACCGTGTTCAATGTCGAGGGTGGTTGCTATGCCAAGTGCATCGATCTCTCCGAGAAGAACGAACCGGTGATCTGGAAGGCTATCAAGTTCGGTGCGGTGCTCGAGAACGTGGTCCTCGACGACCGTCGCGAGCCGGACTACGCCGACGACAGCCTGACCCAGAACTCGCGTGCCGCCTATCCGCTGGAACATATCGACAAGCGGGTCGCCGAGAACCGTGCCGGCGAGCCCAACGCCATCATCTTCCTGACCTGCGACATGAGCGGCGTGTTGCCTCCGGTTTCCGTGCTGTCCAAGGAAGCCGCTGCCTATCATTTCCTGTCCGGCTACACCGCCAAGGTTGGCTCGACCGAGATGGGCTCCTCGAGCGGGCTGGAAGCAACTTTCTCGACCTGCTTTGGGGCACCGTTCTTCCCGCGTCCGGCCCGTGAATACGCCGACCTGCTGATCAAGCGCGTCGAGGCTTACGGGTCGCGAGTGTACCTGGTCAACACCGGCTGGACCGGTGGCAGCTACGGCCAGGGCGGCTCACGGTTCTCGATTCCCACGACTCGCGCCATCATCAGTGCCATCCAGTCCGGTGCGTTGCGCGATGTCGAGACCCGTACCATCGAGGGGTTGAACCTGGAAGTACCGGTGGCCGTGCCTGGCGTCGAGACTCGACTGCTCGACCCTCGTGAGACCTGGGACGACAGCGCTGCCTATGATCGCCAGATGGCGGAGCTGGTGGCCAAGTTCGTCGATAACTTCAAGAAGTTCTCCGGGGTCGACGAAGCCATTATCGCCGCGGGTCCGCGCCTGCACTGAGGCTTCCCCTTCACGAACCCTATCGCTTGCGAGCGGTCGAAACGGGGTGAGTCGCGAGACTCGCCCCGTTTTCGTGGTATTCATGATTGCCGGCATGTCGAATCGCATCAATGGAGACCCGTCATGAAACGTCGACACTTTCTCGGCCTATTGGGTGCCGGAGGCTTGGCAGGCTTGTTGCCCGGCGTCGTGGCGGCAAGGCCCAAACCGGATATCCAGCGCGCCGAGGGCCTCGAAGTGCTAGAGCTATCCGATGCCGAGTGGCGTGAGCGCCTTACGCCCGAACAGTACGAGATCCTGCGTAACGATGGCACCGAGCCGGCCTTTTCCAGTCCGCTGGACAAGGAAACCCGAGCAGGTGAATACCGCTGCGCGGGCTGCGATCTGCTGCTGTTCACCAGTGCCATGAAATACGATTCGGGCACCGGCTGGCCGAGCTTCTTCGAACATGTCGAGGGGCACCTACTGACCCAGGTCGATTACAAGATCATCTGGCCGCGTACCGAGTACCATTGTGCACGTTGTGGCGGTCATCAGGGGCATATCTTCGAAGATGGGCCCGAACCCACCGGGCTGCGCTGGTGCAACAACGGCCTGGCACTCAGATTCGTGCCGGCTAGTGCCTGAAGCCTTCGATGATATGCTGCGCCAGCCCATCGATGGCAGGGGAGTGCGCACCCGGGGCGCGTAGCAACACGATCGAGGCGTCAGGCAACGGCGGAAAACCATCCTCTTCACCGAGAATGCGCATGCCCGGCGTGAACAGGCTCCTCATCCATGCCGAAACGGCCAACCCTGCGACACTGTTTCATCTTGACGCAGTATCTCGCCGATCTCGTGTCCCACCTCTCGGGTCACGATGCTTAGGTCGAGGCTGCCTTTCTGACGGTTCAGCAACTCGGAAGAGGGTGCGCACTGCACCTCCACGTCCACCAGTGGCCAGGTTTCGGAGAAGGACTTGAGAATGCCGGGCAGGAAGCGCATCACGTAATCATCGGGCACCCCGATCCTGACTCGTCCCACCATGTCCGGCTGGCGCAGCATGTTGAGCGCCTCCCCATGTAGTTCGAGGATCCGACGCGCATAGTTAGGGGGAACTGAATCATTCAGTGTTTCCCTGGATCACGGAAACTCACTGACGGGGCGGCGCCGTTGCGAGGTTTGTGATACCTTGTCGCCAACTTTCGCTGGTTGAACGTCAAGGATTTCATGGACGCACAAGCCAAGATCATTGCCCGCCTCGCCGAGGAACTCGTCGTTCGCCCCCAGCAGGTGGCCGCCACGGTGGAACTGCTCGACGGCGGGGCCACCGTGCCCTTCATTTCCCGTTACCGCAAGGAGGTCACCGGCGGTCTCGACGATAGCCAACTGCGCCATCTCGATGAGCGGTTGAGCTACCTGCGTGAGCTTGAGGACCGCCGCGCGGCGGTCCTCGCTGCCATCGACGAACAAGGCAAGCTCACCGATGAGCTGGCTGGGCTGATTCGCGATGCTGACACCAAGCAACGCCTGGAAGACCTCTATCTGCCGTATCGCAAGAAGCGTCGCACCAAGGCGCAGATTGCCCGCGAAGCCGGCCTCGAACCGCTGGCCGATGCGTTGCTGGCCGACCCGAGCCTCGATCCCGAGACCGCGGCGCAGGATTATCTGCGTCCGGCGGAGGGCGACATCCCGGCCATCGAGGACACCAAGGCCGCACTGGATGGCGCCAAGCAGATCCTCATGGAGCGCTTCGCCGAAGACGCCGAACTGGTCGGGCGCCTGCGCGAGCGGCTGTGGGACGAAGGCCAGCTCAGTGCCCGGGTGATCGACGGCAAGCAGCGCGAGGGTGCCAAGTTTTCCGACTACTTCGAACACGACGAGCGCCTGGCCAAGACTCCTTCGCACCGGGCGCTGGCAATGTTCCGCGGTCGCAACGAGGGCGTGCTGTCGCTGTCCATCAAGCTGCCCGGCGAGGACGAAGCGCCGCGTCATCCTGGCGAGGTGGCTATCGCCCAGCACTTCGATATTCGCGATGAGGGGCGCGCTGCCGATCGCTGGCTGAAGGAGGTGGTGCGCTGGACCTGGCGGGTCAAGCTCTACACTCACTTGGAAACCGAATTGATGGGCCGCCTGCGCGAACGTGCCGAGCTGGACGCCATCGAGGTCTTTGCCGCCAACCTCAAGGACCTGCTGCTGGCCGCGCCGGCTGGTCCCAAGGCGACCCTGGCCATCGACCCCGGTCTGCGCACCGGCTGCAAGGTGGCGGTGGTCGATGCCACCGGCCAGTTCCTGGATCATGCCACCATCTACCCGCACGCGCCGCAGAACCGCTGGGACGAGTCGCTGGCCGTTCTCGCCAAGCTCGTCGATAGGCACGATGTCGAGCTGGTTGCCATCGGCAACGGCACCGCCAGTCGCGAGACCGACAAGCTGGCCGGCGATCTGGTCAAGGCCATGGCCGGCAAGCGTCGTCTGGCCAAAGTGATGGTCAGCGAAGCCGGCGCCTCGGTGTACTCGGCGTCGGAATATGCCGCGCGCGAATTCCCCGATCTTGACGTCACCATTCGTGGCGCGGTGTCGATTGCCCGCCGCCTGCAAGATCCGTTGGCCGAATTGGTCAAGATCGAGCCCAAATCGATCGGTGTAGGGCAGTACCAGCACGATGTTTCCCAGGTGCAGCTCTCGCGGAGCCTGGAAGCGGTGATCGAGGACTGCGTCAACGCCGTGGGCGTCGATCTCAACATGGCCTCCAGCGCGCTGCTTTCGCGGGTCTCTGGACTCAATCCGGGGCTGGCCGAGAATATCGTCGCCCGTCGCAACAGCGAGGGCGCCTTCAAGACCCGCAAGGAACTGCTCGATGTCAGCCGGCTGGGGCCCAAGACCTTCGAGCAGTGCGCGGGCTTCTTGCGCATCATGAACGGTGACAACCCGCTGGATGGCAGCGCCGTGCACCCCGAAGCCTACCCCGTGGTGGAGCGCATCGCCGCCCGTGGCGGGCGCGAGGTCGCCAGCCTGATCGGTGACAGCGGCTTCCTCAAGCAGGTCAAGCCAGCCGATTTCGTCGACGACACTTTCGGTGTGCCGACCATCAGCGACATTCTCAAGGAACTCGACAAGCCCGGCCGCGACCCGCGTCCCGAGTTCCGCGCCGCCGAATTCCGTGAAGGGGTGGAAAACATCAAGGACCTCGAGCTCGGCATGGTGCTGGAAGGCAGCGTGACCAACGTCACCCACTTCGGTGCTTTCGTCGATATCGGCGTTCACCAGGACGGTCTGGTGCACATCTCGGCGCTGTCGGATAAGTTCGTCGAAGATCCGCGCACCGTGGTCAAGGCCGGTGATATCGTCAAGGTCAAGGTGATGAGTGTCGATCTGGAACGTGCACGGATCGGCCTGTCGATGCGCCTGTCCGATGAACCAGGGGAGTCGCGCGGGGGCGGCGAGCGTGCCGGTGCCAATGGCAGCGGGCAGCGTAAGGGGCAACGCAAGCCTCAAGGCAAGGGACCGCGGGGCGATCAGGACGGCGGTCAGCTAGGTGCGTTGGGGGCAGCGCTGCTACAGGCGCGAAAAGGGAAATGATGGCTACGTGCTGCGGGCAGTTTGCAGAGGGTTCGAAACCAACGACAATCCTTCTCGAAGCTCGAAGCTCGAAGCTCGAAGCTCGAAGCTCGAAGCTCGAAGCTCGAAGCTCGAAGCTCGAAGCTCGAAGCTCGTACCTTGAAAGGCGCCGGCTAGCCACCATAATCTGACATTTACCCGAAAGCGCCGGCCCGGGCCGCGCTAGCTCTTCAAGACCGAGGCGGCCGTGTTTCGATAGCCGCTTCCATGACATGGGGTGTTCACCTTGTCCGAGCAACTCGCCACCGTTATTCAGCGGCTCAAGGGGCCGGCCCGCCAGGGACTGATCGGCCGCTTGCGGCGCGGCATCGAAAAGGAAGGCCTGCGTGTCGACTCCACGGGGCGGATCGCCCAGACGCCGCACCCCCACGCGCTGGGCTCGAAGCTGACCCATCCGCACATCACCACCGACTACTCGGAAGCGCTGCTTGAGTACATCACGCCGGTGTACTGTCGGCCCATGGATGCCATGGCGTTCCTCGGCGACCTGCACCGCTTCACCTACCGTCATCTCGACGATGAGTGGATCTGGCCGGCCAGCATGCCGGCGCGCCTGAACGGCAACGACAGCATACCGATCGCCGATTATGGCACCTCCAATGTCGGCACGATGAAGCACGTTTACCGCAAGGGGCTGGACGTGCGCTACGGTCGTATCATGCAGGCCATCGCCGGTGTGCACTACAACGTCTCATTGCCCGACAACGTCTGGATAGTGCTGCGCGAGTTGGACGGGCAGGGCGATACCGCCATGAACGACTATCGCTCGTCGCGCTATTTCGGCCTGATCCGCCATTTCCGTCGCCATAGTTGGTTGCTGATGTACCTGTTCGGCGCCTCGCCGGCACTCGACAAGAGCTTTCTTGGCGACTCGCCGACCCCCGACAAGCTCCGCGAACATGCTCGTCGCACGTTGGTTTCGCCTTATGCCACCAGCCTGCGCATGTCGGATCTCGGCTACCAGAACAAGGTCCAGGCCCAGCTCAAGATCTGTTTCAACTCACTGTCGAACTATGTCGGCACCCTGCGCCATGCCATTTCCACACCCTGGCCGGCCTACGAGCGACTGGGGGTCAATGTCGATGGCGACTGGCGTCAGCTCAATGCCAATATCCTGCAGATAGAGAACGAATACTACAGCGACATACGCCCCAAGCGCGTCGCCCGGCACGACGAGACGCCCAGCCAGGCGCTCGAGTCGCGCGGTGTCGAGTACATCGAGGTTCGTTGTCTGGACCTCAATCCCTTCTTGACGCTGGGCATCGACGAAACCCAGATGCGCTTCCTGGATACCTTCCTGATGTGGTGCCTACTCGCCGACAGCCCCTGGATTCCCGACGAAGAATGCGACCGCCTCGACGATAACCGTGCCTTGGTGGTCGAGCGCGGTCGTGATCCGGCGCTGAGCCTGTCGGTCGATGGCACCGAACGGCGTCTTGCCGAGTTGGGGCATGACGTGTTCGCCGAGCTTGCCCAGGTTGCCGAACTGCTGGATATCATCGAGGGTGGCACACCACATGCCGATGCGCTTGCTGCGGTGGCTCCGCGCCTCGACGATCCGCGTCTGACTCCATCGGGTCAGATGCTGCTGGCGCTGGAGGAGCGTGGCGACGATTTCGTCGACTACATGCTCGAGCTTGCCCGCGACCAGGCCGTCAAGCTGCGTGACGAGCCTATCAATCGAGCCCGAGATGCCCTGTTCAGCCAGCTAACCGAAACCTCGCACCAACAGCAGGGCGATATCGAGGCGGCGGATATCGAGAGCTTCAGCGACTTTCTCGAACATTATTTCGCCCGGGCCCGTGAGCCCCGTGTGACGAGCAAGGAGGCCGTCGGCCGATGACACCAGTAACAACCCTTAGCGTGCGGCAATGGAGTATCGCCGGCCTGTTGTTCTGTGCCCTGATGATGGGGGTGGCGCTCTACCTCGAGCATGTCATGGGGCTCGAGCCCTGTCCGCTATGCATCTTCCAGCGGGTCGGGGTGCTGGCCACCGCCGCGGTACTGCTGGTGGCCGCCATCCACAACCCACGAGGCCGCTGGGGAGCCCTGTATGGGGGGCTGGGGGTGCTCAGCGTCGCTGGCGGGATCGGCGTGGCAGGGCGTCATCTATGGCTGCAGTCCCTGCCGCCCGACCAGGTACCGAGCTGCGGCCCGAGTCTCGACTACATGATAGATGTCCTGCCCATGCGCGAAGTGCTGGTGCATGTGTTTTCCGGTTCTGGCGAGTGCGCTTCGATCGACTTCCTGTTCCTCGGCGTGTCGCTGCCTGGTTGGACGATGGTCGGCTTCCTGGTGCTGGCGTTGGCTCCCTTGGGCATCTTGCTGCGCAGTTTTCGTGGCACGTCTTCAAGCTGAACCGATCCTGCAAAAGTTCTGGTGCGATCGGGATTGACAGCGCGCTCCAGTCGAGTGAGTCTGTCAGTCCCCCCTTCGATCGAGGACGATCGTCGGGGTAGATGACGAGCTAGGGAGGCGCCCATGCTGGAAGATTGCAAATCCGCGCTGGAACGCTGGGGTGGCGTACACCAGTTGATAGATCGCTGGCTGGATCAGCGCCGGGAGATGCTGGTGAGTTTCGTCGAGCTGAAGGAGGCGTGCGATGTCGAGCTCGATGCGGTCGAGAAGGCGCAGATCGATACCTTCAGCGAGCTGTTGATGGATTACATCAGTGCCGGTCATTTCGAGATCTACCCCCAGTTGCGCGAGGAAGCCAAGGCCTTCAGCGACGACGAGGCGCTAGTGATCGCCGAAAAGCTGCTCGAGCGGCTGGAGATGTCCACCGAACTGGTACTGGCCTTCGATGCCGACTACGCCTCGCCCACTCGTTGCCAGCATTACCTGTCGCGCCTGCCGGCCTGGCTCGATCGGCTGGGCAAGGGGCTCACCGAGCGCTTCGCCCTGGAGGACCAGTTGATCGGCCGCCTCCATGCCGCCCATTCGCCTCCCCCCGGCGCACAGGCCGCTATCCGGAGCTCTTCGCCCACCACTTGATGGGCCGGCCTGACAGCTGGATCGCCGCCACGGCGGCTCCTACAGGAAACTGTGCCACCGTCCCCCTTGTAGGAGCGCCCGTGGGCGCGATGGCCATGCCACCCAAGCCGGCCTGACGGCCGGATCGCCGCCACGGCGGCTCCTCAGAAATGTGCCACCGTTCCCCTTGTAGGAGCGCCCGCGGGCGCGATGGCCATGCCACCCCAGCCGGCCTGACGGCCGGATCGCCGCCACGGCGGCTCCTACAGAAATGTGCCACCGTCCCGCCTTGTAGGAGCGCCCGCGGGCGCGATGATCATGCCTCAACGACTCTTGAATAGCCGTGCCCCCAGCACCAGCATGCACGGCGTCAGCAGCAGCGTCAGGCCGGTGGCGAAGGTCAGGCCACCGGCAATGGCACTGGAAAGTTGGGTCCACCACTGAGTTGAGGGCGCGCCGATCCCCAGCGATGGTTCGAACAGGTTGACGTTGACGCCCAGTACCATCGGCATCAGTCCCAGTACTGTAGTGACAGCAGTGAGCAGCACCGGACGCAGGCGCAAGCCGCCGGCTTCCAGTGCCGCATCCGTCGCGGACAGACCTTCACGACGTAACTGATTGTAGGCGTCGATCAACACGATATTGTTGTTTACCACGATACCTGCCAGGGCGATGATCCCCATGCCGACCATGACGATGCCGAACGGCTGGCCGTTGATCAACAACCCGAGCAGCACGCCGGCGGTGGAGAAGACGACCGCCGAGAGGACCAGCAGGGCCTGGTAGAGACTATTGAACTGGGTGACCAGAATCAGCGCCATCAGGAACACGGCGACCAGGAAGGCGGAGATCAAGAACCGCGAGGCTTCCTGCTGTTCCTCCTGTTCGCCGGCGACATTGACCAATACGCCGTCCGGCAGCGAATCGAAGGCATCCCTGAGTACCTGCAAGCGTTCGTCGGGTTGATACCCTTCGGCTACATCGGCCTCCAGTGTAATGGCGCGACGACCATCGATGCGCTGCAGGCTGCCGACCTTGGGAGCCGGCTCGAGTTTGACGAAATGACTGATCGGCACCTGGCCGCGCGGCGTGTTCAGGGTCAGGCGACCGAGCTGGTCCAGCGAACGCCAGCTTTCCGGCAGTCGCACGCGAATATCCACCTCATCGGCAACCCGAGCCGGGCGGTAGCTGGTGACTTGCAGGCCGGTAGTCACCAGTTGCACCGCGCTGCCGACACTCGCGACATCGGTACCGAAGCGCGCTGCCGCTTCACGATCGACCTTCACCCGCCACTCCACGCCGGGCAGGCTGCGATTGTCCTCGATGTCGCGAAAACCGCCCAGGCGGCCCATCGCCTCACGCAGCCGGTCGACCGCCTGCAGGGTCTGCTCCATGTCCACGGCACTGACCTCCAACTGGATAGGCTTGCCGGCTGCGGGCCCTGCCTCCTGCTGACGGAACTCCAGCACGATGCCGGCCAGCTCCTCGGTGCGCCGGGCCATGTCCGCGAGTATCTCGCGGGCCGGGCGGCGCTGTTGCCAGTCGATCAACTGAAATTGCAGAACGCCGATCACATCGGGTCCGAGCTGAAGCTGCTCGCCGGAACCCGCAAAGGAGCGCGCATACAGCGCCTTGACCTCGCTCATGCCGGACAGACGTCTCTCGACTCGCTTGACGATGGCATCCTTCTCGTACACCGAGTAATCGCCGCGTGCCCGCACCAGCACTTGGGCACTATCGGGCTCGACACTGGGAAAGAACTCCACGCCATGGTTGAAACGGGCATAGCCGACATAGATCAGCGCCATCAGGCCGAGGGCGGCGAGCAGGGTGGTGCCGGGCTGGCTCAGTAACCGGCCGAGCAGACGACGATAAGCGCGCCCTCCGGCGGTGACCACGAGCCGGGCACGCTCCCGGGTCACTCCGCGGCTGAACACCGACCCCAGTGTCGGCAGGAAGATCAGCGCCATGGCCAATGACGCCAGCAGTGACAGGATCACCGTGGCCGGCAGGTATTTCATGAACTCGCCGACCACGCCGGGCCAGAATAGCAGGGGGACGAATACCGCCAAGGTGGTAGCGGTGGAGGAGATGACCGGCCACGACATGCGCGCGGCGGCATTGGCCCAGGCATCCCGAGGTGGTTGACCCACGCGCAGATGGCGGTCGGCCAACTCGCTGACCACGATGGCTCCGTCCACCAGCATGCCGGCTACCAGGATCAACGAGAACAACACCACGATGTTGAGCGTATAGCCGATCGACCAGATCAGCAGGATGCCGGTGAGAAAGGCACCGGGGATAGTCAGGCCCACCATCAGCGCGGAACGTATCCCCATGGCGGCAACGAGCAAGATCAGCACCAATACCACGGCGGTCAGCACGTTGTTGAGCAGGTCCGAGAGCATGTCCTCGACTGTCTGAGACTGATCCAGGATGGTGGTCACCTCCAGCTCAGCCGGCAGCAGCGACCTGGCTTGGTCGAGCACGGCGCGTACCGAGTCGATGGTGGCGATGATATTGGCACCGGCGCGCTTGCTGATTTCCAGTACCAGGGCTGGATGGCCGTTGATTCGGGCGAAACCCTCGGGGTCCTTGAACGTCGGGTGGATGTAAGCCACGTCACCGAATGTCACCACCTGGTCGCCGTCGACCTTGACCGGTATCGCCATGACATCCTCGAGGCTTTCGATTACTCCGGGCACCTTCACCGCCATGCGACCGGCACCAGTGTCCAGGCTGCCGGCAGCCACCAGTCGGTTACTGCGCGATATCTGTTCGAACAAGGTGCTGAAGTCGACGTTGTAGCTGCCGAGAATCAGAGGGTCGACAACGATTTCCAGCAGGTCTTCGCGCTCGCCCCCGATATCCACCTCCAGTACCTCGGGAATCCCTTCGATTTCTTCCTTGAGCCGGCGTGCCACCGCCAGTAGTTGATTATCCGTCAGCGGTCCCGACAGCCCGATCGACAACACCGGGAACAGCCCCACATTGACCTCGACGACACGTGGTTCGTCGGCTTCCTCGGGTAGTGAGCCCTTGGCGATGTCGACCTGTTCACGCACGTCGGCCAGCGCTTGGCGGGGATTGAAGCCGGCATCGAATTCCAGGATCACCGAGGCATGCCCCTCGCTGGCCTGGGAGGTCATCTTGCTGACCCCTTCGATGGCCCGCAGCTCCTGTTCCATGGGGCGGACCAGCAGCCGCTCGCCGTCTTCCGGGCTCACCCCTTCCAGCGTCATGGAGACATAGATCGTGGGGATGGTGACGTCGGGGTTGGCCTCCTTGGGAATGACCTGATAGGCCGCTGTGCCAGCGATCAGGAAGAAGATCAGCAGCAGCAGGGTGGTGCGTGAGCGATCGAGGGCGGCGAGGATCAGCGTGCGCATCGATCAGTGTCTCTCGGTATCGCATTCGGCGGTCGGCCTGCCGGCGGCCAGCATGGTGCCCTCGCCAGGGATGGTATCCGGAGCCGCAGGCACTGCCGCAACGCAGTCGCCGGCTTCGACAAAACCGCCACCCAAGGTGATCAAGCGTACCCGTCTGGGCAGTCCCCCGACCCAGGCGCGGTGGTTGTCAGTGGACAGCAGGGTCACACGCTGGAACTCGACGCGATTGTGCTCGTCGAGTGTCTTGACACCTAGATGGCCGGCACCGTCGAGCACCAGCAGCGCCGGTGAAAGCGTGTGTGCCTGGCGTTCGGGAAGCGTGATGTTCAGCGTGGCGCTGGCGCCGCCCAGACGGCGGCGATCGGGGTTGTCGGCCTGCGCCTCGATGGTGAAGGTGCGTGTGCTGGGGTCGGCGCGACTGGAGACATAAGTCAACTCACCGTTTAGTTGACTGCCATCCAGCAACGTCAGGCGCACCTCGAGGCCAGGATCCAGTGCCAGGGCATCGCGTTGGGAAACGGAGGCCTGGGCCTTCAAGCGTTGGTCGTCGATCAGCAGTGCGTAGTTCTCGCCGCTTTGCAGCACATCGCCTTCTTCGATGTCCAGGCGATCGATTCGGCCGGCGAACGGCGCTTTCGGACGCGTATGCGACAAGCGCTGGCGCAGGTTTTCCACGTCGGCTTCGGCCTCGGCGACCGCACTGATCATGCGTAACCGCTCGGTGTCCGAAATCAGGTCGCGTGCGCGCAGGCGCTCGGCACCGGCCAGTTCGGCGCGAGCCAGCCTCAGATCGGCTTCGGCGTGCTCCAGTTGGGCAGGCAAGTCTTCCTGATCCAGGCTTAGCAGCAGATCGCCTGCGGCCACTTCCTGTCCTTCCTCGACGGCCAGCGACGTTACCTGGCTGCTGGCGAGGGAGCGTAGCGCAACCTCTCGCCATGGCATGAGCTGGCCCTGGGCGACCAGCGAGGGACGATAGGGTTCCTGGGTGCTCAGCCGGACTTCAACACGCGGCAACGGGGCGGGAGCGAGCGGTTCGGCTTCCGGTGCTTCGGCCCGGAAGCGTTGCAGGTCGCCGAAGGCCAGCCACAACAGCAGGGCCAGCCCGCAACTGGTGGCCAGTAGAAAGGACAAAGAGGGGCGACGAAAAGCCATGGGCCTTCCTAAGGCGAGTTGGCGATGTCAGGCGGCCCCCAGCATAACCCAGCTGCGAGCTTGTCGCATTGTCATGGGCGAAAGCCCGTCGCCCCGGCCAGGGCCGGGGCGACGAGGAGGTTTGGAGCAGGGGAGAGTGTTATGACATCAACGCGGTGGCCGCCGGGCGTTCCAGGTCGGTCAGCGGGACTTCTCCAACCAGCAGGTCGCGTTCGAAGGCTTCCTTGTCGATGGCAAAGCCAAGGAATTCCTGTGCCAGGTACAGGTCTTTCTCGGCATTGCCCAGGCAACTGGTGCCGCCGGGCGAGGGGGTCATGTTGAAGACGATGCCGCTGCCCGGGTTGATCTTGGCCTCGCCCATGACGAGCTTACGCTTCTCCTTGTCGATCAACTGCGGACGCACACCGCCGAAGCCCTTGGCGAAGCTGACTTCCTTGACGGTCAGGCTGGGCACGATCTTGCGGATGTCCTTGAGGAACAGGCGCTCGCGCAGCCAAGGCACCTCGAACAGAAAGTTCTTGAAGATATAGCGGCGGATGTCGCGTACCCTCATCAGATCCCACAGTGCCTTGATCACATTGCGATCCAGGCGCAGTACCTTGAGGAACTCGAAGAAGGTCTTGCCGTTGTAACGCTCCAGCAACGGCAGCATCAGCGCAGTGGGACCGAAGCGCGTCTTGCCCTCCACCAGTACGTCGGGGTCGCCGTGCACGGCGGCGAACGGCAGGTTCTCGTTCTGCACGGTGTAGACCTTGCCGTTGAGCACCTGGGGCGTGAAGTAGAAGGAGCCGGCCATCGGCAGACAGGACTTGTCCCGGCCATAGCCCATCCTGTGGGCGAATAGTAGCGAATGGCCGCCGGCACTGACCACCACGTAGCGCGCCGTCAGGGTGCCCTTGTTGGGGGTCTTGACCTTGAACAGGTCGCCCTCCTTGCGGATGTCCTCGACCGGCGTGGAGAGATGCACGTCGAAGGCCATGCCCTTGGCTTCGGCGCTTTTCTTGCCTTCCTCGACGAAGGCTTCGGAGAGGGTGGTGTAATTGACCGCCGTATACTCGTCGGTGGAGCCCATGGCGACGATCGGCACTTCCGGGCGGCGACCTTCCACCAGCTTGGGTTCGAGCTCGGCAATGTCGTCGCGCTCGAGCAGTTTCATGCGCGGGAACAGTTCCTTGAACCGACTGTAACGGTCGCGCAGGAACTCGCATTCCGTCTTACCGACGCCCAGCACCATCTTCGGGTACTTGTAGACGATCTTGTCGCGCACCTCGGGCGCCAGCTTGGTCGCGAAATTCACCACCATGCCCGCGGTGCGCTTGGTCACCTTGGCCTTTTCCAACGTGTAGTTGGTTTCGATATCGCCACAGTGGATAGTCTGGCTGTTGTTGCGGCCGTGGGAGTTGACGATCGCCACGTGATCGTACTTCTCGACCAGACCGATAGCCTTGAGGTCGGTGTAGCGGCCCAACTCGTAAAGAAGGGCGGTGCCGGAAACACCACCTCCCACTATCAGGACATCATAGGTCGGTGTGGACATGGATGTTCTCGCTTGCCTGGGTGCGGGACAAACCCCCCGAGGGTTACCCGGAGGCCCTGAATCTGACGGCGAGGGTGGTCTGCCGACAGGTTCGCTGTGTGTCGGATGGGGGCATTATAGCGGTTTCGTCGCCAAATAAAATCCATACCAAAGCTCGACTTTATGTCTAATTCATTGGCTATAAGGAAAACCTTGGGCTAGGGATAAAACAAAAACGCCATGAAAATCAGTGCGATAGCGTCGATTTCATGGCGTTGAAACATGGTGCAATGCAATATGAAAAATTTCTTCCTGCCGACGAAAGAAGGACGCTGCGCGGTCACGAGCTGCGAGCTACGAGCGACGAGCAGTTTGCGGAAGGTTTAGAGGCAACGACAATTCTGTCCGAAGCCCGAAGCCCGAAGCCCGAAGCCCGAAGCCCGAAGCCCGAAGCCCGAAGCCCGAAGCCCGAAGCCCGAAGCCCGAAGCCCGAAGCCCGAAGCCCGAAGCCCGAAGCCCGAAGCCCGAAGCCCGAAGCCCGAAGCCCGAAGCCCGAAGCCCGAAGCCCGAAGCCCGAAGCCCGAAGCCCGAAGCCCGAAGCCCGAAGCCCGAAGCCCGAAGCCCGAAGCTTCAGCGCAAACTGATGATCTTCCAGCCTCTGGCCTTGGCTTCCTGGCGCAGCGCCTCGTCGGGATCCACCGCCACCGGGTGGTCGACCCGCTCGAGCAGCGGTATGTCATTGTGTGAGTCGCTGTAGAACCAGGCGTCGTCCAGTGTCAGGTGGTCCTTGTCGGCCAGCCACGCTTCCACGCGCGTGACCTTGCCTTCGCGATAACTGGGTGTGCCGGAAACGCGGCCAGTATAGCGACCGCCGACGACTTCCGGCTCAACGGCGATCAGGTGGTCGACACCCAGTCGCTTGGCAATGGGGTCGGTGATGAAACGATTGGTCGCGGTAACGATCAACAAGGTATCGCCGCGCGTTCGGTGGCGGGCCAGCAGCTCCTCACCTCGGGGCAGGATGTTGGGCTCGATCTTGCTGATCATGAACTGCTGGTGCCAGGCGGCCAACTGCTCCGGGGTATTGTCTGCCAATGGCTTGAGCGCGACTTCCAGGAAGGCGTGAATGTCCAGGGTGCCGGCCTCGTAGTCGCGCAGGAAGCGTTCATTGGCCTCGCGATAGCTGACGGGGTCGACGGCGCCTTGCTCGAGCAGGAACTCGCCCCAAGCATGATCGCTGTCAATGGAGAGCAGGGTGTTGTCGAGATCGAAGATGGCCAGGCTCAAGGCTGTCCCCTTGCATCTGTCGGTTTGTGTCGGTCATGTTGCATGGTTGGCGGGAGAGTATGGCAGAAAGGGCAATTCGCTACGAGTCTCGGGCCGCGAGAGACGAACATCGGGAATAATGATTCGCAATGTGGCGCTCGGAGCCCATAACTCGTGGCTTGTGTTGATGCGCTTTCCAGCTTTGTGGAAAAATGTCAGCAATAATGGATTCTTTAAGGTGAGGTCCGTGATCGACGCTGACGGCTTTCGCCCTAATGTTGGCATTATTATTGCCAACCGTCAGGGCCAGCTGCTTTGGGCGCGTCGGGTAGGACAGAATGCTTGGCAGTTTCCTCAGGGAGGCATCAAGGCAAACGAGACACCACAACAGGCCCTGTACCGAGAGCTTGAAGAGGAAATCGGCCTTACGGCAGCCGATGTCGACGTGCTGGCTTGCACCCGGGGGTGGCTACGCTACCGTCTGCCACGACGCATGGTGAGAACGCATTCGCGGCCGGTTTGTATCGGCCAGAAACAAAAATGGTTTTTGCTCGAGATTCGCTGCCAGGAGAATCGGATCTGCGTGGATACCACCGCCAAGCCGGAATTCGACGGTTGGCGCTGGGTCAGTTACTGGTATCCCCTGGGGCAGGTAGTGCCTTTCAAGCGAGAGGTCTATCGCCGAGCCTTGCGCGAGCTGGCGCCACGTGCTCAACGGTTGGCACTGGGAGACGAATGAGCTCCCGCCAGTGGCAAGATTTTTCCAGCCATCATAAGAAGACAAGCTATGCTCGATGTTCTTCGTCGCATCGTACAAGAAGTCAACGGGGCGCGTAATCTGAATGCCGCCCTGTCGACCATGGTGCGTCGTATTCGCAAGGCCATGCGGACCGATGTCTGCTCCTTTTACCTGTTCGATACCGAGCGACAGCGCCTGGTGTTGATGGAAACCATTGGCCTGCATGCGCAGGCGGTGGGACAAGTGTCTCTACGGCTGGGGGAGGGCCTGGTAGGATTGGTCGCCCAGCGCGAGGAGCCGCTCAACCTCGAGGATGCCCAGGGCCATCCGCAGTTTCGCTACTTCGCAGAGACCGGCGAAGAGCGCTTTTCCAGTTTCCTTGGCGTGCCGATCATCCATCAGCGGCGCATGCTTGGTGTGCTGGTCGTCCAGCAGCAGGACAAGCGACGGTTCGACGAAGGCGATGAAGCCTTTCTGGTGACCATGGCAGCGCAATTGGCCGGGGTGCTGGCCCATGCGTTGGCCACCGGCGCGCTCAACCGGCCCAGTCGTGATGTCGGGCAGGCGGTGTTCACCGGCGTGGCGGCCTCGCCGGGCATGGTCATTGGCGAAGCGTTGGTGATCGCTCCACCGGCCGATCTCGACAACGTGCCCGACCTGATTCCCACCGATATCGACTATGAGATCCAGCGCCTGAAGGATGCCATCTACCGCGTGCGCGACGAGATCCGTGCCGCTGGGGAACGCCTTGCAAGCCGCATTAGCGCCCAGGAGCTGGCACTGTTCGAAGTCTATCAGCAGATGCTTGGTGAGGCCGCGCTGGCGCAGGAGGTCGAGAAGCGCATTCGCGAGGGGCAATGGGCTCCGGGAGCGCTGGCCGACGTGGTGCGTCGCCATGTGCAATATATGGAGCGGGTCGACGACGACTACTTGCGCGAGCGGGCGGCGGACGTGCGCGATCTAGGGCGGCGGGTGCTGGCGCATCTGCAGGAAGAGAGCCAACAGACACCGGATACCTTTCCCGAACGTACTATCCTGGTCGGTGACGAGATCAGCGTGGCGACGCTTGGCGAGGTGCCGCGCGGCAAGCTGGTAGGTCTGGTCTCGATTCGCGGCTCGAGCACTTCGCACGTGGCGATCCTGGCCCGGGCCATGGGAATTCCCACGGTATTGGGCATGGTCGATCTGCCCTTGCCGCGTCTCAATGGCGCGCCGGTGATCCTCGATGGGCACCGTGGTCGACTGTTCGTGCGCCCCGACGAGGAGCTGAAAAGCCACTACGAGAGCCTGATCGCCGAGGAAACGGCGCTGGCCGAGGTGCTCGAACACGAGCAGGACCTGCCCAGCCGTACACCGGACGGCCACGACATGCCGTTGATGGTCAATACCGGCCTGGCGGTGGACGCGGTGGCCTCGTTGAAGACGCGCATCAGCGGTGTCGGGCTGTATCGCACCGAAGTGCCGTTCATGATCACCGAGCGATTTCCCGGCGAGCAGGAGCAGACGCGTCTCTACCGTGACCAGCTCGAGAGCTTCGCCCCCTTGCCGGTGGTGATGCGCACCCTCGATATTGGTGGCGACAAGGACTTGCCGTATTTCCCCATCGACGAGGCCAACCCCTTCCTGGGCTGGCGCGGCATCCGTGTGACCCTCGACCACCCCGAAGTGCTGATGGTGCAGCTCCGCGCCATGCTGCGTGCGTCCCAAGGGCTGGACAATCTACAGATCCTGCTGCCGATGGTGACCAATGTCGACGAAGTCGATGACACCCTGAAGCTGATCGAGCGTGCCCAGGCCGAACTCGCTGAAGAGGATGTGGTGGTCGAGCGCCCCAAGATCGGGGTGATGCTCGAGGTGCCGGCCACACTCTACCAACTCGAGCAATTGGCCGCGCGAGTCGATTTTTTCTCGGTGGGTAGCAATGACCTGACCCAGTACCTGCTGGCGGTGGATCGCAACAATCCGCGTGTGGCCGAGCTCTACGATGCCTGTCACCCGGCGGTGTTGGCCGCCTTGGCGCGCTTGGCCCAGGAAGTCGCTGCCCTGGACATGCCGACCTCGGTCTGTGGTGAGCTGGCTGGTGACCCTGCCGGTGCCCTATTGCTGATGGGCATGGGCTTCGATGTGCTGTCGATGAACGCCCCGAGCTTGCCGCGGGTGCGCGCCGCCATTCGCCGCGTGCCGCTTGCCTCGGCCCAGGCGCTGGTGTGCGAAACCCTGCGCCTGGCGACACCCGGCGAGGTGCGTGCGCATCTCGCCGAGCGCATGGGTGAATGGCAGCTTGATCACTTGTTGCCGCCGAAAGACTGACGGCGCCACCGAGTCCGTATCCAGGCACCAAGGCCATGTTGGAGCGGCCGTGGCCGCGATGACCATTCCACTCAGGCCGGCCTGACGGCCGGATCGCGCAGAAAATCTGCGCTCCCACGAGGGCGGGGGCTGGCGATGTTGCCGTGGTGGGAGCGCAGCTCCGCTGCGCGATGAATGCGACAGCATTCCGGGAATGCCGACCTGACGGCCGGATCGCGCAGAGCATCTGCGCTCTTACGAGGGCGGGGGCTGGCGATGTTGCCGTGGTGGGAGCCTTTGCGGAGCGTTGTGGCCGCGAAGGTCGTGGCACCCAGGCCGGCCTACCGTCATGGTACCTGCAGCGTCGTTTCTCCCTGTGGATCGCCGCCCGGTCCGTAGCGCCGTTCGCCGATCTCTGCGCTGCCGTCGGCGTACCACGTCAGCCAAGTCATGGCTCGGGTGCCGTAGTCGTCGCCGATGATGAAGAGTGGCGACAGGCGTCTTTCCAGTTCCTCACCGACGCCGGTATCCGGCAAGCGGTGCGGCTCCTCGGTCGGTCGGCTTTCGCTCATCGCTCTCAGTGCGGCGCGGGGCCAGTCGCCGCTATTCAGGCTGTGGGCCAGGCCTTGGCGGGCCAGCTCCACCTTCGGCCAGGGGCTGTCCAGGTCGCCGTTGGAGATGCCGTGGGTGCCCGGTGCGACCGGGACCAGATGGATCGACTCGCGACCGCGATGCAGATGCCACAGGCCATGCGAATCGCCGGCCAGCAGGTTGAAGCCGGCATAATGGCTCGCCTGGTGCTTGGCCAAATCGTCCAGCCAGACATACAGGTCGTCGCATTCCAGGGCTTCGCGCACCAGATGGCCACGGCTGGGAGCATCCGACGGCACCTCGAGTCCCGGGTCGCGGACGTTGGTGACTGCCGCGAAGCGGCCACGACGGTGTAGCGCCAACCAGGTGCCACCGGCCTGCAGGTCGCGGCCACCAACGATATCCGGAGCGTCCTCCCAGATACCCAGGGCAGCGCTGGGACGGGCATGGAACTCGTCGCGGTTGGCCACCAGGCGCAGGCGCACTTGATGATCGGGGCGGTAGTCGAAAGCGATCAGGCACATGGGCGCCACTTTAGCCTGATGTGAAGCTCGCGAAAAGTACGCCGGCTTGGGTGGTATAACCATCGCGCCCACGGGCGCTCCTACAAGGGGGACAGTGGCACAGCTTCGTGTAGGAGCCGCCGTGGCGGCGATCCAGCCGCCAGGCTGGCTTACGCGGCATGGCCATCGCGTCCACGGGCGCTCCAACATGACTTTGGTGCCTGAGTGCAGGCTTGGTGGGAGCTCAGTTTACTGAGCGATTGGCGCCGACAGGCGCCCCTTAGCCGCCATCGACCATGACAGATGCCCCTCGGTCAACGTACACTCATTGCCATCATCGACCGATCACAGGGACGATAATGCGAGTCGAGAATCGCACGGAAAGCCTCTGGCGCACGCTCATCTGGCCTACCTTATGGCCCTTGTTGCTGGTGGAGGCCGGGTTGGTCGTGCTGTGCGTGCTGGCCGGGCTGGTGCTGTGGCAGTCGGCGATGCCGGTACAGCAGGCTTGGCGCTCCCTGATCTGGCTGATGCTGGCGCTGATGATGGGAACTGGGCTGATCGTGGCGACGTTCCTGATGCTGTTGCGCCACCGTCTGCAACGTTGGGAGATCTCGCTTGGGGTGCCCTATGAGCGTCTGGAGCGAGCGCTGCGCGAACTGCACAAGGAGCTGCCCCCTTGGCTCAAGTCGCGGCGATTGATTCCCGACAGGCCTGCTGCATCGGGGCTGGTCGAGCGCCTCGAATCCCTGCTCGATGGCTTGGAGACCCTGCTGGCCCGGTTCGCCGAACGCCCCCACCTGATGCAGATGGTGGAGCGTCTGTCGCGGCCGGCGTTCATCGCTCATCACGGCTGTCTCGCCGTTGCCAATAGCGCCTTCGAGCAGGTGATCGGCCGTTCGCTGAACGAGCTGCGCGGCCTTGATCTGCAATACCTGATGCGTCACGACGACGATGGCGAGGGCAGTGACATCGTCAGGCTACATGACAGCAAGGGTGCCTGGTGGACCTTTCGCCTGGCCTCTCTGGAAGATCGCAACGACCATACCTTGGGGATTCTGGAAGACGTCAACAGCCAGCAGCAGCGCCTGGCAAAGTTGACTCTCTCGCGGGACCGGGCGCGTGAGGAGTCGCGTCTCAAGTCGACATATCTGGCGCTGTTGCAACGCGAGCTCGATAACCTGATCCGCGACCTGGCGCAACATGTCGAGGCCTGCCGTTCGCCGCAGCAGTATGATGTACTGCGTGAGCGTCTCGCCGACCTGGCCACCCTGGTAGCCAATCTCAGCGGCCCCGAGCCCTCCGAACCCAATGACACCTCCTTGATCGGCGATAACGAGACGGCCAAGGGGAATTCCTTGGCAACCGGCCGTGCCAGAATCCTGATCGTGGACGATGGGCCAGTGAACACCATGTTGGCGCAGCGGGTGCTCGAGGCCAAGGGGTTGGTCGTGGCCACTGCCCAGAGTGGCGAACAAGCCCTGGAACTGGCCGAGAGCGAGCACTATGACCTGGTGTTCATGGATATCTTCATGCCCGACCTCGATGGCGTTGAAACCAGCCGCCGCTGGCGGCGCCGTGAGGGCGAACGGGTCATAGCCAACCCTAGCGTGCTGGTGGCGCTGACCGCCAATGCCAGCGATGCGGACCGCGAGCGTTTCTTTGCGGCGGGCATGGACGATTACCTGTCCAAGCCCTATCGACCCCAAGCCTTGATCGAGATTGTCGAGCGTTGGTTGCCGGACGCCCTGGAGGATGTGCGGCGTTGACCGCTTCGATGCTTTCGATCATGGCCGGGTATCTGGCCATCGGTGTGCTGGCGGGTACGCTGGCCGGTGTATTCGGCGTTGGCGGCGGGCTGATCATCGTCCCGTCTCTGGTCTTCGCCTTCGGCCTTCAAGGCATCGATCCCGCGGTGGTCATGCACCTGGCGGTGGGGACATCGCTGGCCACCATCGTGGTCACGGGCGCATCCTCGACCTGGGGGCACGTGCAGAAGGGCGGGGTACGACGTGGCTGGTTCCTGGCCCTGTTGCCGGGCTTGATGCTGGGGGCGGTCGCCGGTGTCTGCGTGGCCGGCAATCTTTCCGGCGGATCGTTGGGCACGCTGTTCGGACTGTTCGTGATCCTGGTTGCCGGTAAGATGGCGCTGGGCCTGGGCCCCAAGTTGGGGGCCGCCGCCCCGGGCCGACTGGCAATGGGCGCGGCCGGGGGTGTCATTGGGGCCGTCTCGGCGCTATTCGGCATTGGCGGCGGCACGCTGACGGTGCCATGGCTGTCGCGCTGCGGGGCCCGCATGACCGACGCCGTGGGTACCTCGGCCGCCTGCGGCCTGCCCATCGCCATCTTCGGCGCCATGACCTTCATTGTCGTGGGCTGGGGGAACCCCGAGCTTCCACCCTGGTCCACTGGTTTCGTATCATGGCCGGCATTCCTGGGTATCGTATTGACCAGCGTGCCTTTCGCGCGCCTGGGCGTGCGCCTGGCGCATGTGTTGCCGGCCCACGTGCTGCGCCTGGCCTTCGCCACCTTGCTGGCGGGGGTGGGGCTGAGATTTCTTCTGTGAAGCTGGAAGAGGGAAGCTGGAAGAGCGGCGCTGCGCGCCTGGAAGTCGGAAGAACGGCGCTGCGCGCCTGGAAGAAGGAAGGTTGAAGAGCGGTGCTGCGCACCTTGAAGAGTGAAGAAAATACTAGAGAATGCACATCTTCCATCTTCCATCTTCCATCTTCCATCTTCCGTCTTCCGTCTTCCGTCTTCCGTCTTCCCTCTTCCATCTTCCATCTTCCGGCTTGGTTTCTGAATTCATCAAGGATCCTGCATGCTGACCTACCCCAATATCGATCCCGTGGCCATCCAGATTGGCCCGCTCGCCGTCCATTGGTATGGCCTGATGTACGTGGTCGGTTTCCTGGCCGCCTGGTGGCTGGGGCGCCGTCGCGCAGCGAGGATCGGCCTGACCGGCGAGGACATAGGCGATCTGCTGTTCTATGGCGCGATAGGCGTGGTCGCAGGTGGGCGCTTGGGCTATGTACTGTTCTACGGACTGGACCGGCTGCTGGATAACCCCTTGTGGCTATTCCAGGTCTGGGACGGCGGCATGAGCTTCCATGGCGGGCTGATCGGGGTGCTGCTTGCCGCCTGGCTGTTCGCCCGCAAGCACCGGCTGGCGTTTTTCCAGCTTACCGACTTCGTCGCGCCGCTGGTGCCGATCGGCCTGGGGGCGGGGCGTATCGGCAACTTCATCAATCATGAGCTGCCAGGGCGGGTCACCGAGCTGCCCTGGGGCATGCCGTTCCCCAGCATGGGACCCGAGCCCCGCCACCCGTCGTCACTGTACGAAGCGCTGCTCGAAGGCGCATTGCTGTTCGCGATCCTATGGTTCGTCTCGGCCACGCCGCGCTCACGGGGCATGATTTCCGGGCTGTTCCTGCTGCTGTACGGCGTGTTCCGTTTCAGCGTCGAGTTCGTGCGCCTGCCCGACGCCCATATCGGTTTCATTGCCTTCGGCTGGGTTACCATGGGCATGCTGCTCACCCTGCCGATGATCGCCGCCGGGTTGGCACTGATCGCCTGGTCGTGCGGTCAACCGGTGGATGCCAAAATACCGTAAGGCAAGTGTGGGCCAGAGCATCCGTCGCTGCGACAAGTACCGACAAGCACCCGGTAGCCTCGGCCCCGGCCGAGAAGTACACTAGGCAGTCCATTTCACCTCACCATCTCACCGCTATTGGACATCCCGTGATTGCGACTTCTTCGCCTGCACTCGAGCAACCCTACCTGGATCTGATGCGCCATGTGCTCGAACATGGCGTGGCCAAGCACGATCGCACCGGCGTCGGTACGCGCAGTGTGTTCGGCCACCAGATGCGCTTCGACCTGGCGCGCGGCTTTCCGCTGCTGACCACCAAGAAGCTGCACCTGCGCTCGATCGTTCACGAGCTGTTGTGGTTCCTGACCGGCGATACCAATATCGGTTACCTCAAGGAGCACGGCGTCAGCATCTGGGACGAGTGGGCCGACGAGAGCGGCGAGCTGGGCCCGGTCTACGGCTACCAGTGGCGTAGCTGGCCGAAGCCCGATGGCGGCCATGTCGACCAGATCGCCAACGTCATCGAGCAGATCAAGCGCAACCCAGATTCGCGGCGGCTGATCGTTTCGGCCTGGAACCCGGCGCTGGTCGACGAGATGGCGCTGCCGCCGTGTCACGCGCTATTCCAGTTCTACGTCGCCGAGGGGCGGCTGTCGTGCCAGCTCTACCAGCGCAGCGCCGACATCTTTCTCGGCGTGCCGTTCAACATCGCCAGCTATGCGCTACTCACCTGCATGGTCGCCCAGGTCTGCGACCTGGAGCCGGGCGAGTTTATCCACACCCTCGGCGATGCGCATCTCTACTCGAATCACCTCGAACAGGCCAAGCTGCAGCTCTCGCGCACCCCGCGCCCGGCGCCGCGCCTGGTGCTCAATCGCGATGTTCGCGACCTGTTTGCCTTTCGTTTCGAGGACATTCGCATCGAAGGCTACGAGCCGCATCCGCACATCAAGGCCGAGGTGGCGGTATGAGTGACGAAACGCCGAATGTCGAGACCGTCGTCCCGGTGGCAATGATCGCTGCCATGGCGCGCAACCGGGTGATCGGCGTCGACAATAAATTGCCCTGGTACCTGCCCGAGGATCTCAAATTCTTCAAGCGCATGACCCAGGGCAAGCCGCTGGTGATGGGGCGCAAGACCTTCGATTCCATCGGCCGCGCGCTGCCGGGGCGGCTCAATGTCGTCGTCAGCCGCGACCCCCATTTCGAACCACCCGGGGTGCGGGTATGCCGTGATCTGGCCAGCGCTCTTGATCTTGCCGACAAGCAGGCGATCATCGACGGCGTGGAAGAGATCATGGTCATGGGCGGCGCGCAGATCTACGTCCAGGCGTTGCCCTGGGCCTCGCGGCTGTACCTCACCGAGGTCGATATCGACGTCGAAGGCGACGCCCGCTTTCCCGAGCTGGACATGACCGAGTGGCGGGAAGTGCAACGCGTTCCCGGTGAGCCCCGCGAAGGGCAACCGGCTTATGCTTTCGTCGTATACGAGCGCCGCTAATGGCACATGCTGTTTGTCAGGAATGCCAAGCTGACACAGACTATTGAATCAAGTGGGCCCGGCGTCAGGCGCCGGCCTTTTTCGGGAAGTGCTGCATGGAGGGCATGCCCTTGATCCCTCAACTCATCGACGCGCTGGAACGGCAGGCCGACAAGGGACTATTGGAACTCCTCGATGCTCGGGCGACGATCAAGGTATTGGAAGCGCGCAACCGCGAGCTTCAGGAACAGAATCGCGAGCTTCACGAACAGCTCGAGGCGCACAAGCATGCCCACGTGACCGCCGGCCGCCGCCAGGGCCTGGCGGCGTTGATGGCGCGCCGACCCAGGCACCACACCTCGACGAGCGAGCCGGGCAGCGACACTCCCCACCACGATGCCAGGCCGCAAGCCGTACCGAGCGAGGGAGAGCCCCTTTCCGCATCGCCGCCGGCCCCATCCCACACACCGGCCGAGCCCGCCCACCGCGACGAACCGCCACCGGCATCCGCAAGCGACTCCGACATGGACCAAGGCCCGCAGAGCCGCTTGCCGATCGGCGAAGCACCATCCCCCCAGGCGCTGCTCGACGAGTGGTACCACCGCTATACCGAGACCTTCTTCAAGGGCCACACCCGGCCGCTCAAGGTCGGCATCCACGAGGACCTGGTGGCCCGTGAGCCGTGGCCGGAGAAACTGGTGCGCCGCGCGCTGGCCTGCTACGTGCACCTGCCGCGCTATCTCAAGGCGGTGCGTGCCGGCGCCGAACGCGTGGGGCTCGATGGCGAGAGCGCCGGGGTGGTGACCGAAGGCGAGGCCAAGTACGCCCGCAAGCAGCTCGACGACCTGCAGGCGCAGAACCGTACCCGCCAGGCCAAGCGCCGCGAACGCCAGCGCCAGCAGGAGAAGGAGGAGCGGTTGGAGAAGAAGATTAGTGAGCTTCTCGCCAAGCATGAGCGGTGAAGCTGGAAGAGCGCCGCTTCGCGGCTGGAAGTCATAAGCTGGAAGCTTGAAGAAAAAACTCTTGATACCAGCTTCTGGTGGCAAGATGCTGCCTTCCAGCTTCCAGCTTCCAGCTTCCAGCTTCCAGCTTCCAGCTTCCAGCTTCCAGCTTCCAGCTTCCAGCTTCCAGCTTCCAGCTTCCAGCTTCCAGCTTCCAGCTTCCAGCTTCCAGCTTCCAGCTTTTATTGAGCGAATTCGCAAAACGTTGATTAGTTTTCCTCTTGAAAGCTGGCGCGAAGCTCGCCAAGATAGGCGGGGTTCGCTGCCATGACCATGCCGTGAGGCAGGATCGGTGGCAGTCCAGGGAAAGCGTTGCAGGGTGGTGGCGTGGCCCTTGGGTAGGGGAAAAGTTCCCTGATTTTCGTGCGCGGAGATTAAAAACAGTGTTTTTTCTTCTTGCGCTCTCGAAAATCCCAGTATAAGGTTTCCCTGCGAGCATTGGATTATAACAAGGCTTCGCTCAGGTAGCGGTCCTGGATCAAGCGCTTAGACGCGAGATTCTGGGCACACCGGGTAAGCCGATTAACGATCGAAACAGTAAGCTAGTAAAGGAACATATCGCGATGAAAAAGACACTGTTAGCGACTGCTATCGCCGGCGCCCTGGGTGCCTCTGCCGCTGCCCAGGCAGCCACCGTCTACAACCAGGAAGGCACCAGGCTGGACCTGTACGGCAACATCCAGCTGGCCTACTCCAGCGTTGACCAAGGCGCCGAAACCACCGATCAGCTGGCCGATAACGGCTCCACTCTGGGTGTCACCGGTGAGCACGTGATCTTTGATGGCCTGACTGGCTACTTCAAGTACGAATTCGAAGGCGATGCCGATGAGATCAAGGGCGCCGGCGGTCTGGACACTGGTGACCAGGCTTACGTGGGTCTGAAGGGCAACTTCGGTGATGGACGCCTGGGTTCCTATGACCCGCTGATCGATGACTGGATCCAGGATCCGATCACCAACAACGAATTCTTCGATGTCAGCGACTCGACCTCTCAAAGAGCCGGGGCTGTGGGTAGTAAGTTCCTCGAAGGTGACAAGTTCACCTACACCTCTCCGTCTCTGGCTGGCTTCCAGTTTGCCCTGGGTACCCAGTTCAAGGGCGATGCCGAAGCCGAGAACCTCTCCAGTTCCAGTAATGCTTCCTTCTTCGGTGGTTTGAAGTACGCCGTCGGTGGCTTCTCCATCGCTGCGGCCTACGACAACCTGGATAACATTGAAGAAGTTTCTGGCGTGGGCGCCGCGCTCGGCGGTGAGTTCGGTGATCAGTACGGTGTGACCGCCCAGTACACCATCGGCACCCTGCGCCTGTCTGCCAAGGCCGAGAAGTTCGACTCCGACTTCGATGATTCCGATGCCGACTTCTACGCTCTGGGCGCTCGCTACGGCTACGGCATGGGCGACGTCTACGGCGCCTACCAGCGCGTCGATGACGAGCTCGAAGCAGACGAGCGCGACGAGTTCGTGATTGGTGCCAACTATAGCATCTCCGATGCCATGTACACCTGGCTCGAGCTGGCCACCGATGATCGGGATGACGATGCTGGCGACGGTGTCGCCGTGGGTGTGACCTACCTGTTCTAAGTCTTTCGACTCGGGGTTTGACCCTGAATCAGAAGCCTTATATAACGAAAGCCGATCCTGCGGGGTCGGCTTTTTTCATTTGCCGATGTGAGGTCTTATGAAATCGTCTATTGTGACTGGCACTCTGCTGGTGTTCAGCCTGGTGCTGGCCGATGTCAGTGTCGCCGATAGCGTGATGGAGAAGCGCTTTCGCGAGGAGGGGCGCCAGCTCGACCTGACCGGCTTCCTGCAGTCGGAAAACGATGCGCGCAGCCGCAGTTTTCTCTACGGCTCCCCCCATGAGCATGACTTCACTGTCAAGAAAGCTGGCACCTACCTGTTCAAGAGCCACGTGCCGGGCGGGTCCTACAATGACTATCGTGTGGCGGCGGAGCTACTGGATGACCGGGGCCAGGTGCTCGCCCGCGGTGAAGCGCTGAGTCAGAGCGGTGGCCTGGCCCTGCGCCAGCGTCTAGAGCCGGGCGACTACGTGCTGCGGGTCGAAGGCCAGAAATTTGGTACCCGGGCAAGATCGGGCAATAGCTTCTATATCACGGTGTCGGGGCTGGATGCCCAGGGGCGCCGTCTGGAAGGAAGCATCAGCGAAGGCCAGGGGCTGGTGTTTACCGGTAGTGGTCGCGAAGCAAGTCGCAGTGTCTTCGTACGTAACCGCAACTCCGTGGCGACCATCGCGCCGCCTGCGACTGAAGCGGCTGCAGATGTTCAGGAATCCACCACGGCCGAAGGTACTGCGCCATCGAGCGCCGAGCCCCAGCCGCCAACCAGTGAACCGCAGGCCGGGCAGGCGACCGACAGTGACGCGCCCAGAAGCTTCGAGAGGATCGTCACCGATGTGAAGATCCGCGCGCGTGGTGAAGTCCTGACCTTCGATGTGGTGGAAGCCGGCACCATCGCCATCACCACGGCCACCTATCCGACGGGGTATGAGGACACCTACCGGATCGCGCTTCAGGTGTTGGACGAGAGCGGCCGCGTGGTGGCTGAAGGGGCCGGTAAAGGCTTCGATGGCGATGTCGATCTGCGCACCGTGCTTTCGCCTGGGCGCTACCGCATTCGCGTGCAGGGCCAGAAGTTCGGCTCCGTCATGACCGGCGTCAACAACTACGAGCTAAAGGTGATCCAACTGGATCGCCAATAAGGCCACTTCTCCCCGGCCAGGGTAAGAGGTCGAGCAAAAAAAGGGGGCCGCATGACCGGCCCCCGGCACCACGTTACATGCTACGGATGTGAGATCGTAGTGTCAGGTCATCAAGAGGAGGTGTCTGCGTCTTCCTCCTCAAGCATCATACGAATCAATTCCTGCAGTTGTTGCACTTGGTTTTCAAGCGCTTCGACACGGGATTTGCTGGCAGTGGTTTGTTCGGCTTGCTGGTTGATCTCTGCCATATGCTTTTCAATCGCGTCAGAATCCATGGCAAACGCCGAGCCTGCCATCAGCAGGGATGCTGCCAGAGCCGATGCGGTCAGTATCATGGTTTTCATGGGACACCTCGACTAGTCGGTCAATGTTCTATGGTGCTCGTTGCGACACCCGCTGCATCAGCCGCCGTCTCTAGGGTTGCAATGGCAACTTGACCAGCAAGGTATCTGGTTCTTTGTAGGGACGGCATGGCAAAACTTACAGCCTCGGGCGCTACGCGCCCGGAAGAAGGAAGACGTCGCTTCGCGACTGAAGAAGGGAAGGTTTAAGAGGGAAGAACGGCGCTACGCGCCTTGAAGAGGGAAGTGAAAGCCAGACACTGCCATCCTTCATCCTTCATCCTTCATCCTTCATCCTTCATCCTTCATCCTTCATCCTTCATCCTTCATCCTTCATCCTTCATCCTTCATCCTTCATCCTTCATCCTTCATCCTTCTTCCTTCTTCCTTCTTCCTTCTTCCTTCTTCCTTCTTCCTTCTTCCTTCTTCAATCTAGTTCAGCGTTGAATCCCCGTCTTTCTCTTTTCTCACCGCCTGCTATTCTCAACGCTAGGCAAGTTGAACGGTCATTCAATCGTCATCTTTCGGTCACCTCCCAGCGCTAGATTCGCGATGGGTACCGAGGCCCCTGTCATGACGAGTGGCGGGCCGGACAGCCCCTCGAACAATGAATCGGATTTCGTTAGCAGGGAGAGACCAACAAATGTCGATCACGCGTCGTCGTTTTCTGCAGGGCACACTGGCCGCTGGAGCTGCAGCCTCGGTGCCGTTCTATATCAATAAGGCGCTGGCCCAGGAGCAGACCCTGCGCATCTATGCCTGGGCCGGCTATTTTTCCGACGAGATGCTCGCCGATTTCAGCGAAAAGACCGGCATTCGTGCCACCTTTACTCCCTATGGCACCAACGACGAGTTGATGAATTCGCTGCGTGCCACCGACGGCAGCGGATTCGACGTGATCATGCCCACCGTCGACCGCGTGCCGGGCTACCTGGACTTCGACCTGGTGCAGCCGCTGGACGAGTCGCGCATCAACTGGGACGGTGCGCTGGAAAGTGCCATTGCCGGTTCCGAGGTCGGCGGTGTGGTCGACGGCAAGCGTTACTTCGCCCCCAGCGATTGGGGCACCGAGGCGATCACCTACAATCGTCGCTTCACCAATCTGGACCGCTCGACGCTGAGCTACGCCGACCTGTGGAACCCGGACCACGGACAGGGTGTGACGGTGCGCGGCCATTCGGCATTGGTCGGCATCGGGTTATGGCTGGAGCGCGAAGGGCGCTTGCCATTCCCGCTGCTCGATTCCTACAAGAATGAAGAAGCGATGCGCGCCAACTTCGACGTGATTCTCGAAGAAGCGGTCAAGCACAAGAACATGCTGGCGCAGTTCTGGGACACCGAGAACGAGGCCCAGGCCGCTTTCCGCACCAACGGCGCGATCATTGGCCAGACTTGGGACAGCACCGCCTTCCGCCTGCAGCAGGAGGGCGAGGACATCGCCTATGCCGCGCCGCGCGAAGGCGCCCTGGCATGGATGGAAGGCTTCGTGATTCCCAAGAATGCCCAGAACCCCGATGCCGTCTACGAGCTGATCAACTGGTACTACACCCCGGAAGCCGGGGCGATGTTCGTCGCCGCCACCGGCTACAACTCCACCGCCAAGGGCGCCGAGGCGCTGTTGCCGGAAGCCTCGCGCAAGTTCTTCCAGGAATCCTACACCGAGGAGGATCTGGCCAACCTGTGGTGGTGGCCGATCCAGGAACCGTGGTACGTGGCGCTGCGCAACGAATACCAGGATCGGTATTTGTCGGCGTGATCCATGCCGTGCTTCGCGACCGGCAATGATTTCGCGCAGCAAGCTGTGCTCCCACAGGGATGTGCAACCTTGGATGGGGTGGTGGGAGCGCAATTCATTGCGCGATGCATTTGGCAGGATCCCGAGAAAGCCGGCCTGACGGCCGGATCGCGCAGCAAGCTGTGCTCCCACAGGGATGTGCAACCTTGGATGGGGTGGTGGGAGCGCAATTCATTGCGCGATGCATTTGGCAGGATCTCGAGAAAGCCGGCCTGACGGCCGGATCGCGCAGCAAGCTGCGCTCCCACAGGGCTGCGCGGCATTGGATGGGGTTGTGGGAGCGCAATTCATTGCGCGATAGGGTAAAGGGGTATCAATGGACGGTAGTGTCAAACTGGACGAGGTGGTGATGCGCTTCGGCGATTTCACCGCCATCGAGCGCACGTCGCTCGAGATTGCGTCGGGGGAGTTCTTCAGCTTCCTGGGACCTTCGGGATGTGGCAAGACCACGATCCTCAATATGATCAGCGGTTTTCTCACTCCCAGCGATGGGCAAGTCATGATCGGCGGCGAGCCGATGGCGGGGGTGCCGGTCAACCACCGGCCGACGGCGATGATCTTTCAGAACCTGGCACTGTTCCCGCTGATGACAGTGTACGAGAACATCGAGTTCGGCCTAGAGGTGCGCGGGGTCGACAAGCGCAAGCGGCGCGAGGCTTCCGAACGCTTGCTGGCGCTGGTAGCGCTGGAGGGCAGTGGGTCGAAGCTCGTCACCGAGCTCTCCGGTGGCCAGAAGCAGCGTATCGCCATCGCTCGGGCCTTGGCGGTGGAGCCGCGCGTGCTGCTGCTCGATGAGCCGCTGTCGGCGTTGGACTTGAAGCTGCGCCAGCATATGCGCGCCGAGCTCAAGGCGATTCAGCGCAAGACCGGCATCACCTTCATCTATATCACCCACGATCAGGGCGAAGCACTGACCATGTCCGACCGGGTGGCGGTGATGTCGGCGGGGCGTATCCAGCAAGTGACTGATCCGATGACGCTGTATCGCGCCCCGCTCACTGGCTTCGTGGCGTCGTTCGTCGGCGAGAACAATCGTCTCGAGGTCAAGGTGGTCGACCGTCAGGGGCCCCGCGTACGTCTCGATGGCGGCGCCTTGGGGCCGTTGATGGGGAGCGCCGGGGAGGATGTCGTGTTGGCCAACGGCCAGGCGGCGGCACTCTACGTGCGCCCCGAACACTTGCGCCCGGTGGATGACGGCTATACGGGGCCCCGGCTTGAAACGACCATCGAGGCGGTACACTTCGAGGGTGCCTGGCTGATGCTGGAAACCCGGCTGGATGCCAGCGGCGAGAAGCTGCGCGTGCAGCTCGGCAGCGATCTGGCCAAGCAGGCCGCCGGCATGCTGGAACCAGGCAGGCAGGTCGGCTTCGGCTATGACCCCGAAGAGGCAGTGGTGCTGCCCGATGACGGCAGTCCGGTGGTCGACGAGGCGACCGGTGAAGTGGTCGAAACGTCCGCCAAGGGCGAAGCCGAGGCAGGAGGCGCGCATGTTTCGTCAGCTTAGCGAGCGCTTCGGCCATCCGCTGGCAATGGCCATCCTGACCTTGCTGGGCATGTGGCTGATCGTCATGGTCACGCTGCCGCAACTACAGATGATCGACTACTCCTTCCGTCCCAACCTGCTGCCGGCGCAGAGGGGCGGGCCGGAGGATGGTTGGACGCTGGGGAACTACGTCACCCTGTTCGATAACGAGATCCACCGCGCGATCTTCTTCAAGACGCTGTGGTCAAGCGTGCTGGTTACCCTGCTGACCCTGGTGGTCAGCTATCCGCTGGCCTATTACCTGGCCAAGGTGGCAACCCCGCGTCAGGCGGCGCTGTGCATCCTGCTGCTGATCATTCCGTTCTGGATCAACGAGATCCTGCGCACCTATTCGTGGTTCATCATCCTGGCGTTTCGCGGCCCGCTGAACGAGATCCTGCTGGCGTTGGGACTGATCGAACGGCCAATCCGCTTCCTGAGTGGTGATGCCGGGGTGATGGTGGGGATGGTCTACGCGTATATCCTGTTCATGGTGTTTCCGCTGTACAACGCCATCGAGAGCCTCGACGACAACCAGATACGCGCTGCGCGCGATCTGGGCGCCGGTAGTATTCGCACCCACCGGCGCATCGTGATTCCGCATGCCAAACCGGGCATCGCCACCGGCTGCATCATGACCTTCATGCTGGCGGCGGGCAGCTACGCGGTGCCGGCGCTGCTAGGCTCACCGGGCAGCCGATGGTTCACCCAGATCATCTACAACTGGTTCTTCGAGGGCGGCAACTGGAATCAGGGCGCGGCTTACGCGTTCCTGCTGCTGGTGTTGTGTATCGGCTTCATGTCGCTCGTCATGAAGTTCTTCAAGGTAGGGCTGGGGGATATCGCTAAATGAGTTCGCAACGCCTGCTGGCCTTCGGCCTGCGTTTCTACATCACGGTATTCTTCCTGTATCTGTTCCTGCCGCTGATGGTGATGGCGGCGGCGACCTTCAACGACAGCCGCTTTCCCACCATCACTCCCTGGGACGGCACCACGCTGCGCTGGTTCGGCGAGCTCGCCGCCGACGGCGGCATGTGGCAGGCACTTTCCAACAGCCTGCTGGTAGCGGCGGGGGTGTTGTGTCTGGCGGTGCCGATCGGTATTGCCTGCGCGCTGTTCCTGAACACGGTGTCGAGTCGCGGCAAGCCGTTCATCTATGCGCTGATTCTCTCACCGCTGCTGACTCCGGGTGTGATCATCGGTATCTCGACGCTGATTTTCTGGCGCCAGTTCGGTGTCAGCGGGGGGATCTTCTTGACCGTGCTGGGTCAGGCGACCTTCATTGCAGCCTATGTGATGCTGATGGTGATGGCGCGGCTGCAGCGTTTCGATCGCACCATGGAGCGCGCCGCCCTGGACCTGGGCGCCAGCCAGTGGCAGATGTTCCGGCGCATCCTGTTGCCGTATCTGAAGCCGGCGATCCTCTCGGCGGCGGTGATCGCCTTCCTGCAATCCTTCGAGAACTACAACACCACGCTGTTCGTGGTCGGCTATGACACTACCCTGACGGTGTATATCGCCTCCAAGGTGCGCACCGGCCTGACTCCAGCGGTCAATGCCTTGGGCTTGATACTGATTTTGATCACCGTGGCGCTGGCCATCGCCTACGAGGTGAAACGTCGGCGCGAGCAGGCGGCGCTAGCTCGTTTGGCCAGGGTATAAGGATGGGGGCCCTTAGGCGGGCGTCGTACCTTCCTCTTCCAGCCACTCGGCCAGACTCTCGACGCTCATGGGGGCGGCGAAGTGATTGCCCTGGGCCACGAGGATGCCTTCGGCGAGCAGAGCCTCGGCGGTGGGTTGGTTCTCCACACCGACCACCACGCATTTCACACCGAGGTTTGCCAGTAAGCGGTGGATGCCGCCGATCAGCAGCCGGCTGCGTTCCTGTCTGGCGACGCTTGCTACCAGCGCTCCGGAGAGCTTGGCCTGGTGGATGGGCAGCCGCGAGAGATACGCGAAGTTGACCTGGCTGTCGCCCAGTTCGTCGATCGCCAGCTTGACGCCTAGACGTTGCAAGCGTCGCAGCAGGTGGTGGGGCTCGTCGGGTGCGCTGGCAAGGCTGTCGCAGGTGATTTCCAGGGTCAGCCAGGAGGCGTCCTCGGTATAGGCGCGCAGGAAGTGGTCCAGCGGCTGGCGGTCGAGGGTATTACTCCCTAGCAGGTGCTGGTCGACGATATTGACGGCGACAGACAACTTGGCCAGTGCCGATCCGCTCGCTTGCCATCGTTGATGTTGACGGATCACCTGGCCGATCACCCAGCGGTCGAGGCGCACCGCCAGGCCCAGACTTCTCGCCAATGGCAGGAATTGGCGTGGCAGCAGCGGATCCTGCCCCGGCGAGTGCCAGCGCACCAGGGCTTCCAGGCCCACCGGGTGGCCAGTCCCGAGATCGATCTGCGGTTGGTAGAGCAGCTTGAAATGCCGACTGGGGGCGTCCAGGGCCTCGCGCAGGGCGATCTCGCGTTGCAGTTGCACCTGCATGTCGCGGCTCAGTGCCTTGTCGGCGAAGGCGAAACGGCCATGTCCGGAGCGTTTGGCGGCATACATGGCGGTATCGGCGTGGCGTAACAGTTCCTCGGCATCCTCGCTGTCCTGGGGGTAGAGGGCAATGCCGATACTGGCCGAGATCGTCAGGTGTCGTCCGGCGACCCAGAACGGCGGTTCGAGTGCTTCGAGCAGGCGTAGCGCGACGTTCTGTGCCGACACCTCGCTGACATCATGTTCGAGCAGAGCGACGAATTCGTCACCACCGAAACGGGCCAGTGTGTCGTTCTCGCGCAACATCCGCGCCAGACGTCTGCCGGCCTGCTTGAGCAACTGGTCGCCGGCGGCGTGGCCGAGCGAGTCATTGATGCGCTTGAAGCAGTCCAGGTCGATGAACAGCAGCGCCAGGGTGTGGTCGCGACGTTCGGCATGACGCATGGCATGCTCGAGGCGGTCGTTGAGCAACAAGCGGTTGGCGAGGCCGGTCAGCGGGTCGTAATGCGCCTTGAGGCGGAGCTGCGATTCGTTGGCCTTGAGGGCGGAGATATCGATGAAGGCGCGTACGTAGTGGCTTACCTGGCCGGTTTCGTCGTAGACAGCGTCGATGGCCAGCAGCTCTGGGTAATATTCGCCGTTCTTGCGTCGGCACAGCACCTCACCTTGCCAGTGGTGCTCGCGGGCGAGTTGCTGGCGCTGTTCGTGGTACTCGGGCTTCTGCTCATGGCTGTGGAAGACGTCGATGTCCCAACCGATCACCTCATTGCGATCGTAGCCGGTGATCACGCTGAACGCCGGGTTGGCGATCAGCACGCGGTGGCGAGGATCGGTAATGATGATTCCCACTGGCCCGTGGTCGAAGGCAAGCTCGGCAAAGTCGCGACGGACGGCGTTTGCCGCGGCGAGCCGCAGATCCTGCTCCAGCAGGCCGTGGAACCTCGTGCCATGGCCAGCACCTGGGGGTTGGCCGGGATCATCGTTCATATGCTTGGTCACCACGAGACGTTGCCATTTTGAATTTTAACTATCGATGGGGTGGGCGCAGGCGTCAAACTCTGCGGTCGATAGTTCGACCGCACAGGTCAGTTGCGAACAGGGCATTGCGAGGACTGTCCGCACTCAAACGGTTGCCTTGATCAGCCTTGTCATTTTGGTGGGGTCCGGGCAGATACCGGTGTTGTCATACATGTCGTAGACGGCCAGGATGAGATCGGCCTTCTTGACGGGTGGTTCGATCTTCAGGTCGAGCCGTTCCTGCGCGTCTTCCACCGCCTCGATGATCGAACGCAATAGTTCTTCGTCCAGCTTTCTGGTATCGGATTGGCCGAGCTCCTTGACCAACATCGGGCCTTCCCCGGTCAGCAGCCAGTGCCCGTTCACTCCTACTGCCTTGGCGATGGCGGCCAATGCTGTCCACTTGGGTTCGGAGCGACCGCTGAGATAGTTCTCCAGCGTGCGCCGAGGGATTCCCGTAAGCTTGGCTAGTGAATTGCCACTACCTGCCAAGTTAGTACATGTTCTAACTCTACCCCGCAGCATGTCATGGCCCGGCTTACGCCGAGTGGTAAGTGCCCCAATATTTTCTGTCATATGTCGAATTTTTAATGGTTTGATTTGATTATGTTTTCCATGCACCTTGACATCATCGGTACCTGTCCGGCACGGGTGATGCTCATAATGGCTTGAAATATTTCGCCATTTTGGGCTATGTTGGCACCGTTCTTCATATCGGTTGCCATGTCGTCACACGCACCAGGGTGATGATCGCCAGTCTTTCGTGTGGTTATTCATGACTCCTTCGGTAGTTGGCTCGTGCGTGAAACAGGGTGTTGTCAGATGGGGTGGAGGATAGCACTGCCTCGGAACTGAACAATGGCAAAGTCATCAAGGAAAGGAAGAGTTAACAAGAAGAAACGATAAACGACATGGCTTGGCCGAGGTGATGCTGATTCTTTCACATGGCTGCGCCCGACTACGCGAAACCAGGGAAGACCGATACGAACGCCATGGGCAGGACCCTACACCACATACGATTCCATATCCTGCATTTCCGCACCCTGCATTCCCGCCTATGGTTGGGGATCGGGATGGGCTGGTTGGTATTGGCCATCGTGATCCTGTTGTTTGCCTTGCAGATCGGGAATCATCTGGCCAAGGATTCCAATGTCATTCATCTGGAATATGAAGCCGCCCTCATTGCCGACCGGATCGAGGATGACCTGACGTCCGGAATCCATACGCTTCAACACCTCGCTCACGACATGTATGCCGGGCAGCACTCGGAGGAAGTGGCCGCTGGGCTGCGCCGGGGAGGCCATCTCGATCATGTGTTCGGGCTATTCAAATCGCTGCTGGTCGTCTCCCCCGAAGGGCGGGTCGTGTTGGGTCTGCCACAGTCGAATGGCTGGGAAGGACGGGATGTTGGGGACCACGCGTACTTTTCCTCTATCAGGCAAGCAAACGGACCCCGGGTCAGCGAGCCATTCGTAGACGCGGTAACGGGCAAACCGGTAGTGATCGTTGGTGTGCCGCTGCTCGACGAGTCCGGCGGTTTCGCCGGCATGCTGGGTGGCGTGCTCAGCGTGACCGACAGTGAGTTGTTCGCCGGTCTGTCTCGTATCCGCATCGGCGAGGGAGGCTTCGTTTCGCTGATGACGACCTCGGGACGCGTTCTTTCCCATCCGAATGCCGATCTGGTCATGCAGCCGGTACCGGGGAAGGATTCTCACCCGGCGTTGAATCGGGCCCTGGCGGGGTGGGAAGGGGTGGCCGAAGGGTATCAGCTCGGCGGTGACTGGGAGAAGTATCTGGTCGATGGAGACTGGGCATTGCAGGCTTATCGCCAGGTCGGCTCGACCGACTGGGTGGTAGGGATCTATCTGCCCATCCGTCAGATACAGCAGCCGATCATCTCCTTCCTCCGTCAGCTCTGGTGGGTGGGGCTGGTCACCGCGCTGGTGATACTGCCGCTGCTCTGGTGGCTGCTGCGGGAATTGTTGAGGCCACTGCGACACCTTGAACGTCAAATCGCCCGCGTCGGGCGGGGAGAAGCGTCGCGGGTGCAGTTGCGCACCGAGATGCGCGAGCTCCAGCAGGTTGCCGATGCCTTCAACGACCTCGAGGCACGGCGTGGCAAGGCCATGGCATTCCTGCAAGATCGCCAGGCGTTTCTCGATGCCGTGCTGGGTGCCTCGCCGGCGGCCATGTTCGTCAGCGACAGGGCGGGGCGGGTTACGTATATCAATCCCGCGGTGAGCGAACTTACTGGTTATGACCTGGCGATTTACCGCGACAGCGACTGGCGTTCGCATATCCATGAGAAGGATCGTCAGGACGCCATCGATCTTTGGTTCGATGCCATGGCAACGGGGCGCGACTTTCAGCGCCAGTTGCGCTATTACCGCTCGGATGGCGAGGTTCTGTGGCTGGAAGTGCATACCCGTCAGGTAGTCTCCAACGGCCAATCGATCGGCTTCGTCGGCAACGTCAAGGACATTACCCAACGTCACGAGCGTGAAGCCCTGCAGCGTTGGGAGGCGGAACACGACCCCTTGACTGGGTTGCTCAACCGCCGTGGCTTCGAGCGGCGCCTGGAAGAGGCCATGGTCGAATGGCAGAAGACGGGGACGCCGTCGGCGCTGATCCTGTTCGACCTGGACCATTTCAAGCCCATCAACGACGAAGGCGGTCATGCATTGGGCGATGAAATGCTGCGGCGTATTGCGCAGGTCGTGGCGTGGGAGGTGCGGCGCAGCGATCACGTGGCCCGCCAGGGAGGCGACGAGTTCGCGGTGTTGATGCCGAGCTGCACCCTTACGCACGCCAAGCGCATCGCCGAGACTCTGCGCAAGGAGGTGCGAGAGATTTGCGTCACGCATGCCGGCAAGGAATACCGGGTCACGTTGAGCATCGGAGTCGCCGCCTTCGACGATGGCGACCACGCCATCGAAGCCATCGTCGCGCGTGCCGATGCCGCCTGCTACCAGGCCAAGTCGCAAGGCCGTGATGGTGTCATCCTGGAGGTGGACGGGAGCCGATAGATCGAGCCGATGGTGCCGCTGCCCAAGGCCGGTGGTGCCTCGGTCACGTGCTATGGCTGGCACCAGGCCTGCCCACCGGCTCCGGGTTCATAAGGTTGGGCGTGGCCTGCCGCGATGAGCAAGTCGCCGAGATCCCTCCCATCGAGTTTGACATCGGCGATCAAGCGGAAGAAGCTGCCGCGCTCGATATTGTGCAGCACGATGGTATCTGCCTCACGCAGTTGTTCCTCGACGAACGCCTTGGCCTTGCGAGCCCGTTCCCGTTCCGCTTCCTTGGCGGCGTCGGTGTCGCAGCGTGAACGCAATTCGGGAGTGTTGATGCCTTGGATGCGCACCGGCATGTTGTTGCCGATGATGGGCGGCCATTCAACGATGTTGACGTAGAAGGTATCGCCATCATAGACGCCGGTGATCTCGTTCACGAAGATGGGGCCGTAAGGCTGCGCCATGGCGGGAGCGGACAGCAGGAGAGTCAGGTGAAAGACGAGGAAAGCATGAGGCATCATGGCAGGGCCTCGTTTTCGGCGTGTGTCATTCAAGCATGGCAAAATACCCTAAGAGTGGCGCAGAAAGTACGAGATGCTCGCCGATTTTTGTGGTGGCAGGAGCGCGAGTAGACCGACTCGTGAGAGCGCAACATACCCTTGAGGGCGAGCACGTTGGAGCCGGTGCCGTTGAGCATCAGGAAGGTCTCGGCACTGGGGCCGAAGACCTCCTTGAACAGCCCCCTGACCCGCTCGCTGAAAGGGTCGTTGCCGTAGCCGAGATGGTGGCCCTGGTTGGCCGCCTGGAGCGCTTCCATCACTCGCGGATGCACGCCGGAGGCGTTGTCGCTGGCAAAGATCCGTTTCGGTTTGGCCAGCGTGACGTTCATGGATGTCATGGTCATCCGGCCCTCAAAGACCTGCCGCGCTGTCGTCGAGCCACTGCCAGAGGCATAGCGCAACGCTGCGGAAGGTGTAGAGATCGAAGCGATCCGGGCCGGTGGCATGTAACAGCACCTGGACCTCGCGGAAAGCGGTCGGGGCACTGCTCCCCACCGGCCAGGCCGAGGGAGATAGGTCAAGCCCGATGCCGCTTTGCAGCAACTCGCGGGCGCCGTTGCCCTCTAGGATCAGGCGGCACCAGGCGTGGCTCACGTCGGTGACCATGACGTCCTCCGGCAGGCCAGCGAGAGCCGCGGCCAGCTCCTGCGGCGATTCATGTTCCGTGACCACCATCCTGCGGGTGGGGCCGGTCCACAGCAGGGCGCGCTGGGTGCCCAACGAGGCAAGGGTACTGTCCTCCACACCCTGCACGGACAGCATGGCGCTCGGCTGCGAGGCGGCGATGCTCACGCGTGGATGAACGCTTGTCTCGATGCCGGCCAGCGCGGAGTGGCGTTGCCGGTCTGCCGTCGCTTGGACGGCTCGTGCTCGTGTCGTGATGCCTTCAGCCACGTAGACGCTCTCCTTTGGGGTCATGGAACACTGGCCGTGTCACGGTAACCTCGGCCTGTTCGCCGGTCAGCGGCGATACGGCATAGAGGCTGCCACCCTCGGCCTCCACCTCGGCCAGGCCCAGGGCGATGGGGCAGTCGAGGACTGGACTGAAGCCCGGCGAGGTGATGCGGCCGAGACTGTCCTGTGGAGTGCCGGTCCAGCGCTCGGCGACGAGTTGGGCACTGGCGGGGATCGGCGTCTCGCCATCGGCGGAGACGAAGCCGACCAAGCGGGGGCGACCTTCCTCGGTGAGGGCCGGGCGCTGCAAGGAGCGACGGCCGATGAAGTCGTCGTCGCCGCGGATCATGCCGCCAAGCCCGATGTCGTGGGGTGTGACTCGACCATCGATGTCGGTGCCGATGATCAGGTGGCCCTTCTCGATACGCAGGTAGTCCATCGCTTCCAGCCCATAGGGCATGATGCCGAATGGCTCGCCCGCCTCGAGCAGAGCCTCCCACAGTGTCAGTCCATGGTCGGCGGGTACGGCGATCTCGTAGGCGAGCTCGCCGGAGAAGCTGATGCGGAACAGGCGCGTGGTAACTCCCTGGAAACAGACCTCGCGGTAGCCGAGGAAGGGCAATGCCTGGTTGCTGACATCCTCCTCCGGCATCAGTCGCGCCAGTACCTCGCGGCTGGCGGGGCCGGCCAGTGCCACCACCGCCCACTGTTCGGTGACCGGTTCGATATGCACGGATAGCTCCGGCCACACCATCTGTTGGTGGAATTCCATGTGCGATAGCACGGCGCCGGCATTGACCGTCGTGGTCGAGATCAGGTAGCGGTTGTCGGCAAGCTTCACCACGGTACCGTCGTCGAAGACGAAACCGTCCTCGCGCAGCATCACGCCGTAGCGCGCCTTGTGCAGGCCCACGTTGCCGCAGCGGTTGATGTAGAGGCGGTTGAGGAATTCCGCAGCATCACGTCCCTGGACCTCGATCTTGCCGAGGGTCGAGACATCGGCGATGCCCACCTTATCGCGCACGTTGGCGGCTTCCTTGCGGGCGGCTTCCGTCAGCGTCTCGCCATGGCCCGGGCGGCGATAGTACTGCGGCCGCAGCCACAGCCCGGAGGGCATGAATACGGCGCCGTTGCGCACGTGCCAGTCGTGTATCGGCGAGCGGCGCAAGACGTCGAGGCGACGATCGCTCTCGCGGCCGGCCAGGGCGCCCAGCGAAACCGGGGTGAACGGTGGGCGGAAAGTGGTGGTGCCCACCTCGTCGATCCGCTTGCCCAAGCGCTCGGCGACGATGCGCATGCCGTTGATGTTGCTGGTTCGGCCCTGATCGGTGCCCATGCCCAGGGTGGTGTAGCGCTTGACGTGCTCGATGGAGCGGTAACCCTCGCGCAGGGCCAGCTCCAGGTCGCGCACCGTGACATCGTCCTGCAGATCGACGAACTTCTTGCCGCGGCCGCCGCGCACCTCGCACACTGGCGCGGCGCTCGGAGACAACTCGCCCCCCCTGTGCTGGACCTCCGGCAGCGCGACCGGAGTTGCCGCTTCGCAGCCCAGCGCCTCGGCAGCCGCCTCGCCGGCAGCGATCCCCTGGGCGAGGATATTTACCAGCGATTGGGCGCCATTGCAGGCACCGGTGGCATGGATGCCTGGCACTGGTTCGCTGCAAGTGGGGATGAAGGCGCCCCAGGCTGCGTCATAGGCCAGCGTGTCCTTGCCGCCGTGGGCCAGCAGGTGAATGGTGGGCGTCCAGCCACCCGAGACACATAGCAGGTCGCAGGCAATCCGCCGGCGTTTGCTGCCGACTTCGATTTCCACGGCCTTGACGTGTTGGCTGCCCTGTACCCCGACCACTTCGGCCTGGGTCAGGATTTCCACATCATCGAGCCCGGCCACGCTCGGTGCCCGCTCGCGAAGATCGACGATCGCCGCGACCTCGGCACCTGCCTCCCTGAGGCAGCGGGCGGTCTCGTAGGCGCTGTCGTTGTTGGTGAAGATCGCCGCCCGGCGCCCCGGCACCACACCGTAGCAGCGGATGTATCGCCGTATGGCGCCGGCCAGCATCACGCCGGGGCGATCGTTGTCGGAGAACACCATCGGCCGTTCGATGGCGCCGGTGGCCATCACCGCCCGACGTGCATGCACAGAATGCAGGACCTGACCTTGCTCGGTGTGCTGTACCAGGCCGAACTTGCCGTGACGGTAGCGGCCGAACACCGTGGTGCGAGGCAGCACAGTCACGGTTTCCAGGGCCTCCAGCTCGGCCAGGGTTTGCTGCACCCACTGCTTGGCGGTCTGTCCGGCAATATGCACGGACTCTTCCAGCAGCATGCCGCCCAGCTCGCGACGTTCGTCGACCAGAATCACCCGGGCGCTACGGCGGGCCGCTGAGGTGGCAGCCATCAGCCCGGCGGGGCCGGCACCCACCACCAGCAGATCGCAATACTGGTGACGCTTGTCGTAGCGCGCCTCGTCACGGACGGTCGGTGCCTTACCTAGCCCGGCGGCCTTGCGAATCACTTTTTCATAGTGCCGCCAAGCCCAGGATGGCTGCATAAAGGTCTTGTAGTAAAAGCCCGCGGTCAGCATGGGCGAGGCCAACTGGACTGCCGCGCCCAGGTCCCACTTCAGCGAAGGCCAACAGTTCTGGCTGCGTGCCTCGAGTCCGTCGAACAGCGGGATCTCGGTCGCGCGCAGATTAGGTTGGTGAGCCCCCTCGCGGCCGAGCTCGACCAGCGCATTGGGCTCTTCGACACCGGCACTGAGAATGCCCCGTGGCCGGTGATACTTGAAGCTGCGGCCGACCAGGTGCACGCCATTGGCGAGCAGTGCCGAGGCCAGCGTGTCGCCCTCGTAGCCTTGGTAGGTCTTGCCATTGAATCGAAAGGACAGCGCTCGGCGGCGATCGATCTGCAGGCCGTCCCATGCAATGCGATTTGGCTGTGTCACGCTTTTTCCCCCCCTTCCATCCCATGGCCACCCATCGAGACGATGTCATGGGTCACGGTGTCGCGGACGACCTTCAGCCACTGACGGCAGCCGAAGCTGTGCTGCCAGTATTCGATATGCTCGCCTGCCGGGTTCCCACGCCGATACAGAAAGGCTTCCCACTCGGTATCGGAAACGGTAGCGGGATTGGCGGGGCGCGCCTGGTTGGCATCACCGCCATAGGTGAACTCGGTATAATTCCGCTCACCGCAGTATGGGCAGGGGATACGCAGCATGTGTGCACTCCTTCGGAAGCGCTGTCCCATCCAGCCGCTTTCGCAGGTCCGGTTGGACTGCCGAGAAGCAGCGGCTGACGAGTGAATTGACGAATGGATCAGTGGTACATCCAGGGGCGCGGGCCATGGCCTTCTTCGGCAACCACACGCCCGCTGGCGAAGCGGTCCAGGGTAAAGGGCTTGGCCAGCTCCGGGGTGCGATCGGTGGCGATCAGCTCGGCCAGCACGTCGCCCGCCGCCGGCGTGGCCTTGAAGCCGCCATAGCACCAGCCCGCATTGATGTAGAGGCCGTCCACCGAGGTCTTCGAGAGGATTGGGCTGCCGTCCATGGACATGTCGACCACCCCGCCCCAGGAGCGCATCAGCCGCAACTGCCCCAAGCTGGGAAACAGCGTCAGACAGGTACGTACCATTGCCTCCAGAGGTGGCAGGTCGCCGACGCTGGTCGAGTTGTTGTAGCCGTCCAGGTCGCCGCCCAGCACCAGCTCGCCCTTGTCAGTCTGGCTGATGTAGAAATTGTGCACCCCATGAGTGACCACGCTATCGAGCACCGGCTTCACCGGCTCGGTCACGCAGGCTTGTAGCAGGTGGTTCTCCAGCGGCAGCCGCAGGCCAACCATCTCGGCCAGCCGCGACGAGCCGCCGGCGGCGGCCAGCGCCACTCGCGCGGCACCGATCTTCCCGCGCGAGGTCTCCACTCCCACTACCTTGCCGTTGCTGCGGGCGATGCCGGTCACCTCGCAGTTCTGGATGATATGCACTCCCAGCTTGGCCGCCGCCCTGGCGTAACCCCAGGCGACCGCATCGTGGCGGGCGGTGCCCGCGCGGTGCTGGATCATGCCGCCCTTGATCGGGAAGCGCGCATCGGGCGAGGTATCCAACAGCGGGACCCGCTCGCGAATCTGCTCCACGCTCAGCAGCTCGGTTACCACCCCGCTGACGCTCATCGCGTTGCCGCGCCGTGCCAGCTCATCGATCTGGCCACTGCTGTGGGCCAGGTTGATGATCCCGCGCTGGCTGAACATGACGTTGTAGTTGAGCTCCTGGCTCAAGCCTTCCCACAGCTTCAGGGCATGTTCGGTGAATGCCCGCCGGGCGGGATGGAAGTAGTTGGAGCGCACGATGGTGGTGTTGCGAGCGACGTTGCCGCCGCCCAACCAGCCCTTGTCGATCACCGCCACGTTGGTGATGCCGTGCTTGCGTGCCAAATAGTAGGCAGCCGCCAGGCCATGCCCACCGGCACCGACGATCACCACGTCGTAACGCTCGCTGGGGGAAACGTCGGGCAGCGCCTGGGGCCAATGCCGATGTCCGCGCAGGGCGTGACGAACCAGGGAAAAAACGGAATAGCGTGTCATGTGGGTTATCCGAGCACTGCCTGCAGGAAGCGTTGGGTACGCGGGTTCTGTGGATTGGTCAACAGTTCCTTGGCCGGCCCCTGTTCACAGATCTTGCCTTCGTCGAAAAAGCAGACGCGGTCGGCGAATTCCTTCGCGAAGCCCATCTCATGGGTGACGATCAACATGGTGATGTTGTGCTCCTCACCGATCCGACGAATGGTACTCAACACTTCGCCGACGAGTTCCGGGTCGAGCGCCGAGGTCACCTCGTCGAACAGCATGATGTCGGGGCGCATGGCCAGCGATCGGGCGATGGCCACGCGTTGTTGCTGGCCGCCGGAGAGCTGGCTGGGGCGTTGGTCGCGCTTGTCGACCAGGCCGACCATTTCCAGCAGCTCTTCGCCGCGGGTCACCGCCTCCTGACGGCTCAATCCCAGCACGTGGATCGGCGCCTCGATCACGTTGCCAAGCGCGGACATGTGCGGAAACAGGTGGAAATGCTGGAACACCATGCCGATCCGCTGACGCACCCGGCGGATGTGGCGCTCGTCGGCGGGGACCAGCTTGCCGTTGCGCGGCATCATGTTGAGCGGCTCGCCTTCGACGTAGATGACTCCCTCGTTGGGCGTTTCCAGCGTCATCAGCAGGCGCAGCAGCGTGGATTTTCCGGAGCCGGACGGACCGATGATGGCTACGCGCTCATTCGGTGCGACATCCAGGTCGAGGGCGTTGAGCACCACCAGGTCGCCGAAACGCTTGGTGACTTTGTCGAAACGCACCATCGGGGGCGTCGACTGGTTCTGGTCGGCGGCTTGGGTGACCGCTGCCGAATTTTCGATCGTTTTCAGCATGGTTAGTGACTCCCCAGTACTTTTTGACGCAACCAAGCCTCGGTGCGGCGGATACCCATCATGGCGACCAGGCTGACGACCAGGAAGAAGGCGCCGACCAGGGTGATGGGTTCGATGTAGCGGAAGGTTTCCGAGCCGATGATCTTGGCCTGCTGCATGACTTCGACAACGGCGATCGACGACAGTAGCGGCGTTTCCTTGATCATGCCGACGAGATAGTTGCCCAGGGCGGGAACCACCGGCGGGATGGCCTGTGGAATGACGATGTCCCGGTAGGTGCGGTAGCGGCTCATGTTGAGCGATACCGCCGCTTCCCACTGCCCGCGTGGCACGCCGTCGAGGCCGGCACGATAGACTTCGGAGCAATAGGTGGAGAAGTGCAGGCCGAGCCCCAGAATCCCGGCCACGATCGCCGGCATCAGCACGCCGAATTCGGGTAGCACGAAATACAGGAAGTAGATCTGTACCAGCAGCGGCGTGCTGCGCACGAACTCCACGAAGGCCACGGTTGGCAGCGAGATCCAGGGCCGATGGCTGCGGCGCATCAATGCCAGCACCAGGCCAAACACGGCGGCGAACGCGAAGCCCAGCACGGTGGCGTAAACGGTGATCACCACCGCATCCAGCAGCAACGGCATGATGCGCCAGGCGAATTCCCAGTCCCAGATGTTCATCAGATACCTCCTCGTCCAAGACCACGGCTGGTGTAATGCTCCAGCAGACGCATTCCCGCGGTGATTACCAGCGCCATGGCCAGATACATCAGCAGCACCAGCGTGAAGATTTCCACCGTTTCGAAGGTCCGGTCATTGAGCTGCCTGGCCCGGAAGGTGAGGTCGGCGATGGTGATCAGCGACACCAGCGAGGTGGCCTTCAGCAGTTCGATGGAGAGGTTGCCCCAAGGCGGGATCATGTTGGGAATGGCTTGGGGAATGATCACCCGATACATGGCTTGCCAGCGGGTCATGTTGACCGCAATGGTCGCCTCGTACTGGCCTTTCGGCACCGCCTGGATCGCTCCCCGGATGACTTCGGCCCCATAGGCGCCGATGTTCAGGCCAAGGGCGACCCAGCCAACCATGAAAGGATCGATATTGACGCCGAAATGCGGCAGTACGTAGAACATCCAGAACAGTTGGACGAGCGCCGAGGTGCCGCGAAACACTTCCACGTAGACGGTCGCCACGCCACGCAAGAGGCGGTAACGGGACAGTCGCATCAGGGCGGCCGTGAACCCCATCACCAGGGCGAGGAGCAGGGCCAGCGCCGTGATCTGGGCGGTGACCCAGGCCCCCTCGAGCATCAGTGGCAGAAAACGTAATAGGTCCATCGATATGGCCTCAAGAACCCTGACAGAGTTCTGCCGCGGTGACGTCTCCCGGCAGGTTGGCTTCGGTGAAGCCGAACGGCCGGACCAGCTCCCGGTGTTCCTCGCTGCCGATGAAATCGGCGAGGTGGACGTTGAATTCCTCGATCAGCGCCTCGTCCGCCTTGCGGAAGGCGAAGCCGCCGTAACCGATGGCTTCGGGCGGAGTGTCGAATGGCTCGGCACGTTCGACCCGGTCGCCGCCCAGTTGCGCCATGCGCTCGATGGAGACGGAGGTCAGTGCCGCGGCATCGATGCGCCCGCTGCGCACGGCCGCCAGCATGCTGGTCTGGTCCGGCAGCTCCTGGACCTGCGAGTCCGGGATCCCGGCATCGCGGGCATAGCCGCGCTCGACGGCGCCGGCCAGCACGCCGAGGGTGACCTCGTCGTTGTTGGCGACATCCGCGTAGCTGTGCAGGTCATGGGGATTGCCGGCCTGCACCAGGAACGACTGTCCCATCATGTAGCTGGGATTGGAGAAGGCCACCTCCTTGCAGCGCTCGGGGGTGATGAACATGCCGGCGGCGACCATGTCCCAGCGACCCGCGTTGAGGCCGGGCAGCAGAGAGGCCCATTCGGTCAAAATGCCATCCAGGTTTTCCACGCCGAGACGCCCGAAGATGACCCTGGCCACCTCGGGAGACTCGCCGGTCAGGACACCCTCTTCATTCACGTATCCGTAGGGGGACTCGTTGGCGAAGGCGGCGCGCACGGCGCCCCGTTCGCGCAATTCGTCCAGGGTGACGGCCAGCGCCGGAGCGCTGGCGACGACGGCCAAGGCGAGGACATTGGCGGTGATTGCGGTACGGAAGTTAGTCATATCATTCTCTCCAGGTCATACGTTGTGGTTGTTGTTGCTCTGAAGTGACGACCAGTTCGTGGGGACGGGGCGAAGCCTCAGTCCGCCACCAACTGGCAAGGACTGCGTGTCAGCACCTCACAGCCCTTGTCGGTGAGGACGACAGTGTTGGAAAGGAAGTGGTCGCCCAGGTTGGAGCCGAGTAGCCAGGACAATACATGAAAGGTCATTCCCGGCTTGAGCAGCATGTCGCTATCGTGACGCAGGCCGACCACCTGACTTCCACCGGTCCAACTAGGAGGATAGCCAAGGCCGACCATGTAGCCGCAGTGGTGCCGACGGTAGTCCCGCACACCGGAGCGCTCGACCGAGCGCTGCCAGCTTGCATATACCTCGGCAGCGGTGACACCGGGCTGGATGGCGTCGACCACCGCGTCGAAGGCGTCCAGGCAGGCGCGCTGGGCCCGCTCGGCGTTGGTTGGTGCATCGCCCAAGTAGAGGAAGCGCCCGGCCGGTGCATGGTAGCGACCGACACAGCCCGCCATTTCGAGGAACAGCGCCTCGCCGGCACGCAACTCGCGATTGCGCCAACTGGTGTGTTCCTGTTTTATGCGGGGAGTGGGACGAATGAAAGGGGTAAAGCCCGGAGGCTCCCCACCGGCCAGGATCATCCGGCGATGGATCTCGGCCGCTATTTCCTGCTCATTGACGCCGGGACGGGCCACCTCGAGCGCCGCCTCGATCATCGTGTCGGTAACGTGCGCAGCGCAGCGGGCGTACTCGATTTCCAGCACTGACTTGACCTGGCGCAACGATTCGACCAGCCACGAAGCATCCGAACACTTCAGTTCGGGCAAGATCGCGCATAGGCCTTCGTAGATCGCCAGCGGAAAGCTGTTGCTGTGTTTCTCGACCCCGGCTTGGGCTTGACCCAAGCCCAATTCAGCGAGTACTTCGGCGACAGTGGCTTCCGGCGGCGTGCTGTCCGAATGACCGATGAAGTCCGCCTCGGTGAGCTGATCCTCGATGGTGGCCCATTCCATGGCGCGAGTGATCAGGATGGGTCTGCCTTCCAGCGGTACCACCAGCAGGTGGAAGGCGAAATACCCTTGGTGGTCCAGGCCTGTCAGGTAATAGATATTTTCTGGCTTCGACACCAGAAGGCATTGGAGACCATGTGCATCCATCAGTGAGCGCACTCGAGCCAGACGGCCTTGGAACTCCTCGCGAGGGAACAGCGGGTGATGGTCCATATCGCTATCTCGTTATCGTTGTTGGCAAGGATTGGTTTCTACTTGGATCCAAGTATTTTACTTGGATCCAAGAGTGGCACCGCCGAGAAGACAGGTCAATACATGAGACATCTCCCGATGCAGGCGTCGGGAGATGTATCTATAAATTTATAAAAAACAATTAGTTGTGCGTATTTTTAAGAGGAGGTGGTCGTGCTGGTATACGAAAGTCCATCGAGGCGGAGTGAGCGTCGGAGAGGCAAGATGTCTGACACACGAGTCCCAATAGAGGAGCATCGATAGAATATGAACCGAGATCCGAGCGAACAATTTGCCAAGCTCGGTGCCGCCCAGCGTCGCACCGAGGAGATCTATATCTGTCTGCGTGATCGGATCTGCCTGCTCCACTACCCGCCGGGAACCAAGCTTAGCGAGTCGCAGCTCGCCAAGGAGTTCGAGGTGAGCCGGACTCCGATCAGGCGGGCTCTTCTCCGGCTGGAACTGGAACATCTGGCCGAGCGCCGTCAGGGACTACAAACGGTCGTCACCAGTTTCGATTTCGAATCCGTGAGGGATGTCTATGTCATCCGCATGATTCTGGAGGCCAACCTTGGCAGCCTGTCGCCTGCGGAACGTTGGTGGGAACGGGCCGATCAGCTTCGCGATATTCGCGAGCGGTGCCAGGAGCTTCTCGAATCCCGTGACCTGGCGAAACTCGGCGAACTGCATCTCAGGCTGCAGGAAGCGCATGCCGACATCATCGTTAACATCCGCGCCCGCGAAATCGTCATGCAGCTCTACTTTCAAATCGCCCGTATCTGGTTGTCGATGGTGCCCAGGATGAACTGGGAAGAGGAAATCGAGTTGCTTATCCGCGAGATCGACGATTCTCTCGATGCGATGCACAAGCGCGACATCCGTGCCCTTGGCCAGATTCGCAAGGAAGCGATCGAACATAACATCACGAGAATGAGGGCCATCATGGCAGATAGCGCCGGTTGATCAGGGGCCATGATCAACCGGCAAGAACCTGCGGCGCGAGTGCGTCTCACCTTAATGATGCTCTTCGCGTTCCTCTAGATCTGCGGCCGCTGCATTGGCTTCTTCGCGAGTCTTGTGCAGCGAAACGATGTCATTCCTGTGTAAATCCACGACTTCCCATTCATTGGGGTGGGAGTTATCCGGATATGTGTAGACGGCGCGAACTTCATAACGCTGGTCCATGACACCCTCCTCGAGCTGGATGGGTATCTACCAGTCTAGCGGCAAGACGCTTTACTTGGGCAATCGTGGGTCTTCCTGTCGGCGCTGCGGAAATAGAGCTTTTCGCGCCGCTTGGGAATAGTAGGAAAAGTTAAAATGCCAATAGGGAGTTGGCGCCCCCATCAGGATTCGAACCTGAGACCTTCCCCTTAGGAGGGGGACGCTCTATCCAGCTGAGCTATAGGGGCGCTGTGGCAAGCGGCCATATTATAAGCTTCTGAACGTGCAAGATAAACCCACGGTATTTGCTGTCGGTCAGTGGAGGCGGCTTAGCGGGTAGCCGGTTCCGGTGGCGTGCTTGGCATGCGGGGCGTCGAGGTAGCGCATGGCCAGCTCCCTTTCTTCCATGGGGCGGCCAATATGGTAGCCCTGGCCCAGGTCGCAGCCCATGGTCTTGAGCGCTTCGAGTTGAGCCTGGCTCTCGATGCCTTCGGCAAGCACTTGGCGTTGCATGGCATGGCCCATGTGAATGATGCCGCTGATGAACTGCTGGCGGTCTTGGCGACTGTCCACGTGACGCGTGGCGATACGGTCGATCTTAAGGGTGGTGAGCGGCAACTGGCTGGCGTAGGTGATCGAGGATATGCCCGAGCCGAAGTCATCAAGCGCGACCTGGGCGCCAAGGTTACGGGCTTCCTGCAGCAGGCTGCACGCCAGGTCGAGGTCGTGGAAGTGGGTCGATTCCAGTACTTCGGCGATCAGGTAGGGATCGGCCAGATCGTAGCGGGTACGCGTCGTCGCCAGGGCTTCGAGGAAGGCGCCGGTTTCGATATGGTCCTGTGAGAGGTTGACGGAGATCAGCGTTCGGTAACCGGCCCGGCGAAAGCGCTGAGCCATGCGCCCGGCCTGGTCGATCAGCCATTGCCCATAAGGCAGGCTTAGCGACGACTGGGTGATGATGTTCATGAAGTGCTGGGGACCGAGGACGCCTTGCTTGGGATGCCGCCAGCGGGCAAGGGCCTCGAATCCGACGATCTCGCTGTGTTGGAACGAGAGTATAGGCTGGTAGAAGAGCTCGATCTGCCCACTTTCGAAGGCCGCCTTGACGATCGAAAACATGTCTTCGCTTTCGGATCCTGCACTGAGCGGTTCGGCGAAAGCGATGCGGTTCTTGCCACGTTGTTTGGCCTCGTACATGGCCGTATCGGCGGCGTCGAGCAGGTGGGAGCAGGCCACGCTGTGGTCGTTGGTGAAGGCGATGCCGATGGAGACGGAGACCTCGACCCGCTCGCCGTTATCGAGCTCGAACGGCTGGACGATGTCATCGAGGACCTTCTGCGCAACCTTGCCGGCTTTCTCGATGGTCCCGAGGCCATTGAGCGCGACCACGAACTCGTCGCCGCCGAAACGGGCGGTGAGGTCGTTGGCGCGCATCAGACGCTTCAGGCGGCGGCTGATCTCGATGAGCAGTTCGTCGCCGCTGGCATGGCCGAAGTTATCGTTGACCGGCTTGAAGTCGTCTAGGTCGAGGAACAGTACTGCCAGGCCGGTTTGAGTGTACTCCAAGCTTTCCAGTTGCCGTTCCAGCAGGCTGTTGAAGTGTTCACGATTGAACAGCCCAGTCAGAGGGTCGTAGCTGGCCATGCGTTCCAGGCGGGCCTGGTTGAGGCGACGCTGGGTGATGTCACGGAAGACGCCAATATAGTTGACGATCTTCCCGGCCTCGTTGCGGATCGCCGAGATGGTGGTGTTCTCGATCAGTTGGCTGCCGTCCTTGCGAGTGTTCCAGATGTCGCCGCTCCAGAAGCCGCGCTCCTCCACGGCGGCGAACATGCTCTGGTAGAAACCGGTATCGTGCTTGCCCGACGACAGCAGGTTGGGCTTCTTGCCGATCACTTCGTGGCGACTGTAGCCGGTGAGTTCGGTGAAGGCAGGATTGGTATCGATGATGCGTTTGGCGGCATCGGTGACCAGAATGCCGTCATGGGTATTGCGGAATACCGCCTGAGCCAGCTCCATGCGCTGGCGGGCATGCTCGCGTTCGCTGACGTCGCGCTGGATGCCGATCAGGTAGCGGCGTCCGCCATGCCGCAATGGCGAGAGGCTCACTTCGTTCCAGAACTTGGTGCCATCCTTGCGACGGTTTTCCAGCGTCAGGGTGATGGGGGAATTTCGCTCGATGGCATCGCGCAACGCGGCAATCGCATCGCGGTCGGTGTCCTGGGTCTGCAGCAGACGGCAGGATTGGCCGAGTACTTCGTCACGGGCGTAGCCGGTGAGGATTTCGAAGCCACGATTGACGAAAACCAGAGGACAACCGCTGACCTCGCCGTCAGCGATGGAAATGGACAGGCTAGGAATTTCCAATAGCCTGGCAAACATGGTCGGCAAAGCGACGAGTCGACCCAATGTATGGTCCCCGTACGAATATTATTTGGCTAGATTCTAAGTCCTTACATGATATGTGTCATTATTTGAATAATACTAAAATACGTATTTTATTTTAGTGATGTTTGATCAAGGAGCGACGGATGTTCGATCGCGACTATCGCTGCCACGATGGACTCGCGCTGGCGGCCCTGATCCGGTCTGGCGACGTGAGTCGCGAAGAAGTGTTCGAGGTGGCTTGCGAGACGATCGAACGTGATAACCCGAATCTAGGGGCGGTGGTACGCACGCGTTATGAAAAGGCTCGTCGGGAAGGCGCGGTGGTCGATCCCGCTTCTCCGTTCGCTGGGGTTCCGTTCCTGACCAAGGACCTATTGATGGCAATCGGTGGCGAGCCGCTGGCGTTTGGCAGCGCCGCTCTAAAGGCGTGGTGCCCGGCGGAGGATTCAAGCTTGGTACGGCGGTTCCGGCAAGCGGGATTGGTGATTCTGGGCCAGACAGCAACACCGGAATTGGGCTTGATGGCCATCACCGAGCCCAAAGCGTTCGTCAAACCGCGCAATCCCTGGGCCTTCGATCGTTCTCCCGGCGGTTCCAGCGGTGGTGCGGCGGCTGCGGTGGCAGCAGGGTTGGTGCCGTTGGCCGGAGCCGGAGATGGCGGCGGCTCGATCCGGATTCCGGCCAGTCACTGTGGGTTGTTCGGCTTCAAGCCGTCGCGCGGACGAGTGCCGCTAGGCCCCATGAATGCCGAGGTCTGGGAAGGTGCTGTGATCGAACACGCTGTAACCCGCAGCGTGCGCGATAGCGCGGCCCTGTTCGATGTCACCAATGGCATGGATGAGGGGGCTCCTCTGCCTTTGGCCCAAGAGCAAGGGTTCCTGGCGGCACTGGAACGCCCGCCTACAGGTTTGAGGATTGCCGTTTCCCTGGGCACGCCCTTGGGGGAACCACTTGGCACGCGCTTGCATCCCGAGGTGCGTCTGGCAGTGGAGCAGGCGGCGCAGGGAGCTGAGTTTCTGGGCCACCATGTCGAGTGGTGCGACCCGCCGGTGGATGGCGAGCGTCTTGCGCAAAGTTTTTTGACGATCTATCTCGGATATGCGGCGGCGAATCTGCAGTGGATCAGTGAGCAGACGAAGGTGCCGGTGTCGCGGCTGGATATCGAACCCGCCACCCGGGCGATCGGACGACTAGGGCGACGTCTCAAGGCATGCGACTACGTGCTGGCCAAGCGCTATTGGAATACTGTCGCTCGAGCCATGGGGCGTTTCCACCGACGTTTCGACCTGCTGCTGATGCCGGTGCTGGCCGATCCGCCGCCGCGCATCGGCGAATTGTATCCCACCCGATTCCACGAGCGCTTGATGTCGCTGCTGGCGATTCCTGGCCTGCCAGACGTGGCGCTGAAGGCGGGCTTGCTCGAGCATTTGGCACGCGATGCGTTGCGCCATTCCCCTTTCACCCAGTTGGCCAACCTCACCGGACAGCCCGCCATGTCACTGCCGCTGCATGTCACCGCCGATGGCCTGCCGGTGGGTGTGCAGTGCCTGGGAGCGATGGGCGACGACCGGCGCCTGCTGCAATTCGCTGCCCAGATCGAGGCCGCCATGCCCTGGGCGGAGCGCTTGCCGCTGTCGATTAGGCGATGAGCTCATGGCGTTCGATGCGTAGAATAGGGAGCTGTGACAGATTCACCAGTGGAGTCTCGATGGTCGCCAGTTCTCATTTTACCCGCCAGTCGGTACCGCTGTCCGTGCATGGCGATCGCCACTTCGATGGTTTGGGCGACAAGTTTGCCAATAGCCTCTACGGCAGCGCCCGCGGCGAGATTCGTCTGGCCGTGCTCGACCATCTGCTGCCTCGCATGCTGAGGTTGCAGGTGCAGCCGATGCTGGATGTGGGGGCCGGGCTGGGGCATATGAGTGCCTGGTTCGCCGAGCGTGGCCATCCCGTGACCCTGGCCGAGCCTTCCGCCGAGATGCTGGTCGAGGCGCGCCGGGCGCTGGCCGGCCATTCCGCGACCTTTCTCCAGGCGCCCTTGCAAGCGTTGCCGGAACAGGCCCCCGGCCCCTGGGAACTGGTCGTCTGTCATGCGGTGCTGGAGTGGCTGGGCGATCCGCGTGCGGCCATGGGAACGTTGGCCGAGTTGCTCTCGCCGGGTGGCCAACTTTCGTTGATGGTCTTCAACCGTGATGCCCTGCGTTTTTCCAACGTGGTCAAGGGGAATCTCGACAAGGTCTTGGCCGATCGCCTGGCCGGCACCGGCAAGCGCCGGCGGCTGACGCCGATTTCGCCGCTGACGCATGAAGAGATCGTCGCCTGGTCGGCGGAGTACGGGCTCGATATTGCGGCCGTGGCTGGGGTGCGTGTCTTTCATGACTATCTGCGCGAACACCAGCTTGATGACGAGAGCTTGGTCAAGTTGATCGAGCTGGAGCGTCGCTACTGCACGACGGAACCCTACTGGCGACTGGGGCGCTATCTGCTTTATACCCTGACCAAGCCGGCGACGACGCCCGAGAGCCGATAGCCTCACACCCTATGACGATTTTCCCCGTAACCGACCCTGGAGAGCCTTGCATGAGTGCCGAAACCCCCGTCTGCCAGTTGCTGGAGCGCCAGGCAATGGACTATCGCGGCTGGCTATGGGTAGCGCCGCCGCGCGATGCCTGGCTGGAGCACGGCGAGGGTAGGGTGTTGAGTGCCGATCATGGGGTGCTCAGGGCCTGGAACGACCAAAACCGGCCGACGCTAGAGGCGCTGGCCACCGACTTTGGGGAGCCACCGGGTGCAGTGCTGTTCTGGCCCAAGGCTCATGCGCTGGGAGAATGGTGGCTGCTGACGTTGTGCCGCCGCCTGCCGGAGGGCACTCCGCTGCAGGTGGTGGGCGAGAACAATGGCGGTATCAAGCGCGTGCTCAAGGTGCTTGCCGCGCTGGGCCTTGGGTGTCGCAAGCGCGACAGTGCGCGGCGCTGTACCCTGTTCGAGACCCGCTTGGGGCAGGTTGCCATCGACCCCGAGGTGGCCTGGAGCCGCTTCGAGGCCGAGGGCCTGCAACTGGCCAGTCACCCGGGCGTGTTCGGCCATGGCAAGCTCGACGAGGGAACGCAGCAGTTGCTGCAACAGTTGCCTGCGGTGTTGCCAGAGAGGGGCAGCTCGTTTTCAGCACTGGATATGGGCTGCGGCGACGGCATCCTGGCTGCCTGGTTGGCTCGGCGCGGGGCACGCGTCACGGCGGTGGACGTCAATGCCTTCGCCGTCGAGGCCACGCGCCGCACGCTGGCAGCCAATGACCTGCAGGGCGAAGTACTGGCCAGCGATGTCTACTCGGCGCTGCAAGGGCGGCGCTTCGATGTCATTGTCAGCAACCCGCCTTTCCATCAGGAACGCAGTATCGACTACGGGCCGGCGGGACAGTTGATCGGCGAGGCTCCGCATCATCTCACTCCCGGTGGCCAACTGGTTCTGGTTGCCAACGCCTTCCTGCCCTATCCGGACCTGCTCGAGGCGGCCTTCGGTGGCTTCGAGATACTTGCCGATGACAGGCGCTTTCGCGTCTATCGCGCCTGGGTCTGAGCGTCGCCCGAGGCCAGCGGCGGGGAAAGGCGGTCATGCAGGGACAGGCACCCGAGGCTACCGGGTGCCTGACGGGGGATGACATCAATACTCGGATGATGTCTCGTCCTCCATGCCTCCTTCGCCTGTCTCGCCTTCGCCTTTCGTGGCTGCCTTGAACTCTTCCTCGCTCAAGGTGCCGTCGCCATTGGCATCCATGGTGGCGAAGTCCAGGCCTTCGACGGATTGTACCTCTTCCTCGCTCAAGGCGCCGTCCTGGTTGGCGTCGAGGGTTTCGAACTCGGGCGTCCCGCTCCCGGCGGTGGCGACACTGACGCCGAATACCAAGGCAACCGGCAACAAGGCAGCTTTCATGGCACGTTTCATGACATTCCTCCACTGAATAGACGCTGTTCGTAGCAGCGAGCTGTCCACTCGCTGTCCCTTCCCACGCCAAAAGCATGCCATTTCTCGATTTCTATCCTTATAATCAATGGGATATGGCGTGCGAAAGTGGAGGTGAGTAGTGATTCGCTGTTGCACGATGCCCCACTAGCGTCACTTTGCGGCAACGGTGACTGGGATGAAGAGGTAAGGCCTTGATCTACAAACCTTGTCACTGTCGCCGTTGGGCGTCGCCTAGCCGCAATGGGGGGCGTGATAGGCGATATCGGTGATGATATAGGTCGTTTCGCCCCCGGGGGCGGCGACAGTCGTCTCGTCGTCGAGAGCCTTGCCAAGCAGGGCCTTGGCCAGTGGTGCGTCGACGCTGATCCAGCGCTTTTCGGTGTCGGTTTCATCGTGGCCGACGATGCGGATGTGCAGTTCCTCGCCTTCTTCGTCTTCCAATGTGACGTAGGCGCCGAAGTAGACGCGTCCGGTATCCGCCGGCAATCGGTCGACCACCTGCAGTTCGTCGAGCCGCTTGCCCAGGTAGCGAATCCGTGCGATGACGCGGTTGAGTTCCTTCTTGTTGTAGGTGTAGTCGGCGTTTTCGCTGCGGTCGCCGAGCGCCGCGGCCTCGCCGACCTTGGCCGAAAGCTCTGGGCGCTTCACTCGCGACAGGTGGTCGTGGATGCCCTTGAGCCGGGCATAGCCTTCAGGGGTGATCAGGTTGCTCTTGGGTTCCTGGCGTGGATCCTTGGCAGGGTCGCGCCAGCGGGTCATGTTGCGGCCTTTCATGGAATCGTTCGCGCTGTCGTTTGTTGATTATCACCATACTCAACCTCTGGTCCGAGGCCAAGATGCAGGGAGTGCAAGGTGAAGCTAGCGAATAAATCAAACGTTCGTTACATTTAATTGGCGATACACTGCCTCCTGCAACAATTCCATGCACCACAACAAAACGAAGGAGTTCGCCAATGATCCGTCAACTGCTATCGACTGTCGTGTTGGGGGTGGGCCTTTTGCTGGCCCCGCTCGTCATGGCCCAGACGCTGGAAAACGATGTCTTCGCGCTCCAGAACCGTTGGGAACACATCACCACCCAGGTGCCGGAACGCGAGCGCGCCGACGCTTTCGGGGCACTGGCCGCTGACGCCGAGGCCGTGGCTGAAGCTCATCCCAGCGAGCCGTCTGTGTTGGTCTGGCAGGGGATCATCCTGGCCTCCCAGGCGCGTGCCAAGGGTGGTGTCGGTGCCTTGGGGTTGGCCAAGAAAGCCCGCGCGGCTCTCGAGCGGGCCGTCGCGCTCGACCCCCAAGGTGGCAATGGTTCGGCCTATGTGACCTTGGGAGCGCTGTATGATCGGGCCCCGGGCTGGCCGTTGGGATTTGGTGACAGTGAAACCGCCGAAAAAATGTTCTCCCGAGCATTGGAGATCCGCCCCGAGGGCATCGATGTGAATTACTACTATGCGGCCTTCCTCGAGGATGAGGGGCGCTTGGAGGAAGCGCGCGAGCATGCTCGTCGGGCGACCGAAGGGCCGCTTCGAGAAGGACGCGAGCGTTCCGACGAGGCGTTACGCGAACAGGCGCGATCCCTGTTGGGCGAACGGGAATAGATCCCGAGACGCCGCATTGTCATCTGCGGTACGCTTGGCGCCCATGACGACCGTCAACTCTTCCCGTTCCGAGCTGCCCGCTGTTCTGGTCGGCCCGATACTGCGCCGCGTCTCTCCCGATCGGATCGTGATGTGGCTGGTCGGCTCGCGCCCGCTTTCGTTGCATTTGACGCTGATGCCCGAGGATGGCTCACCGTCGCATGAGCTGAGGCTCGATGACGCGTCTTGCCGTTGCCTGGCGGTGGGGTGTCATGCCCATGTGCACCTCATTGACGTCGGTCTCGACTCACCCTTGCCTCAAGACGTGAGGGTCGATTACGACCTGGCTTTGTTGGATGAGACTAGCCAGTACGTGAGCATCGCCGACTGGGGGGCTCACCTGAGATATGACGGTGCCGCCTTACCGGGCTTCGTGATCGCCTCGCGCCTGGGTAGCTTGCTGCACGGATCGTGCCGCAAGCCACACCATCCCGGCGGAGACGGCTTGACCCGGGCCGACACCTGGCTTGGCGGGCGCTGGGCCGAACCGCAAGAGCGTCCCGCCTGGCTGCTGATGACTGGCGACCAGATCTATGCCGACGATGTGGCAGGCCCCATGCTGGCAGCCATCCATGCCCTGATCCGGCGCCTGGGGCTGTTCGATGAAATTCTGGAAGGGGCAACGGTAGACGACAGCCAGGCACTATATGCAGCGCCGGAGAGCTACTACCGGCGTGAGTGGCTGTTGCCCGACATCGAGTCCAGCGAGGCGCTGCGCGATCGCTTCTTCGGCGGAGTAAGAAAGCCGGTCTTCACTTCCGCCAATGCCCACAATCACCTCATCACCTTTGCCGAAGTGATGGCCATGTACCTGCTGGTCTGGTCGCCAGTCCCTTGGCGATTGATCGATATCGAGCATCCCGCTCTTTCGGCCGAACAGGCTTCTCTTTTTGCCAAGGAGCGCGCCATCATCGATGACTTCGTCGAGGGCTTGCCGGTCGTGGCCAGGGTGATGGCGAATCTGCCTACCTTGATGATTTTCGACGATCACGACGTTACCGATGACTGGAATCTGACCGCCGCCTGGGAGCAGACCGCCTATGGCCATCCCTTTTCGCGACGCATCATTGGCAATGCGTTGCTGGCCTATGCATTGTGTCAGGGGTGGGGCAACGATCCCGACCGCCTGGCCGAGCCTATCGAGGCGTTGGCCGGGCTGTTGGCAAAGGCTGAAGGAAACCGCTGTCTCCCGCCTGCCGAGCAGGACGCCTTGATTCGGCGCCTGTTACGCTTCGAGGGGTGGGAGTTCGTGATACCGTCCTCACCCAGGCTGGTGGTGCTGGATACCCGCACGCGCCGCTGGCGTAGTGAACGCCGTCGCCATCGCCCCTCGGGGTTGATGGACTGGGAGGCACTGTCGGACCTGCAGCAGGCATTGCTGGGCGAGCCCTCGGTGGTGATCGTATCACCGGCTCCGATGTTCGGCGTCAAGCTGATCGAGGGTATCCAGAAACTCTTCACCCTGGCTGGCAAGCCGCTGCTGGTGGATGCCGAGAACTGGATGGCTCACCGGGGGGCCGCCAGTGTGATGCTCAATATCTTTCGCCATTCGCGGACGCCGGGAAATTACGTGATCCTCTCGGGGGATGTGCATTATTCATTCGTCTACGACATCCATATCCGCCATCGTCGCGAAGGCCCCCGCCTTTGGCAGATCACAAGCAGTGGTCTGAAAAACTCCTTTCCCGATACCTTGCTGGACTGGTTCGATCGTCTCAACCGTTGGCTGTATGCGCCTCGCTCGCCGTTGAACTGGTTCACCAAGCGACGTGCCATGCATATCCGGCCGCGAATCCCGGACTGTGCCAAGGCCGGCGAGCGGTTGTGGAATGGTTCCGGCATCGGCCTGGTTCGACTCGATGAGAAGGGGTGTCCCAGCGAGATCGTACAGCTCGATGCCAACGGCAACGACATCCAGTTTCCCGAGCAACCCATATCCGAAAGCCGCGAGTCGCGGCGCTCCCTGCGCCGAGGTTGGCATCCTCCGCCGGGGCCGCGATAATGGCCTCTTTGCCATGATTCGGAGGCAGCATGGACGAGCCGCTACTACCGCCTATTACCTTCACGGCCGCGGATGTCGAACGGCTGGAGGATGAGTGTCTCTATCAGGGCTTTTTCAGGCTCGAGCGGCGGCGTTTGCGTCATCGGCTGTTCGAGGGAGGCTGGAGTCAGGAAGTGGTGCGCGAGGTACATCTGCGCCACGATGCCGTGGGGGTGCTGCTCTATGATCCGGAGCGCGATCAGGTGGTACTGGTCGAGCAGTTCCGTGCCGGTGCCCTTGACGATCCCGAGAGTCCCTGGAAGATCGAGATCGTCGCTGGCCTGATCGAAGCCGGTGAGGATCCAGCCACCGTGGCTCATCGCGAGGCTCGTGAAGAGGCCGGCTGCGAGATAGCGGAACTGATCGAGTTGCATACCTATTACCCGAGCCCCGGCGCTTGCAATGAGCGGGTCACGCTATACTGTGGTCTGGTCGACAGTCGTGGTCTGGGCGGTGTGCATGGTTTGGACGAAGAGCATGAGGATATCCGGGTTCATGTGCTAGGGTTTCTCAAGGCTTGGGAACTTCTGGAGTCCGGCCGACTCGACAACGCGATGTGCCTGATCGCCTTCCACTGGCTGGCGCGCGAACGGGCCTCACTGCGAGCAAGGAGGTAATTCCGTGGCCAAGACCGCTTACGTCACCGACCTCAAGAGCCTGCAAGGCGAGTGTAGTGCCAACTACCTGCGCCTAACGCGGCTGCTCGGCGATCTCGAGGCCGGCGAGGTACGCGAGGTGGCTCTCAAGGGGCGCGAGATGCGCTTCGGCTCGCTGTGGCTGGAAGTGCTGGAGCGCGCGCCCTATACCAGCATCGTTCGGGTGTCGCAGTCCGGTGTGCTGGATTCCATCATCGAACCGTTGCGCATGCGCGTGCACCTGTACCATGACGTACGCATGGCAGAGGTCACCGACTTCCAGCGTCAGCGCCATTTTGACGGCCGCTATCGCTATCCCAATGCGCACATGCACCAGCCCGATGAAAAGCTGCAGTTGAATCGCTTCCTCGGTGAGTGGCTGGAGTATGGTTCGGCGCACGGGCATTCGCTGGATATTCCCGCTCTCCGCTGAAGAAACACCGTATAAATGTCTGCGCAGGCAAATCGCTGCGTTGCGCGGTGCGCGGAATCCTCACATATAACCCCATATGCTCCGGTTCCTGTGCTCCGTGCGCCTTGCGCTTTACGCTGCTCGCCGATTTATTCGGCGTTTCTCTAAGGATCTTTTATTGTGATGCGACTGATTCAGATCACGGATTGTCATCTGCATGCCGATCCCGAGGCGCGCTCGCGTGTTGGCGTTCCCTTGCGTCAGCTACAGGCGGTGGTAGCACATGCGCAACGTCAGCGTCCGGATGTGGTGCTGGTGACGGGTGACGTCAGCGAGGACGAAACGCCCGCTTCCTACCGGCATGCGGTGGAGACCTTCGCTTCCATGGAGTGTCCGTGGTTCTGGCTGCCGGGTAACCATGATCATCCACAGTTCATGGCTGAGCAGCGCGAGATTCTCGACGATATCGATCTTGGTGACTGGCGGTTGCTGGTGCTTGATACGCAGGTAAATGGTCAGCCGCATGGTGAACTCGGGCAAGCGCAACTGCAAACGCTTGCCGGGCGCTTGGAAGAAGACGAGCGCCCGACATTGCTGGCCATGCATCACCCGCCGCTGGAAATCGGATCGGCGTGGATGGATGCCATCGGGCTTCACGATCGCGAGGCGCTATGGCAAACACTCGCTGCCTATCGCCAAGTGCGTGCCATCGTATGCGGTCATATCCATCAGGCCTTTGCCAGTCATTACTCCCTTGAGGACGGTGAAATCGCCGTTTACGGCACGCCATCGAGCTCTGATCAGTTCCTCGGCGGTTCGCCTGAATTCGCAATCGACGAGGCTTCGCGCCCCGGCTATCGGATCATCGATCTGCAGGGACAAAAGCTGACCACGTGGGTGGAACGTGTCGACGTATGATCTTGATATTCCTTGTAGGGCTAAAAAGATAGTTCTTAATTCTTTGACGTTATCATAATCATCTCAGTACCCTAACCTCCATGATATTCCCGAGTGCGCTCTTGAGCGCGCCCGTACGACACTGTGTTCACCATGCTGCCGCGCATTGCGGCACGCCCAAGGTCATGAGAGGTTGCCAAGCCGCGATGCTTTCCCCCGAGCGACAGACCCACCTCAAGCAACTGGAAGCGGAGTCGATCCACATCATCCGTGAAGTGGCCGCCGAGTTCCGCCACCCGGTTATGCTCTACTCCATTGGCAAGGACTCGTCGGTGATGCTGCACCTGGCGCGCAAGGCCTTCTACCCGGGCACGCCGCCGTTCCCGTTGATGCACGTCAACACCACCTGGAAATTCCGCGAGATGATCG
>NZ_BMXS01000005.1 GCF_014651875.1 Litchfieldella qijiaojingensis
TGGCGCTGTCGGTGGCGGTGGCCGTGGGCGACGAAGCCGCCGACGCCCTGATCGGCAAGATGCAGGAGCAGATGAAGACCCTCAAGGTCGGCCCCTTCTCCGACGCCGAGAACGACTTCGGCCCGGTGATCACCAAGGCCCACCAGGAGAAGGTCTGCGGCTATATCGACAGCGCCGAGGCGCAGGGTGCCGAGATCGTGGTCGACGGCCGCGGGGTGCAGGTGCCGGGCCACGAGAACGGCTTCTATGTCGGTGGCACCTTGATCGACCGCGTGACTCCCGACATGACCTGCTACCTCGAGGAGATCTTCGGTCCGGTGCTGCTGGTGGTCCGTGCCGGCTCCATGGAAGAAGCCATGCAGCTGATCGACGATCACGAGTACGGCAACGGCACCTGCATCTACACTCGCGATGGCGAGGCGGCCCGTTACTTCAGCGACAACATCCAGGTGGGCATGGTCGGCATCAACGTGCCGCTGCCGGTGCCGGTGTCCTACCACAGCTTCGGTGGCTGGAAGCGCTCGCTGTTCGGCGACCTGGCCGCCTACGGGCCGGATGCCGTGCGCTTCTACACCAAGCGCAAGACCGTCACCCAACGTTGGCCGTCGGCCGGGGTGCGCGAAGGAGCGCAGTTCTCCTTCCCCTCATGAGGGCCGCGGTGGCATGACGTGATGTCACCCTCTGGGCTTTGCAGCCGAATCGGATGTCCCGGTTCGGCTGCTTTTTTTCCCGCCTGACGATGTCATCCCATGTTCTCATAGTCTGGCGCTGATCTCGGCGGTACCGACCGGCATTTCCTCCCAACCACCGGCCAGGGCCTTGTAAAGCCCGACCAGCGCCGTGGCGGTACGGGTGTGGCTGCGCGCCAGGCTGTCCTCGATCTCCAGGCGCGAACGCTCGGCGTCGATGACCTCCAGGAAATCGACGACACCGACCTCGAAGCGCTGGCGTGCTTGACGTGCCGCCTCGGCACTGGCCTCGGCGGCGTCCTGCAGGTGCTCGCGCTCGCGACGCGCCTGGGCGTAGCGTGCCAGGGCGGTTTCGGTTTCCTCCAAGGCCAGCAGGATCGCCTGTTCATAGCGGGCCAGGTTGGCTTCGGCGTCGGCATCAGCGGCCGCCATGCGTGCCCGCACACGGCCAATGTCGAGGAACGACCAGTCGATGCCCAGCGCGATCAGCCGCGTTTCGCTATCACGGCTGAACAGATCATCGGTATTGGCCGCCTGGGTTCCCAGCAGCCCACCCAAGGTGAAGCGCGGATAGAGATCCGCGGTGGCAACGCCGATCCGCGCACTGGCAACCTCCAAGCGACGCTCAGCGGCAGCGATATCGGGACGACGACGCAGCAGCTCACCTGGCAAACCAGTAGCAACCCGGTCAGGCAACGCTGGCAATGGCGCCGGCGCTTCCAGCACGGCGACCAGGGCACCGGGCTCCTTTCCGGATAGTACGGCGATGCGGTGCGTCAGCGCGGCGATCTCGCCTTCGAGTGCCGGAATTCGCGACAGCGTGGTCTCGAGCTGTGCTCGGGCGCGAACGCTGTCGAACTCGATGCCTCGCCCTGCCGCAAGGCGCGCATCCACCAGTTCCAGCGACTCGCGCTGGTTATCGGCATTGGCTCGAGCGACTCTGAGTTGCTCCTGCAACCCGCGCAGCTGGAAATAGCTATCGACCAGTTCGGCGACCACCACTACCTGTACTGCACGCAAGTCGGCCGCCGTGGCTTCGCTCTCGGCACGCTGGGCCTCGACGCTCCGTCGCACGCGACCGAAGACGTCCAGTTCCCAGAAGGCCAAGATCCCGGCATCAAAGCTGTCGGCGTCACGCTCGGCACGTGACACACCCGGCATCTGGTCGGCACTCAGACGCTGATTCGCGACCCCGGCCTCTGCTGTGATGTCAGGTGTCAGGTTCTGCCGCGATTCACGCAGCAAGGCACGGCTTCGATCATAGCGAGCCAATGCGATACGCAGGTCATGATTGGTGGCCAGAGTTTCCTCTACCAGTTGCGTCAGCAACGGATCGTCGAAGCGCTGCCAGAACTCGGCTTCCACTGGCTCGGTGGCATACAACGATGTATCGGCGCGTACCAGAGATTGAGGTTCCGGCAGCTCGGGCGACTGGTAGTCGGGCCCCACGGCACAAGCCGTGAGCAGCAACGATAAGGCAATCGGCAGTAGCTTACGCACGGTATTCACCCTCCGCTGGCAGGGGTTCCTGCGGCGCCCGATGGAAGCGCTCGGCCAGCTTGCGCAACGCCACGTAGAACACCGGCGTCAGGAAGAGCCCGAACAGCGTGACGCCAAGCATGCCGGCGAACACCGCCACGCCGAGCGCCTGGCGCACTTCGGAACCGGCGCCACTACCCAGCATCAACGGCACCACCGCCGCGGTGAAGGTGATCGAGGTCATGATGATCGGCCGCAGACGCAGACGGCAGGCCTCCAGCGCCGCTTCGATGATGCCTCGCCCTTGTATCTCCAGCTCTCGGGCGAACTCGACGATCAGGATGGCGTTCTTGCACGCCAAACCTATCAACACCACCAACCCGACCTGAACGAAGATGTTGTTGTCGCCCCCCATGAACCGTACCCCGAGCAGCGCCGAGAGCATGCACATCGGCACGATCAGGATCACCGCCAGCGGCAGGGTCCAGCTCTCGTAGAGCGCGGCCAGGGCCAGGAACACCAGCAACACCGACAGTGGGAACACCACCAGCGCGGCGTTGCCTTGGGTAGCCTGCTGGAAGCTCAGATCGGTCCACTCGAAGGTCATGCCGCCTGGCAGCACCCCGGCGGCAAGTTCGCTCAGCGTGTCCATCGCCTGCGCCGAGGACAGCACACGCGGATCCGCCTCGCCGGCCAGGTCGGCGGCGGGATAGCCATTGTAGCGCAGCACCGGGTCCGGACCGAAGGTCTGACTGATCTTCACCATCGAACCGATCGGCACCATCTCGCCGCGCTCATTGCGGGTGCGCAGGTTGGCGATATCCTCGACGCTATTACGGAAGGAGGCATCGGCTTGGGCGATCACTTGCCAGGTGCGACCGAACTGATTGAAGTCATTGACGTAGGTCGAACCGAGATAGGTCTGCAGGGTGTCGAACAGCTCCGTCAGCGGCACCCCTTGGGCCTTGGCCTTGATTCGGTCGACTTCGGCGTCGAGCTGCGGCACGTTGGCCTGATAGCTGGTAATCGGGAAGCCCATGCCTGGAGTCTGCGCGATAGCCCCCTGGAACGATTGCACCGCGTTCTGCAACGCGCCATAGCCGAGCCCCGCACGGTCCTCGATGAACATCTGCCAGCCGTTGCCGTTACCTAGGCCAAGAATCGGCGGCGGCATGAACGCGAACGCGAAGCCTTCCTGCAGTCCAGCGATTTTCTGGTTGATCTCGGCGTTGATCTCGGCCGCCGTGCGGCTACGCTCGGAGAATGGCGCCAAGGTCAGGAACACCACACCGCTGTTGGGCGTATTGGTGAACTGCAGCGCATTGAGTCCCGGGAAGGCTACCGTGTGAGTCACGCCCTCGGTCTCGATGGCGATCTCGCCAACCTTGCTCAGCAGCGCATCAGTGCGCGACAGCGAGGCCCCTTCCGGCAGCTTGACGCCGGCAATCAGGTACTGCTTGTCCTGGGTCGGGATGAAGCCCGGAGGCACCGCATTGAACATCACCCCGGTCGCGACCAGCAGTAACGCATACACCACGAATACCGCCCCGCGCCGGCCCAGGATGCGCGAGATCGCGCCCTGGTACTTCGCCGAACTGCTGCCGAAGAAGCGGTTGAAGGGCCGGAACACCCAGCCGAACAGCAGGTCGATCAAGCGTGTCATACGGTCCTTGGGCGCGTCGTGGGGCTTGAGCAGCATCGCCGCCAACGCCGGAGACAAGGTCAACGAGTTGATCGTGGAGATCACCGTGGAGATGGCGATAGTCGCCGCGAACTGGCGGTAGAACTGGCCGGTGACACCGGACAGGAACGCCATCGGCACGAACACCGCGCACAGTACCAGGCCGATGGCGATGATCGGGCCGGACACCTCCTTCATCGCCTGGTGGGCAGCAGCTAACGGCGCAAGTCCTTCGGCGATATTGCGCTCGACGTTCTCCACCACCACGATCGCGTCGTCGACCACGATACCGATCGCCAGCACCAGGCCGAACAGGGTCAGGGTGTTGATCGAGAAGCCCAGCAGATAGAGTGCGGCGAAGGTGCCCACTACCGACACCGGCACCGCGATCAGCGGAATGATCGACGCGCGCCAGGTCTGCAGGAACAGCGTGACCACCAGCACCACCAGTAGCACCGCCTCTAGCAAGGTCTTGACCACTGCCTCGATCGAGTCGCGCACGAAGATGGTGGTATCGTACACCGCCTCGTACTCGACCCCTTCGGGGAACCACTGGGCCAGTTCGTCCATGGTGGCGATGACGCTTTCCTGGATCTCCAGCGCATTCGCTCCCGGCGCCTGGAAGACACCGATGGCGACCGCGTCATTGCCGTCCAGCTTCGAGCGCAGGGTATAGTCGCTGGCGCCCAGTTCCAGACGGGCGACGTCGGCCAAACGCACGATCTCGCCGTCGGCACCGCTCTTGACCACGATGTCGCCAAACTCCTGCTCGGTGGTTAGACGGCCCTGAGCGTTGATCAGGGTCAGGAAGTCGCTGTCGGGCATGGGCTCGGCGCCGAGCTGGCCAGCCGAAACCTGCACGTTCTGCTCGCGCATCGCCCGCACCACGTCGCCGGCCGTGAGTCCGCGCGCGGCGATCCTGTTCGGGTCGAGCCAGGCGCGCATGGCGTAGTCGCCGCCGCCGAAGATCTGCGCGTCACCGACACCCTGAATGCGCGCCAACGCGTCCTTGACGTGCAGACGGGCGTAGTTGCGCAGGTACAGGGTGTCGTAACGGCCATCCTCCGATGTCAGGTGCACCACCATCAGGAACGTCGGCGACTGCTTCTGCGTGGTCACGCCCTGCCGGCGCACGTCCTCAGGCAGCCGCGCAAGCGCCTGGTTGACCCGATTCTGCACCTTGACCGCCGCATCGTCCGGATCGGTACCGGGGCGGAAGGTCACGGTCATCTGCAGCACACCATCGGAGCCGGCCACCGACTTGAGGTACATCATGTCCTCGACGCCGTTGATCTCCTCTTCCAGCGGCGCGGCCACGGTTTCGGCGATGACCTTGGGATTGGCGCCGGGATAGACCGTGCGCACCACCACCGACGGCGGCACCACGTCCGGGTATTCGCTGACCGGCAGCAGCGGTATGGTGATCGCACCCGCGATGAAAATGAGGATCGACAGCACCGCGGCGAAGATCGGGCGGTCGATGAAAAACTTCGCGAAGTTCATGGCAAGACTCCATCATCGGAGTGGACGCTTGGCGCCCGCTCCGGGGAACACATCAACAACATCGGCCGTCAGTGTGCCGCCGAAAGGTCGACCGTCAGCGGGGAGTCGCTCATGTCGACGTTCTGGGCGGCCACCGGCATTCCCGGGAAGAAGATGCGCTGAGCGCCGCGCACCACCACGCGGTCGCCGGGATCGAGCCCGGAATTGATCACCCGCAGCCCCTCGGCCATGCGTCCGAGTTGCACGTCCTTGCGCACGGCGACGCCCTGATCATCGACAACGTAGACGTACTTGCGGTCCTGGTCGGTCAGCACTGCCTTATCGTCGATCAGGAGTGCATTGTCGGAGTCGTTGCCGCGCAGTTGCACGCGCGCGAACATGCCGGGAGCGAAACGCCCATCGCGGTTGTCGAGCACGGCGCGCATCAGGATGGTGCCCGCCGAGGTGTCGAGCTGGTTATCGACGAAGTCCACCTCGCCTTCATACGGATAGCCGATGTCAGAAGCCAGTCCGACACGTACCGGTGTGCGTTCCTCCCGCGAACTGGGCCGCTCCCCAGAACGCTCCATGGCGCCATAGCGCAGATAGCTCTGCTCGTCGGCGAAGAAGTGCACATGGACCTGGTCGAGGGAGACGATGCTGGTCAGCGGTGTGGTATCGGACACCAGGTTGCCCGCGGTGACCAGAGCCCGCCCGGTGCGGCCGGCGATCGGCGCGCGCACTTCGGTGTACTCCATATTCAGGCTTGCCGTCTCGACCACGGCGCGCGCCGCCAGCACATCGGCTTCGGCCTCTGCCGACGCTGCGCGGCGCTGATCCAGCTCCTCGCGGGAGATGGCACGGGTCTGCGCCAGCGCTTCCGCCCTGGCGGCCTCGGCACGGGCCAACTCAGCTCGCGCCTGGGCCCGCTGGAGATCGGCCTCGGCACGCGCCAGTTCGGCGCGATAGGGACGTTGATCGATCACGAACAGCACATCGCCCTTGTCGACGATCTGGCCCTCGGTGTAATTGATGCGTTCAATGTAGCCAGCCACGCGCGGACGCAGCTCCACCGTTTCCACCGCTTCGATATGACCGGTGAACTCATCCCAGAAACTCACATCCTTCACCACCACTTCGGCCACACTGACCTCGGGCGGTGGTGGCTGCTGCTGAGCGCTATCCGCTTGGGTATCGCAACCTGCCAGAAATGCGAGCCCCAGCAGCATGGAGATAACCATGTGCATTCGCCTGGAGCTCGAATGATGGAACATCTTGTGGACGTTCATGAGTGCCCCTCTCGACCCTTCGCTTATCTGTGCCAACGCCGACCAGTTTGTGGTGGGTATAAGTGCTCTACATGCCCTTAGTCGTCGGACAGAGCACAAAATCGACATTATCGGCGCTGGTGAAGTGCATGAAGATAAAGCGATTAAGCCGACTTGATTAGTCGGGCTTTGAGGGAAATACTGTTCCATTGACGGGATAGTCACCGTGCAGCCCGCCTTCCGCGATCCCCCGCCTCGGACACGCATGCACGGGAAAAGGACAATGACATGTTACAGGATCTCAACGACGTCTTGATCTTCGCCAAGGTCGTGGAGCAGGGAAGTTTTACCGCAGCGTCGAAGTTACTGCGCATTCCCAAGACCACAGTGAGCCGCAAGGTTCAGGAACTGGAACAGCGCCTGGGTGCCCGGTTGCTGAACCGCACGACCCGCAAGCTGAGCCTGACCGAGGCCGGCGCTGTCTACTTCGAGTATTGCAATCGCATCGCCCAGGACCTGGGGGAGGCGGAAAGCGCCGTGCATCGACTCGAAGGCAGCCCACGCGGCTGGTTACGGGTCACGGCTCCATTCACGATGTGCACCGAATTCACCTCGATCCTGATCCGCGACTTTCGCCTGTTGTACCCTGAGGTCAAGATCGATCTGGTGCTGTCCAACGAGCGCCTCGATTTGGTCGCCAACCAGATTGACGTGGCGCTGCGAGTCGGCCCCTTGCCGGACTCCAGCCTGATCGCCCGCCCCTTGGCAAGTTATCGCTCGTTCGTCTATGCCAGCGACAGCTACATCGCCCGTCATGGTGAACCCCGCAAGCCGGCGGATCTGGCATTTCACCCGACCCTGGCAAAGGCCGCCGACAAGCGCAGTCAACGCTACTTCTGGCAACTGCACAACGGTGCGCGAGAGGAAGAAGTCGCCATCGATCCCATCGCCGTGGCCAACGACCCCTTCGTGCTGCGGCGCCTGCTCATCGAAGGACACGGCGTGATGCTGGCCAGCGAGATCGTGGCCTGCTGGGGACCGCAAGAGGGGCGTCTGCATCGTGTGCTGGAAGGCTGGTCGGGCCCGGAAGTCGAACTCAATGCCGTGTTCCCCGGGGGACGACTCATCTCGCCCAAGGTACGCAGTTTCGTCGATATGGTCGCCGAACGCATGCAGATCGACAGCGACTTCACCGCCGACTGGCAACCACCCGTTCGTCCCGTGGCATCCACCGAGCCCGAGAGTGAAACGGAGACCGTGGACGAAACGGCTTGAGGGGGGTGACCGAGACGCTCAGCCTTCATGGGATCGAAAAGCCCGTGCGGATCTGACTCGCCATGACCTTGGCCCCCGGTGCCGTGGGACTTGCCACCTGCAGTACCAGATGTGAGCCGGGCAGCGGTGGCAAGCCAAGCGCGGCCGGCGCCTGCAACGTCCCGGGCAGTGCCGTGCTCTCGCCCAACACGCCGATCCCCACACCGGCCCGAATGGCACTGGCAACCCCTGCCACACTGGCGCTGGAATAGACGATCCGCCAGGCTTGCCCGCTACTCTCCACGGCATCCAGCGCCCACTGGCGCCACCAGCAGGCATGATCGAACAGCACTAGCGGCAAAGGATTGCCTGGCTCCAGTTCCAAGCCCTCGCCGATGAACCAGCGAGTGGGATCATAGCGCAGTACCTCACCATGAACTGGCTGACGGTCGACAATGAGGATGCCCAGGTCGAGCGCCCCTCGGGCCAGGGCTCGCTCGATGCCAGCGCTCGGTTCGCAGCGCACTTCAAGCTCGACCCGCGGTTGCTGGCGTCGAAACGCCGCCAGCAACTCGGGTAACCGGCTGGTCGCATACTCCTCGGCGATTCCAACGTGCAATCGGCCCTGCTCCGGGGCAATATCCAGAACCTGCGCCGCATCGGCAAGCGATTGCACCACCCGCCTTGCATAAGGAATCAACCGCTCCCCTGCTTCGGTGGGCAACACCGTCTGCTGGCCACGCACCAGCAAGGGATGTCCGGCCTGCTGTTCGAGTTGCTGGATCTGCATGCTGGCGGCCGACTGGGTGCGATGAATGCGCCGTGCCCCTTCGGTAAAGCTTCCCGCATCGACTACAGCGAGGAATGTCGCCAGCCATTCGCTCTTGATGGTCACCTCATCAGACTCCCTGATGCCAAATATCAGAACTATTCGTTTCCCTGATTTATCTCTCCAGCCTAGCATCGAACGGCGCGGAGAGGATTATCAGCATGAAGTCATCGATCAACGAGGTATCCCGGGTGTGGTGGCTGGCCGCTCTTACGTTGCTGGCCGGTTCCTGGCTGGAGGGGAGTATCGGCTTCCTCCTGGCGGTATTCGGTGATCTGCTCGCGCTGATACCGCTGGTGGTACTGGCGGCGGCTCTGGCAGGGTGGCTCGGCGCCTCGACCGGTGCCGAAGGCCTCAGCCGTTGGCTGCGACAACGGCCAGGTACGGCAATCGTGACCGCGAGCGTCATTGGAGCCATCACCCCGGTATGCGGAATCGCCATGGTGCCACTCGTCGCTGCCTTGTTACGTCATGGAGTGCCCATCAGCGCTGCCATGGCCTTCTGGCTCTCCTCACCGATCACCGATCCCGGCATGTTCATCCTGACACTCGGTTTTCTGGGCTGGCCCTTTGCTGCGGGGATGGTGCTGGCCGCCTTCGGCCTGGGGCTATTGTCCGGCATCATCACGCATCGCCTGCGTCTCGAAGATGCATTGAACATTGTCTCCGTGTGCGGTACCGAACGTCACAGGGTGCACGCCTGGCAGGAAAGCCTGACCACTTTCTGGCTGATCGTGCGCTGGCTGTTGCTGGCACTCGGCCTCGAAGCCCTGATGCGCGACTATCTCCCTGAGTCCTCGGTCGTTCAGCTATTGGGCAGCGACAGCCTGGGTTCGGTCCCCCTGGCGGTACTGATCGGCACTCCCCTGTATCTCGAAGGCTATGCTGCCCTGCCGCTGGTACGCGGATTGATCGAGCTCGGCATGTCACAGGGGGCGGCGATGGCGCTGCTGATCGCCGGGGGCGCGATCAGTCTCTATACAGCCGTTGCCGTGTGGTCGCTGGTCAGTCGCCGGTTGTTCGCACTCTACATGGGGTTCGCGGTGGGCGGGGCAATGCTGGTCGGCTGGCTGACCGACCTTGTCGTCCACCTGTTGGCGTGACCGTCAGCGACCTTCACTGCATGGCCAGTCGCATGGAACGGAAACGGCGGCGATACTGGCTGGGAGTCAAGCCGACGCGGCGGCTGAACAGACGCCGGAAGAAACTGGCATCGGCATAACCGACCAGTTCGGCGATGGCTTCGACCGGTTCATCGGTGGTTTCCAGGTACTGCTTGGCTTCCTCGAGGCGCAGCGTGTGCACGTACTCCATCGGCGTCATGCCGGTGGCGAGCTTGAAACGGCGTTTGAAGGAACGCTCGGTCAGGCCGCTGAGCTGCACCATGGCACATACTGGCGCGGGGGTGTCGTAATGCTGACCTGAGCCTTGGCGATCACGGCATCCTCGACCTGGCGTGAGGTCGACAATGCCGCATAAGGGCGTTGCCCCTCACGGTGCCAGTCGATCAGGTAAAGGCGGGCAAGATGCATGGCTTCCTCGGTGCCCACTAGACGTGCCACCAGAAACAGCGCCAAATCCAGCCATGAAGTGCCGCCACCGCCCATGACGATACGTTCGCCCTCGCCCGTCGCCACCAATGCGCGGTGGGCATGCACACGAACCTTCGGATAACGTCTGGCGAGAGTGTCGCAATAGGCCCAGTGAGTCGTAGCCTCGCCACCATCGAGCAACCCCGCCTCAGCGAATATCAACGCCCCCGTGCAGGCCGCGGCGAGCAGCGTTCCCTGCGCATGACAGGCCCGCAACCATTCGATTTCAGTTTCATGTCGCCCCGTCAGCGCTTCGTCGGGGGCGACCATCAGATCGGGAATGCAGATGGCCACCGGGGAGTGACAATCGGCGAGCCTGGCATCCGGCTGTATCCAGGCCCCGTTGCTCGCGCGAAAGCCCTGGCCATCCACCGAAACGATCTTCGGTTCGAGAAGCGCCCGGCCGGGACAGCCGTGCATCACGACGTCCCAGTCGCGTCCCGCCGAACTGAACAGGTCATACAGACCATAGAGCGTCGACGCCGTCGCCTCGGGGGTGGCGAGCAAGGCAATCGACAGCGCCGGCGCCTCGGCCATGGCAGAAATCTCTCGTTTGCGTCGCAAATCACTTTAGCCCACTCGCTCGCCGAGCAGTAGCGTACTCCTTGCATCATCACCAACAAGAAATCGATAAGGAGTTTGTCATGTGCGATATCATCGCTCCCGTCACACCACCAGCCATAACGTCGATGCCTTCGAGGCGCGTCTGCTTCATGCTCTCAACGAGAGCGGACTGATGTTGCTGATGTCGATCGGGCACCGTACCGGCCTCTACGAGACGCTGGCTGGTCAGACCCCCATGACCAGCCTCGAACTGGCCGAACGCGCCGGTCTCGATGAGCGCTACGTGCGCGAATGGCTGGGCGGTATGGTCGTCGGCGGCATCGTTGAGATCGACCCCGACAGCCAGCGCTATTGGCTACCCGATGCCCATGCGTCACTGCTGACCGATAGTGGCCCCTTCAACCTGGCCGTCTACTCGCAGTTCTTCGGCCTGCTGGGCGCCGTGGAGGACGATATCGTACACTGCTTCCGCGAAGGCGGTGGCGTGCCCTATTCCCGTTATCCGCGCTTCCACGAGATCATGGCCAGCGACAGCGCCCAGACGGTATTGCCGGCGTTGTTCGATAACATCCTGCCGCTATCGCCAGGGCTGATCGAGCGGCTCGAAAGTGGCATTCGGGTACTGGATTGCGCCTGTGGCCGTGGTCGCGCCCTGCTGATGATGGCCGAGCGCTTCCCGGCCAGCCGTTTCACCGGCTACGACCTGTCGGAGGAGGCCATCGCTTGGGGACAAGCCCGCGCCACCGAGACCGGACTCGATAACCTGCGCTTCGAGGTCCGCGACCTGAGTGACTTCGACACCACGGCGAAGCCGGAAGCCTTCGAGTTGATCACCACTTTCGACGGCATCCACGATCAGGCCAAACCGCTCAACCTGCTACGTGGCATTCGCCGCAGCCTTTCGCCGGACGGGGTCTATATCGCCCAGGACATCCATGCCTCGAGCCACCATCATCAGGACCGCGACCACCCATTGGGTACCCTGTTGTACGCTGTCTCCGTCACCCACTGCATGACCGTCTCGCTGGCCCAGGGAGGTGAAGGATTAGGGACCATGTGGGGGCGCGAGCGGGCCTTGGAATACTTTCACAAGGCTGGATTCAGCGACGTGCAAGTTCACCAGCTCGAGCACGATGTGCAGAACGACTACTTCGTGTGTCGCCCCTGAATCGCGGCACATAAAAAAACGAGCCGTCGCCCGGAGGGGGCGACGGCTCGGTATTCTTTCGAGCGACTGACGTATATTACTTGGCAGCCTTGGCAGTGCTCTTGGAAGCTGCCTTGAGGTTGTCCTCGGCCAGCTTCTGGCTCTTCTGCACGAACTCCTGATTCAGGGCAGCAACCTTCTCGGCGTCGTCCTTCAGGCGCTCGCTAATATCCTGAGCGACTTTCTGCTGGCCTTCGACGTAGCTGCGCAGCCCTTCGGCATCCTTGATGTCGAGAGCGGCACGGGCCTGGCTCAGGCCGACGTCGGAATAAGCCTTGGCGGCTTCGAACTGGGCAGCCATCAGCTTCTCGGTGTAATCCAGGGTCAGCGTCGCATAGGTACGGGCCGGGGCGAAGAACAGGGATTCGAACTGCTCAGTGGTTTGGTCGAGAGTAGCGTTGCTCATGGAACACCTCCATTGGATTGCCAGTAGAAAGCGCGTTGCCTTCTGTTGCAATGCAACATAGCAAACTTTTTGTTGCGATGCAACATGAACGCTTCGATTCGCTATCCACCGTCTCATCACTGACACTAGGCCTAGAACTTTACGCGACGGGCGTTACGCTTCGATGACTCGAGCGTAGGGAAGCACTAGGCTTACCCGGGTGCCCTCCCCCACCCGACTGTCGATCTTCAACTGCGTGCCATGACGTTCACAGATTTCGCGTACGATCGACAGACCCAACCCCGATCCATCTCCACGTGCGAGGCCCGACCGGGTGCGATAGAAGCGCTGGGTCACCATCGGTAGCTCTTCGGCATCGATGCCTACCCCGTTATCGATGACCGCCAGACGCACGCCATCCGCCAACGCCTCGGCTTCGAGCCGCACCTTGCCGCCAGCAGCAGTGGCGTGCAGAGCGTTGTCGAGCAGGTTGGACAACACCCGGTCGATCAGCCCCAGGTCAGCGTCCACCCAAGGCAGCTCAGGATCGCAGGCGGCCTCCAGGGTGACACCGGCGTGGCGCGCCTGATGCTGGAACTTGCCAACGATGTCGTGGGCCAGCTCGGACAGCGAAAACGGCTCGCGCTGGAGCGGCCGGTCGTCGGCATCCAAACGTGCCAGGGTCGAGAGCTGTTGGGCAAGACGGGTCAGACGATCGACATTGTCGAGAATCGCGGCCAAGGTCCGCCGCCGCTCCGCGTCCAGGACCGAGCCTTGGGACAACAGCTGTTCGGCATAACCACGCAGCGAGGTCAGCGGCGTGCGGAAATCGTGGGAAAGATTGGCGATCAATTCGCGGCGCTGGCGATCGGTTTCTTGCAGGGCCTGGAGCTGCGCCTCGATGGTCCCGGCCATATCGTTGAAGGCCTTGGCCAGGCGTCCGAGCTCATCGTCGCTAGGCGCGACGATACGCTGCCCGTAGTCACCCTCGGCGAAGCGTTGCACCGCTACCGTCAAGCGCGAGAAATGCCGGGTCAACAGTGCGAACCATACCAGGCCGAAAATGCCCGAGACCAATAGCGCCATCAGCCCGGCGGCCACCAGGGTGCGAGTGATGGAACTGGTGCGCAGCATGGCGAACATCGAAGCCTGACCGGCATTGTCGAGATCGGTGTACAGGTAGCCAGGGCGGCGTTGCTCACCATGCTGGATAGGCGCCACGGAGAAGATCCCGGGATCGTCACCGCAAGGCGACGTCGTCAGCACCGGTAGCATGGGTTCCTTGCCCAGCAAGGTTTCCAGCGCCTCGGGATCCACCTGCTGTCCCAACCCGCAGGCAGGCTCGCCATAGTCGGCGATCACCCAGCCATTTTCGTCGAGCACATATAGCGACAGCGAGGGATTGATCGAGAGGATATGATGGGCCATGTCGCGAGCAGCATCACTGTCGGCACCTTGCCGCAACGCTGGCTGCATGACTTGGGCAAGGTTTTGGGCGAGGTCGATTTCCATCCTTTGCTGCAGTTCCCGGGCGAGCTGATTGAACTGGCTGATGGCGATCCAGGCAACGGCCACCGACAGCAGCAGCAGGCTGGTGAGATAGACCAGGGCGATACGCGCATAGAGACTGCGCCCCAGGCGGGCGACCTTGTGGATCAGCGCTCTCATGGATGCTCGTCACCGGCAAATCGGTAGCCGACGCCCCAGACCGTCTGGATGAAACGCGGCTTGGCCGGATCGGTTTCGATCTTGCCGCGCAAGCGGTTGATGTGGGTATTCACGGTATGGTCGTAGCCGTCGAATTCTTCGCCCCACACTCTGTCCAGCAGCTCGCCGCGCGTGAAGCTGTGGCCGGGATGGCGCGCGAACAACGAAAGTAGTGCGAACTCCTTGCCGGTGAGCTGAACCGGCTTTCCTTCCAGCGTCACGCGATGCTGGTCGATATCGATGACCAATGGGCCATAGCCCAGCGGCGGGGCGGCAACGATACCATCATCGGTATTTACCGCTGGTCGAACGCCACGGCGCAGCAAGGCCTGAACCCGGGCCAGCAGGATCGGCATGGCGAAAGGCTTGGTGACATAGTCATCGGCACCGATCTCCAGGCCGACCACCACATCGCGGATCGCAGCCTTGGCCGTGACCATCAACACCGGCGTCTGGCTGTCGTGACGGCGTAGCCGGCGACACACATCCAGTCCATCCACCCCCGGCAACATCAGGTCCAGCATCACCAGATCATAACGCACCCCAGCCGACTCGCTCGTCAACAACGCCAGTGCCGCCTCGCCATCGCGAACCCAGTCACAGGCGTAATCCGCCGCCGCCAACGACTCCGTCAGCAGCTTGCCAATCTCGGGATTGTCTTCGACACACAGGATCCGATAGGACATCGCGGAGTTCTCGCCAGACATCTGCCCCTACTCTAGGGCCGAAACATTCTCCCTGCATCACGAAAACATCACGAAAAAAGTCGTCGCGGCGTGACGGTTTCGTGATGAACCGTTCGTGATGCCCCGATAGCTTGGCATTGCCGATCAGGACAACTCCATCGGCGACCGACTCACGTAAGGAGATACGAGATGATGAACCTGCTGAACCATCCCAAGACCACACTGTTTGCCATGCTATTCGCCTCTGCTTTGCTGCTGCCGACTGCCGCCCTTGCCGACCAAACCATGGAAGGTGACAGCATGGAACACGACGCCATGGCCTCCGACCAGATGGGCAGCGATGCCATGGGAGACAAAGGTGCAATGATGGAAGAAGACGCCATGGGAGATGAAGGCGCGATGATGGAAGAAGAGCCCATGATGGAGGAAGAAGACGACATGATGTCGGATGACGATGCCATGTGACGCTCGGCTCGCTGCTGGCCGGTGCCGGCATTCCCCAACCGGCCGGCATTTTTCTCGACCTTCACCCGAGGGAGGGTTCCGCAATGCGTGTCTTCGATACGTTGTTTGGCACGAACAGGGACCAAGCGCCAACAGTCATCCAGCGACACAGCGCGTTCACCCGCATCTGGCATTGGGTGAACGCTATCTGTCTGTTGGTGCTGCTGATGAGCGGCCTGCAGATCTTCAATGCCCACCCAGCGCTGTATTGGGGCAAGGATTCCCATTTCGACAGCCCGGCACTATCGATTCGCGCCGTGAGCGGCAATGACGGCGAGCTGCGCGGCATCACTCAAGTTGGCGCTTATCGCTTCGACACCACTGGCGTACTGGGCGTCTCCGGTCCTCGCGAAGCCCGCGAGCGACGTGCCTTTCCTGCCTGGATCACCTTGCCCGGCCCGCGTTGGCTGGCCATGGGGCGTGAGTGGCATTTCCTGGCCGGCTGGATCTTCGCCCCCATGTTGATCGCCTATCTATTGTACCTGGCCATCAGCGGTCAGCTGAGGCGGCGCCTGCTGCCACGCCGACATGAATGGCGAACCCTCGGCCATACCCTGTATGAGCACCTGCGGCTGCGTTTTCCGCGAGGCGAAGAAGCACGTCACTACAACCTGCTGCAGAAACTTGCCTATCTGCTGGTCCTGTTCGTCATCACCCCACTGATCGTACTTACCGGGCTGACCATGTCGCCGACCATGGACGCCGCTTGGCCCTGGCTGCTGGATGTCTTCGGTGGCCGCCAGAGCGCGCGCACGATCCATTTCCTGTGCGCCGTGGCGCTGGTGGGCTTCTTCCTGATTCATATCGTGCTGGTGCTGGTCTCCGGCGTCGTCAACAACCTGCGCTCAATGATCACGGGGCGCTATGTGCTGCCCCCCGAGAAGGAGGCCGACAATGAGTAACCCGACCGATCCTCGACGTCGACGTTTTCTGACGCGTTCGCTGCTGGCCACGAGTGCGGTCCTGCTGGCCGGTTGCGACCGACTGTCACGCAGCGACGCCATGAACCGGCTATTCGATGCCAGCAAGGCCCTGACCCAGCGCACGCAGCGTCTGCTGGCTTCCCGTGAATCCCTCGCACGCGAATACGCACCCGAGGACATCGCCCCGAGCTTTCGCGCCAACGGCACCACCAATCCCCAGGACGAGGCCTATCGACGCCTGGCGGCCAATGGCTTCCGCGACTGGCGCTTGACGATCGACGGCCTGGTCGAACGTCCTCAGACCTTCTCGCTCGACGAGCTCAAGGCCATGCCCTCGCGTACCCAGATCACCCGTCACGACTGCGTCGAAGGCTGGAGTTGCATCGGCCAGTGGACCGGCGTAGTGCTCGGCGATCTGTTGGCCCAGGTAGGCGTACGCGATGAGGCGCGCTTCGTGGTTTTCCATTGCGCCGATCGCTATCGTGGCACGGATTCCTATTACGAAAGCCTGGACATGCTCGAGGCCTACCACCCACAGACGCTGCTGGCCTACCGCCTGAACGGTGGCGACCTGCCCATCGCCAATGGCGCCCCATTACGGCTGCGGGCCGAGCGACAACTCGGCTACAAGATGGCCAAGTATGTGATGCGAGTCGAACTGGTGGAGAGCTTTGCCCATCTCGGTCGCGGCCGGGGCGGTTTCTGGGAGGACCGTGGCTATCAATGGTGGGCGGGGATATAGGGAATTTAAGTATCTCGCTTTGGGCTCGATTGCAGCCATGCCGGTAGCGTCTTGGAGGCGCGACCGGTACAAGCGGCAGTGACACAGTCGGCAAGACTGCCGAAGCGCACGGCGCGCCCGCTCAGGCCGGGGGCGTAGTGGGCGTACTTGCCGGAGTTGGTCATCAAGGTACGCGCTGCCGGTGGAAAGACGGGCTCGGAGATCGAGCACCAGCAGATATCGGCATGCAGGCGTAATCCGGCGGATTCCAGTCTCGCTGCAAGGCCTTCGGCGCGCGCTGCGTTCAGAGTGTCGCGTCCCAGCGTGACGATGCCCGTTACGCCCGGGTGACAGCAGCGTCCCGCCATTAGACGGGCGAGTGTTCGGCACTCTTCGAGCGAGAAATGGGGGCTGCCGAATGAGACGAGTTCGATCTCGTCGGGGCCGGCATTGAATTGCTGCCAGACCTGCGCCAGGTCATCGCAGGAGATCGTCACCCTGTCGGCGTCGGGTGCCACGAGGCCGGCTTCCGGTGTTACACCGTCAACGTGCAGCATGGGCGCGGCCGATGTCGTGCCGAAAGCCGCGCAGAGCGCCTTGAGATCGTCCGCGGTCGGCGTGAGATGTTCGACGCCGGTCAGCAACGGAATACGATCGGGCGCCAGTTGGCCAGCCAGATATCCCAATAGCGGCCAGAAGGCATCGTCGTGCTCGAGTGGTGCCTCGATTTCAATGACACGACGTGCGGCACGTTGGTGGTCAAGATAGACGCCATAGTAAGGTGCGCGCCCAGTTAGCGCGATACAAAGATCCAGTAGATCCGGATGTTTGGCCGTACGTGCGCCCAGTACGCTGTTGGCATAGATCACGGCGTTGGACTCGGCCCAAGCGATGACGTCACCCGCTTGCGGCGTACTGTCCAGCAAATAGGGGGCACAGGTGAAGCTGGGCCGTGCGCCCATCTGTACGTAGGCGTCGGCCAGTCGACTGGCCGGTTGACCGAACGACGACGGAACGCCTTGGTGGCGCCAGTTGGCATGATCGACCGAGATCGAATTCATGGTCGTGGGTACGCGAACGCGCGCCTCCATCTCGGCGAAGATCTCTGCAAACCGCAGTAACGCCGGGCTTGCGTAGATACAGCCGTCGATGTGCACCTGATTGACATCGATAAGATGTGGCGCGCCTTCGATGATGGCCATGTCGTAAAGAATACTCATGGCGGCCTTCAAGGCGGGACCTTCGTTACCTTCGAGCATGGCGCGGTCGTTTGACGTCAGCTCGATGTGATCGGTAGCCATCGCTGGCAGCTGTAGATCGAGGCCTTCTGCCACAAGTCTGTCGCCATCGATAGTGGCCCGCTCTTTGGAGCAGAACGCCGCGAAGTCATCTGCATCAAGCTGCACGACCGGGATCGTCTTACCGAAGACATGCTGGGCGACGAGAGCCCCCAACGTCAGTACGCTTTCGGGCTCGTGAAAGATGAGCGCAGCCGGTGCATGGCCATTCTGGATCAACTCGAGCAACACACCGCTGCCGGTACAGGAGCCACGACTCGTGGGCATGGCCAGCAGCTTGCCATCAACACTTTGCCCCCTCAGAGGGTGATGAGTGTCGATAACCTTGCCTGTTGAGGCATCCACGCCACCCCAGAAACTTAATCCCTCCTGGCCAGCCAGAATCGCCGCGTCGGCGCGACCGGAAATGATACTTCGCGTCATACTACCCCTCCTGTTCCCTGAATCGGTTGAGGAGACCCAAGCATGCCACGTCTCACCACCTGAGCCTGACCTTGTCAGGTAGGCAAGGCGGCCCATACCGGTATTCGCACCCCGTTGCCGGGCGGCAATTCCCTTTGCCGCCCGGCAGAGCCGGCAAGTCTATTCAGCCGTCGCTAGCAGGCTGGCGTTACCGCCCGCGGCGGTGGTGTCGATGCAGAGATGGCGTTCCACCACATAGCGTTCCGGCGAGATGGTTTGGGTCTCGAGCGACACGATGGGGCCGTCGCGCTTGGCGAGCGCGATGCGCAGTTCGCGGGTCCAGTCGCTGGCGCCGGAAGCGGCCACGGCAGCGATGCCCTTGACCGCGGTCAGCGTCTCGGCCGCAACGGTGCCGTCGAGCGCGGCGACGGGCGCCCCGGCATCGATCAGCGGTTGCACGGCCTGTGCAACGCCTGGAGCGACGAGCACCGCCGGACAGCCCGCGCCGAGCGCCTGCGCCGCTTGGGCGACGGCGATATCGAGCGTCGGCCCAAGGCAGAGTACCGTGCCCTTCGGATAAAACGACAGCCGGTTGCTTTCCCCCGTCGGCCCCGGAAGCGTCTGTGGCGTCATATCCAGGGCCGCGGTCTCGGCGAGCGCCTTGCGGATCACGCCGCCCTTGCCGCTCAACGCCTTGCGCAGCACCTCGACCCGATCGGGTCGCGCCGCCCAGTTGCGCGCATCCAGCCCGTCGATGGCCGACTGGAGATCCCCGGGTGTCACTGCGTCGCCCTGGGGCGCCTCGTGGCTCTCTGCGGCGGCGGTCCGGCGGAACCGGGTGACGTAGAGGGGGCCTCCGGCCTTGGGCCCGGTGCCCGAGAGGCCCTCGCCCCCGAAGGGCTGGGAACCAACGATGGCGCCGATCTGGTTGCGGTTGACGTAGATATTGCCGACATGGACACGTTCGACGATCTGCTGCACGCGGTCATCGATCCGGGTATGCAGGCCGAAGGTCAGCCCGTAACCCTTGGCGTTGATCTCGTTGACCACCTCGTCGATGTCCCGCGCCTTGAACGTGGCCACGTGCAGGATCGGTCCGAAGATCTCGCGCTCGAGATCATCGATGCCCCCGACCTTGACCACGGCCGGGCTGACGAAGGTGCCGCCGTCCGGCGCGGGCAGCTTCTTGAGTACATTGCCGGTCTTTTCCTGCGCCGCCACATAGGCGCTGATGCTGTCCCGCGCCTCGGCGTCGATCACCGGCGAGACGTCGGTGTCGGTATTCCACGGATCGCCGATGGCGAGCGCGTCCATCGCGCCGTCGAGCATCGTGAGCAACCGGTCTCGCGCCTCTTCCTGGACATAGAGCATCCTGAGCGCGGAACAACGCTGGCCGGCCGATTGGAAGGACGAGATCAGGATGTCGCGCACCGCCTGCTCGGTCAGCGCCGTCGAGTCCACGATCATGGCGTTCAGCCCGCCGGTCTCGGCGATCAGCACCGCATCCGGCCCCGCATTCTGCGCCAGGGCCTTGTGGATGATCTGCGCCACCTCGGTCGAGCCGGTGAAGCATACGCCAGCGATCCGCGGATCGCTGGTCAGCGGCCCGCCCACCGTCGGCCCGTCGCCGGGCAGCAATTGCAGCGCCGCCTCCGGCAGGCCGGCCTCGCGCATCAGTTCGACGGCACGGGCGGCGATCAGTGGCGTCTGCTCGGCGGGCTTGGCGAGCACCGCGTTGCCGGCCGCCAGCGCCGCCGCGATCTGGCCGGTAAAGATGGCGAGCGGAAAGTTCCACGGGCTGATGCAGACGAAGATACCGCGGGCGCCGCCGGGCTCTTCCGTCTCCAACCGCTCGCTCTCGTTCGCGTAGTAGCGCAGGAAATCCACCGCCTCGCGCACCTCGGCGATGCCATCGAGAATCATCTTGCCGGCTTCGCGCGTCGCGATCACGGTCAGCTCGGCGATGTGTTCCTCGTAGAGATCGGCGGTCCGGCGCAGCACCTCGGCCCGCTCTGCCACCGGCCGCGCCGACCAGTCGCGGAAGCCGTCCTCGGCGGCGTCGAGCGCGGCCGCCACCTCGGACGGGGTCGCCTCATGCACCTTTCCAACCACGCGTGAGCTGTCGGCAGGAGAAATGGCATCGCGAGCCGGCCCCTGCGGCGCCGGGCTACCGGCAAGCATGGGCCCGGCGGTCCAGGTCTTGTCGGCGAAACCCTCGCGCGCTGCCAGCAGTGGCAGGATCGAGGCGGGTTCGTTGATCCGGAAGCCGCGGGAGTTCTTACGCTCGGGCGCGAAGAGCTGGCCGGGCAGGGAGATCGACGGGCTGGCGATGGCGTCGCCCAGGCGTTGCATCTCGGCCACCGGGTCGCGCGCGACCTCGCTCGGGGGAATCGAGTCGTCCACCACCTGGTTCACGAATGAGGAGTTCGCCCCGTTCTCCAGCAGACGGCGTACCAGATAGGCCAGCAGGTCACGGTGCGCGCCGACCGGTGCGTAGATACGGCACCGCGTGCCCTCCGACTGCTTCACGATGTGGTGCAGCGACTCGCCCATGCCGTGCAGGCGCTGGAACTCGAAGCTGTCCTTGTCGTCGCCCGCCATGGCGACAACGGCGGCGCAGGTATGGGCGTTGTGGGTGGCGAACTGCGGATAGATGCGGTCGCGCCGGTCGAGCAGCATCTGCGCGCAGGCCATGTAGCTGACATCGGTGTTGACCTTGCGGGTGAAGACCGGGAAGGTCTCGACGCCCATCTCCTGCGCCAGCTTGATCTCGGTGTCCCAGTAGGCGCCTTTCACCAGCCGCACCATGATCTTGCGGTCGAGCCGCTCGGCGAGGTCATAGAGCATCTCGATCACCGGCGCGGCGCGACGCCCGTATGCCTGCACCACGATCCCGAATCCGTCCCATCCGGCGAGGCTGGGGTCGGACAGCAGCGCCTCGATCACGTCGAGCGACAAATCCAGCCGGTCCTGTTCCTCGGCGTCGATGTTGAAGCCGATATTGGCCTTGGCCGCCTGCTGCGCCAGTTCCAGCGCGCGCGGCACGAGTTCGGCCATCACCGTTTCGCGGTGGGTGTATTCATAACGCGGATGCAGCGCCGAGAGTTTCACCGAGATCCCGGGGCTGGAGCGCACGTCGCCCTTGGCCTGCTTGGCGATCGCGGCGATCGCCTTGGCGTAGGCCTCGTGATAGCGCACTGCATCGGCGTCGGTACACGCTGCCTCGCCCAGCATGTCGTAGGAATAGGTGTAGCCCTGTTTCTCGAGCTCGCGGGCATTCTTCATACCCTCCTCGATGGTCTGGCCGAGCACGAACTGGCGCCCAAGGATCTTCATCGACTGACCGACCGCGGTGCGCACCACCGGTTCGCCCATCCGGCGCACCAAGCCGCGCAGCGCCCGCACCGGTCCCTTGGGATCGTCTTCCAGCACCTTTCCGGTCAGCATCAGCGCCCAGGTCGAGGCGTTGACCATCGACGACGAGGACTTACCCAGGTGCGCGCCCCAGTCGGACGGCTCGATCTTGTCGTGGATAAGATCGTCGATGGTCTCCGCGTCGGGCACGCGCAGAAGCGCCTCTGCCAGGCACATGAGACCGACACCCTCGGCGGTCGAGAGCCCGTATTCGGCCAGGAACGCCTCCATCATCGTGGGCGACGTCTCCTTGCGCACGCGTTCCACATAATTGGCGCCGACAGCGGCCACCTTCCGGCGCTCGTCCTCCGACAGCTTGATACGTTCGACAAGCCCGTGCAGCACGGCAGCCTCGTCGGCCGCATAGTTGGCGCGGATGCGCGCCCGCGATTCGCTCACAGTGCCATGGTGGCGCATGGTGTCTTCGCTCATGGTCGATCTCCCCTTGTCACCCGACACGCAGCGTCGATGCGCCGACTCGGATCCTGTCGTTATTGTCGAAAGGCAATGCATGGATTGAGCATCCCCCTCCAGCATACCCGCCCTCACCGTTGGAAGCGCGTGACACGGTAAGGCTCGAGGTCCAGCGCGGGGGACTCTCCCATCACCAGGTCGCCAACGAGTTCTGCCGTGACCGCCGCCTGGGTGAGGCCCAGGTGTTGATGGCCGAAGGCGAAGTGGATCGCCGGATAGGCGGGATGGGTATCGATCACCGGCAGGGAATCGGGCAGCGTCGGACGAAAGCCCATCCACTCCTCGGCGCTGTGGTCGAGGCCCCGGCCATCCGCCAGCAAGGCCCCGGCATGGTGGCGCAAGGACACATAGCGACGCGCCACCGGCGGCAACGTCAGCCCGCCGAGCTCGGTGAAGCCGACTACCCGCAGGCCGCAGCTCATCGGTGTCATCACGCAGCGCCGCTCGGCCGATCCCACCGGCTGGCGCAGCGCCCGCCCCCGGGCGGGCAGGGTCAGGTGATAACCACGCTCCGTCTCCAGCGGGATCGACAGGCCGAGCCCGGCGGCCAGCCGATGGCTCCAGGCGCCCGCGGCGACCACCGCCTGGTCCGCCTCCCACTCCCCCGCGTCGGTGTGAAGGCGCACGCCTTCGCCACGGGGTTCCAGCCGGGTGACGCTCGCCCGGCGCAGCTCGCCGCCGCGGGCCTCGAAGGCCGAGGCCAGCCGGCGGACCAAGGCATAGGGGTCGCGCACCTGGTGGGCGCCGTGGAAGTAGAGCCCGTGGCTCAGCTCGCCCGTCAGTCCCGGCTCGCGCTGGCGCAGCGCCGCCGCCTCGAGCCATTCCACCTCATGTCCCCAATGGCGCAGGTGTGCCATCTGCTCTTTGGCTGCAGCCCGGCCTCGGTCAGACTCCCAAACCAATAGATACCCCGAGGCCACCAACTCCTCCTCGGCCCCGATATCGGCCAGGCAGCGCCGCCAGGCCGCCACTGCGGCGCCGTTGAGGGCCGCCAGTGCCTGGCGCCCCTTGGCTACCTGGGCGGGACGGGCAGCAGCGATAAAGCGCATCAGCCAGGGCACCAGCCGCGGCAGGTAGCGGAATGGCAGGGCGACGGCCCCATGGGGATCCAGCCATAGCCGCGGGGCCTGGCGGAGCATGGCCGGGGTGGGCAGCGGGTCGATCAGCTCGGTGGCCAGGAAGCCGGCATTGCCGTAGGAGGCGCCCTCCCCCGGCGCCAGGGGGTCGAGCACGGTGACCTCATGGCCACGGCGCTGTAGGGCCAGCGCGGTGGTCATGCCCACCACGCCGGCGCCCACCACGGCGACCCGGGAGCACAGGTCGACGTCGTTCATCAGCGTGCCTCCGCCTGGGCGGTGGTGGCCTCATCCGCCTCCACCTCTTCGGGCTCGGCACGCCGGGAGAACCATCCCAACTGGGCATAGAGGATGCCGAACAGCGGCGACAGCCAGCAGGCGAAGGCCAGCGGGATGTAAAGCAGCTGGCTGAAGTCGCCGGCGGTCACGGTCAGGCCCAGGGCGCCGATCACGAAAGCCCCGCCCGCGTTCCAGGGCACCAGCGGCGAGACCAGGGTGCCGCCCTCCTCGATGGCCCGGGATAGGTTGAGCCGCGAGTAGCCGAGCTGGTCATAGGCCGGCTTGTACATGCGACCCGGCAGGGCGATGGACAGGTAGACGTCGCCGGACACCACGTTGGTGGCGATGGACGTCAGGATGGCACTGGTCTGCAGCCCTCGGAAGCCCTTGAGGCGCTTCATGATGGCGCCGACAATGGCTTCCAGGCAGCGGGTGCGCTCCAGGGCGCCACCGTAGGCCAGGGCGAACATCATCAGGGTCACGACCCAGGTCATCGAGGTGACGCCGCCGCGATTGAGCAGGCTGTCCAGCGTCGCGGTGCCGGTTTCGATGGAGAAACCGCTGTGGGCGAAGGTCAGGGCATCGTGGATGGTCGCGCCCTGGGTCAGGATGGCTACGCCGCCGCCCAGCATCACCCCGGTGAACAGTGCCGGGATCGGGGCCACCTTGAAGAAGGCCAGGCCGATGACCACCACCAGCGGCAACAGCTGCCAGACCCCCATCTCGAAGCTGTCGGCCAACCCCTGCTTGATGAGGTCGATGCGCTCGAGGGAATGCCCCACCCCGGCCTCGGCGCCGCCGACGACCCAGTAGACCGCCAGGGCGATCAGCATGGCGGGAATGGTGGTGGGCAGCATGTAGCGGATGTGGTCGAAGATGTTGGTCTCGGTCACCGCCGGCGACAGGTTGGTGGTGTCCGACAGCGGCGAGATCTTGTCACCGAAGAAGGCCCCGGAGACCACTGCACCGGCGGTCCAGTAAATGGGGACGCCGAAGGCATCGCCGATCCCGATCAGCGCCAGCCCCACGGTGCCAACGGTGGTCCAGGACGAGCCGATGGATAGCGAGACCATCGAGCACATCAGCATGGCCGCGGCCAGGAACCAGCTCGGGTCGATCAATTCCAGCCCCAGGTAGATGAGCATGGGGACGGTGCCGCTGGCGATCCAGGTTCCCACCAGCATGCCGACGATGATCAGGGTGGCAATGGAGGGCATTGCCACGTGGAGAACCCTGAAGGCGCCCGACTCGATGTCCTTCCAACGGTAGCCCTGTAGCCAGCCGACCAAAGCGGTAATACCGAAACCTATGGCTAGCGGGATATGTGGGGTGAAGTCGTCATAATAGAAGATCTGCACCGCCAGTAGCGCGATGGTCAGCACGATGGGGATCAAGGCCAGCGGCAGGCTCGGTACAGGGATGTCAGGGACAGAGTGGTCTTTCATCTTGCTTTACACTCCCGGGTGGGTGGGGACCCACCCTCGTTGTCGTTGTGTCACAGGAGTCGGGGAGAAGCGGGCAGTCTGCCCGCCGCTCAGGGCTGCGCGGTGCAGCGCTCGTAGGCCAGGATGGCGGCGGCCAGGTCTTCCACCGAGGCGCCCACCGACTTGAACACCGTGATGGCCTGTTCGGGGTCCGCGAGCGCGCTGCGGCCAGCGTGGCGTCCCGCGCACAGGTCGGGAAAATCGGCCAGGATGTCGGATTCCTGGATGACACCCGCCTTCAGCGGATCGATCAGGTCGCCGGTCTCGCTCAGGGCGCCGTCGCGGGTATCGACGAAGACCGCGCCACGACGCATCACCTCATCGTCCGCCTCGCGCATGAAGGGGGTGAAGCTGCCGACCAGATCGAGGTGGGTGCCGGGCGACAGCCACTCGCCCTGGATCAGCGGATCGCGACTGAGGGTGGCGCAGCTGATGATGTCGGCCCGGCCGGCGGCCTCGGCCAAGCCGTCTGCCGCCACCGCCTCGGCATCGATCCCCTCGGCCTGGAACTCTTCGGCCAGGGCACGGGCCGAGGCCTCGCGGATGTCCCAGATACGCACCCGCTGGATAGGCCGAATAGCCTGGTGCGCCGGAATCAGACGACGGGCCATGCGCCCGGCGCCGACCATCAGCAGCTCGCTGGCGTTCTCGCGGGCCAGGTAGCGCGCGGCCAGGGCCGAGGCCGCCGCCGTGCGACGGGCGGTGAGTTCATTGCCCTCCAGTTGGGCGAGGTGGCGCCCGGTACGGGCACAGCTCAGCAGGTAGTGGCTGCTCAGCCCGGGCTGGCCCCTGTTGCTGTTGCCGGGGAAGACGTTGACCTGCTTGACGCCCAGGTACTCGCCCTCCAGCCAGGCCGGCATCAGCAGCAGGGTCGCCTCCGGGTCGCCGGGAACCTGCATGTGGTGGTGATGGCGCACCGGCGAGTGCACGGTGCGGGTGAAGATGTCGGCCAGGGCGTCCACCAGGGCATCCCAGGGCAACGCCTCTGTCACTTGCTCGGCGTCGAGATTCATGTCAGCCTCGTTTCAACGATGTCGAACCCCCAGTCTAGGAAGCACGCCGAGCGGGCTCTTGACCCTGACTCCGATATCGTTGTTCGAGGCTCCATACTTTTCCCTCCCGAGGAGGGCCCCATGACCCAGACCGTCGCTCACTGTAATCTGATTGCGCGTCGTAATGGCGAGCATTGCCATGCGCATCCCCAACTGATGCTGGGCTGGCGCGGTGCCATGGACTATGAGTTCAGCCCCGGAGGAGAGCGACTGGTGCTGGGCCAGGCAGCCATCCTGCCTCCCGGCGAGCGCCATCTTTATCTGGGACGCGATGACGACTGCGAGGTCCTGGTCCTCGATCTCGACGCCGATGACCCCTGCCTAACGGCCCTGGAACAGAGTTGCGAACTGAACCTGCGCGAATCGCTGTTCGCCAGGCCCCGGGCCCTGAGCCTACCGCCGCCTCTGCTGCCCATGGTGGAGCTGGCCACCCGCCAGTTGAAGGCCCCCCGCTCCGAGGCCCAGGCCCGGCTGCTCAACCATCAACTGGCCATCCTCTTCGTCAGCCAGCTCAGTGAGCTGGTCGATACGGGCAGCCCGGAGGAAGGCGCCCATGAGCGCCTCTCGGCCCAACGCCTCGATGCTTTTATCGACGAGCTTCTGGCCACGCCCCCCGATAATGCACTGCTGGCCGATGCCTTCCATCTCAGCCAGAGCCAGCTCCATCTGCTCTGCCTGCGCGATTTCGGCGTCACCCCGCAGCAGTATGTCATGAACCGTCGTTTGCTCTGGGCACGTTTCTGGTTACGCGAGACGCGGCGTGCGGTGAGTGAAATCGCCTACGATCTGGGATTTTCCGACGTATCGAGCTTCTCAAGGGCCTATCGGCGCAGGATGGGCCACTCACCGAGCGCGGAGCGAAAAGCCGAAAGGAGGCTAGTTAATCATCCCTAGATGTCGGGCTCCGGATGATCGCCCTTCCGAGAGATCGTAGAATTGGGAAGATTGGAGACAGGAGCCTTGGCATGATCACCCTCGAGAATATCCAGAACGCCCGTGACACCATCGGCGATACCCTCGAGGCGATGCCGCTGATCGCCGATTACCTGCTGTCGGAGCGCCTGGGACGCCGGGTATGGCTCAAAGCCGAGTCGTTGCAGCGAACCGGATCGTTCAAGCCGCGTGGTGGGCTGAACTGGATCCGCACCGCCAGCCGCGATGAACTGGGCAAGGGGCTGGGCGCGGTGTCGGCGGGCAACCATGCCCTGGGCCTGGCCTGGGCGGCACGTGCCGCGGGGGTACCGGTCACCATCGTCATGCCCGAGAACGCCAGTCTGGTCAAGGTCGAGGGCAGCCGCGAGTTGGGTGCCGAAGTGATCCTGCATGGCGACATCAACGATGCCTGGGCACTAGTGCATCGTCTGGTGAAAGAACGTGGCCTGACCCTGGTGCACCCCTACGACGACCCTCGCATCATCGCCGGCCAGGGCACCGTGGGGCTGGAAATCCTCGAGCAAGCCCCGGACGCCACCGCCATCCTTTGCCCGATCGGCGGTGGCGGACTGATCTCCGGCATCGGCGTCGCCGTGCGCGCGTTGCGCCCGGAACTGCGCCTGATCGGGGTGGAACCGACGGGAGCGGCGAGCATGGCCCACGCGTGGGCGCACGATGGGCCCCAACGCCTGGAGCGGGTCGACACCTGTGCCAAGAGTCTGGCTGCAGCTATCGTCGGCGAACATACCTACCCCTTGTGCCGCCAGCATGTCGATGCCCTGACCAGCGTCGACGACGACGCCATCATCGACGCCATGCGCCATCTGATGCTCAATGCCAAACTGTTCGTCGAGCCGGGGGCCGCGGTAGGAATAGCCGCCCTGCAAACGGGAGCGCTCGACCTGCCCGCGGAAGGCGATATCGTGGTGGTGGTGACCGGCGGCAATATTGGGTGGGATGAACTCACGGAGCTCTTATAGGTTCTACGTAGGCCATAAAGCTAGAAAGCGGGGCCAGATGGCCCCGCTTGGTGTTCGAACGTTTATTTCAGGAAGACTTACATGGCGGCCTGGCGTGCTTGCTCGAGCCATCCGTCCACCTGTTCCCTATTCTCGTTGATCCATTCCTCGGCATGACGCTGGATATCTTCCTCGCTGTCCTCGCCATCGAACATCTTGGCGTTCTGGGCGAAGATATCCTCCAACGGAATGCTCATCACTTCGAACAGCTTAGCCGCCGCCGGGTTGTTGCTTGCAAACTCGCTATTCACCACCGGCCGGATGTCGTTGGCCGGCCAGCCGAGATTGCAGGGATTCTTGACACAGCCCTCGACACCTTCGACCACGGTGGCATCCTCGAACTGCTTCTGGTCCTCGGGCAAGCTGGCCTCCTCGACCGTGATCCAGACCACGTCTTCACCCGGTGTCAACAGGCCCACCGTCCAGTTGGGAGTCCAAGTGTAGAAGAAGATCGGGTCGCCTTCCTGATAGCGCCCCAACGCATCGGCCATGGAGGCGGAGTAGCTGGCTTTGATCGGCTCGACATGATCGGTAAGCCCATAGGCTTCTATGTGATGCTCGATCACCAACTCGCAACCCCAGCCCGGTGGGCAGGCGACCAATTCGGCCTTGCCGTCGTCGTTGGAGTCGAACAGGGACTTGATCTCGGGTTTCTTGAAGTCCTCGAGGCTGGTGATGCCGTGCTCGTCGGCGGTCTTCTTGTCGACCAAGTAACCCTGCAGGGCCCCGCCCTGGGCAACGTAACCGATCAGCTCGGCCCCCTGCTCGAAGGTATCGCGATAGGTATTGTGCAGCGGGAACCAGCCATTGACCCAGAAATCCACATCGCCCTGCGCCACCGACTGATAGAAAGGTGGGTTATCCAGGGTGGTGGGCCGATCCACATCGTAGCCCAGCTCCGCCAGTAAGAGACTGTAAACCGCGGCCGGGAACCAGCCGGTGTCCCAGGTGGCGCGTGCCGGCGTCACCGAGACGCCTTCGCCGGGCATGTGCTGATCCGCAACGGCTTGCCAAGCCGGCGCCAACAACAACGCCGCGACGGCCCCGGCCATCAGGGTCCGTTGACATGCCTTGAACGTCGTCTTCATAAGGCATCCTCCTCTGTTGTGGGATCTCCCGACGACGGAGTCTGACGAGCGATCCGATCACGACTTCTCGTTGTATGCCTTGCTCCCTTGCACGATCCCCTTGAACACACGGGTCAAGGAGCCTTTCTGCCCCGGAGCCTTCGAGCGCCCGCCCTCGCCGAGCGCCTGAGTGATCCGGTCCAGCATGATCGCCAACAGCACGATGCCGATGCCGCCCAGCGAAGCGCGACCGACATCCAGGCGCCCCAGGCCGGTGAACACCGTCAGCCCCAGGCCGCCAGCCCCGATCAGGGCCGCAATCACCACCATCGATAGCGACAGCATCAGCGTCTGGTTGAGGCCCGCCATGATGGTGCGCAGCGCCAGGGGAATCTGGATCTCGAACAGTAGCTGGCGTCGCGTCGATCCGAAGGCAAGCCCAGCCTCCACCAGTTCGGCCTGCACCTGACGAATGCCGAGGTTGGTCAAGCGAATCACTGGCGGCAAGGCGAAGATGATGGTGGCAATGACACCTGGAACGATGCCGACCCCGAACAGCATGACGATTGGGACCAAATACACGAAGGGCGGGATCGTCTGCATGATGTCCAGGATCGGCCGGATGAAGCTGTAGAAACGATCACTACGAGCGGCGAGAATGCCCAGCGGCACCCCCACGATCACACAGAAGGTCACGGCGGTAACGATCATGGCGAGAGTCACCATGGTTTCTCGCCAGATCCCCAACAGATCGAGGAATATCAGCGACAGCAATGTGAAGCCCGCCACGCCTCGACCGGCGACGCGCCAAGCAATCAACGGGATCACCACCACGAAGACCGGATAGGGCAACCACAGTAGGAAATCCTCGAGGCCGTTCAGCACCTGGTCGATCGGCCACTGCACGGCGCGAAAGACGGGGCGGAAATTCGGCACCAGCCAGTCCTTGACGAAGAACTCGATCCAGTCATCGAGTGGCAGCGTATAGTAGTCGGAGATCTGGTCAGCCATGGTCGCTTCTCCTCATCTCGAGCGGCCCCGTCTGGATGGCCGAGCGTTCGGTATCGCCACTCGCTGCAGAGGCACTGGCCTGTTCAGCACTCTCTTCGCTACCGCCCCCCAGCAGCCGGAATACCTCCAACGGGTCGACGATCCCCTCCAGACGACCGGCTTCATCGACCAAGGCGATCGGCAAACCTGTCGCACAGGCCGTATAGAGCTCGATCAACTCCTGGGAGCCTTGAGCCGAGGGAAAGTCGTCGATCAGTGAGTCGCGCAGGGCCGTCTTCTCCCCGCCACGCTCCAGGTCATGACGTCGTACGACCCCCAAGGGCCGGCCGTCTTCATCGACCATGAACAATGTCTCACGCCCCAAGCTTGCGAAGCGTTCCAATGCGGTCTCGATAGTGGTGTCGGAACTTAGCGCATGAGGATCACCGCGTAGCATATACGCTCGAAAGACACGACTGCGATCGACATCCCGGGTGAAGGCAGAGACGTAGTCGTCGGCGGGATTGGCCACGATCTCTTCAGGCGTTCCCAACTGCACGAAGCGACCGTCCTTCATGATCGCGATGCGGTCGCCGATGCGTAGTGCCTCGTGGAGATCGTGGGTAATGAAGATGATGGTCATGCGCAACTGCTGTTGAAGGACCAGCAGTTCGTCCTGCATGTCGCGCCGGATCAGCGGGTCGAGAGCGCTGAATGGCTCGTCCATCAGCATGATCTCGGGATCCACCGCCAGCCCGCGTGCCAAGCCGACACGCTGCTGCATGCCGCCACTGAGGTTATCCGGCGGCACATCGGCGTAGGCCGCCAGCCCGACTTGCTCCAGAGCCCTTACCGCCTTCTCGCGGCGTTCGCGCGCGGACATGCCGCGGATCTTCAGGCCATATTCGACGTTTTCCCCGACGGTCTTGTGGGGAAACAGCGCGAAGTGCTGAAAGACCATCGACAGCTTGTTCAACCGCAAACGGCGCAGACCTTCGACATCCATGCCGACGATGTCATTCCCGTCGAGCAGGATGCGCCCCTGAGTCGGTTCTATCAGGCGGTTGATACAGCGAATCAACGTCGACTTGCCCGAGCCGGACAGGCCCATGACGACGAAGATTTCACCTTGGGCAACGCTAAAGGACACATCGGCAACGGCTGCCACCGATGCCGTATCGGCATAGATCTGGTCTTTCGAGGCGCCTTCCCGTATCCGCCTTATGGTGTCTTGAGGGTCCGCACCGAAAATCTTGAACAGATGCTCAACGCAGACTTTCTCATCCGTCCCTGCGGTAACCGTGTCAGCTCCCATACCACTGTCCAGGCCTTGATGCTCAGTGATTTGGCAATCTGGCTAGCGACTCGACCGACTCTGGGTGGCGGCGACCGGCTGGTGGTGCCATCGCGAGAGGGAATATGAAACGAGCCATGTCGCCAGGCTCGCCCTGTTCTTCATTCTTGTCGTTATCAACAAGCTAGGTCGCAGGGGATACCCCGTCAAGGTGGCTCGGACGAGCGGCATTCGATATCCTGATGTTATGCTTTCGCCACATCTTCGTGACCGACAGGTCCTGGCCTTCAAGCACGTCATGGAGTGCGGCACGGTTTCCGGTGCCGCAAGGCGCATGCTGATCGCCCAGCCTGGTGTAACTCGACTACTCAAGCAACTCGAGCACGACGTGGGCTTCATGCTTTTCGAACGGGTGCGTGGCCGCCTGGTGCCGACACCGGAGGCACGTATCTTCTATCGCGAGGTGGCACGGGTATGGATAGGTATCGAGCACCTGCGCGACACCGCACGCCGCATCCGCGAACGTGAAGTCGGCGGGCTGCGAATCAGTGCCATACCGCTGCTGGGCATGACCTTCCTGCCCGATGTGCTGGCGGACTTCGCTCCCATGCACCCGGATGCCCGGGTCGAACTCGCCACCTTCCGCTCCGAACAGGTGGTGGAGGAGGTCATCACCCAGCGCTGCGACCTGGGCGTTGCTATCGTCGCCGACAACGACGACCGCGTAGCCGGCGAAACCTTCCGCCTCGACAGCTTGTGCGTGATGCCAGCGAATCACCCCTTGGCAAATCACGAGCGAATTCACCTGGCAGACCTGGCCGGAGAGACTCTGATCTGCTTCGAAACCCACGACCCGCTGCGCATTACGCTGGATCGATTGCTGGAGGACACCGGCGTACGCCCCCGCCGGCGCCTGGAGGTTTCATTGGCCCTGCAGGCCTCACGCCTCGTCAGCCGAGAGGTGGGCATCGCCATTCTCGACCCGGTCAGCGCCCGGGTCTTCGGAGAAACCACGCTCGCGCTGCGCCCTTTCGAGCCCAACCTGGGAGAGGAATTCGCCCTGTTGACGCCCCGCAACCAGCCAATCTCGCGCCTGACCCAGGATTTCATCATGACATTCCGGGAGCGGTTCGCCCGGGTGACCGCCATCCCGTGAGCATATCGTGAACAACGGCCTCACTCCTGCCCGAACAGATAGCGGCGCGCTTCGTCGTCCATTTCCACGCCATCCTTGGGATTGACCTCCTCCGCTCGTGCAAGGGCACGCTTGACCGCCGCGCGATCTTCGATGGTGCGGAACCAGCGCTGCACATTGGGGAAGTCCTCGAGATCCTGGCCCTGATTCTCGTGGGAACGGATCCATGGCCAGATCGCCATGTCGGCGATCGAGTAGTCGGTGCCTCCGACGTACTCGTGATCGTCAAGGCGTTTGTCGAGCACCGTGTAGAGGCGGGTGGTTTCCCGCATATAGCGCTGGATGGCGTACTCGATCTTTTCGGGGGCATAGTTGCGGAAATGGTGATTCTGGCCAGCCATGGGGCCCAGGTTGGCCATCTGCCAGTAGAGCCACTGCAGCGTCACGTAGCGCTCGCGCCCGCCCCTGGCCAGGAACCTGCCGGTCTTGTCAGCCAGGTATTCGAGTATCGCTCCGGACTCGAACAACGCCAGTGGCTGACCGCTATCGATGGGGGTTCGATCGACGATGGCCGGAATCCGGTTGTTGGGCGCGATCTCCAGGAACTCCGGCGCGAACTGCTGACCGCGACCGATGTTGACCGGCTGAATCTGGTAGTCGAGACCGGCCTCCTCAAGAAAGATCGTGATCTTGTGCCCATTGGGTGTCGTCCAGTAGTAAAGGTCGATCATGACAACCTCCCATGCTTTTCGCTCTGACAGCTCACCCTGACAGCATCGCACAGTCACGCGGGTCGAGGGGGACTATCAAGCCCCATAGGCTCCTTCGATATCGACGACCCGCATGGCCTGTCGTCCCAGGCCGCCATACAAGTCGAGCATGCGTTCCATCCACGCATAGACCGGGTCGGCATTGGAGACCAGGTCCGCCGTGGACACCACACGCGCCCACATGAAGGGGCTGAACAGCAGATAATCCGCCGCCGCGGGGCTATTGCCATCGACGAAGTCGCTCTCTTCCAGCCGGCCGCGTAGGGGCTCCAACGCCTGATCTAGCTGCGACAGGCCCTTGGCCGGCGAGTGGAACTCTTCGAGAGTGCGCCCAAAACGCTTCTCGCGGGTTTCGCGGAAATAGTCGCGATCCTTGGGATGGATGGCGTTGAGCAGATCCATGATGATGGTGCGCAGCATGCCTGGCGCCAGCGAACGCTCGGCATAGAACTTGAAGAAGCGTGCGCGAGCCTCCGCATCGGGACCACCCAACAGTGGCTTGTCGGGATAGGCGCGATCGAGGTAACGCAAAATCTCGTAGCTTTCGGTGACCACCTCGTCGCCATCCACCAGCACCGGAACCTTGTCGTGATTGGCGAAGGCCAGTTCCTGCTTGTCGGTGAAGTACCAAGGCTGCGTCTCGTAGTCGAGCCCCTTGTGCGCTAGGGCGTACTTGACCCGCCAGCAATAGGGCGAGAAGCGCAACCCTTCGTCAATACCGCACAGATCGTAGAGCACTCGAGTCATACCCCCTCCCCTAGTCAATGAGCCAGGCTTCCCCTTGCCGGTTTCCTTCACTCATACCGCGGAATGACAGCGAAAACATAGCGCGAAGTCTTGTCCATTAGTCGAACTTCGACCCTCCATTTGCTGCCTTTCTCCAACCCGCCTGGACTAGAAAACCACTTTCAATACAACTATATAACACATTCATTTCAAGAACCAACATATTGGTCATACCAATTATCCATGATAGCCAAAACCAGGTGACTCCGATTATCTTGCCCCCGGACCAAAAGGGGGCTTTGCCCAGATAGCCTCCTCTTCGATCACCACCTGCTGAATCACAACAAGAGGACGTTTGCCACATGGATTCCACGTTACTCCCGTTGCTCGCCTTCCTGCCATTGGTATTGGCAGGCGTGCTGCTGATCGGGTTCCGCATGGCCGCCAAGCTGGCCATGCCCATCGTGTTCATCGTCACCGCGCTGATAGCACTGTTCGCCTGGGAGATGAGCGCCACCCGCGTCATCGCCTCGACCTTCCAGGGCTTGATCCTCACGGTATCGATCCTGTGGATCATCTTCGGTGCCATTTTGCTGCTCAACACCCTGAAGCACTCGGGGGGCATCAAGGCCATCCGCAACGGCTTCTCGGGAATCAGTCCCGACCGGCGCGTGCAGGCGATCATCGTCGCCTGGCTTTTCGGTTGCTTCATCGAGGGGGCCTCAGGCTTCGGGACGCCGGCGGCAGTAGCCGCCCCGTTGATGGTGGCCCTGGGCTTCCCGGCGCTCGCCGCCGTGGTGGTGGGCATGATGATCCAGTCCACCCCCGTTTCCTTCGGTGCCGTGGGCACGCCGATCGTGGTCGGGGTCAGCGGTGGTATCAACCAGGCCGGCATCAGCGAGCAGTTGACCAGCGGCGGCTACACCTGGCTGGAATATTTCCGTCTGATCTCCTCAGAAGTGGCTATCCTGCATGGCATCGTGGGGGTTCTGATGCCATTGATCATGGTGCTGATCATGGTGCGCTTCTTCGGTGCCAACCGCTCCTGGAAGGAAGGCCTGTCGATCGCTCCCTTCGCCATCTTCGCCGGCATCTGCTTCGTGGTGCCCTATATGCTGGCCGGGGTACTGCTGGGACCGGAGTTCCCATCGATGATCGGTGCCATGGTCGGCCTGGCCATCGTCGTGCCAGCGGCGCGCAAGGGCTTCCTGGTGCCCAAGGACACCTGGGACTTCCCGGATAGCAAGTCCTGGCCCGACGAGTGGCTCGGCAAGCTCGAGATCAAGATGGACGATGTCGTCGGCAAGGCTCCCATCTCCACCCTCATGGGTTGGGTGCCCTACGTGTTGCTGGCCGTTCTGCTGGTCATCTCGCGTACCGTGGAACCGGTCAAGAGCTTCCTGACCTCGCTGAGCTTCGGGTGGAGCGACATTCTCGGCGAAGCCGGGGTATCCGGCAGCATCCAACCGCTCTACCTGCCGGGCGGTATCCTGTTGATGGTGGTGCTGTTGACCATCGGCTTGCACCGCATGCGCAGCAATGAAGTCAGGGAGGCCTTCGGCGAGTCGACCAAGACCATTCTTGGCGCCGGCTTCGTGCTGATCTTCACCATTCCCATGGTGCGGATTCTGATCAACTCGGGCGTCAATGCCGCCGACCTGGTGTCGATGCCGGTAGCCATGGCGCAGTCCGTAGCCGATAGCGTGGGTAGCATCTACCCGTTCTTCGCCCCAGCCGTGGGCAGTCTGGGGGCTTTCATCGCCGGCTCCAACACCGTGTCCAACCTGATGTTGTCCGACTTCCAGTTCAACGTCGCCCAGCAGCTCGGGCTATCCACGGCGCTGATGGTGGCTCTGCAAGCGGTGGGTGCCGCGGCGGGCAACATGATCGCCATCCACAACGTGGTAGCAGCATCGGCCACGGTCGGCCTGCTGGGGCGCGAAGGGACGACACTGCGCAAGACCATCCTTCCGACGCTCTATTACGTCGTCTTCACCGGCATCATCGCGCTGGTGGCCTTCTATATGCTTGGCATCAGCGACCCCTTGATGTGGGTGGGCTGATCTCCCTCCCAAGACGCAATGCGCCCCGTCGCATGACGGGGCGTTGTCATAAAAAAAGCCAACGGCTCTTTCATTTTGCTGTCAAAGATGTACATTGGAAATAATTTCCAAATATTTTATCAGATTGGTCATACCAATAGTCCTAAAACTGGACAGATGGATAACGAAGACCCAGATTATGGGCAACGAAACGGTCATCCCGCTGGCCGAGGCAGACCGCAATCAGACGAGGACGACTCATGAATATCCTCTACGACGCGCGACTCGACGGTGAGTTGCCGGACAACGACAAGCAGCAGGTGCTGGCCACGCTCAGCCAGGCCCTGCCAGGCATGACCCTGCTGCACCGTGAAGAGGACCTGCGCCCGTTCGAGTGCGACGGCCTGTCCGCCTATCGGGTGCTGCCGATGCTGGTCGCGCTGCCAGATACCCTCGACCAGGTCGAAACGCTGCTCAAGACCTGCCATTCGCTGGGCGTGCCGGTGGTCACCCGGGGCGCCGGAACCGGTCTCTCGGGTGGCGCCCTGCCGCTGGAACAGGGTGTGCTGCTGGTGATGTCGCGCTTCAAGCAGATCCTCGAAGTCGACCCCGAGGCACGCATCGCCCGCGTCCAGCCCGGGGTACGCAACCTGGCGATCTCCGAGGCCGCCGCCCCTTACGGGCTCTATTACGCACCGGACCCCTCGTCGCAGATCGCCTGCTCGATCGGCGGCAACGTCGCCGAGAACGCCGGCGGCGTGCACTGCCTGAAGTACGGCCTGACCGTGCATAACGTGCTCGAGGTCGAGGTGATCACCATCGAGGGTGACCGCATGACGCTCGGCTCCGAGGCCTTTGATTCTCCCGGCTTCGACCTGCTGGCCCTGTTCACCGGCTCCGAGGGCATGCTCGGCGTGGTCACCGAGGTCACCGTCAAGCTGCTGCCCAAGCCCGAGACCGCCAAGGTGCTAATGGCCAGCTTCGACGACGTCGAGAAAGCCGGCAAGGCGGTCGGCGACATCATCGCTGCCGGTATCATTCCCGGTGGACTGGAGATGATGGACAAGCTGGCGATCCAGGCCGCTGAGGACTTCGTCAAGGCCGGCTACCCCACCGATGCCGAAGCCATTCTGCTGTGCGAGCTCGATGGCGTGGAAGCCGACGTCGACGACGACTGCGACACTGTCAGGCGGGTGCTCGAGGCTACCGGCGCCACCGAAATCCGTCAGGCCCGCGACGACGCCGAGCGCGCCAAGTTCTGGGCCGGGCGCAAGAATGCCTTCCCCGCCGTGGGCCGTATGTCGCCGGACTACTACTGCATGGACGGCACCATTCCGCGTCGTGAGCTGCCACGCGTGCTCAAGGGCATCGCTGCGCTGTCCGAGGAGTCCGGCCTGCCGGTGGCCAACGTCTTCCATGCCGGTGATGGCAACATGCACCCACTGATCCTGTTCGATGCCAACAAGCCCGGCGAACTGGAACTGGCCGAGGAGGTTGGCGGCAAGATCCTCGAACTGTGCGTGGAGGCCGGTGGCAGCATCACCGGCGAGCATGGCGTGGGACGCGAGAAGATCAACCAGATGTGCGCCCAGTTCCAGCCCGACGAGATCACCGCCTTCCACGCGGTGAAGGCAGCTTTCGACAAGCACGGGCTGCTCAATCCGGGCAAGAACATCCCCACGCTGCAGCGCTGCGCCGAGTTCGGCGCCATGCATGTGCATAACAACGAGCTGCCGTTTCCGGAATTGCCGCGTTTTTAAGAGATAACCATGACCGTGACACAGCAGAACGATCAGGACATGGCCGAGGCGCTTTGCGAACGCGTGCGCCAGGCCCATCGTGATAAGACGCCGCTCAAGATCGTCGGCGGCGACACCAAGGCTTTCTACGGCCATGGGGTGGAAGGCGAGACGCTCTCCACCCTGGAGCATCGCGGTATCCGCTACTATGACCCGGTGGAACTGATCGTCTCGGTACGCGCCGGGACGCCATTGACGGAGCTCGAAGCGGCGCTGGATGCCGAAGGCCAGATGCTCGGCTTCGAGCCGCCCCACTTCGGCGACACCGCCACTGTCGGCGGCACGATCGCCACCGGCCTGTCCGGCCCCCGACGCCCCTGGGCTGGTGCGGCACGCGACTTCGTGCTCGGCACCAGGGTGATGACTTGCGAAGGCAAGGAGCTGCGCTTCGGTGGCGAAGTAATGAAGAATGTCGCCGGCTATGACCTGTCGCGGCTGATGACCGGTGCCCAAGGTACCCTGGGCCTGATCACCGAAGTCTCGCTCAAGGTGCTGCCCAAGCCGGGCGCCCGACACAGCCTGCGACTGGAAATGCCACTGCAAGAGGCATTGGAAAAACTTGCCGAGTGGGGCCGTCAACCGTTGCCCTTGACCGCTGCCGCCTGGCACGAAGGCAGCCTTTACTTGCGCCTGGAGGGTGGCCCAAGTTCGGTGGCCGCGACTCGCGAACGGCTGGGCGGCGACGATCTCGACGACACCTTCTGGCTGGAGCTGCGCGAGCAGCGCCTGACGTTCTTCTCCGGCGACGATTCCCGACCGCTATGGCGGCTGTCGCTGCCCAACCATACCCCCGAGCTGCCACTCGAGGGCGACACTTTCTATGACTGGGCGGGCGCCCAGCGCTGGCTGCGCAGTTCAGCCTCGGTCGACGCCATCCGCGATGTGGCGACCCGCGCCGGCGGTCATGCCACTTGCTACACCCCTTGCGAAGAGGGAGGCAGCATCGAGCCGTTCACGCCGCTGGCGCCGGTAGTGGCCAAGTATCACCGCAATCTCAAGGCCGAGCTCGACCCCCACGGGATCTTCAATCCCGGCCGACTGTACGCGGAGTTCTAAAACATGCAGACCCATTTCACCGAGGAAGACCTCAAGAAGCCGCACATCCGCGAGGCCGATCGAGTACTGCGCAGCTGTGTGCACTGCGGGTTCTGCAACGCTACCTGCCCCACCTACCAGCTGCTCGGCGACGAACGCGACGGGCCACGCGGGCGCATCTACCTGATGAAGGAGTTGCTGGAGAGCCGTGACGACGACGACCAGGTTACCGAGGAAACTCGCTTGCATCTGGATCGCTGCCTGACCTGCCGCAACTGCGAGACCACCTGCCCTTCGGGTGTCGAGTATCACAAGCTGCTCGACATCGGCCGTGCCGAGATCGAGCGCCGGGTGCCGCGCAAGGCCAGCGAACGCGCGCTGCGCTACGGGCTGCGCAAGGCCTTGGTTGACCCCAAGCGTTTCCAGGCGCTGCTCAAGCTGGGCCTGACCTTCCGGCCGCTGGTGCCCGGTCAGCTCCGTGACAAGATGCCGCCAGCGCCGGTGGATGCCGGCAAGCGCCCGGATGGCAAGCGGCATGCCCGTCAGATGCTGATCCTCGAAGGTTGCGTGCAACCGGGCCTGTCGCCCAACACCAATGCCGCCACCGCACGGGTGCTCGACCGCTTGGGCATCGGCCTGACCCCTGCGCCGGAAGCCGGCTGCTGTGGCGCCATCGACTATCACCTCAACGCCCAGGACGACGGCCGTGCCCGGATACGCGCCAATATCGACGCCTGGTGGCCTCATGTGGAGAACGGCTGCGAAGCGATCGTGCAGACCGCCAGCGGCTGCGGCGCTTTCGTCAAGGAATACGGCGAGATGCTCGCCGACGACCCCGAATACGCCAAAAAGGCCAGGCGCATCAGTGAACTGGCCAAGGACTTGGTGGAGATCCTGCGCGACGAGGACCTCGACGCCCTGGCCATCAAGGAAAGCAAGCGCCTGGCCTTCCACTGCCCCTGTACCCTGCAGCACGCCCAGAAGCTCAGCGGTGCCGTGGAAGGTGTGTTGACCCGGCTCGGTTTCAGCCTGACACCGGTACAGGATGCCCATCTATGCTGTGGTTCGGCGGGCACCTACTCGATCACCCAGCCGGAACTGGCGACCCAGTTGCGCGACAACAAACTCGACGCCTTGGAAGCCGGCAACCCGGAGTTGATCGTCACCGCCAATATCGGTTGCCAGACGCATCTCGCTGGTGCCGGCAGAACGCCGGTACGGCACTGGATCGAAATTGTTGATGAGGCATTAACACCAGCTACGAGCAACGAGCTGTGAGCCACGAGCAGCCCTTAGAGCGCATTTCCAAACGTCGAGTGAGATGAGCGCCGGGGACAAGGCGGAGCGAGGGTCTTTTGCCATGGATGGCAAAAGTAGCGCCCATGGACGGGTTTACAGCGCCCTCGCGGAGGCTTGGCGCCGGGAAAGCTCATCTCTCTACTTAGTTGTGAAAGAAAGTTCTTAGCCCGTAGCCCGTAGCCCGTAGCCCGTAGCCCGTAGCCCGTAGCCCGTAGCTGATATTAACCAAGGAGAATGACATGAAAACCAAATCCGTACTCACCCTCGCCGACGTCAACGCCATTCTCGACGCCGCGCAGCAGGAGGCCGAAGCCAACGGCTGGGCGGTGACCATCGCTGTGGCCGACGATGGCGGACATTTGCTCGGCCTGCGCCGCCTCGACGGCGCCGCGCCGATGACCCCGAGCGTGGCCACCGAAAAGGCTCGCAGTTCGGCACTCGGCGCCCGCGAGACCCAAGCCTTCGAGGAGATGATCAACGGCGGTCGCAACGCTTTCCTCTCCGCCCCGCTCTCGGGCATGCTCTCCGGTGGCGTTCCAGTATTGGTCGACGGCCAGGTTGCCGGTACCGTAGGCGTTTCCGGTGTCAAACCGGACCAGGACGTGCAGATCGCCAAGGCGGGGGTCGCGGTCATCGGCTGATTTTTGGTCATGCGCCACAGCAATATGCTGTGAGGAGGCCTTATGATCACGGCACGTGCCGACGTTGTCGGGAGCCTGCTTCGCCCCGGCTGGTTGCTCGAGGCTCAGGAGCGACGACGGGCCGGGAGCATAAGTGAGGCTGTATTCAAACAGGTCGAGGATCGCGCCGTCGACGAGGCGATTGCACTCCAGGAGGCGGCTGGACTCGAGGTGGTCACCGACGGAGAAATGCGCCGGCTGTCTTTCCAGAGCCAGCTGGTGCAGGCGGTCGAGGGCTTCGGCACCTGGGATCTCGACGCCTTCCTGTGGGGGAAGTGGCATGGCGACAATGACATCGGTGACTGGCAGCAAGAGCGACCGCATGAGCTCGCCGTAACCGCACCATTGCGCCGTCGGCGCTCCCTGTCGGCCGAGGAGTTCGTCTATCTGCGTGCACGGACGCCGCGCACGCCGAAGGTGACGCTGCCCAGCCCAGGCCTGTTCGCCAACTTCTGGTCGCCAGAGCACTCGTCGGGCGCTTACGCCTCCCTACGGGAGTTTCTCGAGGACGTGGCCCGGATCCTGCGCGAGGAGGTCGAGGAGCTCGCCGGTTACGGTGCGAGCTACATTCAGCTCGATGCCCCGCACTACCCCCTGCTGCTCGATCCAGAGACACGCGCTTTCTATGAGGCCCGGGGCTGGAGCACAGCCCAGTGGCTGGACTTTGGTGTTGCGCTCGATAATGTCGTAATGCAGGACATCGACGGCGTCACCTTCGGCCTGCACCTATGCCGCGGCAACCAGGGGAGCCGCTGGCTCGTTTCAGGTGGCTACGAGCCGATCGCCAAGCCAATCTTCCAGCGCACTGCCGCCCACCGGCTACTGCTCGAGTACGACGATGAGCGCTCCGGCGGCTTCGAGCCGCTAGCCGCCGTTCCCGACGACAAGGTAGTGGTGCTCGGCCTGGTCTCATCCAAGCGGGGTGCGCTCGAGGACCTGGACGAACTGCTCGCCCGCGTGGAGGAAGCGAGCCATCATATTGACCGCGAGCGTCTAGCAATCAGCCCGCAGTGCGGCTTCGGCACCTCGATCGTCGGCAACAGGCTCACCATCGACGAGCAGGCGGCGAAGCTACGCCTGGTGTGCGATGTCGCCGCCCGCCTCTCCGGCTGACCCGCAGCCCCCTGATGTAGTCCGTGTCCTGGTGCTTGCGCCTGCTCCGGCCGTCGTCAGGCATCCGGCATGCCGGCAAGGAACTCCGCTATCATTGGCGCGAAGCGCTCGCGGTCGATCAGGAAGGCATCGTGTCCCTGGATAGATTCAAGCTCGTGATAACTGACGGCGACTCCCGCATGCTCCAGCAGTTCGGCGATCTGTCGCTGCTGCCACAGCGGAAAGAGCCAGTCGGTGGTTACACCGGCGACTAGCGCCCGCTTCGCGTCGACCTTGCGAATGGCGGACTCCAGTCTGCCGTTGCCATGCTCGGCCATGTCAAACAGGTCCATCGCCTGTGACAGGTAGAGAAAGCAGTTAGCGTCGAAGACATCGGCGAACTTGCGCGCATTGGCATCCATGTACGACTGCACCTGGAACGCCATCGCGAACGGGTCGGCACTGGCATCCGCGCCCTCGATGCGTTCGCGGTCGAAGCGCTGCAGCCACTCCTCGGCGGAACGATAGGTGAGGATGCCGAGCTCGCGTGCCACGCGTAAGCCGTCTTTCGGACCTTTATCCGGTGCGTAATTGCCACCGGCCCAGGTCGGGTCGGCACGCACCGCTTCACGCTGGATCGAACGCAAGGCAATGGCGAACGGTGTCGCTTGGGCGGCCGCCGAGATGCTGATGATGTCGCGGTACGTGCCCGGATACATCATGGCATAGGCGAGCGCGTCCATACCGCCGAGCGAAGAGCCCGCCACAGTATGCACGTGGTCGATGCCGAGGGCACGGCACGCATGACGTGCGGCCGCCACGATGTCTTCTACCGAAAGCTTGGGGAAGTCGAGCCGGTAGGGCTTCCCCGTCATGGGGTTGCACGAGGCGGGGCCGGTGGAGCCAAAGCAACTGCCGAGTGAATTGATGGCAATGACGAAAAATCGCTCGGTGTCGATGGACTTGCCCGGCCCGATCATGTACTCCCACCAGCCGGGCGACGGATCGACCGCCGAGGACGCTGCATGGGCGCTGGGCGACAGTCCCGTGAAAAGCAGCAGCGCGTTGTCGCCCCGGCCACGAAGCTTGCCCCAAGTCTCGTAAGCAATGGTCACAGATGGCAGCTTGCCACCGCGATACATGCGCAAGGGGTCTTGCAGTTCGACGAAGCGGCGTGCATCGGACATCGCTGCTCACTCCTCGCCATACCAGCCATTATGTTGGGAACGGGAATCGTCCCAGAGTTCCCCGAAAACGCTTACATTATTCTCGACTTGAAGGTGCCGCACAGCCCAGCACCCATTCCTGCAGCGCTTGTTTCGCCTCTCCGGGCGAATCCGGCCGAGCATCGATCAACCCATAGCCTCGCGGCGAGCGCAAGCGCAGATCGTGCAGGCCGACCAGCATGCCACTCTCCAGCATGTCGTCGACCAGGCCATGCCAACCCATCCCGATCCCCTGCCCAGCGATCGCCGCCTGGATCAGCAGAGTGTAGTTGTTGAACGTCAGCTCCGACGATTCCAGATAACGGATACCTGCCAGTTGCTCGAAGTAGCTCGGCCAGTCCAGCCAGCTCTGCCCTTGATCGGCGGTCAATGTCAAAAGCGGCGCCTTGCTGAGTGATTCGAGATCCTCGATCGGCCCGTATCGTTGCAGGAAACCAGGGCTGCAGATCGGGAAGACGTCTTCATGAAACAGAAGGGGAACGCCACTGGCGAGGGCACGTTCATCACAGAACACGATTGCGATGTCGACTTCCTGAGCCCGCCAGTCGAGCACGCCCTGATTGGTCACGATGCGCACATCGATATGCGGATACTGTTCACGGAAGCGTGGCAGACGCGGCATCAGCCAGTAAGCCGCGAACGAGAAATCGGTAAGGATATTCACGTGTGGATGGCGATGTTTGTGCTGGAGACGGTCGATCGTGCGATCGATGGTCGCGAACCCTTCCTGCACACTGACAAACAACGCATGCCCCGCTTCGGTCAGCTTCACGCCACGGTAGATCCGCTCGAACAATGGCAAGCCGAGGTGCTCTTCCAAGGCACGGATCTGTTGGCTGACGGCCGACTGGGTCGAGCGCAGTTCGCGTGCCGCAGCAGTGAAACTCAGATGGCGGGCCGCCGCCTCGAACACCCGTAGACTGTTGGGCGACGCCGCCCTAGCTATCCACGACATTAGACAGACTAATGCCTCCCATAAAAATTTACCGAGTTTACAGGCTTTGAGATTAGCAGAGAGACTGTCTCGACAGCCAGCTCAAGCTCGCACCGGCAACAAGAGGAGGCCCCATGCCCCGCAAGCAACCCAACATCCTGTTTTTGATGGCCGACCAGATGGCGGCATCGGCCCTGCCCTTCTACGGTCACCCGCTGGTCAAGACGCCGCACCTTTCGCGCCTGGCCGAGGAAGGGGTGGTCTTCGATTCGGCGTACTGCAACAGCCCGCTGTGTGCGCCGTCGCGTTTCACGTTGATGGCCGGCCAACTACCCTCGCGCATCGGTGGCTACGATAACGCCGGCGACTTTCCCGCCGACACCCCGACCTTCGCCCACTACCTGCGCGATGCCGGCTACTACACCGCGCTGTCGGGCAAGATGCACTTCTGCGGCCCGGATCAGCTCCACGGCTTCGAGGAGCGCCTGACCACCGACATCTACCCGGCCGACTATGGCTGGTTCGTCGACTGGGAAAACTTCGACGAGCGGCCGAGCTACTACCACAACATGTCCTCGGTGATTCAGGCCGGCCCCTGCGTGCGCTCCAACCAGCTCGACTTCGACGACGAGGTCACCTTCCGCGCCAAGCGCTTCCTCTACGACTATGCGCGCAACGGCGAGCAGCGTCCCTTCTGCCTGACCGTATCGCTGACCCACCCGCACGACCCCTACACCATTGCGCAGGAGTACTGGGACCGCTACGACCACGCCGACATCGACATGCCTCGCGTGCCCTACTCGCGCGAGCTGATGGACCCGCACTCCAAACGCCTGCGCCATGTCTATCAACTCGACGAGGACACCATCAACGACGAGCAGATCCGCAACGCACGCCATGCATACTACGGGGCGCTCAGCTATGTCGACGACCAGATCGGCGCCGTGCTGAAGGCCTTGAAAGAGACCGGTCTCGATGAAGATACCATCATCGTGTTCTCCGGCGATCATGGCGACATGCTTGGGGAGCGTGGCCTTTGGTACAAGATGAGCTGGTTCGAGGACTCGGCACGCGTACCGATGATCGTTCACGCACCCGACAGCTTCGCCCCGGGTCGGGTCAACGAGTCGGTATCCACCATGGACCTGCTGCCGACCTTTGCCGAGATTGCCCATGATGGCACAGCGCCGGATTATGCCGTGCCCGTCGACGGCCGCAGCCTGCTGCCGCACCTGACCGGCAACGGCGGCCACGACGAGGTGATCGGCGAATACCTCGGCGAAGGCGCCATCGCGCCGCTGCTGATGATCCGCCGCGGGCGCTACAAGTTCGTCCACACCGCGCCGGATCCGGACCAGTTGTTCGACCTCGAAGCCGATCCACTGGAACTCAACAACCTGGCCGAGGACCCGGCGCACCTGGATCTGTGCAAGGAGTTCCGCAACGAGATCGCAAGCCGCTGGGACTACGAGCGACTGCACGGCGAGGTGATCGCCAGCCAGCGGCGCCGCAAGCTGGTATCGCGAGCGCTCAAGCAGGGCAAGGTCACCCCTTGGGATCACCAGCCGGTGTTCGATGCCAGTACCCAGTACATGCGCAACAACATCGACCTGGACAATCTCGAGCGGCGTGCGCGCTTCCCGGCGGTATCTTCTGACCAGCCATGATGACGTCGCCGACCGACATCCGCCGGCAACCGGCCAGGCTGCAACGCTGGTTGCCGTTTCTCGGCTGGCTGCCGCGGCAGACCTCGCGTTCGCTGCGTGCCGACGCCATCGCCGGATTGACCGGTGCGGTGCTGGTCGTGCCTCAGGGGGTGGCCTATGCCTTGCTGGCCGGGCTCCCCCCGGAGTATGGCCTGTACACCGCCATCGTCCCGGCCGTGCTGGCCGCAATGTTCGGTTCCTCACGGCATATGGTCAGCGGACCGACGGCGGCACTGTCGATCGCGTTGTTCGCCACCTTGCAGCCCTTCGCGGAGGCGGGAAGCAGCGAGTTCATCACCCTGGTGCTGACGCTGACCTTCCTCGCCGGTGCCTTCCAGCTATTGCTGGGCCTGGCACGACTGGGAGTGCTGGTCGATCTCGTTTCGCATTCGGTGGTGACGGGTTTCACCGCCGGTGCCGCGCTGATCATCGCCACCAGCCAACTCCCCTATGCACTGGGGCTGACCGCGCTGGAGAACAACGGTTTTCTCGATATCTGGCCACAGCTGTTCGCACGGCTCGATGATATACGCCCCGATGCAGTGCTGATCGCCGGGTTTACGCTCGCCGTTTGCCTGGCGTTCCAGCGCTGGCTGCCACGCTGGCCGGGCATGCTGCTGGCGCTCGTGGCGGCATCGCTGCTGGCCGCCTGGCTTGACCCGCAGCAAGTCGAGATCCTGCGCATCGCTGCGGTACCGGCGGGCCTGCCGCCGCTCTCGGCGCCGGATCTCTCGCTCGACACGCTGCGCATGCTGACGCCCGGTGCCATTGCCCTGGGGCTGCTGGGATTGGTCGAAGCCGCGGCGATCGCACGGGCTTTTGCCTCGCGTTCGGGCGAGCGACTGAACAGCAATCAGGAGTTCATCGGCCAGGGGCTATCCAACATCGGCGGCGCCTTCTTCTCCGGCTATGTCTCGTCGGGGTCGTTCACCCGCTCGGGACTCAACGCCAGCGCCGGGGCCTGCTCGCCACTGGCGGCGGTTCTGTCCGCGCTGTTCCTGGTGCCGATCATGCTGCTGGCGGCACCGCTGCTGCAATACGTGCCGATGCCCGCCATGGCCGGCCTGCTGTTGCTGGTCGCCGCCAAGCTGGTCGACCGTCACAGCATTCGCGAGGCACTGACCATCAGCCGCTCGGAAACGGCGGTACTGCTGATCACCTTCTCTTGCACCCTGCTGTTGGCACTGGAAGTCGCCATCTACTTCGGTGTGCTGGCCTCACTGGTGCTCTACCTGCGCCGCACCACGCGACCGCCGGTGGTGGAATGCACCCTGTCACAAGCCCCGCAAACGATCCAGCAGGCCGTGGAGGAACCGTGCTGTACCGTGGTCAGGATCGACGGTTCGCTGTTCTTCGGCGCCTGCGAGTCGGTCGCCCGACGGCTCGAGCGCTTCGATCGGCCGAACCTGGTGATTCTGGCGGCGGGCATCAACTTCCTCGACCTGAGCGGTATCCATCTGCTCCAGAGTCAGGCACGTCTTTGCCACTCACGAGGAGGAAAGCTGTACCTGGCCTGGACCAAACCCGACGTCATGGCCCGCTTGCAACGGGCCGGTCTCGTCGACAACCACAACGATCACCACCACGACAACCCCATGGCAATAACAATATGAGAGACATCCCCCATGACACACAGACATTTCGAACATGAACAGAGCAACCGCCTGAACCCGGTCGTCTTTCACGGCTCGGTGGCCGGCATCCTGCTCTTCCTGATCTATGCCATCGCCTTCACCGATCACGCCACGGCATTCTTCAATGCCGGGCTGGACTGGATTGGTAACACCTTCGGCTGGTACTACATGCTGGCGGTCGTCGCCTACCTGGTCTTCGTGGTGATGATCGGCTTCTCGCGATTCGGCAAGATCCGCCTGGGCCCAGATCATTCGCGCCCGGAATTCTCGTTGCATTCATGGTCGGCCATGCTGTTCGCTGCCGGTCTCGGTGGTGCCATCCTGTTCTTCGTGGTCTCCGAGCCGCTGACCCACTACCTGAACCCGCCACTCGGCGAGGGCGGTACCGCCGAGGCCCAGCGCCGCGCCATCGTGCAGACCTTCATTCATTGGGGGATCTCGGGCTGGGGGCTGTACGTGCTCATGGGCATGGCCCTGGCCTATTTCAGCTATCGCCACCGGCTACCGCTGGCGATTCGCTCGACGCTTTATCCGTTGCTGGGCAAGCGCATCTACGGACCGATCGGTAATGCCGTGGATATCGCCGCCGTGCTGGCCACCGTATTCGGCATCGCTACCGCATTGGGGATCGGCGTGATGCAGATGAACTACGGACTGACCTACCTGTTCGGCATACCGGAGGGACTCCCCGCTCAGATCATGCTGATCTTGCTGGTGGTGACCTTGGCCACCCTGTCGGTGGTGAGTGGCGTCAAGCGTGGCATCCGCCGGCTATCGGAGCTCAACCTGCTGTTGGTCGCCGGTCTCGTGCTGTTCGTGCTGCTCCAGGGCGACACCCTCAAGCTGCTCAATGCCCTGGTCATGAACACCGGCGACTACCTGGTCGCGCTTACCGGCAAGAGCTTCGACACCTATGCCTACTCGCCCGAGGCGCAAGGCTGGTTCAGTGGCTGGACGGTGTTCTTCTGGGGCTGGTGGATCGCCTGGGCACCGTTCGTCGGCCTGTTCCTGGCCCGCATCTCCCGTGGTCGCACCATCCGCGAATTCGTCGCCGGTGCCCTGTTCATCCCGCTGATTTTCGTGATGGTGATGATGTCCGTATTCGGTAACAGCGGCATCGACATGGTCGAACAGGGCCTGGTGGTGCTCGGCGAGCAAGCCCTGAATAGTCCGCCGGCCACCATCTACACCTTCCTCGAGCAACTGCCCTTGGTCGGTCTCACCGCCACCATCGTGCTGATGCTGAGCATCGTGTTCTTCGTCACCTCGGCCGATTCCGGCGCGTTGGTACTGTCCAATTTCACCTACGTGCTGCGCGACGTGAATCACGATGCCCCCGCTCGGCTGCGGATATTCTGGTCTGCCATCATCGGCCTGATCACCCTGGCACTGCTGATGGCCGGTGGACTGCGCACCCTGCAGAGCGCCGTGGTGATCACCGCCCTGCCGTTCTCGGCGGTGATCTTCCTGACCATGATCAGCATGTACCGCTCGCTGAAGGTCGAGACCGGCAAGGCCGATGCCCGCCATCAGGTGGTTGCCAGCGCCTCTGCCACCAGCGACTGGCGCGAGCGTCTCGACCGCACCCTGGACGCCACCACACAGAATGGTGCCGAGGCCACGCTACGCCACGCCATTCGCCCGGCACTGATCGAACTGGCCGAGGAGCTGACCCGGCGAGGCCAACAGGCCACCGTCACCGAACAGCAAGTGGACGGCACTCAACTGCTCTGCCCGACCTTGCAGGTCGACTTCGACGGCGCCCCCAGCTTCATCTACGGGATACGCCCGCAGCGCATGCAACCGCCGAGCTTCCTGCCCGCGGATGACGACTACTACCTGCGCCTCGACGTGCATCTCGCCGAAGGCGGCCTCGGGCAAGACCTCAACGGCTATACGCGCCTGCAGGTCGTGCATGACGTGCTGAACGAATATCAGCGCCACCTGCGCTTCCTGGCCCAAGCTAGTGAAGACGGCAATCTGGACACCATTCCCGGCCACATCATGGAAGGCGATGCCGTTCCGCAAGCCGTGCCCGCTCGGTAGGCGCGTCGGTAGCTGCTGCCGCTACCTCGGAAAGGCTCCACTTCGGTGGAGCCTTTTTATTGGTCAAGGCCATCCAGGTATCCCAGGTCATGTGGCCAGGCGATACAAGTCGGCACGCGAAGAGCCAACCAAAGGGAAAGGCGTCATGGCGGGGGGTGTTTCAATGACGTATTCAGCGTTCTTCAGGTGGGTTTGCGGCGCAGCTCGCCATTCAGAGCCTTGATGATGGTGTAGCACATCAACAGCATCACGATGGAGAACGGAATCGCCGTTGCCGTCACCCCGGCCTGAAGCGCCGACAGCCCGCCGCCGAGAAGCAACACGATGGCAATCAATCCCTCCACCGTTGCCCAGAACATCCGCTGAGGCCTGGGAGCATCGATCTTGCCGCCGGCTGTGATGGTATCGATCACCAGGGAGCCGGAATCCGACGAGGTGACGAAGAAAATCAACGCCAGAGTGATGCCAAGGGTCGACATCAGGCCCGTCAGCGGCAGTTCATTCAGCATGCCGAACAGCGACAGCTCGGGGCTGTAATTGTCGATCACGTAGTCCTTGACCAGGCTGTTGCCGGGGTCGGCATAGAGCTGATCGAGCGCGATGCCACCGAAGACGCCCATCCAGATGAAGATGAACAGGCTGGGAACCAACAGCACACAGATCACGAACTCCCGAACCGTGCGCCCACGCGACACCCGAGCGATGAACATGCCGACGAACGGTGCCCAACTGACCCACCAGGCCCAGTAGAAGACTGACCATGCTTCACGATAGGCATCATCGTCACGACCGAAGGGGGCCGACAACGGGATGAAGTCCTTCACGTAGGTCACCAACCCCGACCAGAACCCATTCAGGGCCACCAGGGTCGGGCCGGCGAACAGCACGAAGAAGAAGAAGAACACGGCCAGGATCATATTGATCTCGGAGAGCTTCTTCACGCCGCCCTCGAGCCCACGCCAGACCGACACCAGGGCCACCGCCGTTACCAGCAAGATAACGATGACCTGAAAGGTGGTGCTGATGTCCAGTCCAAAGACGAAATTCATCCCCGCATTGGCCTGCTGGGCCCCGAGTCCGAGCGCCGTGGCCAGTCCAAACAAGGTGGAAAACACCGCCAGGATGTCGATCGCATGCCCCCACCAGCCCCAGACACGCTCGCCAAGGATCGGGAAGAACGCCGAACGAATGGAGAAGGGCAGGCCCTTGTTATAGGAGAAAATGGCCAGCGCCAGGGCCATGACCACATAGACGGCCCAGCCATGGATGCCCCAATGAAGAAAGGTGCCGGCAAGGCCCAGGGCGGTTGCTTCGGGAATGGCCTCCGGATTGAGTTCACCATCGGCCCCGAAAGGCGAAGGAATGCCCAATGGCAAGGAGACGTTGGCATGATAGACCGGTTCCAGCACGCTGAAGAACAGCAGTCCGATACCGATGCCGGCAGTGAACAGCATCGCAAACCAGGACAAGTAACTGTGTTCCGGTCGGGCATCGGGACCACCCAGCCTGACCGACCCATAGGGCAGGACGACGAGCGCCACACAGAACAGGATGAAGAAATCCACCACGATCATGAAATACCAGTCCAGCGTCCCGGTAGAGAAACTGACAATGGACTGGAAAATGCTCCCCGCCCTCTCTGGAAACAAGAGGGTGAGTACTATGAAGACGACCGAAATGAGAGCCGATACGATAAAGACCCGATTGTGTATATCGAAGCCGATAGGCCCCAGTCGCCCTTGGATGTTGTCCTGGCCAACGGTGTAATCCGTTTGCATGTCGCTAGTCACGGGGGTCGGCACCGGGCCACTCGGGGTACCCATGAGAGGCTTCCTCTTGTTATAGGATATAGAACAGCTTAGGAATTTTTCTCCTCATAAGCCTACAACCTTGGATTCATAGAATAACGGCAGCACCTTGGATCAACAGGTAGAGGACTCCTCCCCCCAACCCCGAATCACCAAGATTCGACATTCAGGATATCAATGCAGCCTACGAGCGCATGGAGAAGGGTGATGTGCGCTACCGCTTCGTGATCGATATGCCCTCACTGAAGGCTGCCGACACGGTCTGAAGCCTACCCATCTGACGCCCGAAACACCGGGCAGCGGACCAAGCCTCGGTCTACCCTATTCATTCATGGGAGCGTTGGACACTGCGCATCCGCACCAGATGCCAGCCGATAGAGGAAACAAGAACGACGCGAGGAGATTCGGAATGGTCACTCTGACGATCAACGGTCAGGATCACGAGTTGGATGTACCGGACCAGATGCCTTTGCTATGGGCCTTGCGGGATGTCGTACAACTCACCGGTACCAAGTTCGGCTGCGGCATGGCGCAGTGCGGCGCCTGCACGGTGCACCTGAATGGGGAGGCGGTGCGCTCCTGTGTCACCCCGGTGTCCCAGGCTCAGGGCCGTGAGATTACTACCATCGAGGCCATCGGCGATGACGAGGTCGGCCAGCGGATCCAGCAAGCCTGGCTGGATCTCGGCGTAGCGCAGTGCGGCTACTGCCAGGGCGGACAGATCATGAGTGCCACCGCTCTGCTCAATCGAGAGCCGGACCCGGACGACGCGCAGATCCTGGAGGCCATGGCCGGCAACCTGTGCCGTTGCGGCACCTACAACCGCATTCGTCAGGCGATTCATCGCGCCGCCGGCCATGAGGAGGAACAGGCATGAGTACCCATCGCAACGGCCTCTTGCTGGCCAATGTCAGCCGCCGCCACTTCCTCAAGGGGCTGGCCGCGAGCGGCGCCCTGGTGATCGCCGCCCGCTGGGATCTCTCCCTGGCCCAGGACGAGGAAGAGGCCAGCTACGGGGCGGATGGCATGCCCCACGGCTGGGTCGACGATCCCAACGTCTTCATCCGCATCGACGAGGACGGCACGGTCACCGTCGTCAATCACCGTGCCGAAATGGGTCAAGGCATTCGTACCAGCCTGGTGATGGTGGTCGCCGACGAGCTTGGCGCCGACTGGGATCGGGTACGGGTCGAGCAGGCGATCGGCCACGAAGAGCGGTACGGCAACCAGGATACCGACGGTTCGCGTAGCATGCGTCACTGGTTCGACCCCATGCGGCGTGCCGCCGCCGCAGCGAGGACCATGCTGGAACAAGCGGCTGCCGAGCACTGGGACGTGCCAGTGGCGGAGTGCCACGCCGGTGTGCACATGGTGATCCACGAACCCAGCGACCGTGAGCTCGGCTTCGGCGAGTTGGCCGCGGCCGCCAGCCAACTACCGGTGCCCGAACGCGACAGCTTGCGCCTCAAGCCCCGGGACGAGTGGCGCTATATCGGCCGCGAGAATGTAAAGACCGATCGCCCCCTGGCGATAGACGGTGAGGATATCGTCACCGGACGCGCCCTCTATGGTGCCGATGTAGTCCTCGACGACATGCTCTACGCGGTGATCGCCCGGCCTCCGGTCTACGGGGCAACACTGGCCAGCGTCGATGACAGTGCGGCGCTGGCCGTGCCCGGCGTTATCCGGGTCGTTGAAGTCCAAGGCACGGGCCAGCCGGCCGGTTTCGAGCCACTGGGTGGCGTGGCGGTGGTCGCCGAGAATACCTGGGCGGCCATCGAGGGACGCCGCGCCCTCGAGATCGAGTGGGATACCGAGAGCGCCGGTGACAACGCCAGCTACGACTCGGAAGCCTACCGACAACTGCTGGAGGAGAGCGCCCAGTCTCCCGGCCGTGTGGTCCGCGAGCAGGGCGATATCGAGGCGGCTCTGGCCGACGCCGAGACCCGTCTCGAGGCCACCTACTACATGCCGCATCTGGCCCATGCGACGATGGAGCCACCCGCCGCCCTCGCCCGCCTGGTGGACGGCAAGGCGGAAATCTGGGCACCGGTGCAGTCCCCCCAGGCCGCCCGGGATGGCGTGGCCGGGCGCCTGGGCCTCGAGCCCGAGGATGTCACCGTCAACGTGACCCTGCTGGGCGGCGGCTTCGGCCGCAAGTCCAAGCCGGACTTCGTGCTCGAGGCCGCCAGCCTGGCCCGCGAGTTCGAGGGCCGTCCCGTTCGGGTCCAGTGGACGCGCGAGGACGATATCCAGCATGACTATTTCCACGCGGTGTCAGTCGATCGCCTGGAAGCGGGCATGGATGGGGACGGCAAGGCACTCGCCTGGCGCCACCGCACCCTCTCGCCGAGCATCGGCTCGCTGTTCGGGCCCGACCCCAAGCACAAGGTGGATTTCGAGCTCGGCATGGGCTTCACCGCGACGCCCTTCGATATCCCCGCCATGAGCCTGGAGAACCCTGAAGCCGAGGCACACGTGCGTATCGGCTGGTACCGCGCCGTCTACAATCTGCCGCACGCCTTCGCAATCCAGAGCTTCGTCGCCGAAATGGCCGAGGCGGCGGGCCATGACCACCGCGACTACCTGCTGGAACTGCTGGGTCCCGCACGGCAGATCGATCCCCGGGAGATCAACGAGGGCTGGAACTACGGCGAGGACCCCGAACGCTACCCCGTCGATATCGGCCGCCTACGTGCCGTAGTCGAGAAGGCCACCGAGGAGGCCGGCTGGGGACGCAAGCTGCCCGAGGGGCGTGGCCTGGGGCTGGCGGTGCACCACAGCTTCGTCTCCTATACCGCCGTGGTACTCGACGTGGAGGTCGACGATGGCGGCGAGGTCATCGTGCACAACGCCGATATCGCCTTCGACTGCGGCCCCCAGGTGAATCCCGAGCGCATCCGCGCCCAGATGGAGGGGGCCTGCGTCATGGGCATCGGCAACGCCCTGCACAGCGAGATCACGGTCAGCGAGGGACGCATCGAACAGGACAACTTCCATCAGTACCTGATTCCGCGCATCTCGCATGCCCCGCGCACCGTCCGCGTGCACCTGATCAACGACAGCCCCGAGGCGCCCATGGGCGGCGTCGGCGAGCCCGGCGTACCACCGGTGACGCCGGCGCTGTGCAACGCGATCTTCGCCGCGACCGGCAAGCGTATCCGGCGCCTGCCGATAGGCGATCAGCTGGCGAGCTGAGCCTGCAGAGCATCACCAGCACTATATTATGAAATTCTCTCAGGAGCCCCGACCGATACGGGGCTTCTTCGTTTATCTGAGGTCACCATGCCACTGTTGTACTTTCTTGCCCCGCTTGGCACTGTGCTGATCTGGTCGGGCAATATGACCGTCAATCAGTTGACGGTGGGCAGCATTGCGCCCAGCAGTATCGCCTTCGATCGCTGGGTGCTGGCGCTGGCCGTACTCACACCGTTCGTGCTGCCCTCGGCATGGCGCCACCGCCACACGATTAGCAGTGAGTGGCCGAAGCTGGCGGTATTGGGGCTGCTCGGGAAGGCCATGTGGCAGGGGTTGGCCTATGTTGCCGCCGAAACCACCTCGGCGACCAATATGGGTATCCTGGCGGCGATGGTACCGTTGTTGACGGTACTGCTCAGTGCCTTGATCCTGCGGGAAACGCCGACGCTTGGCGGGACCTTGGGCGGCCTGGTGGCCTTGTTGGGGGTGTTGATTCTGCTCAGCCGTGGCGATCTCATATCGCTTCTGGAACTCGAAATCGTGCCCGGCGATGCGCTGATGGTGGCAGCAGCGCTTTGCTATGCCGGCTACGGGGTGATGCTCAAACGCTGGCCGCTGGACCTGCCGCCTTGGGTGATGCTCTACGTTCAGGTCTGCTTCGCGGTGCTGTTGCTGATGCCGGGCTTCCTGATGGGCCCCATGACGCCCATCGACAACCACAATGTGTGGCTGATCCTGTATGCCGGCATCCCGGCCTCGATCGTCACCACCTTCCTGTGGATGCGCGCGGTGCGCCAGATCGGCGCTAGCAAGGCCAGTATCTTCATCAACCTGATGCCGCTGTTCAGCGCTCTGATCGCCATGGTCTTCCTCGGCGAACGCCTGGGCCTTCACCACCTGCTGGGCGGCGGCCTGACGCTCGCCGGGGTGATCATGGCCCAGACACTGACGCAGCCACTTGCCCGCGCTGTCGCCACGAAAGACGAAGGATGAGAGATGCCGCATTCATGACACTCGATACCACGCATATCAACCAACAGCGCATGCCCCTCGACGACCAGGCCGAACTCTGGCTGTTCGGCTATGGCTCGCTGATCTGGAAGGCCGAGTTTCCCTATCATGAAAGACGTCCCGCCCATATAGAAGGATGGGTACGCCGCTTCTGGCAGGGCTCGCACGATCATCGAGGTACGCCGGAAGCGCCCGGCCGCGTCGTCACTCTGATCAGCGAACCCGGTGCCATCTGCCAGGGCATGGCCTACCGGATCGATGCCGAGACCCTTCGCCCGCTGGATATTCGCGAGAAGAACGGCTACCTGCGCGAGATCGTGACACTGCACTTCACCGACGGCAGCCACGCCGAAGGGCTGGTCTATATCGCCACGCAAGACAACGCCGCCTTCCTGGGTGAGGCACCATTCAACGCCATGGCGGAGCAGATCGCCACCGCTCATGGTCCCAGCGGTCCAAACCGTGATTACCTGCTGAACCTGGCCACCTCGCTCGAGGGACTGGGTGCGGAGGATCGACACGTGTTCGAGTTGGCGGACAGAGTACGGGACTATCGACTGATCGAGTCACCAACGGATTGAAGAGCTCGCAACGAGAAAGCCCGGCCGTCATACCACCGGCCGGGCTTTGAGAGCCATTCCCTATGCAAGTCACCACGAACGTCCCGTCCGTGCCTCCTTGTTCCATCGAGAATCCCTGCTCAAGTTTCCTGTCGAGCCTCCCTTCTCTTATTACACATTGTTACACATAAGTCACGAAGCGTACACATGGAATACGAGATACCCATGGTATGAATTTCACCAACACTAAAGATTAAGTAGAACTGACCAAAAGAAGCGCCGTAACCACTGGAGCATGTTGCTCAACTCGTCCAACGGACAAGACATGATCATGCGGGAGCCGAGGTAGGGTGAGGATCGCGCCATCATGCTTGCCGTTGGCATACCCGGCCCAGACCCCAAAGTCAGCCGGATCGGTCGCGATCCTCACTTCAAGGATAGTTCCGTTGCTTACGGCCATCGACCAGCAGTCGCTCATATCAGTCAGCCGCTGATTATTAGATGGGTGCTCTGTTAGGGAAACACTGAATAAATGCCTGCGTGGATCAATCGCTGCGTTGCGCGATGCTGGTGCGCCAGCCCGGACGGAATCCTCACATATACCCGGCGGATGCAGGTTCTGAGTGCAACACTGCTCACTGGAGTGTGCTAGGGCCCTCGTAATGCTTCGCCATCATCTCGATGGGGCATTTGAAGCCTGAATTCATAGAATAACTGCAGCGCTTTGGGCCACCATTTGTCGGCGGCGGTACCAATATGAACGGTCATCCGACGGGCATGCACCGTGATGGTGGCGGCCACCTTGAGCACCTGCTTGCGTAGCCGCATCAGGCTCCAGCCCTGGCGGTGAAAAACATCGATCATTGCTCTACCGATGAACGCCATCGAATTCGCGATGGACATCCAACGCGAGGAAGACCCCAAGGGTGATCGGGTCAACATCACCCTGTCAGGCAAGTTCCTGCCCTACAAGACCTACTGACGAATCGGCCCTGGCGGAGGGTGCTGCAGGAACACAGCTCTCCACCAGGGCATGGCCTACCGGATCGACGCCGAGCCCCTGCACCCGCTGGGCTCACTTTGCCCGAGGAATTAGACCTTACGCCCGTTTCATGGAGGTAGCGGCAAGACCAACCCCCAAGGTCACCAGAACTGCGCCAATGCTACGTTCAATGATGTGGCGTGACGAGGCGGCAAGGTTTTTTGCGGCTTCGGATGAGAAGGCGTAAGCCACCAGAGCGAACCAGACCAAGTGTGCGACCGACATGAACGCTCCATAACCGAATTGCACGGCAATGGGTGTGCTTGGGCTAATGACTTGGGAGAACAACGCTACAACGAATAGGGTCGTCTTTGGGTTCAGAGCATTCGTCAGGAAACCGATACGAAGTGCGGCAAAGTCAGAAATTGGCAAGTTGGTGGAGTCGATCTGGCCTTGCTCGGCTTTCTTGGCACGCAGCATCGTGATGCCGAGATAGATGAGATACGCCGCTCCAACGTACTTGATGATGCTGAACAGAAGAATCGACTTGGAGATGACGAGGCCGATGCCGGCCATGGAGTAGGCTACATGCACGAGTACCCCCAAGGAAATGCCAACAGAGGTCAGCAGCCCTGCGCGGCGTGAAAGGACCATGCTGTTCCGTGTAACCATTGCGAAGTCGGCCCCCGGACTGATGACGGCGAGGAGTGTGATAGTCACTACGGCAAATGCTTCAATCATGGGTTCTCCTTGAACTTGGTATCCTGCAAGGTAACGTAGGTTCTAGAAAGCTGTGATGGAGAGCTTCAGCCCGCCTCGAGGCGTGACAGGAGGATAAGCCCCTCCTCTATATACCTTTATTTATTACTTCTCCTGATCATGAAATGACCTAGCCAAACAGTTAAACCGATACCGGCTATGATGGCGAAAAATAGTATCTCGTAACGCTTGATATCGCCGATCAACACTTCAATCGCATGGCCAAACAAATAGCCCAAGGTCCCCACCACTATCGCCCATAGGGATGCACTGATAAAGTTGAGCGCGAAAAAGAGAAATGGAGACACTCCTGCCATTCCAACGAGAAATGGTGTCACCGTACGTAACCCATATAGAAACCTGAAACTGAGAATCAACCACACCTGGTGGCGATCCAACAGTGAAAACACCTTCTCGGATTTCGCCTTCCACTTTGGTCGGCTGTTCAGCAGTTCCATGCCTTTCGATCGACCAATGTAGAAATAGGCCTGATCCCCAAGGAAGCTACCAAGAAGCGCGCACACGATCACCCATGGCAGTTGAAGATAACCGAGATGCGCAGAAAAGCCTCCGAGGACAAGGATCGTTTCTCCCTCGAAGAATGTTCCAATCGCTATCGCTGCATAACCATATGTAGAAACCAACTCTTCAAGGGACATATTCCACGTCACTCAGTTAACGTACTGGTACCAGCCAACTCGGTTGCACTCAGTTTCTGCGACCAAGAACCATCTGTGTATGGGAAAGTAGATTAAGCCGGTTCGGATGCAGCATTTCGTGCAGCCTTGATGGTTCGAAAAAGCATATGAGTGCTGACGGCGAGCGCAAGTGAATTTGATACGAGACCTGGCACCGATGCCACGAGAAAATTGTGGGCGATCCAAGCGAATATAGCCCCAATCAATATGGCCCGCTGGCGAACCTGATCGAGCTGAAAATTCGCCACGCAAACGATCATGAGTGCCAGCGAGGAGAACACCGAAGGCAGCCTATGCCAAGTAACTGCGCTGACGAGCGGTGTCAGCAGCAATGATGCCAAGTAGATGTATTTGAAGCGAGGATGTGTACCGAGCGGGATAGCAAGAGCGGCTTGTAAACCGGCAACACCCATGACGGCTGCCCCCGTCTCTGCTTCCAATAGGGCGAAGTGGGTAAGCATGAGTGCGCACGCCACGACTTGTCCGGCAAGCAAGCGCGCGCTGCCGCATCATAGGCCAGCAGAGATTTGCCGTGATTCCTAGGACACCGAATAGCGTGGCTGCGCTTGGGATAATTTCGATCACGTTATGGTTTGCACTGGTGCGGGGAGCCATGATTGAGGTTTATTAATTGCACTCAACCGCCTAATTAAACACTTCCCTCGAACACAGGTCGGAAGAAGCTCCGTTCATAGCTGAGAATGCAGCGAGTATCTTCGGCATACTTGAAGGCAGCCTGACACTCCGGGTCGTTAAAGGAGTCCTCGCGGTACTGCTCGTAGGCCGCCAGGCTAGGAAAGGTGAACAGCGCCAGCGCAACGTTGTTCGCCCCCTCAGAGGGGAGGAAGTAGCCGTGATGCTTTCCGCCAAACTTCTCGACAAGCGGGATCCATAACTTCGCGTAATGCTCGAATTCTTTAACCTTGTAGGGATCGATGATGTAGCTAAGGTAACAGGTGACCATGCTTTTTCCTCGTTATTCTCGCAACTATGATGTGGCAGAAAACTAAAGTTTACAGCCACCTCCAACATGTAAAAACAATGCGCATACCGCTAGCCATTTTGTTATGTGGCTACCTTGAAGCCAATGCCACTTTTATCCCAAACGCTATCAATACCGCTCCCATGATTTTTTCGAAGTAGTACTGAACAGACTCAAAAACACGACGAACCTTATTCTGGTTAAGAAAGACAGCGACCAAGCTGAACCATGCCAAGCAAGAGATAGAGGCTATCGCTCCATAAGCAACCTGTATAGCCACTGGCGTTTCAACACTCACAACCTGTGTAAACAGACTCATGAAAAACAATGTCGCTTTTGGATTCAACGCATTGTTTATAAACCCAATCTTGAAAGACATAAAATCGGAGACAACCCTCTTTTTGACTGAGTTCTCATAAGCATGTTGTGAAACACGCTTACTAAGAACACAACCAAACCCCAAATAGATCAAATAGGCTGCCCCGAGATATTTCACAATCGAAAACAACAGGATGGACTTGGACAGGATCACCCCGATTCCCACCAGCGTATAGAAAACGTGTATCCATACGGCAGATGCCACACCTAAAGCCGTGAACATGCCAGAGCGACGAGAATAACTCAGGCTGTTTCGTACCACGACAAAAAAATCAGGCCCAGGAGTAATGATTGTCAAAATCGTAATCGTCAGGACAGCCAAGAATTCTGCGAGATACCTATCAATCAGTAGTTGTCGGGTCCCCGATGATCGACTGAGCTATAGAAGCTATCCTTTGCTGGCAGCCAAGGAGCTTCTTCACCAGGTCATTCGGGAGCAAGGATATGGACATCAAGCTGCATAAGCAGGCGACCACCACGCCGAAGATCCGGGCCGAGATCCAGGGTGCACCACCCAGCATCAGCAATAGCGAGCTGGCACGGAAATACGGTGTCGCTGACACTACCGTTCGACGCTGGCGGCTTCGCCAGGATACCCATGATCGCTCGCATACTCGGCATAATCTGCTGGCCACGCTGACGCCCGAGCAGGAAGAGGTGCTCATTGCCGCCCGGGAATTCTTACGGCTTGGCCTCGATGACCTGCTGGTGGTCGCGCGTGAATTTCTGAACCCTCGCCTCTCGCGCTCTGGGCTTCATCGCCTGTTGAAGCGGCGTGAGGTACCGACGCTCGCCGAATTGGCTCGGCAGGACGCGGGTGAATCTACTCAGCCGACGCACAAGCCTTTTCGGGACTATGCGCCGGGATTCGTGCATGTCGACATCAAGCACCTGCCGCAGATGCCGGATGAGGAGCGGAAGCGCTATCTGTACGTAGCCATCGATCGCGCCACGCGCTGGGTTTACCTGGAAGTGCGGCGTAGTCAGTCAGCTCAGGATGCGCGGACCTTCATGAAGCGAGTGATCGAAAAGGCGCCGTTCAAGGTCCAGAAAGTGCTGACTGACAACGGCAAGTCCTTCACAGACCGCTTCACCCGTGCGGGCGAACGGACACCCAGCGGCCAGCATCCCTTCGACAGAATGTGCCGGGCTCATGGCATCCAGCATCGCCTGATCAAGCCGGGGCGGCCACAGACCAACGGCATGGTCGAGCGCTTCAATGGGCGTATCAGTGACGTCCTGGCAACACGGCGGTATGTGTCAGGAGAAGATCTGGAGCAAACGCTGAAACGCTATTGCTGGCTGTACAATCACCACATTGCTCAGAAGGCGCTGCATCATCAGTCACCGATTGATGCCATGAAGCAGTGGCAGGAGATGCGGCCAGACTTATTTCATAAACGAGTAATTAATCATCCGGGACCAGACAAGTAGTTCCAATCTCTAACTCCTTTATATGATTGGCGGACAGTAGGCACTTGACATCCTCCCCTGCCTGAATGCGGGGGATTCCCACGGCGCTCAGGCGCGACATTGAGCCGCCACTGAGTCGCTTCGGTGGGTTCCTGCTGCTGGCGGCATTACCTCACCGCTCACTTCACAGGCTAACCGGGCGTGTCCCGCCCTTAGCACATTGATCGCGCCGACCAGATCGGCGTTTTCCTCGAAGCCGCATTCAACACACGCGAACCTCTCCTGCGCGCGGCGGTTGTCCGCCGACACATGGCCGCAGCACGGACACGTCCGGCTCGTGTTCCGCGGCGGCATGGCGATGAGATGCCCGCCGTTCCACGCCAGCTTGTAATCCAGTTGGCGGCGGAACTCGAACCAGCCCTGATCGAGGATGGACTTGTTCAGGCCGGACTTGGCCCGAACCTGCTTTCCCGGTTGTTCGGCACTGCCCTTGGCAGACCTGGACATGTTCCGCACCTGCAAGTCCTCGATACACACCATCGCGTGGTTTTGGCTGATCGTGGTCGTGGTCTTGTGCAGGTAGTCGCGGCGGGCATTGCCGATGCGGGAGTGAATCTTCTGGACGCGGGCTTTCGCCTTCTTCCAGTTGTTGCTGAACTTGGTTTTGCGGCTCATCGCCCGCTGCGCCTTGCGCAAGGCCGTTTCGTGTCGCTTGAAGCTATTGAGCGGAGCGTAGAACGTACCATCCGAGAGCGTGGCGAAGCGGGCGATACCCATGTCGATGCCGACCGCGCCGCCTTGAGGGAACGGGGGTTCAACGTCGCGCCGCGTCTGAATGCTGACGAACCACTTGCCGCCACTCTGGCTGACGGTGGCGTTGCGCAATTCGCCCAGCGCTTCCCGGCTGTTGCGGTAGCGCAGCCAGCCCAGCTTTGGCAGGAAGATACGGCCATTGGCCTGGTCGAGCTTGATCTGTTTCGGGTCGGGGTAGCGAAAGCTGTCGCTTTGCCCCTTGCGCTTGAAGCGCGGAAAGTCGGCGCGCTTCTCGAAGAAGTTCTTGTAGGCTTTTTCGAGGTCTTTGAGGGTATGTTGCAGCGGATGAACGGGCGCATCCTTCAGCCACGCCGTCTCGGCGTCATTGCGCCAGGCCGTCAGTTGCTTGGCCATCGCGACGTAGCCAATGAACTTGCCGCCAGTCTCGTAGTTATCTTTCTGCAACGCCAGCGCCTTGTTGAACACGAAACGGCATGAGCCCGCGAAGCGGCGCATCTGACGCTGCTGGTCGCCGTCGGGCATGAGCTCGTATTTGAAGGCTTGGATACGTTGCATGTCGTCTATGATACAAGGAAATCCTCGACGCCTTGCGCAGTATCTTCGCCAGCGTCTGCGCCGACTTCGAGGCGGAACTGGTGGAGTTCGACGGCGAGGATGACCATGTGCATTTGCTGGTGAACTATCCGCCAAAAGTCGCGGTATCTGCATTGGTAAACAGCCTGAAGGGTGTCTCCAGCCGCATGATCCGTAAGCAGAACCACCCCAGCATCCGCAAAAAGCTCTGGAGCGGTGCGCTGTGGTCGCCCAGTTACTTCGCCGGTAGCTGTGGCGGCGCACCTATCAAGGTCATCCGCCAATACATCGAGCAGCAGCAAACACCACACTGAGGCAAAGTCAAGGACGGCTACGCCGTCCGCGCTATCCTTCCCCGCCCTGAAGGGCGAGGTTTGCCGCGCAATTGATCAAGCGCTGAGTGCAGTGGTGCGCTTGCATCTCGTCCTTCTGACATGACTTGCTTGAGATACGCTACCGCCCCTGCCTTGCAGGTCGGTGGCTACGCCACCCTGCGACAGTCCCTGTGCACCTTGTCCCTATACGATCATCGGCAGCGACTTGATCGGACTTGAGGTTTCAGTTAACCGAATCCCCTAACGTTTTGCAAAGCGATGCAGCCTACCATTGGTCACTGCTCAACCTGAATCAGGGGATACCCGCCCTCAGGAACGACTGCACGAACTGGCGTTGGAACAGCAGGAAGGCGACCAGTAGCGGGGCAATGCTAAGCAGTGTACGAACGGCCGACTCTCGAGAGTTGGGAGATACACGGCGTAACGTGCATCTCCCTTAGGGTGAATCAGGCAGCGCTGGGCTGGGCGGCGGGGCGTAAACGGTTATAGACGCTCTCGTCGAGCTCATTTTCGCTCTTACCCACCAGGACCGACACCATTAGATCACCACAGACGTTGACGGTGGTACGGGCCATATCCAGGATGCGATCAATACCGGCGATGATCGCCAGACCTTCCATCGGCAGGCCGACGGTTGTCAGGACCAACGACAGCATGATCAGGCCCGCGCCCGGTACGCCGGCAGTACCGATTGATGCCAGGGTGGATGTCATGATGATCAGCAGGTAGTCGGAGAACGCCAGGTCGACGCCAAATGCCTGGGCGATGAACAGCGCACAGACCCCTTGGTAGAGAGCGGTGCCGTCCATATTGATGGTTGCACCCAGCGGCAGTACGAAACTGGAGACCCCTTTGGAGACGCCCATCTCCTCTCCAGCGGCTTTAATGGAGGCCGGCAGGGTTCCGGCGCTGCTGGTCGTGGTGAAAGCCACCGCAGCCGGATTGATCAGGCCCTTGAGGTAGCGCATCGGATTCAGGCGCCCCAGGCCACTGACCAGGCCGGAATAGAACACCATCACGTGAATGACACAACCGATATAGACCACGGCAACCACCTTGATCAGTGGCAGCAGGATGTCCATGCCGTACGTGCCGGCCACCCAGGCCATCAGGCCGAACACGCCGTAGGGTGCCAGTTTCATCACCAGTTCGGTCAGCTTGTACATGCCCTCCGCCAGGCTTTCGAACACCTGCACGGCCGGCTTCGCTTTCTCACCGCACAGGTTCAACGCAATGCCCAATCCCAGAGCGAATACGATGATCTGCAGGATGTTGCCGGTTGCCAGCGCATCGACCGGATTCGTCGGAATCATGTTGAGCAGCGTCTCGACCAGAGTAGGCGCCTCCTTGGCGGCGACGGCACTGTCGGCCGCCACCATATTGACGCCCTCGCCTGGCGAGAAAAGCGTGCCCATGCCAAGACCGATGCTGATCGCGACGGCGGTGGTGCCGAGATAGAGCACCAGGGACTTAAAGCCGATGCGTCCCAGCTTGCGGGTGTCCTGCATCGAGGTGACGCCGACCACCAGCGAGCAGAACACCAGCGGCACGATGAGCATCTTGATGGCGTTGATAAAGAGCGTTCCGATCGGCTTCAACAGCTCGGCATCGGGGCCCAAAATCACCCCCACCAGCATCCCCAGAGCCATTCCGATCAGGATTTTCTTCCAGAGTGCCAACTTGCTCCAGAAACCGGCACGACGTGTCTCTATAGTTACATGTTCCATGGTTTTCTCTTTCGTTGTCGTTGTGGTCAATCAGCTTGGGCGACAAGCGCCGACGGACGGCGACACTGCGGGCCAGTGAGTAGCCCGCCAGAGCTCGATCCCTGACCGTTATCTAGCAAGAACAGTGCCAACCCATGCAAATACAGTGTAAGTTATTGTTTTTAAAAAAATTAACCGGAAGGAAGAATGGGGCTGAAGTCGACCAGGAAGGTATAACCAAGGTAATGGAATGGCACGCCGATTCCTGAAAATCGGCTATATATTCAATGAGTTATGAAAATAGCAAACCAGGGTTATAGCTATAACCCTGGTTATGGGGAAGGAGAAGGCCAGCTCAGGACCACTCTCAGGACGACTGCGACTTCTTCAGCCTCTTGCTCAATGCCGGCTGGGAAATACCCAGCAGACGCGAGGCCCGGGACTGGTTGCCCTGCGCCCGCTTCAGCGCCTCGGCCACCAGCTGATCGGCGACTTCCTGTAGGGTCGGCAACGGCTGATCGGGAGCAAAGAGGGGCATCGCAGTATCCGCTTCGGGCTCCAGTATCGCGTCTTCCTGCCCAACCGCCCGGCGAAACACTTCCATTGACAGCACGCCCCCACGATGGCGGCCGAGGGCGTCGAAACAGAGTGCGCGCAACTCCCTGACGTTACCGGGAAAGGCATAGTTGCGTAGCAGTGCCGGCAGTTCCTTGGGTACCGGAGGCTTGTCCCGGCCCAGTTCCTCGGCGGCTTCGGCGAGGAAGTGATCCAGTAACAGCGGGATGTCACCCTGGCGCTGGCGCAGCGGCGGCAACTCCACCTGGTGAGTGCGTAAGCGGTAATAGAGATCCTTGCGGAAACCGCCATCGCGCTGCTTTTGGTCCAGGTCCTGGTGGGTGGCCACCAGCACCCGGGCATGGATACGCTTGGGCCTGTCGCTGCCGAGGGGATAGTACTCGCCCTCTTGGAGCAGACGCAGCAGCTTTACCTGCGAAGCCAGGCTGAGGTCGCCAATCTCGTCCAGTAACAGGGTGCCACCGCCAGCCTGATCGATCATGCCCGCCCGAGCCTTGTCGGCGCCGGTAAAGGCGCCGCGGTGATGACCGAACAGGGTGTCGGCGAAAATGTTGTCGTCAAGGCCGGCAACATTGACGCAGACCAGCGGCCCACTGCGTCCACTCAACGTGTGGATGGCCCGGGCGATCGCCTCCTTGCCGGTCCCGCTCTCGCCGGTGATCAATACCGGCTGGCTGCTTGCCGACACCGTCTCGAGGTACTGGAACACCGAGCGCATGCCCTTATCCCGGGTAATGATGTCGGCAAACACCTCCGGCCGATCCAGCGTATCGCTGAGAAACCGCCGGCGCATCTCCAGGTTTTCCAGCCGCATTTCCTGCATTCGGATCGCCCGATGAATGCCATCGAGCAGGCGGTTCTCCTCCGTCGTTTTTATGAAGTAGTCATAAGCACCGAGGCGAATGCAGTTAACCGCAGTTTCCAGTTGGTTCAGCCCGCTGATGATGATGACGCCGATATCCGGGTGCTCTTCAACGATCTGCTGCAGCAACGCTTCACCGGACAGGTGTGGCATGGTCAGGTCGAGCAGCACCAGCCCAATCGGATTCTCGGCGATGACTTGCATCGCATCGCGACTGTCCTGGCACTGGTAGAGATGGTTAATCCCCCCCTGAGTCTCCAATATCAGACTGAAACTGCGTAGAAACGAGGCTTCGTCGTCGACCAGCAAAACGCCGAAGGCCGGATAGAGATTACTGCTCATTCCAATAGAGTTCCCGGGTTGATCGGTAATGAAAACACGGCGCGGGTCCCATTGCCGGGCTCGGAGTCGTAATCCAGCGTGCCACCATGCTCCTGTACGATGCTCAGGGATACCGAGAGGCCGAGCCCCATGCCGCCCTGCTCCCTCTTGGTGGTAAAGAAGGGATCGCTGAGCCGCGAGAGGTTTTCCGGTTCGATGCCCTGCCCTTCATCCCGCACTTCGAGACACAGCCGATTTTTGGCAGCATCATATTGCGTAGCCACGGAAATGGCATTGTCGCGGGAGTCCAACGCCTGACAGGCGTTGACGATCAGATTGATCACCACCTGCTCGATTTTCTGGGCGCTGCCCCGGAACCGCGGCGCCGATTCGTCGTAGCGGACCTGGAAATGGTCGGTGGACTTGCGAATAGTGCTGTCGACCAGGCGGATGGCGGCGGCCACCACTTCATTGAGATCCACCGACTCGCTCAGGTCGACCGGCCCCTGCCGGGCGAAATCACGCAGGTCGTCGACGATCCGGCGGATACGCTGGGCACCGGTGGAGATATCCTCCAACATCCGCGGTATCTCTTTACTCATCCGGCTATAGGGTAAGCGGCCAAGCACAAAATCGCCGTGCTGCTGAAAAAATGCTTCGTATGCCTCCTCACTGTCACGAAGCACCTCCTTGAGCATCGACAGGTTCATCAGCACCAGGCTGCAGGGGTTGTTGATCTCGTGCGCAACCCCCGAGACCAGAACCCCCAGGGAGGTCATCTTGTCGGCCTGGATCAGCTTCTGCTGCTGGACTTGCAACTCCTGCGCGCGTCGGGCGACTTCACGGGTGAGCATCCGGTTCCAGATTACGATACCCCCGAGCACCAGCAATAACACCGCCGATACCACTGCGGCGCCCTGGCCGATCTTCTTCCAGGGCACTCCCGGCTTCTCCAACGGACCCAACCACTGGTCGTAGATCGCCTGCTGTCGCCCGGTGTTCTTGAGAATCGCCAAGCCTTCGCTGAACTGCGCCAGCAACTCCTCCTGGCCCTTGACAACGCTGTAGCCGTAACGCCGTGCAGCAAAGGTTTTGCCCACCGGCTGAATGTTCAAGAGTTCCAGTTCGCGTCCCAGATAGAGTCCCGGCAGGTTCGCCACCAGCGCATAATCGTGCTTGCCCGATGCCAGCATTCGCAGGGCATCGGCATGGGTATCCGCCGGAATCAGCCGAGCGCCAACATCGTTCTGCAACATCAAGTCGTGCATGACGCCGCTTTCCTGCACGATCACCTCCTTGCCTCGTAGTTCCTGCAAATCGGTGACTTCCGCCTGCCCCTTGCGAGCGAAGACCGACTGATGAACGATGGCGTGAGGCGGAGAGAAATCGTATCGGCTAGTGCGATCCGGCGTGTAGGCCATCCCCTGCAACACGTCGATTTCTCCGGCCTCGAGGAGCTGGCGTATCTCTGCCCAGTTCCCCAGCCGAATCTCGACGTCGACCCCCATCACTTCGGCGATGGCCCGGGTCAGGTCGGTGTTATAGCCGTCCGGCTGCCCCTCTTCATTGATGAACTCGTAGGGCGGATAGTTGTGGTCGCCGCCGACGATGATGACGTTTCTCTCACCAGCGGCGTGACTACGGGCGGCAACATCGGTAACGTCCACCAGGGACAGGACCAGCCCGAGCAGGCAGCCCATCGCATGGCGTAACAAGGGAAGTAAGGGAAAGGCCATTACATCGATGGCCGACACGCTAGCACGAGCCAAGTCAACTAAATCCTAAAATCCTGCAAGTCGTTTACCTTGCCATGCGGCGAGCGTGCGTTCCAGCTCAGCGAATCCCCGCCCGCAGAAACGATTGCACGAACTGGCGCTGGAACAGCAAGAAGGCGACCAGCAGAGGAGCGATGCTGAGCAGTGTGGCGGCGCTGATGGTGGCCCAGTTGACGCCGGTTTCCGGTGCCGAGAAGATCCCCAGCCCCACCGTCAGCGGGCGGCTCTCCACCGAGTTGGTAACCACCAGCGGCCACAGGAAATTGTTCCAGTGGTGGCTGATCGAAACCAGGCCGTAGGCCAGGTAGGTGGGCTTGGCCAGCGGCACGTAGACCTTGAGCAGCACCGCCATCCAGCCACAGCCTTCCACGCGGGCGGCGTCTTCCAGTTCGCGGGGGATGGTCTTGAAGGTCTGGCGCAGCAGGAAGATGCCGAAGGCGCTGGCCACATATGGAAGGCCGATGCCTGCGATGGTGTCGACCAGCCCCAGGGAACTGGCGATACGGTAGTTCTCGACAATCAGCACCTCGGGAAACACGAATAGCTGGATCAGCACCAGCATGAACAGGACATCCTTGCCGGGAATCGGGAAGCGCGCGAAGGCGAAGCCGGCCAGGGTGCAGACCACGAATTGGGCGGCAACGATGCCGGTGACCAGCAGGAAGGTGTTGACGTAATAACGGGCGAACGGCGCCTGGTTCCAGGCGTTGGTGAAGTTTTCCAGCGTCAGCGGCGCCAGCAGGTCGAAGCGCACCATGAATTCCGAGGGATGGAAGGCTGCCCATACGGCATACAGCAGCGGGAAGATCCACACGATCGCCAGCAGCCAAGCGGCGGTGGTCTCCAAGCTTGGGAACCGTACCAAGTCGCGTATCAGGGTCGTGGCTGCAGTAGCGGTTGGCGTGGTCATGGCCCGTTCCTCGAGGTCGTCACTGGTAGTGCGTGCGGGGGTCGAGCACACGGAACTTGATCGTCGCCACCACGGCGAGCACCAGCAGGATCACCACGGTAATGGTGGCGGCGTAGGTGCGGTCGAAGAACGAGAAGGCATTCTCGTAGACGTAGTAGAGCAACAGGTTGGTAGCATTGTTGGGCCCGCCCTTGGTGAGGATGAACAAGTGATCGACCACGCGCACCGCGTTGATCAGTGCATTGATCAGCACGAACAGCGTGGTCGGCATCAGCAGCGGGAAGGTCACTCGCCAGAAGAAGCTCCAGCGACTGGTGCCTTCCAGGTCGGCGGCTTCCTCGAGCTCTGGTGGAATGCTCTGCAACGCTGCCAGGTAGAAGATCATGAAGAAGCCGGCTTCCTTCCATACCGTCATCACGATCACCGAGGTCAACGCCACGCTGGGGTCGCCCAGCCAGTTCGGGCCAGTGATGCCCAGCGTGCCCAGCAGCGTGTTGAACAACCCGATCTGCGGCGCGTAGAAGAACATCCAGATATTCGCCGCGGCGATCATCGGCAGCACGGTCGGCGTGAAATAGGCCATGCGTACCAGGCCGCGCCCCGGCAAGCGGCCATTGACGAACAATGCCATGCCCAGCGCCAGGGCGATCGCGGTGGGAATGGTACCCAGCGCATAGAGCAGATTGTTGCGCGCGACCTTCCAGAAAGTACGGTCCTCGATCAGCAGCGCATAGTTCTCGAGCCCGACGAATTCCGGTGGCGCGCCACGAAAGCCGGGCAGGAACAGGCTGTTGATCAGGGTGGCAACGGTCGGCAGGTAGGCGAAGGTGCCGAGCAGCACCGCCGCCGGCAGCAGCAACAGCGCGCCGTAGACCTGCAGGCGCCGATCGGAAGTCTGGATCACCATGGCAAATGACCTCCTCATTGACCTGCCCCCGGCGCCCTAATTCTTCAGCGTGCGTAGCGCCGCAGCGCCGCGTCCGCCTCACGCTGGGCCTGGGCCAGCGCTGCGGCGGGCGTCATCTGGCCGGTGAGGGCCGCCTGCACGGCGTTGTCGAGCGCGCGGCGCACCCGGCCACCCTGATAGGTGGCGAGTTCGGCGGTGGCGTGCTCGAGCTGATTGCGAGCCACCGCCGCCGGCGGGAACTCCTTGACATAATCGCTCAGCGCCTCGGTTTCGTAGGCCGTCGGGCTCACGCCCATGTAGCCGGTCTCGATCGACCAGGTGGCGGCGCGTTCCGGTGCCGTCATCCAGCGGATGAAGGTCATGGCGGCACGCTGCTCGTCTTCGCTGGCATCCTTGAAGATATAGAAGTTGCCGCCGCCGGTGGGGCTGCCGCGCTGGGTATTCATGGGCAGCATGGCCACGCCGAAGTCGAAGTCGGCTTCGTTGCGTACCGCGGTGAGATTGCCGGTGCTGTGCCACATCATGGCCGTGGCCTCTTCGATGAAGTTCTGGCGCAGCGTACCCCATTCGATAGTGCCGTCTGGCATCGCCTCATGCTCCTCGGCCAGTGACACCCAGTATTCCAGCGCTTCGATGGCTGCAGGATCATCGAAATAGACCTCGGTACCATCGTCGCTCATCAGCCGGTGGCCATTCTGGAAGGAGAATGCCTGGAACATCCAGTAGGGGTAGCCAGTGGAAGGCACCATTACGCCCCACTGCTCACCGCCACTGGCCTCACGAATGGCGGCGCCCATCTCGGCCATCTCTTCCCAGGTCTCCGGGGGGCGTTCGGGGTCGAGGCCCGCCGCCTCGAAGGCATCCTTGTTCCAGTAGAAGACGATGGTCGAGCGCTGGAAGGGAATGCCGTAGGTCTTACCGTCGAGCCGGCCATTTTCCATCAAGGCCGGATAGAAACTGTCGAGCCATTCACCTTCCTCGCCGTTCTGCACGAGGTCGTCGAAGGGGACGATGACATTCTGTTCGATGAGCTCGTAGAGGTCGATCGAAAACATCACCGAGAGCTGCGGCGCGTCGCCGGCCTCGACCGCCGACATCGCGCGCACCCGCGTGTCGTCGTAGTTGCCGGCGTAGATGGCATCCACCGAGATGTCCGGATGTTCGGCCTCGAAGTCGGCGACCAGGCCATCGATCACTTCGGTCAGGGCGCCACCAACCGCCACTGGGTAATACATGGTCAGTTCGATGGGATCCTGGGCGGATGCCTGGCCGGCCATCAGCAGGCCAGCGGCGGCCAGGCCGCTTAGTGTGCGGGGAAGACGCGAGCTCATGGGTTCACTCCTGGAGGATTGGTCCCGTAATGGGCGGTCGAGGTCCGAGCCTCGTTTTGCTGTAAGTCACGGCCACAGGCGGCCGCGAAATCGTAACCTTGGAGATCGACACGGCGCCCATCCTCGGTGGCGAAGAAATGCGCCGCCGCCGGTATCCATTGCAGGCGACAGGCTGTCTGGCTGCCCAAGGATGTCACCCCGGGGAGGCGGGCGCGCAACTCCTGGGCGCCGACTCGCAGACGCACGATGGTATCGGCACCCAGATACTCCTCATCGAGCACTTCAGCCGGCACACCGGGAGCCGTGGCGGATTGCACGTGGATATCCTCGGGCCGTATGCCCAATTGACAGCCGGCGGCCTCATGGGGGGCAATGGCGCAACGCAGCTCGCCATCGATGATGGCGCCATCGCGACTGTCGACTAGCGGCACCAGATTCATTGCCGGGCTGCCGATGAAGCTTGCCGCGAATGCGGTGGCCGGGCGGTTATAGAGATCGCCGGGCGTGCCATCCTGCACGAGGCGTCCGTCCTGCATCAGGATCACCCGGTCCCCCATGCTCATGGCTTCCACTTGATCATGGGTGACGTAGATCACCGTCATGCCCAAGCGTTTTTGCAACGCCTTGATCTCGCGACGCATCTCGCCGCGTAACCGGGCATCCAGGTTGGAGAGCGGTTCATCCATCAGACAGATAGGATGTTCGGAGATAATCGCTCGGGCCAGGGCCACGCGTTGGCGCTGACCACCGGAAAGCTGCGCCGGTTTGCGATCCAGATAGGTTTCGAGGCCGACCAGCCTTGCCACCTTGTCGAGCCGCTCACGCCGCTCCGGCTTGGGCACCTTGCGGCTGCGTAGACCGAAGACGATGTTGTCGGCAACGCTCAGGTGCGGAAACAGCGCATAGGACTGGAACACCATGCTGATGCCGCGGTCTCCTGGCGGCAGCGTGGTGACATCGCGCTCGCCGATGTGAATACGCCCGCTGGAAACCCGCTCGAGGCCAGCGATCATGCGCAGTGTGGTGGATTTGCCGCAACCGGATGGCCCCAGCAGGATAACGAACTCCCCCCGCATCACCTCGAAGGACGCCTGGTCCACGGCAGGCACGTTTCCCCAAGTCTTGCTGACGCCTTCCAGTCGGATACGCTGGCTGTTGTTATCGATCATGATTTGCCTGGTATCGATTGCAATCGCCGATCACATTGCTTGGATACGGCATATCGGTCATCCCTGCTTTCCTCAAGCGTAGTCACTCAGGTGGCGTTTTCTCGCTTTTATCGTCGTTGCCACCTATTACCGTCGAGTGATGACATGATGACAAGGGGATGACGTCTGCGGGGCCTCCTAGCGCTTTCGGGGCCCATGATAGAATGCGCCATCACTCTCGATCAGGAACACGCTCATGTCCCTCGACGACCTGCACCTCAATCTGCGCAACCTGACGTCGGACGACTACCCACAGCTCAAGACGTTGATGGACCGAGTCTACGACGATATTGGTGGTGCCTGGCCGAAGCTCACCATCGACAAGCTGATCAGCGAGTTTCCCGATGGCCAGATCGTGATCGAGGACGACGAAACCATCGTCGGCGTGGCCCTGACCGCGCTGGTCGACTACGACGAGTTCTCCAACCCGCACAAGTACGACGACCTGATCGGCAAGCGCGAGACCATCCTCAATGACCCGGACGGCGATGCCATGTACGGACTCGACGTGCTGATCGATCCCGCCTACCGCGGTTATCGGCTGGGCCGCCGCCTCTACGAGGCACGCAAGGAACTGTGCCGCTCGATGAACCTGCGCGCGATTCTCGCCGGCGGACGCATCCCCAACTATCACCAGTACGCCGACGAGCTCTCGCCGACCGAGTATATTGACAAGGTGTCACGCAAGGAGATTCACGACCCCATCCTGTCGTTCCAGTTGGCCAACGACTTCCAGGTCAAGCGGCTGCTGCGCAAGTACCTGCCCGAGGACGAAAAGTCCCAGGGCTTCGCCACCCTGTTGGAGTGGAACAACATCCTCTACGAACCCGCCGAGCGGGTGCTGGAGACCCGCCCCACCCAAGTGCGGGTCGGTGCCGTACAGTGGCAGATGCGCGAATTCGCCTCGGTGGAGGCAGTGCTGCAGCAGGTGGAGTATTTCGTCGATGCCCTGTCCGGCTACCAGAGCGACTTCGCGGTCTTCCCGGAATTGTTCAACGCTCCACTGATGGGTCTGCAGGACCGCGCCGCCCAGCAGGACCAACTGGCCGCCATCCGCTACCTGGCCGGCTTCACCGAGCAGTTCAAGACCGAATTGTCACGCATGGCGGTGTCCTACAACATCAACATCGTGGCCGGCTCGATGATCGAGGTCGGTAAGGACGAGCGTCTCTACAACGTTTCCTACCTGTGCCATCGCGACGGCACCCTGGAATCCCAGTCCAAGCTGCATATCACTCCCCAGGAACGCCGCGACTGGGTGATCGAGGGCGGCGACGAGTTGCGTGTGTTCGAAACCGATGCCGGGCGCGTGGGCATCCAGATCTGCTACGACGTGGAGTTTCCCGAACTCTCGCGGCTATTGGCTGACCAAGATATGGACATCCTGTTCGTCCCCTTCTGGACCGATACCAAGAACGGTTACTTGCGAGTACGCCATTGTGCCCAGGCGCGGGCCATCGAGAACGAGTGCTACGTGGTACTGTGCGGCAGCGTTGGCAACGTACCGTCGATCAGGAACCTCGATATCCAGTACGCCCAGTCGTCAGTGTTTTCGCCCTCGGACTTCGCCTTCCCGCATGACGCCGTGCTCTCCGAGACCACCCCCAACACCGAAATGATCATGTTCTCGGATCTCGACCTGACGCGGCTGACCGTAGTGCGCGCCGAAGGCTCGGTGACCAATCTCAAGGACCGCCGCCAGGACCTGTTCGACGTGCGCTGGCGCGACTGGTCATGGAAATCCGGAGGTAGGCAGGAAGACAATTGAGGCTCAACCATGCTCGATAAATGGCGCCGCTGGCGGGCCGAACGCTTCGAGGCCCGCCACCCGTTTCCGAACGCGGCCTGGGCCGAGGCGCGTGACCGCATTCCATTACTCGCTGCGTTGTCAGACGACGAGGCAGCGCGTCTGGGCCGCCGCGCCTGGCACTTTGCCCACTCCAAGCGCCTGACCCTGCACCCCGACCTGGCGGAAACCACCGACTTCGACCTGCCGGCTCGCCTTGCGCTGGCCGCCCAGGCCTGCCTGCTGACACTGAACTGGCGCGATCACGAACACCAGGAGGCCTTCGCCAACGTTCACGAGATCCTGGTGCTACCCGATTCTTTCCAGCGCCAAGTGGAAGAGATGGATGAATTCGGCGTCATGCACGAATACGTCGACGAGCGCGCCGGCGAGACCTCTTACCAGGGGCCGGTGGTGGTCTCCTTCACCGACCTGATGGAAAGCGGCGACTGGACCGGCTTCAACGTGCTGATCCACGAACTGGCCCACAAGCTCGACATGGGCAACGCCAGCGACATCGACGGCTTCCCACCGCTGCCACGCGACATCGACCCACGCGAGTGGCACCGCATCTTCACCGCGTTGTGGGACGACCTACAGGCCCGGCTAGCGCGCGGTGAGGAGACGCCGATCGACGACTACGCCGCCAGTCACCCCGGCGAGTGCTATGCGGTGTGCTGCGAACACTTCTTCAGCGCGCCGGATGTTCTCGCCGAGGCCTACCCCGAGCTCTATGCGCTACTCGCCCGCTATTTCCGCCAGGACCCGCTCGCACGCCTGCAAGCGGCCACGGCGGATCAGCCCGAGTCGCCCTCGAGCCCCTCGACCAGCCATTCCCAGAGCAGCGACGACTCCTCTCGCGACTGACGCCGCCCAGGACGCACCAGCCAGAATCCTTCCTCACTGGGCACCTCCAAGGCAAAGGGTGCCACCAAGTCATCGCAACTCTCGAACAGCCGCCGGTGAGTCAGGGCCACACCTCCTCCATGGCTGGCCAGGGCCAGCGTCATCACCTGGTTGTCGCAAGTCAGTGCCGGACAGTGGTGCTCGAGCCCCGCCACCCCGGCCTGCTCCAACCACGTCGGCCAGCCCACGGCGAAGCCCACCGCGTGCAACAAGGTGTGACCGGCAAGGTCCGCCGGTTCGCGAAGCCCTGCCGCCAGTGTCGGCGCACACACCGGCAACATACTTTCGCCGCCCAGCGACACCGCTTCCACGCCCGACCACTCGCCACGCCCATAGCGAATTTCCAGATCGGCACCCTCTGGCCCGAAGTCATCCGGCCAGATGGCACTGACCAAGCGCACGGCGATACTCGGGTGGGCGCGATGGAAGGCCAGCAGCCGGGGCGCCAGCCAGTTCTGCTGTATCACGGGGGTAGTGCGCAGCGTCACCGGACTCTCCGAAGTACTACCGAATACCTCGCTGGTGCCTTCACTGATCCGCGCAAAGGCATCGTGAATGCTCGGCAGCCAAGCCTGGCCTGCCGGGGTGAGAGATAGACTGCGCGGATGGCGTACGAACAACTTCTGGCCCAGGCGATCCTCGAGCAGACGGATGCGTTGGCTGATCGCCGCCTGGGTCACACCCAGTTCATGACCGGCGGCGGTAAAGCTCAGGGTGCGTGCCGCGGCCTCGAAGGCCTGCAGCCACAGCAAGGGAGGCAAAGCAGTCATGAGAAAGCCTGTCATAAGTTCAGCTTGGGCATAGGGGCCAGATTAATCGTTTGTCAGCCCCGACACCAAACGCCATGCTGTCGGGCACTCGTCATCGCCAACAGGAGAATTGGATGCACGTCGCCGTTTCCGACGCCGCTCACGAACCGCCGCTGGACATGCGCGAACTATCTCCCTATGCCCAAGCTCCCCGACTGCGAGACGTGCTGGCCAGCGGCGCACGCGTGACGCTCACCTGGCGCGATGGCCAGCAGGCCCATTTCCCGCTGTCCTGGCTGCGCGATCACTGCGCCTGTGAGGAATGCCGCCACACCCAGACCCGTGAGCGTTTGTACGTTCCGCTCGCGGAGATCTGCACCGCCCCGGATGCGCGAATCGAGAATGGCCACCTGGCACTGGTGTGGGCCGATGGACACGAGAGCCATTTCGATGGCGGCTGGCTTCATCAACGCCGCCCTGGTGAGCCAAGCCGTGACGTCATTCCGATGCGGCGCCCCTGGCGCGAAAGCTTCCACCCCGAGCGCATCACGCATGCCGAATTCATCACCGGTGCCACTGGGGAGCGGGCCTGGCTCGAGGCGCTGCTGCGCGACGGGCTGGTGCTGCTCGAAGACGGCCCCTTGGCCGACGAGGAGGTCAGCCGTCTTGCCACGCGCATCGGGCCGCTGCGCTCGACCAATTTCGGTGCGCGCTTCGATGTGCGCTCCAAGCCCAATCCCAACAACGCCGCCTATACCGCTATCGGCCTGACTTTGCACACCGACCTGCCCAACTGGCGCCAGCCGCCCGACATCCAGTTGCTCTACTGTCTGGAAAACGGTGCCCAAGGTGGCGAGTCGCTGTTCGCCGATGGCTTCCAGGTCGCCGAGGTGCTGCGTCGCGACGCTCCGGAGGCCTTTCGCATTCTCAGCGAGACCCCGGTCGACTTCCGCTTTCAGGACGAATGCCAGGATATCGGCGTGTGCGCGCCCATCCTCGAGTGCGATGCCGATGGCAAGGTGGTGGAAGTGCGCTTCAACAACTGGATCCGCGACACGTTGCGCCTACCGGCCCATGAAGTCGATGCCTGGTACGAAGCCTACCGCCACTTCTGGCACTTGCTGCACGACCCGCGCCATCAGCTCGAGTTCGCCTTGGCACCGGGGCAGATGATCGCTTTCGACAACCGTCGCGTGCTGCACGGCCGGCGTGCCTTCGACCCCAATACCGGGCGTCGCCACCTGCAAGGCACCTATCTCGACCGCGACATGCTCGAATCGCGGCTGCGGGTGCTCTCCCGCCACTCATGAACCGCATCGCGCCGCTCACTGCCTCACGCGCCGGCCGCCAATTCGCGACTCACGACAACATCCGAGCCGGCGTACCGCTTCCATGACAAGAGGAGAACCCCATGACATTCCCCCTGACCAAGGCTTCCGTGATCCTGCCGCTGGCCTTCGGCCTCGCCGCCTCGGCCCATGCCGACGATGCCACCCTGGACTTCGGTGTCCCCGCCTGGCCGGGCATCACCGTCAAGACCCGGATCGCCGAACAACTGCTCGCTCCCCTGGGCTATGACACTCGCTCCCACGAACTAGGCCTGCAGGTGATCTACCAAGGGATGGACAGTGGCGACATCGACGTCTTCCTCGGCGGCTGGATGCCGGCACAACGCGACATGTTCGCCCCACACCAAGAGAGCGGTGCCATCGTCAGCCTGGCCAACAATGTCGACGGCGCCCAGATGACCCTTACCGTGCCCGACTACACCTATGAAGCGGGCATCCAGAGCTTCGCCGACCTCGACGAAAACCGCGATATGTTCAACGGCCAGATCTACGGCTTCGGTGCCGGCTCAGCCGCCAGCGAGATCCTCAACAAGGCCATTGACGACGACACTTGGGGGCTCGGCGACTGGCGCCTGGTGGATACCAGCACCGTGGGCATGCTCAGCGCCGCCCGCGATGCCATCTCTCGCCAGGAACCCATCGTCTGGGTCGGCTGGACGCCGCACTGGATGAACCTGGAGTTGCCGATGCGCTATCTCGACGACTCCCAGGACCTGTTTGGCGAGAACAATGGCGAAAGCGACGTACTGACACTGGTGCGCGGCGACTACGCCGAAGCCAACCCCAACCTGGTAGCCTTCTTCGAGCGGTTCACCTTCAGCGCCGAGGAACAGAGCTGGATGATCCGCGAGTTCGGCCACGAGGAACGCGACGCCGACGAGGTGGCCGGCGAGTGGATACGCGACAATGCCGAACGCGTCGAAGCGATGCTCGCCGATGTCACCACCACCGATGGCGATCCCGCCTGGCCGGTCGTCGAGGCCAGCCTCCAGGAATAAGCCGAGGGTCACCGCATCCCGTCATGTACGCTCCCCGGCCATTGGCCGGGGAGCGCGTTGTTCGTATGCTATAGCCACATGACATTGCACAGGACCCCTTCACCCATGTCCCGACCTCTCGCCATCGTCCTCGGGGCGCTTGCCGTACTAGCTGCCCTGGGCATCTTGTGGCAATGGCTGGCAATGGAAAATCTGCTCGATGTACAGGTTCTTCAGACCCTGCTGGAGGGTTCGCTAGCCTGGCGGGATAGCTCTTGGGCGGTCCTTATCGTCATGGCCGCCTATACGGGAGCCTCGCTAGTGATGTTCCCGCTGAGCCTGCTGGTGGTGCTGACGGGCTTGATGTTCGGGCCACTGTGGGGGTTCGGTTATTCCCTGGCCGGCACGCTCGCCGCGTCGGTGTTCACCTATTGGGTGGGGCGGCGCCTGGGACGCGAGGCCTTGCTGCGTCACGGCGGCAAGCGCCTCGTCGGTCTGTCGCGCTATCTCGCTGGCCGGGGCATACGCACCATGACCGTGATCAGTCTGCTGCCCCTGGCGCCGTTCACCCTGACCAACATGCTGGCCGGCGCCTTCCACCTGCGCTTTCGCGATTACCTGCTGGGATCGTTGATCGGCATCGTCCCGGGGCTTGCCGGCATCATCCTGTTGAGCAGCCAACTCGGCTCGCTGGTCACCGCCGACGACCGACAGGATCTCATGTGGGCGGCGGGCGGCATCCTGTTGGGCGTTGCGCTGCTATATGGGCTGAAGCGTTACGCCGATTGGCGCCAGCGCAAGCGTAAGCATCGCGGCGAATCGCCATGATCTATTTGGGCACGTTCGATTCTTCGTCATCCTCGCGCAAGCGTCGCGTCTCTTCACGCGTTTCCTGCAGCAACGAGCGCAGCACGCGACCGCGGTGACGCAGCAGGTGCCACTCGGCGCCAAGGCGGCTGCGCACCCGCTCCCAGGTACTGTCATCGGCATGGCTGAACGCGCCCCCCATGGCGATGGCGCGACGATAGACTTCCAGGCAACGCGCCGCGCAGCGGCTCTCGTCGAATGCGGCGGCCATCTCATGAGCCGCCAAACGCATGGAGCGGCGACGATCGGGATCAGCCAGTTCCTCCAGCGCCATGGCCATGGCCACGCTGTCGTCATGTATCAGCAAGCGGCCGTTTCCCCCATCTTGCAGCACCTCGCGCACCCCCGACGCCGTCACTGCCACCACCGGCAGGCCGGCCGCCATGGCCTCGACGAGCACCATGCCCTGGGTTTCGCTATGCGATGCAAAGGCAAAGACATCCATGGCATGGTAGGCATCGATCAAGGCTTGCCCCTGCAATCGGCCGGTAAAATGGAAACGTGACTCCACGCCATACCGCTCCGCTTCACGCTGCATGCACTCACGGGCATCGCCGTCCCCGACCACCAGGAAATGCGCATCGCGGCGCCGCGCCAGCAGTTGTGCCACGGCGTCGGCGAGGAAGGGGAGATTCTTCTCCTTGGCCAGCCGACCGACATGACCGATCACATAGGCATCTTGCGGAATGCCTTCCTGATGACGTGGCAAGGTACCGTCACCCCGGGCGAAACGCCGCGTGTCGACCCCACTGGGGACCACCGTGACATTCACGTTGGCCCCACGTCTCAGCAGCAGGTCGCGAATGCTCTCGCTAGGAGCGATCACCGCCTCGCACAGTCGAGTGTATTCGGTGGAGAGGGCCACGGCGAATCGCTGCATGCGCGGCGAATCGCCAGGCACGTAATGCGTGTAATGCTCATAGAGCGTGTGGTGGGTGAAGACCAGCGGCAAACCGTAGGTTTCCGAGGCACGCGCCGCCGTATCGCCGAGCAGGAAGGGGTGATGGGAATGAATGATATCGGGATCGAACGCCTCGATCGCCTCGAAAAGCTGGCCGGGGATCGGTACCGGTAGCGAGAAGTCACTGCCATTGAAATGCTGGACAGCCGCCACCCGAACGACATCGTCTTCCCGTCGTGGCTGGCCACTCATCTTGGGCGCCACCACCAACACGCGATGGCCTTCGGCCTGCAAACGAGTCTTGAGCCGCTGGACGGACTCGCTGACACCACCGACGATGGGGGAATAGGTGTTGGTGAACATCAAGATATTCACACCAGGGACTCCCTTAGCTGCGGGACGAGCGGCAGTGGCGGAACTCGGCCGGCCATCGCTTCCTCAAGATAGGCGATGAAAGCCCGAACGCGTACCGGCACATGGCGGCGCTGATCGTAGACGGCAAAGAAATCGGCCCTCACCCCCTGCCACTCGGGTAACAGCTCGACCAGCCGTCCGCTGGCGAGATATTCATGCACGTCCCACCAGGAACGCAACATGATACCGTGACCATCCAAGGCCAAGCGGGTAATCACCTCGCCATCGTTGCTGGCCAGGCGCCCGCCGACCTTGATCGCCCGCTCATCCCCGCCGCCGTCGCGGCGCACGAAACGCCACAACGCATAGTCGCTGTCGTTCTCGCGCAGCACCAGGCACTGGTGGCCGGCCAGCTCGCCAGGATGCCGTGGCATGGTCCTTCCGGCGAGATAGGCGGGAGCGGCGCACAAGATCCGGCGGTTCGTCAGAATACGCCGCGCTACCAACCGTGAATCGGGAGGCTCGCCCACCCGAACGCCGATATCGAACCCATGATCACTGAGATTTAGCGGGAAGTTGGTCAGTTCCAGCCAGGCATCCAGATGCGGGTGTCGAGCACAGAAGGACGACAGCAGTGGTGCAACATGGCGACGACCGAAACCGAAGGTGGCATTGACTCGAAGCCGGCCGGTCAACTCGGCCTGGTGATCGCCCAGTGTCTCTTCCAACTCGCCGAGCTCATCGAGGATCATGGCACCACGGGCTAGGTACAGCTCACCTTCGGCGGTCAGTGTCAGCCGGCGCGTGGTGCGACTGGCCAGTTCGACGCCCAATCGCGCCTCAAGATGCTTCAGACGTTTGCTGACCGCCGATAGCGACAGCCCCAGCTCGCGGGCCGTGGCCGTGAGGCTACCGCACTGGGCCAAGCGTTGGAAGAAAGCCAGATCGTCGAATTGGGTCATGGCCACCTATTATCCACTTGAAAGCAAGAATAGCTTTCACTTTAGCCCGATTATCGAATCGAGAACAGAGGCTAGACTGGTGTCGATCATAACCGCCAAGGAGACACGACCATGACACACCGCATCGCCATCATCGCCGGCGACGGCATCGGCACCGAAGTGATGCCCGAGGGACTGCGTGCCCTGGATGCCGCCGCCAAGCGTTTCGATATCGACCTGGAATACCGCCACTTCGACTTCGGCAACTGCGACTACTACCTTGAGCACGGCCAGATGCTGCCGGATGACTGGTTCGACCAGCTCAAGGACTTCGATGCCATCTTCTATGGTGCAGTGGGTTGGCCGGAGAAGGTACCGGATCACATTTCCCTGTGGGGTTCGCTGCTGCAATTCCGCCGCCAGTTCGATCAGTACATCAACCTGCGCCCCTGCAAGCTGCTGCCGGGCATCAAGAGCCCGCTGGCCGACCGTCAGCCCGGCGACATCGACTTCTACGTGGTACGCGAGAACACCGAGGGTGAATACTCGAGCATCGGCGGCAGGATGTTCGAGGGTTCCGAGCGCGAGGTAGTGATCCAGGAAACCGTGATGACACGCACCGGCATCGACCGCGTGCTGAAATACGCCTTTGACCTGGCCCAGAGCCGCCCGCGCAAGAAGCTGACCTCGGCCACCAAGTCCAACGGCATCTCCATCACCATGCCGTATTGGGACGAACGGGTGAAGGAGATGGCCAAGCGCTACCCGGAGATCGACGTCGACCAGTTCCACATCGACATCCTCACCGCCAACTTCGTGATGCATCCAGACTGGTTCGACGTAGTGGTGGCCAGCAACCTGTTCGGCGACATCCTCTCCGACCTGGGTCCAGCCTGTACCGGCACCATCGGTGTGGCACCGTCCGCCAATATCAATCCGGACGGCACCTTCCCCAGCCTGTTCGAACCGGTCCATGGCAGCGCCCCGGACATTGCCGGCAAAGGGATCGCCAACCCCATCGGCCAGATCTGGTCGGGCGCGATGATGCTCGAGCACCTGGGCTACCAGGAAGCCGGCAAGGCCATCGTCGACGCTTTCGAAGCCGTACTGGCGGAGGGCGACGCCAAGATCTTGACCCCGGACATCCGTGGCCAGGGCACCACCGAAAGCCTGGGCAAAGCGATCGCCGAGCGGGTTGCCGGCTGATCATTCACACCTTCGGGATACGACAACGCCCTGCCTGCTAACCAGGCGGGGCGTTGTCATTGTCTCAAGGCGAAGCGTTCAGTCCTTGAGGCGGGCAGCGATAGCCGCCACGTGCTCGCCCTGGAACCGCGCCAGGGCAAGCTCGGTCTCGCTGGGCTGGCGCGAGCCGTCGCCACCGGCTACCGGTACGGGATCAAGATAGCCGGGGCTCGCAACGGGAACACCATCGGCAATGGATTCTCGCTTCGGTTTTCATCATCGCACCCTGCATTTTCATCAGCTCGACGTGCTCACTTGTGGTCGAGGAACGTGACCGTGGAAGGTAAGGGTCACGTAACAACAACCCAGCAGGCAGGCACAGGCTCTAAAGCATGGATATCAATACCTTCTTCTCGCGGCTGTGGGACGATTACACCGTCATGACGCCTCAGGCGAGCCGCATTCACGACGCTTTCGTCGACGAGGGCGAAACCATCGTCAACGACCACGTTGCCTTTCGCACCTTCGACCGCGGCCCCATTACCCTGGCCGCACTGGAACCCCACCTGTTGGCCTTGGGTTATACTCGTTTCGAACCCTATGAGTTCAAGGCCAAGAAGCTGCGCGCCTATGGCTACCTGCCACCCTCCGATGACCTACCGCGAGTGTTCCTCTCCGAACTCAAGTGCGACGAACTCTCGCCAGAAGCACAAGCCATCGTCGACGGCCTGATCGCCCAAATCGAGCCCGCGCGAGTGGCAAGCCCTGAAGTCATGTGGGCTGGCCGGCTGTGGCAGGCGCCGAGCTTCGAGGACTACCAGACCTTGATGGCCGAGAGCGAGTACGCCGCCTGGCTGGCGATCATCGGCTTACGTGCCAACCATTTCACCATCAGCGTCAACCACTTCCAGCGCTACGACAGCGTGGAGAAGGTGCTGGCCAAGGTCGAATCCCTGGGTCTCGGCATCAGCGACTCCGGTGGCCGTATCAAGGGCTCGCCCGAGGTCTTGCTGGAGCAAGGCTCGACCCTGGCCGACCGCCAGGCCTTCACCTTCGCGGGTGGCCAGGTCGAGGAGATCCCGACTTGTTATTACGAATTCGCCAAGCGTTACCCCGACGCCGAAGGCAAGCTCTATCAGGGCTTCGTCGCCGCCAGCGCCGACAAGATCTTCGAGTCGACCGATATCAAGCGGTATGGAACCTGACATGCTGGGTAAGTGGCTCGATCTAACCCTTGAGGAAGTGCCACCGAGGCCACTGTCCCACTCCCGGGAAGGACGCCTGCCTTTCGGACGCTACACACTCCATGGGCCTGGGCTTCTCGAGCTAACGCCGGCCATTGCACGGCCCGAGGCCCGAGCTTGCGTGCTTTCGGCCGGCATACACGGCAACGAGACAGCTCCCATCGAGCTATTGGGCGAACTACTCTCACGCCTGGAAGCCGGCCTGATTCGCTTGGGCGCCCCGGTATTGTTCGTGCTTGGCAACATCCCCGCGATCCGCTCGGGGCAACGTTTCATCACCACCAACCTCAACCGGCTGTTCGATCGCCAGCAGAACGAGCGTGGCGACGAGCCGCAACGCGCCCGGGAACTGATGGCCGCGGTGGACGCCTTCTATGCCCGACACGCCGAGCGGGCAGCGCTGCACTATGACTTGCATACGGCGATTCGCGACAGCCGCTACCCGCGCTTCGCCGTCGAGCCCTTCGCCGCCACCCCCATCGATGCCGAGCAGTGGCGCTGGCTGGCAGCGGCGGATATCCAGGCGGTGCTCCATCAGCACCGACATAGCTGGACCTTCTCGCATTACTCCAAGCACTATCACGTAGCCCAGGCCTTCACCCTGGAGCTGGGCAAGGTGGCAGCGTTCGGCGAGAATGACTTGGGGGCACTGCGCCCCATGCGCGCCTTGCTCGAGGCCTTGCTCGAAGGACGTGAGCCAAGCGGCACCGAACCCGAGCGCATGAGGTTCTTCCGTGTCGAACATGAGTTGATGCGTGAAGCAGAGGACTTCACCTTGTGCTTCGCCGACGATACTCCGAACTTCACGGAATTCGCCCCCGGTACGCGCCTGGCAAGCGATGCCGTGGCGGGAAACTTCGTGGTCGGTGATCGGCCATTGGCGGTAGTCTTTCCCAATGCCCAGGTGGAGTTGGGTGCGCGCGCCGCGCTGCTGGTTGCCCCGTCACCGCCCCCGACATGACACCCTACAGCCCTTTTCGCTGCCGAATCCCTTTAACGAAGTCTATTCATCTAGCATAACACAAGTTGCAGGTATTCCCCATGATTCAACCTCACTGCAAATCAGACAAAAGTCGTAATAACATATCGACATCGGGCTCTGCCCAGAGGCGTCTGGCCTGCTAGAATCGCCCCCTTTTCGCGCCAGCCACGATCCTACATACCGCACGCCGCGACGCTGGCGGTGAACCAAGCTCTGGAGTCCGATATGGCCGCTACTCCCATCCCACTGGAAGTGCGCAACATCAAGAAGCGCTTCGGCAATACCGAGGTCCTCAAGGGCCTTTCCCTACAGGCCCACAAGGGCGACGTGATCACTCTGATCGGCGCCTCCGGGTCCGGCAAGAGTACGTTCCTGCGCTGCATGAATCTGCTCGAACAGCCCAATGAAGGCGACCTGATCGTTCATGGCGAGGAAATTCGTTTCAAGGAGACGCGGCACGGCCGCGAGCCCGCCGACTGGAAGCAGGTGGTACGCATGCGTGCCAAACTGTCGATGGTGTTCCAGAGCTTTAACCTGTGGTCCCACATGACCCTGCTCGAGAACGTGATCGAGGCTCCGGTCCATGTGCTGGGCAAGCCAAAGAAGGAAGCTGTCGAACAGGCACACGCCCTGCTCGAACGGGTCGGCCTGTCCGAGCGTGCGGACTACTATCCGGCGCAGATGTCCGGCGGTCAGCAACAGCGCGGTGCCATCGCCCGCGCGCTGGCCATGGATCCCGAAGTGATGTTGTTCGACGAGCCCACCTCGGCGCTCGACCCGGAACTGGTCGGTGACGTCCTCAAGGTCATGCGCGACCTGGCCGACGAAGGACGCACCATGATCGTGGTAACCCACGAAATGTCTTTCGCACGGGACGTGTCCACCCAGGTCATCTACCTGCATCAGGGCCTGGTGGAAGAAGCTGGACCGCCTGCCGAAGTCCTCGGCAACCCGAAGTCGGAGCGCCTCAAGCAGTTCCTGGCGCCTAAGCACTGACGGGCCCCGGAAGGAGAGAAACATGATCGATCTGCATGGTTACGGCCCACGACTGTTCGAAGGTGCCCTCGTCACCATCGAGTTGGCGATCCTGTCGCTGATCCTGGCCGTTGTGCTCGGCCTACTCACCGCCAGTGCCAAGATGTCGCGTAGCTGGCCGTTACATCGCCTGGGCACGCTCTATACCACCATCATCCGCGGTGTGCCGGACCTGGTTCTGATGATGCTGCTGTTCTTCGGTGGCCAGATCGGCATCAACATGTTCACCGACATGCTCTACGACCGCTACGACATCGACATCTTCATCAATGTCAACGAGTTCGTCGCTGGCGTCATCACCATCGGCCTGATCTTCGGTGCCTACATGGGCGAAACCTTCCGCGGCGCCTTCCTGGCGGTCGACAGTGGCCAGATCGAGGCCGGCCGCGCCTATGGCATGAGCCAATGGCTGGTGTTTCGGCGTATCCGCTTCCCGCTAATGATGCGGCATGCCCTGCCGGGGTTGTCCAACAACTGGATGGTGCTGCTCAAGACCACCGCCCTGGTCTCGGTGATCGGGCTGTCGGACATGGTGCGTGTCGCCTCCGAAGCCTCCAAGGCCACCCGTGAGCCATTCACCTTCATGATCATCGTAGCGGCGATCTACCTGCTGATCGCTACCTTCTCCGAGTGGGGTTTCGCCCACTTGCAGAAACGCTATAACGTCGGTTTCGGGGAGTCGCACTGATGGAAGCACTCATCGCAAACATCACCGAGCTACTGGCCGAGAACACCATCTTCAACGCTCAGACGCTCGGCTATTACGGCGAGGGGCTGGTCACCACCGTGCAGTTGGTGTTCCTGTCGCTGATCATCGGCCTGGTATTGGCGATCCCCTTGGCGATCGGCCGCGGGTCGAAGCGTAAGTGGATCAAGATGCCGATTTTCTTCTACACCTACGTGTTCCGCGGCACCCCACTGCTGGTCCAGCTCTACTTGATCTACTATGGCGTGGTGTTCGTCGAGGGCATTCAGGACACCTGGTTGTGGCTGATCCTCGAACGGCCCTTCTACCCGGCGTTGATCGCCTTCACCCTGAATACCGCAGCGTATACCACCGAGATCTTCCACGGTGCGATCAAGGCCACCTCGCGCGGAGAGATCGAAGCGGCCAGGGCCTATGGCATGTCGTACTCGCTGATGATGCGGCGGATCATCCTGCCCAGCGCCTTCCGCCGGGCGCTGCCAGCCTACGGCAACGAGGTGATCTTCATGCTACATGCCAGCGCCATCGCCAGTGTGGTGACCATCATGGATCTGACAGGGGCAGCTCGCTTCGTCTATGCACGCTTCTATGCGCCGTTCGAGGCATTCCTGTTCGTTGCCGCGATCTATCTGTGCCTGACGTTCGCCATCCTGTACTTGTTCCGCTATCTGGAGAAACGAATGCTGGCCCATCTCAAGCCGGCAAGCCAATGACGGCAAGCGTCAAACGAGCGTTGGAAAGGGCTCATTGCAGGTGCGATAATGTGTCGCTGAACCCTTTACCGGCGCATTCTTACAACAAATAGGAGCAGGACCATGAAAAGACTTCTCGGCGTGACCCTACTCGGTGCCATCCTCGTGGCTGGCGCCGCCGAGGCACGTGAATACGACAAGGTACGCTTTGGTGTCGACGTTCCCTACGAACCGATGGAGTACCGCACCCCGGATGGCGAGCTGACCGGTTTCGACATCGAGCTCGGAAACGCATTGTGCGCAGAGATGGAAATCGAGTGTGAATGGATCGTGCAGGGCTGGGACGGCATCATTCCCGGCCTGCTGTCGCGCAAGTACGACGCGATCATGTCGTCGATGACCATCAACGACGAGCGTCGCGAACAGGTACTGTTCTCGGATCCGTACATCACGCCGCCGTCCGCCTGGTTCGCACCGGCCGACAGCAATATCGAAACGCCCAATGCAGAAGCCCTGGAAGGCAAGACCATCGGCGTGCAGCGTGGCACCCTGCAGGACAACTATGTCACCGATAACTTCGGCGACGTGGCCCGCGTGAGTCGCTATGCCACTGCCGACGACATGGTGCTGGACATGGATGCCGGGCGCCTGGACATCGTGTTCCTCGATTTCCCGATCGGCAAGGCCACCCTCCTCGACAGCGAAGCGGGTAACTACCAGGTGGTCGGCGAGATGATCACCGAGCCCAAGAAGTACTTCGGCGACGGCTTCGGCATCGCCTTCCGCCAGCGTGACGAGGAACTGGCCGCCAAGTTCAACGAGGCACTGGCCACCCTCAAGGAAAATGGCACCTACAACGAGATCTACAACCGCTACTTCGGCAACAATAACCAGTAATCGTCTCCGCTCCCCCGGCATTGCCGGGGGAGCCATGACCTCCTTCTCGTCGCACCATTCTCTCTCACTCGAACTTCACACCCCGCGATGCGCCCCCGGCACATGCGCGCTACCAGACTCCGTGCCCGGCAACTCCTTGGCCTCCAATGGCCGAGCGAGTTCGTTGAGAATACCGCAATCGCTCGCCGCGCTTTCGCCGTTGCAGCGTGCGCGCAGCTTGACCAGCGCCTGCTTGAGTGCCTGTAACTGGGCGATGCGCGACTCCACGTGGGCCAGGTGCTCGTCGATCAGGGCATCGGCCTCGTGACAAGGTTGCTCGGGATGATCGTGATAGTCGAGCAACGATCGAATCTCGCCAAGCGTCATGTCCAACGCCCGACAGTGGCGAATGAACCCGAGGCGCTCGGCATGGGCCTCGCTGTACAAGCGATAATTGGCCGCACTGCGCGCCGGTTCGGGCAATATCCCCTCGCGTTCGTAGTAGCGGATCGTCTCCACCTGACAGCCCGTAAGCCGGGCAAGGTCACCGATTTTCATGCGTCGCCCTCCTGTCTCCGGACCATTCTGCGCCTTGTAGTGACTATAGGGTCATTTCGATTGGCTTGTCGGTCGTAAACGCATAATCTGTGCGCATTCAACGCTTCGACCCAAGGACGACGATGATTCGAACCTTCCAGCTCAACCGCCAGACCATCCAAGAAGTCACCAAGGACTCACTGCCACTCTCCGAGCGCCTGGCCAAGGCTACCTGGATCGACGCTCACGAGCCTGACGACGACGAGCGCGAGCGGCTCAATGCTTTCCTTGCCGACGAACTGCCGGCCACCGACGACGTCGAGGAAATCGAATCGTCGGCACGTTACTTCGTAGATGCCGATGGCATTCACGTGCACTCGCTGTTCCTGTCGCAGAGCGAGGGCCGCCACGGTAACACCACCGTTGCCTTCATCCTGCAGCCCGAACGGCTGATCACCTTCCGTGACACCGAGATCGCCGATTTTCGCCTGTTGCGCTTGCGTGCGCGCAGCGGTCAGGTGGAAACCGACTCGGCACAATCACTGATGCTGACGATCTTCGAGCAGAAGGTGGAAAACCTCGCCGACACCCTGGAGGACATACACCGCAAACTCGAGGATGTCAGCCATCTGGTGCTGGAAGAGGAAGACTCCGACCTCGAGGATGCCATCGACCAGTTGGCGAAACTCGAGGACAGCAACGGCAAGATCCGCCTGTGTCTGATGGATACCCAGCGCTCGATGTCATTCCTGATCCGCCACCTGCGCGGAGAGCCAGAGCTCCAGGAAACCGCCCGCGAAGTGATGCGTGACGTCGACACGCTGATGACACATACCACCTTCCTGTTCGACAAGATCAACTTCCTGATGGATTCCACCCAAGGCTTCATCAACATCCAGCAGAACCAGATCATCAAGACCTTCTCGATCGCCGCCGTGGTCTTCCTGCCGCCGACGATGATCGCCAGTATCTACGGCATGAACTTCGACATCATGCCCGAACTGTCATGGCCCTTCGGCTACCCCTTCGCGCTTGGCCTGATGGCCATTGCCGGCATTTCGCCGTATCTGTATTTCAAACACAAGAACTGGCTATAGGCTTTTCCACCCTTACTTGACCCTGTAGTCACTACAGGGTGTGTCATGAGACAAGACTACGCCACCAGGAGTTCGTCATGTCTCGACACGATACCGGGGGATCCTGCTGCCAGGCACACCTCGCCGAGGAAGCAACCGAGGCCTCACGGCCACCAGAAGGCAGCCAGATGCTGCGCCTGCGTATTCAGGAAATGGACTGCCCCACCGAGGAGGCCCTGCTGCGCAAGGCGCTGGCCGACCAGCCGGGCGTGATGGCGCTGGACTTCAACCTGATGGATCGCGTACTGACGATCCATCACCATGATGCCGCCCCCGATGCTTTGCAAGCGAGTGTCCGCAGCCTTGGCATGACACCGGTAACCATCGAGGACGGCGACTCGGCATCTTCCCGCGACGAAGCGATCCCCACGAAACGCGAGCGTTGGTGGCCTGTGGTATTGGCGGCACTGATCGCTCTGGGAGCGGAAGCCAGTCATTGGTTCGCGATGGGCACACCCTGGGCACCGCCGCTGTTGGCCCTGACCGCCATTGCCATGGTCGGGTTGCCCACCTGGCGCAAGGGCATGGTGGCGCTGCGCCACCGCACCCTCAACATCAATGCCTTGATGAGCGTGGCGGTGACTGGCGCCCTGCTGATCGGCCAGTGGGCCGAAGCGGCCATGGTGCTGGTCCTGTTCACCCTGGCCGAGCGTCTCGAGGCCCGCTCGCTGGAGCGCGCCCGCCATGCCATTCGCGACCTGCTGGCCCTGGCCCCACAGCAAGCTCGCGTGCAACAGGCCTGCGGCGACTGGCATGAGGTACCCGCCGATCAGGTAACCATCGGCAGCCTGGTACGAGTACGCCCAGGCGAACGGGTGGCGTTGGACGGTGAGATCGTGCGCGGCAACCCGGTGCTGGACGAATCGCCGATCACCGGCGAGAGTCTGCCCCGCGACAAGACGATGGGCGACACTGTCTTCGCCGGCACCATCAATCGTGACGGCGAATTCGACTACCGCTCCACCCGGGTGGCCAACGATACGACGCTGGCGCGCATCATCCACGCAGTGGAGCAGGCTCAGGCCAGCCGCGCACCCACCCAGCGCCTGGTCGACCGCTTCGCCACCGTCTACACCCCGGCGGTCTTTGGCCTGGCCATTGCCACCGCACTACTATGGCCACTGCTGTTCGCCGGGGCCTGGCTCGATGGGATCTATCGTGCCTTGGTGCTGTTGGTGATCGCCTGCCCATGCGCATTGGTGATCTCGACTCCGGTGACCATCGTCAGCGGACTTTCGGCAGCAGCCCGCAGTGGCATCCTGATCAAGGGCGGCAGCTTTCTCGAACTGGGGCATCGCCTGGCCTGGGTGGCACTCGACAAGACCGGCACCTTGACCCGTGGTCAACCACGCCAGCGCCACTGGCAACCGCTATCACCCGATGCCGATGCTGCTGAGCGCAGGCGACTGCAACAACTGGCAACGAGTCTGTCCGGGCGCTCCAATCACCCGGTATCTCGCGCCGTGCATGATGCCGCAAAGGCCGATGATATCGTGGCAAGCGAGGTGGACTCCTTCACCGAGCACCCTGGACGCGGCGTACAGGGCGTGATCGACGGTCAAACCGTGTGGCTGGGCAATCATCGGATGGTGGAAGAACTCGGCCTCTGCTCCCCAGACCTGGAAGCCCAGCTCAACACTTGGGAACGTCAAGGCCATAGCGTGGTGGTGCTGGGTGATACGCAGCGGGCATTGGCCCTGTTCGCCGTCGCCGATCCGCTCAAGGCGACCAGTCGGGAAGCGATCGACGACCTGCACCAGCTCGGCGTGAAGACGCTGATGCTCAGCGGCGACAATGCTGCCAGCGTTTCTGCCATCGCCCGCGAAGCCGGCATCGATGAAGCACAAGGGCAACTACTGCCCGAGGACAAGCTGACGGCCATCGAGGAACATGCCCGACACGGCGTCGTCGGCATGGTTGGTGACGGCATCAACGACGCGCCAGCGCTGGCCCGCGCCGATATCGGTTTCGCCATGGGCGCGGCAGGCAGTGACGCCGCCATCGAAACCGCCGACGTAGCGTTGATGGATGACGACCTGCGCAAGCTACCGACCTTCGTACGACTGTCACGAGCTACCCGCTCGGTGCTGGTCCAGAACATCGCGTTCGCTATCGGCATCAAACTGGTGTTCCTGGTGCTGGCCTTCAGTGGCCACGCCACCCTGTGGATGGCAGTGTTCGCCGACATGGGCGCCAGCCTCCTGGTGGTGGCCAATGGCATGCGGTTACTGCGCGCCATGCCTTCCAGACACCCCCAGCAGACTAGCCCGAGCGCGGCTGTGGCGAGCGCAGGAAGTTGAGGATCCAACGCACCATCAGTTGATCATCGACCGGGGCGTTGAGCGAGGCCAATCCCTCACGGACCCGCTCGGCGCCCACCAGCTCGCTGCGTAGCTGCATCAGGTCACGCGAATAGGGTTTGGGAAATTCCGGGTGGCCCTGCACGCCGAGGAAATGCTCACCGACTTGCATCAGGTAGAAGGGGCAGAAATCGCTTTCCGCCAGCACCCGGGTGTGGGGCGGCAGTTCCTCCACCTGGTCCTGGTGGCTGACCAGCAGATCCAGGCTCGGTTGCCAGGGCTCCATCCACTCGACACGTTCGGTGACCCGATTGAACGACATTCCCACTCCCCAGCCTCGCGGGCTCTTGATCACCTTGCCGCCCAGCGCCTTGGCGATCACTTGATGGCCGAAGCACACCCCAACCAACGGCTTGCCGGCATTCCACAACTTGCGCACGAAGCCACACAGCTCGTCGACCCAGGCCAGGCCATCATTGACGCCAAACTTGGAGCCGGTGGTCAGCCAAGCGTCCACGGCGTTCACGTCGTCGGGAATCTCGCCGTCCAGACAACGCCACACGCGAAACGTCAGGGAAGGATCCACCGATGTGAACAGCCGTTGAAACATCTCGGGGTAATTGCCATGCTCGTCGCGCAGTTCCGGCGCCACGTCATCGCATTGCAGAAGCCCTATACGCATCGATGAATCTCCTTTGCGGCTTAGAGGCGCCCTTCGACGGCGTTGACGAAGATCTCGCGGTACTTGGCGGCATCGAAGGCGACGGGGTTGGTGCCGGAAGAGGGATCCACCACCGCCATCTGCCCGACCTTGTCGGCCTGGTGGGCGTCGATATGGAGTTCGGCCAGGGTATGGGGAATCCCCAGCCGCTCGCGGAGTTCCAGCACCCAGTCGATCACCGACGCAGTCCCCGGTTGACGCAGATCCAGATAGCGACCCAGCCGCACCATGGGCTCGCCGATGGCACACTCGTTGGCTCGCAGCACATAGGGCATGAGGATGGCATTGAGAGTGCCATGGTGAGCGTCGTACAGGGCACCGAGCGGGTGCGCCAGGGCATGCATCGCCCCCAACCCACGCTGGAAAGCGGTCGCCCCCATCATCGAGGCCACCAACATATTCATACGCGCTTCCAGGTCGTGACCATCGCTGAAGGCCCTCGGCAGGTAATCGCGTATCCGACGCATGCCCTCCACGGCGATGCCCTCGGCCATGGGGTGATAGCGCGGCGAACACCAGGCCTCCATGCAGTGAGACAGTGCGTCCATGCCGGTGGCGGCGGTGATCCACGGCGGCAGCTCAAGGGTCAGCTCGGGATCGAGGATCACAGTGGCCGGCACCATCTTCGGGTGGAAAATGATTCGCTTGACGTGCTCGAGCTCGTCGACGATCACTGAGGCGCGCCCCACTTCCGAACCGGTGCCAGCGGTGGTGGGCACGGCGACGATGGGGACAATAGCCTCGGCATCGGCTTGCTTCCAGTTGTCACCGACATCCTCCAGCGACCAAAGCGACAAGCCTTCGCGCTGGTTGGCCATCAACGCCACCGCCTTGGCGGCATCCAGCCCCGAACCGCCACCGAAGGCGATCACGCCGTCGTGACCGCCGTCGCGAAAGGCTGCTACCCCATCCAACACGTTCTTGCCGGTGGGGTTGCCCTTGATCTCGCTGAACACGGCAATGCCTAGCCCCTCGTCATGGCAGGCCAGTACCAGATCGCGCACCATCGCCAACCCCGCCAGTCCGGGGTCGGTGACCAACAGCGGCGCCTTCATGCCCAGCGCCTTGCACGCCTCGGGCAACTCACGGATGCGTCCGGCACCGGTCAGGATGTGGGCCGGATAGTTCCAGCCAGTGGTGAAGTAACTCATGTCGACGTGACTCATAGCAGCGCCCTCTGTACTCAATGTTTTTAGCTCGAAGCTCGAAGCTCGAAGCCCGAAGCCCGAAGCCCGAAGCCCGAAGCTCGAAGCTCGAAGCTCGAAGCTCGAAGCTCGAAGCTCGACATCAGACTTGGATTTATCACCTTGACTCACAAGGGGTTTCTTCCAGCTTTCAGCTTCAAGCTTATGACTTTATGGATGCTTCAAATGAAATGACTTCGGCCTCGTCAACGTCTCGTACCCAAGCCGCGACAACGAACAGCCACGACCGGAGTGCTTGACGCCGGTCCAGGCCAGTTCCGGATCCAGGTAGTCGCAGCGATTGGTGAATACCGTGCCAGCCTCCAGGCGTCGGGCGATGGCCTCGCCGGCAGCGATATCGCGGGTGAAGACCGCCGCGGTCAGTCCGAAATCGCTGTCGTTCATCAGGCGCACGGCCTCGTCGTCGGAGTCCACCGGCATGATCCCCACTACCGGGCCGAAGCTCTCTTCATGCATGACCCGCATCGAATGGTCGACGTCAGTCAGGATCTGTGGCGCCAGATAAGCGCTGCCGGGGGTGGACAATGGATAATCGCCGGGATCGATCCAGGCCTTGGCACCTTGTGCCACCGCTTCCTCGATCTGGCTACGCACGAAGTCGGCTGCGGAGGGCTTGACCAATGGCCCCAAGGTGGTCGCAGGATCGGTGGGGTTACCAAGCCGGAGCTGCTTGACCCAGGCCACTGCCCGCTCGACGAAAGCCTCGAAGATCTCGCGATGCACGTAGATCCGCTCGATGCCGCAGCAGCTCTGGCCGGAATTGAAGAAGGCCCCGTCCATCACGCCGTCAATGGCACTGTCGAGATCGACGTCGGCACGAATATAGGCCGGATCCTTGCCTCCCAGCTCGAGACCGGTAGCGATGAAACGTCCCGCCGTATTGCGTTCGACCATCTCACCACCCGCCACTGAGCCGGTGAAGGAGACATGTTTCACGCGCGAATCGCGAATCAGCGCCTCGGTGGCATCGTGCGACAGGTGCAGGTGCTGGAACACACCCTCCGGCACCCCGGCCTCGTCGAAGGCCTGCTGGATACGCTCAGCGCACAACGGCGTCTGAGCCGAGTGCTTGAGGATCACCGTATTGCCAGCCATGATCGCCGGCACGATGGCGTTCACCGCGGTCATAAACGGAAAGTTCCAGGGCGCGACGATGAACGATACCCCCAGCGGCTCGCGGGTGATATAGCGGGTAAAGCCCGGCTTGTCGGGAAGCTCGATTGGCGCCAGCGCCGACTCGGCCAAGGCGATCATGGCCCGTGCGCGTTCCTCGAAACCGCCGATTTCACCGCCGGCGGCAGCGATCGGCCGGCCCATCTGCCAGGTCAGTTCCTCGGCCAACTCGTCGCGGAGAGCGACGAAGGCATCGACCATTGCCGAGCATAACCTGGCCCGCTCCCCCAGCGGCACCTCACGCCATGACCGCTGTGCCGCCACCGCCCGCTCGAGGGTCGCCTCCACCTGGGCCGCATCGGCCTGCTCACGCTCGACGTAGACTGAACCGTCGACCGGGGAAATCGTTTTCTGTATGGCCATTACTTGTCCTCATTCGTTGCCGTCTCGGGCCGCCATCGAGTCCTTCGTGGGAGCGCAGATTTCTGCGCGATCCGGCCGCCAGGCCGGCTATTGCGGCTCCTTCATCGCGCAGCGGAGCTGCGCTCCCACCACACAATCCCCTAGCCCCACTCTCGTGGGAGCGCAGATCTTCTGCGCGATCCGGCCTTCAGGTCGGCACCCTCCGCAACGGTGTCGGAACCATCGCGCAGTGAAGCTGCGCAATTGGAGGCTCAGATAATCTCGAAGTAGCGGTCCAACTCCCAATCGGTGATGTGCTTGCGGAACTGCCGCTCCTCCCATTCGCGCGTCGCGGCGAAGTGCTCGACGAAGGCGTCGCCGAACAATTCCCGGGCCGCCTCGGAGGCCTTCAAGCGCTGGGCGGCTTCCCACAGGGTCCGCGGCAGGGCCTGGTGCTCGGGGTGGTCGAGTTCGTAGGCATTGCCCTTGACCTGCTCGTCTGGCTCGAGTTGGTGCTCGATGCCGTAAAGACCGGCACCGATGGCCGCAGCCAGTGCCAGATAAGGGTTGGCATCGGCGCTGCCGAGGCGGTATTCGACTCGCTGCGACTTGTCGCTGCCGGGGATCACGCGCAGCGCCGTGGTGCGGTTCTCCACCCCCCAGGTGGCATCGGTAGGCGCCCAGAAGCCGGGGATCAGGCGCGTGTAGCTGTTGATGGTCGGTGCGAACATGGCCAGAAACTCCGGCATCAGCTTCTGCTGACCGGCCACGAAATGGCGCTGCACATCGCTCATCTGATAGGGCTTCTCGGGATCGAAGAACGCCGACTTGCCACTGCCAATCTCCCGCAGCGACAGATGGATATGGCCACTCTGGCCCGGATAGTCAGGCGACCACTTGGCCATGAAGGTGGCCATCAGACCACGGCGCTGGGCCCAGACTTTGGTAAAGACCTTGAACAACGCGCCCTTGTCGCCGGCCGCCAAGGCACCATCCACGCCGATGGCCGCCTCGAGCACGCCGGGGCCGGTTTCGGTATGTAGCCCTTCGATCGGGAAATCCATGGTTTCCGCCAGCGCCAGCAACTCGCGATAAAGCTCGCTGTGCACCGAGCTGCGCAGCATCGAATAGCCCATCATATCCGGCGTCAACGGTTTAAGATTGCGAAAGCCCTTCTCGCGCACCGACTCCGGTGTCTCCTGGAACATGAAGAACTCGTACTCCAGCGAGCCAAAGGCCTCGAAGCCCATCCCACGTCCGCGTTCCAGCACACGCTTCAATAACCCACGCGGGCAGAGTTCCTCGGCTGGACCAGCGAACTCGGCCAGGAACAGCAGCATATCGCCTTCGCAGGGCAGCTCACGGCAACTGTCGGGCACGATCTTCAGCGGCGCATCGGGATAGCCGGTATGCCAGCCGGTGAACTTGACGTTGTCGTAGAGTTCATCCTTGCTGTCCCAACCCAATACGACGTCGCAGAAGGCGAAACCGTCTTCCAGGGCCGAGAAGAACTTGTCACGCTGCATGTACTTGCCGAGCATCACGCCGTCAATGTCGAACATGCCCACCTTGACGTGGCTCAAGCCACGCTCCTCGACGATACGTCGGGCCTCTTCCGCGGTCTTGATGTCTCTCGCTTGCATTCGGCTCATCGAGCTACCCTCAATCTTGTCAGTTGTAAATACCAAAATAGGCGAGCATGACGGCGTACAACACGGGCCGACCACAGCGCCGCACTGACCACGATGCGCCCAGACAGTGTGAGTGGGGGTCATGACCAGGAGCAAACATCATCAGTGGCGCTGACAGCATCGCTATCGAAAAGCTCGATAATGCACTCGCAGTGGGCATTTGGGGCTCCATTCAGCACCGGTACCGGGACTCTCCATCCGCCGTATCAGCGCGAGGTGACGACATCGGACAGCACCCAAGGCAAGTGTCGCTCCAATTCGGCACGATAGCTGCGCTCCAAGAGGCGGCGGCTGTCGCGTGCCAGTTGCGAGGGCAGATCACCCAGTTCGTCGCGTCGAGCCACCAGTGTCAACTCACGACGCAACGGCTCGGTCGGCAGCGGCACTACCCTTACGTTCAAGCGATCGAGACCGGCCTGGTAGAGACACAATGGCGTGGTGATGGTCCAGCCAGCCCCGGAACTGACCAGGCTCAACACAGCGTAGGTATTGTCGAGATGCAGCCGAGCCGGTAATTCCATCTGATGGAGCCGCAGGTGCCGCTCGATGCTTTGCCCGATCAACGACTGCGGTGTGTAGCGTACGAAGTCCAGCTTCCGCGTCAGCCAGTGCAGGTTGTCGACCGGTCCGACCCAGTCGGCGGGCAGTACCAGCACGAAGGGCTCGCCAAGGATCGCATGACGCTCCAGGCCATCGTAGTTCTCCAGGCGATCGTCGGAGATGATGATATCCACGTGGCGGGTCAGCAGTGCATGGCCATGCATGTGGGACAGGCCGGTGGTCAGGGTATAGTCGCTGGTATGGCGCTTGATGACGTCGATCAATGGCTGGCCCACGGCAGTGGCCAACGAATCCACCAGCGCCATGCGTACCTGATGCAAGCAACCGAACGCTCCCGAGACCAACTCTCGCCGTGTGCTGCGCGCTTCGTTCAGTAGACGCTTGGCACGATCGTAGAAGAAACGACCGGCGCTGGTCGGTTCCAGCGGGCGTGAATGGCGGTTCAGCAGAGCCACTCCCATGGCCTCCTCGAGATTGGCCAGGCTCTGGGATACCGACGATTGCTTGAGGCCGAGACTCTCGGCCGCGGCGGTCTGGCTGCCACGTTCGAGGGTCTCGACGAAGATTTCCATGCTGCGCAGATCGAACCCGAAACCGCTACGCATGCCTTTCTCCTTAGCCCGGGAAGATGATCGCTCCAAGCCTATCCCGCATCCGACCGGGACACAGCCTGCCGAGAACACCTCGGCTCCAGAGCCATGTCAACGAAGCCTTCCCGGGCAGGTACCGATTCCGCTTAACTGTAACGGTAGGGAGGACCCGCCTGCTGCATGGTCTGACGATAATCCTTGAGGATCTGCACGACGCGAGCGTTGATATCGCTTTGGGCGGCGATCTCGTCCCAGAACGACAAGGCCTCGTCCTCGATGGTCTGCCATTCGGACTCGGGAATCGAGGTCAATTCGAGCTTGCCTCCCGCAGTACGGTAGTGGGCCTCGCCCCACCAATACCAGTGCTGACGGTAATAGTGAGAGCTGTCCATGCACAGCTTGAACAGCGTCTTCAAGTGGTCGGGCAGCTCGTTCCAGCGCTCGGTATTGGCGAAGTAGGAACCCGACCAGGCCCCGGAGATATTGTTGGTCAGGTAGTAGCTGCAGACATCCGCCCAGCCCACGGTATAGGCCTCGGTGATCCCCGCCCAGGCGATGCCATCCAACTCGCGGGTCTGCATGGCCACCTCGATGTCCTCCCAGGGCAACGTCACCGGGACCACGCCGAAGCGCTGCAGGAAACGGCCCGCCGTGGGAAAGGTAAAGACGCGCTTGCCCTTGAGATCCTCCAGGGTGCGGACCGGCTCGCGGGTCACGAAGTTACACGGGTCCCACGAGCCCGCCCCCAGCCAGGTCACGCCCTCGACTTGGCCGTACGCTTCTTCCCAGATTTCCTTCAAACCGTAGTGATGGAACAGTGTCGGCACGTCCAGGCTGTAGCGCGAGGCAAACGGGAAGTAGCCGCCGAACACCGAAACATCCACCGGGGCGGCGATGGAGTCGTCATCGCTCTGCACGGCGTCGATGGTCCCCCGCTGCATGGCACGGAACAGCTCGCCGGTGGGCACCAGTTGGTCGGAATAATAGAGCTCGATCTCCATCTCGCCGTTGGCGGCCTTGTTGAAGGCATCGATCGACGGCTTGATGACGTGTTCGGCCAGCGCGGGGCCGGCATAGGTCTGCAGCCGCCAGCGGATCGGACTGCGCGACTGGGCATGCACATAGGGGGCGGACAGGGTCGTGGCACCCACGGTCGCGGCCGTGGCCAACCCCGCTTTCTTGAGAAAATCGCGTCTATTGGTCATGTCACTTCATTCCTGGTCAGTAGTCCATTGTTGTTGTTGCCTGAAGCGTGGTATGCGTAGGGATCTCCTGCGTAAGCACCTCCTTTGCCGTCGTCTGTCCTCGGTCATGGCGTCGACCCGTTCAATCGGAGTCGCTAGCCGTAATACATCTCCGGTAGCCATAGTGCGATCTGCGGGAAGGCCGTCACCAGCGCCAACCCCAGGATCATGATCGCCACGAACGGCCATACGCTGCGGTAGATGTCGCTGAGCGAAACCTCGGGAGGCGCCATGGCGCGCATCAGGAACAGGTTGTAACCGAACGGCGGCGTCATGTAGGCGATTTGCACGGTGATGGTATAAAGCACGCCGTACCACACCGGATCGAACCCCAGGCTCATCACCAGCGGCACGTATAGCGGTGCCACGATCACCAGCATGGCGGTGTCGTCGAGGAACATGCCCATCAGGATGTAGGAAAGCTGCATCATCAGCAGGACTTCCCAGGGCCCCATGCCCAACCGGTCGAGGAAGACGTTTTCGATCGCCCGTACCGCGCCCAGGCCATCGAAGACGGCGCCGAAGCACAATGCCGCTAGGATGATCCACATGAACATGCAACTGATCGCCAGTGTCTTGCGAATGGTCTCCTCAATGACATGGCGCGTCAGCCGACGCTTGACCAGGGCCGCCAGGGTCGCCGCGGTGGCGCCGAAGGCCGAGCTCTCGACCAGGCTGGTCACCCCGAGCAGGAATAGACCGGTCATGGCGAAGAAGATCAATAACGGCAGGATGCCCGCGCGCAGCAGCTTGAGCTTTTCGCCAAGTGCCATCTGCCGCTCCTCCTCGGGTAGGGTCGGCCCCAGGTTCGGCTGGATTCGACAACGAACCACGATATAGAGGACGAACAGCGTCGCCAGCAGCAGCCCGGGGAGAGCGCCGGCCAACCACAGCTTGCCCACCGGCTGTCGGGCGATCATGCCGTAGAGCACCAGTACCACGCTGGGCGGCACCAGGATACCCAGCGAGCTGCCGGCCTGAATGACCCCGGTGACCATGATCTTGTCATAACCGCGCCGTAGCAGTTCCGGCAACGCGATGCTGGCCCCGATCGCCATACCGGCCACGCTCAGGCCGTTCATGGCCGACACCACCACCATCAGGCCGATGGTGCCCACCGCCAGCCCGCCCTTGAGCGAGCCTGTCCACACATGGAACATCTCGTAGAGATCGCCGGCGATCCCCGACTCGGAAAGCATGTAGCCCATGTAGATGAACAGCGGCAGGGTCAGCAGCGGATACCAGTTGAGCAGTACGAAACTGGCGTTGAACGGCATCTCGATGGCGCCGTCTCCCCACAGCAGCAGTGCCGAAGCCGCGCCGACGAAGCCGATGACCCCGAACACTCGCTGGCCGGTCAACAGCAACAGCATCATGGTCGAGAACATCATCAGCGCGATCATTTCATAGCTCATGTCAGGGTCTCCCCCCGGGCCCGGGCCAGGTCCTTGAAGAAGGAGGAGATCGCCTGCAACAGCATCAGCAGGATGCCGAATGACATGATGATCTTGATCGGCGCCAGTGGTGGTGCCCAGGACGAGTAGTTGCGCTGCCCGTATTCCAGCGCGTATTGGGTGCTGGAAATGCCGCCCATCAGCAGCGCCACCAGGAAGAAGATCAGGAACAGGATGGTGATGGCATCCACCACGGCCTTGGTTCTGTCCGACCAACGGCTATAGAACAGATCCATCCTCACGTGGGCATTCATCTGCATGGCGTAGGCACCGCCCAGCAGGTAGTAGGCCACCATCATGAACTGCGACATTTCCACGCCCCAGATGAGGGGGCTATTGAACACCGACCGCGAAGCGGAGGCATATAGCATGAGACCGATCATCGCGAAGATCATATACATGACCAGACGGCCCACGCGGCGGTTGAACGCATCCACATAGTAGACATAGCGTTTTATTGTTCTTGGCATCGCGTCTCGTTGTCCCTATGGCTGGTAACAATTCGATACGCCTCAGTGTTTGCAGAGGTTCTGGAAAACCGCAATAAACATCAGTAACGGTGACGCCCCGGCTATCGATAAAATCGATAGTGCACTCATCGAGTGCCTTGTGGTCTGACGATTTCACCATGATGCAGCAAGTCGAAGGCTCGGTTCTGAAGCCGTTCACAAGCGCCCGGGAGGATAGCGATGACACATCTCCTGTTCGTCTACGGCACACTGAAGCGCGGTTTCACCAACCATGGGCCCTACATGACGACGGCCACTTTTCTCGATACGGCAAAGACCTGTGACACCTTTCCCCTCGTACTGCATGGCGCCGACTACACGCCGGTATTGATCGATGCTCAAGGACGCGGCCATCGGGTAAAAGGCGAGCTGTATCGGGTCGACAATCCAACCCTGGATAAACTCGACCGGCTGGAAGGTGTCAATGAACGAGATGGCTATCGCCGCCGGCGGCTGGCCGTCACCGACAGTCAAGGCGGCATGCGCTCCGTGTGGGGGTATTTCAAGTCGCCTGCCGAGGTGGAGGACGTCAGGAGCAAGCCACTGGCCGTCTACGATGAGCGCCATGATCGTCCACCTTACGGTAATATCGGCACGCTTGAGGGCAGGCCCCGCAACCCTCGGGAAGTGCTGAATAAATTCAGTGCTTCCCCGTCATCGATTACAGACTGGAGGTAACGATGTCCACATCAGCCACCGCCATGCCCGGTGCCATACGCCCTTCCTCGAGCTGGACCGGCTGGGGACAGTGGCTGGCGCTTGTCACCATGACGATCGACCACCTGACCCGTTATGTCGTACCGGCAAGCTGGGACCTGACCTGGGCGGAAACATCCATCGGACGCATCGCTTTCCCTCTGTTCGCCGCCATGGTCGCCTGGCACGCCCTGTTCAATACCCGTAACCCGTTGCGTTACGCACGCCGTATCCTGGTGATCGGCGTGATCGCCCAGTTTCCCTACATGCTGATGCCCAGGGCTTCCGACGCCCTGATCCTCAATATCTGCTTCACCCTGGCGGCCGGCCTCGCCTGGGGTGCCTGGTGGCGCGAACTGCTCGAGCGCCACCGCGACCAGGAACTGAGCTCTGGTTGGCTGGCCTCGGGGATGGCGGCTTCGCTGGTGGTATGGATGCTGCTAGGCAATTGGGTGGAATACGGCCATCACGGTCTGCTACTGGTGCCGCTGTACATGCTTGCCATGCATCACCTGAGCCATACAGGAGAAACGCTGACCGAACGCCTGCTGGCGGTGAGCGCCACCCTGCCCGTGCTGATCGTCGCCGGGTTGATGAACAGCAGCGACATGGCCAAGTCCTTCACCGTGGCCACCTGCCTGCTGATATTGCTGCTGTCGGCCGGTGCCGCACGCCATGTTCCCGAGATCACCATGAAGATGCCTCGCCGCTTGTGGCTGGCGTGGTATCCCGGCCACTTCGCCGCCATCGCACTGTGGTTGTGGTTGGCCGGAGGGCTGAGTTGAGGCTCATCCGAGCCCGCTGGACACTTTCCTGACATCGGACTGCCATCATCCGTTCATGCTAATGCAACAAAAGCTTCCGACCATGAGGCTCCCGTGACTTCATGAGAGGCAGGACGATGACACAACCACAGCAGCCCGGCACTACCGATCCCGTTCTCGCCGCAGGCGACGAGCCCTTGAGCAACAACTCCGACAATCGCTATTTCGGCGATGTCCTGCAGGCCCGGTTGAGTCGGAGGGGATTCCTGCGTGGCAGCCTGGCCACGGCCGTGACCGCCGCCATGGCCACCAGCCTGCCGCTCGCTTCGGCCTTCGCCGGGCAATCTCAGCGTGGTACGGGCCCAACTCTCGGCTTCACGCCAATCCCTACCAGCACCGCCGATACCGTCGTGGTGCCGCAAGGTTATCGCAGCCAGGTGCTGATTCCCTGGGGCACCCCGATCACCGGCAACTATCCCGACTTCGCTCCGGACAACAGTGGCGAGGCGCAGGCCCAACAGACCGGCAGCCATCATGACGGCATGCACTTCTTTGCCATCGACGGCAGCTCGCAGGACGGCCTGCTGGTGCTCAACCACGAATATGTCGAGCCGCGCTTCATGCATGCCGCGGCTTCTGGCCTGGCACTCGACAGCGAAGGCTTCCCGCAGAATGAGGACGGCAGCCGCGACCCCGACCAGGTGCTCAGGGAAATGAACGGGCATGGCGTGAGCATCGTACGCATTCGCCAGTCCGCGAATGGCCAATGGGACGTGGTGCGTGACGGCCTCAACCGTCGCATCACGGCGCGCACCCCGATGAAATTGTCCGGCCCGGTCGCCGGCACCGAGCACGTGCGGACCCAATACAGCCCCGACGGCACCATGACCCGCGGCACCCAGAACAACTGCTCCAGTGGCGTCACGCCCTGGAACACCTACATGGCCGCCGAAGAGAACTGGGCCGGCTACTTCGCCAAACAGGACACCGAGATCGACCGTCGTCAGTCGCGCTACGGTATCGAAACTCGCGATAGCGGGCGTTGGAACTGGCACCGGGCCAAGGGCGGCGATGACGAGTTCATCCGCTTCGACGCCACATCGCACGGTGCCAGCGCCCGGGACGACTATCGCAACGAGCCCAACACCTTCGGTTACATGGTCGAAATCGACCCCTTCGATCCCGATTCCACGCCGGTCAAGCGCACTCACCTGGGACGCTTCGCTCATGAAGGGGTGATCTTCGCCCCGGCCGTCGAAGGCAAGCCGGTGGTCTGCTATTCCGGCGACGACTCGCGCTTCGAGTACATCTACAAGTTCGTTTCCGCCAGGCCCTATCACGCCGCTACCGCCGACGGCTCACTGCTCGACGAAGGCACGCTGTACGTGGCGCGATTCAATGACGATGGCAGCGGTGAGTGGCTGGCACTAGCGCCGGGCGAGAATGGCCTGACCCCGGAGAACGGTTTCGCCGATCTCGCCGATATCCTGGTCAACACCCGTAGCGCCGCCGACCATGTGGGCGCCACCAAGATGGATCGCCCCGAGTGGGGTGCGGTGGACCCAGCAACCGGCCATGTCTACTTCACCCTGACCAACAACAGCAAGCGGGAAGAAGACCAACTCGACGCCGCCAACCCTCGCGCCGCGAATGGCTTCGGCCAGATCGTGCGCTGGCAGGAAGACGGTGGCCAAGAGGCCGAACGTTTCCAATGGGAACTGTTCGTGCTGGCGGGCGACGGCAACGACAGCCGCGACCTGGCGGGCAATCCGCTCGATGAGGACGCGCTGCTCGCCTGCCCCGATGGCTTGTGTATCGATGCCGATCGTCGGGTGTGGATCCAGACCGACATCAGCGACTCATCAGTGAACGACGGTATTTACACGCCGTTCGGCAACAACCAGATGCTCGCCGCCAACCCCGAGACCGGCGAGATCAAGCGCTTCCTGACCGGCCCCATCGGCCAGGAGATCACCGGCGTCGCCATCACGCCGGATCAACGCACCATGTTCATCAACGTCCAGCATCCCGGCGCCAACACCAGTGCCGAGGACTTCGCCCAGGGCCAATACCTCAGCCACTGGCCGGATGGCGGCGATGCCATCCCGCGTTCGGCGACGGTCGTCATCACCCGCGAGGATGGCGACAAGATCGGCGCCTGACCTTCCTTCCCCTTCGGCAAACGCCGCTGCCCATGGCAGCGGCGTTGGTGTTTGGTTCTGCGTAAAAATGACCTGGTGGGTTATCAACCAGACACAGCATCATGAAAAATGTTTCCAGCATTGTTGTCATTGTGAGGACACACCATGTATACAATTAGGTGTGCCACATCAGTCTAGAGATGCCGGGATAAATGAAAACCGATATGACCCCATAATCTCTATAATGAATAGCGTATAGACCCCCTTGCCAACGATATGGACGAGCCCATGATTCAGCGACGCAAGGATCCCCTCGACACCTACCTGCTGCGGGTACTGTGCCTGCTGCTGGACGAGCGCAGTGTGTCGCGCACCGCGATACGCATGCATCAATCGCAGCCAGCGGTCAGCGCGGCCCTGAAAAAGTTGCGCGACACCTTCGGCGATGCGCTGCTGGTGAGGGAAAAGAGCGGCATGGTACCCACCGAACGTGCCTTGCAACTGCTGCCGCACGCACGGCGGGCCTTGGCGGAAATCGACAAGCTCATCAACGAACCGGTGGAGTTCGATCCCTTCGCCAGCCAGCAGGCGTTCCGGCTCGGCGCACCTGACTACCTGGCCCCGGTGTTCATGGCACGGGTAGTCGAGCGTTTCCGCCAGGAAGCGCCCCTGGCGCGGCTGACGATTCACTCCCTGGGGCCAGACTACGATTTCGAGACCGCCCTGGCCGAGGGCGAACTGGACGTGGTGATCGGCAACTGGCCAGAGCCACCGGAGCGCATGCACCTGTCGATGCTGCTGGAAGACGATATCGTGTGCCTGGTTTCCTCGCGCCATCCCCTGGCGCGCAAGGGGCTGACGTACGACGACTACCTCGCCGCGCGTCATGTGGTGCCGATGCCCTACTCACGCAGCCAACGCGGTGTGATCGACAGTTGTCTGGCCAGCCTGCGCGTCGAGCGACGCGAAACCGTCGAGGTGCAGTCCTTCAACCTGGCGCCCTACCTGCTACAGGACAGCGACCTGGTCTTCACCACCAGCCGCCACTTCGCGCGCTTCTACGCCAACCTGCTGCCCCTGACCATCCTCCCCTCGCCCATCGACTTCCCGCCGATGCGCTTCTACCAGCTATGGCACGACCGCACCCATCACTCGCCGGCCCATCGCTGGCTGCATCGCTTGCTGGGAGAATTCGGTCATCAGGTACAGTAGTTTCCGATGATATTACCTCGGATTTAGCAGGCGCCAGGCGATGATCTCGCGCCTACGCCACCACCCCCTTCCCCCGGTAGACCTCGGCGAAGATCTCCGCGACCGGCCGCCGCGGGTCGAGTCGGCGCAGCCGTCGCGCTTCGGCGGCGAGCCTGACCAGTTCCTCGCTGGGCTGGGCCCATTGCTCTTTAGGCAGCGGCTTCGACCATTCGACCATTTCCGGCGGCAGCGCCTTGGGGCCCCGACGCCTGAGCAACCAGGCTTCCCCTTCGGCCAGATAGCCCGGCAGCGGGCCCAGTTCGACCAGGTACCACAGGTACCAGAAGACCACATAGATCCAGCCCACCTCGCCGTTACGGCGACGTTCGTGCAGCTTGCGGCGGGCATTACGCACGGTATGGACGCCTTCCCAGGGCGGGTCGTCGGGGCGGCGGATGCCCAGCGGGTCCTGGATCTCGGCGAGCGAGTCCACCTCGTAGTCCATGTAGGCGCGCAGCGCCTCCCAGTTGCTGATCGCCATCGGCAGCGCCGCCGTCATCACCTCGAGGCTGAGCCATCGCTCCCTCTCGGCATCAAAATGGCCGAAGCCCATGCCGTAGTGGCGATGCACCCCGTACTGGCTCGCCCCTTGGGCCTCCACCACCCAGGCGGTGATCGCCTCCCAGGGCACGAAGACCGGTGCTTCGGCATCCCGCCCATCGGGCGATTGCGGCACGAAACACACCTCGCGGCGCTGACGGTTGAGACGCACCGGGATCAAGCGCCGGCGTTTCATATGCGCGAGCGGCCAATAACCCACCAACAGAATGAAAACACACCCAACTACGAACAAGGAAAACTCGAGGTCATCATAAAAGTGATAGATGAATTCACTCCAGAAGGGATAGTCCTCATTGGAAGTCATGGCTGCCATTCCTAAAGGAAGACCAAATACAATGAGAATAAAGCTACTAATGTATCCCCCAAGTAATACCTGCCACCCGGAAACTCTGGGCCAGCCCACCCCATAATCCAGCCACACCTCGTTGAGCTCGCCGATGCCCTGGCTGAAGTCGACCCGCGAGCCCCCGGCGGGCAGCGGCAGCGGTGCCAGGAACAGCGTGCGGCCGCCGAAAAACCCTTCCGTGTCGCCGGCGCGATGCGGCTGGCCACTTGGCTTGGGCAGCTCAGTGGCGGTTTTCTTCGCCATGCCACTCTCCCTCGTTATGGATTCATCAGCGTGAGACGCAGGTCGACGAGGTGCCAGTCGTCCTCACGCACCTGCGGTGGCCGCAGCTCGTCGCTGGCCGGGTAGTGGCTGCCGGGCCCCGACCCCAGGCGTGGGTTGATATAGATATAGCGCTCGTCGGGCTGATAGCGTCCCTCTGCGTCGAGCCATTCGAGTCGCACGCCCACCATATAGTGCTCCGGCGTGAAACGGCGCTCGGGTGCCGTCACGCGGATGACCACCCCCGGCGCGCCGACCTGTTCCAGCACCTCCAGGGTCTCGACCACGCTTTCGGTGACGGACAGCCACTGCTCGCCGGGAGACCGAGGGCCGGGCCCAATCGGTCGCAGGCCCGAGGACGGGCGGATCTGCCAAACCTGCAGCGCCACCCGTACCGCCGCCCGCCCATCCAGCGGTGCCACCAGCGCCGCCTTGTCAACGCTGGGCAGGATGATGGCGAGCATATGCGGCGAGAACCGTCGCTTGGCCAGGGTCACATAGGCCGGCTGAATCACGCTGCGCAGCCGTTCCATATAGGTGTCGAGCGAGATGTCCTGGTACTGCTCGCCCCAAGGTGCTCCGCAGCCAGCGGTCGTGCTCGCTGAGGTTGTAGCGGTGGTGGAGCCAGGTACCGGCCAATTGCAGGACGCTGAACGCCAATCCCAGGGTATTGAAACGGGCAAAGAGCTGGCTAAGGTACTTACCTGCCATCGTCCAGGTAACACCCCGAAACGCCACATCGATAAGGGTTTTTCCTGTGGTTACTAGCGCGTAACCGGAGACCCCTGCCATCCCGGCGCTACCGCCCATGGCCATCAACGCACCGGCCTCGGCACCGGACCGGCCATAACGCACGGCGGTCTGCCACTTGGCGAAATCGTTACTCAGGCTGGAAAGGGCTGCAAAAAATCCAGCCGTATACCCCACAATCCCCAGTCCAAGATGCATCCTGCCCAACTGGGCCTGGACCCGGTCGACGCCGCTGTGTTGCAGCAATTTGTCCAACTGTGCGGCCCGCGCCGTCAGCGCGGCATGGCCGATGCCTTGCGCGCCGAGAAAGCCGGCCGCCGCGGTGGCGGCCAAGGCCTCACGGGTCTTACGCTTTTGGAGTTCGTAAGTGTCGTCGCCGTGACGCTTCGCCGGCAGCTCGTCCAACGCCTGGTTGACGCCCCACAGGTTGATCGCCTGGCCGAGGAAGATCATCAACGACAGCGCGTTGCCGATATGGCTTGCGGATGGTGTCGCTTGAAGGCCGCGGCGCAGGTCGCGGATGAAGCCGCCCGCCTGCAACAACGAACTCCCTTGGGTGTTGCCGGCGATAGCCACGGTGACCCCGGCCCGCACCGCTGCCGCCGTGACGCCGGCACGTGGGGCGGTGTTGTCCAGGCGCTCGTCGGGCAGGGCTTCCACCGGGCTCAGGGCCGCCGCCAAGCGTGGCTCCAAAGGCGCCAGGCGCTCCCGATAGTGGATCTCGTTCTGGTTCAGCCGCGCATACTGCTCCGAGCCGCGATCAAAGCGGTAGCGGGCGCGCTGATGGTTCACCGAGTACAGGGTCCTACGCAGGGTGAACACGTCATCCACCAGGTCGCGGAAGACCTTGAACGCCTCGCCGTCGCTGACCACGAAACTCAAGCCGCCTTGCCTGGCCGCGTCCATCAGGCGCCATCCCAGCGCCCTGGGCAGGTCCTCGAACAAGTCTTCAATGAGCGGAAGCCGATTGCCTTCCAGCACCGCGCCGAGAGGGGCCATGGCCTGTTCGATGCCCTTGGCCAGGGCCGGCGACAGGTTGGCGCGTGCCATCTCGTTGGCGGCCTGAATGGGCTCGGGCATTTGGGTTAGGTCCGGCAGCAGGCCGTCTTCCAGTACCTGCAACCGTTCCGCCCAGTCACCCATGTTCTCGACGATGCCGGGGAGTTGACCGGCCAGGGCGTAGCTGTTCGAGACCAGGCCGAGCAGTTGGTTGCTCAGGGCGACCTGCTCCTCGAGTGTCAGGGTGTGGAACAGCGGGCGGTCGTAGACCGGGTGCTCTTCCAGCCAGGCATGCAGCGTTTCGATCGTGTCGTCGTTGCGGCAGATATCCCGGGTGCAGGCGTATTCGGCGAGCAAGCAGGCTTCCACCTGGCCGTCGTCGTGTGGGTCGAAGTACCAGGCGGCGGTGTGGAAGCGGTTGGCCGCCAGCATTGCGGCACGGTCGGCACTGATGCGGTCGAGTAGTTCGCTCCAGCGCGCCATCCGGGGCCGCTGGCTATCGAGAAAGGCTTCCATCGCCGGGCGGTCGATCAGATCCGCCACGCCACGCTGGCCCAGTTCCCGACCGTTCAGGGCATGGAAGGTTTCCAGGTTGAGCCGGTTGATCAAGTCGCGATGCCTGGCGTAGGTGGCCTCGCCTAACGCCTCGCGCATGGCCAGATAGCTCTGCACGTAGGGGTTGTCGGCGAAGCGTTCGTCATGCAAGTACGCTTCGTCCCCCATGGGAATGGCGCCGCGGTGGTCACGACGCACCGCCAGGTGTTCGTAGATGGTTTGTCGTTGCGCGTCGTTGGTGTCCTCCAGCAAGGCGATGACACGCTCGTCGCCGGCCTTGGCGCGTTGCTGCAGGCGCGTCTCGCCGATGGTGATCAACGAGTCGATATAGCTGCCCAGCACATAGTCGCGCTGGGTGCGGCCGTCGTTCTCCCGGGTCCAGTCCTCGATCCAGCCCACCACGTCGTCCTGGAACTCGGCCAGGTCGCGCATCACGCCGAGGTCGTCGCGCACCAGCAGGCACAGGCACTCGTCGGGTTCCTCGATGGCGTGGGCGCGGTGCAGCTTGCCGATGCGGGTCTTGTGGTAGTAGGGGGCGTGCTCCCAGTGGTAGGCCTCGCCTTCCTGGGGGTGGCCGTGCTCGGGGGCTCGGGGGCGTGGTCCTCGGCGAATTCGGCGACCCACTGCGTGGCCTTATCGAGCGGGATCAGGTGTTCGCCACCGGTAATCGGCCCGGCACCGGCGAGGTCGACCGCCTGCAGGAAGGCGTCGCGGTCGGCGGCGCTGTCTGTGACCTGGGCCTTCTTGGCGTCGCTCCAGGGCACTTCGGAGAACCCCACGTAGAGGGTGCGGTCGTTGGGGTAGTCGAGCTTGCCGCTGACCGTGGCGCCCTGGTCGCTGAAGCGGTATTCGTCGAGCGTGTTGGTGTGGCCGTCGAGCACGTAGAGGTAGCCGTCGCGCATCAGGCGCAGGCCCAGCGGCCGGGAGGGGCGTGTAGGGCGTGGGGCAGCCGGGCTCGAGCGTCTCGACCAGGCCGTAGCGCAGCGGGATCAGTTGTACACGGCCGTTCATCAGCGGGCAGATGGCGCCCGCGTCGGCGGGGCGGTTGGAGGCCTCGTAGGCCGCCAATATGCCATCGTGGCGGTCGTCGGCGGGACGTGTGAAAGTAGGAGATGAGCATCCTTGTCGATCGCTCATGATGCCTCCCTGCATCAGCTATATCAGTTATTAGTGAGATAGGAATTACAGGGAAGCTTAACGAGAACAGTCGACAATGCAATAGGCTAAGGAAACGCTGATTTATTGCTGCGCTCCCTAACGAAGATTGTCAGATATGCCTGATAAATTCGATAGCCACCCTGATTATGAATCGCAGTGGCACACAGCACACATGCGGCGCCAAGCGCCGCAAGTCATAGGAGTTGATAAGCCAGTGCAAGGAAAGGGTGTTCGCTCAGCCTCCTAGAGCGATTTTTCACTACTCGAAGCTGAAGTGCGGCTCCGGGGCATCGGGCAGCAGGCGCGCGCAGGCGCGTACCTTCTCCAGCAGCTCGGCATGGGTAGGCGCCACCAAGTTGACGTGCCCCAGCTTGCGGCCGGGACGCTCGCTCTTGTCGTAGCGGTGCAGATGAGCATCCTCGAGGGCGAGGATCTCGGCGGGATCGCCTTCGCGGCCGATCACGTTGACCATGCAGGTCGGCATCCGAGCATGAGTGTCACCTAGCGGCAAGCCCTGGATGGCGCGCAGGTGGTTCTCGAACTGACTGGTCACGGCGCCATCCATGCTCCAGTGGCCGGAGTTGTGCACCCGGGGCGCCATCTCGTTGGCCAGCAGCTTGCCGTCACGGGTCTGGAACAGCTCCAGGGTCAGCACGCCGACATAGTCGAGTTCGTCGAGCAGCGCACGGATGTAGTCATCGGCGAGCAACTGCACGCTGTCGTCGAGATCCGGCATCGGCGCCAGCGAATAACGCAGGATGCCATCGACATGCACGTTCTCGGCCATGGGATAGAACACCACTTGGCCATTGCGCCCACGTACGGCAATGATCGATACCTCGCGCACGAAATCCACGAAGGCTTCGACGACCAGGCGTGGATGGCCGATATGGCGCCAAGCGTCATGTGCCTCGGACGGATCGCGTAGCACCGCCTGGCCCTTGCCGTCGTAGCCTTCGGTCACCGACTTGGCGACCACCGGGCAGCCCAGTTCGCGTGCCGCGGCCTCGAGTTCGTCGGCATGCTCCACCAGGCGATAGGCAGGGGTGGGAATGCCCAAACGATCGAACAAGGCCTTTTCCTCGGCACGGTTCTGGCAGATACGAATCGCTTCGCTCGAGGGGTAAACCGGCTTGTGCTCTTCGATGTCCTGCACCAAGGCCACCGGCAGGTGTTCGAATTCGTAGGTCACCAGATCGACCTTTGACAGGAACTCCTCCAGGTGACGCTGATCGGTATCGATCATCACCTCGCCGATCCCGGCGCTCGGGTGGCCGGTGGTATCCAGGAAGGTAAAGCGGTTGGCTAGCGGGTAGCCCGCCAGGGCCAGCATGCGGCCCAACTGACCGGCACCCAGTACACCGATATTCATAGCGGTCTCCTCACTCGGCACGCGGGTCGGGGTTGTCGAGCACCTTTTGGGTCTGCTCTGCGCGGAAGGCCTCGACGGCAGCGCGCACGTTATCGTCCTGCAGCGCGATGATCTGTGCCGCCAGCAGCCCGGCATTGGTCGCCCCGGCCTTGCCGATCGCCAGCGTACCGACGGCGATGCCACCCGGCATCTGGGCAATCGATAGCAACGAATCCAGCCCTTTGAGCGCCTTGGACTCCACCGGCACCCCCAGCACCGGCAATGGCGTCTGGGAGGCAACCATGCCCGGCAGGTGTGCCGCGCCGCCAGCCCCGGCAATGATCACCTGCAGTCCCCGCCCGGCAGCTCCCTTGGCATAATCGAACAACAGGTCCGGCGTACGGTGGGCCGAGACGACGCGAGTCTCATAGGCCACGCCTAGATGCTCGAGCATGTCGACCGCATGCTCCATGACCGGCCAATCCGACTTGGATCCCATGATCACGCCCACTCGCGGCGCCTGCTTCGACGACGGCATGCCTGTGTTCCCCCATTGTAATGATGACGATCTCTCCGCCCCAAACACAGCGGTATCGTCTGAAAACCGCGCAGCATACCGCCATACGCGGTTTGGGGAAAGGGTCGACGGAACCCCAGCGGACATCCATCGCCGGGGAGACCGGACGTTTTGCCAATATCAGCCGCTGGCGGCAGCGGCACTCGACTCGCGACGGTGGACCAACCAGTTGCCGCCGAGGGTCAACAGCATGACCACGACACCAGCAGCCTCCACTATCAGGTCAGGATAGAACACCGCCACGATGGCCGGCACGGTGACCAGACGGGGCAGCCACGACATGCGCGTGAATAGATAGCCCTCCAGAACCGCTGCGAATGCCCCCAGTGCCAGCAGGGCAATGAACGCATTCCAGATCACGACGGGGACCGGTCCACCGATGATGATCTCGGGGTTGAACACCATGAACAGCGGGATCAGATACAGTCCCTTGGCGAACTTCCAGGCCTGGAAACCGGTTTCCATGGGTTTGCTGCCAGCAACCGCTGCACCGGCGAAACCGGCCAAAGCAATGGGTGGCGTAACATTGGAATCCTGGGAATACCAGAACACCACCAGGTGAGCGATCAGCAGTGGCACGCCGAACTCGGAGGTCAGCGCCGGCCCGACCAGAACGATCAACACGATATAACTCGCGGTGACCGGCAACCCCATGCCCAGGATCAGACTCGCCAGCAATACCATCAGCAGCGCCAGCACCAGATTGCCGCCGGAGAAGGCCAACATCATCGCCGAAAACTTGAGTCCCAAGCCGGTCAACCCGACCACACCGACGATGATCCCCGCCACCGCACAGGCCATGGACACCGCCACTGCATTGCGCGCGCCAAGCTCCAGCCCTTCCACCAGCTTGTGGAATCCGGCCCAGACCACACGGCGAATACTAGCCAAGGTGACCTTCTCCCCCTGTTGCGGCGCAATGAACAGGAACCAGATGGTATAGCGCAGCACAGCCACGACGATCATCGAGATCACCGCATAGAAGCCGACCCGCATCGGCGACATGTGCATCACCAGCAACCAGATCAGTACCGCCAGCGGCAACAGGAAGTGCCAGCCCTGGCGCATCACGTCGCGCACCTGCGGCAGCTCCGAGCGTGCCATGCCCTGCATGCCCTGTTTCAGGGCAATGATATGCACGAACAGGTACACCGTGGCGAAGTACATGATGGCCGGCAGGATGCTGACCTTGACCACATCCAGGTATGGCGTGTTGGTGTACTCGGCGATCAGGAAGGCACCGGCACCCATCAACGGTGGGGTGATCTGCCCCCCGGTGGAGGCTGCCGCTTCGATGCCACCGGCCTGATGGGGCTTGTAACCCAAGCGCTTCATCAACGGAATGGTGAAGGCCCCGGTGGTCACCACGTTGGCGATGGCACTGCCGGAGATCGAGCCCATGCCCGCGGAAGCGAGTACCGCGGCCTTTGCCGGTCCGCCACGCTGACGCCCGGTGGCGGCATATGCCAGGTCGATGAAGAACTTGCCGGCACCGGTACTCTCCAGGAAGGCACCGAACAGCACGAAGACGAAGATATAGGTGGCCGCCACGCCCATCGGCAAGCCGAAAATACCTTCCTGCCCCAGATACAACTGTCCTACCAGACGGTCGAGGTTGTAACCGCGATGCTCCATGATCCCCGGCATGAAATTGCCCAGCCAAGGCAATTCGCCACGCGGTCCAGCGAAGGCATACAGGATGGCCAGGACACCGATCACCGTCATCCCCAGCCCCACGGCGCGACGACTGGCTTCCAGTACCGTGGCCGTGGCGATGCAACCGATCACGATGTCGGTCTGACTCCAGAACCCGGCCCGGCCGATGATGTCATCGAGGAAGACCACCATGTAGCCGCCGGTGGTCACCGCTCCGGCGAAGAACAAGAGATCGATGACGCCGCCGACCAGGCCACGTTTTCGATGCGGCCCGAACACCGGAAACATCAGGAAAGCCAGCATCATGATCAGCGCCAGGTGAATGCTGCGCTGATAGAACAGACCCAGCGGCTGGATACCGGCCGAGTAGAGTTGGAACAGCGATAACCCCACCGCTACCAGGGTGATCAACCAAAGAATGGGGCGGGAATGCTTGGCTTGACTCCCGGGAATGATAGGCGACGCTGCTGGCTCGCTCATACAGGCCTCATTGAGAACTTTCTTGTTCGATACGCAAACTGATCTGCACCCGTTCTCCAGCGGCCAGCTCACTCAGGCTGATCAGGGTATCGCCACTCTCCAGCCGGTGATTCACTGCAGGCGAGCCGACCCGAAGCAGGTAACGATTATCGGAGACGGGTTCGTCGATGTCTTCGATCCAATAGCCTCCCGCACCATCGGAACGTGCTTCGCCACGCCCCAGCACCGGCCCCAGACCGGCGGCGTAATCCGGCTGGTGACTACGCTCGAGCACCATTCGACCATCGCGATTACGATAACAGTCGTGGACAGGAAACCCCTCCACCGAGTGGTTCCACACCAGACACCAGCTTTGCCCGGTTGGCATTGGCAAGGACACGATCCGCCGATGGTCGGCAGTATATACCTCCAGCCTGGTTTGCTCCGCGCCATGGGAAGGCTGGCTTGCCATGGCGTCGGCACTGACCGCTGCCCCGGAGAAGGGCCCCATCGCTAGAAACGACGACAGGGCGAGCAGCAAGGCCCGCCCTGTCCACGGATTGACAAGAGACATTCCGCAATCACGGACGCTGGTGATCGGCCACTTCGGCCCCGACTTCTTCATAGTAACGCAGGGCACCGGGATGGAAGGGGACCGGCGTGGAGTTGACGCTGAATTCCACGGTGGTGTCGTTGGCGGCGGGATGGATGGCGATCAGTTCATCGGTCTGTTCGAACAGGACCTTGGTGACCTGATAGGCCAGTTCCTCATCCATGCTGGCATCGACCACCAGCACATTGGGAACACTGATGGTTTGCGCCGGCTCGTCCATGCCCTCGTAAAGGCCGGCACGCAGCTCATAGGCAGCGAACACCGGTTCCACTTCCCTGGCATTGGCGACTTCCTCGTCGGTCAGGCCGATCATGCGAATGTCACGCGTAGTGGCCAGGTTGAGGATCGAACTGGTGGGCGGGCCCACGCTCCAGAAGCCGGCGTCGATATCGCCATCGCGAATGGCGTCCGCCGTCTCGTTGAAGTTGAGGCGTTGGGGAGTGAAGTCATCGTAGGTGATACCGTTGGCTTCGAGCAGCGCGCGGGCATTGAGTTCGGTACCGCTGCCCGGAGCCCCCACCGAAACGCGCTTGCCCTTGAGGTCCTGAAGGGATTCGATGCCCGAATCGGCCAGAGTGACGATCTGCACCGCATTGGGGTAGATGGAAGCGAGAGCACGAGTATCGGGGAGCTGGCGCCCTTCGAAGTCGCCGGTACCGGAATAGGCCTGGTGGACCGTATCGGCCAGGGCCAGGGCGATGTCGGAGTCGCCGCGATAGATCAGCCCCATGTTTTCGACCGAGGCACCGGTCACTTCGGCCACGGCACTGTAACCTTCGATATGGTTGTTGATCAGTTCGGCCAGACCGCCCCCGTAGGGATAATAGGTGCCACCGGTGCCGCCCGTGGCGATGGAGAGCTGTTGCTGAGCCATGGTGGCGGGAGCCGCGGCGATCAGGGATGCCGCTATGGCGTACTTGAGCATTCGCATCTACGTTCCTCCGGTCAGTTATCTGACGTTGTTATTGCGTCCTCGACTACCCTGCAGCATGCCCCCGTTGAAAACTAGCATGCCAATTCGAATTCCAATGACTGGACCAATTTCTACATTTTGCCAAAACATCTTCAACAAAGACTTTCGTCTTAAGGACTTACAGTACTTATCGATCGCCCTTGAGCCATGTGAGGGCCAGCTCATGCTGCCCCTCGGCATCGGTGACGAACACGCTGTCCTCACTGATCATCACCGCCCAGTCGATACTGCGCGGCAATTCCCGAGATAGCTCGGACAGTTCTTGCGCCGGCAACGCCACGACATTCACGTTGTCCAGGGTACCTAGCGCGGGAAACACCTTGGTTTCCCACATTCGTCTATCGCCGTACACCAGCAGCGACACTCGCTCGGCACGCCGCGAACACCAGACCAACCGATCGCTGTCCGGCTGGCCGACCTCGACCCAATGCAGCACCCGACCGTCGAGGCTCTTTTGCCATAATGCCGCCTCGTCGACATTGGAAAGACCGCGCCCGAAGACCAGCGACTCGTCGTACCATAGGACAAGCGCCAACAGGCGAGCCGCCAGACGCTCTTCGGTTTCCGACGGATGACGCGCCATGGTAAAGCGCAGGGTTTCATAGATATCCCGGTCCAGATCGGTGAGGTTGAGTTCGACCTTGTAGGGCGTCGCGCTGAGAGCCATGATGGCATCCTAGTCCAGAGGGAGAAGTCGCAGTCTACCCTGACCAGCGTAGCGGAACGATATCCTGGGAAACACTGGATGAATGCCGTCGAATCCGAGACGCTCGACGGTCACAAAAATTTCCTCGACTCGACACTGGCAGAACGTGCAAAAACCTTGCATGCTGTCGTTATCGCAAGCCAAGCCAATGGAGCCTCATGAGCACGGCACGATTAACGACCGGTTGGGATGCCCGAGAATCTGCCCGCATGGCACCCGACCTGGACGTAAGGGAACTGGAAAAGCGCAGCCGCCTGATGCGCGTCGTGGCCCGGCGCATTGCCCTTTCGGAACTGGGCAATCGAGAAATCGCCCAACGCGCCGGCATCCCCCCACAACGGCTCAGCGACTTGCTGGCCGGCAAGATCGAACAATTTTCGGTCGATGAACTACAGGCATTGCGAGACAGCGTAGAAGACGACTCCTCCACGCCGCCTTGAGGTCGAGCCTCAGGGAGTCGACAGGTAATGCACACTGAATAGCTGCCGTGGGTCGGTCCATACTGCCGTGGGCATATAACCGGCCCGCCGTGCCAGCGCCTGGAATCCCTCGATGCTGTATTTGCAGGAATTCTCGGTATGCAGCCTTTCCCCCTCCTCCAGGGGGAAACGCCATTCCTTCAGCCGGAGGGTCTGCCGGCAGCGACTGACCAGATGCATTTCGATGCGTGACTCGGCCTCGTTGTAGAAGGCCAGATGGTCGAAGTTCGCCGGCTCTACCTCGACTCCCAACTCATGACGCAGGCGCTGCAGCAGATTCAGATTGAAGGCGGCCGTGATCCCGGCGGCATCGTTGTAGGCAGCCTCGAGCACGGCTCGGTCCTTGATCAGGTCGACCCCGATCAGCACTCCGCTGTCGGGCGGCAGTATCTGGCGCAAGTGGGCAAGAAAGGCCTGTGCCGCGGATGGCTCGAAGTTGCCGATACTGGAGCCGGGGAAGAAGGCCACGCTACGTTGCCCGGCAACGCCTTCGGGCAAGGCCAGGCGGCGCGAGAAATCGGCCCACGCAGCATGCACCTCGAGCCAAGGGTAGTCGGCGGCCAGCCGGCGCGTGCTCTCGAGCAGGAACTCGCGCGAGATATCGACACCCAGGTAACGGCTGGGCCGCATCGCTTCGAGCAGCAACCGGACCTTGCGGCTGGCACCGCTACCGAGCTCGACCAGCAGCGAGTCGGGGCCCACCAAGGCGGCGATCTCGTCGCTGGCGTCGGCCAGGATATGTTCCTCGGTGCATGTCAGGTAGTACTCTGGCTGTTGGCAGATACGTTCGAATAGCAGTGAGCCGGGGCGGTCATAGAAGAATTTCGGTGACAGCGACTTGGGCCGAGCACTTAGGCCAGCGACCACGGCATCGCGAAACGACGTATGCGAATCGGCCACATGCTGGTCGTGAAAGCGGACCGCCTGGTTCATGGCATATCCTCATGGGTGACGGAGTGCACTTCCATTCAACCTAGAGAGAGTTTCCTCATGCAGCAACCGGATTCGCCGGTATTGAGAGATATCGTGCTTGTCGGTGGCGGCCATAGCCATGTCGGAGTGCTCAAGCGCTTCGCCATGCATCCCGAACCCGGCGTGAGGCTGACCCTGATCTGTCGCGATACCCATACGCCCTATTCCGGCATGCTGCCAGGTTATATCGCCGGCCATTACACCTTCGATGAGGTGCACATCGACCTGCGCCGACTGGCGGAATTCGCTGGCGCCCGCTTCTTTGGCGACGAAGCGGTGGGGATCGACCATGCAGGGCAAAAAGTGCTGTGCCGTTCACGTCCCCCGGTGCCTTATGACCGGCTGTCGATCAATATCGGCTCGACGCCCCGGGTCGGCCAGGTCGAGGGCGCGGACGAGCATGCGGTGCCGGTCAAGCCGATCCACCGCTTCAACGACCGCTGGCGGACACTGCTCGAGCGAGTCAAGTGCCACCTCGGTACCACCCGCATCGCGGTGGTCGGCGGTGGCGCGGGAGGCGTCGAACTGCTGCTGGCCATGCACTACCGCCTTCGCAAGGAGCTGGTGGCACTGGGGCGTGACCCGGAGGAACTGGTTTTCCAGTTATTCACGCGCAGCACGCAAATCCTGCCGACCCACAATGCCCGCGTGCGGGCATATTTCGAGCGAGTTCTGAGCCGACGCGGCATCGAGGTGCATACCGCGACCGAAGTGGACAGGGTAGCCACGGGGCGGCTCCGCTGCTCCCAGGGTCGATGGCATGGCGTCGACGAGATCGTCTGGGTGACCGATGCCGGTGGTGCCGCCTGGCTGCGCGATACCCGCCTGGCCCTCGATGCGGAGGGCTTCATCCAGGTCGACGAGACTCTTCGCTCGGTGAGCGACCCCAATATCTTCGCCGCCGGCGACATCGCCAACCAGGTCGACCATCCCCGCGAGAAGGCCGGGGTTTTCGCCGTCCGTCAAGGCCGCCCGCTCGCCGACAATCTGCGTGCGGCCGTTACCGGCCGCGCCCTCAAGCCTTATCGCCCGCAAAAGCGCTGGCTGGCGCTGATCAGCACCGGCGACCGCCATGCCGTGGCCTCGCGAGGCACCCTATTCCTCGCCGGCGACTGGGTATGGCGCTGGAAGGACTGGATCGACCGTCGTTTCATGGCCAAGTTCAACGATCTGCCCGCGATGGAGGAAGACGCGGGCAAGAAGGCCGCCACCGCGAGCCGGATAACATTGAACGACGAGGAAAGCGCGCAGGCGATCTCGGCGCTGGCCATGCGCTGCGGCGGCTGTGGCGCCAAGGTCGGTGCCTCGGTGCTGTCGCGTGCCCTGTCGACGCTCGAACCCACCTCGCGCGACGAAGTGCTTGTCGGCCTGCATGCCCCCGACGATGCGGCGGTGGTACGGGTCCCTCCTGGCAAGGCCATGGTGCATAGCGTGGATTTCTTCCGCGCCTTCATCGATGACCCTTATGTGTTTGGCAAGGTCGCCGCCAACCACGCCTTGGGCGATATCTTCGCCATGGGTGCCGAGGCACAGACCGCCACGGCCGTGGCCACGGTACCCCAGGGGCTGGAAGCCAAGGTCGAGGACACTGTCTTCCAGATGATGAGCGGCGCGCTGGAAGTACTCAACGAGGCCGACTGTACCCTGGTCGGCGGCCATACCGGCGAAGGCCGGGAGCTGGCGCTGGGTTTTGCCGTCAATGGCTTGATCGAGGCCGATGGCGATACCGCGCTGCGCAAGGGGGGCATGCGCCCCGGTGACATGCTCATCCTCACCAAGCCCATCGGTACCGGCACCCTGTTCGCTGCCCACGCTCGCCTGGCCGCCCGGGGTCGCTGGATCGACGCGGCGCTCGCCGCGATGTGTCAGTCCAATCGCCTCGCTGCCCAGTGCCTGCGCGAACACGGCGCCACCGCCTGTACCGATCTCACTGGTTTCGGTTTGCTGGGGCATCTGGTTGAAATGACCCGACCCTCGAACGTCGACGCCGAACTCGACCTTGCCGCACTGCCGTTGCTCGAGGGCGCAGAGGAAACCGTCGCCGCCGGTATCCTGAGCTCTCTGCAACCGGCCAACGTGCGGCTACGCCGAGCCCTGCGCAATCAGGCGCAATGGATCGATCATCCGCGCTACCCGCTGCTGTTCGACCCCCAGACCGCGGGCGGCCTGCTGGCCAGCGTGCCGGCGGACCGCGCCACGGACTGCCTGAACGCCCTGCGAGCGCTGGGCTATACCCGGGCAGCGATCATCGGCCGGGTATGTGAGGAGAGCGAGGCACTGGAACCCATCATTCTCAAGTCATCCGTACTTGGGCAATCCGTGCTTGACAGTTGAGCCCACAGGCGGCCATGACACGCGCCAGGGCATCGCGCTCGGCCTCGGGACGAAACGAGGGCGCTCGCGCCAGAACCTGTTCGCGCAAGGCGGCAACGAAGGCTGGGTCGCGCTCGACACGCAACAGGCAACGGCGCAGGGCCTCGGTGTCAGCGACGGGGAAATAGCCCGGATAGTCGTCGCCCAGTAGCCCTCGGTTGCCGGGGATATCCGAGGCTATGACGGGCAAGCCGGCCACGCAGGCCTCGCTGACCACATTGGCGCCACCTTCCATCCGCGAACTGATCACCATCAGCCGCGCCCGTGCCATCCATTGGCGCACCCGCCAGTGGGGCAGGTCGCCATACCACCGATAGCGGGAGTTGCATGCCATCTCCTCGCGAGCCGCATGTGCCCACTCGACACTGTAGGCACGACCCATTTGAACCACACGCAACCGCGAGTCAGAGGGCAAGTCGCGTACGGCCAGCGCCGCTCGCAGCGAGTCCTTCTCCTCGCGCAGATGGCCGGCGACCAGAATCTCGAAGTACCGCCTGCCGGGCCCCGGCGCACCAGGCGGCAGAGGCAACGCCGATTGCAGCACCGTATGCAGGCGCGAACGAAAGCGCGGCGGAATATCGTCGGCGATAGCGGCATGCAGGCCAACCAATGCCGTGGCATATTCCAGGCTGTCGAGGAACGTCATGGGATGACTATGCTGAAAGCGATAGACGTCCGTGCCGGTCAGGACCACGACCAGCGGGCACTCGGGAAAGACTTGCCGGCTGGCCCGGATTGCTGCGTGACTGCGCCAGGCATGCAGGGCAATCACGAGGTCCGGCGGCGGATTCGCCAAGTGTGGCTGCCGGAAGTCCTCGTCCGGCGCTGCGAGCCGCACGCTGCAGCCCAGTTCGCGCAACAATCTCGCCCAGCGCGTCGCCGTGGCTCTATTACCGGCCCGCGAACCTCGACCGGCCGGGGTAATCAACGCTACCTTCAACACAGTCCACACTCCTTGATGAGGTCGGCATGATCGAGATACCCGCAACGCCACCGCAATCCGCCGACGACCTGGCAGCGATGCTCGTCGATGCCCGCGAGCGCAGTCTGTCACTGATGCGAGACATCCTGGAGGCACGCCGGCTGGGTCCCTGCCTGGCGATCGTCAATCCGCCGCTGTGGGAGCTGGGCCACGTGGGCTATTTCCACGATCATTTCGCCCTGCGCGGCCTCTATGGCCTGCCCGACTACCAACTGGCGGATGCCGACCGACTGTATGACTCCAGCAGCATCGCCCATGATGCGCGTTGGACGCTACCCTTGCCGTCCCTCGACGAAACCCTGGACTATCTGGCACGCGTGCAGCAGTCAATGCTCGAGCGCCTGCCCGATGGCAAGGCGAGCTCCGCCCAGAGCTACGTCTATCAGCTCACCAGCCTGCACGAGGACATGCACGGCGAAGCCTTTCTCTACACCCGCCAGACGCTGGGCGACCCGCCACCGACACTCGGCCCTGTGCCCCCGCTAGCCGAGCCTGCCGGCCCCCTGAGCGGCGATGTCGCTGTACCCGGTGGCCGGCATCGGCTGGGTTCAACAGAGGACGAGGTGGCGTTCCGCTTCGATAACGAAAAGCCGCCCATGGAGGTCGAAGTGGCCCCCTTCTCCATCGCCCGCGCACCGGTGACCAATGCCGAGTTCGCCGCCTTCGTCGACGATCGCGGTTATGAGCGGCGCGAACTGTGGAGTGACGCTAGTTGGCGGTGGCGGGAAGGCCAGGACCTGCATGCCCCCGTCTACTGGCGCAAGGCGACCGACGGGAGCTGGGAGGAGCGCTACTTCGACCATTGGCGGTCGCTGCCGCCCCATCAACCGGTGGCGCATGTCAGTTGGTATGAAGCTGATGCCTGGTGTCGCTGGGCAGGGCGCCGCCTGCCCACGGAAGCCGAATGGGAAGTCGCCGCCAGCCGGGAGCCGAGCAGCGATGGCCGTTCCCTGGCACCAGGCAAGCGACGCTATCCATGGGGCACGACGCCATCGGATGCCACGCTCGCCAACTTGGACGGCTCGCGCCTGGACCGGGTCGACGTGGCGGCATTTCCCGCCGGTGACAGCGCCTTCGGCTGCCGACAGATGCTGGGCAACGTCTGGGAGTGGACGGCATCGCCCTTCGCCCCCTTCCCAGGGTTTCAGCCCGAGCTCTATCGCGATTACTCGGCTCCCTGGTTCCAGGAAGGGCGTTATGTGCTGCGTGGCGGTGCCTGGGCCACCCGAGGCCGGTTGATCCACAACGCCTATCGCAACTTCTTCACTCCCGAGCGCCAGGATATCCTCGCCGGTTTTCGTACCTGCGCACGGTGAAGGCGGCAAGGCCACACGATTTTCAGTACCCTAGGACGGTTAACGTCATTGGACAAGGAATCCTCATGATCAGAGGTTTGATGCTCGCTCTCGCGGTGTTGCTGGCCCCCTCCCTGGCCAGCGCCGAAACCTTCGTGTTCACCGCCATTCCCGACGAGGATGAAACCCGCCTGCAGCAGCGTTTCCAGAAAGTCGCCGACTATCTCTCCGAAGAGCTCGAGGTGGACGTGCACTTCGTCCCAGTGAAGTCCTACGCCGCCGCCGTAACGGCGTTCCGCAACAACCAGGTACAATTGGCTTGGTTCGGCGGGTTCTCGGGGGTACAGGCCCGCGAACACGTGCCCGGCTCACGGGCCCTGGCCCAAGGCGTCGAGGATGCTGAATTCGTGACCTACTTCATCGCCCATGAAAGCACCGGCCTGAAAGCCGGAGAGGGCTTCAGCGATGCCATGCGAGGCATGACCTTCACCTTCGGCTCCAAGGGCTCGACCTCGGGTCGCCTGATGCCTGAATACTACCTGCGGGAGCACTTCGGCGAACCGCCCGAGGACACGTTCTCGCGTGTCGGCTTCAGCGGCAACCACAGCCGCACCGCCTCGCTGGTCGCCTCCGGCGCCTACCAATTGGGAGCCCTGAACTATACCGTCTGGGAAAACGAGGTTGCCGCCGGCAATATCGACACCGACCAAGTGACTGTGGTCTGGGAGACGCCACAGTACCCCGACTATCAGTGGACCATCCGTGGCGATGTCGACGAGCGTTTCGGTGACGGCTTCGCCGACCGTGTCCAACAGGCCCTGCTCGACATGAACGACCCCGAGCTGTTGGCCAGCTTTCCGCGCTCCGGCTTCATTCCGGCCAGTAACGAGGACTATGCCGTGATTCGCGAAGTCGGCCAGGAACTGGGGCTACTTGACTGATGAACGCCTTGGCCCTGCGGGATGCCGTCGCCGAATACGGCACCATCCGTGTCCTCGGTCCACTCAGCCTGACGCTGGCCATCGGTGAGCATGTCGCGCTGGTGGGCAAGAGCGGTGCCGGCAAGTCGACGTTGTTGTCGGTGATGTTCGACCACTGGCGCGACCGGCATCCCGCGCTGATGCCCCAGGACTTGGGCCTGGTCCCCACCCTTTCGGTCTTCCATAACGTCTACATGGGAGGGTTGTCCCGTCGCCGTGGCTGGTACAACCTGGTGACCCTGGTTCGCCCCTTCGGACGCGATGTCCGGGTCATCCTGCCACTGCTGGAGCGCCTGGACATCGCCGACAAGTGCTGGACGCCCGTTGGCGAGCTATCCGGCGGGGAGCGTCAACGGGTGGCAGCCGCCCGGGCCATCCACCAAGGCGGCGATCTGCTGTTGGCCGACGAGCCGGTGTCGGCGCTCGACGGCCCGCTTGCCGAACAGCTCATGACGGCGCTGACCACGGCCTATCCCACAGCAGTGCTGGCCATGCACGATGTCGAACTGGCGCTGCGCTTCACCGACCGGGTGGTCGGCATCGCCGACGGCTGCATCGCGCTTGACGAACCCAGCCACCGGCTGACTGCCCAAGACCTGCTGCCACTGTATTGAACGGGATGTTTTCCATGTGGCAATCCGCAACGGTTCGCACCAGCCTGGGCTTCATCGCCCTAGCCATCGTGTGCGCCTTCTTCGCCGATTTCCAGATCAGTACCCATGACCCCTGGCAGGAACTGGGACGGCTGATGATGGGGCTGGTGATACCCGACTTCCTGGCCGTGGACTTCCTGGGAGAAGCTCTGCTGCGAACGTTGGCCTTCGCCTTTGTCGGTGTGGGGCTAGGGGCCTTTGTGGGTTTGCTGTTGGCACTGGCCTTTCACAGTACCTGGGTACGTACTGGTTGCGCGTTCGTGCGAGCCATTCACGAACTGTTCTGGGCGCTGATCTTCTTGCAGTTCTTCGGCTTGCATCCGCTGACCGGCGTGTTGGCCATCGCCATTCCCTATGCCGGCATCTTCGCCAAGGTCTATGCCGAGATTTTCGACGAGACGGATCCCCAACCCTCCAGGGTGCTACCCCAGGGCAGTGGACGAGCTGCAGGGCTGGCCTTCACGCGACTTAGCCAGGCCTGGCCCCACCTGGTCAACTACACCTCCTACCGCCTGGAATGCGGCCTGCGCTCCAGCGCCGTGCTGGGCTTCGTCGGCATGCCAACGCTGGGCTACTACCTGGAGTCCGCTTTCGCCCAAGGGCTATACGGTTCGGTTGGCGCGCTGCTGATCCTGTTCTATGTGCTGATCGCCACCCTCAGGTTATGGGTGCGGCCACGCCTGCTGCCCTTCTATCTGCTGGCCGCCCCGTTCCTGCTCGGCAGCGGCCTGCCGATCGTGTGGAGCAACGTCTCGCGCTTCTTCACGCAGGACATCGTGCCCGCCCCACTGCGCAACGGCGAAGGAATCGGCGGCTTCGGGGCTTGGCTGCTGGACCTGCTGGCCACCCAGGCACTGCCCGGGATCTGGAACACCTTGCTGCTGACGCAGATCGCCTTGGTGATCACCGGAGCGCTGGCCATGGTGCTGTTTCCGCTGATCTCGCGCCATTTCACCGGACGCGTCGGCGGCACGCTCGGACACATAACGCTGGTGGTGATGCGCTCGACTCCCGAGTACCTGCTCGCCTTCATCCTGTTGCAGCTCTGGGGGCCTTCAATGTTGCCGGCGGTGGTGGCGCTGGCACTGCACAACGGCGGCATCATCGCTCACCTCCTTGGCCAACGCAGCAATCAACTGACACTGCGCCAGGACGCTCCACACGGGCTCGACCGCTATGTCTACGAGGTCACGCCACGCGTCTACGGCCCCTTCCTGGCGCTGCTTTTCTACCGCTGGGAGATCATCATGCGCGAGACCGCCATCCTCGGCATTCTCGGCATCGCCACCCTGGGCTTCTACGTCGACAGTGCCATCCAGGAGATCCGCTTCGACCGCGCCCTGGTACTGATCCTGATCACCGCCCTGCTCAACATCGGCGTCGACGTCCTGGCCCGCCGCCTGCGTGCGCGCCTGCGGCTACGCCACAACGTCAACTGCGAGCCGTGAACGGCTAGCGTTCGAAGGCCTGCTCGAACAGATAGGGATCGTCGAAATGGCGCCTGCCGACAAAAGCCGTGGCATGGGTGCCCCATTGACGCATCGCTCCCGGACTCTTGATACCCGCCGGCCACAGCAGAAAACGCTCTAGGCGCTCGGAATGCGGCACGATGCCGGAGGAGTCGAACAGGCTACGCCTTTCGCCATTGGGCAGTTCCAGGGAACGAGTTCCATATTCAGGAGGCTGGGTGACCGGACGCAGCGCATAGCGCCGAGACATCGGCAGCTCACCCTCATCGACCCCCAGATTCGTCACATAGTGGCTGCCGGCCGCCAGAGACACGTGCAGGCGTTGCCCCGGTGCCAGCCGAGGTGCCTGGGCCGGCACCAAGGGTTCTTCACGAATGTCCTCGTCCGCCGGCACGGCGACACGCCTGACCGGGGGTACCGGGAAGAACATGTGGTAACAGCCGCAGGCATGGATGCTATCGTGGATCAGGGGTTCACCGTTCTCCCCCAGCGTGATCCGCCACACGACGCCGTCGATGCGCCCACCGAGCAGATCGAGAGCATGCGGTCGTGGTCGGGCAGGGAACCAGATGGTGTAGACGATCTGCGGCAGCACCGCGCCGTCGAAGCGGGTATAGGCCAGCCGCACATGAGCGAGAGGGCGCTCGACATCGACTGCCGGCAACACGCCGTGCGCGCCGGCTCGCCAATAAGGCGTTCCGGGACGATCGTCGCGGCTGCGGGTTTCGATATCGAAGACCGGTGCGAAGTGCTCGGCCAACTGCATCAGTGCCGCATCGTCCAATTCAGGGATGCCGAGCGGACTACGGGGCGCCGAACGCACGATTTCCGCCACCGCCTCGGCCTCGGGCGCATCGTCCAGCGCCGGCACATAACGCCGCAGGGGCGTGTCGGCGTGGTTCAGGGTGTCAGAATAGTCTAAGGCAAAGGTGTCCAGATGCTTGCCTTGCCAGTGAGCATAGCCGATCGCTATGCCGATACCGGTCAACGGATATAGGCCCATGACCCGGGCCGAAGTACGGTAGTGGCTGGGCGCCTCGGCAGCACTCAGCAGTGCCTCGCGCGGTGGCGCCGAGCCATTCAGCAACTCATGGCGCACGAGCCGATCGCCACAGGCATTGGCGGCGCCGGCCAGGTCGGGCTCGGCAAAACGCCTGGCAATCGCTAAGCGCTTCTCGGCCGGCAAGTTGGAAATCTCGACGCCACGGGCCTCGGCATCAAGATCACGCAGGCGCCAGACCCAGTCCTCGAAGGCCTCGGGCGAGTGCAAGTCATGGCGGAAGCTGGCCAGAAAGCGGTTGATGCGAAGATAGGGAAAGCCATCGACGCGTGCGGCAGCGGCGTCGGCGACGTCCGCCTCTGCCACCGACGCGTCGATCGAGGACAGCAGCAGCAAGCAGGAACGCTCATCACTACCCAGTTGGGCGAGGTCGTCACGCCAATCGAGCCTTGCAGCACAGCCAGCCAGCAACAGCCCCCCAAGGATCAGCCCCAGGGCCCCGCGCCAGCTGCCTCCAGCAAACATGTCTGCCCCCTCCCTCCTTCATGCTCTATCGGGCATATCGGTCACCGCGCCGGTGGAAGCCGAGCTCACCGTCTTCGCATACTTGGACAGCACACCGCGGGTATAGCGCGGTTCGGGCTGGCGCCAGGCGGCGCGGCGGCGCATCAGTTCCTCGTCGCTGATATGCACGTCGATGGTGTCGGCCTCGGCATCGATGGTGATCTTGTCGCCGTCCTGTACCAGGGCGATGGGGCCGCCATCGAAAGCTTCCGGCGTGATATGCCCGACCACGAAGCCGTGGCTGCCACCGGAGAAGCGGCCGTCGGTGATCAGCGCCACCTCGCTGCCCAACCCCCGGCCCATGATCGCCGAGGTGGGGGTCAGCATCTCACGCATGCCGGGACCGCCCTTCGGCCCTTCATAGCGGATCACGATGACATCGCCGGCCACCACGGTGCCGTCGTTGATGCGTGCCTGAGCTTCTTCCTCGGAACCGAATACCCGCGCACTACCGGTAAAGCGCGTACCCTCCTTGCCGGTGATCTTGGCCACCGCGCCTTCCGGTGCCAGGTTGCCGTAGAGGATGCGCAGGTGGCTCTCGGCCTTGTGCGGGGCATCCAGCGGCGCGATGATCTTCTGCCCTTCGGGATAGGGCGCCACCCCTGCCAGGTTCTCGGCAAGCGTGCGGCCGGTCACCGTCAAGCAGTCGCCATGCAGCAGGCCAGCATCGAGCAGGGTCTTCATCAGTGGCTGAATGCCGCCGATCTCCACCAACTCGCTCATCATGTAATGACCGCTGGGACGTAAATCGGCGACCACCGGTACCCGCTTGCCGATACGTGTGAACTCCTCGATCGATAGCGGCACGCCGATAGTGTTGGCCATGGCGACCAGGTGCAGCACCGCGTTGGTGGAGCCACCAAGTGCGATGACCACGGTGATGGCGTTCTCGAAAGCCTCGCGGGTCATGATGTCGGAAGGCTTGATATCGTGCTCGAGCAATTCGAGCACCGCAGCCCCGGCGGCACGGCAATCGTCGCGCTTGGCCTGCGACACGGCGTTCTGTGCCGAGCTGCCCGGCAGGCTCATGCCCAACGCCTCGATCGCCGAAGCCATGGTATTGGCGGTGTACATGCCGCCGCAGGAGCCCGGCCCGGGGATCGCCGTCTCCTCGATCTGCTTCAGCTCGATCAGGTCGAGATCGCCACGGCTGTGAGCGCCCATGGCCTCGAACACCGAGACGATGTCGGTGTGGCCCTTGCCCGGCAGGATGGTGCCGCCATAAACGAACACGCTGGGCCGATCGAGCCGTGCCAGGCCCATCATGCAGCCCGGCATGTTCTTGTCGCAGCCACCGATCGCCACCAGGCCGTCGAAGCCCTCGCAGCCGGCCACGGTCTCGATGGAGTCGGCGATCACCTCGCGCGAGACCAGCGAGTACTTCATGCCCTCGGTGCCGTTGGCAATACCATCGGAGATGGTGATGGTGTTGAATATCACCCCCTTGCCGCCGGCATCGTCGGCACCGTCGCGGGCCTCCTCGGCCAAGCCGTCGATATGACTGTTGCAAGGCGTCACCTGGCTCCAGGTCGAGGCGATACCGACCTGCGGCTTGGTGAAATCCGAATCGGTAAAGCCCACCGCACGCAACATCGCGCGGCTCGCCGACTTGCCCACACCATCCACAACCGGGCTGGAATAACGGCGTCGTGGATCTTGTTGTCGTTCATCGCTCATGGAGCGCTCCCCCTCTCGCGGTTCGCCTTTGGTCGTAAACCCGCTTTATAGAGTGGGCATCGAAGCGCTTCCTTGCAAACCGCACTCAGCGTATTCGAGACAGCCCGGCCACCAGCAGGCTGATCAACGTCGAGGCAACCAGCGCCCCCAGGAAGGGGCCCAAGGTCGGTACGCCACCGGGAAAGCTCGCTGCCAGCAGGCCGGCACTCAGGCTGCCCCCGGTAATCCAGCCTGGCAATACCGCCCCGAGCAGGCCGGCCAGGCCACCGAGCACCGCTGCGCGTGTCGTCATGCGCGACCATAGACCCAGCAGCACCGGCACCACCGCGGTGGCGCACAGCAGGTCGGCGATCAGGAACAGCCTCAGCACCGAGAGATTCTGCAGCGCCACGATCACCACCGGCACCATCAACACCACGGTGATCCAGCGGGCCGTGGCCAGCGATACTCGCCGGCTGCCGCCCTCCCCCTCGCTGACTGCCAGCGAGGCGATGCCGTTCTGCAGCGTATCCACGCTGGACGCCACCAGCGTCACCGCCAGCACCAGCGCCAGCAGCATCAGCCACTGCGGCGCCTCGGTCAGCAGCGCGAAGAACGGCATCGGCGGCTCGCCAAGCGACGTACCCGACATCGCGGCGAGGATCCCCAAGCCGCCGACCACGGCCACCACAACCACGGTGATCAGCCCGCCCAGAATGGCGCCACGTCCCAGCGCCTGGCCGTTCCGGGCGGCCCATACACGCTGCCAGTAGCCTTGGTGGAACAAGTTCGCTGCGGTGACCGCGATCACCAGGGTCAGCGCCACACTCAACGCGCTGCCGACGGGAACCGAAGGTAGCTCAGCGTCGGTGGGCAACGTCGGCAGGCGCTGCCAGCCCACCCAACCGACTACCACCAGCAAGGCGATCAACAGCCAGGCCTGCCAGCGGTCGGTAGCCAGGCTCGCCCTGAGCCCGCCCAGCGCGGTATAGACCAGGGTGGACAGGGCCACACCGATCACCACCACGCTCCCCGACATGTCGGAAAGCAGCGCGGTGATACCGTTGATTGCGGTAAGCTCGGCGGCCAGGAACACCGCCATATAAAGTACCGAGAGCAGGGAGACATAACGGCGCACGCCCATGCCGTAGCGACGCTGGGCGAACTCGCCGATGCTGCGCCCCTCGGGCAGGTAACGACGAATCGACGGCCCGCAGGCGGCGAAGACTAGGAACGGCATGGCCGCGCCGATCGCATAGCCGGCCAGCGCTATCGGACCAACGAAGGCACCGACTTCCGGCGGGGCGAACAGGATCCAGGCCCCCATGCCCGAGGCAAGGAACGACAGGCCCAGGGTCGAGGCGGTCTGGGAGTTACGTGCGGTGATATAGTCATCGAGCTGGCCACCTACGCGCCGCGCGCGCAGGCCCAGAACGGCGAACAGCAGAAGTGCCGCGCCCAGCGCGGCGGGTGTCAGGTAAGGCATGTCGCGCTTCCTCCGCCGGTATCAACCGGATCAGGTTCCAGGGTCTGCACACGGTGAGGCATGCACTCTCAGTCCGAACCGGGACTCCCCTGGCGACAGTGAGTGATGGTTCAATTGTACGTCGTAGGACGAAACTGATATCTATCGCCTAAGCTGCCATAATGGCTAAAAGATTCTAATGTAGAAAGGTGCAGGGGAAATACCATGTCATACATCGAAGCCAAGGAGCACGCCCCGGGGCGGTTGCACGATATCTTCGCTGCACCCTATGAAGCCTTCGAAAATGGAGTACTCGAACGCAAGCTGCATCTGGATATCGCCTTTCAGGCGCTACTCGACCGGCCGTTGCGAAATGGCAACTTGGTGCTGCGGGTCATCCATGGCTGGGAGAACGGCGACGACACCCCCGAAGCGCTGGAATACAGCGACCATCCCATCGCCTCCCTGGCTGACGTCGAGCGAGTCAAGGAAGAATATCGCGCCGCAATCGAGCAGGAGCTACCCCTTCCCCGCGAATCCCGCTCCCTGCTGGCCGGCCCCCGCGACGCGGCCATCGCCAGGGCACATGATCAAGGCCAGGAAATCGACGACGAGACCCGCCGCAACCCGGCCCGCTGGCCCGCCTTTGAAAACGGGCTCTATCTCTACACCTTCTTCAAGGTCTATCACCGCCTGACCTACGGCGAGGACGAAAGCTACCGCTCGATCCAGTGCCAGACCCCCGAAGGCCCTCGCGAGATCCACGAGTTCCACCTCGACGAATGCGAATTCGCGATCTGCACCCCACCGGCTCCCGACAGCCCCCATACCAGCCTGCTGATCGTCCATGAAGGCGAACTCGACCCACTGGTGGAGTGTTTGGGGTTGCATCTTCCCAAAGCGGCATAACTCCAGCGCTTTCGAAAGCGAATAGCGAATCCCCGCATCGGCATTAGGGGCCGAGCGCGACCCCGCCTCTGGCGAGACGGCGCCACGCTTAGCTCGTCGGCCTCAATGCAACGAAATGGTGCTGTTGATGCCGCTGGAGATGTTCTCCGGTTCGAACCAGCGCTCGGTCACGGTCTTGGTCTGGGTCCAGAACAGGATCGCCTGCTGACCGTTGGGGCCCAGGTCGCCGAGCTTGGAGCCACGCGAACCGGTGAAGCTGAAGTAGGCGACCGGTACCGGGATCGGCACGTTGATCCCGACCTGGCCGACGTCGATATCGGCCTCGAAACGCTTGGCTACCCAACCGGAGTTGGTGAAGATCGCCGTTCCATTGCCGTTGGGATTGGCGTTGATGAAGTCGATGGCCTCATCCAGCGTATCGACATCGACCACGCACAGTACCGGACCGAAGATCTCCTCGCGGTAGATGCTCATCTCGGGCTTGACGCCACTGAACAGCGTCGGTCCGACGAAGTTGCCATCCGGATAGTCTTCTACCTTGATGTTGCGCCCGTCGAGCGACAGCGTCGCGCCCTCCTGAACGCCAGCCTCGATCAGGCGCAACACGCGTTCGCGGGCGGCCTTGGAAACCAGCGGGCCGAGATCGGCATCACGCTGGGTGCCGGGGCCGACCTTCATTGCCCGTGCTCCCTCGACGAGATCGTCGAGCCACTGCCGTGCCTCGCCTACCAGCACCACCACCGAGTTGGCCATGCAACGCTGGCCGGCGGCGCCGAAGGCGGAACCGAGCACGTTGTTGATGGCCTGGCTGCGGTTGGCATCAGGCATGATCACGCAGTGGTTCTTGGCGCCCATCATCGACTGGACGCGCTTGCCAGCCTTGCCGGCACGCTCGTAGATATGGGTGCCGACCGGCGTCGAGCCGATGAAGGAGACCGCCTTGATATCCGGGTGATCGCAAAGCCGGTTGGCGACGTCCGGTCCGCCATGCACCACGTTGAGCACCCCGGCGGGCAGCCCCGCCTCATGGGCCAACTCGACCAGGCGAATGGTGGAAGACGGATCCTGCTCGGAAGGCTTCAATACGAAGGTGTTGCCGGTGGCGATGGCCAGCGGGAACATGAAGCATGGCAGCATCACCGGGAAGTTGAAGGCGGTGATTCCGGCGCCCACACCGAGCGGCTGGCGCAATGAATAAACGTTGACGTCGCTGGCGGCGTTCTCGGCGATATCGCCAAGCTGCAGGGTGGGAATCGAGCAGGCGTGCTCGACCACTTCCAGCCCTCGCCCCACTTCCCCTTCGGCATCGGGCAGGGTCTTGCCGTGCTCCTCGGTGATCAAGGCGGCCAACTCGGCAGTGTGTTCGCGAATCAGCGCCTGGAACTTGAGCATGATGCGCTGCCGCTTGGCCAGCGGTGTCTTGCGCCAGGTCTTGAAGGCCTCCTTGGCACTGGCCACGGCGCGGTCGACCTCTTCGACACTGGCAAACGGTACCCGGGCCACGACTTCCTGGGTGGCGGGGTTGACCACGTCGCGCCATTCACCACTCTGGGATGGCACGGCTTGGCCGTCGATATAAAGTGGGATTTCTCTGACTGACATGGTAGCGACTCCTTGGCGGGCCTGGAGAAAGAGACATGAGAGCTCGGCTGTTCCTTACTATAGACCCGGCGTGCGGGATTGTTCTCCGACCCCGAGGGAACCACGGTGACGCCCGACTCAGCGCAACGGGCCGACGCCCTGTCCCGCCAGCTCCGGGAAGTCATCATGCATCGTCAGCGGCTCCACATTGCGGCGCGCGCCCAGGAACTCCGGGCGCCGGGACGGCGCGGCATAGGGCTCCTCCAGGGCATTGTCCACGCTGTTGTAGACGAAGAACAGGTTGGAGCGTGGCCAGGGCGACATGTTCTCGTTCGAGGCATGCAGGGTGTTGCACTCGAACAGCAGCAGCGACCCGGCCGGCCCCTTGGGTGCCTGGATGCCGCCCCGGTCGGCCAGCCTGGCCAGGGCATCCCGATCGGGAACGCCCAGCCGCTGCGCCTTGAGCGAGTCCTTCCAGTTCATTTCCGGCGTCTCACCGACGCACGGCACGAACTCGATATGGGAGCCGGGGATCAGCATCAGCGGGCCATTGAACTCGTTGTTGTCGGTCAGCATCAGCGACGCGCTGACGGCCCGCATGCGCGGCATGCCATCCTCGGAATGCCAGGTCTCGAAGTCCGAATGCCAGTCAAAACCGCTGCCCTGGAAGCCGAACTTGTCGTTGATCCGTGACTGGTGGATATAGACCTCGCTACCCAGCAGCTGCCGGACCATGCCCAGGATGCGGAGGTCCCGCGTCAACTTGTCGAAGTTCTCCGAGATCTCGTGCATGCCGAACACGGAGCGAATCGCCCCGCTGTTGGGGTCCAGGATGACCTGTTCCGAGCGCATCAACTCTTCATCCTGGGCCATCTCCTTGAGTTCTTCCAAGAAGGGCGTGATGCGATCATGCGAGAAGAACCCCTCGAACCACAGGAATCCGTCCCGCTCGTAACGCGAGAGCGCCACCTCGTCCAGCGGGCCCTCCCAGCGCCGCTGATTGCGCGAATGGACGACCGGGTCTCGGCGCAGGAAGGGGGGGTGATACTCCTTCAGACGCGTGGGATAGGGGTCATAGCGGTCAGTCATGACAGATTCACCTCGCATCGTTGAAATATGCTAACTATCAACCCTGGTCATACCAGGGGGCTCTATCTATCAGTGGTGGTAACACTCGAGTTGGTCAAGAAAATGCCAACACAGTTCCGGTTGATGCAGCATGCGTGGGGCGTCCTGCTCGTCGGGCGAGACGCCCTTCGCGTCCGCTCCGAGTTCCGATTCCGGCGAGTTCTTGCCCGCATTCGCGATACACTGCGAGGGTGAGTCGAGTCAGTCGTCGAGGTATGCCGTCATGCTGGATCCCGAGCTGTGCCGTCAGACCGGCATCGCTGAACGGCCACGATCGTGGTGCCCTGTCATCGAGTGATCGGACGGATGGACGGCTCACCGGCTATGCTGGCGGCTGCAGAGGAAGCAGTGGCTGCTGCGCCACGAGGGATACCTGGACTAACCCGCCCCGCTCGAGCGAAGCGCGCCAAAATCCCTCACGCTGGCAACGAAATCACTGAAGCGCCGCCGATCCCTGGTTCGGGATCGGCGGCACGCCCTGCTCCTGCGGAAGGCCGCCGCTAGAGCAGCGCCAGGGTGAGCCAGGGCTGCCAGGCCAGCAGTACCAGGGCCAACAGGCTCATCAGCAGGAAGGGTAGCAGCGAGCGGAAGATCCGTAGTGGCGGCACACCCGTCATCGATGAACTGATGAACAGCCCCGCGCCCACCGGCGGCGTCAGCAGCCCCAGCACCAGCGTCAGGCACACCACCACCCCGAATTGGTATGCGGTGATGTCGAACTGATTCTGGGCGATAGGCAGCAGGATAGGCACCACCAAGATCAACGCGGCGATGCCGTCGACGACCATACCCACCAACAGCAGGATCCCCACCACCAGCATCAGGAAAGCGAAGGGATCGTCGGTCAGGTCGGCAATCCAGGTTGCGGCCATCTGTGGCAGTTGCTCGTAGACGATCACCCAGCCGAACACCCCGGCAGCGGCGATCAGCATGATCACCAGGCCGGCGTTGAAGGCGGTGCGTTTGAGGATCTCCGGCAGTTTGGCGAAGGTCAGGTCGCGATAGATATAGCGGCCAATCAGCAGGGCCGCCAGCGAGGCCAGCGCCGCCGATTCGGTGGGCGTGGCCACCCCCGCCAGGATGCCGCCGATGATGATCACCGGGATGCTCATGGCCGGCAGGCCCATCATCAGGAAGCGCTTGGCTTGATCACGGGTCGGCCATTGGCCGCTCGGGTACTGCTGGACCAGCCCCACCGCGGCGATGGCCAGGAAGAACAGTCCGCCCATCATCAGCCCCGGCAGAATGCCGGCGATGAACATGTCGGCGATCGGCACTTGGGCCATCACCCCGTAGAGCACGAACAGCATGGAAGGGGGGATGATCGGCGACAGCAGCCCGCCGGCGGCGGTGATGGCCGCGGCATAGGGCTTGTCGTAGCCGTCCTCTTCCATGGCCGGCACCATGGCCCGTGACATGATGGCGATCTGCGAGGCCGCCGAGCCGACGATGGCCGCCATCATCATGTTGGCCACTAGATTGATATAGACCAGGCCGCCACGGAAGCCACCAACCAGGATCCGTGCCAGGTCGATCAGCCGCCGGGTCAGGCCGCCCTCGTTCATCAGCTCACCGGCGAGCATGAACAGCGGGATGGCCAGCAGGCCGTAGTTTTCGATGGCCCCATAGAGCTGCTGGGGATAGGACGCGAACAACAAGGTGTTGCCCGAATCGACGATGTACCAGGCGGCAGTGAGCGCCAGCACCAGGGCGATGGGCACCGCGCCAAGCAGCAGAACGGCGAAGACGACGAGCGTCATGCAAGCCTCCTTTCCGCGGTCACCAATCCCTTCAGGCCGTCGACCAGGTTGACGACGGCATGCAGGCTCAGCGACACCGCGAAGATCGGCAGGCACAGCCAGACCCAGAACTTGGGAATGCCCAGCGTGCGCGAGGTTTCGGAATAAATGAAGTTGAAGGTTTCCCCCTGGAAGGCCTGGATGTCGAAGCCGCTGGCCCACAGGGTCGCCGGGTCGTACCAGCGCCAGGACAATACGGCCAGGAAGAGCGCGAAGAACAGCACCATGGCGTCGACTGACAGGTGCAGCAGTTGCCGGGCGCCGCTCGGCAGGGCATCGACCAGCAGGGTCACGGCGACGCCTTCGCGACGCTTGAGCACCGCCGAGGTGGTGAAGAAGGTCATCCAGATCATGGCATGGATGGCCAGTTCATCGGTCCAGTAGAGGGCATGGCCCAGCGAGCGGGTGGCGATGTTGAGCAGGATCAGCAGGCTGATCACCGCGGCCAGGCCCGCGGCGATCGTCCCCTCACACCGGGCGATGCCGGACGAGATTCGTTTGAGCATGACAGCCTCCAGGAGCCCCGGCGCGAGGCCGGGGCGATGATGAGGAAGAGCGAACCATTACTCGGCGAGTTCGGCGGCCGTCTCGCGCAGGGCGCCGAGCGACGGCGCCTTGGGCACCCAGAGCCCCTCCCACTTGGCGATGGCGTCCTGGAAGAAGTCGGGGCCCACCTCGGTGACGGTGATGTCCTGACTGCGCAGGTCTTCGCCCCAAACGGCATGGTTTTCCTGGAAGCGGGTCATGACGTTGTCGGCATGCTCGGCCATGGCGGTGCGGATCATCTCGCGATCCTCGCCGTCGAGCTGCTGCCAGACGCGCCCGGAAATCACCGCCACCATGGGGAATATCATGTGGTTGGAGACCACCAGGTTGTCAGCCTGCTCGTAGAATTTGAGCAAGCGGATGGCGTCGTAATCCATGTCGATGGCATCGACCTGGCCGTTGGCCAGCGCGTCGTAGACGGCGGGCAGCGGCAGCGGCGTGGGCGCCGCGCCGGCGGCGGCATAGAAGTCGCGGATCGGATCGAAGGGCGTGATGCGTACCTTGAGCCCGCTCAGGTCCTCGGCGGACTCGATGGGCTCGCGGCTGAGGATCTGACGCATGCCGGCCATGCCGTACCCCACGCCCACCAGGCCGGTTTGGGCCGGCATCTTCTCGAGCAGGTCACCGGCCGCATCCGAGCGCAGCAGGGCGGCAGCGTGGTCGATGTCCTTCACCAGGAAGGGCGCGTAGAGGGCACCGAAGTCCGGAATGCGGTTGGAGATCTCGGCAATGGTGAGGAAGGCCATGTCCAGAGAGCCGGCCTGGAGCTGCTGGACCATCTGGGCCTCGGTGCCTAACTGCTGGGCGGGGAAGATGCTGACGCTGTGCTCCCCACCGGATCGCTCCTCGAGAGTCTCGGCGAAGCCCTCGGCCTCCTGGGTCCAGATATGTGGCTGAGGGGTGATCAGTCCGAGCCGGAAGTCGCGGGCCTGGGCGGTCCAGGCGGTCACGGACAGGGAAGCCGCCACGGCGGCCGTCATCAGGGTCTTGAGCTTGTTCATGGGGTTGGTCTCTCTTGTTGTAGTCTTCGCTGATGCAACCGGCCCCGAAGGGCCGGCTTTCCCGCAAGGGCGCTCAGGCGTCTTCCAGGGCGCGCGGGCGCTTGTGACGGCTCTGCAGCTCGGCGGCATCGGTCCTGGCCAGTTCCACGTCAAAGACCACCTCGGTGAAGGGACCAGTCAGGCCGCGCAACTCCGACTCGGCGGCGTCCTCGATGCGGTTGGCGTCGATCACCAGTTCCTCGCGGGTGGCGAAGGCGAAGTCGTCGTAGGTGTAGGGATCGCCGGCCAGGTTGATCTGGGTGGTCAGGTGCTTGTGACCCGGCGCCGAGATGAAGAAGTGGATGTGCGCCGGACGCTGGCCATGGCGGCCGAGCAGGTCGAGCACCTGCTGGGTCGGGCTGTCCGGCGGGCAGCCGTAGCCGGACGGGATGATGCTGCGGGCACGGTAGCGGCCGTCGGCGTCGGCATGGATGGTGCGGCGCAGGTGATACTCCGACTGAGTGGGATCGAAGAAGGAGTAGTTGCCCTTGGTGTCAGCGTGCCAGATCTCGACCTTGGCGCCAGGAACGGGGTTGCCGTTCACGTCGCGCACCTGGCCAGTCAACCACATCACCTCGGCCTCATTGTCCGAGCCATCGTCCAGGCGGGCGAAGCCCTCGGCCTCAGGGGCGCCGGCCACGTAGAGCGGCCCCTCTATGGTGCGTGGGGTGCCACCTGTCAGGCCGCGCTCGGCGTCGGTAGCGTCCATGCGCATGTCCAGGTAGTGGTCGAAGCCGAGCCCCGGCGCCAGCAGGCCGAACTGATTCTCCTTGCCCAGGGCGTTGAGCTGGCTGACGGCGCCCCAGAACTCCTCGGGGGTGACGTCGAAGTCGTCGATCAGGCGGTAGAGGTCGGACAGCAGGCGATGCAGGATCCGCTTGGCGCGCTCGCTGCCACCGTCCTGGTCGAAGCCGCTGACGGTCTTCAGGAAGTCCTGCACCTCTGGGGTATCGAAGATCTTCACGGTCATGGTCGTGTCCTCGGTTGTTATCGTCTGTTTGCAGCCGGCGACGGTGGCCGGCGTCATCCGTGATTCAGGAATCGTCCTCGCGGATCGAGGACGGATGGCGGCACAGCGGCTTGACGCGGATCTCCATGAAGGGGAACAACGGCAGGTGGCTGATCAGCTCCTGCAACTCGGCGTTGTCCTCCACGTCGAAGATGCTGACGTTGGCGTAGTTGCCAGCCACCCGCCACAGATGCCGCCACTTGCCGGCACGCTGCAGTTCCTGGGCGTAGGCCTTCTCGCTCGCCTTGATCTCGGCGGCCTGCTCGGACGGCATGTCCGGTGGCAGCTTCACGGTCATTTCCACCTGGAAGAGCATGAGCGTCTCCTTGGGATGCGGGGGGCGTCTCAGTCGCGGCGCCGGTAATGGTTGAGCTTGTCCTCGTCGAGGGTGATGCCGAGGCCTGGGCCGACCGGCAGGTCGACGCCGAACTCGTGGTAGTGGAGCGGCGCGGCGACGATGTCGTCCTTGAGCAGCAGGGGGCCGAACATCTCAGTACCCCAGGTCAGCTCGCCGAGCGTCGACCAGGCATGCAGGGAAGCGGCGGTGCCGATGGTGCCCTCCAGCATGGTGCCGCCGTAGAGGCTGATGCCGGCGGCCTGGGCCACATGGGCCAACTCCAGCACGCTGCGCGGCCCGCCGGCCTTGGCGATCTTCAGCGCGAAGGCATCGCCGAAGCCGCAGGAGGCCAGGGTGAAACCGTCGCGGGCGTCGTGAACCGCCTCGTCGGCCAGCATCGGCACCACGAAGCGGTTGGCCAGCCGCACCAGGCCGGCGAACTCCCGGGCAGGGATCGGCTGCTCGATCAGGTCGATGCCGGCGGCCTCCAGAGCATCGATGCCGCGGGCCGCGGTGGCCTCGTCCCAGGCCTGGTTGACGTCGACCCGCACGCTGGCCCGGTCGCCCAGCGCCGCCTTGATGGCACCGACGTGGCGTACATCCTGATCCACCGGGTTGGCGCCGATCTTGAGCTTGAAGTCGCAGTGACGGCGTTCCTCGAGGCGCTGGAAGGCCTCGTCGATGTCCTTTTGCGTGTCGCCGCTGGCGAGCGTCCAGAGCACTGGCAAGTGATCGTGCTGGGCACCGCCCAGCAGTTCCGCCACCGACAGGCCGCGGCGCTTGCCCTCGGCGTCGAGCAGTGCGGTCTCGAGCCCAGACTTGGCGAAGCTGTTACCGCGCACATGGCGGTTCATGCGCGCCCGCAGAGCGTTGAGGTTGTAAGCCGGCTGGCCGATCAGCAGCGGCGCCAGGTAGGTGTCGATGGTCTGCTTGATGCCCTCGGGGCTTTCCGGGCCATAGCTCAGGCCACCGATGGTGGTGGCTTCGCCCAGGCCCTCGGTGCCGTCGGACAACCGCAGGCGGATGATGACCAGGGTCTGGCAGGCCATGGTGGTCATCGACAACTTGTGCGGACGGATGGTCGGCAGGTCGACCAACAGCGTCTCGATCTCCTTGATCAGAATGTCGTGCATCGGGGCTCCATGCGGCACGCCTCAGGGCACCGCTCACAGGGTAATGGTCGGGGGATATCCGGCCGGCGGGACTCACCACACCGAGCGGATACCGATCAGCTCGAGACGAACTTCTCGAAGAACAACTGGTGATCGCCGACGTCGCGCGCCTCGAGCCAGTGCTTCGAGGCCTCGATCATCGGCGGCGGGCCGCACAGATAGGCATCGAAGGGCTGGGCCAGGAAGTCGAGGTCGAACAGGTCGCAGACCACGCCTCGCTTGCCCTTCCATGCCTCCGAGGCATTCATCACGATGCTCTCGTAGGCGAAGTCCGGCAGCGTGTCGGTAAAGCGGTCCAGACGATCGAGTTCGCTCAGGTCGGTCTCCTGAGTCACGCCGTAGCATAGGCGGATTGGCTTCTGGCAATCGCCCTCCTCCTCGAGCTGCTCGAGCATGCCGAGGAAGGCCGAAAGCCCGGTGCCACCCGCCACCATCAGCAGGGGACGCTGGACCTCGCGCAGGTAGAAGGCACCCAATGGGGCCTCCAGGGAGATCGCATCGCCGACGGCGACACGATCGCGCAGGTAGTCGCTCATCACCCCGCTGGGCAGCAGGCGAATCAGGAAGCGCAGCTTGCCGTCCTTCACCGATGAGGTGGCGAAGGAGTAGGCCCGCCATTCGTCGGTGCCCGGCACTTCGATGCGAGCGTACTGCCCGGGCAAGTACTGCAGCGCCTGGGTGGGATCATCGAGGGTGATCTCGAGGATGGCGGCCGCGTCGGAGACCTGCTTCACCTCGCTAACAGTGGCGTCGTGAACCTCGGTGGCCACACTGCACACACTGGAATCCACATCGAAGTAGAAGGAACCATTGGTGGACAGGAGGCGAGTCTGGCAGGCCAACACATGGCCCTCCGCGATCTCCTCCTCGGTCAGCGCCTCCTCGTCGATGTATTCGACGTCGACCTTGCCGGACTCTCGCAGGCAGCGGCAGGTCCCGCAGACCCCTTCCCGGCAGTCCACCGGCAGGTTGACGCCGTGACGCTGGGCGGCGTCCATCAGCAGCTCGTTCTTGTCGACCTTGACGAAGCGTGTGATGCCGTCCCGAAAGACGATGGCGGCTGTGTTATGCATGACTCGCCCTCCAGCGAAACTCAGACGTGGTAGAAATCCAGCACGGAGTCGATCTTGTCGTTGTGCAGCACGGTGTGCTTGCGCGTGATCTTCCAGCTGTCCCCCTCGCCACGCAGGGTGTAGTCGGCGGTGCCGAAGAAGTGGTTGCTCTCGCCGAAGCGATGGAAGTGAGTCACCCAGTTGACCCGCACCCAGACGATGCCGTCGCCCTGCTCCACGTAGCGCACGTTGTCGATCAGGTGCAGGGTCCGCGGCATCGGCGTGGAAGCCGCTGACTGGCCGGTGCGCAGACGGAACACCCGATCCTCGAGGCCGGTGCGGTCGGCGTAGTACATCAGCGACATCTCGCGCTTGGGATCGCTGGTGACCTCGTGCTCGTTCTTCCACTGCGGGATATGGAACTCGCACTCGGGGGCGAACTGCGCCAGGTAACCGTCCCAGTCCTGGTCGTCGCAGAGTTCGGCCACGCGGTACAGGAACTGCTCGATGGATTGCTGGAGACTCATGGCTTACACCTCCTGGAGCTTGAGTGATTTCTTTTCGAGCCCCTCGAGCAGCAGCCGCTGCCAAGTCCCGTGCTGGTTGACATAGAGCCCTTCGTGGGTGAACTCGGTGCCGGTGATCACCGGCCGGATGCCGAGCACCTTGCTGTTGTGGGTTTCGCCGTTCTGCCAGTCCGGGTGACCCCGGGAGATGTCACTCCAGCGGGAGGCGCGAGCCTGGAAGCCGCGCTGCTGCTCACGGAACTCCACCAGGTCGTCGGGAGTGCCCATGCCGGAGACGTTGAAGAAGTCCTCGAACTGGCGGATACGGTTTTCGCGGTCAGCATCCGACTCGCCCTTCACACCCAGACACAGGCTGATGACCTCGGTCTTGTTCCAGGCAATGGGACGCACAATGCGCAGCTGCGAGCTGATCTGGTCCATGAAGAACAGGCTCGGGTAGATGTTCAGGTTGCGCAGGCGGTGCATGGTCCACTCAGCTCGCTCCTGGGGATGTTTCTCGATCAGGCGCGGCATCACCGTGGCGTAGCCGGGACGCACCTGAGGATTGGGCATGTCACTGAACAGCAGGCTGTGGCCATTCTTGAACGAGAACCAGCCGTCGTCGGTGTCCTTGTCGCCGGCACCCAGCTTGCTGTAATCGAGGGTGTCCCCGCCGCCGTTCTTCTGCACTTCGAGTTCGCGGCGATGCTGCACAGTGGAGACGTAGTTGTAGTGCACGGTGCTGACGTGATAGCCGTCGAGGCCGTTCTCGTTCTGCAGCTTCCAGTTGCCGTTGAAGGTGTAGCGGGACTCACCCGGCAGCACCTCCAGCTCGCCGTCCTCGGCCTGCTCGACCATCATGTCGAAGAACAGGCGGGTATCACCCAGGAAGTCTTCGAGGCTCTCGGTGGATTCTGTGTCCAGGCTGATGAACACGAAGCCCCGATAGCTGGCGATGCGCGCCTGCTGCAGGCCGCGGCTCGACTTGTCGAAATCCGCCGGATACTCGCTCGGCGCCTTGACCTTGACCAGGCGGCCGTCGGACTTGTAGCACCAGGCGTGGAACGGGCAGGTGAAGGTGGACTGGTTGCCCTTGCAGACCCGGGTCAGGGTGGCGCCGCGGTGTTGACATGTATTGGCCAGCGCATGCAGTTCACCCTTGCCGTCGCGGGTGATGATCATCGGCTGGCGACCGGCCTGCATGGTGATGAAGTCGTTGGGGTTGGGAATCTGGCTTTCGTGACAGGCGAAGATCCATTGCTTCTCGAAGATCAGTTCCATCTCGAGATCGAACAGCGCCTCGTCGGTGAACATGTCACGCGCGATGCGATAGACGCCGTCATCGGGGCGGAAATCGAGGCAGTTCTCGATGAACGCCTGCCATTGGGGGAGGGAGCGGTGTGCTGTCATCGGTCGTTACCGTCTTGTTGCTTGTCGGGTACGACCAACCTTAGGGACTCCCCCCAGGAACCCACTATGCAGTTATTGGGGCAACGCTATACACTTTTTTCAGGCATGGTAACCTTCCACCAGGCATGGGGATTTCAGGCTCTTAGACCTTAGTCTCGGTAGCCAGTCATCATGGCCACGCCACTGGCACCTACTCCCGTTGAGTGGCAGAATGACACTTACAAAGTTCGCACTACGCACCTATGGGCGAGATGCGAACAGTCGTCTCGACCGCCCATCACGGCTTCAGCCGAGGCCCGATGACAACGACACCTGGCGGTGAGACCAGGAGGAACCATGACTGTATCCGCTTCCCTGACGCGACAGCAGATCACCGCCGAGTTCCATAGCCCCGACTCGGCCTGCCGCTGGATGTGTGGCATCAACGGCCCTCATCGCCTCGAGGTGCCGCACCCCAAAGAGCTCAGCTTTCGCCACCAGGGCACCAGCCTGGGCAACGTCTCCATCGGCATCATCGAATACTCGACCCCCGTCCATATCGACATCGCCGACCTGACCCATAGCTACAGCATCAGCCTGCCCTTGCACGGCACCCAAAGCTTCGAGCTCCGGGGCGACGCCTTCGGCTCCGATAGCGGCGTGGCCGCCATCATCTCCCCCAGTCAGCCGCTGCAGCTGAGCATGGACGAGAGTTGCCGGAAGCGCCTGGTACGGCTGTCACGCCAGGCCATCGAACGCAAGCTCTCCCAGTTGCTCAGCCATGAACTGCCCCGCCCGGTAATCTTCGACCCACGAATGCCGCTGAGCGGCACGGTGCAGGAGTGGTGGCGCATGGTCGCCAACCTGCAGGAGATGCTCGATGCCGAGGGGTCGCTCTGTGACCTGCCCGAGGTGTGGAGCAACTTCGAGAATTCGCTGATCACTAGCCTGCTCTACACCCAGCCCCATAACTACTCAAGCGAGCTACTGGACCGCCAGCAGGGCCGCCCGGCCTATCTCTCCCGGCTCGATGCCCTGTTCCGAGACTCCCTGGACCAGCCGTTGGGACTGGCCGACCTGGAGCGCGCCACCGGCGTCTCCCGGGAGCGCCTCTATCGCGACTTCCACACCCACTTCGGGGTCTCCCCCATCGCCTACTTCCGCCAGCGCCGCTTCGAGCATGTGCGCCAGCGCCTGGAACAAGCCACACCGATGGAAAGCGTCTCGAGCATCGCCATGGACTGCGGCTTCCAGCAACTAGGCCGTTTCTCTCAGGAATACAAGGCGCGCTTCGGGGAGCTGCCTTCGGAGACCCTCAAACGCCGCAGTACCATCCCACTACAATGACTCCCACGGCCCACCGCCTGGCGAGACGGCAGCCAGAGACGTCACGTTCCGCAGAAGGTGCGCACAGGCTCCATTATTATTCCTCAGCCGGTGCCGGCCAGCGTCGTGCCGCTAAGCTCCCTCACGCTGGCGACGAAATCGCTGAAGCGCTCGCCCTGGATCAGCACGTGCTGGCGTAGCGCGTCTTCGGCGGCCTGCGCATCACCCGCCTCGATCGCCGCCACGATGTCACGATGCTCGGCCAGCGAGGTGCCCATGCGATGGCGTACCTGCAATTGCAAGCGGCGGTAGGGCTTCAGCCTCTGTTTCAACTGACGGGCTTCCTCGGCCAGAAAGCCGTTGTGGCTGGCGGCATAGATGCAATGATGGAAGGCTTCGTTCTCGTAGTAATACTCGTCGGGGTTGCCGGCCTCGGCAGCGGCTTCGCAACGCTCCAGAGCCTGACGCAGTTCGAGCATTTCCAACTGGGTGATTCGACGCGCCGCCAAGCGCCCACACATGCCTTCCAGTTCGGCCATGACCTCGAACATCTCGATCAACTGGTCGATACCGACCTTGGCCACGAACGTGCCTTTCTTCGGAGACACCGTCACCAGGCCACTGGCCACCAGTTGCTGGATCGCCTCGCGCACCGGCGTGCGCGACACCTGGAACTCCTTGCCCAATGTTTCCGGATCGAGCCGCTCTCCCGGGGCTCGACGACCGTTGATGATATCGTCTTCCAGCGAATCCCTGAGTCGCTGGGCATTCGATCGTTTTACGCCGTTCACGGCCACCTCCTACAAGGCATTCGTGTCTGGGGCCGGGCTGGCCACACTCTCGTGGGAGCGCAGATTTTCTGCGCGATCCGGCCGCAGGCCGGTCATTGGCGGCCCCTTCCATCGCGCCCACGGGCGCTCCTACGTGACGCTTCTCCACAACGCTATGCCACTACCACTTTTGTCTAGCGTCACGGGATTGACACTAGTATAGCAAAGGGTCTATTGATGTATACATCAGCGACGCTGATAAACATTTCAACGCACAACAACAATGCATTTGGAGACGCCATGAAACGCTCAATCACGCCAGCGATCGCCTCCTTCACCCTGGCAGCCCTCGCCTTCAGCAGCATCGCCTCGGCACAGACCGTCCTGCGTGCCTCGCATCAGTTCCCCGGTGGCCAAGGGGACGTTCGCGACGAGATGGTGCAATTGATGGCCAAACACGTGGCCGATGCCGATGTCGGCCTGGAGATCGAGGTCTATCCGGGTCAATCGCTATTCAAGGCAAAAGAACAGTGGGGCGCCCTGGTTCGCGGTCGCCTGGACATGACCGCGCTGCCGCTCGACTACGCTAGTGGTCGTCATCCGGAGTTCTCCGCCACGTTGATGCCGGGACTGGTGCGCAACCATGAGCATGCCCGGCGACTCAACGACTCCGAGTTCATGGGCATGATCAAGGATGTGATCCAGGAGGGTGGAGCTCGGGTGTTGGCCGATGCCTGGCTGGCCGGCGGTTTCGCCTCCAGCGAGCGTTGCATCACCGCGCCGGATACCGTCGAAGGCCAAACCCTGCGCGCCGCCGGTCCCGCCTTCGACGAAATGCTGGAAACCGCCGGCGCCTCGATCGCTTCGATGCCCTCCTCGGAGATCTACACCGCCATGCAGACCGGTGTGCTGGACGGTGCCAACACCTCTTCAGGTTCGTTCGTGTCCTACCGTATCTACGAGCAGGTCACCTGCCTGACCGAGCCGGGAGACAATGCGCTGTGGTTCATGTATGAGCCGATTCTAATTTCCGAACAGAGCTGGAACAACCTCAACGAGGAGCAACAACAGGCACTGCTGGAAGCTGGACAAGCCGCCGAGGATTTCTTCGTCGAGGAAGCCAGGGCGCTCGACCAGACCATGGTCGACGTTTTCCGTGAGAACGGTGTCGAAGTGGTCAGCATGTCGCAGGAGGACTACTACGCCTGGTTGCAGATTGCCAAGGAGAGTTCCTACAAGTCGTTCGCCGAGAACGTGCCCAACGGCCAAGCCCTGATCGACGCCGCTCTCGCGGTGGAATGAGGCCGTAGCAATGCGTTCAGACACGCTGGGCCGCCCCCTCGAGGGCGGCCACCACGCATTGACGGAGGGCACCATGGAACACTCCCGCACCCACTCCGCCGCAACGCCCGGCGCGTTCGTCGGCGGCTACATTCGCCTGATGGACAGGCTATCGCGTTTCACTGCCTACCTCGCCGCGGCGCTGTTCATCGCCGGGGTGGTGGTGGTGTGCCAGATGGTCTTCGTGCGCTATATCCTGGGCGAGAGCACCAGCTGGCAAACCGAATTCACGGTCTTTTCCGTGACTGCCGCCATGTTGATGGGCAGTCCATATGTGCTGATGACCGGCGGTCATGTTTCGGTCAGCGTGCTGCCCGATAGCCTCTCCGGGTTGCCCCAAAAAATCATGCGCCTGATCGCTTCCCTTGCCGGCCTCGCCTTCTGCGCCGCGTTGGCCTATGCCTCCTGGGTCTATGTCTACGAGGCCTGGCACGGTGGCTGGACCACCGGCACGGTGTGGAATCCGCCACTGTGGCCGGCGGTATTGCCCATGACGGTGGGCGCCACGCTGCTGACGCTGCAGTACATCGCCGAAATTTTGCGTGGGGAGGAGTGAGCATGGATCCCGTTACCGCCGGCATTCTCGTCGCCATCGGCCTGGTCGTGCTGATGGCCATCGGCACGCCCATCGCTTTCGCCCTGGGCGGCATCTCGTTGATAGCCTTGGTCGCCGACCGCGGCATGAGCGAGCTGACCTACTTCGGCGAGACCTTCTTCGACCGTATCGCCGAATTCGGCTTCGTCGCCATCCCCATGTTCATCCTGATGGGTGCCGCCGTGGCCTCCTCGCCCACTGGTCGCGACCTCTACCGCTCGCTGGATCTGTGGCTGGGCAAAATGCCCGGAGGACTGGCAATCTCCAATATCGGCGCCTGCTCGATCTTCGCCGCCCTCTCCGGCTCGTCGCCGGCTACCTGCGCGGCGATCGGCAAGATGGGCATTCCCGAGATGCGTAGCCGTGGCTATCCCGATGGCGTCGCCGCCGGCTGCATCGCTGCCGGGGGCACCCTGGGCATCCTCATTCCGCCCTCGGTGACGATGATCATCTACGGCATTTCCACCGAGACCTCGATCGGTCGCCTGTTCATTGCTGGCGTGATTCCCGGCTTCATGCTCGCCGGCCTGTTCATGATCTGGACACTGATCGCCTGCAAGCTGGCCGGTGGCTACCACAATCCCCTGGCCGCGACCGCGGAGAAGGTCAAGCGCAACATCCGCGAGAACGTCGATGCCAACCTCAAGGCGCTGGTGCGGGTACTGCCCTTCCTGGCCGTGGTGATCGGCATCCTGTTCGCACTCTACGGCGGGGTAGCTACGCCCTCCGAGGCGGCCGGGGTGGGTGCCTTCCTGTGCCTGGCGCTGGCCATCATCATCTACCGCATGTGGCAGGTGAAGCCCATCAAGCTGATTATGCGCGACTCGCTGCGCGAGAGCGTGATGATCATGTTGATCATCGCCGCCGCCGAGGTATTCGCCTATGCGCTGTCGTCGCTGTTCATCACCCAGACCGTGGCCGGCGCCATTGCCGACCTGGAGGTCAACCGCTGGGTACTGATGGGCGTGATCAACGTGTTTCTGCTGGTGGCTGGTTTCTTTCTGCCCCCAGTGGCGGTGATCGTGATGACCGCGCCGATCCTGATGCCGATCATCCTGGCCGCCAACTTCGATCCCTACTGGTTCGCGGTGGTGCTGACCATCAACCTGGAGATCGGCCTGATCACTCCGCCAGTGGGGCTCAACCTGTTCATCATCAACAGCATCGCGCCGGACATCTCCCTACGCAACGTGCTGATGGGCAGCCTGCCCTATGCTCTGTGCATGGTGCTGGGAATCCTGTTGCTGTGCTTCTTCCCGGGACTGGCCACCTGGCTGCCCGACCTGATCATGGGCTGAAGGAGGACGCTCGATCATGAACATGACCTTCCTGCAGGAGCTGTTCAACAACATCACCCAGCGTGATGCCCTGCTGAGGCGCCGCCAGTACACGCCGGAAACGCTGGACCACGCGCGCCTGACACAAGCCTGCCATGCGCTGCTGGAGAGCGACGGCGAGGCCTCCAGCATCGCCCTGGCGAGTCGCGCACTGGACATGTACAACCGGCTCGACGATGTCGAGAAGCGGCAATTCTTCACGCGCCTGGCGGAAGCGTTCGCCGCCGACCCGCAAGAGATCGATGCGGCCTACGAGAGCTATCACCAGACCCGCGACAATCGCAGCCTGCATGCGCTGTTCACTGTCTGCGAGCCACGCCGCCAGGAATTGCTGCGCCGCTTGAACCTGGCCAGCGACGGCACCCATGCGCTGGTACGCATGCGCGAGGACCTGCTGCGCATACGCCGTGACACGCCGGAACTCGACGCCATCGACGCCGACTTCGCCCACCTGTTCGGCTCATGGTTCAACCGTGGCTTCCTGGTACTCAAGCGCATCGACTGGAACACGCCGGCATCGATCCTCGAGAAGATCATCCGCTACGAGGCGGTTCACGAGATCCAGGACTGGAACGACCTGCGCCGCCGACTGGACGCCCGTGACCGGCGTTGTTTCGCCTTCTTTCACCCGGCGATCGGCGACGAGCCGCTGATCTTCGTCGAGGTGGCCCTGCACAAGGGCTTGCCGCAACGGATCCAGCCGATCCTCGAGGCCGAGCACCACGAGATCGACGACCCCGAGTCGGCGGATACCGCGGCCTTCTTCGGCATCAGTAACTGCCAGACAGGGCTGCGCGGCATCTCCTTCGGCAACTTCCTGATCAAGCAGGTGGTCCAGGAGCTCAAGCAGGAGCTGCCGCAGTTGAAGCATTTCGTGACGCTGTCGCCGGTGCCCGGATTCCGCCAGTGGCTCGACGAGCGTCGCGACGACGAAAGCCTGCCGGAATCGCTGCGCAATGCCCTGGCCGAGCTAGAGATACCGGATTGGCACAGCGATCCAGAACGCGCCGAGCGCCTGAAGACGGTGATCAAGCCGCTTGCGGCTCGCTACCTGGTCGAGGAAAAGAACGCCAAGGGCCTGCCCGCCAATCCTGTCGCGCGCTTCCACCTGGGCAACGGCGCCGAGCTGCATCGCATCAACTGGCTCGGCGACATTTCGAACAAGGGCCTCAAGCAGGCTGCCGGGCTGATGGTCAACTACCTCTACGTCCTCGACGACATTGAACGCAACCACGAGAACTACATCGCCAACGCCACCGTGGCCTGCTCGAGCGAGGTCCGCGACCTCCAGCGCCGGGCCCGGAAGCAGGCCAAGGGAGAGACCGTCAAATGAGCCATAACCTCTTCAGCACCTTCGCCGAGCGCATGCAGGCACGTGGCGACGCCGATTTCATCACCACCCGTGAAGGCCGCGGCTACACCTACGCCGAAGCGCTGGCGGCCAGCGCCCGCCTCGGCGGCGCGTTGGTAGCTCTGGGCGTGAAACCGGGCGACCGCGTCGCGGTGCAGGTCGACAAGAGCCCTGAGGCCATTCTGCTGTATCTCGCCTGTCTGCGGGTCGGCGGCGTCTACCTGCCGCTCAACACCGGCTATACCGGCGAAGAAATTCGCTATTTCCTGGGCGATGCCGAACCGGCACTGTTCGTGTGTCGTCCAACCAATATAGAGGGGGCTCGCAGCATCGCCGCCGAGAGCGGCTGCCCGGCGGTCGAGACACTGGGCACTGCGGGCGATGGCAGCCTGATGGAGGCCGCCGAACGCGCCACACCCTACGACGACATCGAACCCCGCGATGCCAACGACTTGGCGGCGATCCTGTATACTTCGGGCACCACGGGACGCTCCAAGGGGGCGATGCTCACTCACCGCAACCTCGGCTCCAACGCGGCCACGCTGGCGGAAGCCTGGCACTTCACCGAGAGCGACCGGCTGATCCATGCCCTGCCGATCTTCCATACCCATGGTCTGTTCGTCGCCTGCAACGTCACCCTGACGGTCGGCTCGAGCCTGCTGTTCTTGCCCAAGTTCGATGTCGACGTGATCCTCGAGGAGCTGCCGCGCGGCACTGTGATGATGGGCGTGCCCACCTTCTACACGCGCCTGGTGCAGGATGCCCGCCTGACAGCGGAAGTGACCGCCAACATGCGGCTGTTCGTCTCCGGCTCGGCACCGCTGACCGCCGAGACCCACCAGGCTTTCGAGCAGCGCACTGGCCATGCGATCCTCGAGCGCTACGGCATGACCGAGACCAACATGAACATCTCCAACCCCTACGATGGCCAGCGCATCGCCGGCACCGTGGGCAAGCCGCTGCCTGGGGTGGAGATTCGCATCACCGACCGCGAGACCCACACGCCGGTGCCCAACGGCGAGATCGGCATGCTCGAGATACGCGGCCCCAACGTCTTCATCGGCTATTGGCGCATGCCCGAGAAGACTCGCGAGGAGCTGCTCGAGGACGGCTTCTTCGTCACTGGCGACCTGGGAATGGTCGATGAACGCGGCTATGTACATATTGTCGGTCGCGACAAGGACCTGGTGATCTCGGGCGGCTACAACGTCTATCCCAAGGAGGTCGAGCAGGTGATCGACGAACTCGACGGCGTCATGGAATCGGCGGTGATCGGACTGCCCCACCCCGACTTCGGCGAAGGGGTCACCGCCGTGGTCGTGCCTCGCGCACAGTCACGACTGGATGAATCGACGGTGCTGGCCTCCCTGTCGGGCCGACTGGCCAAGTACAAGCAGCCCAAGCGGGTGTTCTTTGTCGACCAACTGCCGCGCAACACCATGGGCAAGGTGCAGAAGAACCAGCTGCGCCAGCAGTACCAGGACACCTATCGCTGAACCGTCGCCGACGGCACGGAAATCCGGGCCCGACACGACGGCGACGCCGCGGCGGATGCCCAGCGCCCCCGTCGTATCGAGTCACGTACGCAGCGTCATTGAACCACCCGGCAGGAGACATCGTCATGGCGAAGGTCATCACCTACTATTACAGCCACGTCTCGCCCTGGAGCTATCTGGGTCACTCGCGACTCGGCGAGCTTGCCGCGCGCCACGGCGCCACCATCGACTACGTGCCGATCACGCTCAGCGAAATCTTCCCCAAGACCGGCGGGCTGCCCCTGCCCAAGCGCGCCCCGGAGCGGCAGGCCTATCGTATGGACGAACTCAAGCGCTGGCCGCAGCTGCTCGGCATCCCCCTCAACAGGGAACCGAAGCACTTCCCGACGGATGACCGCCCGGCGGCTCGCCTGGCGCTGACGGCGAAGGCACAAGGGCATGACATCGCCGGCCTGTCACTGGCCCTGATGCGGGCTTGCTGGGTCGAGGAGCGCGACATCGCCGAGCCGGACACCCTGCGCGAGGTCGCCGACGCCTGCGGGCTGGATGGCCAGCGGCTGCTGAGCGAGTCGGATAGCGACCAGGGACAGCAGCGCCTCGACGAGGCTTGCGAGAAGGCCCTGGCGGCGGGTTGCTTCGGCTCGCCCTGGTATGTCGTCGACGGCGAGCCCTTCTGGGGCCAGGACCGCCTCGATCTGGTCGAGAAGGCCCTGACCGGCAAGCTCTGAGCCAGCGGGTCAGCTCAGGCCCGCTGGCCAAGTACAAGAGCCCAAGCGGGTGTTCTTCATCGACCAACTGCCGAGCAACACCATGGGCAAGGTGCAGAAGAACCAGTTGCGCCAGCAGTATCAGGATATCTACGCCGCGTCCTGAGCGACACGAGGGCCGGCCCGGCGAGTTTCGGCGACCGATCACGATTCACGAGCGTGAGTCTCGAATGCATGGCCGAGGGACACAGCCGAGCCGGACCCTGTGCACTTCACACCGCCAGTCAGGAGCTGACTCAGGCCAGGCTACGCTCCATCACCACCAGGATCAGCAGCGGGGAGACGACGCGGATATACCAGGGCCAGATCTTCCAGAAGAGGGTCTTCTCAATCTCCGGCGCGCCGCGGCGCAGCTCCTGGAGCTTGGCATGGCGCGACAGCAGCCAGCCCACATAGATGCATACCAAGGCACCCACCAGGGGTATGCTGTAATTGATGGTCAGGGTGATGGCCAGGCCGAACAGCACCTCGAAGTAGGCCAGGATCAGAGTCGCCACGGCCAGGGTCACGGCACCCATCAGCAGGGTCGCCGGACGCCGGCGGATCACGCCGGTCTCCTCGATGGTTGACACCGGCACTTCCAGCACCGGGAACATGGACGTCAGGGCGGCGATGGCCAGCAGGACAAAGAAAATCAGCTCCAGCCCCTGCCCTAGCTGGCCCATGGCATCAAACATGGCCGGCATCACCGAGAACAGCAGGGTCGCGGAACTCTGCAGCTCGCCGGCCTCGTTGAAGACCTCCACTCCCAGGCCGCTAGCCACGAACATCGCCGGCACGATCAGCAGACCGGCGACGAAGGCCACTCCCATGTCGATGAACATCACCTGGGCACCCACCCTTGGCAGATGCGCCTGGCGACTCAGATAGGAACCGTAGACCACCATGGCACCCACGCCGATGGACAGCGAGAAGAACGCCTGACCCATGGCATCCAGCATCAGTTGGCCATCGATACGCGAGATATCGGGAATCAGGTAGGCCTTCACTCCCTCACCGGCTCCGGGGAAGGTCATGATCACGGCGATCAGCGCCAGCATCATCACCAGCAGCAACGGCATCAGCCGCCGCGACCAGCGCTCGATGCCCTGGTTGACGCCGGCCAGCACCACCGCCGCGGTTACCGACATGGCTAGCAGGGTCAGCGTCCAGTCGCGCCAGAAGCTCCCTTCGGCAAGCCAGGTACTGGCCCCGTTCAGGCCCAGCAACTCGCTGATAGGCAGCAGGGCATGGCCGATCAGCCAGCCAGTGACAATGGCATAGAAGGCCTGCCCCAGGCAGGCGGCCAGCAGCGCCAGCCCACCCACCGCCTGGCCGAAGCACCGCAGCAGGCCGCGCCCACCGACCTGGGCCATGGCATTGATGATGCCGCTCTGGGCATAGCGGCCCAGCGTCAGCTCGGCCATAAGCGCCGGGTAGGCGAGGATGACGGCCATGGCCAGATAGACCACCAGGAAGGCACCGCCGCCGTTGTTGGCGGCCATGGAGGGAAAGCTCCATACATTACCGAGCCCCACAGCCGCACCGGCGGCGGCCATCAGGAAGCCGAAACGGGTGGAGAACTGGGCCCGGGCCGGCGCCTCACGTGCAGGCGCTGCCGCCCCGGCGGCGGTCTTGGCTTGAGATATTGTCATTGGAATCAACTCACCAGGTCATGCTGTGGATTGATGACTCAGCAGGGCAGCTCGCCGAGTCGCTCGAGAATGTAGAAGTGGTTGCAATCGGCCAGTTCCCGGGCCTACGGGGATGCCCCGGCAGTCATCAGGTGACCTCAGCCCGCTCCTGGAAGCGCGGCGCTAGGTACTCGCGGCGCTCCACCACCTCGCGGAAATGTCGCGCCGCCTGCCAGACGTCCTCATAGCTCAGGTACAGTGGCGTGAAGCCGAAGCGCATCAAACCCGGTTCCCGATAGTCGCCGATCACGCCCCGGGCGATCAGTGCCTGGACGATGGCATAGCCGTGCTCGCGCACGATCAGCGCCACCTGACTGCCGCGCTCCGCCGGCGGTGGGGTGATGTCGCCGATGCCATGGGCCTCGAGCAGGTCCGCCAAGCAGTCGCGGAACAGCTCGGTCATCTTCAGGCTCTTCTCGCGTAGCGCCGCCATGTCCACCTCCTGCCAGAGCCGTAACGAGGCCTCCAGGGGGGCATAGATCAGCGCCGAGTGAGTGCCGCTACGAAAGCGGGTAATGCCCGACGCCGGGGCATAGTCGCCGTCGAAGGCGAAAGGCGCGGCATGGCCGTGCCAGCCGGAGAGCGGCTGCCAGCCGCCAGCCTGGTGGTCGCGGTGCACATAGAGGAAGGCCGGGGCCCCAGGGCCGCCATTGAGGTACTTGTAGGTGCAGCCCACCGCATAGCGGACGCCGCAGTCATGCAGATCTACCGGCAGGGCGCCGGCGGAGTGGGCCAGGTCCCAGACGATCTCGGCACCATGCTCGTGCACCAACTGGGTCGTGGCGGCCATGTCGCGCAGGCGTCCGGTGCGGTAGTGGACCTGACTCAGCACTACCGCCGCCACCCGGTCGTCCAGGTAGTCGACGAGCGCCGCGCCCTCCGGCAATACCCGGTGCTCGTAACCAGCGAAGCGGCATAGGCCCTGGGCGATATAGCCATCGGTGGGGAAGTTGCCGCCCTCGCTGAGGATCACCGGGCGCTGGCGGCCCTGGGACTCGGTGATATAGCCCAGCAGCTTGAAGAGATTGAGGGTGATGTTGTCGGTGACGATCACCTCCCCCTGCCCCGCCCCGATCAGCGGTGCCATCAGATTGCCCAAGCGCTCCGGGGCATCGAACCAGCCTTGGTTCCAACCCTTGATCAGTTCATCACGCCACTGATCCAGGGTGCTGACCACGGCTTCTCGGGAAGCCAGGGGTTGGGCGCCGAGCGAGTTGCCATCCAGGTAGATCTCTCCATCGGGCAGCGCGAAGCGGGCCTTGAACGTCGCCAGGGGATCCCAACGATCCAGTTCGCGAACGGCCTCAAGGGTCATGGGCATGGAACACCTCCAGAGAATACGGGCAGCGAGTGCATGGCCACGATTCTAGGAGGAGCAGCACGGGACAGGCTTGCGTTATTTGTCATGAATACCGATGTTGATGCAAAATCATTGCATCAAATGAAGAAAACATGCGAATGAACAAGATAGACCGCTTCGACAGCAAGATCCTGCAGGCTCTACAGCGAGACGCACGCCTGACCCTTGGCGCCTTGGCAGAGACCGTCAACCTGTCGCCCAGTCAGTGCTCGCGACGCATCGCCCGGCTGGAAAAGGAGAGTGTCATCGAGGGTTATGCCCTGCGCCTGAATCCGGAGGCCCTCGGGCTCAAGGTCACCGCCTTCGTCTTTCTCTCGGTGGACAAGGGGCGCATGGCCTCGCCCCGGGAGGCGGTCGCGGCCCTGCTGGCCCGCGACGAGGTAATCGACTGCCATACTGTCACCGGCAGCCATGACTTCATCCTGCGAGTGGTGGTGGAGGACCTGGCGGCGCTCTCCCGCTTCCTCTCCACTACCATCAGTCCCATGCCGGGCATCCGTGATATCGCGACCCAGGTAGCCATGGATACCCTCAAAACCAACGGGCCCCTGAAGGTCGAATCGGGGTAAGGAGCCGAATAGTCGACACCTGACTGGCATGCATCGCCTCGAGCAGGCTTTCCGCTAGGTCACGGTCATTTGCTTCCTGCCACTCGAGCACAAGCTTGGCGCGCAGCACCGGCTCCAGCGGTGCACAACCGTCGCCCTGCCGCGGCAAGTTACAAGTGAACACTATTCGGCATCTCCTTCGGTTCCGATTCCGGCTAGTTTTCCCCATCCGCGGGGATACACTGGTGAAATGGAAAGCAAGGGAAATCGGGTATGAGAGGGATGCCACTATGCTGGATCGCGAACTCTGCCGTCAGGCCCGCCTGTCGCGGGATGCTCGCTTCGATGGCCAATTTTTCACTGCGGTGAAGACCACCGGCATCTACTGCCGGCCGATCTGCCCGGCCACGCCACCGCTGGAGAGCAATGTCGTCTACTTCGACAGCGCCGTGGCAGCAGCGCAGGCGGGTTTTCGCCCCTGCCTGCGCTGCCGCCCGGACAGCGCCCCGGATTCCCCGGCCTGGCGCGGCACGCAGACCACACTCGAGCGTGCCCTGCGCCTGATCGACGAAGGTGCCCTGCAGGAAGGTAGCCTGGCCAGCCTCTGCGAGCGTCTGGGAATCGGCGAGCGCTACCTGCGCCGGCTATTCCAGCAACGCTTCGGCGTCGCGCCGAAGACCTACGCCCTTTACCGCCAATGCCTGTTCGCCAAGCAGTTGCTGCACCAGACGACGCTGCCCATCACCGACATCGCCTACGCCAGCGGCTTTCGCAGCCTGCGCCGTTTCAATGATGCCTTCAAGTCGCACATCGGGCTCACCCCACGAGACGTGCGCCGCGAACCGGCCGAGCGTTCCTCAGCCCTGACCCTGCGTCTCGCCTACCGTCCGCCCTATGCCTGGGAAAGCCTGCGCGACTTCTTCATCAGCCGCCAGATCAAAGGCCTGGAGTGGGTCGGCGACCAGCATTACGGTCGCTGCGTCGCCTGGGGAGAGGCGCGAGGCCATTTTACCGCCGAGCACAGACCCGACCGGCATGACTTCCTGGTGATGCTGGAACTCAACGATCTGCGCATGCTGTCACCGGTGGTCCGGCGGATCCGTCGCCTGCTCGACCTGGATGCCGATACCGCAGTGATCGAAGCGCACCTGAGCCATGCGCTACCCGACCTGTCACTGATAGAAGGCCTGCGCCTGCCCGGTGTGTGGAGCCTGTTCGAGGCTGGCGTACGCGCCATTCTCGGCCAGCAAGTCACGATCGTCGCCGCTCGTCGGCTGGTTACCACACTGGTCACGACACTCGGCGAGCCGGTAGGCGAAGCGGGTGGGCAAGTCCGATACCACTTTCCCACCTCCTCCCGAATCGCCGACAGCGACCTGGCTTTTCTGAAGATGCCTGAAGCGCGCCGCGAAACCCTGCACCGCTTCGCTACTTTTCATAGGCAGCAAACTGAAAACTTCGATGAACCGTCGACCTGGACGGCACTGAAGGGGGTCGGTCAGTGGACAGCGGACTACGCCGCCATGCGCGGCGCCAGCCACCCCGATATCTGGCTGGCCGGCGACCTCGGCGTCAAGAGGGCCCTGCCCTCGCTGAACGGCCACGACCCTGCTGGCGCCGCCCCGTGGCGCAGCTATCTCACCTTGCAGCTATGGTCTCGATAAGTCACTCCAGGAGCCGCCGACATGTCCCACGACACGACATCCGCCCCGTACCTCGACTACTACCAACCGCCGGGTGAAACGCCTCTTGGCCTGCTGCGCATTCGCGCCAGCGAGGAAGGCCTGACCGAGGTTACCTTCGTCGAAACACGCGACGAACCGCCCCGGCCACATCCCCACACCCAGCGCTGCTGTGAGCAATTGGCGGAATACTTCGAGGGCCAACGCCAGGACTTCGACTTGCCGCTGGCACCGCAAGGCACGCCGTTCCAGCAAAACGTGTGGGCACAACTGACCAAGATCCCGTTCGGCGAGACCTGCAGCTATGCGGAGATCGCCGAGCGCATCGGCCAGCTCACAGCCATGCGCGCCGTCGGCGCCGCCAACGGTCGCAATCCGCTGGCGATCGTGGTTCCCTGCCATCGGGTGATCGGCAGAAACGGCCAGCTCACCGGCTATGCCGGCGGGCTCGAAAGGAAGCGCTGGCTGCTGCTACATGAGCAGGAGCATCTCCCTTATTCACTGAATTCCTGAGAAAACACTGGATACATGTATGCACAGACTCAGCAAGCTTGGTTTATAAGTCCATAAAAATACGGCGTCAACTGCCGTATATATAAAAATACGTAAACCATATCTGCGAGAAAGGTTTGATAATCCAGCTATATACGGCAATAATTGCCGTATATAGCTGGATTTATAAACCATGTTGAACACAGACGCCCGACAACAGCTTCGAGAGCTCTTGCCACTGGAGATGGTGGCCACTAAGCAGTGGCTGCTTGACCAGGGGTTAAACCTGCATTTTGTGGATAACGCCGTGCGCAGCGGAACGTTGCAGCCTCTTGCCGCTGGTGTCTATGCCCTGTTGGAGGCCAAAGTCAGCTGGCAAGGCGTTATCGCATCGTTACAGAGGATGTCTGAGCAGCCGGTGCATGTGGGTGGGCTGACGGCCATTAACCTGGCAGGTTTAGGACAGTACCTCTCCAGGGGTTCCGAGCCACGTATCCAGCTCTACTCCGCAGACCCACTGCCCCGGTGGCTGACAAGGGTACCGGTAAAGGCAAAGTTCGTATGGCATGGTACCCGCCGCTTATGGCCTGAAACGGTGATGAACGACACTAGGCTCCTGCGCGAGGATACTTGGCGGGAAGGGCTGCCACCGGTTTATTTTTCGTGCCCTGAAAAGGCCACCCTGGAAGCTCTGATGGAGGTGCCCAAAGCCATGAGCTTTGAGCATGCCGATGAACTGATGCAAGGACTGCACAACCTGTCTCCTCGCAAGCTGGATACCTTGCTAACTGCCTGTAACAACGTCAAGGTGAAAAGGCTTTTCCTTTGGCTGGCCGAGCGGCAGGGGCATGCCTGGTTCAAGCGATTGAAACCGGAAGATTACGATATCGGCTCTGGTAAGCGGGTCGTTGCCGAAGGGGGTCGCTTGAACAAGAAGTGGCATATCACCGTGCCCAAAGAGATGTGAGAATCAGGATGGATAGGAAAAGCGGTTTCTACCGGCAGGTCCAGCTACTGTTACAGCTAATCCCTTTTGTCGCCCGCCATGAGTGCTTTGCGCTCAAGGGAGGCACCGCCATTAATTTATTCGTTCGAGACTTTCCCCGATTATCGGTGGATATCGACCTGGTGTTCCTGTCCATGATGGAACGCATCGAGGCATTGGCCACGATACGCACCAATTTGGAGAAACTGGCTACCGCTATCAGGAACGGCATCAAGGGCGCGGAAGTCGTGGAATTGTTCCAGGAAAAGGATGATGCGCTCCGCCTCACAGTTGGTAGGGATGGGGTTCAAATCAAAATTGAGCTCTCGCCTGTACTGAGAGGTACGGTTTATGAGCCCAAAATAATGGCCGTGAGCGAAGCTGTTGAGGATGAGTTTGGTTTTGCGGAAATGTCGGTCGTTGCCTTTGCCGATCTATACGCTGGAAAGATCTGCGCTGCACTGGATCGCCAGCACCCCAGAGACCTGTTCGACGTGAAATGGCTGCTGGATAACGAAGGGCTGACACACGAACTGCGCAAAGCCCTGCTCGTATACATGATCAGCCATAACCGGCCGATTGCCGAGCTGCTGCGCCCCCGCTTCAAGGACATTTCTGGCCTGTATCATGGCGAGTTCGAAAGCATGGCGGAACAGGATGTGCCTCTGGAAGAGCTGGAAGCTGCACGAGAGCAACTGGTCGAAGTCATCAACGCTTCGCTTACCGACCAGGAACGAGACTTCCTGCTGTCTTTCAAGAACCGAGCGCCAGAGTGGTCGCTTCTGGGGCTGGAAGGTGTAGAGCAGCTACCAGCAGTTCGCTGGAAGCTGCATAACCTGACCAGAATGAGCGATGAGAAGCATGCCGAGGCCTACGCTTACCTCCAGCGGGTACTCTGCGTCTTGTAATCAGAGAGGCATTACGGGACAGGCTTGAGCTGCTGGGCCACCTCGCCGATGCCGACCATACTTTGCGTATGAGGTGTGACGATGAGGTGGACAGGATGGCCAATCGCGACTGGGAAAAGATGACCCCACACACGGTGGATCTGGAAGGAGAAACCGTGCACTGGGATCAAGAGATGAGCTATGGCCAGTACCTGGACCTGGAACGGTTACTGGCGTGTCAGCACCCGAACTCCGGACAGCATGATGAAATGCTATTCATCGTGCTCCACCAAGTATCTGAATTGTGGCTCAAGCAGTGCCTGCACGAGGCCCATGCCGCCGCTGACCATATCCGTAAGGATGAGCTCAAGCCCGCCTTCAAGATGCTGTCACGCATTGCCCGCATCCAGGAGCAGATGATCCATGTCTGGGAAGTGCTGGTCACCATGACACCGTCGGATTACGCCTGCTTCCGCGATAGCCTGGGGCAAAGCTCGGGATTACAGTCCTACCAGTACCGGGAGCTGGAATTCCTGCTCGGTAACAAGAACCCCAGGATGGTCGAGGTTCACCGCAACCACCGCCAGCACTACGAGCGGCTGACCCAGGTGCTGCACGAGCCCAGCATCTACGACATCAGCCTGCAACTGCTCAAGCGGCGCGGATTCGACATTCCCGCCGCCTACGTGAAGCGCGACTGGTCCCAACCCTACCAGCCGAGTGCAAAAGTGGAGCAGGCCTGGGCCGAGATCTATCGCCATACGGACAAGTACTGGGATCTGTACGAGCTGGCGGAAAAGCTGGTCGACACGGAATACAACTTCCAGAAATGGCGCTTCAGCCATATGAAAACCGTGGAGCGCATCATTGGCTACAAGCGGGGCACCGGCGGTACCGCGGGCGTTGCATATCTTGCCAAGGCGCTGGATCTGAAGTTCTTTCCCGAGCTGTGGTCGGTCAGAACGGCCATGTAAGGGAAACACTGAATAAATGTCTGCGCTACTCAATCGCTGCGTTACGCGGTGCTCGCAAGCCTCACAGATACCCCATATGCTCCGGTTGCTGCGCTCCGGGCGCCTTGCGCTTGAGCATGCTCGTCGATTTATTCAGCGCTTCCTCAGGTAAGGAGCCTCCTATGAACGACACCCCATTGAGCCGTGAAGCGTTGGCCCGCCTGGATCGGGACGATCCCCTGGCCCACTACCGTGACCAGTTCGAATTGGAAGAGGGCCTGATATACCTCGACGGCAACTCCCTTGGCGCCTTGCCCAAGGCCGCCAAGGCCAGGGCGGCCGAGCTGGTGGAGCACGAGTGGGGCCAAGGGCTGATCCGCAGTTGGAACACTCACGATTGGATTTCCCTTCCCGAGCGGGTCGGCGACAAGATAGCCCCAATCATTGGTGCCGCACCGGGAGAGGTGGTGGTGGCCGATTCCACCTCGGTCAACCTGTTCAAGCTGGCGGCAGCAGCGGTGCGCATGCGCCTCGGGCGTCGCAAGATCGTCTCCGAGCCGGGCAACTTCCCTACCGATCTGTATATCCTGCAAGGGCTGGAAGCCTTCTTGCCAGGCGAGATCCGCCTGGAAACGGCACCCCGCGAGCGGTTGGAAAACGCGATCGACGAAGACACCGCCCTGGTGGTGCTGACCCATGTGCACTACAAGTCAGGCGAGCTGTTCGACATGGCGGCCATCACCGCCAGGGCCCACAAGGTAGGTGCGCTGATGCTGTGGGATCTCAGCCATAGTGCCGGCGCGGTGCCGGTGGACCTGAAGGGCGTCGATGCCGACTTCGCCGTGGGTTGTGGCTACAAATACCTCAATGGTGGCCCCGGCGCTCCCGGCTACCTGTTCGTGGCCAAGCGCCACCAGACCGAGTTCCACCAACCCTTGAGCGGCTGGTTTGGCCATGCCGAGCCCTTCGCCATGCGCGACGAGTACCAGCCAGCCCCCTCTATCAAACGGGGGTTATGTGGCACCACTGGTGTGCTTGCCACCGGAGTGCTGGAGGTTGGAGTGGAACTGATGGCCTCCGCCGACATGGCACTGGTCCGTGCCAAGTCCCAACGCTTGGGTGAACTGTTCATCTCGCTTGTCGAACGACACTGTGCCGGCCAGGGCTTCGAGCTGGCCTCCCCTAGAGACGCCGACAGACGCGGCAGCCAGGTATCGCTCACCCATGAACAGGGCTTCGCCATCATGCAGGCCTTGATTGCCCGCAACATCATCGGCGATTTCCGCGCACCGAACATACTGCGTTTCGGCTTCACTCCGCTCTATACCCGCTATGTGGATATCTGGGACACGGTCCACGCGTTGGCCGATATCATGGCCAAGAAGGAGTGGGATCAACCGCAGTTCAAGAAAATCACTGCCGTGACCTGAGCCCGGCGATAGCCTGGCCTCCACGGCACTCCCGGTCCTGACTTTGAATTCCATCTTGGCCGCAGCGGCTGGCTTAGCTAGTGTAGGCACGGTAACGGTGTGTTTACCCCGTGTCGGAATGCGCCCGTCTCAGACATCAATCAGGAGTCACTCAATGAAATATCTCGCCGCAGGGATGATGTTCGCCGCTGCCTTGCCCGCTCTCGCCGACGGCAAGGCCACCATCGCCACCACCGACACGCAGAACGCCATGCAGATGGTCATTCACTGGACCGATGACAGCATGCGCATGGATTTTCCCGCTCAACAGCAAGGCTACATGCTGATGCGCGATGGCAAGGGCTACATGGTCACCGAGCAGGCTGGACAGACCATCGTCATGGACATGGCGATGCTGAAAGGAATGGCCGATGCCATGGGCGAGGCCAATGAGGTGAACGCCAACCAGGCCAAATCCGTCGACAACCTGGAAGCCACTGGCGAGAAGGAGACCATTGCCGGCATCGAGGGAGACGTCTATCGGATCCAGTGGACCGACCACGGCGGCACCAACCACGATGATGAAATCGTACTCAGCGACAAACCGCTCGGGCGGGAAATGCTGCAGGCCTTCCAGAGCTATGTGCAGATCGTGATGGACGAACCCGACCCCATCGGTACCGCCCTGCTCGAGCGAGACCTGGGCATGCTCAAATTCGGCGACAAGTTCAGGATCGTCGAGATGGCCGATGCCTCGCCCGACGCCACCATGTTCGAACTGCCGGAAAACGCCATGACCATGCAGGACATGCTGCAACAGCAAATGGGCGGCTCCAACGTGCCGCAATAAGGGGGTCCTTCCAAGGCCGATACGGGCGGTGTGTCACACACATCGCCCGTTGCTATATTCACCGCTCAACGACTTCCAATACATGGGTAATGGCCTGCGCCTTGCCATCCCGCAGATCGCCCAGGATCAGGGTTGATCCATTGCCTGTTGCCAGAACTCTAGGATGAAAATCCGCGCCGATGGTTTGCACTTCCTCCGGCCCCTGTATTGCAATGCGCAGAACAATGGCCCGTTCGGCAGTCACACAGAGCGCCAGCAGATAACCCCCTTGGGGCGGCGCAACGATGCGAATCTGCGACTGGGGATCTTGGGCTTTGTACAGAATGCTGACGCGAACGAAATTCTGTGCTTGAGGATCGAACTGCGCCTCTTTCACGGTGTTACGAAAGCCCTTGTCGTTTGTGGCCGCAAAGATGACTGATAAGTGGTCGCGCCGCATGGTTGCGTCAGGCCCCATCTCACCGATCTCAAGCGGATAGCGATCACCAGTCAGGGTGTTGGCGAAGGCACAGACAAAATGCTCAGATCCGTTGCCAGCAGGCAGGATGTCGAGACGCCAGAATGGATCACTGGGGCAGGACCGAACAGCGATAGGAGAAAGTGACGCATCACCCACCGGCATCTCACCAGCAGGGTTCGGTTCGGATAGCCCAAAGAAGGCCGTATAGTCGGCCACGGCGCGCACCAAGCTGAGGACCTCGGCATCGGTTAGACGTAGTCCACGCGGCAGGTGCGAATTGCAGGAGGCCATCATGCCCCACCCAAGCTACGCGCCTGCGCCAGTTCCCGCAGCATTGTCCTGTGCACTTTACCTGCCGCATTCAGAGGCAGTTCGTCCATCAGTTCCAGATCCTCTTGCGACACGAGACCGGGGCAGAACGCATCCAGATGCGATTTCAAAGCAATCAGTGCATCCTGATTATCTGAACCGCCTGACACATTCACAAACACCGCGACACTTTCCTCCTGTGTTCTCGAGTATTTCACAGCCGCCGCTGTCTGCACGATGTTCAGCTTGGTCAGGTGCCGTTCCAGTTCGGCCAGAGACACATAATGTTCGCCTTGGCGGACAAAATCACTCTTACGGCCAAGGTGGCGATAATGGCCGGGGTGCGTTTCACTTAGAATGTCTCCTGTGGCGAACCAGTCGTCTGCCGGCTGGAACTCTCCGTTGGGCGGCAGGCGATAGCCCAGCATGCGCGACGCGCCCCGCACTAGCAATTCGCCCACCGTCGCCTTGGACGCCTCGGCGGACAGAGGTTCAAGCTTAATTTCTACGCCCGGCAGAATGTCACCCAAAACATCCTGTTCGTCGGCCTTGGTCGAGCGGTTCACTGAAATTGGGCCGTATTCCGCAAGGCCATAGGCGGGATACACCTCGCATTTCAGGCCCTGAGTCAGATCTTGACGCAGATCGGCATCCATTTTTTCGCCGCCTGTGTGGATCGTCTCAATCCTGTTTTTCGCCTTGATATCGGAATCTGAAAGTAGCGCTGCCGCATAGCTGGGGAAACACAAGATCGTCACCGGGTCTTCACGCTTGACCGCCGCGATAAAAGCCGGACGATCTCCGGCTTCCGGCAAGCACAGACAGCGACGTATCGCAAGATTGGTCAGCAGAGACTGAATGCCGCCAAGCGAATGCATCGGCATCGAAATGATGTCGATCCCTTTTGGGTAGAGGTCATAAGACCGCTCGACGATCGCTGACATGGACTTATAACTGTGAACGATCGCCTTGGGTGCGCCAGAACTGCCCGAAGTAAAGACGATCACGCCAGGTGCGTCCGAAGTAAGGCGAATGACAGCGTCCCCGTCCGAGGGCGAATTGGCGCTATCGTCCTCCTGCCAGGCTCGTGCTAAACCGTCATCCATGATTGTTGCCGATCCCAAAAGGCTAAGCTGCGCCGCACGCTCTGCATCCGTCAGTTTAGGGTTGATCAGCGATACGGGCGTACCCGATAGCAGACCTCCCAACAGTCCCGCCGCCGCGTCGAACGGGCTGACCGCAGTAACCGCCAAAACCCGATCCAGACCAAGGCCAGACAGCTTGGCAGCGATCTGGCGTCCGCGATTTACAAGAACGCCTGCGGTTTGCATGTCGTTGCCGACGCGCAAAAGTTCAAAGTCCGGCTGGTCAGCCAAAGCGGCAAGCGTGGTTTCGATCATAGTCGTGTCGGTCATCAGTCCACCAAGTCGTTCAAATGTCGTTCATGAATGTACGATTGTTTGCAAGGGCTTGACCTACAGGCATTTTGCTGCGCGCCGTCTGGCCTTGCATGATGTCGTCAAATACACTCATGGAAGACGGCGCCGAAATGTCGTCCATCCCGTCATACCAGTTTTCCAGCACATGCGGCGTAGCCGGACGGAACAGTTCGACCTTTTCACGTGATGCGGAAACAAGCGGGTCCACGCGGTCGCGGCGACGCTCTTCAAACAAATGCAGCGCAGACGTGACGTCCTCGGCGCGGTCATCCAAAGCACGGGCCAACTCAAGCGCATCTTCCAGTGCCTGATTGCCGCCCTGCCCAAGACATCCGTAGCTATCGCTGACATCGCCCCCATCTCCCGTGGTACAGGCGATTTCGCAGGATGCCGAAACCATTGACTACCGAGACCATAGTCGGCCATGTGGTAACGGGTTTCGGCGATGGCCGCATCCAGGGTGCTGGCACAGTAGTAGACCCATGGTTGCCATCGGTGAAGCGCGATGGCCAACCGGAGAGGAGCCGGAACCTGAAATTCGGTCATCCAGCGGAACCCGGGGCAAGCTGGCCGACCTCCTCGAGCAACCGGTCGTTCGTCATCGCCTCGATCGCAAAGGCGAGTTCCAGGTCTTCCGGGTCCAATGCTCTCTATGACTTAGGCCTCCGGCGATCGCGAAAGCGCTCTCCCAGAGTTCGGCGCAACCAGTTGGCAATGGGCCCACGTGGGCTGTCACGCCGCGAGATGGTTTCCACCTCGATGATCGGTGGCGTGCCCAGTGCCTCACCGGAGAGCGTGACCAGCCGGTCGCGGAAAGGCGGGTACTGGGCAATGTGCCGAGGCACTATTGCCCAGCCGAGCCCGCGGGCAGCCAACTCCCCCATGGAATAGAAGCTGTTCAGGCGCCAGAACCGGGCACCGAGAGGAGCATCGGAGCCACCGCGAGTCCGTGAAGCGATCATCAGTTGCCGATAGGCGGCAAGGTCACTTGCGTCTGGGACCGCCAGGTGAGCAAGGGCATGATCACGCCCGACCACCAGCGACTGCTGGAGATGGGCGAGGCGCACTCCCTCCCATTGGGCCCCCTGACCCGGCTGGCGCAACAGGATGCCCAGGTCAGCGGTACCCTCCTCCACCCAACCGGCGATGTCGTCCTGAGAGCCATAGAGCAGCGTAAGCTGCAGGGCCGGGAAGCGATGGGCCAGGGCTTCCAGGGTTTCATCCACCGGCGGCATCTCTATCAGGGCTTCGTCGACTGCCGCCACCATGCTCGCTTCCTCACCCTGAACGATGGACTTCGCCCGGGATTCCAGCCGCTGGGACTGGTGGAGTACCACCCGCGCCTCGTGAACCAGGGCCTTCCCCGCCGTGGTCAGCCGGGGCAGACGACCTGAGCGATCGAAGAGGATACAGCCCAGGTCGATCTCGAGATGGGCGATGGCGGTGCTGACCGCGGACTGGGCCCGACCCAGATGGCGCGCCGCCGCCGAGAAGGAGCCGCACTCGGCGACTGCGATGAGGGTCTCCAACTGATCCAGGCTCCAGCGCACATCACTCTCCATCTATCTGAAAAACTGATGGAATCCAACTCGCATCCATCTCTATCCTGGCTAGACTGGGGCGTGTTGTCGAGGCCAAGGTGGCCTTGAATCGGCATATCGTGGAGGTGTCGATGCGCTCCTGGAAAGAACGTCTGACCCATACCGTGCTCTTCGAGTTGGGCGGCCTGGTCATGGTGACGCCACTAGCCAGCAAGATTACCGGTCACGGTATCGGCGAGATCGGCGCCCTGGCCGTCGGGTTGGCGACTACCGCCATGCTTTGGAACCTGATCTGGAACCGGTTCTTCGATCACTGGGTGCCAACGCGCAAGCGCACCCTGGTACAGCGCCTAACCCAGGCCTTCGGTTTCGAGGCAGGGCTGGTGATCCTGACATTGCCCGCCGTCGCTTGGTGGCTCGGCATCGGACTGCTCGAGGCCTTCTGGCTGGATGTCGGTTTCATGTTGTTCTTTCTACTATACGCCCTGGCCTACAACACGGCCTTCGATCATGTCATGCGCCATCGGCTGGCACAGGCGGGTAAGCAATGAGGCATCCGGCTTCTCGCTCAGGCGACTTTCTTCCTTCTGCGGTACCATTGGGCACAAAAATCAAAGGAAGCGCTGAATAGGGAGCCCTTATGCGTCTCAAAGGATTTGCGGTAGTGCTGCTTGCCCTGTCGATAGCGGGTTGCAGCGATGGACGGCCCGAGTGGATGAAGGCGGCGCTCGACGACGATGTGGATCAGGCGCGTTGGGAGGCGTCGTCACTCGACGTAAAGGTGGCGACGGCGGGCCTATGGTTGCAGCGCTTGAACGATGACGGATACCTCTCCCTCGATAAGCCGCAAGCCGAGATGAAGCCCGAAGCAATCGCCCTGGCCACCTGTATCGACTCGTCGCTGGAAGACGCAACCGCCGAATCGGCAACCGGCGTGCGCCTGGCAGCGGCGGACTGTGTCAATGAATTGGGGTATGCGAAGAAATTGGATGAGCTAGTGGATTGAGTCATTCCTAGGTTCTGTCCGAAAACTGTCTGCGCTTGCCCATGCGGCGTTAAAAATCATCTCAAAATGCTCATTTACACCCCCGTAAACTCCGCTTTTTCGCTGATTTTTGCCTTGCCTGGACTTCGCTCGCCGTCTTTTCAGACAGAACCTAAAGCGGCAAGTGAACAATCGCACCCCGCAAGCCCCGCTCGCCAACCCATAACTTACCGAGCGTGATCGGTAGCTTGAAGCGGCGCTTGCCGGCGCTGCCGGGGTTGAACAGCAGGCGCCCGTCGCACCATTCGTTGCGCGGCTTGTGGGAATGGCCATGCAGCACGGCATCGCAGGGTGTCTCGGGCGCGAAGTCGGCGATATTGTGCACCAGGTGCAGCCGCCAGCCATTGACGATCAGATCCTGGGTCATTGGCAGCCGCTCGGCCCACTCTTGAGTATCGATATTGCCACGCACGCTGTAGAGCGGCGCCAGCTCAGCGAGGCGTTCGAGGATCGCCTCGTCCTCGACCTTGCCGCCCACATCGCCGAGATGCACGATCAGCGCGCAATCGCCAAGCATCGCCTGCGCCTCGTCACGCAGCTTGCCGTGAGTGTCGGAAATCACCCCGACCGGGGTGTCGATATCGAAAGTCGGTACGCTCATCGTGCCATTCCGCCAGTCCAGCCCAGTGTCTGTCTACGGAACTCTAACATCGTTGATATAGAGGCTCTGATCACGTTTATCCCCCCAGCGTTTTACGGCACCATGTAAGCCTGCTTGCCTAAGCCCCGATTACCTGCCGCGAAGGAATCGCCATGCCGCTGTTTGCCGATGCTGCCCAGGACACCGCCCTGCCACCCGGTTTCATGGTGGTGCATGGCAACCGCCTGGAGGATCTGCGCGAACTGGCGGTGGAGTGGATGAAACGCCATCCCCTGGCGCCGCTGGAAAACGAAGTGATCCTGGTGCAGAGCAACGGCATCAGCCAGTGGCTCAAACTGGCGCTGGCCGAGGACCCGGCCCAGGGCGGCTGCGGCATTGCCGCCTCGCTCGACGTGACTCTGCCGGCACGTTTCCTTTGGCAGGCCTATCGTTCCGTGCTCGGCGAGGATGCCGTGCCGCCCAGTTCGCCGTTCGACAAGGCGCATCTGACCTGGCGCCTGATGCGTCTGCTGCCGGAGTTGATTGCCAATGATGCCTTCGCCCCGCTAGCGCGTTTCCTGGAGGACGACGACGACCTGCGCAAGCGCCACCAGCTTGCCGAGCGGCTGGCGGACCTGTTCGACCAGTACCAGGTCTACCGTGCCGACTGGCTGGACGCCTGGGCCGAAGGCAGCGACGTACTGATCGATGCCCGCGGCCAGGCCACGCAGCTGGCCGACGACCAGCGCTGGCAAGCCATCTTGTGGCGTACCCTACGCGAGGACGTCGGTACCCAGGGCCTGGAGAGCAGCCGCGCCGCCGTGCATCGGCGCTTTCTCGACGCCGGCCGGGCGCTGACACCGGATCAACGTCCCGCTGGCCTGCCGCGCCGAGTGATGGTATTCGGCATCTCGTCGCTGCCACAGCAGACCCTGGAAGCCCTGGCCGCCATGGCGCGTGTCAGCCAGGTGGTGCTGTGCGTGCACAACCCCTGCCAGCACTACTGGGCCGATATCATCGAACACAAGGAGCTTTTGAGAGCCGCGAGTCGTCGCCAGCGCACCAAGCCCGGCATGCCTTCGCGCCTGGACGACAGCGATCTGCACCTGCATGCTCAGCCGCTGCTGGCCGCCTGGGGCAAGCAGGGCCGCGACTACCTGCGCCTGCTCGACGAATTCGACGAGCGCCAAGCCTACGAAGGTCTGTTCGAGCGCGAGGCGCTGCGTATCGACCTTTTCGAGTCGCATATTGAAGGTGAGAGCGACGACTGCTTGCTAAACCAGTTGCAGGAGGACATCCGCGAACTGCGTCCGCTGCACGAAACCCGCGAAATCTGGCCGGCAGTGGATCCTGCACGCGATGCCTCGCTGCGCTTCCATGTCGCGCATAGTGCGCTGCGCGAGGTCGAGATTCTTCACGACCAGTTACTGGCCGCATTCAGCGAGGACGACACCCTCAAGCCGCGCGACATCCTGGTCATGGTGCCGGACATCGACACCTACGCCGCCGCCGTGCAGGCGGTATTCGGCCGGCTCGACCGCGACGACCCGCGCTATATTCCCTTTACGCTTTCCGATCAGGCCAACCGTCATCGCCAACCGCTACTGATCGCCCTTGAGAAGCTGCTGCACCTGCCGGATCTGCGCCTGTCGGTGAGCGACCTGCTCGACCTGCTAGAGGTGCCGGCGCTTCGCCAACGCTTCGGCATCGAGGAAGATCACTTGCCCACCCTGACGCGCTGGATCGAAGGCGCCGGCATCCGCTGGGGACTGGATGCCGAACAGCGCGCCAGTCTCGACCTGCCCGGTGGGCTTGCCCAGAACACCTGGGTCTTCGGCCTGCGCCGACTGCTGCTGGGTTATGCGGTGGGCGCCGGCAGCGAAGGCCCCTGGCACGATATCGAACCGTACGACGATATCGGTGGCCTGGAAGCGGCGCTGGCCGGCCCGCTGGTCAGCCTGCTCGACACCCTGGAATCCCAGTGGCGAACGTTGTCCTCCGCGGCGGACGTGCCCACCTGGTGCCAGCGCCTGCGCGACCTGCTGGCGGCCTGTTTCACGGCCTTCGACGACCGCGACATGCTGCTGCTCACCCAACTCGAACAGGCGCTGGAAAGCTGGCAAGAGAGCGCCACCGATGCCGAACTCAGCGAGCGACTGCCGCTCTCCGTGGTGCGCGAGCACTGGCTTGGCCAGATCGATGAGGCCAGCCTGTCGCAACGCTTCCTGGCCGGGGCGGTGAACTTCGCCACGCTGATGCCGATGCGCGCCATCCCCTTCCGCCACGTGTGCCTGCTGGGCATGAACGACGGCGATTACCCGCGCACCCAGACGCCGCTCGACTTCGACCTGATGGGCCGTGACTACCGTCCCGGCGACCGCTCGCGACGCGAGGACGACCGCTACCTGTTCCTGGAAGCGCTGCTCTCGGCCCGCGAGCGCCTGACCATCAGTTGGGTGGGACGCAGCATCGTCGACAACACCGAGAAACCACCCTCGGTGCTGCTTGGCCAGCTACGCGATCACCTGGCACGCGGCTGGCGGCTGGCCGGTCATGAACAGGATGAGGACGCCGGCACCGCGCTGCTCGAGGCGCTGACCACCGCGCACCCGTTGCAGCCCTTCAGCCGCGAGTACTTCCGTGTGTCTTCGGACACGGATAAAGAGTCGGACCAAAATGAGCTGTTCACTTATGCCCAGGAGTGGCGCGAAGTTCATGAGGAGCAGTCACCGGAATCATCGGAAACAGAACATGAGCTGACAGCTTTCCAGCAGGACTCACCGCTCACGCTCGCCCAACTAGGCAATTTCCTGAGCGAGCCAGTCAGGGCCTTCTTCAATACCCGGCTCAAGGTGTTCCTCGAGCAGGAGGCCGTCAGCCGCCTGGACAACGAACCCTTCGCCCTGGACGGCCTGGAACACTGGCAACTGCAGCATGAACTGATTTTGGCCCAGCGCCAGGCCGTGGAAGCCAATGAGTCCCGCGAGGCGGCGATGTTCGACACCCTGGAACGGCTGCAACGACAGGGGCGACTGGCCATGGGCAGCTTCGCCGAACGCATGCGCGACGCGCTGATCGAGCCGATGGACACCCTGTTCGAACGCTACGTGGAAGTCCTGGAAGAGTGGCCGCATAGCGTGTCCGAACCTGCGCCGGTGTCGTTACATCTGACCACGCCCAACGGCGAGCTGGCGGTGGAAGACTGGCTCGACGAACTACGCGAAAACGAGACCGGCGAGCGTTGCCGGGTGTTGCTGCTCTCCAGCAGCCTGATCAACAACCGCAGGCACAACTGGAAGCACTGGATGCGCCCCTGGGTCGCGCACCTCGCCGCACAGCTCGCCATCGGCCCGATGACCACCCAACTGCTGTCCCGCGCTGGCGAGGGCAGGCTGCCGCCGTTGCCGGCGGACACCGCTCGCCGCTATCTGGAGACGATCGTGCATGCCTGGCAGGCCGGCATGGCCGCGCCACTGCCCCTGGCCCGCGACACCGCCTTTGCCTGGATAGATAAAGATGGCACACCGGAGGCCATGAGCCGCTGCCTGGCCGCCAGCGCCGAGGAAGACGATCTCAAGGTATTCGAGGCAGCGCGCAAGACCTTCGATGGCGACGCTTACAATGCCGGCGAATGGGGCCGCGATCCCTATCTGGCCCGCCAGTGGGGTAGCTTCCAGGCACTGATCGACAGCGACGGCCAGGCCTTCGCCGAGCTGGCCGAACGGCTCTACGCCCCGCTGCATGGCGAGGTCAAGACGAAAACCAAGGGCAACGGCGGCAAGGGAGGCCAGTCATGAGCGAAGTGCATCACGACAACAAGCCGCCGACGCTCGACCCGATAGGCCTACCACTGACCGGTAGCCGGCTGATCGAGGCCAGCGCCGGTACCGGCAAGACCTTCACCATCGCCCTGCTCTACGTGCGCCTGGTGCTCGGCCCGCGCTCGCCCGACGACAGCGTGAGCTTCCCGCGTGCCCTGACCCCGCCGGAGATCCTGGTGGTGACCTTCACCAACGCCGCCACCCAGGAACTGCGTGACCGCATCCGCACGCGGCTGGTGGAGGCTGCCGAGGTTTTCCTAGAAGTAGAAGAGACTCCGGGGGCAGGCCAAAGCGAGGGTCTTTTTCCAGGGATGGAAAAAGTAGCGCCCAGGGATGGGGTCACAGCGCCCTCGCAAAGGCCTGCCGCCGGGTCAGTCCCGACCACCGAAAACCCTAAGGCCGATCCCCTGATCGACCTGCGCGACAGCTATCCCCGGGAGAACTGGCCCGCCTGTGCCCGGCGCCTGCAACTCGCCGCCGAGTGGATGGACGAGGCTGCTGTCTCCACCATCCATAGCTGGTGCTACCGCATGCTGCGCGAGCACGCCTTCGACAGTGGCAGCCTGTTCTCGCTGAACCTGGAGACCGACCAGACCGAGCTGGAGCTCGACGTGGCGCGCGACTATTGGCGTTGCTTCTACTACGCCCTGCCCCGCGACGACCTGGAAAGCATCGCCCGCCACTGGCAAACCCCCGAAGACCTGAACCAAGCCGTCGCCCGGCTGCGCGACCACGCGGCGGCCCTACCAGCGGCTCCCCCGCCCGCAGAGACCCTGGCCAGGGTCCGCCAGGAACAACAACGCCGACTCGACGAGCTCAAGTCGCCCTGGCCCGAGTGGATCGACCAACTCACCGAACTTTTCGAAGAGGCCGCCGCCAGCAAGGCCTTCAAGGGTGCCAGTTTCAACAAGAATCATCGCGCCAACTGGTTGGGAATGCTGCGCGAATGGGCGGCCACTCCGGATCAAGTCTCACCCGCGCTGACCGACGCCGCCTGGAAGCGCCTGACGCCGGACGGCATGGCTGAGATCTGGCTCAAGGGCAGCCCGCCCGATCATCCGGCCCTGGCTGCCGTCGCCGAACTACAAGGCCAGCTCGCCGCGTTGCCCGAGGCCTATCCCGAACTGCTGGCCCATGCCGTGCACTGGATGGCCGAGCGCCGCGAGCAGGCCCAGCAGCGCCGCGCCGAGATGGGGCCCCACGACCTGCTCACCCACCTCGACCGGGCGCTCAACGGCCCGACCGGCGACACCCTGGCCGAGCGCATCCGCACCCAGTTCCCGGTGGCGCTGGTCGACGAATTCCAGGACACCGACCCCATCCAGTACCGGCTGTTCGATCGCGTTTACCGCCTGGCCCACAACGCCAGCGACAATGCGAATGCGAACGCCAACTCCGTGCTGTTGATCGGCGACCCCAAGCAAGCCATCTACGCCTTCCGCGGCGCGGATATCCACACCTATCTTCAGGCGCGTCGCGATACCGCCGGCCGCCATGTCACGCTGGGCACCAACTTCCGCTCCAGCCAACCGATGGTCGAAGCGGTCAACCGCTGCTTCACCTTCGCCGAAAACGAGCCACGCGGTGAGGGCGCTTTTCTATTCCGTGATTCGAACGGCGAAAATCCCGTACCTTTTGTGGGTGTGAAGGCCAAGGGACGCAAGGACTCACTCACCCGCGACAGCCAGCCACTGCCAGCGCTGACGCTATGGCATCTCGACGCCGAAGAGCCGCTGGCCAAGACGCCCTACCTCACGCAGATGGCCGAGCGCTGCGCCAGCCATATGACCGAACTGCTGAGCGATGCCCACGCCGGGCGGGTCGGCTTCACCTCGCCCGACGATTTCACGCCGCTCGCCCCCTCGGATCTGGCGGTACTGGTCAACAACGCCAGCGAGGCCCGCGCGATCCGTACCGCCCTGGCCCGGCGCGGGATAAAGAGCGTCTACCTCTCGGACAAGGAGGGCGTATTCGAAAGCCCCGCCGCCAGCGAGCTGGAAGCCTGGCTGCGCGCCGCCAGTGCCCCGGACGACGACCGCGCACTGCGCGCCGCCCTGGCCTCGCCGAGCCTGGGGCTGTCGCTCAACGAGCTCGACGAACTGAATCACAACGAGTTGGCCTGGGAAGCGCGGGTGCTGCAGTTCCGCGACTACCACCGCCTGTGGCAGAGCCAGGGCGTGCTGCCCATGCTGCGCCGGTTGATGGCGGACTTCCAGGTGCCCACCAGGCTGCTGGCCGCTACCAATGCCCTGGAAGGCGAGCGAAGGCTTACCGACCTTTTGCACCTGGGCGAATTGCTACAGCAGACCAGCCAGGAACTCGACGGCGAACACGCCCTGATTCGTTACCTGGCTGAATCCTGCGCCAATCCATTGGGTCAGGACGACACTCACCGCCTGCGCCTGGAAAGCGATGCCGACCTGGTGCAGGTGATCACCATCCACAAGTCCAAGGGACTGGAATACCCGCTGGTGTTCCTGCCCTTCATCGGCGCCCACCGCGAGAAAAAGGCCAGCGACACGCCGCTGCACTGGCACGATGACGAAGGTAACGCGCGAGTCTCGTTGACCGCCGACGACACGATCCTGGCCCGCACCGACCGCGAACGTCTCGGCGAGGACCTGCGCAAGCTCTACGTGGCACTGACCCGCGCCCGCCATGCCACGTGGCTGGGCCTGGCGCCACTCCAGGGCCTGGAGAAAAGCGCCATTGGCCAGATGCTGAATGCTGGAGAGCCCATTTCTTCGCAGGAACTGCGCGCCACCCTCGACACCCTGCGTGGCGACTGCGACGCCATTGCGGTTGAAGACGCGCCGCCGATCGGCGAGCAACGTGTGGCCCTGACCACTGACACCGCGCCGCTTGCGCCTGCTCGTGTGCCCACACGTCGCGCTCGCGAGCACTGGTGGATCGCCAGCTACTCGGCGCTACGGGTCGGCATTCGCCAGCAGGCCCTGGCTCCCGAGCTAGCGGATCTCGAACTGGAGGATGCCGATGCCCTTCAGCTCGCCGGCGAACATGCGGAGCCCACCACCGCACTGGAAGCCACCGCCCGCGAAATGCGCGACGAGTTCTCCGACGAAGTCCCGAGCCCAGCAGCAGGCGAGCGAAGCGAGGGCTCACTGCACCGCTTCCCGCGCGGCCCGGCCGCCGGGACCTTCCTGCACGGCCTGCTGGAATGGGTCGGCCACCAGGGCTTTGATCGGCTTCAGCAACAGCCCGAGGCACTGACCGATACCCTGGCAAGACGCGCCAACCTGCGCGGCTGGCAGCAGTGGATCCCGGCCCTCGAGACCTGGCTGCGGGATCTGTTGACCACCGAGTTGCCACTTACCGAGCAACCGGATGGCACAGGCCCCACGCTGCGCCTGGATCGCCTCACTCGCTACCAGGTGGAGATGGAATTCTGGTTCGCCGCGCATAACGTCGACACCCGACGCCTGGATGCCCTCGTAAGTGCTTACACACTCGCTGGCTCTCCTCGCCCGGCGCTCGACACCGAAACCCTCAACGGCATGCTCAAGGGCTTCATCGACCTGGTGGTGGAACACCAGGGGCGCTATTACGTGCTCGACTGGAAATCCAATCACCTGGGGCCGGATGACAACGCCTACACCCCGGAAGCCATGGCGGGCGCCGTGCTCGAGAAGCGATATGACCTGCAGTACGCCCTCTACACCCTGGCGCTGCACAGGCTGCTCAAGTCGCGCCTGCCGGACTACGATTACGACCGCCACGTAGGCGGCGCGCTCTACGTGTTCCTGCGCGGTACGCATGCCCCCTCGTGCGGCGTGCATCGCGAACGCCCGCCCCGCGAACTGATCGAACGGCTCGACGCGCTGTTCCAGGCATCCCCATCAACCCAGGAAACCGAAGGAGCTAGCGCATGACACCGGCCACGACCCAGGATGCCCGTATTGCGCGCAGCGATCCCGCTGCCCTGCTGGCCCTGCTCGACCAATGGGTGGCCCGCGGCTGGCTGCGCGCCCTGGACCGCGCCTTCGTCGCCTTCCTGCATCGCGAAGTGCCGGACGCTCCCGCGCCACTGCTGCTGGCCGCAGCGCTGGCCAGCCACCAGCTCGGCCGTGGCCATGTGTGCCTGGACCTGGCCCACACCCTGGACGCCCCCGACCTGGCCCTCTCGCTGCCCCCGGAAGGCGACGACGGCAGTGAAGCCCCGCCGCTGCCCAGCCAGGTACTCGACGGCCTGACCCTGGCCGAATGGCAAACCGCCCTCGCCCACCCCGAACTGGTCGCCAACAGCCCCGGCAACACCCCGCTGGTCGCCATCGACCACACCAACGGCACACGCCTCTACCTGCGCCGCTACTGGCAATACGAACAAGACATCCGCCAACAGATCGCCGCCCGCCTGACGGATGCTACAGACGCCACTTGTAGGAGCGACCGTGGCCGCGATGGCGCCGACAGGCGCCCGGATGACACCACCGCGCAACCCTCCGGCAACGCCCCCGAAGAAACCACCGCCCCCTGTAGGAGCGGCCGTGGCCGCGATGGCGCCAACAGGCGCCTGGACAATGCCGCCGCGCCACCCTCCGGCAACGCCCCCGAAGGAACCCCCGATACCTGTAGGAGCGACCGTGGTCGCGATGGCGCCGCCAGGCGCCCGGATGACGCCACCGCGCCACCCTCTGGCAACGCCCCCGAAGGAACCCCCGATACCTGTAGGAGCGACCGTGGTCGCGATGGCGCCGGCAGGCGCCCGGACAACACCACCGCACTCGCCACCATCCTCGGCACCCTATTCCCGGCATCGGACAAAACGCCCTACGACTGGCAAAAAACCGCCTGCGCCCTCGCCTCCCGCTCACGCTTCGCGGTGATCACCGGCGGCCCCGGCACCGGCAAGACCACCACCGTGGTCAAACTGCTCGCCCTGCTCCAGACCCTGGCCCTGAGCGAGAGCGAACGACCACTACGCATCCGCCTGGCTGCTCCCACTGGCAAGGCCGCCGCACGTCTTAACGAATCGATTGCCGGACAGGTTGACGGGCTGAAGCTCGAAGGCGTGAGCGACTCTCCCGAGGCGCTGAAGCAAGCCATCCCAACTGAAGTAACGACTCTCCACAGACTATTAGGCTCGCGCCCCGACACCCGGCACTTCCGCCACCACGCCGGCAACCCCCTGCCGCTCGACGTGCTGGTGGTCGACGAAGCCTCGATGGTCGACGTGGAGATGATGGCATCGGTGCTCACCGCCCTGCCCAGCCGCGCCCGGCTGATCCTGCTCGGCGACAAGGACCAGCTCGCCTCGGTGGAAGCCGGCTCGGTACTCGGCGACCTGTGCGCCCGTGCCGATGGCGGCCACTACACACCGGATACCGCCGAATGGCTGCAAGCCGCCACCGGCCAGACACTGCCCGAAGGCGTCATCGATCCCAACGGCCAACCGCTGGACCAGGCCATCGCCATGCTGCGCATCAGCCACCGTTTCGACGCCAGCAGCGGCATCGGCCAACTGGCCAGTGCCGTCAATGCCGACCAGCCCGACAACGAGAAGCGCCAGGCCGTGCAGCGGATCCTGGATCACGGCTATGCCGACCTGGCCCATCTCCGCCTGCGCACGGCAAAACACGGCAACGCCAGCGACAACGCTCTCGAAACCCTGGTGGTGAATGGCAACCCGCAAGGCTTCCTCAACGCCGGCCAGGGCCGCACGCTCAAGGGCCAACCACTGCTACCACCGACCGGATACCGCCACTATCTCGAAACGCTGCATGACCAACGCCCACCGCTGGATGCCCCCCAGGAAGCGTTCGATCGCTGGGCCCAGGCCGTACTCGAAGCCCACGGCAACTTCCAACTACTCTGCGCCCTACGTCGCGGCCCATGGGGGATCGAAGGGCTGAACGAACGCATCCGCCAGGCGCTGGAACGCCACGGGCTGATCGACTCCAAGGAAGGCAAACGACTGTGGTACCTCGGCCGCCCGGTACTGGTGACCAAAAATGACTACGGCCTGGGGCTGATGAACGGCGATATCGGCATCACCCTCGCCTTGCCGCATCCCCATGAGCCGGGCCGCAGCGTGCTGCGCGTCGCCTTCCCCACCGGCGACAAGGACAAGCCCATCAAATGGGTACTGCCCAGCCGCCTGCAAGCGGTGGAAACCGTCTACGCCATGACTGTTCACAAATCCCAAGGCTCGGAATTTATCCACACCGCCCTGCTACTGCCGGATGCCCCCAACCCCATCCTCACCCGCGAACTGGTCTACACCGGCATTACCCGTGCCAGGCACTGGTTTACGTTGGTGGAGAGTGTGCGCGGGATACTACAGGAAGCGATGCAGCGAAGGGTGTTGCGGGTGAGTGGGTTGGGGAGGCTGAAGTAGATCTGATATTGACACGGCAGAGCTTCCGGATAAAAAAGGATTGAAAAACAACAAGGTACCCTCTCCACCATAAAGGCAAGATAAGCGCCATAATCTTGAGTAGCTTTCTTGATTGGCCTACGGATGGTTGTTGTTCGGTAATCAGCGCCCCACGCCGATGCAGCGAACACAGCGAGCGGTAACTAGGCAGCGTCAGCGGCCCAGGGGGTGACGCAGCCGCTCCCTGCTGAACCGGGAGCGAAGCGACCACCTGCACCAGGGCGGTGGCCTTGCGCGGGACTTGGTGCTTTAGCGGTCAGGGGGGCGTAAGATAGCTGTTAAGGATGTAATTCACTCAAAGGGAGTAAGGGAACTGATCTATGAAGAATGTTGGGTCAATTGTGATGTATGGGATGGTTGCTTTTTTGGTTTTCCTATACATCTCAGAGAATAATAGTGGCGATAGTGGAGGAGGGTCTGAGGTTGCCGAGGAAAGCAAAAGGCAGATTCAGCTTTCCGATGAGGCGAGCATGGGGGGCTACTCTGAAGAAGAGGTCTGCAAGGCGGCAATGTCATCCATGTTTTTCCACAGTCCATCCATAATGGAAGTAAGTCAGTCTGGGGGTGAGATTTATAAAGTAAGCTACCGACGACCTAGCGATAACAGCTTGTGGGAAAACAAATGCCAGATTAAAGGAAACAGAATCTACTGGGGAAGTTTCGATGGAAGGTGGCGGACAAATGAGCTTGATGGTGTGATTTTGTTCATGGCTTTTGGAGAAGATCTTACAATTCAGGAGAACCATTCTGATGGAAGCACCTCTGTCACATATTTTGAAAAGCGTGATGATGGGTCTATTGTAGAAGTGGAGTTGTAGGGTGGGGGATGAAGAAGCCCCGCATGGTGGCGGGGCTTAGTCGGTTACCACTTCCCGGTTCATATCGGTCTCCATGTGTGACTAGCGGGAATGGCTTTACTGTCAGCGCTATTTTACGCAAACCTATCTATTTTGATCCATATTTCTCTCCTCCATCTCTATTTTTGCCTTAAGCTCAACATCAAAAGACATTGATGATATTGGTGGGATTGTAAAGTCTGGCCGTTCGGAAATGAGGGCCGATCCAACCATTAGGTTCACCATCACTCCAACTAATACATTTTCTGCCAACCTTTTAAGTTCCATAAGTTTCTCCATCCAGAAGTTAATCTGAAAGGAGGGCTATTTCCTGAAGTTATGCATTGTATTTTCACATACCCATATTCCTTCATATTTGAAATATTACCCTTGCCTTTCTTTTTGATATTGCCCTTCCCGAAAACGGGCATCCTCACTAATATATATCGGCACGCATAATGTTGTAAAGTGTTTTTTTGAGGTGTGGCGACTTTTTTAACTTGCTCGCCATGTGTGTTTTTATAATTATTTTTTATATTTAAAATACAGCTAAGAAAAGGCGGTAGGGGGGTACAGGGTTGAGGCTTTTGGATTTTTAGACACTAGAAATGGGTCATTTCTTTTACATTCTTACCGCCGCTCTCCAGGCCGCCTGACTCGGCAGTTTTTTCGTAAAGAAATCGCGTGAAGCTTTCTATGGATAGGAAAGGTAGCTTTCTTTTCGGGTGGTATCGGCCAGAAGCGTGTTGCCGATCCCGGTAACTGTCAAGGTAGTTGTCGTGCCCGATCACGTTTTTACGCCGCCTTCTTGGCCGGCGTCATTACCGGCTCCCGCTCGGGATTGAGCGAGACTACCTTGATCGGCTCCCAGTTACGGGTCTTGCCGCTCCAGCGAGCCGGGTTGGCTCGGCGAGCCGCCTGATGCAGCGTATGACGCCGAGCCAGAATCACCTTGTCGTGGCCAGCATGGCGCTGAGCCGGCGTCACGAAGCGGATGCCACTATGGCGGTGCTCATGGTTGTACCAGGCAACAAAGCCCTGCACCCAATGCCGCGCTTTGTCGAGGTCGGCGAAGCCGTCGACCGGGTAGTTCGGCACGTACTTGCAGGTGCGAAACAGCGCTTCGGAGAAGGCGTTGTCGTTGCTGACCCGAGGCCGGCTGAAGGACGACTCGATGTTCAGCTCACGCAGCTTCTCGAGCAGCGTGGCGCCCTTGAAAGGGCTGCCGTTGTCGGCATGCAGCACCAGCGGCTTGTCGATGACCTGCTCGGCGAGCACGGCACGCTCGATGACCGTCCGCGAGTTAAGGGCCGACTCCGCCAGGAAGACCTCCCAGCCGACAAGCTTGCGGCTGTAGATGTCGAGGATCATCACCAGGTAGTAATGGCTCCCTTTGACCGGTCCGGGCAGCCAGGTGCAATCCCACGACCACACCTGATTGGGCGCCGTGGCCTGATAGGTGGTCGGTGGCGCATGGCGTTTCGGCGCCTTGGCGCGCCCGCGATGGGCCAGTTCGCCATGGCGACGCAGCACCCGGTAGAAGGTTGATACCGAGGCGAGGTAGCGGTCTTCCTCGTCCAGCAGCCGCACCACGATCTGTTCCGGCGGCAAGTTGGCGAACGCCGGCCGATGGCACACGTCGAGGATCGCCTGCTCCTCAGCGGTCGTCAGGGCGTTGGCGGGCACCGGCCGTTCGGCAAAAGGGCGCTGATCCTCCTGGAGTTCGTCGCCACGGGTCCAGCGTTGATAGGTGCGTGCGGTGAGCCCCAGCGCGCGACAGGCGGGCTCGAGACGGGCGCCCTGAGCCCGCGCTTCCTCGATCAGCGCGACGGCCTGTTGGCGAGTCTGGGCACTGATCATTCGTCCTCGTCCCCCCAGATCGCCCGGGCCTTTTTTCGCAGCGTCAACAAGGCCGCGGTTTCGGCAAGGGCGGCCTCCTTGCGTTTGAGCTCCCGCTCCAGCTCCCGGATGCGCTTGCGCTGCTCCTTGGTGTCGAGGGCTTCCCGGCGCCGCTCCTCCTGGGACAGGCTGGTGGCACGCTCACAGTCACGCCGCCAGGCCTGGATCTGTTCGGGGTAGAGACCACGCCGGCGACAGTATTCAGTCACCTCCTCGGCATTCATCGCGGCGGTCTCGACCACAGCAGCGAACTTGTCCCGTGATGACCAGCTCTCCGCGCTACCGTCACCGGCATCGGGTAGGCAGCGGCCCTGTTCACGGGCTTCCTTGCGCCACTTGTAGATGGTCGCCACCGAGATACCTTCCTGCTCAGCGACCTCACTGGCGCTGAGGTTATGGGGTGGCAGCAGCTTGGCCACCACGGCTTGTCTCCGTTCCTCGGAGTAGCGATGTCAACGTCACTGAAGGTTGTCCGTTTTTCATCAATTCAGATTGTCCGGTTTTCATCAGTGCTCTTTCATCGGAACAGCTTCAGGGGTGTGTGAGGTGTCGTCCTCCTTCGCAGTGGGCGTCGTT
>NZ_BMXS01000006.1 GCF_014651875.1 Litchfieldella qijiaojingensis
ATTCATCCTGGTGCTCGCGCACCATCCGAACCGCCCGTTCCCTCACCTCAGGTGAGTATTTCTTCGATGTTGTCATCACTCCATCCTCTCAAGAAATGGAGTCTCCGGGAATCCCGGGGCGGTTCAACTCGTAAGCGCCGCTCAGGGCGAGCTACTTTGGCTGAGTAGGTTCACAACGCAACAAGGCCCGCCTAGGCGGGCCTTGATTTCGAACCGGGGAGGTTCGAGAACTCGTGACCGTTAAGGTCAGGCGAGTTTGATATTCGAAGCCTGGAGGCCTTTCTTGCCCTGGGTCACGTCGAAGGAGACGGTTTGACCTTCCTGCAGGGACTTGAAGCCTTCCGCTTGAATTTCGGAGAAGTGGGCAAAGAGATCATCGCCACCTTCGGTAGGAGTAATGAAGCCGAAACCTTTGGAGTCGTTGAACCACTTCACTGTACCAGTTGCCATGTTGAATCCTCTCGCGCAATCGCGCCTTGCAATGTTCCTGGTGTTACCCAGATGTGTAGCGGGTAGAACAGGGATAAATTACAGGCTGCTGAAAGAATTCGAACGCTACTGAAACTATGCCACTTGCTTACCGGCTGAAGCCAGGGTGTCATGATTTGGCTCCGTGGGTCAAAGGCTTTATTTTTTATTTTTAGGGGCGCCGAACGATTCTCACCTTCCCACTACCCCCGCCTCCGCAGAAGAATTGATCGCCGCCGTCTGACTCGAGCCCCGATACGCCCACGCCGGGTGGCATCTCGAGTATTTGCAGTACCTCTCCCGTTTGGGGATCGATTCGCCTCAAATCGCTCTCGTCCTCTTCCCAGGTGCCGTGCCAGAGCTCCCCGTCGACCCAGGTGACGCCGGTGACGAAGCGGCTGCACTCGATGGTGCGAAGAATCTCCCCTGTTTGCGGATCGACTTGCTGGATCTTCCTGTCCCGATACTGCCCCACCCACAGCGACCCTTCGGCCCAGGCGAGCCCCGAGTTACCGCCGCCAGGCGGCGCCGGGATGGTGGCGACGACACTGCCGGTGTTCGGATCGACCTTCTGGATGCGATCTTCGGCGATCTGGAACAGGTGCTCCCCGTCGAAGGCTGTTCCCGCATGCGCGGCGATTTCGATCGAGCGTAACGTTTCTCCGCTCGGCGGATCGAGGGCGTTCAGCTTGTCGCCGACAGCAATCCAGACTTGCCGACCGTCATAGGTGACGCCATGCACGGCATCGACGCCGGGGAAGGGGCCATATTCGCGGAGGATTTCGGCTGCTTGGTTCATGTTTCTGTCCTTATCACTTGGGGTGTGGCTTCCATGCTAGTTGCCTGGTAGTGGACCGGGGAGCAACAAAGTTGTCGTGAATCCCGGCACGGGCGGCGTCATCCAGCGACGCGCTCGCCCGCGACCGAACGATTGCACCTTGCCTTCCGCCGCAAGCGAGTCGAGTGCTCGCTGCACGGTGCGCTGGCTGGCGCCAAGCGCAAGCGCCAGGGCCGAGCTCGACCATGTCTCACCGTCATCAAGCAGGGCGAGTACCGCTGCATGCTTCTCTTCGATCGGCCGCGCCAGTACCACGACTTCGCCTGCGCTGTGCGGCACCAACTTGAATCCTCGCTTCGTCGCGAGCACGTCGGCCAGCGTCCCAAGTTCCGTGCGAAGTCGCCCGACTTCGACTCGCAACCGCGCGCGATGCGATTCATTGGCGAACTTGGTTCGGAATGCTTGCGCGATGAGCGTGCCCCTCGGCACGTCTCCAGGCCAGGCTTCGCCCAGCAAGCGTGCCAGCGCGAACAACACCGGGCGCCTGGCGAGCGAGACCACCGTGTGTGCGTCACGCACCACATGGCGGCAGGCGTCCACGACGAGAGCCTTCGATGCCAGTAACGCTTCGACCTCTTCGAGCAGCAGGAGTCGCTCTTCGCCACGCGCCATCAGGCGCGCTGCGGGCGTGTTCAGGACGAGGGATGCGCATTCGACCTCCGCTGTCAGCGCGGGGATCCCTGCATGGTGCGCAGCGTGCTCGGCCCGAGCGAGCGCAGCGCGTGCCGTCTTCGTCCGCAGGCGGCGTATCGCGATCCCTGCCACGACGAGCTCATGGGCAGTCCTCAACGCGGGTGGGAAGGGCGCAGGATCGAGTTCGGCGAGCGCATGCTCCGCTTCGTCCAGGCACCCGATCAGGAGCAGGCGCCGGGCCTCGAGGTACCGCGCATAGGCGGCGTTCACTTGGTCGCCATGCGCTTCGAGCGTCGCCCGCGCCGTGTCGAGCGCTTTCGCGGGCCAGCCCAGATCGCGCGAGGCGAGCGCGATCTCGGCCTCAGCGACGACGCACCTCGCGCGGGCCACGGCTTCTTTCGGACCGAAGGCGCGCGCCGCACTTCGCAGGAGTGCTTTCGCTCGATCGAGATCGCCAAGCTGCGCCATCGCGATCCCTCGAAGCGCGAGCGCAGGCGCATCGTCGCGCAGCGCGACTCGGTTCAATGCGCCGAGGGGATCACCCGCCGTGAGCGCATAGGCTGCGGCCGTGATCAGTGAATCCATCGCAATCCCGCCACACTTGTTACTCCCACCGTTCGGTCACTCAGCACTATATATCTCATGATCACCAAGGAGATATCGAGAACGGAACGAACCGAGGGAGGGAAAGACAATGACCACACATACGACCGGCACACGTGAAGAGTGGCTGGCAGCGCGGATCGAGCTGCTTCAGGCCGAAAAGGAACTCACACGGCGCAGCGACGAGCTGGCGCGGCAGCGGCAGGAGCTGCCGTGGGTGCGGATCGACAAGGAGTATCGGTTCGAGACCGATGAGGGCAGTGCCTCGTTGGCGGATATCTTCCAAGGTCGCTCGCAGCTTCTCATCTACCACTTCATGTTCGGGCCCGACTATAAGGCGGGCTGTCCATCCTGCTCGGCGATTGCCGATGGCTTCAACGGCATCGCTGTCCACCTGGCCAACCATGACGTGATGTTGTGGGCGGTGTCGCGGGCACCACTCGCGAAGTTGCAGGCTTATAAGCAACGGCTTGGCTGGACTTTTCCCTGGGCGTCTTCGTATGGCAGCGACTTCAACTTCGACTTCAACGTCTGGTTCACCGAGGAGCAACAACGCGAGGGCGGTATCGAATACAACTACCAGCGCGAGCCGGCGAGTCAGTTACAAGAAAGCGAGCAGTCTGTCGCCGATATGCCTTCGCAATCGATACCCGACGGGGCTACTATCGGCGCCGCCATGAGCGGAACGGACAAGGCCACGTACGAGCGCGAAAGGCCGGGCATGAGCGCGTTCGTGCTCGAGGACGGCGTTATCTACCACACCTATTCCACCTATGCGCGCGGGCTGGACGGCCTGTGGGGCATGTACCAGTGGCTCGACCGCGCTCCCAAGGGGCGCAACGAGACGGGCATGTGGTGGCGTCGGCATGACGAGTACGATAAGGGCTGATCAGGTGGTGGAGGCGTTGGGCAACCGGGGGCGGGAGATCTTGCGAGGCAGGGTTTCCGAGCGAGCTTCCCAGCGAGCCTTCGTCTTCGGGACAGGGTTGTTCCTGACTTGCACGGACAGCCGGGCTCAGATGACACATCCTGCCTGGTGCGCCTGAACTTCTCCCCCGTGCAAGCCTAGCTCCATCACATCACCCGTCTCATATAAAAGCCTGTCTCCTCGACAGGCTTTTTATTTACAATATATTACATAGCTGGCTTTACTTATGGCTTAAGTCGCGAAGACGGTTGCCGATAAGAAAGTATAGAGGAATACGCAGACAAGGATGGTCGCAGGGAAATGATGTTACCTCTGAGCAGTAGCGTGCCCAAATCTCCCTACCGAGATGGCCTCCCTCTCGTGGGGGAGTGGCTCAAGAATATCAAAAACACAGATGATTAAAATGTTGACAGGATTAATGCGAAATACGTGCAAGGGACTGAATATGAAAAATCAATATCTGCTTTTATTTTTCTCATTGGTTGTCTCGTCATTCGCTTATGCTTTGGATGAAAGTGAAGTAATTGGGCGAATTCAAGCTCTTGATTGGAATTATGAGCCGGCTGAATACACTCTTGAAAATGAAAAGTCGTCAGTTGCAACATCTTTTGGTGACTATATCCTGATAGGAAGCGAAGCACATAAATACATGCGAATTACCGAGGGTCACAGTGGCTTTAAACCTGATGCCGTAGTGGTTCGTGTTGATGGATCAAATCAGGATGCGCAAGTCACATATACATTCCATGATATTGGCTATGTGAAAATGGATGACTGGGATGAGCATATTGATCCCAAAGAGATGCTTGATCAGATCAAGAAGAGTACTTTAGAGTCCAATGAAATAAGGGAGGCTGGTTATCCAGATATTTTTGTTGATGATTGGGTAGAAGAGCCCTACTTGGATGAGCACTCGGCCACTGCCTACTGGGCAATTTCCGGACATACTGGTGACGGAAACTCCTTTGTAAATGCGAAGGCGCTAAAACTTGGCCGTCATGGCTACACTGAAATTGTCTGGATGGGAAGGCGAGAGCAATTTTCTAGTGCTGAAAATTCCTTGGCTCCATCTCTTGCCGCATATAGTTACAAAGAAGGCTTTCAATATGCAGATTACATACCGGGGGCAGATAAAATGGCCGCTGTTGGTGTCGGTGCGCTAGCATATAAACTCATAACCGGAAACGCTGCTGCAAAGGTGGGGGCCGGCTTGCTAGCCATGCTTGTTCTCTTTGCGAAAAAGTTGTGGTTTGTCATTTTTCTTCCCTTTATCTTTTTGTGGAAGAAAATCAAAAGTAGGTTTTCTCGAAGTAATTTCGATGAGTAAGCTACAAGTTGAGCGCTTTCGCGGGCCAGCGTTGCGTGAGATGAGCGCGGACGGCGTCATCTACCACACCTATTCCACCTATTCGCGCGGACTGGATGGCCTCTGGGGCATGTACCAGTGGCTCGACCGCGCTCCCAAAGGGCGCAACGAGACGGGCATGTGGTGGCGCCGCCATGATGAGTATGAGGAGTGCTGAGTCGGGTGGTGGAGGCGTTGGGCAACGCGGGGCGGGAGATCTTGCGAGGCAGGGTTTCCGAGCGAGCTTCCCAGCGAGCCTGCTGCGGTGCAAGAGAAGGTGATGGTGATGCGCAATGAGAGCGAGTCGGAATGGCTCCGGTTCGTAGTCTTCCAGGTTGGTCCCCAAGGACCGCCTTTTATCGTCAGGACCGAATAGCATGGCAGGGCACGCATGACGTGGAAGAGGCTGCACGTGCTCGTTGGGAGGGTTACATGATGAGCATCAAGGATGGATAGGAAATCCAAAGTCACCGGATTACTGCTCAGGCATGCCAGCGAGACGGAGACCTTCGAGTACGCGCTCGAATCCCGGGCCCATCCAGGAGTGTCTGGCGCGCAGCGTCTCGATCGTGGTTCGGTCGCTGTACGCCAGGGTCATGGATGTTTCAAGCGCGGCACGCGCCTCTTCCACGCGGCCGGTCAAGGCCAGGGCGGACGCCAAGGCAAAGTTCGCCGTTGGATCATCGGGCGAATCGGCGATGGCGCGGTTCAGTGCGGTGATGGCTTCCGTATCTTGTCCGTTGTGCAAATAGGCGAGCCCCATGTAGGTGAATTTCGGGGAAGGACGGAACCTTGGATTCAGGCGCAGCGATTGTCGAAAATGCGGCAAGGCTTCGGCCGGATTTCCCAACGCCATGTTCGTCAATCCGCCACACAAATAAGCACAATCGTTGTTGGGGTTGAGCGCCATTGCGGTGTTACACGAGGCCAGACCGCGTGCCGGCTGCCCGTTCCGGGCATAGCCTACACCGATCATCCAATGTCCTTCGGCGTCCTTCGGGTCGAGCGATACGGCCCGCTGTGCCGCTTCGAGGGACAGGTCTTTCGAGTTCGGCGCCGATATGCCGGGGATGGGATGCAAACTTGCCGCGTAATGGATGAACGCCAGTCCGCTCCATGCCGAGGCGATACCGGGGTCGAGCTCCACGGCCATGTCCAATAGCGCCTTGGCATCCTGAAAATCCTTTGCGCTCTTGGGGTTGAACAGCAGCACATTGCCCCGCAGCGCATAGTCCCAGGCTGCGAGGCTTGCCGTCGGCACCTGTCTCCGACTCTCGGCTTCTCTGAGCTCGGCCTTCAGCACCGCGGCGATCTGCCCCGTCACGTTGTCCTGCACCGAGAACACATCCGTCAAGGCGCGGTCGTATCGGTTCGACCAGACGTGACTACGGGTCTGACCATTGATGAGCTGTGCATTGATGCGGACCTGGTCGCCGGATCGACGGACGCTCCCTTCGAGGACGTAACGAACCCCCAGGTCGGCGGCCACATTCTTAACGTCCACCGCCTTTCCCTTGAAGGTAAAAGAGGTGCGACGCGCGATGACGAAGGCGCCTCGGATACGTGACAGGTCCGTAATCAGGTCTTCCGTGAAGGCATCGGCGAAATATTCCTGGTCGGGATCTCCGGAGAGATTGTCGAATGGCAGAACGGCGATCGAGGGTTTGGCTGGCAGCGAGGTCTCGGTAATCTTGCTTTCATCCAACCACCACACTGCGCCCAGAACACCCAGAATGAGGATCAGAATAGCCGGCCCCACCCAGACCCAGGCACGGCGAAGGGCTGACGCCCGGGAGGCCATGACCGGGGCGTCGACTTTGTCGTCCGAGTCGAAACAGTCGGTCTCGGCGACAAACTGAAAGCCCCGCTTGGGATAGGTCCGCAGGAACCTCTGCTGCGCGCGATCGTCGCCCAGCGCCCTGCGAACCGCGCGGATGCGCGTGTTGAGCGCGGCGTCGGAGACGACGCGACCCTGCCAGATTTCGTCGATCAGTTCGTCCTTGGAGACGATGCGGTCCCGGTTCTCGACAAGATACTTCAGCAGGCTCAAGACCTGGGGCTCTAGCGGGACAGGCTGGCCGGAATCGAGCAGCCTGGCTGCATCCGGATCGAACACAAACCTGTCGAATCGATAGATCGTGCCTGACAACAGGTTTCACCATTTAAATTCATGAAAAAAACATCAAAATTCATACGCTCTTCAAGTGACACGCTCGCCTCCCAAATATCATTAATTCTAGCTATGGGCCGAGGAGGTCCTGAACGGTTGTTGCGCCTCTTGGCTTCAGACGGCTTGCAATGAACTGGAGGGAGATTGTGCTCATGAACATCAAGATGTCCCTGGTCGGAATACCGGCTTTCGTCGTGCTGGCAATCACTTCGTTTAGCGCGGCAGCGGGAACCGACATGGAGGAAGCGCTTAACAACGGCGCCCAGCAACTCACCGCGGACGAAATTGCCGAGCGCGTGGCCGGCAAGACGGTGACATATATTCTTCCAGACGAGAGAGAAGTCCTGGTCCACTATGGTGCCGAGAACGCCGCGTCCGGCAGGATGGTCGGCGGGGACTGGTCCGACACCGGCTATTACGGCATCACGAACGGCGATCGCATTTGCATCTCATGGAGCAAGTCAGACGAGGGCCGGCTGCGGTGCTTCAGCGTTCTCGTCGTGAACGACGTCGTCAAGAAATTCCATCCGGACGGCAGCTTTGCCATGGAAGCCGTGAAATTCGAGGACGGCAATACCCTCTGAGCGGTCACGCAATCAACGGGTTGGCGATGGCCAGGCCCAGGACTCAACCACGCTACCGCCCTCGGGGATCGCGACATGCGGTGCCGTCGTCCCCGGCAGCCGCCCCCTGCGCCGCCTGACGGTGGCAGGGTGCCTGATGCGGACACGCGCTCTTACTTTTAGCCTAATCAAACTTCCTTCGGCTTGCGCAGGCGTACAAACGGCGAATGGGCTGGACCTTTCCCTGGCCATCGCCCTGGTCGTGATGTGGGGGTATGAGCCCTGCCGGGCTTCGGGCAAACTGGAGCGGTTCACCTAAGATGTGGTATGCCTCGGGACAAGGATTGCCGATGACCGCCCAACAACGCTTCACCCTGACGCGTGCCGACGCCCGCCGTTTGCTGGTGCGATACCATTTCCAGCTGGCGCCGCTGGCGACCATCATCCGTCGTCTGGGGACCATTCAATTCGATCCCCTGGCGCCGGTCGGTACCAACCCGGACCTGGTCCTGCAGGCCCGGGTGCTCGGATACCGTCAGGGTGATTGGCTGCATGCGGCCTATCGTCAGCGGCTGCTGGTCGATGGCTGGGACAAGCAGGCCAGCCTGATCCAACCCGAGGAGTGGTGGGCCCAGGTGCCGTTCCATCGCTGGTTCGCCCGGCGCTGGCGGCATCGTGGCGTGGACGTCGATTCCCCGGAAGCCCACGCCCTGATCGACCAGGTCGAACGCCATGGCCCCGCCACCAGTCTCGAGCTTGGCGACCAACGGGCCGACCCCGCATTGCGCGGCAGTTGGTACGGTCCCAAGCGTTCGCGTCATCTGCTCAAGGCGTTATGGGACGCCGGACGCTTGATGACGCACCATCGCGTGGGCGGTCGCCATGCCTACGACTTGCCCGAACGCGTGCTGCCCCGGGGCGCGAGCGTGCCGGACGCCACGCAAGCCGATGCCCTGCAACGGCTGGTGGTCCGTCGCGTTCAGGCTGCCGGATTGCTGCGTCCCACCGCCGATGCCGCCGTCTGGTTGCTGCCCTGCTCGCGCGCCGAGCGTGATCGTATCGCCGCACGGGCCATCGCCCGGGGAGAGTTGATCGAACTCGATGTGGAAGGCACGGGCTACTGGACCACGCCCGCGGCACTCTCGGCCCTGGAGGAGGGCCTCGACTCGGCCGGTTCCACGGGTCAGGGGATGCGTTTTCTCGCTCCACTGGATCCACTGATGTGGGACCGTGGTGGCGTCGCCCGGGTCTTCGGCTTCGATTACGTCTGGGAGGTGTACAAGCCCCAGGCCCAACGCCGTTGGGGGTACTATGTGTTGCCGGTGCTGTGGGGTGAGCGTTTCATTGCTCGCTTCGACGCCAAGTGCCAGCAGGGCACCTTGACCCTCCTCGCCTGGCACTGGGAACCTGATATCCTTCCGGCCAGGCTTCCCGAGGGCCTGCCCGAGGCCCTTCAGCAGGCCGCCCGTGATTTTCTCGATTATCTCGGGGCCACTCGTCTCGTCCTTCCCCGAGGCCTCGGTCGTGAGGCACGACGCGCGTGGCAGAGGGCGGTCAAATGAACCGGCGAGCGGATGGGCTCGCCGCCGAAACCTTAACAGGCTATCGTTTGTCAGACTAAGGGTATCCGCCCCATGCGAGTGGGAGAGATCATCCTGCCGTGTTAGTCTTCAGGAAACCCGCCTGCATGGCGGGTTTCCTGTCTCTAAGATAAGGAGGGGGAACGCATGGATGCCAGTGAACTGATTCTCTACCAGACCGATGATGGCCGCACCGCCATCCACCTGCGCGCCGAAGGTGGCACCGTCTGGCTGACCCAGGCCGAGATCGCCGAGCTGTTTGCGACGTCACCGCAGGCCATTACTCAGCACATTCGCACCATCTACGCAGACCGGGAGCTCGCTCCCGAAGCAACCTGTAAGGAATTCTTACAAGTTCGCCAGGAGGGAAGCAGGCAGGTCCGCCGGCGTTTGAAAAGCTACAGCCTGCCGATGCCCGAGTTCGATTGGATGCCTGAGTTCGGTCGGATGCCGTGGATTGATCTCGCTGGGGATGAGACTGTACTGGTTCTGCCATGAAAATCGCCGCCTCCACTCGGGTATTTGTCTGGCAGCGACTCTGTCAGTGGCGGCATCAGGCGTCTAATCGTTTATTCGGGGGGCAGCTATCGGCAAGGCTGAGGGCGGGGGCATGACACGCTGGCGATGTTTGTCGCAAGCTAATCATTAACAGGCTATATTTATCTTGTTCGCTGGCGTCCACCCCTTCGCGTCAGGAAGGTTGTGGTCGGCCAAGCCACCATCCGTTCAGGAGTGATCATGAGTCAAGATACCGTCTACACCCCACCCGCTGTCTGGACCTGGGACAAGGAGAATGGCGGCGAGTTTGCCAACATCAATCGGCCCATCGCCGGCCCCACTCACGACAAGGCACTGCCGGTCGGGAAGCACCCTTTCCAGCTCTACTCCCTGGCTACGCCCAATGGGGTGAAGGTCACGGTGATGCTCGAGGAATTGCTGGCGCTGGGGTATCGCGATGCCGAGTATGACGCCTGGCTGATCCGGATCGGCGAGGGGGATCAGTTCGGGAGCGGCTTTGTCGAGATCAACCCCAACTCCAAGATTCCAGCGCTGGTGGACCACGGCGCGTCCGAGCCGATCCGGGTGTTCGAGTCCGGCTCGATCCTGCTCTACCTGGCCGAGCGTTTCGGCGAGTTCCTGCCGGGCAGCCTGGCCGGGCGCACCGAGACCCTGAACTGGCTGTTCTGGCAGATGGGCAGCGCGCCCTTCCTGGGCGGTGGCTTCGGCCACTTTTACGCCTATGCGCCCGAGAAGATCGAATACGCCATCGACCGCTACGCCATGGAGGCCAAGCGTCAGCTCGACGTGCTCGACCGGCGCCTGGCCGAAGCCCGCTACCTGGGTGGGGACGAGTACAGCATCGCCGATATTGCCAACTGGCCCTGGTATGGCCAACTGGCGTTGGGCCGGCTCTACGACGCCGGTGAATTCCTTCAGGTGCACACCTACGAGCACGTGCAGCGCTGGGCCAGGGAGATCGACGCCCGCCCAGCGGTGAAGCGTGGGCGTATGGTCAACCGCACCTTCGGTGAGCCGGAGATGCAACTGCACGAGCGTCATGACGCCAGCGACTTCGAGCACAAGACCCAGGATAAGTGCGAGGCCAGTGTGTGAGTCTTTAGCAAACGCGCTTGTCTCTTTTTACCTGCTGCCATACGCACTGACGCCACCCCCGGCTGCCTGGGGGTGGCGTCGGTGTTTCTGGGGCCTGGGCTACGCTCGTCGATCAATCACTTTAAAGCGTTGCCGGTGCGTTTGCCGGGCTTAGAGGAACAAGCTCAATTCGTAGGTACTATTGAAGCCTTGGAGAGTGAGTCCGATCTGAAACATTCCCTGATGCAGAAAGCCTTCATCGGAGGAATGACCGCCGAGGCGAAGATATGAGCACGAACAACCCGACCCCGATCATCATCTACGAAGACGCCGATACCGCCGTAGAAGTGCGCCTGGATACGGGGCGGGATACGGTGTGGCTTCGACAGGAGCAGATGAGTGAGCTGTTTGGTCGTGAGCGATCGGTGATCACCAAGCACATACGCAACATCTTCAAGGAAGGTGAACTGGATGAAAAAAGCAATGTGCAAAATTTGCACATTGCCGGCTCAGACAGGCCAGTCAAGTTCTACAACCTGGATGTAATCATATCCGTGGGCTACCGGGTCAAGTCACAACAGGGCACCCGCTTCCGCCAATGGGCCACTCGCATCCTGCGCGAGCATCTGACCAAGGGCTGGACCCTGAACCAGCAGCGGTTCGAGGCCAACGCCCGTGAGCTGGAAGCGGCCATGACGTTGGTGCGCAAGGCGGCTCAAAGCCCAGAGCTGGATACCTCCAGCGGTCGTGGCCTGGTGGATATCCTGGCCCGCTATGCCCAGACCTTCTTGTTGTTGCAGCGCTATGATGAGGGGTTGCTTACCGAACCGGCGGCCCAAGCAGGAGGTCGCCTGCCTTCCGTGGATGAGGCGCGGGCGGCACTGGCGCAGTTGAAGGCCGATCTGATGGCCAGGGGCGAAGCCACCGACCTGTTTGCTCGGGATCGCGGCGATGGGCTGGCTTCACTGCTGGGTAACCTGGACCAGTCCGTGTTCGGCGAACCGGCTTACCCCAGTGTGGAGTCGAAGGCGGCGCATCTATTGTACTTTGTCATCAAGAACCACCCCTTTGCCGATGGCAACAAGCGTAGTGCCGCTTATCTGTTCGTGGGCTTTCTGCATCGCAATGGCCGCTTGTTGAACCAGCAGGGTGAACCAGTGATCAACGATATCGGCCTGGCTGCCCTGACGTTGCTGGTCGCCGAGTCCGACCCGGCCAATAAAGAGACAATGATTCGCTTGATCATGAACATGCTGGCTGACCACGAATGACACACGACGCCAGCGACTTCGAGCACAAGACCCAGGACAAGGTAGAAGCTAACGTGTGAGTGGTTAGGACCGCACTTATCCCTTCTCACCTACTGGAATACGTACCAACGCCACCCCCGGTTGCCTGGGGGTGGCGTCGGTGTTTCTGGGCCTCCCTCATCGATCAGCCACTTGGCGTAGCCGATCACGAAATTCAGGCCGTTGACGTGTGGGTGGGGTGGCGGATCTCCATGCGTTTGTTGAGATCGGCCTTCACGGCCTGGCCGTGTCCTGGTCTAGGCGATTGAGCGTAGATCGGGCGTGATCAGCGCGGCGAACGCCTTGGCCGTGTCGCTTCCGTCATTGGCCAGATAGATGTGGGTCCGGCCCAACGGTGGCAGCCCCCAATGCTCCGGAACTTCGATGAGATCGCGGTCGGCAAGCGATCCGGGCAGGGCCGCCACCGCGAGGTCCGCGCGCAGGGCTGCGACCTGGCCCATCGATGTGTCGCTGGAATAGGCAACCCGATAGGACCGCCCAACTCCCTCCAACGCGCGGAGGGCTGCATCGCGCCAGGCACAACCGATCTCGGCCACGGCAAGCGGCAGAGGATCTCGCTCCACGGCACGGCCACCGTCCCGCATCAACCAGCGGAGCTCTTCGGAAAAGAGATCCCGCGCCGGGATCTGCGGCGTGCTTGCCTCGTTGAACAGGGCGAGATTGGCATCGCCCTCCACGAAGAGACGTTGCACCGTTTCACTGGAGTCGAGCCGGACGTCCACGCGAATCCGGGGGTGCATTTCGGCCAGCCGTCGGAGCAACCCCGGCACCAGAGAAACACCGAGATCATGCGGAGCGGCGAGACGCAAGCCACCGGACAACGGTGAGCCGTGGAACACAGCCATCGCCTCGTCGCTGATCCCGACCAGACGCCGCGCGAATCCGAGTAGAACCTCTCCTTGGCGGGTCAGGCGGACGCGACGCGCATCGCGATGCAGAAGCCGGACACCGAGCTGTTCTTCCAACTTGCCGACCTGAAGACTGACCGCCGAGGGCGAGCGGTTCACGCGCGCCGCGGCGCGCCGAAAACTCCCCGTTTCGTAGATCGCAACGAAGGTTCGGGCGGCGTCTAGATTGAGCGTCCGGGTGACGGGATGCGGATCGCCGGCCGGACGGTTAGTTGAGGTTTTCTGATTCATTGAGTGAGAACATATCGTTTTTCTCAACATCGGTCAAAGCCTACTCTCCTACCAACAATGCAGACGTAAGGAGTGGCAATGTCACCGTTATCGAAAGAGCGCGTGCTCGGTCTTGTCTGGGCTGCGACCGCCATCGCCATCTGGTCCGGGTCGCTGGTCATGTTGCGGCTTGGCGTGACGACGAGCCTGAATGCCTACGACCTGACCGCGCTTCGCGTCGGTGTCGCCGCGTTGCTCCTAGCGCCGGTCATCTGCCGGCGCGGCTTTGCCCTGGGGCGATTGGGCGCGGGAGGAGTCCTGGCCATGGTGGCCGGCTTCGGAGCGCCGTATATCTTGCTCATCTCGCTCGGCTTGCAAACTGCGCCGGCATCGGCGGCCGGATCCCTCAATCCCGGGATAATGGCGGTCGTCTCCGTGCTGTTGGGCTGGAGGATCTTCGGCGACAGGATCGGTCCTGCACGGATCGTAGGGGTCGTGGCGATCCTTGTTGGTGCGTCTTTCTTCGCGGGTGTGCTAGGGGCAGAGACGGCGTCGATCGGACATCTGATCCTGCTCTTTACCGGAATGATGTGGGCAGGGTACGCGCTGGTCGTCCGCCGGGCCGGCATTCCGGCCCTGCACGCCACCGCCATCGTCGCCGTGGGCTCCGCAATCCTCTACCTGCCGGTCTACGCCGCTGCCCTGCCCAAGCAACTGCCCGTCGCCCCGATTCCCGACATCGTGGCGCAGGCACTATTCCAGGGCGTGTTTGTCAGCGTCGTCGCGGTTTTCGCCTTCAACCGCTCCAGCGAGTTGCTCGGGCCGGTCGTGGGCGCGACTCTCCCGGCCCTGATTCCGCTGGCGACCCTGGGCCTCGGTGTGGTTGCACTGGACGAGACGGCGGGCGCTCGAGACCTCGCCTCGGCGACGCTGATCGGTGTGGGCGTCGCACTGACCCTTGCTGGCCACGCGCCTGGCCGTTGGCCCGGGATGGCCCGATTCAGAAAAGTCTTTCGTAACGCCTGATGCGCAGCCTATTTTAGGAATGCTCCCTACACTTCGGCATTCCACGCTATAGTCCTAACGGCTTCGCATTCGCGAAAAAACAATAAGGCGATCCAATGAGAACAACCGGCACTCCAATGAAGGCACGCCTGCGATCCGACGTCGAGATCGGCATGCTGCTCATGGCCTTCGCCATGTTGCTCATTCCGGGGATCGATGCCATCGCGAAACTGCTCTCGGCCACCGTATCACCGGCCCAGATTGCCTGGGGCCGGTTCGTCTTCCAGACCCTGCTCCTATTGCCGGTCATCCTCTTGACAGGTCGGCCCGTGCGCAGTGCACGGCTCGGTGTCCACGCCTGCCGCGGGGCGCTCATCGCGACCGCCATTGTCCTGCTGTTTTGGGCCCTACGCTATCTGCCCATCGCCAACGCCATTGCCATCTTTTTCGTCGAACCGCTGATCCTGACACTATTTTCCGCCCTGTTCCTGCGCGAATCGGTAGGCGCACGGCGACTAGTCGCGGTGGCGGTCGGTCTGATCGGGGCGATGATCGTCATCCGGCCGAGTTGGGAGGCATTCGGCTGGGCCGCCGTTCTACCGCTGGGCACGGCGATCTGCTTCGCTGGCTACCTCACGCTAACGCGACATGCCGCGGGAAACGAGGACGTGCTGACCATTCAGCTCTGGGCCGGCATATTCGCTGCCCTGGCGCTCTCGGCGGTGCTGATCGTGGGCGGTGCGACTGGAGTCGAGGTGATCGTGCCGGCCTGGCCCACCGCCTGGGAACTGGGCATGCTCGGTGCGCTGGGTTTGATCGCGACGGTGGGGCACGTCCTGATCGCCCTGGCGTTCCGCCATGCGTCAGCGAGTATTCTCGCCCCCTTCCAGTACCTGGAGATCTTCAGTGCCACCGTGCTCGGCTTCGTGCTGTTTGGCGACTTCCCCGATGCCGTCACCTGGCTCGGCACGTCGATCATCGTTGCCTCGGGGCTCTACGTCTTCCTTCGCGAGCGGCGTCTGGCCCGCTACTCCGTGCGAGGGATCGAAGCGCCTTGATTTGATGAGTCGCATCCCCTCTCCGATTCCCCGCGGTACGAGTCATACGGCCTCAATGGCCGGGGTTCCTCCCAGGTGAGAGAGCAGGCTTTGGATAGCAGGTGAAAGTTCGCTCCAGCTCCGAAAGCACAAACAAAGCCGTCGGCGTGCCCAGCTCTCTTCCAGGGCAACCACCTGGTATGAGTAACGACGGCGATAGCGCTTGGCGACACCCTGCGGCACGATGCCAACGCCGACTCCGCACGACACCATTTCGCATAATCCTTCGAAGGTCTTCATCCGGACGCGGAACGCCAATGCGTGCCCCGCAATTCGGGCATGGTCGTTAATATGGTCTTGCAGTGCGCTGCCTGGCTCAAGTCCCACGAACGGCTCGTCCATGACGTTAGCAAAGCTGACGGTTCTGGTTTGTGCCAGTCGATTCTTCGTTGGCACGATCAGCATCAAATGGTCCGTTGCGACTGGTTGAAGTTTTAGGCCCGGTGCATCGACAGCATCGGATACGACCCCCGCTTCAGCCAATCCGACAGAGATCGTTCTGACGATTTCCATGCTGGTCCGCTCTTTCAGATCGACGTTCAAGAGCGGATGGCGGGCCAACCAAGGCGCGAGCTTGTGTGGCAGGAATTCCGTCAGAGCGGCAGTGTTGGCGTACACATGAATCGTACCTCGTGTTCCCAAGGTGAAGTCTTGCAGTTCACCCAGCAGCCGTGCCTGCTGGCGCAATATCAGGCGCGCATGGTGAACCAATGCTTCCCCGGCTTCGGTGGTGGCTACCCCCCTGTGGTGGCGTTCAAGCAGCTGGACACCAACATCGGCCTCAATGCGGCGTAGGCGCTCGCTGGCCGATGCCAAGGCTAGGTTTGCGCGTATTGCGCCTTGCGTAATACTGCCTGCGTCCACGATGCAAAGGAACAGACGTAGGTCGGCGAGATCGAGCCGCATAGCGTCACCTCTTCCTATTACCCTTCGGAGTATCCGAAGGGTAATAGGAAGAAAACCACATTGTGCCAATCCACGGCTACCGGCTTACTAGATGTATGAACGGACTTTCGCCTGGATTGATATTATTACTCATCTCGACTTTCCTTATTGCCGGGTTGGTCAAAGGCGTGACCGGCATGGGATTGCCAACCGTCGCCATGGGGCTGTTGGGGACGGCCATGTCGCCTGTCACCGCCGCAGCGATGTTGGTGGTGCCATCGTTTGTGACCAATGTCTGGCAATTGATAGCCGGCCCCGCCAAGACACGTCTTGTTCGTCGCCTGTGGCCGATGATGCTGTGCATCCTATTGGGCACGACGCTGGGCTCAGCACTGCTGGTGAGGGCAGACCCTGTCTGGTCTAGCGTGGCGCTAGGAGTTGCCTTGATCGCCTATGCAGGCTACGCCTTGTTCTCTCCGTCGTTGTCGGTCCCGCCCCGGATGGAACCTTGGTTGTCGCCCATCATCGGTATCATGACTGGTGCGATCACTGGTGCTACCGGCGTGTTCGTGATTCCCGCTGTTCCTTACCTGCAATCCCTGCGTCTGGACAGGGATGAGCTGGTACAGGCGCTGGGCCTTTCCTTCACTGTCTCCACGATCGCTTTGGCGGTCGGATTGGTCTTGCACAGCGCGTTTCATGTGGGCCAAATGAGCCTTTCTGCGCTAGCCATCGTTCCAGCTCTAGTTGGCATGTGGTTGGGACAGAAAATCAGGAACAGAATAAGTCCGGGTGGATTCCGCCTTTGCTTTCTGGTGTTTCTGGTCGTACTGGGACTTGATTTGGCATTGCGTCCTTTACTGACTTGACCAATGCCGTCGCTTAGCCAAAGTGATGGTCTGTTCGGCATTCCATCTAGAGGTGCCAAGGATCGTTCCCACTACTGACGCCACCCCTGGCTGACTAGGGGTGGCGTTTTTGTTTCTGGCCTGTCCGATTAATGAATCACGAACCCACGCCCCACCGGGTCACGCTCATCGATCAGCCAACTGCAGTGGATCTGCCGGCTGCGGTCGCCCTTGTCGGCGGCCAGGCGCAGCGAGTCGATGAAACCGGCGAAGGCGTTCAACGTGAACAACGGCTGCAGGATGAAACCGACGCGCAGTGGTGGAGTGTGGAATTGGGGCATGAGCGTGGTCCTCGTCATAGCGATGCTGCGACACTCAAGCATCATAGTATGCGCGGTGGCGGGGAGTCTTCGAGCCTTGATTCCTACATCGCTATTTTCGGTATCACCTTGTTGCTGGGGAGAATATATTTTAAGGCGAGAAGTTGCCTGAGCAGGCAACTACCGAGGATTTCTTAGCAGTTCGAATTGGCAAGCGCGAGGTCAAACGCAGCCTCATACACTGTAACCTGGACGCCATCATCTCGGATGGTTACCGAGACAACTCCCGCCGCGCCGTCGGCGAGAATCTTCCAGCCCTAGGTGTCTGGTCCCGGATGATTAATTACTCGTTAAGGATAGCTTCTATAACTCAGTCGATCATCGGGGACCCGACAAATAAGTTTATTGATGCCGAGGCCAAGATTCAGGAGCTGGTAGATCAACTGCTGCACGTAAAGGTGGCGTCACTGTTCAGCCGCAGCTTCGGCTGAACAACATAACGAGGAGCCGTCAGATGTCCATTGGCGGGCTCAATTCACCTGGGTAATCATCACCGGTGCAACGCCCCGGTTGAGCATGCCGAGCTTGCGGGCCGCGCGCTTGGAGAGGTCGATGATGCGCCCCTGGACGAAGGGGCCGCGGTCGTTGATCAGCACCTTCACTTCCTGGCCGGTGTCCGGGCGGGTGACCAGTACCTTGGTGCCAAAGGGCAGGCTTGGATGTGCGGCTGTCAGGGCCTGCTGGTCGAAGGGTTCACCGCTGGCGGTGGTGGCACCCTGGAAGCTGTCGCTGTAATAGGAGGCGATGCCCTGCTGGGTCTCGTCGGTCGTGTCGTGGGCCTGTGCGTTGCCGGCGGTCAGCAGGCCTGTCAGGCAGCAGGCAAGGAGCAATCGGGATAGCTTTCCCATGGGGTTACCTCATGGTTCTCGTGTAATGGGGTTTGCGTCCATCGAAGCGATGAGGGCCATAAGGCAGGGGAATGGTAACCGCGTTGGCCGCCGCCGGCAACCCGACGCGAAGATCGGCGCTGTTGGCGACTAATTGAAGACGTTCGTGTAACAAAGAGTACAGCCATTAACGCTCATCGACCGACGCTCATCGACGGAATAGTCTGTGCGCGCCGTCGCCGCCTTTCCGCTGGGTCAATGCGGGCCCTGTCGGGACGTGGACGAGCTGATCGAATTCACGAAGCGGCTGGCCGGCTGCACGCGGAGAGTGGGGACGGACTGCGGATGTCCCATGAGCAATGGACCAGCGTATACACCAAGGACGATCTAGAAAATGCAACAACGCAACATGGAAGAGAAGGACCTGGCGGCGTGCGCCCGGCTGTTTGCACGGGTGTTTTCCGCGGACCCATGGAATGAACCCTGGGACGACGAGCTCGCCCTTAGGCGCTTGGTGCATTTCCACGACTCGAGTGGATTTGTGGGCGTAGTGGCGCAACGCCAGGAGGTGGTCGGGTTTGCGCTGGGCAATCTGGAACCCTTCTGTACGGGCACATTGTTCTACCTTAGGGAAATGTGCATCAACACAGCGCAGCAGTCGAAGGGCGTGGGAACGCAGCTTTACCACGCCTTGCAGCGGGAGCTGGAGTCGCGTCACGTCAGGGCGGTGTATCTCGCCACCTATCGTGGCATTCCGGCGGCCAGCTTCTATGAAGGACGTGGCTTTCATCGCAGCGACAACATGGCGTTCTATGCCAAACGCCTTGCCACATCGCCATTAGCCACTGACTAGCGGTAGGGCCACGGGGCGCGACACCCTAACCGGGGACAACACAAGGGAATGACATGACTTCGATCCGTCGTCAGCTGGTCGCATTGCTCGAACGGGGAGCGATACCGGGCGAGCAGGTGGAGCGCGCTGTTCGCCTCTCCGGGCTGTATCCCCCGGGGCGGGCTTGGTCCGTGTTTCTGGATCGGCTGCTGCTGTGGCTGGGTTGCCTGGCACTGCCGCTGGCTGTCGACCGACTGGGCCAGGCGCCTAGTGGCGCTGGGCAGCGGCATTCCCATCACCCTGTTGTTGATGATGTTCATCGTCGATGAGCGTGAGTCGTCCTCTCGGGCGTTGCTGGTGTACCCGCCATGGCTGGCGGCGATCTACGGGGTCTATCGCTACTGGATACCCGACCTGTTCATGCTGGCGGGAGGCTGCCTCTCGGCGATCGTGGTAACGATTGCCTTCCTTGCCAGGCATCTGCTTTGGCAAGCCGAGGCAGCCGGTTTCCTGTTCCTTTCCCTGACGGTATTGGGATTGGGCACCGCGGCCGTCATCTGGCTCAAGCGGCTCCACGCGGAGATGCACTCATGAATCGTTTCTCGATACTTCCGAGAGAAGTCTTGACCAGGCTAACGGTTGGCCGAGATATCCCATGATGTCCACGAACTCGTAGCGGCCCTGGCGTTCGAGCACTAGTGTCGGAAACCCCGCGCCGTTCACGAGGGCAAGCAGCTCCCTGCTGGCGTGAATATGCGCCCAGGTCGGTTCCCCCTGCTGTGCGGCATAGGCCGCGTCGAAGGCGGGCCCATCGAGTCCGATATCCAGTGCCAACGCGCGCAGTACCGCTGGGTCGGCGATGCGCCGCCCTTCGACGTAGTGGGCTGTCTGCATGCGTGCCAACAGATCCAGCCCGCGACCGGCACACTCGTCGGCCGCCAGCATGGCGGTGATCGGCGGCTCGGAATCGAATACCGCGCTTTCATCGCGCAGCAGGTCATCGCGGTAGGCTTCTCCGAACGGTTGGCCGCTGAGCTGCGCAATTCGCCGGTCGTGCTGGTCCACCATCCGACGTAGCTGCGGCGTCACGGTGCGGCGGTTGGAACCGGCCATCATACCGCCGGCATGAAACGCTACCGGCAGCGACTCGTGCGCCGCCTGGATCAGCGGTGCGACGGCGTAGCACCAGCCGCACAATGGATCGAGGATGTAGTGCAGGGTCATCGCTACCACTCCATCTCACCCGTGTTGACCTTGGCACCGATCTCCAGCGCGATGCCCAGGCCCGCTTGCGGGTAGGCGTCCTGCATCGCCTCGATCAACGCCGCGCTGTCATCGGCCTTGGCCAGTTCCGTCTCGAAACGCTGCAGATAATCCTGGGTGTAGGCCAACTGCGAAGCATCCTGCGGCTGGTCGGGCAGGGAATGGCCCGGTACCACGGTGGCCGGATTCAGTGCGGCGATGTCGTCCAGTTTCTCCACCCAGGCCGCGCGCTCCGCTGCTGTCTGGGCGTCGGCGGTCCATGCATGCAGTCCAGCGTACACGTTCACGCCGCCGGCCACTGTCTCGATGGATGGGATCCACACGTAGCTCCGGTGCGGCAGGCTGTCGTCCAGGCCACGGATTTCCAGTACTTGGTCCTCGAGTGTGATGGTGTTGCCGGATAGCACCTCGGGCAGTGGCACCTCCTGCGGTGCGTTGGCGCCCAGACGCGGGCCCCAGACCTGCAATTTTGTTGGCAGGGTGGCCTCGATCTTCTCCACCGTCGGCTCGGTGGCTACCACCTCCGCGTCGGGGAAGAACTGCTCGAGGACGTCGATGCCGAAGTAGAAATCGGGGTCGGCCTGGCTGATGTAGATCGTTTTCAGGTTTTTTCCACTGTCCAGAACCATGGCCGCGATGCGCAGTGCATCGGCGCGGGTAAAGCCGGTATCCAGCAACACGGCGTCATGTTCGCCGGACACTAGTACGGCATTGACGTGGAAGCTTCCGGCATCGGCGTTGTAGACCTGCAGCGTCAGCGGTGCCGCTGAGTCCTCGTCGGTCTGCGCGTCAGCGTTGGCGGACGCAAAGCCCAGCGATGCAATGGCGAGGGTGAACCAGCGGATCGGAGAGAGGGAATTTTTCATCGCACTTATCCTGGGAGGTGAGTGAACAAGGTGTTGTGTGCATGGTATTAGTTCGGAATAGTTGGATATACGTTATTATGATCAAAAGTTTGTCAACCAGATCGAGCAAATAGATGGACCGTTTTACCGCCATGCAGGTGTTCGTCGCGGTGACCGAGCGCGGCAGCGTGACCGCGGCCGCCGAAGCATTGGACATGTCGCGGGCGATGGCCAGCCGTTATCTCGAAAGCCTGGAGCGCTGGCTGGGCGCGCGGCTGCTGCACCGCACGACGCGCCGCATCGCGCTGACCGACGCCGGTCACGAGGCACTGTCGCGTTGCCGACAAATGCTGGATCTCGCGGACGAGGTGCAGCTTGCGGCCGGAGCTCGCGGTGTCGAGCCCAAAGGCCGGTTGCGCATCGCCACCAGCCAGTCGTTCGCCCAGGCCTGGCTTGCTGAGGCGGTGGCGGAATTTCTCGAAGGTCATCCGCAGGCGCAGGTCGAGCTGCTGGTGCTGGAGCGGGCCGTCAACCTGGTGGAGGAGCGGGTGGACCTGGCGGTGCGCATCACCAACCAGCTTGATGAGTCGTTGGTGGCGAGACGGCTGTGTTCTTGTCGCTCGGTACTGTGTGCGTCTCCCGGCTATGTGGAGCGGCACGGCGTGCCGCAAACGCCCGAGGGGCTGGCCGAGCACGCCAGTGTGGCACACGCTTATGTGAGCCGCAGTGAGATTTGCCTGCGCAGGGAGGGCCGCAGCGTGGCTGTGCCGGTGAGAGGGAGACTATCCAGTAACGAAACCGGCGTGGTGCGCGTGGCCGCGCTGGCCGGCGCTGGGATTGCGATGCTGCCGACCTATTTCGTTGCCGATGACCTACGCCAAGGCCGGCTGGTACGCGTGATGCCGACCTGGGAGCCGGAGCCACTGGGCATTCACGCGGTGTACCTGTCGCGCCGCTACCAGCCTCTGCTGCTGCGGGCGATGATCGACTTCCTGGTTGAACGGCTCGGCGGCGATGTCGCGCCCTGGGATCGCGATATCGACACTTATTGGGCGACTCACACGGGGACATCTTCATGAGCCGACCCGTGAGGCCTCTCAGAGAAAGGCTTGCCCAGGCCGGCATTGCCGTGGCTGGCGATGATGCCGCGGATGTCGCTGACGGCCAAGTTATCGTGCGTCTGGATGAACAGCGCGTAGCGAACTTTCAGCGTTTGGGCTCCGGGGAGGAGTCACTGGCGGACAGTGAAAAGCGGCTTCGCTATCGGCTACGCAACGGCCAGGTCAAGTTTGCCACCAATGCCTTCTTCTTCCAGGAAGGCCATGCCGAGCGCTATGAGTCGGCGCGCTACGGCCGATTCCGCGTCAACGAGCGAGGCGAGCCCCTGCTGGTCGCCCTGCATGACGACGACCTCGAGCTGTTGGGAGAGGTGACGCGGTGATGAAGGGTTGCAGCCGAGCAGCAAGGGTGCGCGCGTGCGCTTCTCGGGTGACCAGCGCATCGTCATCGATGGCCCTTTCGCCGAGACCAAGGAGTTGATTGCCGGCTACTGGCTGTGGCAGGTGAAGTCGAAGGAGGAGGCCATCGAGTGGGTCAAGCGTTGCCCGAATCCGATGCCCGGCACCGAGGCCGAGATCGAGATCCGCCAGGTATTCGAGGCCGACGACTTTGGTGAGGAGTTCACGCCGGAGTTGCGCGAGCAGGAAGAGCGCCTGCGCGCCCAGGCCGCCGAGTTGCAGCAGAAGCGCTGAGCGGTATCAGTACCGATGCTAAACGTTCCCTGAACATCGAAACAGAATCGGGGATGACCCCCTTTCCCCTGATTGCTGCACCTTGGCCTGCGCTGCTCTGGAGGGGTTACTTCATCCGGGCGACGCAGCCTCGAGATCCAAGCTCGTAATTACTGAGCGAGGCCCGTTTCGCATTGGGCACCGTGAACCAACCGTGACAGTGTCTCCGGGCAGATCGCCTTGCAGACATGGCCGCCGGGGCGCTGGGTGGGGGCGTCCTCGGCCGCCAGAAGGGCGTTGACGATCGCCTCGTCCACGCTTTCCACTGCGGCCAGGTAGAAGGGGTCGAAGACCTCGTCGTTGAGATAGTCAAAAGTTTGCTTTGCCCCGGCGAACTGGGGCATCGGGCGCGGATTAGCGGTGCTGAAGGCGATGAAGATGTCGCCGGAGTTGTTGCCGCCGGGTGTGCCGCCACGGCCGATGCCGATGGCCGCACGCTTGGCCAGGCGCCTGAGCTGGTGCGGCATCATCGGCGCATCGGTGGCCAGCACCACGATGATGGAGCCGCGTTCGCTTTCGAGTCCCGGTATGCGATGGTCGTCTCGAAGCGCTTGACCCACGGGCACTCCGAGCACCTGCAGCCAGTCGCGAATGCCATGGTTGGCCTGGACCAGGGCGCCGAGAGTATAGCTGTCGCCATCTGCCTCGACCCGTCGCGATGCGGTACCGGTTCCCCCCTTGTACTCGTAGCAGATCATACCGTTGCCGCCGCCCACGTTGCCTTCCCGGATGGGGCCGCTCTGGGCGCCGTTCATGGCGGCCAGGGCGTCTTCCTCGCGGACGTGGAGTCCGTTGATATCGTTCAACACACCGTCGTAGGTTTCGGCGATCACCGGCATGGCCCACAGGTGGTGGCGTTGCCAGCGTTGTGCGTAGCGTTCGATCATCCAGCGCACGGCGGCGTGGTGGACCATGCCGATGCCGTGGGAGTTGGTGATGCACAGGGGGCCGACGAAGTAGCCGCCGTCGTCGATCCAGTGGGTGCCGGTCATTTCGCCGTTGCCGTTAAGTGCGTGGTAGCCCGCCCACACCGGCTGGGGCTCGGTCGCATGGCCGCGTGGCAGGATCGCCGTTACGCCTGTCTTGGCCCAACGCCCGGGATTCCGTGCGGGACGGTCGATGGTGGCGTAGCCCACCAGGACGCCCGGAACGTCGGTGATGGCGTTGTGGGGACCGGTGATGCCGGAAAAGGGCAGGCCGAGCTCCCGGGCACGACGATGCGGTGTTGTTGGAGAGTCACTCATCGTTAGGGTCTTTTTCAGTGGTTGCTGGCGTGGCGGAGTGTTGTTTGTTGCGCAGGTAGAGACCCACGGCGGCGATCACGAAGGAAGCGAGCAGCAACAGCGTGGCGATGGCATTGATCTCGGGTTTGATGCCGCGTCGAATCATGCTGTAGATGAAGACCGGCAGGGTCGTGGCGTCCACCCCGGAGATGAAGTAGGTGATCACCAGGTCGTCCATGGAGATGATGAAGGCCAGCATCGCGCCACCAGCGATGCCGGGAGCGATCAGCGGCAGGGTGATCCGCCGAAACGTCGTCCAGACTCCCGCGCCCAGGTCGGCCGATGCCTCCTCGAGCCGGGTGTCCATGCCCGCCAGCCGTGCACTGACAATGATGAACACGTAGCTGATCAGGAAGGTGCAGTGGCCGAGGATGATCGATCCCGTGCCCAGCGGCATGCCCACGCTGACGAAGAAGATCAGCAGGGCGATACCCAGCACGATGTCCGGCATGACCATGGGCATGAACAGCAAGAATCGGTAGAAGCTCTGTAGTCGGAACCGGTAGCGAGCGACCGCCAGGGCTGTCAGGGTGCCGACCACAGTGGAGAACAGCGTCGTCGTCAGCGCCACGACCAGGCTGGTGCGCACCGCGGCCAGCAGCTGATCGGTGGATTCGACGTAGAGGGCGTTCTCGCCGAGCTGGGTGGAGAGGCCGAAGATCGAGCGGTACCAGTCTAGCGTGAACGTCTTCCACACCATCATGTTGATGGGGTTCGAATTGAAGGAGTAGCCCACGATCAGCAGGATCGGTGCATAGAGGAAGACGAAAAACAGCAGGCTGTAAGCGGTGAGGAAGCGCTGTCTCAGGAGACCGAACAGTTTGCTCATGTCAGGCCCTCCGCACGGTCTTTGGTCCGTGGCTTGGCGGCGGTACCCCGCGGCGAGCGCCGTTTCAGGGTCGTGCGTACATAGAGCATCAACAGCGCCAGCACGACGCTCATGATCAGCATTGCCAGGGCCGCGCCGAACGGCCAGTTGCGGGCATAGAGAAACTGCTGTTCGACCAGGTTCCCGATCATCAGTACCTTGGCCCCGCCGAGCAGCGAGGGGACGATGAAGTTGCCCAGGGTAGGGATGAAGACCAGGATGGCGCCCCCCATGATACCGGGCATGGTCAGGGGCAGGATCACGCGTCGGAAGGTGGCGATCCTGCCTGCGCCGAGATCGTAGGAGGCATCGATCAACTGGCGGTCGAGCTTCTCGATACTGGCGTAGAGTGGCAGGAACATGAACGGCACCATGATATAGACTAGGCCGATCAGTACGGCTGTTTCTGTGTAGATCAGCTCTATCGGCTCGCGGATCGCGCCAAGCGTCGACAGCAGTTGGTTGAGAAACCCCGAGGGGCGCAGTATCAGCACCCACGCATAGAGCCGCACGATCAGGCTGGCGAAGAACGGCAGTGTGATCAGAAACAGGCAGAAGTTGCGTCGCCTGGGTGGCAGCCGGCTCACCCAGAACGCCACCGGGTAACACACCAGCAGGGTAAGAGCGACCGTGATGAGGGCGATCCTGAACGAGCGCATCAGAATGCGCAGGTAGACGATGTCGAACTCTTCGATGGGCCCGTTCGCCCAGCCCAGGATGCGGCCGAAGTTGTCCGCGTAGAAGGACCACACCACACCGCCGTAGAGACCGGGCTCCAGCAGGCTGAAGATGGCCATGATGACGAGTGGCATGAGGAAGAAAATGCCGAGGAAGGCCGTTACGGGGCCTAGCAGGCCAAGCAGGCCCCAGTGCACGTTGCGCGGCACCCGGAAGAGCCGTGGCTTGCGGGATGCCTCGAGCGAGGAGGCGGTATCTGTCGTATTCATGGCCGGCTCCCTAGGCTGCGATCACGTGGGGTGCACTGGTGGCGTACCAGAGGGTGACTTCGTCGCCGACATTCCGCTCGGCCAAGGTCCGGCTGTCATGCCCGCGCAGTGCCGCCTTGATTGGACGGCCTGAGGCGGTTTCCAGGGTGATCTCCATGTCGCGGCCGACGAATGCCTTCTGGGCGAGCCGGCCACATAGGGAGGCATACTCCTCGGCTGCTTCGGTAGGCTTGTGTACGCAGAACTGTTCGGGGCGCAGCATGACGTGAAGCGCGTCTGCTGCGCCGCTTGCCGGACTCATCAGGGTCAGGGTATCGCCATCTTCGAGGCGTAGCCGGCTGAACTGGCCGTCGAAGGGTTCGAGCATCCCCTGGAAGCGATTACTCTCACCGATGAACTCGGCGACGAAGGTGTTGACGGGGCGGTTGTAGATCTCGGACGGCGAACCCTCCTGCTGGATATGGCCGCCATTGAGGACCACGATCCGGTCGGACATGGTCAGAGCCTCTTCCTGATCGTGGGTCACGAACACGAAGGCGATGCCCAGTTCGCTCTGAAGGCTCTTGAGTTCGCGCTGCATGGTCTGTCGCAGATGGCGGTCGAGGGCTGAGAGCGGTTCGTCCAGCAACAGCAGGGCGGGTCGGTTGACGATGGCCCGGGCCAGTGCGACGCGCTGCTGCTGACCGCCGGAGAGCTGGCCGGGGCTGCGCTGCTGCATGCCATTCATGCCCACCATCTCCAGAGCTTCGCCCACGCGCATTTCCCGCTCGCGGCGCGGCACCTTGCGAACCGCCAGGCCGTAGCCGACGTTGTCGCCCACCGAGAGGTGGGGAAACAGCGCGTAATTCTGGAATACCGTGTTCACGGGACGCGAATGGGGCGGGATGTGGTTCATCGCGCGACCCTGGATGTGGATCGAGCCGTCGTCCAGGGCCTCGAACCCACTGATGGTGCGCAGCAGTGTCGTCTTACCGCAGCCGGATGGGCCCAGCAGGGTGACGAACTCGTTGGGGTTCACGCTCAGGTCGATCCCCGCCAGGGCATGCACCGTCTGGCCTTCGGGGGTGCGGAAGCGCTTGGTCGCGCGACGGATCTCGACGACCGGCGCCGTAGCAGAAGAGGGTTTCATCGGGCACTCCTTCGACGACGCCGGGCGCGGCGGCGTCGATCAGTTCGCTCAGGGAAGGGGCTACTCGGCGGTGCGGACCTTCGTCCAGGTGCGGTCATAGAGCTGCAGGCTGCGCCCCAGATCCTCGAAAATCTGCAGCCGGTCCATGACCTCACTGGGTGGGTTGATCTCTGGACTGTTCTTGAGCGCGTCGGGCAGCAGTTCGCGTGCCTCGACGTTGGGTGTGCCGTTCATCTGTTGGCGGGTGTTGAGCGCCGCAATCTCCGGACGCAGGAAGAATTCCATGAATTGCTTGGCGTTTTCCTTGTTGGGCGCCGTCTTCAGCATACAGATGTTTTCCTGATAGAGGGTGGCACCCTCTTCGGGAATCACGTAGCCCAGGTTCTCGGGGTCCTCATTGACGTACATCATCCCCCCGACGAAGTAGTGCGCGGCAGCCAAGTCTCCCGATTGGACCATGGGCACGCTATCGTAGGTGAAGGCGGATATGAGCGGCTTGCGCTCGATGAGGTAATTGCCCGCACGCTCCAGCGCTTCCCTGTCGGTCGCATTGACGGAGTCGCCATTGACGATCAGCGCCACTCCCAGGGCCTCGCGCATGTCGTCGAGGATGGCCACCTGTTTCCCGTCACGCGCGGCGTTGAAGAAATCCTCCCACGACGTCATCTCGTCGACCCGGTTCTTGTTGTAGAGGATGCCCACGGTGCCCCATGCGTAAGGCAAGCAGTATTCGCCCTCGGAATCCGTTTTCGCGCGTAGGAAATCGGGGTCGATATTGGCGAAATGCTCGCTTTGATTGATGTACGTGGGCTCAAGGAGATCGAGCTGATACATGATGTCCTGCATGTGTACCGAGGGGAACACCAGGTCGTAACCGGTGGCACCGGCCTGTAGCTTGGCGAGCATTTCTTCGTTGCTGCCGTAGGTGTCCAGCGAGACATCGACGTCGTATTCGTCGCTGAATCGCTCGAGCACTTCGGGGTTGATATAGTCCCCCCAGTTGTAGAGATGTAGTTCGCCTGCCGCGAGGGCTGGTGAGGAGGCGACGAGGAAGCCCAGGCCGAGTGTGCCCATGATGCCTGGGGCGAGGGAAACGCGAAACGGGGTGAAATGCATGTGATCTCTCCTTTGTTGTTGTTATCCCAGGCCGAAGAAAGTGCCGGTTGGCACCTTGCCAGGTACCGATCTGAGATGACAGAAGTCTGTCTTTGAGTCATTATAAGACATAAATCTTCCAGCGCAAGATCAAAGTCTAGCCATGCCCCGCTGCCAGGATGGAGCTATGTTTGCCGAACGACTCGATAAGAATTTCAATGATTTACCGCCAGCGGAACGCACGTTGGCGGCTTATATCCAGGCGAACCTTGACGACATCGCCTTCGAGAACGGGGAGAGCCTGGCCAGGAAAAGCGGTGTGAGCCCCAATACGGTGAGCCGATTCCTGCGCCGGCTGGGCTATGCCGGATTGAAGAGCCTCAAGGAGGAGTTGCGGGATCAGGTACGGGTCCAGTCACTGCTCAATCCGACCCTGATCGAGCGTGTCGATCGGGAAGGGGCCAACCTCGGTGAGCCGGTCAGTCGCGAGATCGAGGCGCTGGTCGATCTCTCGAAGCAGCTCGACTCGCCGCGCTGGACGACGATACTGGATGTCGTCAGTAGTGCGGAGAAGGTCTTCGTCTGCGGCTTCCAGACGGTCAGCGGCCTGGCCGAGGACTTTGCGAACCGCTTGGCGCTGGTTCGCCCTGGTGTGGAGTTCCTCAATCTCTACGGCGGCGTCATCGGTCCCTGGCTCGACAGCAACAAGGAGCGCAGTTGCCTGATCCTTATCGACATCGCTCCCTACGCCGAGGCCGGGATTACCTTTGCCCAGGAGTGCGTGCGCAACGACGCCGAGCTGGTCGTCTTCGCCGACGAGTATGGTATCGCCCAGCACGTCACCACGCCTCACATCATCACCATGCAGACCAAGACGGGGTTGATTCTCGAGTCGACCGGTGGGCTGACTACAGCTCTGAACTTTCTCGTGCATGGCGTCGCATCGCTGAGAAAAGACGAACTGAAGGATCGCGTACGGGCCTATCAGGAGCGCGTCAAGGCGCTGAAACTATATCGTACCTGAGCATGCCGCATTGTCCTCGCCCCTTGAGGTGCCATATTCACCACGAATGGAAGAGGTCGTCTTGCCGCAACGGGATGGCGCCCTTTCCAGCCCGAGGCCTTTTTGATAGCAATATCTTGCCTACCGCAGGCATCAAGCCCATGGCTGCTGCCGGGAAGCCCGACTACGCTTTGTCTTATTGTCGTCCCGACGATGAGGCATGGCCATGGCCGTGGACTTCAACAAGCCGGCGCATGTCCTGGTGGTTCATGGCGTTCAGGTGGGTGAAGACGAGGGCATCCAGTGCGACCGGCAGATCAGGGCGCTGATTGCCGGCTCCCTCGCCGCTAACCACATCGACCGCGACTTCGTCGTGCGTAGTTACCTCTACGAGAATATCAACGACCGGGCACAGGCTTTCCATCAGGCGCTGGCGAGGGCCGTTACCTCGGGCAAGCCGCTGGCGGGAAGGTCGCTCGAGCTGGTGATCGATGCCGTCGGGGATGTCGTCACCGCGGCGACCAACGCCTCCACCGCCGGCGTCATCAGACAAGGGTTGCGCGAAGAGCTCCTCAAGTCCTACCGCGCCCATCATCAGCTGATCGTCGTGGCCCATAGCCTGGGGACGATCTACGCACTCGATGTCATCAACGAGTTGATCCAGAGCCCGCACTACTTCAAGGGCGACGATCGCACGAGCTGGCCGGTTCAGGGGTATATCAGCATGGGGAGCCCCTTAGGGCTCGGCCTCCAGTTTGCCGGCATCCAGGTGTTCGACAAGCGGCAGATCCATACCCTTGCCGACGCCCGCCACAGCCTCTTTGCCTGGCACAACTACTATAACCCCCTGGACCCCATCGTCAGCGGCAGTCTGTTCGGCAAGCCCGTGCAGAGCCAGGGCGCCCGCGGCCCGGTGGAAACCCGCTACGGCCCCTCCGTTCAGCAAGCCAGCTGGCTGCTACGGGGCCATGTGGTGACGTCCGGCGATATCTGGCTGCTGGCGCACATCGCCTATTGGAACGATCCCTCCATCGGGGACCGCATCGTCGACATGCTGTGGGGCTGAATCGCGGGAGGCGATCACCATGATCCGGACAATGCTGGTGGTGCTAGGGCTGACCCTCGGCCTGAGCGGCTGTGTCACCAACTACGAGTACCGGGCCTGGGGCGAAACCCGGGCCGCCAACGACGAACCGGTGCCCTCGGTGATCTACTGGAAACAGGACGAGGGCTGGTGGTGGGGGCGCTATTCCCGTACCGATACCAGCCCGACCCTGAGGAGCTGTCAGCGAATTCCCAAGCCCCTATCCCTGGCGGATGATGGCGTGATCGAGATGACCAGCCGCGCGGGTGACCTGCTGGTGGCCACTCTTGGCCGTGACGGCACGCTGGAGCCGCTGGAGAGTGCCAGGGTACAGCCCGATGGAGAGCGCTGTGGCCTGCTGATGCGCGATGGCAAGCCCGCGAGCCTGGAGGACCTCGGGACTCGCGACTTCCGCCCTCAGCTAGGAGTGCTGTGCGAGAACCCCAGCCGGCCAGACCGGTATCCCCGGGTCGCCGTCCATGCGTTCGAGCCGCCGGTTCGGCACAAGTCCAGTGAGCTCGCCGGTGCGCCGGATCCCTGTCTCGCACGGCCGAGCGGGAGGGCATCATCAGCCGTCGGGGACAGTCCCTGATAGCCGTTGCCCGTCGCTTTCCTTTTCTCGCCGCCTGTGGCGGGATTGCCTCGTCCATCTGTGGCATCTTGGGGTTTTCTGAGAGGAGACAGCCGATATGGCAACTATCTTTACCCGTATCATCCAGGGAGAGTTCCCGGGTCACTTCGTCTGGGAGGACGAGCAGTGCGTGGCCATCATGACCCTCAATCCCATGAAGCCCGGTCATGTGCTGGTGATCCCACGCCAGGAGATCGATCACTGGGACGACCTACCGTTGGAGTTGGCGACCCATCTCATGTCGGTGTCGCAGAAGCTGGCCAAGGCGATCAAGCAAGCGTTTCCCTGCGCGCGAGTGGGGATGTTGGTCGTCGGCCTGGAGGTCCCGCACGTGCATATCCATCTGGTGCCGCTCGATAGGATGCAGGATATCCGCGTGGAGGGCTTGGCTCAGGCGGAGGCCGAGGAGCTAGCGGAGGCCGCTGCCAAGATTCGTGAGGCTTTGGCTTGAACTTTGGCTGATCGGAGGTGACCTAAATTAGAGCTAGCTGGGTGAACAGGTCACCACCTTCCAGGGAGGGACATTGCATGTTTAATAACCGCTACGGCACCTTGGCAGCCTGGGTCTACGATCTGGACAAGCCGATAGGCCATTCCTTTGGCGACATCGAATTCTACGGCGAACGGCTCCGTGGCTGCCGGGGGCCGATCCTGGAGCCGGCGGTGGGTAACGGTCGCATGTCGATTCCACTGCTGGCGCAGGGATTCGAACTAGTCGGTTTCGATGCGTCCGAAGAAATGCTGGCCCGCTGCCGGGCGCACTGCGAGCACCATGGCGTATCGCCTGAACTCACCCTCCAGCGCTTCGAGAGCTTTGCGGCGATCATCCTGCCGGTGGGATCTTTCCAGTTGATCACCGATTTCGGCCAGGCCAGAGCCACACTAGAGCGCTTTCATGCCCATCTGGAACCTGGGGGGCGGCTGATCCTGGACCTCGATCAAGCAGGCACATTGATCACCGCTCAAGACGGCATCCGAAGTTGGCAGGTCCCAGAGGACGACTACCTGACCTTGACGACTCACCCCCTTCATACCGACTTCGCCGCCCAGACGACCCACGCCTATTTGCGTTACGAACACTGGCAGCAGGGGAAGCTGGTTGGCACCGAGCTGGAGCGCTTCAGTCTACGCTGGTGGGGAATCCAGGAGTTCGCGATGCTGTTGCGTGAGGCGAGCTTCGTCGATGTCACCATTTCCGGCGACTATCGACATGGCCGGATGCCGACCCGGGAAAGTCGCATGATCACTTTCGAAGCGTTTGCCTCGTGCTGATCTAAACCTTGCTTGAGGTCTTAGGTAATTGTGGGGTTCCGGATGTTCATCCGGGACCCCACAACTACGAGCAATTCACTGAACCGTGAGCTTGGATTGAATATTATAATCATCAGGATCGACGATACCTTCAAGCTTTCCGATCTGTTTGAAATCGGCTGTCGAAAGAACTATGTCGATGGTTGTGTCTTGGAAAGACAAGTTTTTGACCACCTGAACCTTGTTGGGAAAGCCTTTGGCATCAATGTCCAAGACCCAGGCGAGGAACCCACCAGAGAACTTTGCCAAGCTGCCAATAGGGTATAATCCGTATATTTGGATATATTCAACCAACAAAACCCTGTCATACATTTCAGAGTGCTCATTCACCCAACGGTACGCATCCAATGGTGACCTTGGTGAAACTCCATTTCGGGAGTGCATCAACTTGTTCAAAATTTTTATCAATGACACAAGGCGGGTAAGTTCGGAAAGCGAGCTTGCTGTTTTTCCTGCTGGATAGCCACTTCCATCCAGACGCTCATTGCAATCCAGAATAACCTCACTGAAGATTTTTCCTGGTTGCCAGCCAAGCATTGCTAGCTGATCTTCCAGAATGTTGACATGATTTTTCAGCAGCTCTTTTTGAGAAGGGGTCATATTTGCTTTCAGGGAAGGAAGGCGCCTGCTTAACAGCATGGGTTTGCCCATGGTGTGCAGCAGTGCTCCTGCCGTGGCCTCACGAATCATCCCGGCATGTGGGTCCTTGGCTATCAGAAAATCAGCCAGGATTGCCGCAACTTGCACGGCATGCCTTACCCACTCAGGTTCGCCTCGTAAAAAAGAAAGCGAATACAATAAAGCTTTCCGATCCTTTCCGATGAGGAAAATCAGAGTGTCAGCGCAGTCATACAAAGCGTCCTCAGGGAAAATGTTATTGTTTTTTATGAACATTTGCATGATATGTAATTGCTTGGCGATCTCTCTGATGCCTCTTACCATGGGAGGTTGCCTGGAATGCTCAACTTTCTCCTTTTCTTCGCGTTGGAGTTTCATTCTTTCCTTTTCCCCAGCAATAAATAGCGGCGATGAATACTCCCCCTTTTCTATTATCCCGCTTCGACTGGCTGCCTCACGCTCTGACTCCGATACGAAATAAAACAGTCTTTGCTGCAACTCATAATCAACCTCGATGAACTGGATTCCCACGGCAGCATGGCTGGAATTCCCAAATGGCCGCATATGACGAATGCGGCCCTTGGTATAGAAGGACTGCCCATTAGGGAACTCAACTGAGAGTCCGGGAAGGTTTTGACCAATTAAAAGTGCAGCGCTCTCTTCAATAGGTATGTCTATCATGCAGCCACCTACTGACAAGTTTCGTAGCTTTGCTTTTATGGAGAGCTCTTTTTCATAGATTTCGCAGGTGACCCTGGCATACATGCCCAAGATAAATGGTATTCTGATTGCGCCACGACTCTCGTTGGTGATCACTGATTTAGGGAGCTTGCATTTTAACTCATAAAGGTCAATGTCTTTTTTGAATGCTTGCGCGACGACATTTTCAAAGTTAAAAAGTTCTAGCTCGCCATCATCTCCTTTGACTGCCATGTCAAAAGAAATCATCTCATTTCTAATATAGTTGTCGATGCTTTTACCGCCAAAAGCGGCTTCTAACGATAAATTTCCGTTATTCGAGTCGATGTCAATGACCTTGGCCGGAATGGAGTACGTCATTGCTTTGGAGAAAATAGTGATGTCATGCTTTCTCTTGAGCAATCTATCAATCAATTTTATTGTGTGGTTTTCTTCATATAAAAATGACATATGTAACCCCTCAGCCCCATGTCTTGAGATCAAGACAACTTGTAACCTCAAGCTCGTAAAGATTAAAAAAGACACAAAATCTATACAATATATTTCAAAATAAGGCTTTGTTGTTACTATTTTGCTTGAGCCTTTACATTCTACTATAGGCAATAATCACCAGCATCAGGCTTGACTACTTAGCGATCTATTGATTGATAGTAGTCAATTTTACCCAATCGAGTGAATTCCAGATATAGAAAAATTCGATCTCTCTAATTTGTTTAGAATAAATGAAGTGCTGAATAAATCGACGAGCATGGTCGGGGAAAAGGCGCCCGGAGCACGGAAGCAGAAGCATAGGGAAAGTATATGCGAGGATTCCGCGCACCTCAGTGATATACATGAAAACAATTGTTAAGTTAATGCTTAACAAGTGATATATGCTGTTCCCAGCGGGTGTTGACGCCAGTTTAGGCACCTTCCTGCTTGACCTGAACTTTACTTGAGGTCTTAGGCTATTGGCTGTCACTTGGTTGAGAGGGAAGCGAACCATGCAACGCGTACAGCCAGACGTCTGGGAGACCGAAGTGGAGAGCCCCTTCCCGGGGCTCACCGTTCATGCTTACCTGCTCGTTCGGGAAGTGGGCAATGTGCTTTTCTACAACACCGGCCACCGCCACGAGATCGAGCGCATGGTGGAGCTGGGAGGCGTGGCCTACCAGTACCTGAGCCACCGCGACGAAGTGGGGGAAACCCTTGCGCTGATCCATGAGCGTTTCGGGACCCAACTGGCCGGTCATGTCGCCGAGCGCGACGACTTCGCTCGCGTGCGCATCCCGGAAATCCTGTTCGAGAAGCGCGAGCGCCATCTGGACGCTATCGAGGTGATTCCCACTCCCGGCCATAGCCCAGGCAGCACCTGTTTCCTGGTGGACTCACCCCACGGCAAGCGCTACCTGTTCACCGGCGATACCCTCTATCGCACCAAGGATGGAGGCTGGCGCGCCGGCTTCATTCCTGGACACAACACCCCGGAGGATAAAGAGACGCTGGCCGAGAGCCTGCGGTTGCTGAAGACACTCGAGCCGGATGTGGTCTTCTCCAGCGCCTTCACCGGCGAGGCCGGTTTCCAGGAACTCGCCCCGGGCGAGTGGCCCGGCCTGGTAGATCGAGCGCTCGACGAGTTGCTGGGTGAGTCGCATTGAAGCAGTGAACCCGTTGACTCGCCATGCTCCGCGGTAAGGTATCATGCGGGGCAAAACTACAGCGGCGACTCGTGGGGAGGCGAAGTGGGCTCATCGGTTGAGCAGCATGGAAGTGCGCGGGACATGTTTGGCTATGTGATGCAGGCATGGCGGTGGTTGCTGATCGTGGGGTTCGGGCTACTGTCCAGTGGATGCGCGATGATGGCGCCGTCCCCGCCGCAGGATCAGAGCAATATCTGCGAGATCTTTCGCGAGCAGCCGAAGTGGTATGACTACGCCCGCGACTCCCAGGAGAAATGGGGCACCCCGATTGCCACGCAGATGGCCTTCGTCAAGCGGGAATCGTCGTTTCGCAGCCACGTGCGCCCACCCAGGAAACGCATCCTGTGGATTTTCCCCGGCCCACGCCCGTCCTCCGCCCATGGCTATGCCCAGGCCCAGGACCCCGTGTGGGGCGAATATCGGGACGATGCCGGGAGTTTCTTCGCGCGCCGCACCCACATGAAACATGCCACCGATTTCATTGGCTGGTACAACGCTCAGACTCACCGCCAGTTGGGCATTTCCCTGTATAACCCCGAGCATCTCTATCTCGCGTACCACGAGGGCCGCGGCGGCTATCGGCGTGGCACGTACAGGAGCAAGCCCCAGGTCATGCAGGCCGCCAGGCAGGTCAGTGCCCAAGCGAGCCGCTATCAATCACAGCTTGCGGCTTGTGAAGCCGAGTTCCGCTGTCGGCACTTTTATCAGTTCTGGCCATTCTGCCGGGCGTGACGGCATGGCTTTCGTGCTCTGAAAGCCAGGAGAACGGTGTCATGATCCACTCTTGCACCACATGCCGGCCAAATGGCCGGCATGTGTCATTGTGGGCCAGCGACAAAGCCTAATGCTTGCGGGATTGCGCCAACTGCTCGCGGCGGTATTCCCCCTGGCGCTCGAACATCCAGCCCGGGTATTCGGGCGGCAGGGCGCTGACGGCCTCGAGTTCGGCGAGTTCGGCGTCGCTGAGTTCGACCTGCGTCGCGGCGATGTTGTCGTCGAGCTGGTCAACCCGCTTGGCACCGACGATCACGCTGGCCACGGCTGGTTGGTGGAGCAGCCAGGCCAGCGCAATCTGTGCCACGGACACCCCCTTTACCTCGGCGATCCGGCGCATCACGTCGATGCAGTCATAGGCACGCCCCAGCTCCACCGGCGGGAAGTCGAAGGTGGTGCGGCGACTGCCTTCCTCGGCCTGAGTCTCGCGCCCGTACTTGCCGCTCAAGAGGCCACCGGCAAGCGGGCTCCATACCATTAGGCCGAGGTTCTCGCTTTGCAGCATGGGAATGATTTCTCGCTCCAGGTCGCGGCCGGCGAGCGTATAGTAGGCCTGCAGAGATTCGAAACGCGCCAGGCCGTGGCGCTCCGCGATCCCCAGCGCCTTCATGATCTGCCAGGCCGCCCAGTTCGAGACACCGACATAGCGTACGTGGCCTTGCTGTACCAGGTTATCGAGTGCCCGCACGGTTTCCTCGATCGGTGTCGCCGGATCGAAGCCGTGGATCTGGTAGAGGTCGATATGATCGAGCTGCAGGCGTTGCAGGCTCGCCTTGACCCCGTTCATGATGTGGTAGCGTGAGTTGCCTCGAGTGTTGACCCCCCGGCTGCCGGTCTCGCCGAACACCTTGGTGGCCACCACGATATCGTCGCGTGGCACCTTGAGGTTCTTCAGCGCTTGCCCGGTGATGCTTTCCGACAGCCCTTCGGAATACACATCGGCGGTGTCGATGAAGTTGATGCCCGCATCGAGCGCGCGGCTGATCAGTTTTTCCGCATCGCTCTGCTGCAGGTCGCCGATTTGGCTCCACAATTCGCCCTCGCCGCCGAAGGTCATGGTGCCCAGGCAAAGCTCGGAGACGAACAGGCCAGTATTGCCGAATTTGCGGTAACGCATGAATGCACTCCTGTTGCTGCTTGGTGACTACATAGCTCAGCGGGACGCGATCGTCGACTGCACCTGAAGATCGGCCGTGGCTGGTGACGAAGAACATACGTTGGCTGTGAGCGGGGAATAAGGAACGCCGTATACTGGTATCCGCACTTCCCCCCAAAGGAAAAGCACAGTGCTTAGTAACGACCGTCGTAGCGAGATCGCTACCTTCCTGAGAATTCGGCGTGCTCGGTTGCAACCCGAGCAGATCGGCCTGCCGCGTGGTGCGCGGCGGCGAACCCCTGGCTTGCGTCGTGAAGAAGTCGCTGAGCTGGCCGGTATCAGCACGGAGTGGTATGCCTGGCTGGAGCAGACGCGAGATGTGCATCCGTCGATGGACACGTTGCAACGCATCGCCCTCGCGTTGAAGCTCGAGCCTGCCGAGCAGCAACATCTACTGACCCTCGGCGGCTATGGTTCAGAGAACGGGAGCAATGGCTCGGCACGCGAGGCCGTGGTGAGCCCCCAGCTTCAGCGGCTGATGGATCAACTCGAGTTCTGCCCGGCGTGGATAATGGGCGCGCGTTCGGACATCCTGGCCTGGAACCGCGCCGCGACCATCATCCACGGCGACCTCCACGCCATGCAGGGAATCGAGAGGAACGGTATCCATCAGCTGTTCCTGAACCCACGAATACGTCGCATGCTCGTGGACTGGGAATCGCACGCCCGCGACTGTGTCGCCAAGCTGCGGCTAACCTACGCCAATTATATCGATGATCCCTGGTTCAACGAACTGATCGGATTACTCCTAGAGCAGAGCCTAGAGTTTGCCGAGTGGTGGGAGGAGCACAACGTGCAGCTTCCCCATGATGGCGTGAAGGTCTACGAGTATCCCGAAGTGGGGCGGCTGGTTTTCGATTATGCCGTCCTCCAGGTGGCCGGCGGCAATGGCATCCCCCTGCACCTGATCACCTACGTACCCTCGAGCGATACGGACACACAGCAGAAAATGGAAACCCTGCTGCAATATCCCGACCATGCACGCGCCGCGCTCGCGACAGTAGAGACAGGCATTTCAGAGGAATAGACATTCAGGGGGCCAGCCATTCAGACAAAAGCCTGCCGACCCGGCAGGCTTTTGTATTGAGGCTCGTTTCCGTGTGACCAGCAAGCAAGTTACCGAGGACGGCACACATACCAGTAATTCTGAAAGTCGTGTGCGAGCTCGTGGACTTCTATATCGCCGAAGCCGGCCGCCTGGAAGTATTCCAGGGCCTTTTCCTTCCCCCACATCGCGCCGAGCCCTTCACCGCCGCGTGCTAACGACACCGTCATGCAATGCATGCATGAAAGGGTGTAGAGCAGTGGCCCGATCGGGTGTTCGCAGTCCTCGTGATGGTGGCTCGAACCCTTGATGTCCTGGGCCAGATAGATGCCGTCGTCGGCCAGGGCACGGCGGATACCACGCAACACGGCTGGTGGATCGGCCTGGTCGTGGACGGCATCGAAGGTGGTGATGAAGTCGAACGCCGCCGGTTCGGCGGTACGGTCGAAGTCAGTGAGATCACGAACCTCGAAGGTCGCATTGGTGTTGCCGAGTTCGCGAGCCTCCTCGCGGGCGAGAGCGATCGCCTCTTCGGAGATGTCGTAACCGGTGAAGTGGCTGTTGGGAAACAGCGCTGCCAGCTTGTTGATGGCTTTCCCCCGACCGCAGCCGGCGTCCAGCATACGGATGCCTCGCTCGAGGCGTTCCTTGAGCCCCGGCTCCAGCGGAAGGATATGCTCTTCCAATGCCGGCACTACCGACTGGCCGCTGTCCTCGGCCATGATCTCGTGGAAGCGGCCGAAGCGCTCGTAGGGCACTCCACCACCGTGCCGGAAGCAGTGCACGATGTCGTCCTCCACCGCTCCCAGCAGTGGGATGTACTGCGCGAATACTGCCACGTTGTCCGTGGGCGAACGGCGGCTGAGGCTGGCTGCGTGCTCCGGTGGCAAGTGATAGGTGCCTGCTGCGGGGTCGTGTTCGATGATGGTTCCCACCGTCATCGCACCCAGCCATTCGCGCACGTAGCGTTCGTTGAGACCCGAGCTATCCGCGATTTCCTGGCTCGTGGCGGGCCCCATGCCGGCTAGGGTGTCGAACAGGCCGGTGCGATGACCGATCGAGGTCATCAGAGAGAGTGCTCCCGCATTAAGAATGTCGACGAGCCGGTCGGCGAAAACTTCGGCCCGCTTGTCGTCGAAGGCAGTCACGTTGCGGGCCGCATCGGTTGCTTCAGACATGACAGTTTCTCCCCCTTTTCGATTCACTTTCGGGCTTGCGTCGGCACTGTGATAAGGATGGTCGGCCACCTGATCGCCGGCTAGTGAACCTGTGGTACGGTTCTCGCGAGGGATTTTTCTTCAACTACAATCAAGAACATACGAAGAGGTTTCGTGTCGACAGGGACGTTGCGGCAAGATCTGGAGCTAGCGAACTGGACTTCCGGTACAGTGAATTCGGCAGGTACGGGGGCAACCATGGCAATGGGCAGGGGGGAAGCGACCCGCGAGCGGATCCTGGCCATTACGGAGGCGGCGGTACTGGCCAAGGGATTCGGCGCTACTTCGATCGAGGAAGTCATCGCGGAAGCCGGGATCACGAAAAGCGGTTTCTTCTACCATTTCCGCGACAAGAACGAGCTGGCGCGAGCGTTGCTGCAGCGATACATGGAGCGTGACGATGCGCTGCTCGACGATGTCTTCGCCCGCGGCCGGGAGCTTGCTACCGATCCATTAAACGGCTTCCTGGTTGGCCTGAAACTGTTAGCTGAAACGATGGCCGACCTGCCGGGCGGGCATCCAGGATGCCTCGTTGCAACCTACGCCTATCAAGAACGCCTGTTCGACCGTGGCGTGTGCGAGCTGAACCAGCACATCGTCTTCCATTGGCGCGCTCGCTTTCGCACGCTCCTCGAGGAGATCGTCGAGCACTCCGAAACGAAGGAGCCGGTCGATCTCGATGCGCTCGCCGACATGGTGTCAACCGTGATCGAGGGCGGGCTGGTGTTGGGCCGGGCAACCGGTGACCCGAACATTCTTCCTAAGCAACTGATGCTGCTACGCAGCTACATCAAGCTGCTGTTCGAGCCGGCGACATCGGCAGTGCATTGATGAATGAATCCTCGAGACTGAATCCGGCGCGGTTTCCAGTCGAGCCACCAGGAGTTCGGCGATCGGCGCCCTCTATGCCTCGACCTCTTCCAGCGCCTGCGCCAGATCCTGTATCTCTTCCTTGAGCCAGGTGCGGAAGGCGTCCACCCGTGGCGTGTCCGCCATGGAGAGGAGCGTGACCAAGTAGTAGCTGAATTCCGTGCGACGCCAGGGACGTAGCTGATCCAGGCATCGGCGGTGGCGCTGTGGTCGGCCATCAGCTCCTGAAGCGCGGCGATCTGGTTGCCCGTCAGGTTACCTGATTCCGCGTTACGCAGGTCGACCCAGTGGAGCTGCTTGGGGGCCTATACTTGGGTTGCGGTAATCGCCCCATTGCACATCAGGAGGCATCCGATGAAGACGTATCTATTGGCTAGCGCTCTTATCCTCGGCATGTCCAGCTTCGCCGTCGCCCAGGACGCACCGAAATTCTTCAGCGAAACCTATCCCGAGCACGGCCTCCAATCGGCGCTCGAGGCGCGCAGCGCCCTCGAAAACGAACAGGCGGTGCTCGATGCCAAGACGCGGGAGTTGATCAGCCTCGCTGTCGCCGCCCAGATCCCGTGCGCGTATTGCTCCTATGCCCACACCAAGGGGGCGCGGGCTCAAGGGGCGAGTGAGGCCGAGATCCGCGAGGCGGTGGCGGCGGCCGCGCAGGTGCGGCATTGGAGCACGGTCTTGAACGGCATGCAGTACGACCTCGACGCGTTCAAGAGCGAATTCGATGAGCTGGCCGGCGCAACCGACTGACCTCACTCCGCACTTCTGTCAGCAGGTGGATCAGCAATGCGTTGGGTGCATCAACACGGAACCCGCCTTCACGGCGGGTTCCTCGTTGATGGGGTCATGGTTGCCTCGTCCATCGCCTGCACCAGGTCCCGCAGTTCGTCCTGCACCCAGGTGCGGAAGGCGTCCACCCGTGGCGTGTCCGCCATGGCGGGTAGCGTGACCAAGTAGTAGCTGAACTCCGTGCGACGCCAGTGACGTAGCGGCAGCACTTGGTTTTGTTGGATCGTGTCGAGCGCTACGGAAAGCCGAGCCAGGCACCACCCCGTACCCTGGCGGCAGGCGGCCAGGGCTAGTCCGCTATCGGAAACCTTCAGCCGGCGTAGCGTGGTCGGGTCGTGCAGGCCGGCTTCTCGCCACCAGGGTGGCCAATGGCTCCAGGGCTCGGTGGCGGTAGCGCCGCTATCCTCGATGAAGCAGGCTTTTTGCCAGTCTTCGTTGCGTGACGAGGTGGCTGGCCCCAGCACGGTGATGGCATCTCCCGACAGGTAATCGACTCGTAGGCCGGGATAGTGACCATTACCGAAACGGATGGCGACGTCGGCCTCTCCACCGCGCAGGTCCGCTAGCCGGTCGTCTCCGTTCAGGCTCAGTTGCAGCCCAGGATGGCGCTGCAGCAGCCGGCCCAGCCGAGGCAACAGGAAATGCTGGATAAAGGCATGCGGAGCCGAGACCGTAAGCGGTCCATCGAGGGGCGGGGTGCCGAGCTCCTCGGTCGCCGCTTCAATCATCGCGAAGGCCTCGGCGATGCGTTCGCGGTAGCGTGAGCCGGTCTCTGTCAGCGAGACGCCTCTGGCCATCCTGTCGAACAATCGGATCCCGAGGCTGGCTTCCAGTGCCTTGATGCGATGGCTGATGGCCGCGGCGGTGACGTGCAGTTCCTCAGCGGCGATGCTGAAGCTGCCCAGGCGCGCTGCCGCTTCGAACGCACGCAGAGTAGCCAGGGGAGGGAGTGGCGTTCGGTTCATGGCTAACCTTGGCTAAGCCTATGGCTAAGAAACTATCCGTTGTCATTACACCAGCTAAGTCCAGAATGCCAGTCATCGACCATGAATACAGGAGGTTTCCCATGACTGGCACGTTGTATCGACTCGCCGCGTTCACTCGCGATCCTCAAGGGGGCAATCCAGCCGGTGTCTGGCTGGGCGATACGCTCCCCGATGTCGCCTCCATGCAGCGCATCGCCGCCGAGGTGGGATATTCCGAAACGGCTTTCATCGCGCCGTTGCATGGCACCCAGCGTATCGTGCGCTATTACAGCCCCCAGGCCGAGGTGAGCTTCTGCGGCCATGCCACCGTGGCCAGCGGCGTGGTTCTGGGACGCTTGAGCGGAGCCGGGACCTATGCACTGGATACCGCCGTGGGCAAGGTGCCAGTAACGGTGAACCAGGCGGAAGGCGAATGGCAGGCTTCGCTGGTATCGGTACCTACCGAATATCAGTCGGCGTCACCGGCATTGGTCGAGGAGGTGCTGGCGCTTCTCGGCTGGCAAGCCGACGAGCTGGATACCGCCTTGCCGCCGGCCAAAGCCTATGCCGGCGCCTGGCATCTGGTCTTGGCGGCGGATTCGCAGGCGCGGCTCGACCGGCTGGACTACGACTTCGAACGGCTCAAGGCGCTGATGTTGCGCGAGAATCTCACCACGCTGCAGTTGGTGTGGCGGGAGTCGGCGACGCTGTTTCACGCCCGCGATCCCTTCCCGGTGGGCGGTGTGGTGGAAGATCCTGCCACCGGCGCGGCGGCTGCGGCGTTGGGCGGCTATCTACGCGATGCTGGGCTGATCGAAGCCCCCGCCCGGTTAACGATCCGCCAGGGCGAGGCAATGGGCCGGCCGAGCCGGCTTGAGGTAGAGGTGCCGAAAAGTGGTGGTATCGTGGTCAGCGGGACTGCGGTCGAACTCGAATGACCCTTGATGAATCTCTTTGTTGCAAAATGTTACAAAGCTCGCTTAACTGATAACAAGAGGTCGCGGAGACGGCTGACGATAACCATAAAAGGGGGATGAGAAGCTGCACGGGCTCCCCCGACTACCGTGCCCTATCCTCGGACGCGGAGCATTGCATGGGCATGAAAGGGGAGCTGATCACGAAGGCGAGCATCACGGAGGAGCCCAGCGACCTGGTGCCACGTGCCGGGGGCTGGCAGCGGCTTTCGCGCGACTTCCTCACCTCCGGTGGCCGTACCTGGGAGGACCAGCCGGATTATCTTCGCATCACTCTCCTGAATCTGATGGAGGCCGCGGCCTTCATCGTTTGGGGGCTGTTCCTTTGTCTCAATTTGCTGGGTGTGGTGGAAAGTTCCCTCGGGCGAATAGTGATCGATGCGATGGGAGTGGCGGTCGCCGTCGGTGTGCTTTCCAGCCTGCGCATGGGCGCTTCGGTGGCCGTGGTCGCGCACGTCGCCCATGCGTTTCTGTTCGCTTTCCTGCTGGGACTGGCCATTGTCAGGGCCAACAATCCGCTGGCGATGACGTTGCCGCTCATCTATCCCGCCATGGCGTTCCTGCTGCTCGATGACGTGCGCCGGGGCTGCGTGGGCACGCTATTGATGATCGTTGGCATCAACGTCACCATCTTCTCAGGCTTTGGCCCGGAACTGCGCGATCGGACCATGGCTTTCGATGGTGCGCTGACGGCCAGCGTCGGTATGTGCTTCCAGGCCGTCGTGATGGCGCTTTATGTCCACCATCGCAAGCGGGTGATGACACGGCTGCGTGAAGTGAGTACGCAGCTTTCGGAACTGGCCTGCCACGATCCACTGACCGGGTTGTACAACCGCCGCACGTTCATCGAAGTGCTCGAGCGCGAGTTGTCGCGTCGCGATTGCAATGAGCGCCAGCTTGCGCTCCTGCTGTTCGATATCGATCGCTTCAAGGCCTACAACGACTGTTTCGGCCATCCCCAGGGCGATGAACTGCTCAAGCGTATTGCCGATGCAACCCGGATGGTGTTCAGCCGGCGCGAGGACATCGTGTTTCGGCTTGGCGGCGAAGAATTCGGCGTGGTATTCCGTACCGATGACGCAGAACAGGCTACCGTCATGGCGGACTGTCTATTGGCGGCCATCGAGGCACTCGGTGAACCGGCACCTGACGGCCCGCATGACACCATCACCGTTTCCGCAGGGCTCAACCTGCTGGATGGCGGTAGCAATATCACCGCGAAGCATGCCTACCTCCGAGCGGATGAAGCGCTCTATCGGGCGAAGGCATCCGGCCGGGCACACTGGGTTCGCGCCGTGGGTTGAATTGCCCCCAACGCCTGAATGAAAACACCCCATTCGGCCTGAGGCTGAATGGGGTGCGGTAACTGCGGATCTGTTGTTGATCTACTCTTTACCTAAGTAAATCAGGCCCCCAATACTGATAATCTTCCTCGAAAAGATCTGCCTTGGCGTGACGCATGACGTCTTCGCAGGCGGCTTGGTGGGCGAGCTGAGTGAGTAGGCCCTGGGTCACCTCAAAGCCTTTCCCCAGGCAGGTATCGACATCCTGGCGGCTGACTTGGGGGGTGACGTTGCAGTCAATCTTGATCGTTCTTCCACTACCGTCCAGCTTGTCTGCGAATTCCCGAATACGCCAAGCGAGACGTTCTTTCCAGTTGGCTGATTCTTCCGCGCCTTCGTTTACGCTAAACGTGCACTGCCATTCAGGTCTGTATACCTTCATGAGAACCTCCCGTGCTGGCTTGGAAAGAATGATCGATCGTGTTTGCTGCTCCATATTTGAGGATGTTGCAAGTTGATCATACTAGATTTCAGCCGCCTGGATAGACTTGCAATCGCTACGCGTTCTTACGGCGGCTAATGTCAGCGTCGGCGAAGAATCCAGTAGCGGCCACCCGCCGGGCCGGGACGCTGGATAATCAGCGGGCGGTCGACCTCGGGGAGCCGGATGCTTGGGCGGCTGTCGGAGTGACGTGGCAGTCCGCCGATGTCGTGTAGCCGGCGGATGCGCTTGTGGGTCGGTGGGTGAGTGTGCAGCCATTGGATCCATGCCGGGGGCTGCCGGCCAAACAGTGTCGTCAGCCAACTGCCGTTGTGGCGTTCCAGCACATCCAGGGCGGATGCCAGGCCATAAGGGTCACCGGTAATGGCTGCAGCTTCCAGGTCGGCGGTGTATTCGCGGTTACGCGAAAGCGCGAGCTGGAGCAGGGTGCTGAGGGTCGGGGAAAGCGCTACCAGCAACAGCGGTAACCAGGGTAGCTCCCCTTCGCCCGTCATGATCAGCGGCAGCAGCAGAAGCAGGGATATTTGTACGACTGTCGCTAGCCAGAAAGTGAGCCGGGTCATGGCGGCCGCCATCGACATGACCCGCGTGTCCCCATGTTGCAAATGGTTGACTTCGTGGGCCAGCACGGCAGCCAGTTGGCGAAGATCAAGCGTCCTGAGCAGGCCAGCGGTAATGGCAATGCCGCCGTCACGCCGGTCGCCGACGGCAAAGGCATTGAGGTCGCGTGATGGGGAATAGTAAAGCTGTGGTTCGATTTCCAGACCGGCACGTTGATAGAGGATATCGAGTACCCCATAGAGTTCCGGGGCGTGGTGCCGACGCAGCAGCCCAGCGCCGGCGTTGGCCAGAATGATTCGCGCCGGCACCCAGCTACTGAAATGCGCTGCAATCGCCACCGCCACGAAGGACATGATCACTCCGCCAGTGCCAGCAAGGAGATAACCAGGCACGGATAGCACCAGTGCCAGGCCTGCCATGATCAGCAGGGCCTGAAAGCCATTCTTGAGACGGACGAGCCAGAGCCGTTGTGGTCGGAGTGTTATCACGGCGGATCCTGTCCCGGTAAACGCGTTCGTCAGTCACTCAACGATATCCGTTATTCCGGCAATGAGGAAAGCGGGACACGACCAGTGACGGTCGTGTCCCTCACATCTACCGATCCGCCATTGTTGCCAAGGCTTCCTTAATGCTGGACGGTTTGCAGCTCTGCGTTGAAGTGGCGCAGTCCGAGAAGTTCGATCCGGTATTCATCGTGCACGGGGTCGAAACCCACGCGATACTGGGTCGGGTAGTAGCCGGACAGGCTGTACAGGGCGGGCGTCTTCACCGGCATGGTAGTGTCGGGCCGTGAGCGTAGGAAATCCAGAGTAACCATCGGCTCCAGGAAAATGAGCTGTCCGGCATGGTAACCATAGATGAAGGTATGGGTGAACGGTTGGCCCTGGAATTCGGGGCCGGCGGGGTCGACGCCATGGACACCCATCCGCTCGACGGCCGTCTCGGGAGGTACCACGTAACCGGCTGGTACCAGTGAGTCGTTCGGGGGCGCGAGTCGCTGTTCCCGGTCAGGCCCCAGGAAGGTGATGGCCTGCCGTTCAGCATCGTTGATGAGATAGAAGTGCATGTCGAAGTGGGGGACCGAATAGACGCCGTCAGGAATATGCCCAGCGGGGTTCCAGTCCAGGAGAACATGGTCGTACCCCGTCGGTGAGACACCCTCCGGTAGAGGCAAGAGGTATAACCATGCTTCCTGGTCGGGTTGTGGCGCCGGTAGACCCTCCAGAGCGCCTCCCGTCAGGGCAACGGCGATGGACGTCGGTATCCCGCCTGTGTCTTGAGTAACGACTACTCGAGCCAGGCCGTTGCCGACGGCGACCGGCTCCCCGGCCAGGACGTTTCCCTCCGCGGCCAGTGTGGAAGTCGTTGCCAATGCCAGCAGCAGTGTGGATGCCAGTCCCAAGGTGTGAAACCCATCGACACCGGATTTTTTCATGGCCTTATTCCTCGATGATACGCCGCATCGCCAGGCACGGGCGGTGCAATAGCGCGTGAACCGTGAAGTAGACACAAGGTGACCCTGCCATGGCCGGCTCGCTGCGGGGGAAGGTGTCGCGTGGGGAAAGGGGCTTGACCGGTTGGTGCAAGCCTCGATTCTTGCCGCTTGGCCTGTAGGTCGCCGTCGGTGGCGTCCGGCATGGGTCAATTCATTATAGTTGTCGGTGAAATTTTGAAAAAGGAAGTAACCTGTCCCTCTATTCGACACGATCAAAATACCTCACGGGCGTGACGGTGGCCTACTGTAAGTGCTATCCCAAGGTGCAATGGATTCACGCGCTTTTCATCACCGAAGATCGACATGTGCTTTGCTCGCTCAGTTCCAGGCTGCCACGGCCTGAGCCAAGCCGACCGCTGGTTCCTCGAACATCTGAGTGGACAGCGAGGCGCAGGCGCGTTATTCAACGGCTGGAAGGAACAGGGACTCAAGGGACATTCCCTTCCGGCCATCAAAACCACCAGAGAAAACAGGAGCCGCCATGCGCCTGCAACACGCCACCTGGCAGGAGGTGGAAGCCTACCTGCAACGCTCCACGGGCATCATCGTACCGATTGGCTCCACCGAGCAGCATGGTCCCAACGGGCTGGTGGGTACTGATGCGATTTGCCCGGAGGCAATCGCCTGGGCATTGGGCGAGCGTCATGACGTACTGGTCGGGCCGACCCAGAGCTTGGGCATGGCGCAACATCATCTGGCTTTTCCCGGCACCATCAGCCTGCGCCCGAGCACTTTGGCTGCCGTGTTGCGCGATACCGTCGATTCTCTGGTCCGCCATGGTTTCACGCATGTGTTCTTCCTCAACGGCCATGGCGGCAACATCGCCACCGTCCAGGCCGCCTTTGCCGAGATTCATGCCGAACGCAGTTTGAACGGTGCCGGTCACGAGCAAGCGCGTGGCGCGCTTAATCTCACCCTGTTCAACTGGTTCATGGGCAAGCGAGTGCATGAGCTGGCCGAGTCGCTGTACGGCGATGCCGAGGGCGGCCACGCCACGCCTACGGAGGTGTCGTTGTCCTGGTTTGCCCGGCCAGAGGCGGTCAAGCAGGTGGAGATGTCGCCACGCATCGCTCCCAGCGGGAGCGCCATGTGCGATGCCGTCACCTTCCGCCAGCGCTTTCCGGACGGTCGCATGGGCTCGGATCCGTCGCTTGCCAGCGTCGAGCATGGCGAACGCATTCTGGAAGCGGGTGTCGAGGACGCCTGGGAGGTGTATCAGGCGTTCATCGCTTCCTGAGCGCCCCCGGCAGTTCATTCGAGCATAGGATCTTTTCTGCAACAGGAGCCAAGCATGCCCATTGTGACGATTCAGCAGTTTCCCCGTCCGCTAGAGCAGAAGCGAGAGCTGGCGCGGCGCATTACCGAGGCCTTCGTGGAAGTCTACGGGGCGAAGGAGGATTCGGTTCAGGTGTTCTTCAGCGAGATCGATGGCGAGGGTTGGGCTAAGGGCGGCGTGATGGGCTGCGACAAGACGGACAAATAGGGAGGCTGCCATGGCAGAACCCGATTCGACTGACCGCCTGGCGCTGATCCGGGAGCGCCTTCGCGAATTCGCTCGCGCACGCGATTGGGGGCAGTTCCACTCGCCCAAGAACCTCGTGATGGCGCTGACCGGCGAAGTGGGCGAACTGACAGAGCATTTCCAGTGGCTAACGGAGCAGGAATCCAGGGAACTGTGTGGAACGGAGCTCGACGGCATACGCGAGGAGATCGCCGACGTGCAGATCTACCTGCTGATGCTCAGCGAAAAGCTCGGAATCGATCTGCTGCAGGCGGTCGAAGACAAGATCGCCAGGAACGAACAGCGCTACCCGGCGGAGCGGGTACGCGGCAGCCGCCGGAAGTACAGCGAGTCGTAGGGGGTGGACTAAGCTTAAACTCTCGTGCGGCGTCTCTGCCGCCACTACTGCCCCTGGACCGACGGTGCGTTCGTCGACCTCGTACGGGTGGGCGAGCGTGCCCGCAGCGTCGGTGCTGCTCTAGTCGTCGATGCCAGCCAGTCGTTTGGCGCCAATTCCCTCGATCATCGCCAGTGAGGCATTGGCGATGGGCTGTACGGTGATCCCGGCCGACCATCGCGTCGGCCATATGCTCGGCGTACGCCTACCGGGTGGCAGCATCCCCGAGACACTGTCCAAGCGCCTCGAGGAGGAGCAGGTTTTCGTCAGCGTGCGCGGCGATGCCCTGCGTATCGCACCGCATGTCTACAACGACACCAGCGATGCCGAACGGTTACTGACGGTGCTGCGAGAGTTCGTCTGAGCCTTAAAAATGGCCTAATCGGTCCGTTTTTAGACCGGCCCCGGCATTATCCGATATACCCGTTCCCTCTACAGTGTCCCTTCCAAACCATCACGATCCGAGGGGAACGCTCATGAGCAAAACGGCATTGTTGGTCATCGATGTGCAGGAATCCTTTAAGCACAGGGATTATTGGGACGAGAGCGAGTTCGCTGACTATGCCGAACGGCAGAACCGGTTGATCCGGCAGGCTCGCCAGCGGGGCTGGCCGGTGGTCTTTATCCTGCACAACGAGGCGGAAGGTGTGTTTTCCCCTATGTCCGGATATGTCCGGGTAATGAACTTTGTCGAGCGTGCGGCGGATGATCCGGTGTTCAACAAGCATGTGCACAATGCCCTGACCGACAGCAGTCTGCAGGATTGGCTGGAAAAGCAGGGCATCACCCGGTTGGTGATCAGCGGCATTCGCACCGAGCAATGCTGTGAAACCACCACTCGGGTGGCTTCCGACTTGGGCTATGACGTGGATTTCGTATTGGATGCGACGCTGACGTTCCCGATGCAACACCCGCTGACAGGCGAGATCGTTCCAACGTCCTCCATTCGATCCCATACGGCCCTGGTGCTGAACGGCCGCTTCGCTCGGATACGCTTCGTGGAGGACTATGAATCGGCCGCGTGACCTCTATCTGCTGGTGCTGCCCGAGGTCCATTTGCTGGACCTGGCCGCACCGGCCCAGATCTTTGCTCATCGAGCGTTGGCGGATTGTGTCCGGTTGCGTTATATCGCACCCACCACGGAATTGCGGGCCCATCAGGGATTGCATCTGAGTCGTCTCGAACCGTTGCCGGACAGCCTGGAAGGAGGCGCTTGGCTGATGCTCATCGGCACCAGTTCGCGCCGTACCGATCCCGATGCGCTGGAGTACCGGGCGGTGGAGCAATGGCTGCGCAGGATGAGCAATCAGTATGAACTGGTGGCCGGCATTTGTTCCGGTACCCTGCTAGCCGCTCGCGCCGGTCTGCTGGACGGTCGCCGCTGCACCACCCATCACGACCTGACGGATACATTGCGACGCTTGGCACCCAAGGCGCTGGTCCAGGACGATTGCATCTTCGTGCGTGATGGCGACTTGTGGACCAGCGCCGGCATCACCACCGGTCTAGATCTCTGCCTGCAGTTGGTGGTGGACCATTGGGGGCAGGAAACAGCCGTAGCCATCGCGCGCGAACTGGTGCTCTACCAGCGCCGGTCCGGGCACGAAGCCCAACTCAGCTTCTGGCTGGACCATCGCAACCATCTGCAAAGTCGCGTTCATGCAGTACAGGACCTGATCATGGCCCAGCCCGGCCATGGCTGGACTCAGGCGGAACTGGCCAAGCGCGTGCATCTGAGCGAACGGCACCTGCGTCGTTTGTTCCAGCAGGCCACCGGCATTTCCTTGCAGGACTATCTTCAGCAGGCCCGCCTGGAACTGGCCCGGCAACTGCTGGAACAAACCCGGTTCAGCTTGGCGGAAATCGCCGAGCGTTGCGGCTTTCAGGCCGAACGTAGCCTGCGCCGAACCTGGGCACGCTGGCAATCTGGAACACCCGGCCAGTATCGTCGTGCACGACGGCATCTGTCAGCCTATTGAATCATCGGCTCGAACGGCTACTGACGGTACTGCGAGAGTTCGTGTCAGCCTTTAGAACACTCGTCCGCCGTTGACTCCGAAGCGCTGTCCAGTGATGAAATTCAAACGGTGCCTGGTATGCCGTGCCGCCAATGGCGTAACGCCGGTGCGCTAGTCTGAATCTTGAATATGGCCGATCTTTCATTGTCGGTGCGGGAGGAGGACGGAGATGGACGATGACCTGGAAAACATGACACGCGAAGAACTCATCTCGGAAGTGAAGGCGTTGCGCGAGGGGATTCGTCGGCATCGGGATTGTTCTGGGCACGAGCTGTGTTGGCATCACCCCGACCTATGGGGGCTGCTGCCGGAAACCAGTGATCCGATCCCAGTGGTGCCCGAATGGCCGGAATTCATCAGGGGGTGCGTTCGCTATCGGCAGTCCCTGGACGAGCAGGCGCCGCACGCACCGCGCACCGATGAGCCGTATCGAGAGTGAGCGGGTCGTATGCTGCGTCTACCCTGGCTGGCCGTGGCCTATGCGCTGGTGGTGGCGCTGGTTTGGGCGTTTCAGGATCGCTTGCTCTACCTGCCCTACGCGCGCGAGCACATCGCCACACCGGCGGATAGAGGCATGGCGTGGGAGTCGGTGCGGCTGAAAACCAGCGATGGCCTGACTCTGGACGCCTGGTGGGTGCCGGCGGAGAACACGCGCGGCAGCTTGCTGTTCTTTCACGGCAACGCCGGCAATATCTCCCATCGCCTGGCATCCATAGAGCAGTTCCACCGACTGGGGCTGTCGGTGTTGATCGTCGACTATCGAGGCTACGGCAAGAGCGAGGGCAGTCCCTCGGAAACGGGCACGGCACTGGATGCCCGCGCTGCCTGGCGCTGGTTGAGCGAGGAGCGTGGCATTGCCGCCGGTGAGATCGTGCTCTTCGGGCGTTCCCTGGGAGCGGCGGTGGCGGCGGAACTAGGCAGGGAGGTGACCCCCGCGGCGCTGGTTTTGGAGTCGCCGTTTCGTTCGGTACCCGAGCTGGCCCAGCGGCTTTACCCCTTCTTGCCGGCCCGCTGGCTGGCTTGCTTCGACTACGACATCGCCAGCTATGTCACAGAAATTGTGGTACCGGTATTGGTGATCCACAGTCGTGAAGACGACATCATCCCGTTTTCCGAGGGCGAGGCCGTCTTCGAAGCGGCTCGCGAGCCCAAGGAGATGCTGGTGATCGGCGGTAGTCACGACACCGGCTTTCTGGAAAGCGAACCGCTCTATCTGGAAGGCATCGACGCTTTCCTGACGGACGTGGCCGGATTGCCCAGGGAATCGCAATAATGGCCATGGCACGGGGTAAATGGCCATTGAAATGCACAAAATCGACCATATTGCTGTCAAAGAAGCTGCCAAGATGGTGCTTGGTCGGATCAACCGGAATCCGGTTGGGAGGTAGGTGAAATGCAATCCCTGCAGCTAAAAGCACATTGGCGTGATTGGTTGATGTTGCTGTTCGGCGCCTGGTTGGTGATATCGCCTTTCGTCTTCGGTCATGCCGAGGCGGGCGCCGGTGCACTCATGTGGAACCCGGTGCTTGTCGGTGTGGCGGTGGTGGTGTTCTCCATTGCCGTGCTCAGGAAGACCCAGGTATGGGAAGAATGGATCCTACTGGCCCTGGGCGTATGGCTGATCGTCGCGCCCTTCTTGCTGGGCTATGCCGGCGTCACCGAGGCGATGTGGAACAGCGTTGTCATGGGCCTGCTGGTAGGCGTTGATGCCATCTGGTCTTTGATCGAGATGCACCGCCACGGCGGCAAGAAAACCGCTTGATGACAATCGCGCTATGAACGACGAAGGGGGGCATGATGCCCCCCTTCTTCATGCTTCCCTGCTGTTGGCATGGACCGCGAATGTATCGGTCAGCTTTCCAGCTCGGCGTTGTGGTAGACGTTCTGTACGTCGTCCAGATCGTTGAGCAGGTCGAGGAATTTCTCGAACAATGCCACGTCGTCGCCTTCTATCGGCGTGGTGGTCTGCGGCACGAACTGGATCTCGTCGACCTCGAAGTCGATTTCGCCGAAGGCGTCGGTTAGCGCCTGCTTGGCCTTGGCGTATTCGGTGTGAGGCGCGAATACGGTAAGTCTACCGTCTTCGTTCTCGATATCGGTCACGTCGACATCGGCTTCCATCAGTGCCTCGAGGGTGGCGTCCTCGTCTTCACCCTCGAAGGCCAGGATCGCGCAGTGGTCGAACATGTGGCTGACACTGCCCGGCGTGCCGATCTTGCTCTTGGTCTTGGTGAAGCAGGCGCGCACGTCGCCGAAGGTGCGGTTGGGATTGTCGGTCAGGCAGTCGACGATCACCATGCAGTTGCCCGGGCCGAAGCCTTCGTAGCGTGTCGGGGAGAAGTCCTCGCCGCCACCGCCCTTGGCCTTATCCAGGGCCTTTTCGATCACGTGCGAGGGCACTTGATCCTTCTTGGCGCGGTCGATCAGCCCGCGCAGAGCCAGGTTGCCGGACGGGTCGACACCGCCCGACTTGGCGCATACGTATATCTCGCGGCCGTACTTGCTGTAGACCTTGGTCTTGGCGGCGGCCGTCTTGGCCATGGATTCCTTGCGGTTCTGGAAGGCCCTGCCCATCTCGTTGTCCCGTTAAGTCACCATCGAAAGGGCAAATCTTACTCAACATCCGAAATCGGGAACAGGGTTATTTGCCGGGAAGCATGTCCGTGGGGCGGGCAATACCGGCCCGTCTCTGTTATTCTGCTCGCCTTTCATCCGTCTCGATCGGCCTCCGTTCTCAGGTGCCTGTCTTGGCCCATATTTAGCCCGTTCGCCGCACTGCCACTACCTTCATCACAGGGACACCACCGTGCCCGATTCCTCTTTTGCCTCCCTGCCATTGGCACCGGCGTTACTGACCAATCTGGAATCGCTTGGCTATCACGCCATGACCCCGATCCAGGCCGAGAGCTTGCCCGCAATGCTGGCGGGTCGGGATGTCATCGCCCAAGCCAAAACCGGTTCGGGCAAGACGGCGGCCTTCGGCCTCGGCCTGCTGTCGCGGCTCGAGGTGGCACGTTTCCATGTGCAGGCGCTGGTGCTGTGTCCGACCCGCGAACTGGCGGGGCAGGTGGCAGGGGAGTTGCGGCGGCTGGCGCGAACCCTGGCCAACGTCAAAGTGCTGACGCTGTGTGGTGGCGCGCCCTTCGGCCCTCAGCTCGGCTCGCTGGCGCATGGAGCGCATGTCATTGTCGGCACACCGGGCCGGGTGGAGGAGCATCTGCGCAAGGGCTCTCTGAGCCTGGCCAAGCTCGACACCCTGGTGCTGGATGAGGCCGACCGCATGCTCGATATGGGGTTCCAAACTGCGCTAGAGGTCATTATCGGCAAGACACCGGCCACTCGTCAGACCTTGTTGTTCAGTGCCACTGGCCTGCAAGGAGCTGGGGCCGAAGGTATTCGCCTGATCGCCGAGCGAATGATGCACGAGCCGGTGATGGTGGAGGTCGCCTCGACCCACGACAGTTCCAGCATTCGTCAGCACTTCCACCGCGTAGTGGACGAGCCTGCACGGTTCGAGGCGCTGCATCGGTTATTGCTCACCCACCGCCCCGAATCCAGCGTAGTGTTCTGCAACACCAAGCGTGAGACGCAAGAGGTTGCCGATGCCTTGTGCGAGCATGGCTTTAGTGCGTTGGCACTGCATGGCGACCTCGAGCAGCGCGACCGCGACCGGACCTTGGAAGTGTTCGCCAACAAGAGCGCTTCGATCCTGGTGGCTACCGACGTAGCGGCGCGCGGTCTGGATATCGAGGCGCTCGACGCGGTGTTCAACTATCAGATCGCGCGTGATCTCGAGGTGCATGTACACCGTGTCGGGCGTACTGGCCGGGCTGGCAGCACGGGTGTGGCCTATACCCTTCTCTCCGAGAAGGAAGCCTATCGGCTGGCACGGCTCGCCGAGTTTCTCGGTCAGGAACTCGAGGCGGAGCCGCTGCCGACCGGTCGGGGACGCGAACAGGCTCCTTTCTCACCCTGCATGGCGACGTTGCAGCTCGACGGTGGCAAGAAACACAAGCTGCGCCCCGGCGATATCCTCGGCGCGCTGACGGGAGAAGGTGGGATCAACGGTGACCAGGTGGGCAAGATCAAGGTCCAGGAGCGTAGTGCCTATGTTGCTGTCCACCGTGACGTAGCCAAGGCAGCGCTGCGGAAGCTGAGCGAGGGGAAGCTAAAGGGACGCTCGTTCCGTGCTCGTCGGGTCATCTGAAAAAGGTTTGCACATTGCTCGTGTCTAGAGAGGGCTGATTACCAAGAACCATGAAAGTACCCAAGAGATTACAACCGCTGGTCGACGACGGCATGATCGATGAGGTCACTACCCAGTTGATGAGTGGTAAGGAAGCGCAGGTGTATGTGGTGCGCTGCGGAGAGCACTTGCGCTGCGCCAAGGTCTTCAAGGAAGCCAAGCAACGCAGCTTCAAGCAGGCGGTGCAGTACCAGGAAGGCCGCAAAGTGCGCAACAGCCGCCGTGCCCGAGCGATGTCGAAGAAGACTCGCTACGGCCAGAAAGAGCAGGAACAAGCTTGGTTGAACGCTGAGGTCGAGGCGCTGTATCGGTTGGCGTCGGCCGGCGTGCGTGTGCCCCAGCCATACGGCTTCGTCGATGGCGTGCTGCTGATGGAGCTGGTAGCCGACGACGAGGGTTATGCCGCCCCCCGGCTGGATGATGTCACCCTGAGCGCGGAGCAGGCCCGCGATTACCACGCCCAAGTGATGGCCGATGTCGTGCGCATGCTATGCGCTGGCCTGGTACATGGCGATCTTTCCGAGTTCAACGTGTTGGTCGACCGACAAGGGCCGGTGATCATCGATCTGCCCCAGGCAGTGGATGCGGCCGGTAACAACAACGCTGCCATGATGTTGGAGCGTGATGTCGACAACATGCGTGCTTATTTCGGCCGCTTCGCTCCGGAACTGTTGATTACCGATTACGGCAAGGAGATTTGGGCGTTGTTCGAAGCCGGCGAATTGCGCCCGGACAGCCCGCTCACTGGTTGTTTCGAACACGATACGACCAGCGTCGATATCGATGATCTGATGTCAGTCATCGACGATGCCCGGGAAGAACAGGCCGAACGCCTGGCACAAAGCTGGGATCCGCAGTACGACGATTGACGCAGGCCCGAAACTCGGGTTTCGCACGTCACTTGGAAGCTGGCCTATCCTTTGAATTCCGGAGTCCTTAGAGGAGCCGGAAATGGTCCAGGCACATCCACAGGCCGGCTGGATTCGCGCCGCGTTGCTGGCGGCCATGGTTGCCTGTGCACCGGCCGCCGCGCAGGATGTCACGGTGTTGCTGGAGGCCTCCCAGGCGGGAGGGGAGCCCCAGCGTCCGGTCTTTGACGACGATGAATACGCCGAACTCCGGGCGGCGATGGTGAGCGACCAGATCGAATCCAGGGGAGTGAGTGATGCGATGGTGCTCGAGGTCATGCGCCGGGTGCCGCGCCACCGTTTCGCGCCGCTGGTATCGGCGCGGCGCGCCTATCGGGATGCGCCACAGCCCATCGGTTACGGCCAGACGATTTCCCAACCCTACATCGTTGCCTACATGACCGAGCGGCTGGCACTGGAAGCCGATGACCGCGTGCTGGAGGTGGGCACGGGCTCCGGTTACCAGGCGGCGATCCTTGCCGAGATCGTCGACGAGGTGGTGACCATCGAAATCATCCGCGACCTGGCCGAAAGCGCCGCCGAGCGCCTCGAACGGATGGGCTATCACAATATCACCGTGCTGCACGGCGACGGCTATTACGGCCACGAGGCGCGCGCGCCGTTCGATGCCATCATCGTCACGGCCGCGGCGTCGCACACGCCACCGTCGCTGGTGGCCCAGCTTCGCCCGGGTGGGCGCATGGTGATTCCGGTGGGGCGCAGTGGCTGGATCCAGAACCTGCTGCTGGTGGAGAAGGACGCCAATGGCGAGGTAGGCACCCGCAACCTGGCCTCGGTGCGCTTCGTACCGCTTACCGGTGGCCACTGATGGCGACGAGAGAAGTTCCGGGCCGACTCGATCTAGTGGCCGTGGCTGGCGTCTCCGCCGCTCTGCTGGCCCTGGAAGTCCTGCTGCTGCGACTGTTTGAGTTCAGCCACTGGTATCACTTCGCCGGGTTGGCCATTTCGCTGGCGTTGCTGGGCCTGGGGGCGGCGGGTACCACCCTGGCACTGGCCGGCCGCTACCGTTTCAGCCGCGGCGACGGCTGGTTCCTTAGCGGTTTGGGGATCACCGGTGCCGGTTTCCTGCTGCTGATCGTGCTGCAGTCACGGGTCGCGCTGCGCCCGGTGTTCGCTGGCTGGGATCTGGGTGAGCTTGCGCGCCTGCTGCTGGTGGACTTCGTTGCCTTCGTGCCCTTCTACGGGACCGGCCTGGCGATTGGCCAAGTCTTCTTGCGTTGGCCTGGTCGTACTCGGTCCCTGTACGCGGCCAATCTGCTCGGCAGCGGAGTGGGCAGCCTGGGGGCTGCGCTACTGCTGGTGATCGTGCCAGTGACGACGGCCCTGGCAGTGGTCGCCGTGCTGTTGTTCGCCTTGGGAAGCGTACTGGGGCTCGCTCATGAGCGACGGGGTGCGGGTGCTCTATGCGCCTTGGGTATGCTGCTGGCCCTGGCCGCCGCCATTCGCCCACCCGAACCAGCCGTATCGGACTTCAAGGCGCTGGCCGAGATCCGCCAGTTGCCCGGTGTCGAGACGCTGGCGGTCCGTCCCGGTCTGCTGGGCCGGCTTGCGCTGTTCCGTGCCGATAGCCTGCGTTTCGCGCCGGGGTTGAGCCTGGGCTGGACCGAGAACGTGCCATCGGTGGATGCGGTGGTAATCGGCAGCGACCGGGTGGTGCCCGTGGCGCGAAGGTGGCCGGCCGAGGCGGATCACATGCGTGCCTCGCTGGCCGGCTTGCCCATGCAACTGCGCCCCTCCGGCCGGGTGCTGGTAATGGGCAGTGGCGCCTGGCAGACCCCTATTGCAGCCCAAGGTCGGGAGACCACCTGGGTCGAGCCCGATGGCAGGATCCTCGATATCGCCCGGTCGCGAGGAGCGAGCGAGGCTGGCGTGACACTGGTCGAGGATGGCATCTGGCGTCACTTGATCCGCGCTACCGACGTTCCTTATTCGATCATCGTCTTCGACATGGCTTGGGAGGAGGGCGACGCCGCTTCCGAGGACTATGCACTCACGGTGGCTGGCCTGGAGCTGGCCCTGGCACGGCTGGCCTCCGACGGCCTGCTCGCCATTCCGCTGTCACTCGACTATCCGCCTCGTTACTATCCTCGCGCGATGGCCACACTGGATCGGGCCTTGCGTCAGCATGGCGCGGCGGAGCCGGGAGAACGGGTGGCCGTGCTGCGTGGCTTGCAGGCGCTGCTAATCCTGGCCTCGCCAACGCCACTGGGGGAGGCGGATCTTAGTGCGCTGCGGGAATTCGCCGAGCAGTGGCGATTCGACACCGCCTGGCTTCCGGGGCTGACACGTGAGCAGACCAATCGCTATCACCGGCTGGAGTCGCCTGTCTTTCATGACGTTGCGCGAGCGTTGTTCGAACAGCGACCGTTACCGCAAGAGGCGAGTCTATTCCATGCGGCTCCAGCCGAGCTAGACAGCCCCTATCCGTGGCGCTCCCTGGCCTGGAGAGAGGCACCGGGACTCGTCCGCGAGCTGGGTGGGCGTGGCTGGAGCTATCTCGACTGGACGCTGATCCTGTCGGTGGTGACGACTGTCGTCGTCGCCGTGCTGGCGTTCCTGTTGATCCTGTTGCCGCTGGGGCGGTTGCCACCGATCGGTCGGCCCTTCAGCCGGCTGTCGGTTGCCGGTTATTTCACCGCGCTCGGCCTGGGCTACATCGTCGTGGAACTGGCGTTCTTCCAGCGCCTGATCCTGTACCTCGGCGAGCCGGTGCTTGCCGCGGCGTTGGTCTTCGCCACCTTCCTGGTCGGCTCCGGCATCGGCAGCGCCATGACCCCGGAAAGCGCCAGCCGTACCAGTGTGGTGCGGATCTACGCCGCCGTGGCCATTGGCCTGGCGCTGGCGCTGGTGCCATTCCTGGCCGTTCGCGATCTCAGCGCTCCCGACTTTCTCCTGCGTGCCATGCTGCTGATCGTGCTGCTGCTGCCCTTGGCCTGGGCCATGGGCCGCCCCTTCCCCTGGGCGTTGCGTCAGCTCGCCGGCGAGGACCGCTGGATACCGTGGGCCTGGGGCATCAATGGCTTCGCCTCGGTGCTGGGGGCTTCGCTGGCGCCGCTGCTTTCCGTTCACTTCGGCCAGAGCACGACCCTAGCGGCGGGTGCGCTCTGTTATGTACTGGCCTTCACCATCGCCGGGCACTGGCTGGCACGTATGAATCGCGGGTGACCCCTCGGGGCATTTTCCTTCTTCCGTCTCCATCTCCTACTGTGTAGGAAAGGGAGACGCCATGAGAAGAAGCTTGCTTGCGGTCGCGGCATTGCTGTTCGCCGTGGTACTCGTCGTTGTCGTGCGTCCCGGACCCTCGGATTCACCGCCACGGTCGGCAGTGTCGAGTGAACAGGGGGATGCAGCGGAGATCGCCAACCGGCGTGGCGCGCTGGTGGATCAGGTCGTGTTCACCCAGGAGTCGGATGTGGGCCAGGTGACCGGGTTGATCGAGGCGGGCTCACACCATGTCTTCACCCAGGGGATCACCAGTACCACCGTATTCCAACGGATACGCGACTCGTTGGCCACGGCGTATGACATTTCCTATGGCACCAATGCCGAGCTTACCCTCAACCCCGTTGGCCCTACCTTTGCCAACGGTGAGCTCAATCCCTTCCATGTGCCGGAGATACGCGAGGCACTCAATTGGCTGGTCGATCGTAACTACATTGCCGAGGAAATCTACGGCGGCCTGGCCGTGCCACGCTTCCTGCCACTGAATACCGCCTTTCCGGACTATGCCCGCCTGGCCGACGTGGCTCGCGAACTGGAGCTGCGCTATGCGCATGATCCGCAAAGGGCAAGGGAGGTAATCCAGCGGGAGATGCAAGCGCTCGGTGTGCGCCTCGTCAATGGCCGCTGGCACCACGAGGGGCAGCCGGTGCGGGTCATCGTGCTGATCCGCACCGAAGACGAGCGTCACCGCGTGGGCAATTACATCGCCAATCTGATGGAAGACGTCGGCTTCACCGTCGAGCGGCATTACCGCACGGCGGAGGAGGCCTCGCGGATCTGGATTGGCGGCGACCCCAAGGCCGGGCGCTGGCATATCTACACCGGTGGCTGGATTGCCGCTGCCATCCAGCGCGATCAGGCACAGAATTTCAGCGATTTCTACACCCCACGCGGCCGTGCAGAACCGCTGTGGCAAGCCTACGACCCGACGCCGGAATTCGACGAGCTCGCCGAACGCCTGCAACGGCGCGACTACCAGAGCAGGGAAGAGCGCCAGGACATGATGGCACACGCCCTGGCGCTTGCGATGGAGAATTCGGTGCGCATCTGGCTGGTGGACCAGCTCAATGTTTCGGCGCGTTCGAGCAACGTGCAAGTCGCCACCGACCTGGCGGGTGGCTTGTCCGGTTCGATACTGTGGCCCTATACCGTGCGCTTCAAGGACCGTGTCGGCGGGGAGATGGTGTTCGGCTCGCCCGACCTACTGACCGAGCCTTGGAATCCGATCGCGGGCAGCAATTGGATCTTCGATCAGATGATCATCCGCTCGCTGCAGGATCCGTCCCTGATTCCCGACCCCTTCACTGGCTTGTATTGGCCACAACGGATCGCGAGTGCGGAGGTGGTGGTGCAAAAGGATGTCCCGGTCACTCGCACGCTGGACTGGCTCAGCGTGAAGACCGCCGCCGAGATCAAGGTGCCCGACGAGGCCTGGATCGACTGGGACGCCAAAGCCGGACGTTTCGTGACGGTGGGCGAGAAGCACGAGGATGGCATCACGGCACGCATCTGTGTGCGGATTCGTTACGAGGAGGGATATCTCGAGCGCCGCTGGCACGACGGGTCGCGGGTCTCGCTGGCCGATGTTGTGTTGCCGTGGATTCTGACCTTTGCCCGTGCCGATCCGGACAGTCGGCTGCATGACGTGGCACACCTCCCCGTATTCGAGGCGTTCCAGCGGCATTTCCGTGGCTGGCATATCGCATCCACCGAGCCGCTGGTGATCGAGATTTACAGCGACCAGATCTATCCCGATGCGGAAACCATCGTCGCCGCCTGGGCTCCGAACACTACCCCATGGCATGTGCTGAGCCTGGGGATCCTGGCCGAGCGCAATGGCGAACTGGCGTTCTCCTCGAACAAGGCCGATCGCCAGCGCGTGGATTGGATGAGTCTGGTGGCAGGGCCCAGCATCCCGGTACTGGAGCGTCATTTGCAGCGGGCGCGCGAGCAGGGCTTCGTCCCCTATCCGGCAGTGCTGAAGGAACTGATACGTGAGGGTGAGGCCACTGAGCGCTATCGTGCCCTGTCCGACTGGCATCGGCAGCGAAACCATTTCTGGGTGGGAGATGGCCCCTTCTATCTGCACTCGGTGCATCCGGTAGCGGGTAGCGTCGTACTGCGCCGCTACGAGGACTTTCCCGACCCGGCCGACAAGTGGCTGCGCTTTACCGAGCCGGAGATTCCGGAACTGGATCTCGACGGGCCGATGGTCGTGGAAAGCGGGGAGGGCGCGACGTTCTCGCTGGCGATCACCTTCGAAGGCGAACCCTATGCCCGCAAAGCGATCGAGCAGGCACAGTTCCTGTTGTTCGATGGGCGTGGCGAACTGGCCAGGAAGGGCAACGCCAAGGCACTCGGTAACGGCCACTGGCAAGTCTCGCTGCCACCCGAAACGGTTGCGAAACTGGGGCATGGCGCCAACAGTCTGGAACTGGCCGTCACCAGTCGGCGGGTGGCACTGCCATCGTTCGCCTCGCACGTCTTCGCCACGGTCCCGGAAGGTGGTTGGAGGAACTCGCCATGAGCCGGGAAACAGCGACTCGTTCCCCCGCCGGGCGTGGTCTCATGCGTGATCTGCGGCGCCTGTCGATCTATACCGTCAAGCGTCTGCTGGCGCTTTTCGTTACCGTGCTGGTCGGGGTCTACCTGACCATCGTCATTGCCAACATGGGGGGGCAGGTCGACGAGCTGCGCATGGTGCAGATCCGCAGCGAGGCTGCCGAATCGGTGCGAGCCAATCCGGACTTCCAGGGCATGAGCTCCGAGGAGCGCAACCAACTGATCCAGCGTCGCGTGGCACTTGAGGTGGAGCGGTTGCGCCTGGACGAGCCCTTCATCCTGCGTAGCGTCGACTATCTCCAGCAGGCCATCAGCCTCAACCTGGGGCGCGCCGAGCAGATGCACAGCGACCGTGGCTCGCGCCAGGTCTACGACATCATCGTCGAGCGTCTGCCGGCGACCCTGCTGCTGTTCGGTACCGCCAATCTGCTGGTGTTCTTCGTTTCGGTATTCAGCGCGTTGTCGCTATCGAGACGCTACGGCAGCTTGCTGGATCGCTGCGTGATTGCCCTGGCGCCGAGTTCGGCGGCACCAGGGTGGTTCTACGGCATCTTCCTGATCCTGCTGTTCGCTTTCGTCATGCCGGTGCTGCCCGCCAGTGGCATGGTAGCGGCGCCGCCGCCCGAGGGGATCTGGGCCTATGCGGCGAGCGTGCTGCGTCACATGCTGCTGCCGCTCACCGCCATGTTCGTGTCGCAACTGTTCGTTTCCATCTACTCCTGGCGCACCTTCTTCCTGATCCATTCCAGCGAGGACTACGTGGAAATGGCTCGGGCCAAGGGACTGCCTTCGAACCTCATCGAGCGGCGTTACATCCTGCGCCCGACCCTGGCACCGATCATCACCAGTTTCCTGCTGATGCTGGTCGGGCTATGGAGTGGCGCGATCATCCTCGAGCAGGTATTCAACTGGCCGGGGCTGGGGTCGTTGCTGTTCCAGGCCATTGGCCACCGCGACACCCCTGTGATCATCGGCTCGGTGGTGATCTTCGCTTACCTGCTGGCGATGACGGTGTTCCTGCTGGACATCCTCTATGCGCTACTGGATCCGCGCATCCGGATCGAGGGGGGCGAGCGATGACGGGCTGGCTCGATGGTTTGCGCGAACTGCGCCGCTATCCCTCGGCAATCCTGGGCATGGCGATCATCGCCCTGTTGGTAGGGCTGTCTATTTATACCGTTGTTGCCATCCCCTATTCCCAGGCGCTGGAGTTGTGGCGTGGCGGCGAGCACTGGCGGATGACCCCGGCCAACGCCGGGCCGGTATGGGCCGACCGCCTGCTCGGTGGTCGGCAGCCCATGACCATCAGTGTGTCCAGTGCCGGCGCAGACATCGAGGAGCGTGCCTTCGAAGGCGGTCGACGCCTGCGGATTCCCTTGACCTTCGAATACGAGCACGAAGGCTTCCCCAGCGAGATCAACCTGTTCCTGCGTGCCGAGGGACACGAGCAAACGCCTTTCGCGCGATTGGTGTGGGAGACGCCCGACGGTCGCGAGATCTCGCTGGGCGGGCATCGCATCGGTCGCCGCGAACGGATTTCGATTTCCCAGAACCGTGCACTCGAGCGCCGGCTGGGAGGCATGGTGCCCCACGTGGGGTTGCTGGCCGAGCCCGACACGCAGCAGGCACCCCGAGTCCAGCCGGGTCGCTACACACTGACGTTGGACGCGGTGGTGTTCGATGAAAAGGCGGATCTCGAGACCAACCTGGTGCTCTATGGCCGAGTGCATGGCATCGCCGGTACCGACCACCAACGCCGCGACCTGCAAGTCGCGCTGATGTGGGGCACGCCGGTGGCACTGGCCTTCGGCTTGCTGGCGGCGGTGGGCACTACCGTGACCACGTTGATCATCGCCGCGCTGGGTGTGTGGTACCGGGGATGGATCGATGCGACCATCCAGCGGCTCACCGAGGTCAACATGATCCTGCCGTTGCTGCCGGTGCTGGTGATGGTCGGCACACTGTACTCCACCAGTATCTGGTTGATGCTCGGTGTCGTAGTGCTGCTGGGCATTTTCAGCGCCGGTATCAAGATGTACCGGGCGATGCTGCTGCCAATCCGCGAAGCGCCCTATATCGAGGCGGCCCAGGCGTATGGCGCCAGCAACTTGCGTATCGTGATGCGCTACATGATCCCGCGCATCCTGCCGGTGCTGATCCCGACCTTCGTCACCCTGATTCCCACCTTCGTGTTCCTGGAGGCCTCGCTGGCCGTGCTGGGGCTAGGGGACCCGGTGCTGCCTACCTGGGGTAAGGTGCTCAACGACGCCCAGGCCCAGAGCGCGCTCTACAACGGCTATTACTACTGGGTCCTGGAGCCGGCGGCGCTGCTGATGCTGACCGGCCTGGGCTTCGCCACGCTGGGTTTCGCCCTGGATCGCGTGTTCAACCCGCGCCTGAGGAGCCTGTGATGAGCGACCGGACACTGCTCGAGGTGGAAGACCTGCACCTGCACTACCAGACCCGGCGGGGTGTGGTGCGTGCGGTGGACGGCGTGAGCTTCGACGTGCGACGCAATGAGGCACTGGTGGTGCTGGGCGAGTCCGGCTGTGGCAAGAGTTCGCTGGCCAAGGCACTGATGCGGGTGCTGCCGCGTAACGTCCACCAGGTGTCCGGCCGAGTTACCTTGGACGGGACCGAACTGTTGGCGATGAGCGACGAAAGCTTTCGGCGTGACGTGCAGTGGGTACGCATGGCGTTGGTGATGCAGGCGTCGATGAATGCTCTCAACCCAGTGGTACGGGTTGGCGAGCAGGTCGTCGAGCCACTGCGTGTGTTGCGGCAATGGCCGCGGGCACGGGCCATGGCGCGGGCGGTGGAAGTCTTCGAGTTGGTGGGAGTATCGACCGACTTCCTGCAGCGTTATCCCCTGGAGCTGTCTGGCGGCATGCGTCAGCGCGTGGTGTTGGCCATGGCGCTGGTCGCCGAGCCGGAACTGGTGATCCTCGACGAGCCCACCTCGGCGCTGGACGTGCTGACCCAAGCCGGCATCATGAACCTGCTCAAGCGCCTCAAGCGTGAACTGGGCACCAGCTTCATCCTCATCACCCATGACGTGGCGACGTCCAGCGAGCTCGCCGATCGCGTGGCGTTGATGTACGCCGGGCAGATCGTCGAAGTCGCCGATGCCGTGCAATTCTTCACCGAGCCAGCCCATCCCTACTCGAAAATGCTGATGGCCAGCGTGCCGCGCCTGCGTCAGGAACACCGGCCCGAGCCGATTCTGGGACAGCCGCCCAGCCTGCTCGAGCCACCGAGCGGCTGCCGCTTCGCCGACCGCTGCCCGTCGTGTTTCAAGCGTTGCGCCCAGGACCCCAAGTTCATCCGACTCGGCGATCGTCGGCGGGTGCGCTGCTGGCTGTACGCGGAAGGAGGCGACCGATGAGCGAATGGCAGCCGGTTACCATCGTCGGGCACGGGGAGCCATTGCTCTCAGTCAGCGATTTGCACACTTGGTTCGAGCTGCGCCAGTGGGGCTTTCTGCGTGTGGGCGCGGTACGCGCGGTCGATGGGGTGAGCTTCGAACTCGCACGTGGCGAGTCGGTGGCATTCGTGGGCGAGAGTGGCTGCGGCAAGAGCTCCCTGGCGCGTACCTTGCTCGGGCTGCATCGACCCACGCGCGGCGAGGTGCGCTTCGCGGGGCGCTCGTTGGGCGGGTTGAAGGCGCGCGAGCTCCAGGCCTATCGGGCCAAGGTGGGCTATGTTCAGCAGGATCCGTTCGGCGCGCTACCGCCGTTCCTGGACGTGCGACGAATCCTTGCCGAACCGCTGATCGTGCATGGGGTGAAGGACCGTGCCCAGCGCGACCGCCGTATCCGCGCAGTACTGGACGAGGTGCGGCTGTCGCCAGCAGAGGAGTTTCTGCCCAAGTTCCCGCACATGCTTAGCGGCGGCCAGCAGCAACGGGTGGTGATCGCACGGGCACTGATCCTGGAACCGGCAATGATCATCGCCGATGAACCGGTCTCGATGCTCGATGCCTCGGTGCGGGTGGAAATCCTCAATCTGCTGCGCCACATTCAGACCCAGCGGGAGCTGACGCTGGCTTTCATCACTCACGATCTGTCCTCGGTGCGCCATTACGCCGAGCGGATCTTCGTGATGTACGCGGGGCGAGTGGTGGAAACCGCCGGCGTGAAGGAACTGCTCGACCACCCCCAGCACCCTTACACCCAGTCGCTGCTCGCGGCGATCGCCGATCCGGACGCGGCGAATGCCACCAAGCAGCGCGAGATTCCCGGTGGCGAACCGCCCAGCCTGTTGCATCCACCCAAGGGCTGCCGTTTCCACCCGCGCTGCCCGCATGCCATGGCCGGCCTTTGCGACGTGGACGAACCGCCCGACTTCGAACCGCGACGCGGTCATTACTCGGCCTGTTGGCTGCATCGCTGAGAGGACACCGTCATGTCGTCACTGGAGGTGTCATGAAGCTCATGCTCTGGGGAGCCGGTATGTCGTTCGCCGGCTTGCTGCTCCTGATGACCATGGTGATTCGCTTGATCGAACCGAGCCTGGCGCTGTCGCTGCTCGGCTATGCCGGGTTGCTGGTCGGTATGCTGGTGGCCGTACTCGGTGCCGTGAACAAGGCAAGCCAAGTGTGTGGAGTAGAGCAGCGCAGAGACCGTGCTTAGCCAGCTCTGACCGCTCCCCTCCCTCGGCCGGCGTCGCCCGACGCCGGCCCGTCCCTGTCTCACCCGCGCCTCTCGTCAGGACGCGGTCACGATAGCGTCGCGGGTGGTGCCCAGCAGTTCCAGTAGCTCCTGGGACTCACGCTCCGGAACACCGTGCTCGTCGAGCACCCCGACGAAGATCTCGACCATGCGATCCCACTCCTCCGCGGTGATGTTCAGGTGGGCGTGAGATTCCTGCATCCCACGACCATGGTATTGACAAGGCCCGCCCGTGGCCTCACAGACGAAGGCCGTCACATGGTACTTGAGATAGGCCGCCGGGACTCGCTGGCGCGCCTCGTCGATGGCCGGGTTCTCGTTCAGCTGCGGATCGGGGATCAGCGTATCCAGAAAATCGCTGACCACCACGCTGATGGGCATAAGCCCGCCCAGTCGCTGATAGAGCGAAGCCTCCTCGTCGTCCTGGGCGAATGCCAGGGCCGGTATGCCCAGGGCGATGACGGTGAACGGAACGATGAGCCACTGCAGCGTCTTGCGGTTGCCTTTCATGATCCTCCCCCTCGCGCCCGACTCGACAGCCTTCCCTGCCAGGCTGCCGGTGATAGCGTCGTTTCATGGTCTCGGTTGGCCGGCACGTCGCGTGCCGGGTATGGACAAGGACGCAGGTGAAGGCGAAAGAGTTCCCGACCACCTGACCGGTCGGACCATCCGGTTATGAGTGTGCAAGGCTAGGCCCTGCCATACTGACCTCAACGACCACAAAACCGGGAGCCGGCATGTTTCCTCTCGCCAAGACCGCGATTGTCGTTGTGGTCATCGCGACAGCGGGTTTCGCCGCGGCCGAGGCCGAAAGCCAGGACGTCCAGAAGTTTCCGGATGTCGTGGACGTCCAAGTGGCGGCCAGCGGTGACAACCGCTTCGATTTCGATGTGACCGTTTCCTCGCCGTACGACTCCCCGGAGCGTTATGCGGATGCCTTTCGCATCATGAGTGCCGACGAGGAGGTGTTCGGCGTACGCGAGTTGCTGCATGACCACGCCAGCGAACAGCCCTTCACCCGGCGCTTGTCCGGTGTCGAGATACCCACCGACATTAGCGAAGTCATCGTGCAAGCGCGCGACAAGACCCACGGCTACGGTGGCGACACCATGCAGGTCGAATTGCCGGGGCGGTGATCTCCGGCGCCGATCAATCGCTGCCCCTTAATTCTCTCGATGAATCACGAACGTCAACTTCTCCACAGGTAAGCACTCCTTCTCCGTGCAGGGTTGCAGTGCCAGTTCGGCCACCAGTGGGCGAGGGGAGGACGCGCTTGCTTCCAGGGTGATAGTCACGCTCCCCGAGTGGATCGACTGGGTATGGCTGGCGCTGCGTTCTGGCGCCGGGTAATCAATCCTCGTATCTTGCCACTCGCTCGCGTCGCGAAGGGTGAGCCGCGTCGCTTCGGGTGTGTCGCTGTCGTGGTCTTGGATATGCCAGCCCGGTTGCATTTCAAGGGTGAAGGCCGCTTGCAAGTGCATGTCGTCGGGCCATTCGCAGCGACAACGGACGCGAATGGCGCCGTCGGCGAGATAGTGGAGCAGACCCGGGGTGGGAGACTCCCACTGACACATGCCCTGCAGGAAGACCGGCGCAGCCAGCGGCATCTGCGCGATAGCCCCGGAGAAGGCCTCGATCTGACGCTCGATCAGCGGGCCTAGTTTGGCGTCGCCGGTGCGCTGGTAAAGGGAGATCAATACCGGCAGCATTAGTGAATTGCCACACACGGTGGCACCATCCATCAGGCTCTTGCTGCGCAGCAATTGTGGCCCCGTGGTTTCGGGTGGGGCGACGAAGAACCCACCGCCGTCCTCATCCCAGTGCCGGGCAAGCAGTTCATCGAGCAACGATCGGGTACGCTCGAGCCAGTGTCGTTCGCCAGTGGTGTCATACAGGGCCAGCAGGGCTTGAAGATAATGTGCGTAATCCTCCAGTTGCGCCGGTATCGAAGCCACGCCGTCGAGACTGGCCCGCCATAGCCGACCATGTTCTTCGTCGTGGTGGTGCTGCCACAGGAACTCGGCGGCGGCGATGGCAGCGTCACGGTAATCGGTTCTTCCCAGGGCATTCGCAGCCTGGGCCAGCGCGGCGATGACCATACCGTTCCACTCGGTGATCTGCTTGTTGTCGCAGAGTGGTGCTGGGCGCTTCGAGCGCGCGGTGTAGAGCTGCCGCTTGAGGTCGGCCAGGGCCTTGTCGAGCGACTCGCGTGGCATGCCCAATGCCTCGGCCGTCTCGTCCAATGGCCGGGGTAGATGGAGCACGTTGGCGCCCTCGAAGTTGCCTTCGCGGGTCACTCCGTAGACCCGCTCGCACAGCACCATGGCGTCGCGTTCCAGCAAGGCGTCGAGCTCATCGTGACGCCACACGAAGAACCTGCCTTCCTCGCCTTCGCTATCGGCGTCGGTGGCCGAATGGAAGCCGCCGCCGGGCGAGCGCATCTCGCGCAGCACGTAGTCCAGGGTTTCCTCGACGATGCGGCGGTACTCCTCGTGTCCGGAAAGCTGCCACGCCCATAGGTAGATCGTGGCCAACTGGCCCTGGTTGTAGAGCATCTTCTCGAAGTGGGGAATCAGCCATGCCTGGTCGGTGGCGTAGCGGTGGAAGCCGCCACCCACCTGGTCGTAGATCCCACCCTGCAGCATGGCATCGAGCGCTTGGCGCAGCGTGGTCCATGCTGGTTGCTGCGAAAGCGGGCGGGTATCGCGCTGCACCTGCTCCAGCAATAGGAACAGGTTGGGCTCCTGCGGGAACTTGGGAGCCTCGCCGAAGCCGCCGTGGTCAGGATCGGCATGCTGTACCAGGGCCTCTGCCACCTTATCGATCAGCCCCTCGGGCAGTTGCGCCGTAGCAGAGGGCGCTAATTGCTGGCGGATGCTCTCGTCGAGTTTCTCCGCGTTCTCGATAAGGTTGTCGCGACTGTCGCGCCAGACCTTCCGGACCTTGCCCAGCAACCCCAGGAAGTGCTCCTTGGGAAAGTAGGTGGCACCAAAGAATGGCTTGCCCTGCGGGGTGAGGAAGCTCGACATCGGCCACCCGCCACGGCCAGAGATCAGTTGCACACCGGTCATGTAGATCTCGTCCAGGTCGGGGCGCTGTTCGCGGTCCACCTTGATCGACACGAAATGGCGGTTGAGGACGTCGGCCACCTCCTCGTCGTCGAAGCTCTCCTCCTCCATCACGTGGCACCAGTGGCAGGTGCTGTAGCCGATCGACAGGAACACCGGCTTGTCCTCCCGAGCCGCCTTGTCGAAGGCTTCATCGCCCCACGGATACCAGTCGACGGGGTTGTGGGCGTGCTGGAGCAGGTAGGGAGAGTCCTCCAGGATCAGACGATTGGTGTAGATCGGTTCGCCCTGTTCATCCACGAACCGGGTGCGGACGTCATAGAGCGAGCGCTTGCGCTCGCGTGCCTGCTGGAGTGCTTCCGGCGTGGTCATGGGTTGCCTCCGGGTTGGGGGCTTTGTCTTTACCGTGGCATGTGGCTCGGGAGAAGGAAAGCTTCAAGGGCCATATGGTTACCGACACGGCCAGCGGTAGTCTCGTTCACCGGGCTCTGGGCCAAAGTCTGCCAGCGATGGCAGCGACAACCGCCAGTAGCGGTACCCAGGCACCCCGTACTTCCATGGTGTCGAGCGTGAGCCAGCTCAGCAGACACCACAAGCCCGGGATCACCAGTAGCGGCCACGCCCTGTGTCTCGGGATGGCTGCCGTCAGCATGCCCAGCGTGGCGATGGCGAGCGGGTCGGGGAAGATGCCGAACACTTCCGCTGTGGATATCGAACGACCCGCGTAAGCGGGCAGCAATGGGTGCAGGAGCAGTGCATGGAGAAACAGTGCGATTCCCAGGATACGTGGAATGCTCCAGCGAGCTGGCATGGAGAGATCGCCCTTGAGGGTGCCTATTCCGACCAGTAACAGGGCCTGTAGCACGAATAGCGGCACGACATAGACCATGGCCCAGTTGATGGTGGCATAGTGCTGCCACAGAAAGTTCCAGGCCACGAACACCCAGGCCGCCGCCAGCAGCGCGGCGATCAGCCGGTCGGACCAGGGGCGTGGCCGTAGCATGCTGGCTAGAATCAGCACGCCCAGCAACAGGGCGAGCAATTGCCAAGGCCACAGCGCCTGGTTGTGCAGCTCGATCAGCCGCCAGTAGACGCGCGGCGAGAATAGCAGGAAGTCCTCGGCGCGGTAGGTCCACCACTCGGACATCACACCGGACATCACAAGTCCCTGACGTATGCGGCCATGCGCTGGCGCATAGCGTCATCGGGCAATGGCGGTCCGATCGCGGCCATGTTCTCGCGTACATGATCGACGCGGGTCGTGGCGGGAATGGCACAGGTCACCGCCGGGTGGGAAATGATGAACTTGAGGATGAATTGCGCCCAGCTCTCGGCGCCAACCTCTTCTGCCCACGCCGGTAGCGGTTCGCTTGCGAGCCGTTCGGTCAGCCGGCCCTGTTGGAAGGGACGGTTGACGATCACGCCGATACCTCTCTCCCTGGCCAGTGGTAGCAGCCGCTGTTCGGCCTCGCGGTCGACGACGTTGTAAGTGAGTTGCACGAAGTCCAGTGGCTCGTTGCGCATGATGCGCTCGAAACGGTCGTGACGCCGGCCATGCGAGGTGGTGATGCCCACGTAGCGTACTTCGCCGGCTTCCTTCATCTCGAACAGCGTCTTCAAGTGCGCTTGCCAAGCGACCAGATTGTGAACCTGCAGCAGGTCGAAGCGCGGCACGCCCCATTCGGCGCGGGACTCCTCGATCTGTGCAGGGCCACTATCGGCGTCCGAGGTCCACACCTTGTCGGTCGAGAACACCTGGTCGACCGCCCCGAGCTGGCGCAGTCCATGGCCAATCGTCGCCTGTGAGGAACCGTACATCGGCGAGGAGTCGATCATGCGACCGCCTCCCTGGAAGAAATGCTCCATGACCGCCGTACACTCTGCCAGCAGTACCGGATCATTGCCGACGTTGAAGGTGATCCAGCTTCCCAAGCCAACCGCAGGCAAGCGTTCCCCCGTGGACGGGATCGGCCTCGTTCCCGGTTTCTCCTCCTGTGCCAGCGTATCAAGGGGAGGCAGCGCCGAGGCGGCCGCAGCCAGCAGCATGCCTTGCAGCACCGTGCGGCGTGATAGCTTGCCGTGGCTATGCATGGTCACCTCCCGGCAGCATCGAGCACTGTCTGAAAACTGCCTTGGCTCGGTAACGTTGTGGACATATCCATCAGGCAGTGTAGTGGCCGTGACTCGGGAGGTGGGAACTATTGCCCAGCCGCCGAAATCTGCTGGTGACACGTGGAAGCCACCGAACAATTGACATCGGTCAAGAGTATTTCGAGAGAAGTTACCCTACCTTCCTTAGGACGGACCAGGGGACAGGGGCCGAGAAATGGGATTCACATCTACGGGAGGCCACGACCGTCATGCCATACGATCAACAGGATGTCGCGAAACTGATTCTTATGCCGGAAGAACTGCTTGTTCTGGCCGATACGCACGAAACCCATGAGATGCACCACTATCGGCGTCTCGCCTTCAGTTTCCTGCCCTTCGATGTGGGCATCAGTAAGCTCATGGCCGCACTGGGCGTCGAATGCGAACGACGTCTCGACACGCAAAGGGAAGTCACACAGGAACTGGGATTGTCTGACCTCATCACCACTGGCGAGGCTGGCAATGCGGCACGCTCTCCCTTTGGCAAACACTATTTCTTCATCGTCAATCGAGCCATGGCCATGGCGATGCTGACCCAAGTCATCGCTTCTGCCGATTATTCGCTGCGATTCCATGAGCACTTGCAGAGCGCCAACGCGATGCCCGAGCTGGATCCGATGCTGAAGGGGTTCGTCAAGCAGAAGCAAGCCGAATGCCGCATCCTGCAAGAGAGCCTGGATAGCCTGGAGTCCAGCGTCGACAGCGTCTCGATGCCCGCGATGGCCAGTTATCGTCAGCGATCTCTCTGGTAGTCAGCCGGCCCCTGCGACACCGCTAAGCACGACACCGCTAGGAGATCACCGGGTGTTCGCTTTCCAGCGCCTCGGTGATGCCACCTTGCGGTGTCCTCTCGAGATAGGTCGAGAGCACGACGTAACTACGCGTTGCCTTTACGCCCGGTGTGGCGTAAAGCTTGGCAAGCAACCCTTCGAGCGCCCGGCTGCTTTTGCAGCGCACCTTGAGCAGCATGCAGGTGTCGCCGGCGACGGAGTGGATCTCCTCCAGTTCCGGAAGCTCGGCGAGCGATAGCAGTTCCTGTGTCTTTCCCCACCCCATGGTATCGACGTGCACGAAGGCAAGCAGTGGCTTGCCCGTCGACGGACCGTCCAGTACCGCCACCGTGCCACGAATTCGTCCGGCGGTGCGCAACCGTTTCACGCGCTCATGCACGGCGGGTGCCGAGAGTCCGACGAGACGTCCCAGTTCGGCGTAACTGAGGCCAGCATCCCTCGCCAGTTCACTTAATATCTTTCGGTCGAAGCTATCGAGTGGACGTGCGTCGATATGGCGGTCCCGAATATCTTCTGTTTTTTCATTATTCTGCATATTTTTGATTGTCCGGAAGGAGGTTCGTCAACTAAACAATAATCCTGAACTCAGTTTAGGAACGATCATGATTAGCCGCAATGTCTTGCTCCTCACCGGATCGATTGCCGTCATCGGCGCCAACTCCCTGGTGCTGAGCCCGATTGCCTCCTCTGTCGCTGCCTCGTTTTCCGGAGTCGATGCAGCCGGTGTCATGACCGCGGCGGCCATCTATGGGCTGGCGACGGCGGCCAGTGCTCTGACGCTGGCCTCGGTGGCGGATCGAATCGGCGCCGAGCGCGCCTTGGTACGTGCGTTGCTGATCCTGGTCGTGGCACTGGCGGTGGCGGCACTTTCTCCCACGCTCGTGGTGTTGTGTCTTGCACAAGGGCTGGCCGGCCTGGCGGCAGGAACCGCGCTTCCGGCCATCTATACGCTGGCGGCCCAGGTCGCCGAAAAAGGTCGCGAGAGCGAGACGCTGGGGGTCGTACTGACGGGGTGGACACTGAGCCTCGTTGCGGGTGTCAGCCTTTCCGCCGTGATGGCCGATATCGTGCACTGGCGTGCCGTGTTCGCGGTGCTGGCCTTGGGTGCGGCAGGGCTGGCAATCGGCGTGGGCAGGAGCAAGGCGTGGGGCATGGCCGTGCGCGCGACAGTGCCGACCTCGCCGCTGACGGCATTACGGGTACCTGGAATCAAAGCCGCTTTGCTGAATGTTGCCGCCTACATGACGGCCTTCTATGGCCTTTACACCTATCTTGGCCCGCATCTTGGCGAGTCGCTGAGGCTGCCCACCACCTTCGCCGGGCTGGCGACCTTCGCCTATGGCATGGGTTTCGGACTGGCGGCGCCATTGGGGCGTCTGATCGATCGTTACGGCATGCTCACGGCCGCTGTCGTCACCTTCGCCGGCTTGACGCTCGTCTACCTCGGCATGGCGGCCGCTTCCGGCATGCCCGCCATCTTGCTGGTGCTGTGTGTCGCATGGGGGCTTGCCAATCACATCGGTCTCAACCTGATCGTGCGTGGGCTTACGGAACTCGATCCGTCGCAGCGCGGTGCCATCATGGGGCTTTACAGCACCATCACCTACCTTTGCGTGTTCGCCGGTGCACTTCTCTACCGCCCGCTTTTCGCGTACTTCGGGTTCGCGGCCTGCGCGCTGGTTTCGGCGGCATGCATCGTGCCGGCCTTGGGCTGGTCATTCAGCCGTCTGCCGCCGCGGATGGCGCAAGAGGGGAGCTGATTCGGTCGATGCCCGGGTCACTCGCCCTTGATCCGTGTGATGAATGGCCAAGCGGTAAAGGTGAAGTCCTGATCCGCAACCTGTTGATGGCACTCGAAGCAGGAATCCATGCTCCTATCCTGCCGAGTGCCGTCCGGCTGGAACCAGGCATATTCCCATTCGCCATTGCGTTTCTCTTCGGAATATTCTTCCCCCCAGCCTTGCTCCTTTTGCTGCACGAAAACGTTGGTGATTTCATCGGTGGGGATGAAGCGGCCGTTGGCGTCCCGTAGCGGCTCGCCGTTGTCCGTTAGTTCCGCCTCATGGTCCTCCATGACCACGATGGTGCCTTGCGGTAGTGGCTCGTTCGGCTGTGCCGTCGCCAAGGCATCGGCATTGATGTACATGAAGCGCACGATGGGTGGGTCGCGATCGGGTTTATCCACCGTCGTATAGCGAACGAAGGTGCTGGCGTAGTTTTCCGGGAACTCGACGTTCTCCGGTCCTGCTATCGCGATACCCGCCATCAGCGCCGTGACAGTCGTCGCGAGGCTCAGCCGCCATCGGTTTTTTTGTCGTAGCATGGTGCGCCCTTCCAGATGATGAACGAGCAAAAACCGTTGCCCTGAGGGTGCTTCGATTCCATTCAGGCTTAGGTCAGGGCATTTCGGTTGTCAATCGAACGTCACTTCGGCTGGGCGTCCCGTGATCGGAGGCTTTCTTCCGGGGTTTCGAGGATGCGGCGGATCTCGTCGAACTCCAGGGTTTCATACTGTTCCAACGCGCTGGCGAGGGCGTCGAGACGATCGCGGTGGCGCTCGAGCAATTCACGTCCACGGGACTCGATATCCACCAGAAGCCGACGAACTTCGTCGTCGATCATGGCAGCCGTGGCTTCGCTGTGCTCGCGACCCTGGCCGAGTTCCTTGCCGAGGAAGACGTGTTCCTGGCTTTGTGGGAAGGCGGCGGGGCCAATGCGCTCGTTCATGCCCCAGTGGGCCACCATACGTCTGGCGAGTTGTGTCGCTTGCTGAAGGTCGTTCTCCGCGCCACTGCTGACTTCGCCGAAGACGATGGACTCGGCCAGGCGCCCGCCGAACATCACGGTGATGCGGTCTCGCAGGTAGGATTCGTTGTAGTTGTAGCGCTCTTCCTCGGGAACCTGCGCGGTCACCCCCAGTGCTTGTCCTCGCGGGATGACCGTGACCTTCTCCAGTGGGTCGGCGTTGGGCAGCAGATAGGCCAATAGCGCGTGACCGGCCTCGTGATAGGCCACGATATGTCGCTCTCGCTCGGAAAGTGCCGCTTCCCGTACGTCGCCGAGCAAAATGCGGTCGCGTGCATCGGCGAAACACGCCCAGTCCACCTCGTGTTTCTCACGACGCCCGGCAAGCAGGGCCGCTTCGTTTGCCAGGTTGGCGAGATCGGCGCCGGAGAAGCCGGTGGTGATCTGTGCCAGGCGCTCCAGGGAAACGTCTTCGGCCAAGGGAATGTTCGCCGTATGCACCTGGAGAATCGCATGACGCGCCTGCCGGTGGGGGCGTTCCATGGTGATCTTGCGGTCGAAGCGGCCGGGACGTAGTAACGCCGGATCGAGCACGTCGGGACGGTTGGTGGCGGCTAGCACCACTACCGATTCCTCTACCTCGAAGCCGTCCATCTCGGCGAGGATCTGGTTGAGGGTCTGTTCGCGCTCGTCGTGACCGCCCCCCATGCCGGCGCCACGGGTGCGGCCCACGGAGTCGAGCTCATCGATGAAGATCACCGAGGGCGCTTCGTCCTTGGCCTGTTTGAAGAGATCGCGTACCCGCGAGGCACCGACACCGACGAACATTTCGATGAACTCGGAACCGCTGACACTGAAGAACGGCACGTTGGCCTCACCAGCCACGGCACGTGCCATCAGGGTCTTACCGATGCCGGGCGGCCCCATCATCAGGATGCCGCGTGGGATCTTGGCACCGAGTTGATGGAAGCGTGCCGGGTTCTTGAGAAACTCCACCACTTCGGCGATTTCCCGCTTGGCATTGTCCGAGCCAGCTACGTCACTCATGCGGACATGGCTGTCTTCGCGCCGGATCCTCCTGGCCTTCGACTGGCCTATACCGAAAAGCCCGCCTCCCGACATCGCCTTTTGTTGCATGCGATACCAGAACCAGAACAGCAGGCCGAGGATCAGGATCAGGGGAAGCATTCCCATCAGGAGCTGCTGCCACCATGGCGATTCGGTCGACAAGGCCTTGATATTCACACCATGTTGCTCGAGTCGGTCGAGCAACTGCTGGTGGTCCATCTCCGGGAGCACGGTTTCGAATGCCTGTGCGTCACCGACTTCCAGGTTCCTGCGGCCTTCTTCGGTCAAGGTGCCATCGACTTGCTGGCCCTGCAGGGTAACCTCGTTCACGTAGCCGTCCTCCACGGCTTCCAGGAATTCGGAGTAGCTGAGTTCGGCCTGTGTCGGCTGCTGCTGACCGTCGATGTAGTAGAAGAAAAGCAGGAATCCGAGCGACAACCAGACGAACAGCATCCACTGTTGCCGGAACTTGTTCCGGAACTCCTCGTTCGGGTCCGGCCGGCCATCGTCATGTTGCGCTTGGCCTTGCCGCTTCCCGTTCCGCCGATCGTCCCGCTGTGTCATGGACACTCCATAGGCAATCAGGCTTTACTTGAACCATGGTGCCGTCAGCGAGGTTTTACAAGGCATTTTCCGGTCGAGGATCATGAGTCCGTGGTTACCGGCGAGGTTTATGGTCATGCCACTCAACGCCTTTCATTCTGCTGTCCAGGCCTGGTTCGAGCGCGATCTTGGCGTGCCCACCGAGGTTCAGGCCCGAGCCTGGCCGGCGATTGGCGATGGTGGCCATGTGCTGATCGCCGCGCCAACCGGCTCCGGCAAGACCCTAGCGGCCTTCCTGGCCGCCATCGATGGCTTGGTGCATCGCGGTCTGGAGGAGGAACTGCCCGACGAGACAGTGGTGCTCTACGTTTCGCCGCTGCGGGCGTTGTCCAACGATATCCAGCGCAACTTGCAGGCGCCGTTGGCGGGCATCGGTGCGGAGTTGGCGGAACGTGGCCTAGCCGAACCGGGGATCCGCGCCTGGGTGCGCACCGGCGACACGCCTGCCGGAGACCGCGAGCGCATGCGCAAGCGACCGCCCCATATCGTGGTCACCACCCCCGAATCGCTCTACATACTGCTGACTTCGGAATCGGGCCGGCGCATGCTCTCCAGCGTGCGCTCGGTGATCGTCGACGAGATCCACGCCGTCGCCGGCACCAAGCGCGGTTCGCACCTGGCACTGTCGCTGGAGCGGTTGGCAGCGCTGACCGATACGCCACCGCAGCGCATCGGGCTGTCCGCCACGCAAAAGCCGGTGGAGGAAGTTGCCGCCTTCCTCACTGGCGGCACCGAATGCACGGTGATCGATACCGGCCATGTACGCGAGCGTGACCTGGCCATCGCAGTGCCCGGCTCGCCGCTGGCCGCGGTGATGGCCAACGAGGTTTGGGAGGAGGTCTACGATCGCCTGGCGGCATTGGTGGAGAAGCACCGTACCACCCTGATCTTTGCCAATACCCGTCGAGTTTGCGAGCGGGTAGCGCGCCACTTGGCCGATCGCCTGGGCGAGGCGGTGGTGACCTCGCATCATGGCAGCCTGGCTCGCGAACATCGCCTGCAGGCGGAACAGCGTCTCAAGCACGGAGAGCTGCGTGCACTGGTGGCCACGGCATCGTTGGAACTGGGCATCGACATCGGCGAGGTCGACCTGGTCTGTCAGCTTGGTTCGCCGCGCTCCATGGCCGCTTTTCTGCAGCGGGTGGGGCGTTCCGGCCACGGCGTTGGGCGTTTGCCCAAGGGACGACTGTTTCCGCTGACCCGCGACGACCTGCTGGAGTGCACGGCATTGATGGGAGCCGTCAAAGCGGGCGACCTGGACCGCCTGCATATCCCCGAGGGGCCGCTGGACGTATTGGCCCAGCAGGTGGTGGCCGAAGTTGCCGGTGCGGGAGAATACGACGAGGAAGTACTATTCCAGCAACTGACCGCGGCCTGGTCGTATCGCGCATTGAGCCGGGAGAGCTTCGATGCGGTGTTGCAGATGCTCGCCGATGGTTACACCACGCGTCGCGGGCGACGTGGTGCCTATCTGCACCGCGACCGGGTCAACGGTCGGCTGCGGCCGCGGCGAGCCGCGCGGTTGGTGGCGCTGACCAACGGCGGCGCGATACCCGATCAGTTCGATTACGACGTGATGCTGCAGCCCGAGGATATCCGCGTCGGCACGGTCAACGAGGACTTCGCCTTCGAAAGTATGCCAGGCGATGTCTTCCAACTCGGCAACCAGGGCTATCGCATTCTCAAGGTGGCGACCGGGCGTGTGTTCGTCGAGGACGCCAAGGGCGCGCCGCCGAGCATTCCCTTCTGGTTCGGCGAGGCACCGGCGCGTACCGAGGAGCTGTCCCAGGCAGTGTCGCATCTGCGCGCCGGTGTGGATGAACGCCTGGCGGACGGCGGCGAAGACGCTGCGTACGAGTGGCTGGAAACGAACTATGGCCTCTCCTGCGAGGCGGCCGAGCAGCTTGCCGCATATCTGGCACGGGCGCGGGCGGCACTCGGCGTCGTGCCCAGCCAGGCGCACTTGGTGCTCGAACGCTTCTTCGACGAGGCCGGTGACATGCACTTGGTATTGCATGCCCCATTCGGCTCGCGACTCAATCGCGCCTGGGGGTTGGCGCTGCGCAAGCGCTTGTGCCGCAAGTTCAATTTCGAGCTTCAGGCGGCGGCGCTGGAGGACACCATCGTGCTATCGCTGGGCCCCACCCACAGCTTTCCGCTCGACGAGGTATGGGGCTATCTGAACAGCAAGACGGTGCGCGAGGTGTTGATCCAGGCGCTGCTCGATGCGCCGATGTTCGGCATGCGCTGGCGCTGGAACGCCTCCATCGGCTTGGCGGTGCCGCGTACCCGCAATGGCCGACGGCGCCCACCGCAATTGCAGCGTCAGGATGCCGAGGACCTGCTGTCGGTGGTGTTTCCCGACCAATTGGCCTGTGCCGAGAACCTGGCCGGTGCCCGCGAGATTCCCGACCATCCGCTGGTTTCCCAAACACTGCATGATTGCCTGACAGAGGCCATGAACGTGTCTGGACTGGAACGCCTGCTCGAACGACTGGAGCAGGGGGAAATCGTCGTGAGCAGCCGGCATCTCGCCGTACCCTCGCCGTTGGCGGAAGAGGTGGTTAATGCCCGGCCTTACGCCTTTCTCGACGACGGTGCCCAGGAGGAGCGTCGTACCCTCAGCGTGCGTACCGGCGACGCCCTGGACGTGGCGGATGTCGCCGCCTCGGCCCGCTACGACCCCGAGGTCGTGCGTCGCGTGTGTGATGAGGCCTGGCCGGAGCCACGCGATGCGGACGAACTTTACGATGCCCTGGTGCTGAGTGGGTTCATCACCGCTAGCGAGGGGGCCGGGTGGCAGTCCTGGTTCGAGTCTCTGGCCACGTCACGCCGCGCCACGGTCGTCTCGGTTCCAGGAGGCGATACGCTGTGGGTCGCCGCCGAGCGGCTGGCCGAGTTGTGTGAGCTCCAGCCACAGGCGACGCTTGCTCCAACCATCGAGGCGGTGGGGGCGATGCCCGACGATACCGACACGGCCCTGATCGAGTTATTGCGCTCGCGCCTCGAGGCGCTCGGGCCAACGACCGCCACGGTACTTGCCGCTCCGCTGGGAGTGACGATGGAGCGGGTGACGACTGCGCTGGCTCGACTGGAAACCGAAGGTTTCGTGCTGCAGGGCAGCTTTGCCGGCGGCTCCAGCGAAGTCGAGTGGTGCGAGCGGCGCCTGCTGGCGCGGATGCATCGCTATGCCGTCGATCGTAAGCGTGCAGAGATCGAGCCTGTCAGCATCCAGCACTATCTGCGCTTTTTGTTCGACTGGCATGGCTTGTCAGAGCGGCCGGAAGGGGTAGAGGCGTTGGCTGCCGCCGTGGAGCGGCTGGAGGGTTTCCCGGTGGCGGCAGGGGCTTGGGAGCAGGATGTGCTACCGGCGCGCATTGCGCATTATTCCTCCTATCTGCTGGATCAACTGCTCGCCAGCGGTCGTTTCGTGTGGTTGCGCCTGGTGTCACCGCGAGTGGCGGCGGACGATGAGCGCCACCGCCCGGGGCCACTGCGCAACACGCCGATCGCACTGATCGAGCGACAAGCGCTGGGTGACTGGCGTGCCGCCGCACCGGGCCCCGATGCCGAGGCGTTACCACTCTCTGGCGGTGCCCGTAGGGTGCTGGAGGCACTGCAGGCCGGTGGGGCGATGTTCTTCGCCGACTTGCTCGCGCCCACGCGCATGCTGCGCACCCAGGTGGAGGAAGCGCTGGGCGAGCTGGCGGCCTGGGGCCTGGTCACTTCCGATACCTTCAACGGCCTGCGGGCGTTGATCGCGCCTGCCCACAAGCGCCCGCCGATTGGCTCGGCCGGCCGGCGGCGTCGCCGACGCCAGGCACCGGGCGTGGAGACCGGAGGTCGCTGGTCATGGCTGCCGGTACCGGAACCTGAAGACACCGCCTTGACACGGCGGATCGCCACCGACCTGGAAAGTCTGGAGCATATCGCCTGGGTATTGCTGCAGCGCTACGGTGTGGTATTCCGGCGGGTGCTGGAACGCGAGTCGGCGTTGCCACCTTGGCGCGAGCTGCTTTACGTCTATCGTCGCCTGGAGGCACGCGGAGAGATTCGCGGGGGGCGTTTCGTGCAACAGTTCTCGGGCGAGCAATTCGCGTTGCCCGAGGCGGTGGGAGCACTCAAGGCCATGCGCAAGCGTGAGCCGGACGGCACCCGCGTTGTGGTTTCAGCCGCCGACCCGCTCAACCTGCTGGGGATTCTCACCCCCGGGGCGCGCCTGCCGGCGGTATCCGGCAATCGGCTGCTCTATCGCGACGGAGTGCCGGAAGCAGTACTGCAAAATGGTGATGTCCACGCACTGGAGTCACTGTCCGCCACGGATCAGTGGCAGGCGCAGGATCTGCTGCGGCGTGGAGCTGGTTACCGTCCATCTTCATCGCAGAGTCAGACATCGCACATGGCGTGACTCATGGAACGATGCGTAAGCGGCGGCGTCCTATCAAAGCATGATAGCAATCCCTCGTATAAGAAATGCGGCGTGCATGCTTGACGTGGGGTGAGCGGCGTGGCCCATCTCCGCTCGAGCTTGCCCACCGGGGAGAAGTGCCCCATGAACGCCTTCGCCAAGTTGGCTCTCGCCTCCATCGTGGGTCTGTCGATCTCGGTTGCCCCCTTGTCTGCCACCGAAAGCAGGGCGGCGGGCGTGTTCGTGCACGGGGGGGCGCATCAAGTCGCGGGAGTACATGTCGGTGGGGTGCTGGTGGTGCACGGCCACGGGCATCCTTCGACGTCGGTCGTGATCATCAAACGGCATCATGGGAAGCGGCATGGCTTCCATAGGCGGCACCATGAGCCGAGGCGTCCCATTGGTATTCGTCACGAGGCACTACAGGGCGAATTCGACGAGGGTGTTCGCTTCCTGAGCCCTCGGCGAGGGCGGCACCATCGATTCGATCATGGGTTACGGCGGCACCACCGATTCGATCATGGGGTACGGCGGCACCATCGATTCGATCATGGGGTACGGCGGCACCATCGATTCGATCATGGGATACGGCGGCACCATCGATTCGATCATGAGCGGATACGGCAGCACCGTTTCGGCGTTGGGCACTTTGGCACACGGCTGCGGGATGACGTTCGTGGCATGCAGCCACGAGGGACAGGCAGCATCCGGCCACGCGAGCGTCACTCTTTTGGTAGCCCGCTCATCAAGCATGAGTCGGGGTTCGGGGCCTCAACATGGAGATAACTGCTACCCTTTCAAGAACACTACCTACCCATGACACGCCACCCATAGCGGGGGGGAAACCATGCCCGATCGATCCCCTGAGTGCATTCGTAATATTGCCCTGACCGGCGCGGCCGGGGCTGGCAAGACGACCTTGGCCGAGGCCCTGTTGGCCATGGCTGGTGTCGTGAATGATGCCGGAAGTGTGGAGAAAGGCTCCACGATCAGCGACACCGCCCCCCAGGAGAAGGCCCTGCAGCACTCCATCACCGCGTCGGTGATGGGGCTCGAATGGGGAAAAACGTGGATCGACCTTATCGACACGCCTGGCTATGCCGACTTTCAGGGGGCTGCTTTGTCGATCCTGCCCGCCGTGGAAACGGTGGCAGTGGTGGTCAATGCTCGTAGCGGGATTGATGCCGCCACCCGGCGGATGATGCAGTGGGCCGAGGCTCGCAGGCTGTGTCGGTTGATCGTGATCAACCAGATCGATGCCGCGCCCTCCGGGCTATCCGCACTGTCGGACGAGATTCGCGCCACTTTCGGCCCGCAATGCCTGCCGCTCAACTTGCCTGCATCGGGCGCGGAACGAGTGTCGGACTGCTTTTTCGCTCCCGACGGCGAGTCGGACTTTTCCTCCGTCGCCGAGACTCACGAGATGCTGGTCGATCAAGTGGTGGAACTCGACGAGGAATTGATGGCTGTGTATCTGGAGCAGGGCGAGGAACTCGACCCGGAACAACTCCATGAGCCTTTCGAGGCGGCACTGCGCGACGGGCACTTGGTGCCCGTTTGTTTTACCTCGGCCACCACCGGTGCCGGAGTGCGCGAGTTGCTGGAGGTGTTCTCACGGCTGATGCCCAATCCGCTGGAGGGCAATCCGCCGCCCTTTCTACGCGAAGACGAAGACGGCAAAGGCACGCGCGAGTACCGAGCCCGCCCGGACCCCGATGCCCATGTGCTGGCGCATGTGGTCAAGATCGAGCACGACCCATTCCTCGGCAAGATGGCGGTGTTCCGCGTCCATCAAGGTACCGTCACCCGGGATACCCGGTTGTTCGCGGGCGACGCACGCAAGGCATTCCGGGTGGGAACTCTGTTTCGTCTCCAGGGGCGGCAACACTTGGACGTGTCGCGCTGCGGCCCTGGCGAGATCTGTGCCCTGGCTAAGGTGGACGAGGTGACCTTCGACACCGTACTGCACGACTCCCACGACGAGGACCATATCCATCTGCGCCCCGTGGAACTGCCCGCTCCGGTGTTCGGGTTGGCGATTCAGGCAACGCGCCACGGCGACGAACAGAAGCTCTGGGAAGCGCTGGCGAAGATGGTCGAGGAAGACCCAGGCCTGCAGGTGGAGCAGGACCCCGCGACCCAGGAAACGGTGCTCCGTGGGCTGGGGGAACTGCATCTGCGCATGGCCCTGGAACGCCTGAGCGAGCGTTACCGCGTGGAGGTCGAGACCAGTCCGCCTTCCATTGCCTACCGGGAAACCATCACCATGCCGGCCGAGGGGCATTGCCGGCACAAGAAGCAGACCGGCGGCGCCGGCCAGTTCGGTGAGGTGTTCCTGCGCGTGGAGCCGCTGGAGCGAGGCCAGGGCTTCGAGTTCGTGGACACCATCCGTGGCGGCGTCATCCCGGGTTCGTTGCTACCGGCGGTGGAAAAGGGCGTTCGCCAGGCCATGGCGAGTGGAGCGATTGCCGGCTATCGGTTGCAGGACATCCGAGTCACTGTCCACGATGGCAAGACTCATCCGGTGGATTCCAAGGAGATCGCCTTCGTCATCGCTGGTCGCAAGGCCTTCCTGGATGCCGTGCACAAGGCTGGCCCTATCGTGCTGGAGCCCATGGCGGAACTGGTGGTCGAGGCCCCGGGTACTGCCATGGGGGACATCACCGCCGACCTGTCGGCAAGCCGTGGGCGTATCCAGGATACCCGCTCGATGAGCGATCAAGTCAGCATTCATGCGGTGGTGCCTCTAGCCGAAGTGGCGGACTACCCCAATCGTCTCAATGCCATGACCGGTGGCTCAGGCACCTATACCCTGCAGTTCAGTCATTACGAACCGGCCCCTGACAACGTCCAGCGGCGTTTGATGCAGGACTATCGGCCGACGAAGGAAGAGGAAGCATGATATGACTCAGACTGTCTCGGCTGCTTACGACAACATAGACAAGGCCATCAACGCCTTCGATGAACTGGTGTCCGACGGGTTTCCTCGTGAGTCGCTCTTCCTCGACAAAGAAACCAATCAGGTCAAGGTGATCGTCCCTGACCCGGTGCAGCGGGAAGCGGAAGAGATTCTGCGGCGCCATGAACCGGAGCGGGTCTGGGCGCAGCCATTTCAGCCCCAGTAGGCCGTAGACATGACACGACCCGGAAGACCGGGTCGTGTAGTTCTGCGATGAAATAGCGTTAGGCGTAACCCCATTCAATGCCTGCGGTGGCGGCGCTCCCGCTCGTCGATACGCACTGGCTGGCGCGTGAGGTGCCGCTTGCCTCCAACGCCGGCATGGATGGCAATGGCCAGGATGGCTGCGGCGGCCAAGCCAACGGTTAGAGTCTCGATGGTTCCCATTGGGCTCCTCCTGCTGACGTGTGGGGTTGCGACACCTGGGGCTGACTGGCTCCGTCGGCGCCATGCATCGGTGAGTTCTAGCATAGACAGCATCGACGCGATTAGGTGCCCTGCTATCTTACCTTAAGCGTAGATCATCCCCGCTTCCTGGTGTTTTTCCATTGCTAGCGGTTGTCAACGAGGAAGCATGACAACGGAGAGGAGAATATCGATGAAGGTCGCAGCAGTGCGCAGCCCCGGTGGTCTGGATCGTCTCGAAATCAACGATGGGGCGGAACCCGCTGAGCCAGGGCCGGGTGAGATTCGCGTTCGCGTGCATGCCAGTTCACTCAACTACCACGACTATGGCGTCGTCTCGGGAAGAAAGCCGACCGGAGACGGCCGCATCCCGATGTCCGACGGAGCCGGGGTGGTCGAGGCAGTGGGCACAGGTGTCGAAGAGTTCGTGGTAGGTGATGCGGTCGTCTCCACCTTCTTCCCGACCTGGCTGGACGGCCCGGCGCGAATAGGCGACTTCACCACCGTCCCCGGTGACGGCGTCGACGGTTATGCCTGCGAGCAGGTGGTGCGCCCGGCGACCTGGTTCACGCATGCACCCAAGGGATACCGCCACGCCGAGGCGGCGACGCTGACTACCGCCGGGCTCACTGCGTGGCGGGCGCTGGTGGTCGACGGTAACCTCAAGGCCGGCGATACGGTGCTGACGCTGGGTACCGGCGGTGTGTCGATCTTCGCCCTGCAGTTCGCAAAATTGATGGGCGCGCGGGTGATTGCTACCTCCTCGTCCGACGAGAAGATCGAACGACTCAAGGAGCTAGGCGCCGATCACACGCTCAACTACAAGCGCGAGCCGGAGTGGGGGGCACACGTGAAGGAGTTGAACGGCGGGCGCGGCGTCGATCATGTCATCGAGGTCGGTGGTTCTGGCACGTTGCCGCAGTCCATCGAGGCCGTACGCATCGGTGGGCATATTTCGATGATCGGTGTGCTCACCGGTCGTGTAGGGGAAGTGCCCACCGCCAAGCTGATGGCCAAGCAGGCCCGCCTGCAGGGCCTGATCGTGGGCAGCCGACAGCATCAGATCGAGATGATCCGCGCCCTTGAGGCAGGCAGCATGCGACCGGTGATCGATCGTAGCTTCTCGCTGGAAGAGATCGCCGACGCCTTCCGATACGAGGAGGCGGGACGCCACTTCGGCAAGATCTGCCTGGAATTTTGATGGAGAAATGGATCGCCATTGGGGTGGGATATCGGACTGGCAGCCTGCGACATCAATACAGCCGTTTCTGTCCGTCATCGTCGATGATCGCCTGCATTTGAGGCACGCTGGCCTCGAGAGCGCCATGCGCTACCATCGCCTCGGCAAGTGAAGGTACCTCTCGCGTGTCGGGCCAGTGTGCTGGGTTCCACAGGTGTGAGCGCACGATGCATTTGGGGCAGTGCATGAACGCTGCTTCGACGCTCACGACAAGAACAAGGTTGGGTGCTTTTCCCGCCACCGCCAGTCGTTCCTGTAGCGCCTTGTCTCGTACGATACACGCCTTACCCCTGACTCGCAGGGTGTCGCCAATCCCTGGAATCAGGAATATCAATCCGACCTGCGGATGTACGAGCAGATTTTCGAAACTGTCGACCCGGTTGTTTCCGAGTCGATCCGGGATCGCTAATGTGTTCGCATCGAGTACGGCGACAAATCCTGCTGGGTCGCCTTTTGGCGAGAGATCCAACCGATTTTCCAGCCCGCGTGTCGCCACGACGACAAAAGGTGATGCGGCAATGAAGCGCGCACAGATATCGTCTATATGGTCGATCACCTTGTGACTGACCTTGCGGCTGGGTTCCTTTATCAATTCACGAAGCCGCACACGCGAGGTGATGACTTCGTCAAATCGCCTTTCCATGATTCGCTCCTGATCGGACGGGGCCTGATAGAGTCACAGGCCCCTTCCAATGTCATTAGGCGGTTTTTGCCAATGTCGCGGGCGTGATGTTCTGATTCATTCGAAACAGGTTTTCGGGATCGAATTGCTGTTTCACCTGTTGGAGCCGGGCGTAGTTGTGGCTGTAGGCGCTATCGATACGCTGTGTTTCGTCCTCGGTAAGGAAATTGACGTAACCACCGCCGGTGGCAAACGGTGCGGTATCGCGGAACACGTTACGCGACCAGTCTCGTATGCGTTCGTCTTCACTGGCGTCGCGCCACCGACCATGCACGTTCATGACGAAGTTGGCATCGCGTCCGGCATAGGCCGTATCGGTTTCGGCGATCTCGCCAGCCACACCGCCCAACTGGGCGACGAATATTTCGCACTCGGGGCCGGGTAGCATCCTGGCGGAATCGATCAGTGTGTCGATCAGTTCATCCGTGATCATGTTGAAGTTATTCGACTTCCAGTAGTTTCTGGCGCCCTCTGTAAGGAGTGGATCGAAGGCGGTCTGGAAGTCGGCATAGGGTTGTCCTCCCAATGCACTGCCGAGTGGGTTGCCGAAGTCGAGCAGCGAAGCCGTTAGCTGCTTGCCTTTTTCGAGGTCGCCGTTAAATGCCGCAGCGAAAACCACCACTGGCAGGCCATGGGACGACTCAGGAAGAAATGGTAGGGGCGGGGCTTGACGCAGTACCGTCCAGACACTGAGCTCCCTCGGGGCATTGGCAATGAAATCGCGCCAGGCACGTAGCACCTGCTGTGCCTCGGCAAACGGGTAAACGACCAATCCTGCATGAATCAGAGGACCTACAGGGTGCAGTTGGAATTCGAAAGAGGTGACGATGCCGAAGTTCCCGCCCCCGCCGCGAATGCCCCAGAACAATTCAGGCTCCTGTGTCGCCGAAACGACATGACGTTGGCCGTCGGCCGTCACGATATCGGCAGAAACGAGGTTGTCGATGGTCAAGCCATGCTGACGCGTGAGCCAGCCGAAGCCGCCGCCGAGGCAGAGTCCGGCAACTCCGGTCGTGGAATTGATGCCCAGCGGGGTCGCCAGTCCATAAGCCTGTGTCTCGCGGTCGACATCGCCGAGCAATGCACCTGCGCCGACACGCGCCGTTTTCTTCTCGGGGTCGACGCGCACGCTGCGCATTGACGATAGATCGATCATCAATCCCCCAGATGGCCGCCCCCGCGAACACTGACTAACATATGGTGAGTTCGTGCAAAGTCGATCGCATTGCATACATCCTGCGTGCCGAGGCAGCGGGCAATCAGTGCTGGACGGCGATCTACCATCGCATTCCATATGGCACGTGTTTCGTCGTAGCCTTCGTCCGTTGCGGTGAGAACACCGCCACGAATATGCTGAGCCAGTTCGGCGACCACGTCGGGGGACAGCGAAGCCGATGCCCCGTCGAGGGTTTGATAGATCAGGTGTTGTTGCATGGGAATCTTCCTTTGAATTCAAGTGCCTGTGACATGCGGAGGCATGACCCGAACTTGCGGCGGCGTATCGTTGCGTGTTGCAAGAGGAAGTATGCGAGTTTGGAATCATGCTTAACTGCCTCAGGTTCCAGCACACATAGCCAAAAGTCCGGTTTGTCACGGTTCACTGAGTTCGCTGTGTCGATGACAGAGCGCTGCATTACTCACCCCAGAGAAAGTTCATGAGTCAGGACACGTTGTCTGAGGTGTTACGCAGCATCCGCTTGCGAGGGGCGGTGTTCTATCACGTCGAAGGCAATGCCAGTTGGGTGAGCGAGGCACCGGCTGCCATCGATGTCGCTGACCTGATCATGCCGGGGATCGAGCATGTCATGGCCTATCACGTACTTACCCATGGCTCGTGCTGGGCCACTGTGATCGGCAAAACACCGGTTCCCTTGCAGGAAGGCGACGTGGTGGTGTTTCCCCGTGGCGACCCGCATGTGATGTCGAGCGAGCCAGGTATGCGTGGCCAGCTGGATATGCACCCATATCAGCTGCCACGCCCGGAGCAGTTGCCGTTCTTCGCCAGCCGGAAAGGTGATTCCCTCTCGATGTCACGGTTTGACCGAGGAAGTGGACAGGTTGATGCGACGTTGGTGTGTGGCTTCTTCGGTTGCGATGCACGCCCTTTCAATCCATTGCTCGCCAGCTTGCCGCATCTCCTCCATGTACGTGCGGGGCAGGACAGGGCTGAAGATTGGATAACCCACTTCATCCGTTTTGCGCTTTCCGAATCGGTCCACAAGCGTCCAGGGGGTGAAGCTCTGCTCGAGCGGTTGAGCGAGACCATGTTCGTCGAGTTGGTGCGTCGTTACCTTGAGGAGATGCCGGAAGGGCAATCGAACTGGCTTGCCGGCTTGCGTGATCGCTATGTGGGGCGTGCGTTAGCGCTGTTGCATGAGCGGCCCGGCGATACTTGGACGATCGACAAGCTCGCCGACCGAATCGGTTTGTCACGCTCGGCATTGCACGAGCGCTTCGCCCGGTTTACCGGCCATCCCCCGATGCAATATCTGACTAAATGGCGAATGCAGGTGGCCGCTGGGTTGTTGCGGCAATCGAATGCCCCACTTGCCTCGATCGCGCTCGAAGTAGGCTATGAGTCGGAGACAGCGTTCAGCCGCGCATTTCGGCGCGAAACCGGAATGCCACCGGCCGCGTGGCGGCGTGAGCAGTCACGGATGGCGGAGCGTGCCATGACAGAGCGCTCGGTCTGATGGATGAGCCATGCTCGTGCTTGAGTGTGCTGCAGCTGTTCAAGGGAGCGCCAGGCTTGGGTCACGAAATGTCTCGATGATCCAGCGCTTGACGGTGCAGGCGGCAGGACTGAGCAGTGGCTTTCTGGCATGGGCCAGATAGATATGCCGCCGGGCGGGTAGTGAGGCATCGAATGGTACCACCAATCGTCCGCTCTCCAGGGCCTGACGGCTGAGGAGGGAGTCGCCCAGGGCGATACCGAGGCCGTTTTCTGCCGATTGGTGGGCGAGCAGGGCCTGATCGACATGCAATCGGTGGGTATCGGAAAGCTTCAGATCATGGGCTTGGATCAGGCGTGGCCAGTCCTGGTGCAGGATGTCGTTGATCAGGGTGACACCGTGCAAGTGACCATGAACAAGGTCTGGGTGAGCAGCCAGGTAGGCCGGGCTGCATACCGGAAATATATGGAGTTGGGTCAGCAGGGTGCAGTCGAGCTGATCGTCGGCTCGGGGCAGATAGCGAATCGCCAGGTCGTTGCCGGCCTCTTGTAGCGAGTAGAGCAGCGACGAGGCATTCAATCGTAGTTCGATATTCGGATGGCGGGAACGGAAGGCGGGCAAGGCCGGGCCGAGAAACAGCAGGGCGAAGGCGGGTGGCAGGGACAGGCGTACCACCTTGAGACGGTCCAACTGTTGCATCGACTGGCTGACACCAATCAGTTCCTCCATCAGCGGAGCAATACGTCGATAGTAAGCGTTGCCTGCCTCGGTAAGCACGATGGAGCGAGCGCGTCGCTCGAATAGTGTCATCCCCAGCCAATTCTCCAGGCTCTTGATCTGCTGGCTAATCGCCCCGGGGGTAACGGCGGCCTCGTCAGCCGCTTTCTTGAAGCTGAGGTGCTGCGCGGCAAGGCAGAAGCACTGGATGGCTTTGAGGGGTGGTTGGCTCATGGGCGAGATTTTCTATTGCATGAGAACGTAATAACTCGTTTGTCGGTTTATCAGAAAACATCGAGGATGGCGACTATTGACCAATTTTGGCCACTGGAGTCGCCGTCATGCGTTCTGATCGCCTGCCTGCTACCACTTGGTGGTTGATCCTGTGTGGCTCATTGCTGCTCATGCTTTCGTTCGGTCTTCGCTCCAGTTTCGGGTTGTTCGTGCAGCCTCTCAACGAGACCAACGGCTGGGGGCGCGACATCATCGGCCTGGCCTTGGCGATCCAGAACCTGAGCTGGGGCGTGATTGCGGTATTGGCCGGTGGGTTGGCCGACCGCGTGGGTACGGTGCGTGTCCTCATCGGAGGGGCTGTGCTTTATGCCCTAGGCATGTGGCTGACCGCGGACGTGGATCAGGTCTGGGTGCTGCATGGCGGTGCCGGGCTGTTGGTCGGTGCCGGCGTGGCGGGTACGGCGTTTGGCATCGTGTTGCCGGCGATGGCACGGGTGGTGGACGAGTCCCGGCGCCAATGGGTGTTGGGGATCGGAACGGCAGCGGGATCCATGGGCCAGTTCCTGCTGGCGCCGGTGGTGCAGGGGCTGATCGACTGGCTGGGATGGAGTGGCGCGCTCAATGCCATGGCGCTGATGAGCTTGATGATGGCGCTGCTGGCCATGCCGCTGGCTGCATCGGACAAGGGCCCGGGTGGCGCCGCGCAGAGTGTTACGCCTGGAGAATTTGCCGCGACGCTCAAGCTGGCGCGTGGCCACGTCTCCTACTGGCTGCTGACCGCTGGCTTCTTCGTCTGTGGCTTCCACCTCGCCTTCATCACCGTGCATATGCCGGCCTTCCTGGTCGATGCCGGCTTCGATGCCAAGGTCGGCGCCTGGTCGATCAGCCTAATCGGGCTGTGCAACGTGGTGGGCGCCTTCATGGCAGGGGTGATTTCCGGGCGAGTCTCCAAGCGCCTGGTGCTGATCGCAATCTATGGCGGGCGTGCCGTGGCCATCACGCTGTTCATGTTGTTGCCGCTGAGCTTGACCAGCGTGCTGGCGTTCAGCTGTGCGATGGGTTTCCTGTGGCTGGCCACCGTACCGCCGACCACCGGTCTGGTGGCGACCATGTTCGGCACTCGCTACATGGCCACACTGTATGGCGTGGTATTCCTCAGCCACCAGATTGGCAGCTTCACTGGTGTGTGGCTGGGTGGCTGGCTCTACGAGACGACCGGCACGTATGATGTGGTGTGGTGGAGCGGCGTGGTGCTGAGCCTGGTGACCATGGCGCTGCACTGGCCGATTCGTGAGACAGCCGCCTTGGACGAGCCGAAGGCGGCCGTCGCCACCTGAGTTAGCCTACACATTGGCGTGGTTCTGGAGAGACCTCATGCTTCTATCGGCGCAAGCCATCGCTGCCATGGTGGGTGAGAGGAAGGTGCATTTCCTCAACCCTCAGGCCGTCCGGCTCAACAAGTCGTTGGGCGATGCGGTGGGAATGAAGAACCTCGGTGTGCACCTGATCACCGTCGAGCCCGGTCACTTCTCGACCGAGTTTCACGTACACCACTACGAGGAGGAGGCCATCTACGTCCTCGCCGGGCAGGCAAGTTTGACTCTGGGCGAAGAGACGCACCATATCGGACCGGGCGATTTCATCGGTTGCCCGATCAACGGCGTTGCCCATGAGATGTTCAACGACGGCGACGAGCCCTTGGTGTGTCTGGTAGTTGGCCAGCGGCTAGCCCAGGACGTGACCGACTACCCGCGTCAGCGGAAGAGACTGTATCGAAATAGCGGCGAGTGGAACGTCGTGGATCATGACGATATTGAATCATTCAAGCGCTGATAGAGGCTCTTGCTCACCTATCCATGGAGGGGTTATGGAAATTCGATCCTATCGACCGGGCGATGAAGAGCCGCGCCGATGAGCATCACCCTTGTCCTGATCGCTATCACCGTCGTCATCTCCCTGCTAGCCTGGCAACAGCCGCGCCTGCTCGATGCCCTGATTTTCTGGCCGCCCGGGGTGGCGAAGGGCCAGTGGTGGCGTCTGCTCAGCCATGGTTTCATTCATGCCGATGGCGCCCACTTGCTGTTCAACATGGTCACCCTGTATTTCTTCGGTACGGTGATGGAACGAGTGTTGACGCCACGAATCGGCTCGATGGGATTCGTATTCTTCTATCTGGCCGGTATCCTGATCGCGATCCTGCCTAGCCATTTTCGCCACCGGCGCGATGCCAACTACCGTAGTCTGGGAGCTTCCGGCGCGGTCGCCGCCATGCTGTTCGCCTATATCCTGCTGCAGCCCTGGTCGCTGCTGTTGGTGTTCTTCGTACCGGTTCCGGCTATCGTGTTCGCGGCTGCCTATGTGGCCTACTCGATCTGGGCACAACGGCGTGGGAGCGACAACATCAATCACAGCGCACACCTGTGGGGCGGAGCCTGGGGCGTGGTATTCCTTGTTTGGCTCGAACCGAGGCTAGTAGCGCGGTTCATGAACGAATTGCTGGCACCCTTGGGCACGTGACAAGGCCGCGGTGCCCCGGTGCCAGCAAAACCAGCTTCGTTGCCATTCCAAGGCTAGAGGTCGATCATCACCTCAAACCCGCCCCAAAACATGCGCTTGGCATCGAAGGGCATCGTCTTCGGGTCCATGTCGGCGATACGTGGATCTTTCATGACTTGCTCGTTGACGCGATCGCGATGCTCACGCGACTCATACACGATGTAGGAGAACACCACCGTTTCGTCGTCCTTGAGGTTAACGCTTTGCGGGAAAGAGGTGACCTGGCCAGGCTGCACGTCGTCGGCCAGGCATTCGACGACCTTGAGTGCGCCATACTCGCGCCAGATCTCGCCTGCTTCCTGGGCCAGGCGGCGATAGGCTTCCACATTCTCCCTGGGAACCGGCAGGACGAAGCTGTCGATGTAGTTCATAACGTTCATTCCTCCCTAAGCGTTCCCATGTCACGAAAGCGCTCGATCGACTCGCTGGGGCCGAAATCCTCCAGTTCGAACAGTTGGCGCACTTCGATCTCGGCTTTTCCGCCATCGACGGCGGGATTGGGGAAGCGTTTCGTCCACTCGAGCGCTTCTTCTCGTGACTGCACCTGAATGAGGGTGTAGCCGGCGATCAGCTCCTTGGTTTCGACGAAGGGGCCGTCGGTCACGCTATGCTTATCGCCGTCGTAGTGGATACGCCAGCCCTTGGAACTGGGCTGAAGGCCCGAGGCATCGAGCAGGAGGCCGGCTTTGGCCAACTCCTCATGATAATCAGCCATCGCCGCGATCAGCTTGTCCTCGGGCATCACACCCGCTTCCGAGTCCAGGGTGGCCTTGACCAGAATCATGAAACGCATCGTTACTCCTCCTTCTCGCAGTTGATCATCCATGGCACGCCATATTGATCGGTCAGCATGCCGAAGCGCTTGGCCCAGAAGGTTTCCTCGAGCGGCATCTGCACCGTGCCGTTGTCCGCCAAGGCCTGGAAGATGCGTTCGGCTTCCTCCGGGGTGTCGATATTGAGCGTAATGTGGGCACCCTTGATGGCTTCGAATGGGACAGGACAATCGGGCGTCACATCGGAGCCCATCACCCATTGGCCGTCCACTTCCAGCCGGGCATGCATGATCTTGTCGCGGTGTTCCGGCGGCGTTTGCATGCAGTCTTCCGGGGCTTCCGCATAGGTGTGCATCGCCACGATGTTGCCGCGGAGACAGCGTGCGTAGAATTGGAAGGCGGTCTTGCAGTCACCTTTGAAGGTGAGATAGGTGCTCAGGCGCATGGTGTTGTCCTCCGAGTTGGTTTCCACACACTAGTCGAATGGCATCGCGTCAGTTCGACAGGGCGATGGATTCTTTTGGCCAGAGGTTTTGCTAGCCATAGGTTGGCCGCTGGGGCCACCCCGGCGGTGAATCCTCGAAGTCCTCCTGGCGGCCGTATGGCGTGCGGTCGAGAAGAGCATAGGCGTCGGTGAGGCTTTCGCAGCCGCGGGCGTAGGTCGAGTAGGTGTGGAAGACCTCGTCTCCGAGGCGGAAGAACACGCTCAGGCCGTGGCATTCGCCCGACATGAAGTGTGGCTCGTCGCTGCGCTGCTTAAGTTCCGCCTTGCTGCAATAGTTGTATTCGGGAAGGGCAACGCTCTCGTCGAGGGTGACGTGGAAGTCGTAGTTGAAATCGCTGCCGTGGGACGAGACCCAGGGCCAGCGCCAGCCTTGCTGGGCCTTGTAGGCCTCGAGCTTGGCCAGCGGCGCGCGGGAGACGAGCGCGAAACTGGTATCGCGATCATGCAGTAGCGAGAGATCGCCCAGGGCGTTCACGAAGCCCGTGCAGCCGCTGCAGCCGTTGTCCCACTCCGGGTCGAACATGAAGTGGTAGACGGTGAGCCGGCGACGCTCGGCACTCACCGCATCCATCTGATGGGTCAGGGCCTTCTCTTTCGTCAGCAGCCGCTTGCGAGCCTCGAGCCAAGTGTCGCGAGGGGCAATCTCGGGATGTGCCACTTCGTTGTGTGCCATGACGATATCTCCTGTTGCCATCGTTGCAGGAGATAGTCGTTCGGGGCATTCGAGAATCGACAGTGGCCGCGATATCGAGATGTGGACGTGTTAGTACGCCACGCAGAAACGTTGGTTGCGATGTCGTGGCTCTTCCACCTCGTCGAGCATGGCCACAGCGTAGTCCTGCACCGAGATGAGGCTATTGCCCTCGGCGTCGGTGAGCAGTTGGTCGCTGCCAAGCCGGAAGTTACCGGTGCGCTCGCCGGGGAATATTTCGGCAGCGGGGGAGAGAAAGGTCCAGGTTTGAGCATCCTGATCGCGCAGTCGCTCCAGGGCCGCCTTGGCACCTTCGGCGGAAGTCTTGTATTCAGCGGGGAAATCGGGCGTATCGATCAGCAACTGGCCGGGAGCCACTTCCAGCGAACCGGCACCACCGACGACCAACAGGCGTTCGACACCGGCGGCCATAGTGGCGGCAAGGATCGAATCGAACCCTTGGACATAATAGCCGCGAACGTCCTGCTGGGCGTGACCGCTGAAGGCACTGAGCACCACGTCGGCCTCACGCAACTGTTCCGTGAGTGCCTGGGTATCGAGAACGTCGCTTTTCTCGACCGTCAGGTTGGGGCGTGCTTCGATGCGCTCCGGCCGGGTCACCAGTGCCTTGACCTGGTGGCCGCGTTGCAGGGCTTCGTCGCGTAGTGCCGAGCCAATGAAACCGCTGGCACCGATAAGTGCAATCTTCATGGGTCCCTCTCCTCGAAAGATAAGTAATGGCAACGATGGTGCGGCTATTGTCATGTCGAACATTGATGTGAAAAATAGCCCAATCGATAATTTACTGTTGTTTTTTCAATAACAATCAGGAGTTGGCATGGCCAATAACGATGGCCTGGATCTCAATGGGTTGCCGATCTTCGTCGCCCTGGTGGAGGCGGGCAGCTTTACCGCCGCGGCGGAGCGGCTGGGATGCACCAAGACCCGGGTGAGTCTGCAGATTCGTCAATTGGAAGAGCGGCTGGGAGTTGCGTTGTTCCATCGCACCACTCGCCGGGTCAACCTGACCGAGGCGGGCGAAGCCTTCTATCGTGAGTGTCGCCCCTTGCTGGATGGATTGGGTCAAGCGGTGAGCGCGGTGGAGTCGCATCGGCATTCCTTGAAAGGGGAATTGCGCATCACGGCACCAGAGGGTTATGCGGCGCAGGTCATAGGCTCGGCGGTGGTGAAGTTCAGTGCGGAACATCCCGAGCTTGCCATCGAACTGCGTAGCGACGACCGGGTGAGTGACATGGTCAAGGAAGGCATTGACCTGGCGATTCGGGCGGGTTGGTTGAGGGATTCTTCGCTGCGCTCCAGCCGGCTTGGCAGTTTTCGCCAGTATGTGGTGACCTCGCCCATCTATCTCAAAAGACACGGTATCCCCCAGCAGCCGGAGGAACTCGCTCACCTCGACTGGGTCGCCTTCACGCGACTGCCTTCGCCGTTGACCTGGACCTTCCGCAAGGAGCACGAAGAGCGCAAGGTTCAGATGCATGCACGCTTGAAAGCCAACTCCGCCGGGGCATTGAGCACGCTGCTCGCCGCCGGTGCTGGTGTCTCGGTGCTGGCGGACATCCCCGCCGACGCGGAGATCCGCGCCGGCAGACTGGTGAGAATACTGGAGGATTGGTCGCTGCCGGAGGGCGGTGTGCATGCCGTCTACCCACCGGGACGTCATGTGCCCGCCAAGGTAAGGGCCTTTGTGAACTTCCTCCGTCAGTACCTCGAGACTCGCTGACTACCCTTTCGGATTATCTTGCCTCTTCGTATTCGTCGTGGCGTTTCACCCAATCCATCAGGTTGTGGTGGGGCCCCGTCTCGTTGCGACCTTTCGGCGTCATGTCGAGCAGCATGTAGGTGCTGTCGACGAGTTCGTCGCCACGGCCGTAGGTCGAATAGGTGTGGAAAACATCGCCGTTGGCGTCCTGGTAGAACACGCTGAGACCGGATAGATCCTCGATCGAGACATCGGTCGTCGTATAGTTGTAGTAGACCGGCCCCTTGGCGATCTCCTCGGGCCTGAACGAAACATGGAAGTCGTAGTTGAAATCGCTGTCGTGCGAGGAGACCCACTTCACGCGCCAGCCCATGCGCTTGCGGTAAGTCTCGATCTCGGCGAGCGGCGCCCGCGAGACCCGCACCAGGCTCACGTCATGGTGCTCGAGATGCACCAATGTGCCTTCGATGTGATCGGCCGAGAAGGAGCAGCCGACGCAACCCGCGTCCCAGCCTGGCCCGAACATGAAGTGGTGGACGATCAACTGGCTGCGCCCGTCGAACAGCTCGGCGAGCGTCTTGCGGCCTTCGAGCGTATCGAAGACGTATTCCTTCTCGACTTTCACCCACGGCAAGGCACGGCGCTTGGCGTTCAGGTCATCGCGCAAGCGGGTCAACTCTTTTTCCCTTGTCAGTAGCTCCTTGCGGGCGGCAAGCCATTCGTCGCGGGATACGACGCGTCGGGATATTTCATCGTGCGGTGACATAAGGATTACTCCTATTGCTGTCGTTGCACGAGTTAGTCGTTCGCGGAAGTGGGGATTCGACAGTGGGTCGAGCAAATTCAGCTATGATCCATCGCTTGCGTCAGCCCACACTTGGGTGCGCAGTGCTGGCGATCTCGTCGTAGCCGTGCCCGACAAACTGCACGAAGCAGAAGCCGTGGCCGAAAGGGTCGGCCATTAGCGCCAGCTTGCCCCACTCATGAGTGGTGACAGGCTGCTCCAACTTAGCGCCAGCAGAGACTGCCGTCTCCACGGCCGCATCAATGTCTTCGACCACGAAATCCAAATGGATCGGTGTCCAGTGCCGGCCGTAATGACGATGCTGTTCATCGTTCTCCCAGGCGGGAGTGCCGGCGCGCTTGGCCAGCAGGTAGAGCGGCGCCGGGCCGCCGAGCAATTCCACGCCATCGTCGCCGAATCGACGGCCGACCTTGAGTCCGAAGGCGGTGGTGTAGAACCCGATGGCACGTTCGAGATCGTCCACATCGAGATTGACGAGGAAGTCCATGACGGCGCTCCTGCTTCGTCGGTCAGGCAAGATCCGTGTATCCGGTGTAAGGGAAACGCTGAATAAATAGGCGAGCAGCTTCAAGCACAAGGCGCCCGGAGCGCAGCAACCGGAGCATATGGGGTATATGTGAGGCTTGCGAGCACCGCGTAACGCAGTGATTGGGCTGCGCAGGCCTTTATTCAGTGCTTCCTAAGTGTAAGAGGGAACTTATCACCGCGTGAGGGTCAAGATGCATGGGAACTGACTAATGTGAATGCTGCTCAAGTACTTTGGAATAGGAGATATGCCGTGTCTGATACTCGAGCCGATAATCCGCTTACCCTGCATTTCGGTCGGGAGGAACTGGTGATCCGGCGCCGCTATGAGACGCTCAGCATCGCCAATGACTTCCTGATCGCCATCTGGTTTCTGGCCGGTAGCATCCTGTTTCTCTATCCCAGCATGGAGAGAGTTGCCGTATGGCTATTCATCATCGGTAGCTTCCAGTTCCTGGTTCGTCCCACCATTCGCCTGGCCAGCCACATCCATCTCCAGCGAGTGCCGCCGAGTCATTGGGAGAGTTGAGACACATCAAACGAAGCGAAGCGTTCGCGCTCGGGCGTGCCTTCACGCTGCTTGTCTTGCCACTTCGCCGCGATGAACACTGGTGCCTCGGAGGGCGGCAGTGGTTCCTTGCCTAGAATATGGTCGGCGGCCTTCTCGGCGATCATGATGGTCGGGGCGTTGATGTTGCCATTGGTGACGCTGGGCATGATCGAAGAGTCGACCACGCGCAGGTTGTCGATGCCATGCACGCGGCACTCGGAGTCGACCACCGCCATCGGGTCGCTGCCCATGCGACAACTGCCGCAGGGGTGGTAGGCGGTCTCGGCCGTTTCAGCTACCCAGGCGTCGATCTGGGCATTGCTCTGGACGCCTTCGCCGGGGGAGATCTCCTCGCCGCGGTAGGCATCGAAGGCAGGTTGGGCGAATATCTCGCGGGTCAGGCGCAGAGCGGTGCGGTAGTCTTGCCTGTCCTCTTCTTCTTGCAGGTAATTGAAGAAGATTTCCGGCGGAGCGGCCGGGTCGCTGGACTTGAGACGCACCCAGCCGCGGCTCTTGGGCTTGTTGGCGCCCAGGTGTACCTGGAATCCGTGCCCCTTGACTGCGCTGGAACCATCGTAGGCGATGGCCCCGGCTAGGAAGTGGTATTGCAGGTCGGGGTACTTGAGCCCGGCACGGCTGCGGATATAGGCATTGGATTCGAAATGGTTGCTGGCGCCCAAACCGCTCTTGAAGAAGAACCAGCGGGCGCCGATCCACAGTCGCGCCAGGGGGTTGAGCCAGCCGTTGAGGGTGATTTTCTGAGTACAGGCCCGCTGGACCCAGACTTCCAGATGGTCATGGAGGTTCTGCCCCACGCCGGGCAGGTCATGGACCACCTCGATGCCATGATGCTTGAGGTGCTCGGCGGGGCCGATGCCGGAGAGCATCAACAGCTTGGGTGAGTTGAAGGCACTGGCGGCAAGGATGACCTCGCGCTTGGCTCGTACGCGTACGACCTTACCGTGCTGACGATACTCGACTCCCACTGCGTGTACCCCATCCATTAGGACGCGAGTGGTCAGGGCATGCATCTCGAGCCTGAGATTGGCGCGCTTCAGCGCTGGCTTGAGATAGGCATTGGCGGTGGAGCAGCGCACCCCGTCACGCACGGTCATGTCCATGCGGCAGAACCCTTCCTGGCGACAGCCATTGTAGTCCTGGCTTTCCCCGTAGCCTGCCTGGCGCCCAGCCTCGATGAAGGCGCGATAGAGCGGGTTCTTCATGTTGTTACCGTTGCACACCCCCAACGGGCCGCCGATGGCGCGATACTCGTCAGCGCCGTAGATGCAGTCCTCGGCGCGCTTGAAGTAGGGCAATACCTCAGCATAGCTCCAGCCCTTGGCGCCGAGTTCGACCCACTCGTCGAAATCGCCGGCGCAGCCGCGCACGTAAGCCATGCCGTTGATCGACGACGAGCCGCCGATCACCTTACCTCGCGCTTGGTGGATGCGGCGCCCCTTCAGGCCCGGCTCCGGCTCGGTGTACAGTCCCCAGTCGAAACGCGGCATGTTCAGTGGGATGGAGAAGGCGGTGGGCATCTGGATGTAGATCGACTTGTCCTTGCCGCCGAATTCCACCACCAGCACCTGGTGGTTGCCGTCGGCACTCAGCCGGTCGGCCAGCACCGAGCCGGCCGACCCGGCACCGACGATGATGTAATCGACGGACTGGTCGAAGACCTCCTGGTCGCTCATGACGTCCCTCCTTGTGCGTCAGCGTCCCGCTGTGGTTGGATCATCCGGCATGATGGCTTCGGCGCCAGGCAATTCCCGCTGGCTATGCAGGAAGAACAGGTGTCGCTCGTATTGGTCGAGGATATCGGCGATCAGTTGCTCCTTGGAGTAACCGTAGACGTCATAGCCCTGGCCTCCCTCGCCGATGTGCACCTGCAGACGGTAGTAATGGGTGCCAGCGCGCGTGGCGCGGATGGAGAAGGCGGGCATGGCGCACTGGTGTGGCCATATCTGATAAGTGAAGTCCTGCTCGCCACCCAGGCTCACGTTCAGTGCCAGGTGTTCGTCCTTGCCTCTGCCCTCGACGATCTCCACCGGGAAACCCTTCTCGGAAAGTACCTCGCGAATCTCCTCCATGGCGGGTCTGCCCACTTCGGCGAGGAAGCGTCGCGCCTGTTCATGGCTGGGGAAACTTACGGCACGGGTCAGGCGCTGGCGCCAGTGATGGCCGACACCCTCGCCGGGCATGGTACGACCGGATAGGTGGCCGGCCATGCTGGCACGCAGGCTGTCTTCCTTGAGCCCTTCGACCTTCAAGGCCTTGAACAACCCAAGCATCATCAGGAACAGCACGAGTGCAAAAGGTAGGCCCATGATCACCACGGCACTCTGCAAGGCACCCAGGCCGCCGGCCATCAGCAGCGCCAGAGTCAGCACGCCGATGATCGCGGCCCACAGGATACGCATCCAGGAAGGGGCGTCATGGTTGGGGTCGGTGAGTACCGAGGTCAGGTTGGAGAGCACCAATGAACCGGAGTCGCCCGAGGTGACGAAGAACACGATGGCGAGGATGGTCGTCACCACCGTGGTCAGCCCGACCCAAGGGTAGCTTTGCAGGAACAGGTAGATGGCCGAGCCGGGGTTGTTCATGGCCTGCTCGCCAAAATTGACGACACCGGCATCGTTCATCACCAGGTCGATGGCGCTGTTTCCCATGATCGACATCCACGCCATCATGAAGGACAACGGCAGGATCAGGGTGCCGGCAACGAATTGACGGATGGTGCGGCCCCGCGAGATGCGCGCCAGGAACAGCCCCACGAAGGGTCCCCAGGCGATCCACCAGGCCCAGAAGAATACCGTCCAGGCATTCAGCCAGTCGGTGGGTGGGGCAAAGGCATAGGTATTGAACGACAGGCTGATGAAGCGGCCCAGATAGTCACCGACATTCAGCACCAGCGCATTGAGCAGGAACAGCGTCTTGCCGCTGAACAAGATGAACAGCATCAGCAACAGTGCCAGCAACATGTTGAACTCGGACAGCCGGCGGATGCCCTTGTCGACCCCGGTTACTGCGGAAATGGCGGAGAACACCACGATCAGGATGGCCAACGCCGCCTGGGTGATCGTGCTCTCCGGGATGCCGAACATGTAATTGAGGCCGAAATTGAGCTGAATGATGCCGATACCCAGGCTGGTGGCGATGCCGAACACCGTGCCCAGCACCGCGGCGATGTCCACGCCGTGGCCGATGGGGCCACGAATTCGTCTGCCGAAGATCGGATAGAGTGCGGAGCGGATGGTCAGTGGCAGGCCGTGTCGATAACTGAAGAAAGCCAGCGACATGCCGACCAGGGTGTAGATGCCCCAGCCGGACAGGCCCCAATGCAGGAAGGTCAGCTCCATGGCGTGGCGCGCGGCTTCGGCGGTGCCGGGGTCACCCTGTGGTGGTGCCAGGAACTGAGTGACCGGTTCGGCGATACAGAAGAACAGCAGGTCGATACCGATGCCGGCGGAGAATAGCATGGCCGCCCAGGTGATCATGTTGAAATCGGGAGTGGAGTGGGCCGGACCGAGACGCAGCTTGCCGTAGCGCGACAGGCCGATACAGATGACGAAGACCAGGTAGACCACCACGGCAACGAAATAGAACCAGCCGAAAGTGTCCGAGATCCATGCCAGGACCGCATTGATCACGTGGCTGGCCAAGGACGTGAATGTCATGGTCCACAGGGCGAAGGCTACGATGCCGATGGTCGAGCCATAGAAGACCACTGGGTTGATGCGGTCGCGCGGCTGCTCTGGCGGCTTCTGTGAGGTAACGGATTCGTTCGCCATATCCCCCTCCTTCGGAATGGATCGGTGCCAGCCGAGGCCGCACAGCATCTCGATGACCTGCAACGGTCATTTCGACTGCTGCATGAGCAGGCAAAGGCGACATCGATTTTGCGCATCCTATCGTTACCGCACGTCACCCGATGAGACCGGGGAGGGTGACATGCCTTTGTGGTATAGAGGGCGAACGACAAACTTGTCCAGTGTCAAAGTTTGTCCGAAAAGTGCCAGCACTAGCGGACTTATCAAACAGAAACTATCGGCTTTTACGGCTAACGGGTGGGTTTCAGCATATTTCCGGTAGGGAGGCACGTCGAAATGAAAAGGGCCCGCCGGATCGAAAGAACGGCGAGCCCTTGGAGCTTCAAGCAGCGGTCAGGCTGTTGCCACGGGTAACTGGGCCGTTTCCCACTCCGCCTTGCCGCCCTTGAAGACGGCAACGTTGGTATAGCCCAAGGCGGTAAGCTGGTTGGCTACCATGTCCGAGTTCTGGCAGGTCGCGCTGGCGCAGTAAACCACAATCTCGGCATGTTTGTCCGGCAACAGTTCGGGCGCGCGCTGCTTGACCTGGTCGTGGTTGATGTTGACGGCATTCGGCAGGTGCCATTGCCGGAAATATTTCTCCGGCAGTGCCTCTACCAGGGTTGGGCGCTCCCGACCGTCGAGGCGGGCGGCAAGATCTTCACGGCTGATGGTCTTCATGGTTCATGCTCCTATTTGCCTTGCCTGTAAATCCGTTGCCTCGGCAACGTGATAACCAGCGTAGAGTTTGCGATCGGGCAATGAAATCAGCAAAATTTGCAATAGTTCATTGCAAAGGTGCAAGACATGCACTTTGACTGGGATGACCTTCGCCTTTTCCTGGCGATTGCCCGTGCCGGCACCCTGGCGGGTGCGGCGAGAACGCTTGGTGTCAACCACTCGACCGTATTCCGTCGGCTCAACGCCATGGAGTCCGGCTTGCAGGCGCGGTTGTTCGAACGACTGCCGGAAGGCTATGTGCCGACCTCGGCCGGCGAGGCGTTGTGGCTACGCGCCGAACGCGTGGAGGAAGAGGCCCAAGCGATCGAGCGGGAATTGAGCGGTCGGGACGTACGGCTGTCGGGTCGGGTGCGGCTCACCACCACCGACACGCTGGCCAATGGCTTTCTGGCGCCGGTGTTCCAGGGCTTCTGCGAGTGCTATCCAGGCATCGAGTTGGAGTTGTTGATCGTCAGCGCCTTTCTGGATCTTGCGCGACGCGAGGCGGACGTCGCCATTCGCCCAACGCAGGCTCCGCCGGAGAACCTGATCGGGCGCAAACTGGGCGCTATCCGTTGGGGAATCTACGGCGCTCGCGACTATCTGCGCCAACGTCCTCCGCTCACCGATCTGAACCGGCCCGAGGGTCATCGCTTCATTGGTGGCAACGAGCTGATCGGACACCTCGCCAGCACCCGATGGCTGAACGAGCGGGTGTCGGCAGACGTTTTCGCGTTACGAACCAACAGCATCGTGGCGGCCATGGGAGCCGCCCGCGCGGGGACCGGACTTGCGGCATTGCCGCACTATATGGCTCGGCAGGAGCCCGAGCTGGAATGCGTGCTGGCGATTGGCCCGGAGGTGGCGACCGATCTGTGGCTGCTGGTGCACCCGGATCTGCGCCACAGCGCCCGTGTTCGTGCCTTCATGACGTATGCGGTCGAAGCGGTGAGGCAGCGTCAGGCCGAATTGGAAGGTGGGTAGTCAAAGCATTCGAGCCTGCACCGTGGTGCAGGCCCGAACGCTTGGATTTCATGCCGTTCTGGCCAGTGGCGCAGGGGCGATGTTCTGGTTGATCCGGAACAGGTTCTCGGGGTCGAATTGCTGCTTGATCTGCTGGAGTCTGGCGTAGTTCTGGGCATAGGCGCTGTCGACCCGGTTGCCTTCGTCCTCGGTCAGGAAGTTGATGTAACCGCCACCAGTGGCGAAGGGAGCGGTGTCGCGGAACACGCCGCGCGCCCAGTCCCGCACCTTGTCATCATCCTCGGCGGCTTGCCAACGACCGTGAACGTTCATCACGAAATTGGCGTCGCGCCCGGCATAGGCAGTGTCCGTCACCGCTACCTCGCCGGCGGCGCCGCCGAGCTGCGCAATGAAAACTTCGCATTCGGGGCCCGGTAGGCTTGTCGCACCGCGGATCACCATATCGATCAGGGCATCCGTGATTTCGATGAAGTTGTGAGATTTCCAGTAGTTTCTCGCCCCCGGTGTCAATAGGGGGTCGAAGGCTGTCTGGAAGCCGGCATAGGGCTGTGTCCCGAGCATGCTGCCGGCCGGTTCGCCGAACTTGAGCACTTTGGCCGCCAGGCGTTCGCCTTGCTTTGGATCGCCACTATAGACCAAGGCGAATACCACCACTTCCTTGCCGTGGATCGATTCGGGCAGGAACGGTAGCGGCGGCGCCTGACGCAGTACCGCCCAGACGCTGAGTTCGCGTGGCGCGCCGGCGTTGAAGTCGCGCCAGGCACGCAGCACCTCTTTTGCCTGTGCGTAGGGATACACGACCAGGCCGGCATACACCTGGGGGCCGATAGGGTGGAGCTGGAACTCGAAGGACGTCACCACCCCGAAGTTACCGCCACCGCCACGAATGGCCCAGAACAACTCGGGCTCCTGAGTGGCGGAGACGATACGCAGTTCACCGTCGGCGGTCACGATATCGGCGGAGATGAGATTGTCCACGGTCATGCCGAGCTTGCGTGTCAGCCAGCCGAAACCGCCGCCCAGGCACAGCCCGGCCACCCCGGTCGTGGAATTGATCCCCAGCGGAGTCGCAAGTCCAAAGGCCTGGGTCTCATGGTCGACATCGCCCAGCAATGCGCCGGCAGCGACACGTGCCGTTTGCTTCTCCGGGTCGACCCGTACGTTGCGCATCGCCGAAAGGTCGATCGTCAGGGCACCGTCGGCCACGGCATTGCCGGCGATATGGTGACCGCCCCCGCGTACGCTCAGCAGCATGCGGTGGGTGCGGGCGAAGTCGACCGCGTGACGCACATCCTGAGTGCCGAGACAGCGGGCGATGAGCGCTGGGTGGTGATCGACCATGCCGTTCCAGACGCTGCGGGCTTGCTCGTACTCCTCATCGGTGGCGGTAAGTACTCCGCCGCGGATGCCCTGTGACAAGGCGTCTATCTCCTCGGGCGATAGCGAGGCAGAAGTGCCATCGAGGGTCTGATAGGTCAAGTGTTGCATGGGGGACTCCTTGTGGAATGAGGGAGAGCGTCAGGCAAGCTTTGCCCCGCACCTGAAGTGCAGGGGAAGAAGTCGTCACGAGTTGAAGTATGTGGACTCGGGCTCGCCCTCGGCTGACTCGAACTCCGCCGGACTTGACCGGGAAGCCGGGTTTGTCATGGCGATGGACCGATTCGTCCGCGATACTGGTTCAGGCAGGCGTGTATATGCCCCTTCCTCTCCTAGCTGCGAGGCGGACATGAGCCAGGACGCGTTGTCTCAGGTGCTGCGTAGCATTCGCTTGCAAGGGGCGGTGTTCTATCACGTCGAGGGTAATGCCCCTTGGGTGAGCGAGGCGCCATCGGCAGCCACGATTGCCGAACGGCTCATGCCCGGGGTCGAGCACGTGATGGCGTATCATGTCCTCACCCATGGGGAGTGCTGGGCCTCGGTGGTCGGTGAATCGGCGGTGGCCTTGCGCGAAGGTGACGTGGTGATCTTTCCGCGAGGCGACCCGCACGTGATGTCGAGTGAGCCGGGTATGCGCGGGACGGTGGACCTGGCTCCCTACGAGTTGCCTCGACCGGAGCAACTGCCGCTTTTCGCCAGCCGGCAAGGGGACTCCCTGTCGATGTCGCGTCTGGATGGCGAGCGGCCCAGTGCGACCCTGGTGTGCGGTTTCTTTGGCTGCGATGCCCATCCATTCAACCCATTGCTAGCCAGTCTTCCACAACTGCTCCATGTGCGCGCCAGGACCGACGAGGATGACGATTGGATACGTCATTTCATCCGCTTCGCGCTTGCCGAATCGACTCACAAGCGGCCCGGTGGCGAAGCGTTGCTCGAGCGGCTGAGCGAAACGATGTTCGTCGCACTGATGCGACGCTATCTCGATGAAATGCCGGAAGGGCAGTCGAACTGGCTGGCTGGACTGCATGATCGCTACGTGGGACGCGCCCTGGCGTTGTTGCACCAACGGCCGGGCGATGCCTGGACGATCGATAAGCTTGCCGGTCGCATCGGTCTATCGCGTTCGGCCCTGCACGAACGCTTCGCTCGCTTTACCGGCCATGCGCCGATGCATTATCTGACGAAATGGCGCATGCAGGTGGCGGCCGGGTTGTTGCGACAGTCGAGTGCACCTGTCGCCTCGATCGCGCTCGAGGTCGGTTATGTATCGGAAGCCGCGTTCAGCCGTGCCTTTCGACGCGAAACCAACTTGCCGCCGGGCGCATGGCGACGCGAGCAGACCCGTCTGATTGAGCATATGACCAAGTCGGATGTCTCAGGGGTGTCAGGTGGCGTTTCCGATGGCAGCCAGCTGTCAACGGTGCCATTCTGATATTGCCACCTTTACAACCGCTTGGCGGTCAGAAGGCGCCCTATGTCACTATCAGCCATCAAGCGCTTCACGGTGCCATTGTTTATCGGGCTGTTGCTGTTCTCTTGGTTCAACGTGGCTGCCGGTCGGGAGCTTGCCGCCGATATCGACGACATGGTCGAGGTCGAGGTCGCCACCGTGGCCGTGGCGGGGCCGATCGCTACACCTGTCGTGCTGTTGCGGGAGCCAGGCGCGCGCGAGGTGATCCCGATTTTCATCGGCCCCATTGAAGCTGGTGCCATCCTGCGTGGCCTGCGTGGCGAGATCCCACGCCGCCCCATGACGCACGAACTGCTCGGCGATGTACTCGACGGCATCGACGTGCGGCTGGAACGGATTTACGTCGATGCCATCGTCGACAACACCTTCCTCGGCATGCTCGAGTTGCGACAGAAAGGACAGGATACCCCGATCCGTATCGATAGCCGGCCAAGCGACGCGATCGCGTTGGCCTTGAAAGCTGGTGCGACGATCCATGTTGCGCCACAAGTGCTGGAAGCCGCGCGGCTGATCGAGTACGAAGGGCTGGATGATCAAGTGGTATCCGCTCTCGGGATTACCGTGACGCCGGTTACTGATGACCTGCGCGACGCACTCCAACTGCCTGACGAGGCTGGGGTCCTGGTCAGTGATGTCAGTGGCCCAGCCGATGAGGCCGGAATGGAACCCGGTGCGTTGTTGCTCAAAGTGAATGGTCAGACGCCGCAAACGCCGATGAACTTCCTCGAGCTCGTACGCAAGACTCCCCGAGGCGAGGACGCGCGTCTACGCTATTGGCAGGATGGCGAGGAGCATGTCCTTGCACTGTCGACCGACGTGCCGCCACCCCGCCAGCGCCCGCGTGAAGAGGAAGAATCGGGGATCAGGATGTGAGGCATGTCGATTTCGGAGGCTCGTGAACGACTAGTCGATAAGACAGTCGCTGGGGAGTCCGTCCGTTATGAAATACCTGTGCCTGATCTACAACGATGAAAAGAAACTCGAAGCCATGCCGCCCAGTGAGATCGAGGCTGTGGTCGAGGAGTGCCAGGTGCATTGCGAAAGCCTGACGGCGAGTGGCCATCTGCTCGCTGGGGCTCGTCTGGGGCCGGTGGCGAGTGCAGCCACGGTGAGAACCCGCAACGGCAGTGCGCTGGTCACTGATGGCCCCTTTGCCGAAACGAAGGAGCAATTGGGCGGATTCCTGCTCATCGAAGCCCGGGATCTGAACGAAGCCATCCGCATTGCTTCGCATATACCTCCCGGACGGCTGGGGTGTGTCGAAGTACGCCCGATCCGCGACTACGCCGGTTAGAGCCGCTGCTGGAGCGGCGGTAGTCGCGATGGGAACCATCCAAGCCGGCCTGACGGCCGGAATCGCTCAGTAAACTGAGCTCCCACGACTCCCCGGGGTCGGGTAGTGGGTGGGAGCGCAGCTTCGCTGCGCGATGAATCCAGCACGTTTCGAGAAAGCCGTCTTGGTGCCGAGCGATTACGCTATAGGTACTACTTTGCTCACCCTTTCCTTAGCGAGACGGGTGTCGGCGATGAGCACGCTTTTCATCAGCCACAGCAGCAACGATGCCACGGCGGCTCGCGAGATGGCCGACTGGTTGCAACGACACGGCCATCACTCGCTGTTCCTCGACTTCGATGTCGAGCACGGCATTCCGGCCGGTCGCGACTGGGAGCGTGAACTCTACCGCCATCTTCGTGCCTGCCAGGCGCTGATCGTGTTGTGCAGTGAGCACTCCATGGCTTCATGCTGGTGTCTCGCCGAGTTGAGTCACGCCCGCGCCCTTGGCAAGCGGATTGTTCCGGTACGCATCTCTCCCTGCACGCTGCGTCCCCAACTCGCGGAGCTCCAGGTGATCGACCTGATCAAGGAGCCGGAAGTAGGCTACGAGCGACTTCGCCAGGCACTGGCAAGCGTGTTCGCCTGGGATAGCCGCCGGCCTCCCTATCCTGGCCTGATGGCCTTCGACGAGTCGGATGCGGCCATCTTCTTTGGCCGCGACGCCGAGGTCCAGCAGTCACTGGATCGTCTCCACCAGTTGCGACGCTTCGGTGGGCCACGCCTGCTGCTGTTCCTGGGAGCATCGGGCAGCGGCAAGTCCTCGCTTGTACGTGCCGGGATCATGCCTCGGCTGCGAGCCTCGCCGGAGGCCTGGACGCTGATCGGCCCGATTCGTCCTCGGGACCGACCTCTCGACGAGCTGACCGCCCAGCTTGCGCGGGGGTTGGCCGACGAGGGTGTGGCGGTCGAGGGGCTAACGGCATTGGCGGCGAATGCCGATTCAGCTCCCGAACTGCTGTCCACGGTTCACCGCGAGCTGCGCAGGCGGTCTGGCAAGGAGCATACGGTACTGGTGTTGGTCGTCGATCAGCTCGAAGAGCTGTTGACGGGCTCGGCCCAGGCCGAGCAGTTCATGCGAATCCTGCGTCCCGTTCTGCACGACACCAGCTCCCCCGTGCTGGTCATCGCCACCCTGCGCTCGGATTTTCTGGGCGCACTGCAGGAACATCCAGCCTGGCGTGACGTCACCCTCATGCCGTTGACCGTGGAGCCGCTGTCGGTGGAGGGCTTCTCGGCGGTCATCGAAGGGCCGGCGGAGCTTGCCGGGCTCGATCTCGAGCCCGGCCTGGTCCAGGCGATGGTCGCGGATACCGCCACCGAGGATGCCTTGCCGCTGTTGGCATTCACCCTTCGCGAGCTGTGGGAAAAGGGGAGAGCGGACGGGTGCCTTACCCTGGCCGAGTATCGCGATGGACTTGGGGGGCTGCACGGTTCGGTGGCAAAGGCCGCCGAGGCGGTGCTCGAGGCGGCCGCGCCTTCCCGGGAACAGAGACAGGCGTTGCGCGCCGCCTTGTTTGCCTTGGTGAGACTCGACGACGAGGGGCGTTATACGCGCCAGGTGGTGCGCTGGCAGGACTTGCCTAGCGCAAGTCATCCACTGCTGGAGCGATTCGTCCAGGCGCGTCTGCTGATTTCTGGCAGTCACGATGGGGAGCGCACCTTGGAGGTGGCCCACGAAGCGTTGTTTCGGGTCTGGCGTCGGCTTAACCGCTGGCTGGAGGCCAATCGCGAGGCGCTGCGGATCCACGATGGGTTGCGTCGTGCCACCGCCGAGTGGGAAAACGGCGGTCGCCCCGTCGAGCTGCTGGTGCATCGTGGCAGTCGTCTGGAAGCAGCGGAGGCGCTTGCGCGCGAAGGTCCTTTCCCGCTCAACGATATGGAGAGGAGCTATCTGCAGGCGTGCCTCGAGCTTCGCGACGCCGAGCTTGCCGAGAGCCGGCGTCGGGAGCGGGTCAAGCGACGCTGGATTGCGGCGACGGGGCTGACACTATTGCTCGGTGTCATCGGGCTGTCCTGGTTCGCCTGGTCGCTGCACCAGCAGGAGCAGATCACCCGACAGAGTCTGGCCGAATTGCACTGGGCCAACGCGGTGAGTGCACGTGATCGTGACCACAGTCCCCTCAAGGCGAGCCATCATTTCATGCAAGCTGCGGAGCTGGCGCTGGACTCGACACAAGCGGAGAGCGCCTACTGGGCTGGAGAGCGCCTGGGATCAGGGCCACGACTCGTCGCGACGTCCGAGGCCAGCTCTGCTCTGGTGACGGCCGCTTTCGTCAACACGGGCAGCGAAATGCGACTCTGGGCCGATGATGGTGGCAGTCTTGCCTGGATCGAGGCGGATGGTGTGGCGGATCTTGCGTTCCCAGTGGGGCAGGGTTTCGTGCAGACGGTCTCCCCGACAGGCACTTTCTGGCACAGCCGGATCGTCGTCCATGGCGAGGACGGCCGCGCCGAAATCCGTGATCGTCGCAGTGGTGCTTTGTTGCTCGAGCCCCCTCCGGCACTGGAACGGCTGTGGATCGGTGACACCGATGAGTCCACGGCCGTGAGTCTGCACGCCAACGGCGGCGCCTGGGTGTGGGACCTGACACGTGGTGTGCGCCGTGGGGCGCTGCCAAATGTCGACGTGGATGGTGTGGCCATCTCGCCGCAAGGCGAGCGTCTACTTATCTGGACCCGGGAGGGCGAGGCGTTGGTCTGGCGAGTCGACACCGACACGCTGGTGGCGCGCCATGACGGCGATGTCGTCGGTGGGGCATTGGGCCGGCATGAGCGTGAAGTGGCGCTATGGAGCCGTGACGGCCGTTTGTGGTTACCCGCCATGCCCGGGAGCGATCTGGAGCCTGCGGAGGGAGGACGCTGCAGCCCTCGGGCCATCGGTGCACGGTTCCTGTCCGACGCTTCGCGCTTGCTGGTCTGGAACCACGGCGCCTGTGGTGCCGCCCGGCTCTGGGACCTCGACACACGGCGTCCCGTTGGGCCGACCATGCGGCATGACAATGAACTCACGTCTCCCGTGGTCCAGGGTGATCGCATGGTCACCTGGAGTCCCGGCAGTGGACCGGCACGGCTGTGGCATGGTTCGACCGGCGAGGCGGTCGCCACCTTCGCCGGCCCCGTGACCGGTGTACGTTTCGGGGAGGAGGGGAGCGGTCTGCTGATCACTTGGGGCGGTAACGAAGCCCGGCTATGGTCAAGCGTCAGCGGAGACCCACGGGGGTTACCGTTGCGACATGCGACATCGGTAGGGGGAGCGGTAGTTTCCGAGGATGGACAACGTGTACTTACCTGGGGAAGCGACGGTAGCTTGCGACTATGGCAGGTGCCACCGCCCGAAGTCGCGGAAACCATGCGGTTTCCGGCGGCTGTGCTCGATGCCGTGCTCGTAGCGGGTGAAGAGAGAGTCCGGGTCGTCACCCTCGGTGGACATGTCCAGGAGTGGTCTCCGGCTACCGATACGGTACCGGAGCTCCGGCTACTCGATCTGGAAGCCGTAAGCGCAACGTTCGCCCCTGGCGGTCGCCGCCTGCTCACCGCAGGAGTGAACGGTGACGTGCGTATATGGAACTGGGAAGGGACTCGTTTTCAGGCGCTGGCATCACCGGGCGGCACTGTCGGCAACGACCCGGTCGCGGGAGTGGTGTGGGGCGGGCCCGACCGTCTCCTGTTCTGGGGAGAGCAAGGGTGTACTGCCTCGCTGTGGCGGGTCGGCATCGCCCGTGTGGTGCCGGTCGAGCATGGTGGTGTCGTGGAATCGGAGGGGGCGGATGACTGTCGCCTGCGCGGTGCGGCCTTTTCCAGTGGCGATGGCGAGTATGTATTGACCTGGGGGGAAGACCGACGGCTGCATCTTTGGGATGTCGAGGCGAATGAGCCCGTGTTGCTGCGGACTCTTTCTGACGTGGCGCTGGTCCGTAGCGCCGCGATCGACGCCGAAGGGGAGCGTCTGCTGGTTGCCAGTGATGACGGCACCGTCGAACTGACCTGGGTGGATCGTAGCGACGCCGATGTTTCCCTGGAGCACGATGGTGTCCGTGGTGCCCGCCTGCATTCCGGTACCCAGCGCATCTTGAGCTGGGGCGGCGATAGCGTCCGCGTCTGGGACGCGGAGACCGCCACGCTACTCGCCTTTCTTGCTCATGAACGCGATGTCGCCGGCGCGGCATTCGGCCCCGAGGGGGAGCGCGTGCTTACTTGGCAAAGCGATGGGGCCATTCGTCTCTGGGACGCGGTCAGCGGCCATCCGTTGACCTCTGTGCTGCGCGGCGTCGGCCGTTCCTCACCAGTGATCGGAAGCGACTTCGGGGAGACGGCGATTCGACTGTTGGTCACTGCGGGTGAGCATGGCACCTTATGGAGATTGCCCCCGTTTTCCTCACCGCCGCCTCAGCCATCCCTACGCCAACAGATTCTTACCGGCAGCCATTTGACGACGCTTGGCGAGGTGGCGGCATTGCGGGGAGAGACGTGGCGGCAACTTGGATCATCCTTATAGTGACACGTTCACCCGGGAATCCGACCATGCCGTTACCCACCCTCCCGTAGGAGCCCAGGCACGCACCTTGAGCCGGTGCGTGCCGGTGGATATGCGCTGGCGTTCATCGCGTCCGTCCCACAGCCGTGGATCGATGCTGCGTCCGGCGGTGACACCGCCTGCAATGGGCTCCTCGTTGACGAAGAAGTGACGCTCGCCATCATCGGCTTCTTCGATGCGCATGAATTCCGCCACGGCACTGGGAAAGTCGGAATGCGAAAAGAAACGATAGGAGGCTTGCTCTTGCGCCTGGGCGCGGATTCGGCGTGGCAGGAACGACACTTCCTCGATGGCTACCGACCCCACGGCACGGGGGCCGCAACCCAGCGCCTGGACGCGGAACGTGGGCTCCGTGCGTTCACCGCTCATGTCGGTGGCGGTCACGGAGATGGCTGCGGGACGCTCGCTGTCGCCGAACGCCGGCGGCAGCCGAAACTGCACGCGATGACGCCCCGTCTCGTCGGCGCCGAAAGGCAGTCGCACGGTGTAGATGTCCGGAACGTCACGAGCACTGATGCGCAGGGTGACGATGACCGGGCGGTCGTGAGAGAAGTCGAGCACGAATGGCCAATCACCGCGCACCGTGCCAATGGCGGCAAAGGCACTGCTGTTGTATTGGGCTGGGAACTCTGGGCCTCGCTTTTGCAACTGCTCCAGCATGTCACTGTCGTCAGCGGCATCTTGTTGCGAGGCTTGGCTGCGCTGTTGCATCCAGCGACCCACCAGCAGCAGTGCGGCGGCACCCGCCACGATGGCCGGCAGTTTCCAGCCGTTATCGTCGCCGTTTCCGTCATCCCCATATTGAGGGTAAACGTCGTCACTGGTGGTCGATGCCAGACCCGGCAGGCCCGGGGTGAGCGCGAGCACGGCCGCGAGCTGGTAGGCGAGGATGCGTTTCCGGCACCGATGCATGACGAACTCCTGAGGTTTGTCCGAAAAGTCGCCAAGCGCATTTCGGGCAACACTTAGGGAGGCGCTGAATAAATCGACGAGCGGAGTGAAGCGCAAGGCGCACGGAGCGCAGGAACCGGAGCATATGGGGTATATGTGAGGCTTCCGAGCACCGCGCAACGCAGCGATTCCTCCGCGCAGGCAATTATTCAGTGCCTCCTTAGATTGTGGTCCAGGTCTGCCCATCCGGCCGCCTGCACGCCGTGCCATCGGCGCTACGGGGCTCGCCGTCGACGACGACCTGCATGTCGAAGTGACGACACTGCTGTCCATTCTGTTCGAAGGTATCCCGCGGCGTCATCGTGAACTCATTGCCGGTTTGGGGGTTGCGCCAACTCTCCGTCTCACCGTCGTCGGCGCGCTCGAGCACCGCACCCATTTCCTGTTGATCCTCGCAAGTAAACCGGGTGCCGATTTCTCGACCGATCAAACCTCCAAGCCCGGCGCCGATCACCATGGAGGCGGTTCGTCCGGAACCGCTACCCACCTGCGAGCCGAGCAGGCCGCCGATCACGGCGCCGATGCCGGTACTCACTCCCTCACAGCCACGCGGACCAAGGCTCTGGCAGCCGCTGAGCAGGAACAGGCTCAGCAGTATCACGGAAAGCATGCGTAAGGTGCTTGAGATAGACGCAGTCATACCTGCCTTCCTCGCTTCCTTACTTAATTTTGATGAATGGTGACCGCCATCGAGGGGCGAGTCGCGTGCTTCCTTGTCAGTATTGCACCGCTTGCATGGGGGCTCCATGCGAGTCTTATCCGGCTGCTATCTTTCCAAAGGAGGTGGATGGTACCTCCGTATGTCCGCACATTGATGAGCCTGGGAGGGCGCTTTGGACGACGCCGACCGCCGTGACTCACCGGCCACCGATGGCATCGCACCGGATGCGGATGCTGCACTGCGTCAGCGTGCCGAGTGGCGTCGGCTGGAAGAGCAACTTGCCTGGTATAGTCGCCGCAGTGGCCATTGCCAACGCTGGCACAAGGGGTTGCGTATCGTGCAAGTGATATTTGCCGCTTCCATTCCGGTGATCTCCCTGGCGGATGTGCCATTGGCTCGCTGGCTGACGGCCTCTCTGGGGGCACTGATTGCGGTCCTCGAAGCCGTCGAACAGATCAACCAGTTCGGGCCGCTGTGGATCCAGTACCGTTCGACCGCTGAACACCTCAAGCACGAGAAGTATCTATTTCTCGCTGGCGCGGGCCCTTACCGCGACATCGAGCGCGCGGAAGCCTTGCGACTGCTTGCCGAGCGGGTCGAGGAACATGTCTCCCGCGAACATGCCCGCTGGGTCCGCACTTCGGAGAAAGGTCAGACTGGCCAGCAGGGCGGGAAAGAGCAGTGAAGGTCATTGGACCTCGAGCACCCCACGGTGTGGGTAGGGCCTCACGATTGCCGATGCGATCGTCACTTGCGTAGATAGCGCGAGACGAGCTTCTCCTCACGGATCAACCCTTGGGGGCGGAATAGCACGATCGCGGCCAGCAGCAGGGCCACAAGCAACCAACGGAAGTAAGCCGCGCGTCTGGGCAGATCGTCAGCAATCAGCGCCAGCAGCGGCTCGATGGCATTGGCGAGGAAGGCGGTACCACTCCACACGCCCCATACGATGAAGCCGCCGATAATGGCGCCGCGGTTGTTGCCGCTACCGCCGAGCATCAGCATCACCCACACCAGGAAAGTGGCGAACAGGGCGTGGAAGTGACTGTAATCGATCGTCACCACGTAGTGGGCATACAGTGCGCCGGCGATTCCCATGATGACTGCCCCGACCACGAACGACTGGATGCGCACGTAGGTAATGTGCTTGCCGTTCATCGCTGCCGAGGCTTCCTCGTCACGGATGGCGCGCAGCATCCTCCCCCACGGTGACCGGCAGGCCCGTTCGATGAGCAGGTAGGCGCCGGCAACGAACAGCGAGATGATCACCAAATAGAACAGTGGATAATCGCGTGGCGAGAGCGGGTCCAGCACCGCTGTCACCCACTGTGGCAGCCAGGCACAACCTTGCGTTTCGACCACGCAATGCAGCGGTTGGGGAATGCCCCGCAGCGGTTGTGGCCCATTGGCGAGCCAGCGCTCGTTCTGGAAGATCAGCCGGATGATCTCCGCCACGCCGATGGTGGCAATGGCGAGAAAGTCCATGCGCAACCGCAACACTGGAACGGCTACCAGAAATGCCACCACTGCGGATACCAGTGCCGCGGCGGCGACCCCGACCAGGAACGGCAGGCCTAGGCCGAACGCCATCTGGGTGTACTGCGCGGCGATGCCGGTGGGTGCCTCGACGGTCATCAATGCGGAGGTGAAGGCCCCGATCGCGAAGAAACCGGCGACGCCGAAGTTCAGATGACCGGTGTAACCCCACTGGATGTTCAAGCCGAGCGTCAGCAGCGCGTAGACGCAACCCATGGTGGCGAACGAGACGGTGTAGGCGAGAATTCCACTGGGTAGTGAAGTCGTCAACGAGAAGGCCAGCACCACGCCTGCGACGATTGCCACGGGCAGGCGCCAGCGGCGTGCCGGCAGTACCAGCAGCAACAGCAGTGTGGCCGGTATGATCAGCAATAGCCCTTTGACCAGGATCAGTGGTGGCATCGCTCAGCCTCCCCCTCGTCCGAACAGGCCTTGCGGGCGCACCAGCAGCACGATCACCATTAGCACGAAGGCCACGGCGGGCCCGTAGGTTGGGTCAAGGAAAGCAGTGGATACTTGGTGCGCGACACCGATGATCAGCGCTCCCGCCAGTGCCCCATAGGGGTTGCCGATGCCACCCATGATGGTTGCCGCGAACATCGGCAGCAGCAACCAGAAGCCCATTTCGGGGCGTAACTGAGAGGATAGCCCGTACATGGTCCCGCCAGCGGCGGCGAGCGCTCCGCCAAGCAGCCAGGTCCAGGCAATCACCCGCTCGGTGTTGATGCCGCGCACCTGTGCAAGCTCCGGATTGTCCGCCGTGGCGCGCATGGCTTTGCCAATGCGCGTGCGCTCCAGCAGTGCATACACACCGAGCATGAGCACCAGGGCCAGTGCCAGGATAAATAGCTGGTCAGCACGTACGCGGATGTTCAGTGGCAGTGTCAGGGCCGGATTGGGTCGTCCTGGGTAATAAAAGTGAAAGTCCGGCCCCCAAGCGATGTAGATGATGCTGCGCAGGAAAAAGGCCATTGCCAGCGATGCCATCGCGAACAGTACGAGATGAGCATGCTGGTTGCGCAAGCGTCGATAGACGGCACGGTCGACGACCATGGCTACCAACCCGACCAGAGGCATGGAGAGCAGCAGGGCCACGGGGAACTCCCAGCCGAACGAAAGAGGCGACAGCGGCTCGCCCTGGGGCAGCCAGGCGAGAAAGGCGAAGGTGAAATAGGCTCCCAGGGTGACCAGGGCCCCGTGCGAGAAATTGGGAAACTTGAGCACGCCATAGACAAGTGTCAGCCCGATGCTCCCCAAACCGATGATGCCGCCGAGCATCATTCCCCAGGCGGCGAGCGACAGCAGTCGTTCGGCACTCACGCCCTGTAGCTGGGCGAGCACCAGTAACAGGAGGAGCACCACGGCGATCGCGGCCAGCAGGAAGGCACGCGTCTGGACCACGTCGTGCACCCGTTCGCCAAGCCGCTTGTCGCGCTTGACCGGTGCCCGCTCCTCGCTCTCTTGGATCGTGCCCATGCTCAGCCCCCTAGGTACAATCGGCCCACCTCTGGATCATCGAGCAGTGCCTGGCCCGGCCCTTCCACCCGGTTCTGTCCGCTGGCGAGCACATAGCCGCGAGCGGCCATTGCCAGCGACTTGCGTGCGTTCTGCTCGACCATCAGTACCGCTGGTCCCGTCTCGTTGATATGGCGAATGTTGTCGAAGATCTCGTCGACGAGCTTCGGTGACAGTCCGGCGGAGGGCTCATCGAGCAGTAGCAAGTCCGGCTCCAGCATCAGCGCGCTGCCGATGGCGACCATCTGGCGTTCGCCTCCGGACATCTTGCCGACGCGCTGGTGACGGCGTTCGCGCAACTTGGGAAACAGTGCATAGACCCACTCCTTGCGCTCGGGAATTGCCCGCTCGTCGAGCAGGTAGCCGCCCATCTCGAGGTTCTCCTCGACGGTGAGTTGCACGAAGACGTTGGCTACCTGGGGCACGTAGCACATGCCTTCCTTGACGATGTCGTAGGGGGAGCGGCCAGTGATTTCCTTGTCACGGAAGCGGATCGACCCTTGCTTCGGCGGGACCAATCCGAATACCGCCTTCATCAGCGTAGACTTGCCGGCGCCATTGGGGCCTATCAGCGACACGATTTCCCCTTCGTTCACCTCCAGGTGCACGTCGTGCAGGATTTCGGTGTCGCCGTATCCGGCAGTGACTCCCTCAGCCTTCAACAGCGGCATACTGCCCTCCGAGATAGGCTTCCAGCACCCTGGGGTTGCGACGAACCTCTTCCGGCGAGCCCGTCATGAGCTGTCGCCCCTCGCTCATCACTACCACCGGGTCGCACAACGACATGATCAGATCCATGTCGTGTTCGATGACCAGAAAGGTAATGCCGCGCTCGCGGTTGAGATAGCGGATGTTGTCGGTGAGACGATGCATGAGGGTGGGGTTGACGCCAGCGCCCGGCTCGTCGAGCAGAACCAACTGGGGGTCGGTCATCAGCGTGCGTGCCAGTTCCAGCAGCTTCTTCTGCCCGCCTGAGAGGTTACGCGCGTATTCGTCATGTAAGTGGTCGAGTTCGACGAACTCGAGTACTTCCAGCGCCTTGTCGCGGTTGGCCAGCTCCTGGCGTCTCACCGCGCCGGGGCGAAACCAGGTGTTGAACAGCCGCTCTCCCTGCTGGCCGGGTGGAATCAGCATGAGATTTTCCAGCACCGACAGGCTCTGATGTTCGCGAGGTATCTGGAAGGTGCGGCACAGGCCGTGTTGAAAAACCCGGTGAGGAGGCAGGTTGGTGATGTCTTTTCCGTTGAAGATGACGCGTCCCGCCTGGGCGAGATGGAAGCCGGTGACCACGTTGAACAACGTGGTCTTGCCGGCCCCGTTGGGGCCGATCAAGCCGGTGATCGTGCCCTCGCGAACACTCAGGTCCGCGCCGTCGAGCGCCCGCAGGCTATCGAAATCGCGTACGAGGCCTTGCACCTCTAAGAGGAGCGCGCCACTGGATCGTGACGTCTTGTTATGGAGCCCCTCGTCTTCAGTGGCTTGTGTCGTCATGCCATCCCCCCAGAGGTGGCCCTGCGCCAACGTCTTTGAACATAGCAACATCGCCAAAGCCTGTCGAAGCGCGGGGCAGGCGCGTCGGTCGCGATGCATCAGGTTCCAGCGTCTACACTCCCCAAAGAGGAACTGCTTGCGCCGTTTCGTCGAAATGCGTCCTGCGTCAGGCAGTCCCCTAGACAACCGACGAACGCAGGAGGGAAACATCAATGAACAACACACGACACACTGGCACCGGGCGTCATCGCGCGCCTGTGTCAGCCGCCCTCGGCGTATTTACCTTGAGCGCGGTGCTTGCCGCGGGTGGTGCGAGCGCCCAGGACGCGCCGCCGGCGATCAAGGTCGGGCAGATCGCTCCCTTCACGGGCGCAGGGGCAGAGTTTGGCGAGTTCTATCGTGATGGCGCGGCGCTGGGCGTCGACCACATCAACGCCGCGACGCAGGAAGTACTGGGGGGACCGGTGATCGCGGAACATTTGAGCGAGGATTCCAACACCCTGCCCACGCCGGCCATCCAGGCGGCACGCCAACTCGTCGAGGTCGAGGGCGTACCCGCCATTATCGGGGGCTGGTCGAGTGGCGTGACCGTGGCAGTGGCCACCTCGGTGACGATACCCTCGGAGGTGCTGCAGATCTCCAACGGCTCGACCTCGCCGCTGATTTCGGTGCTGCCCGAGGACCTCGAGGCCGACCTGCTGTTTCGCACCACGGCCTCCGATGCCCTGCAGGGGGTGGTCGCCGCCCAGCTCGCCCGTGGCGAGATCTTCGAGGACTATAGCGTGGACAGCGCCTCGACGATCTTCATCAACAACCCCTATGGCCAGGGGTTGTCCAATGCCTTCGCCAGGGCCTTCCAGGCTCGCGGTGGCACCATCACCGCCCAGGTCCCGCATCCCGAGGAGCCGCAGCCGACCTACACCTCGCAGCTTGCCCAGGCCTTCCAGGGCGACCCCGAGATGTTGCTTGCCGCGAGCTATCCCGGCCATAGCGCCACCTTCCTCCAGGAAGCCCGCGATATCTTCGACCAGACCGTGTGGCAGTTCGTCGATGGCAATCGCTCCCAGGAGGTCATCGACGCCGTGGGGGCCGATGACCTGGAGGGCTTGATCGGCACCGCGCCGGGACAGGATCCGAGCATCCCCGGCTTCGAGAACTTCGCCACGGCGTTCGAGGAGGCCTACGGCCATGACCGCATTCCGCCGTTCACCGAATCGGCCTATGACGCCGCCATGCTGATTGGCCTGGCCACGGTCAAGGCCATCGCCGACGGGCACGACAGCGTCGAGGCCATCACCGGTACGGTGCTACGTGACCGCCTGCGCGAGGTCGCCAATCCGCCTGGGATGGAGATCGTCGCTGGTGATCTGGACAGCATCACCGCGGGTGTCGAGGCGATCATGAACGGCGAGGACGTCGCCTATACCGGCGCGGCTGGACCGGCCGACTTCGACGACAGCGGCGACGTGATCACCCCGATCGCCATCTGGAAGTACACCAACGGCAGCATCGAGAACCTGCAGATCCAGTCGCCGGACGACATTCCTGCGGAATGAGCCGTGTCGTTTGGGCGGTGATCAACGTAACTAGCCCGGACGGGTTCGCCCCGCCCGGGCTATGAGGGAATCGAGTCGAGTCCGATCGGGAGGAAAACCATGATCGATTGGAGCATCGAATCTGTCACGTTCGGCAATTGCAACTGTGACTACAACTGTCCCTGCCAGTTCGAGCTGCGCCCCACCCAAGGAAACTGCCGCGGCTTCGAAGTGGGGCGGATCGAACACGGCCATTTTGACGACATCAGCCTCGATGGCCTCCGCTGGGCCCTGCTCTACGCATGGCCGGGGGCGATCTTCGAGGGCAACGGCACCATGCAGGCGATCATCGACGAGCGCGCCGACGAGCGTCAGCGCCAGGCGTTGATCACGGTGCTTCATGGCGGAGAAACCGAGGAAGCCAAGACCCACTGGTGGGTGTTCCATGCCATGTCGAGCACCGTCCACGAACCGCTCTTCAAGCCGATCGACGTCGAGATCGACATCGAAAGTCGCACCGCGCGGGTCTCGATTCCGGGCGTGCTGGTATCGAGCGGACAGCCCATCATCAGCCCGGCGACCGGCGAGGAACACCGCGTCCGCATCGATATCCCGGCCGGCATCGAGTTCGAGATTGCCGAGATCGGCAGCGCCTCGGCAAAGGCCACCGGCGCGATCGAACTGGATCTGAATGATAGCTATGGCCAGTTCAATGTCATACGCCATTCGGGGACGGGGGTGGTCCACACCCGGGTGTGAGACACCCTGCCGCCGGACGGTCGCATAGGACCGCGAGCGCACTGATTGCCTGGGGCAGTGCGACATTGACATGGCTGCCGTTGCTAGCTGACCCCATTGCTGCGGGGGCCTGTTCCGGTCTCCCGCATCGGCGCACTCAGGCGCTTGGCTGCGGGCCGCGAACAGGGCAAGGTAAAGACTCTCGCATCTGCCTGACAGGAGTCATCCATGATCGCCCAGACCCCCAAGCCGCCATACTACGCCGTGATATTCACTTCCGTGCGTAGTGAACTCGACGATGAAGACTATGAGGCCATGGCAACACGCATGGTGGAACTTGCCAGCCAACAGCCCGGTTTCCTGGGGGTGGAGTCGGCACGCGAGGACGTTGGCATCACTGTTTCCTACTGGGATAGTCTCGAGGCGATCAAACGCTGGAAAGCGCATGTCGAGCACCGCGAGGCGCAGCGCCTGGGTCTTGAACGTTGGTACTCGACGTTCAAGACCCGCATCAGTCGTGTCGAGCGGGACTATGGCATCTGAAATCGATCACAGGATGTCTTCCGGCATGTAGCTGGCGGTTGGTGCCGCGTTCCAACGACACAAGGAGAGTGTGATGCACGACGTTTTTTCGTTTCTGGCCGTAATTTGCAGCGGAGTTTTCGCCGGAGCTGCGATCTATATCAATGCGGTGGAACATCCGGCAAGGATGACATGCGGTGCGCGTGTTGCCCTGCAGCAGTGGGATCCGAGTTACGCCCGCGCGACGGTAATGCAGGCTTCTCTTGCCGTGATCGGTTGTCTGTTCGCCATTCTTGCATGGCTGACCGGTGCCAGTATGTGGTTCCTGCCCGCAGGACTGATCCTGCTCTCCGTGGCACCCTACACGCTGGTCGTGGTGATGCCGACCAACAAGCGGCTGCAGGCCTTGGGCCCGGATAGCGACGATGCTGAGATTGCGCGCTTGTTGCAGCGTTGGAACGTACTCCACGGTGTCAGGAGCGCGCTTGGATTCGTAGCCTTCGCTTGGCTCGTGGCCTTGGCCTAAGCTTTCTATCTACTTCACCACTTCCAACGAATCGGCGTACTCGCCGCACAGGTCCACGGTCGAGCGTTTTCCCAGGTCGACGAAGTGCTCGTCCAACCAGCGTTCCGCGGCGCGGTAGCCGATGTCGTGCAGGCGCTCGATAAAGGCCATCTTGGCATTCATGCGGGTGAAGGCATCGAAGGCGTTCATCTCCTTGGTTGCCTCGATCCGGTGAAGGTGCAGGCTATCGATCTTGCGGAATAGCTCTGCCTGGTAGTCGTGGCCTGACTTCTCTTCTTCGACCAGCAAACGTTTGATCAGGGCGATGGTGCGCAAGTCCTGGTGCAGGCTGCTGTTGAAACTGATCTCGTTAATGCGGTCGATGATATCGTGGGCCAGGCGGGGGACACCCGGGCGCTCCAGTGGATTGATCTGGACCAGCATGAGATCGCCCGGGCGGCTTTCCGCGACCAGTGGCAGCAGCGATGGATTCGCGGAATAACCGCCATCCCAGTAGCTTTCGCCTTCTATCTCGACGGCGTGAAACAGCACCGGCAGGGCGGCCGAGGCCAATACCGCCTCACGCGACAGCTCGGCATTGCGAAACACGCGCGATTTGCCGGTGTGCACATTGGTGGCGCAGACGAACAGGCGGATGTCATCGAACTTGTGTAGCCGTTCGAAATTTACATGCCGATCGAGGAGTTCCCGCAACGGGTTCACGTTGAACGGATTCATCTGATAGGGCGATATGAGACGCGAGATAGCGTCGAACACGCGGTACAAGGGCATGAAAGCCGAGTTCCAGTGGCCGAACAGCAATTGTGCGACGCTGGCGCCCGGCAAGCTGCTGTTGCCTGCATGACCTACATCGTGCCAGAAGGCGCTTAGCGCGTCGCGTGCGCCCTGCCGTCCACCCTTGGCCCAGCCGCTGGCCAGCACCACGGCGTTCATGGCCCCGGCACTGGTCCCGCTCAGGCCGCCGAATTCAAGCCTTTCGTGTTCCAGTAGCCGGTCCAAGACACCCCATGTGAAGGCACCATGCGAGCCACCGCCTTGCAGGGCCAGGTCGACGCACTTGGATACGCGCTGAGTTGGCATGTGGTGGCCTCGTTGGAGCTGGTAGCGTTGAACTTCCTCGAAGTATAAGACAGGTATTGACTACGCCACCGTCAAGGCCTGCCTGTCCTGCGTGGATGCATCGGCTTGTTTTCCGGATGGCACTTTTTAGAAAGGTCTTCTTTACTATATTTGAGGAAATGCAGGGGCCAGGTGCCCTGCCAGCCTTACTGCAGCAAATCGTGAACGATAACGATAACGACATTGCGTGCAATGGGAGAACAACACAATGATGAACACAACAGACGCCAGCTTGGACACCAAGCCAGAGCAGACCACTGCGGATACCGACATACGGACGAAGTCGACTTCGCGTCGGCAGTTCCTGAAAGGCGGCTTGCTAGCCACTGGTGGGGTGGCGGCGAGTACGCTGGCTGCTCCGGCGGTGCTGGGGCAAAGCCCGATCGTCATCAAGATGCAGACCTCATGGCCCTCGGGTGACATCTGGATGGACTTCGCGCGCGAGTATGTCGATCGCGTCAACCGGATGTCCGGTGGCCGGCTGCGGATCGACCTGTTGCCGGCGGGTGCTGTGGTCGGTGCCTTCCAGGTACTCGACGCCGTCAATGACGGCATTCTCGATGCCGCACACACGGTGCCGGTATACTGGTATGGCAAGCACAAGGCTGCATCGCTGTTCGGCACCGGTCCAGTTTGGGGCGGCGATGCCACTACCATGTTGGGTTGGTTCTATCAGGGTGGCGGCAAGGAACTCTACCGCGAACTGACGCAGGACATCCTCGGTCTCGACGTCTATGGCTTCTATGGTTTCCCGATGCCTGCCCAGCCGTTTGGCTGGTTCAAGGAGCCAGTGACCACGATCGATGAAGTCCAGGGCCTCAAATACCGCACCGTGGGGCTTGCCGCTGACCTCATGCAAGAGCTTGGCATGAGCGTTACTCAACTACCGGGTGGCGAGATCGTGCCGGCAATGGAGCGCGGTGTCATCGATGCCTTCGAGTTCAACAACCCGTCCTCCGACTTGCGCTTTGGCGCGCAGGACGTGGCCAAGAACTACATCCTTTCCTCGTACCACCAAGCCAGTGAGTCGTTCGAGTTCATGTTCAACAGGGACTTCTTCGACGACCTCGACGAGGACCTGCAGGCGATCCTGCAGTATGGCGTCGAGGCCGCATCGACTTCTAACACGGCGTTGGCGCTCGATCAGTACTCCAAGGACCTGCGGGCGTTGCAGGAGGAGCACGGCGTCACCGTACACCGCACGTCGCAGGAGATTCTCGACGCCGAGCTACAGGCTTGGGACAAGCTGATTCCTCAACTGGAGGAGGACGACTTCATGAAGCGGTGCATGGACAGTCAGCGCGAGTGGGTCGATCGCGTTGTTTTCTACGAGCTGATGAACAAGCCCGACCTGGCGCTTGCCTACGAGCACTATTTCCCGGGCAAGTTGAAGCTCTGAAATCGTCTGCCTGCCCCTGCCCCCGATCCTTGTGGCGGGGGCAGGGAGCGCGAACGATTCCGAATAACCCCCGGCGCGGCGGTCGTTTGGCCGTTGCAGGGGCTCACTCGGCAGGTGTACCCGCGTTATGATCAAGCTCGTCCAGTTCATAGATCGCCTTACGGGTTGGTTCGGTCGGGCGTTCGCCTGGTTGATTCTGCTGATGGCGTTCGGCATGGGCTACGAGGTGGTGGTGCGTTACGTCTTCAATGCGCCGACCGCCTGGGCCTTCGATATGTCCTACATCCTTTACGGTACGCTGTTCATGGTGGGTGGCGCCTATACGCTGTCACGCGATGCCCATGTGCGCGGCGACTTCCTCTATCGGCTATGGAAGCCGCGTACCCAGGCTATCGTCGAGCTGGTGCTCTACTTCATCTTCTTCTTCCCCGGCATCACGGCCTTGGTGATTGCCGGCTGGAAGTATGCCGCACGCTCATGGCGTTATCTGGAGGTGAGCACCTTTTCGCCTGCGGGCGTACCGGTGTTCCATTTCAAGACCATGCTCGTGGTGGCCGGGATGCTGCTGTTCATCCAGGGGATCGCCCAGGTTTTCCGCTGCATCATCTGTATCCGCACCAATGAATGGCCGCCGCACATGGAGGATGTCGAGGAACTCGAGGACAAACTGATCAAGCAGGCGGCCGCCGGAGAGATCGACAAGGCAGAGAAGTATGCGCACGGGAGAGACGACATATGACGGATCCTCAGATCGCCATCATGATGCTGGGGATCTTCATCCTCATCATCTTTTTCGGTTTCCCGATCGCCTTCACCCTGATGGCGCTGGGGGTCATCTTCGGTTACTACGCCTACTTCAATCCGGGCCGCATGTGGCGCGACTACGACCGCGCGCTAGAGGCAGGTGCCGGTAACTGGGAGCTACTCGAGACCTGGATCGGCGGGTTCTTCAATAACCGGATCTTCGACCTGTTCGTCAACCAGACCTACTCGGTGATGGCGAACGAGGTGCTGACCGCGGTGCCTCTATTCCTGTTCATGGGCTATATCGTCGAACGTGCCAATATCGTCGACCGGCTGTTCTCGACGCTTTATATCGCGGCTAAACGGCTGCCTGGTGCCATGGCGGTGGCGGCGTTGATCACCTGTGCGCTGTTCGCTACCGCGACCGGCATCGTCGGCGCGGTGGTGACGCTGATGGGGCTGTTGGCGTTCCCGGCGATGCTCAAGGCGCGCTACAACACCGGCTTCGCCTCGGGTGTGATTTGCGCCGGCGGTACGCTCGGCATTTTGATCCCACCCTCGATCATGCTGATCGTCTACGCGGCGGCCTCGGGAGTCTCGATCGTGCGGTTGTATGCCGGGGCGCTGCTCCCCGGCTTTTTGCTTGCTGGGCTCTATCTCGTCTACATCATCGGGCGTTCCATCTTGCAGCCGTCGGTGGCACCCAAACCAAGCGAGGAGGATGTCGGCGATATCCCTACCGCTCGGCTGATCCTGATGGTTTTGACTTCGTTCGTACCGCTGGCGGTGTTGATCATGGCGGTACTGGGGTCGATCCTGTTTGGATTGGCGACGCCGACCGAGGCGGCGTCGGCAGGGGCGCTAGGCGGGTTGGCGCTGGCGGTGGCCTATCGCGCATTGACCTGGCAGCGACTGCGCGAGGCGGTCTATCTGACGATGAAGACCACGGCCATGGTCTGTTGGCTGTTCGTCGGCTCGTGGACATTCTCGTCGGTGTTCTCCTATCTGGGAGGCGAGCATCTGATTACTGAGTTCGTTACCGGGCTCGATATCTCGCCGCTCACTTTCCTGATCTTGGCGCAGCTCATTATCTTCCTGCTGGGCTGGCCGCTGGAGTGGTCGGAGATCATTATCATTTTCGTGCCGATTTTCCTGCCGTTGCTGCCGCACTTTGGCGTCGATCCGCTGTTCTTCGGTATCCTGGTGGCACTCAACCTGCAGACCTCGTTCCTGACGCCACCCATGGCGATGTCAGCCTATTACCTCAAGGGAATAGCGCCGCCACACGTGCAACTGGTCGAGATTTTTCGTGGCTGCATGCCATTCCTGGCGATGGTATTCCTGGCCATGGTGGTGCTCTACAACATTCCCGGGATCGTATTCTGGCTGCCGGAGGTGATCTATGGCCGCTAAGCGGATTCCGACAGAGGGGCCCTGCCTGTTGACGGCGCGCGAGGCCGCCTGGCGTATCGCCGAGGGCGCGCTGAATTCAAGCGAGTTGGTCGCGGCTTGCCTAGAGCGCATCGCGGCGGAGGAGGAACGGGTCCAGGCCTGGGAGTTCATCGACCGCGACAAGGCGATGGCCGAGGCCGAGGAGCGCGACCGGCGCCGTAGGCGCGGGTGGCCGCTCGGGCCTTTGCACGGGGTGCCCGTGGCAATCAAGGACATCATCGACGTCAAGGGAATGCCGACGGCAAACGGCACGCCCATCGATGCTGGCAGACGGCCGTTCGAGGACGCCACGGTGATTCGCCGGCTGCGGGCCGCCGGGGCGGTGATTCTCGGCAAGACGGTCACCACTGAATTCGCCTACTACCACCCAGGCAAGACGCGCAATCCCCACGATCCAGGGCGGACACCCGGCGGCTCGTCGAGCGGCTCGGCTGCGGCGGTGGCGGCCGGCATGGTGCCGCTGGCGCTCGGTAGTCAGACCAACGGTTCGGTGATCCGGCCAGCCTCTTTCTGTGGCGTGATCGGATTCAAGCCTTCCTTCGGTGCTGTCCCGCGAACCGGCGTATTGACACTGGCGCCGAGCCTAGATCAGGTCGGCGTCTTTGCCCGCACCATCGAGGACGCAGCGTTGGCCGAGCTGCTGATGGGGCCGGATGGACGGGACGCGGATGTGCTGGAAAGCCCGGGGCCGCTGATCGGCACTGCGCTGTCCGAGCCACTGGTGACACCGGCGCTGGCTTTCGTCAAGACACCCATCTGGGAGAGTGCGGATGCTTCGACGCGGGATGCTTTCGGCGAGCTTGGCGAGGCATTGGGCGAGCAGGCCGACGAGGTCGAGTTGCCCGAGGTCTTCAGTCGCGGTATCGGTTGGCTTGGCAGCGTGATGGCGGCCGAAATGGCGCGCAATCTCGGTCACTATGTCGACCGCGCCCCGGATCGGATCAGCGAGAAGTTTTGCCAACTGATCGCCGACGGGCGGGCGATGAGGGCACCCGATTACCTGGCGGCGAGGGATATGCGCTGGGTACTGCGTGATGCACTTGGGCCCATTTTCGACCGCTTCGACGCCATTGTCACGCCGGCGGCACCGGGCGAGGCGCCCGAGGGGCTGGAGGGCACCGGCGACCCGGTCTTCAACAGCCTCTGGACCTTCTGCGGCCTGCCGACAATCAGCCTGCCACTGATGACAGGGCCGAATGGATTGCCTCTGGGGGTGCAGTTGGTCGGTCAGTACGGTCAGGATGCACGGCTACTCAGAACGGCGCGCTGGCTGGTGCGCACGCTCTCCGGGGAGGGAGATGCATGACTGACAAGGTGCTTGCGATCGTTGCGCTGCTGGGATTGATCACCTTCGTGATCACGGTACCGCTCTTCGTGCCGCATATCGACCTGATCATCTTCACGATCGGGTGCGTGTTACTGGCCGCCTTCGACTTCTGGCGCGAGTTGTTCCGCGGTAAACGCTGAGGGGGGACTTCCATCCTCAGTTTGTTCAGGAGTTCCAATGAAACTGCCGATGTTCAACCGTCGCGGATTCCTGAAGTCAGGCTTCTGGGGCGCTGTCGGTTCCCTGCTCGGTCTCGGCGGACATGCGACAGCCGACTCGAAGAGCTATTCGATGCATGGAGGAATGTCGGAGCCCACGTCGTCCGGAGGCATGATGACGGTGGGCGAGGTGGATCATGCACGCAACGGCTTCGATCCAAGCATCGTCCTGTCCGACTGGGATACGGGCAAGGTGGGGCGACTGCCCAATGGTCAGCCCCTGCGTGAATACACCATCGTCGCCTTGGACAAGGAGGTCGAGATCGCGCCGGGTGTCTTCTTTCCAGCGTGGACCTACAACGGCCGTGTTCCCGGGCCCAGCCTCAGGGCGATGGAAGGCGACCGCATTCGCATTCGCTTCATCAACCAGGGCAGTCATACGCATACGATGCACTTCCATGGCATACATTCCGCACGTATGGATGGCATCCCCGGTGCCGGTGAGGTCGCGCCGGGAGAATCGTTCACCTACGAATTCGATGCGTTACCTTTTGGCTGCCATCTCTACCATTGTCATTCGGTACCGTTGAAGCGGCATATCCACAAGGGCTTGTACGGAGCGTTCATCGTCGACCCCGATCCCAGTCGCCACCCTGAACATGCCGATGTTGCACGTTCCCGAGTCCTGGGCAGCGAGGAGAACCAGCCTTGGCAGGAGTTCGTGATGGTGATGAATGGCTTCGATACCAACTTCGACGAGGAGAACGAGGTATATGCCGTCAACACAGTGGCCCATGCCTATGCCAATCACCCGATTCGCATCGCGCGTGAGCGTCCGGTGCGGGTCTATCTGGTCAACGTCACTGAGTTCGATCCCGTGAATTCACTTCACCTGCACGCGAACTTCTTCGATTACTACGATCACGGCACGACGCTCACGCCGACGCTGCGTACCGTGGATACTGTCATACAGTGCCAGGGACAGCGCGGGATCCTGGAATTTTCCTTTGCCGATCATGAGCCGGGACTGTACATGTTTCATGCTCACCAGAGCGAATTCGTGGAGCTTGGCTGGATGGGCTTCTTCGAGGTCGTGGAATGAGCGCTCGGTTCTGGAGTTCGTTACTACTGCCGGTTGTATTGCTTGGCGTGGCGATAGCTACCTTCTTGGTCACCGAACCGCTGTCGCTGCTCGGCGTTTCGCCGCCTCCGATCGAGCAACTCACGGTCGAACGTACCGTCCTGGATGAAGAGGGTATCGATCTCAAGGTTCGGGCCACTGGCTCCGAGCCCATGCATATTGCCCAGGTGCTGGTGGACGGCGCCTACTGGCGCTTTACCCAGGAACCCGCCGGTGCCCTTGGGCGAGGGACGAGCGCCTGGATCCACCTGCCGTATCCGTGGGTCGAGGATGAACTTCACGAAATCACTTTTATCACCAATACCGGCGCCACTTTCGATCACACCATCGAAGTCGCCGAGGCGACACCTCAGGCGAGTGCCGCACAGTTCATCGGCTATGGTCTGCTCGGCTTGTACGTCGGCGTGCTGCCCGTGGCGCTTGGCATACTCTTCCGCCCGGCGTTGCAGCAATCCGGGCCGCGCGGGTTCGAGTTCGCGCTGGCGTTGACGCTGGGCTTGCTGGTCTTCCTGCTGGTGGACACGCTCGAGGAGGGGCTCGAGCTGGGAGATCAAGCCGCTTCGATCTTCCAGGGACATGCCCTGGTCTGGCTGGCAGCACTGGTCGCCTTCGTTGCGTTGATGGCGGTCGGTCGTCGACACCGTGAACCACCCCGAGGGCTGGCTCTAGCCAGTTATCTTGCGTTGGGAATCGGCCTGCATAACCTGGGGGAGGGGCTAGCGATCGGCGGTTCGTTCGCCGCCGGGTCGGCGGCGTTGGGCACCTTCCTCGTCATCGGTTTCACCCTGCACAACCTTACCGAAGGCATCGGCATTGCGGCACCGCTGACCCGCGAGCGTGTGCGCTGGGTGGCGTGGATCGGCCTGATCGCTCTGGCCGGTTTGCCAGCGGTGCTGGGGACATGGATCGGGGCCTATGCCTATGCCCCGCACTGGTCGGCGCTGCTGCTGGGGATTGGCGCGGGCGCTATCCTGCAGGTCATGATCGAAGTGGGGGACTTCCTGCGCCGCACCTCGATAGCCAGCGGTGGCGCCATGATCTCCGTTGCCTCGATCAGCGGTTTCACAGCGGGCATCGTCATCATGTATGCCACGGCCTATTTCGTGCAGGTTTAAGGAAATATGAAGTGAATGACTGTGCGAGCGGGCATCCTTGCCTCAAAGGTAGGGTCGAGATCTATACGGCTTTCGTTGTGCATTCCTCGGCTTCAAGGTACAGATGTTTCTGAGGCCGGACAGACGCCTACGCCGTGGCGTCGAACACCTGCTTGACCAACTCGGCGAGTGTCGGGTGGACGTGGATGCTGTCGCGCACGCGTGCTGCCGTGGCCCCCGCGGTGTTCATGGCGACCACCACCTCGTGAATCAGGTCGGCTGCCTGGGGTCCGATCATATGGAAGCCCAGGATCCGGTCGCTGCCCTTCTCAACGAGGAGTTTCGCAAAGCCCGGTGGTGAACCGACGATCTTGCCCTTCGCGAAATCGGCGTAATTCTTCCGGGCCACGGTGTAATCCAGGCCCTGGTCGCGACAGGCGCGCTCGGTTAGCCCGACCGAGCCGATCTGCGGGTTGCTGAACACGGCGTGCGGATTGGCGGTGTAGTCGACAGCAAGGGAGGCACCGTGGGCGTTGCGGTAGGCAAGCTCACCTTCGTAGCTCGAGGTGTGCTTGAACATCCCCTGCCCGATGACGTCGCCATAGGCATAGATGTCGGGGTGCGTGGTCCGAAGCTCGTCGTCGACCACCACGAAGCCGCGGCCGTCTAGCTCGACCCCCGTCTGCTCCAGCGCGAGGCGATCGGTGTTGGGACGCCGACCGGTGGCCAGCAGGATCTGATCGCCGAGCATGGTACGTTCGCCGTCGTCGGTGGTGACGACCAGGCCGCACTGCCCGTCGCGCACCAGCGCCTGGCGTGCCTCAGCTTGCAGCACCAGCTCCACCCGCTTGGCAAGCTCCTGCGTGAACAGCGCCCGCACATCGTCGTCTTCGGCCAGCAGGCATTCGGAATGGTCGATCACCGTTACGCGGGTGCCCAGGGAGGAGAAAAAATGGGCAAACTCGCAGCCGATGTAGCCGCCGCCAAGGATGATCAGGTGCTCGGGCTGCTCGGTGAGGTCGAAGATGACGGACTCGTTGGTGAGGAACCCGCTCTCCGCCAGCCCGGGGATCGGCGGGATCGCGGGTCGCGCGCCCGCCGCGATGAAGATCCGCTCTCCGGTCAACTGGCGCCCATCCTCCATCTCGATCAGCTTGTCGTCCACAAACCGCGCCTGGCCATAGAAGGGAGTGAAGGCGCCTTCCACCCAGCGGCGTACGGCAGCGGCGTCGTTCTCGCGCCGCCGGCGAACCGTTTCGAGAACGGCCTGGAAGTCGACGCGAACCGACGACTGATCCAGGTGGATACCAAAGTCCCCAGCGTGCCGGATTGTTTGCATCACCTCGGCAGCCTGAATCAGGCCCTTCGTCGGGATGCAGCCGCGGTTCACGCAGGTGCCGCCGAGCTGGTCGGGACGATCATCGACCAGCGCGACCGACTTGCCGTCCTGCTGAGCGTAATAGGCGGCGGTCAGGCCGGAGCCGCCGCCGATGCAGATCACGTCGTAGCGCTCAATCGCCGCCATGGTTCCTCCCCGCGTCACTGCGCGGCGCGAGTACGAGGGCTGGGGCGTCGAACGCCAAACGAGATCCGCCACCCTGCGCCGCGCTCAATGTGGTCCGGCCGGCCCTGTCGAGGTCGGCGATCAGGTTCTTCCTTTGCGAGTGTAGTCCACTCTATGCCCGCCACAGGGAGTTCGAAAGACGGCTCCAGGAACCGGTCACGACAACGTGAAATGATGCCTGAATGATTGGCGTGTGGTAATCGCGTCTCCGCAGCCGTCTGTCACTGGTCGACCTGGTTTCATTGCATGTCACCTATTCGTCACCTAGAGAGGTGTGCAACGAAAAACCGCCACCCGACCGATGTCGAAAGTGGCGGTTTTTCAGTGAGTAATGGTGCCGCAAAGTGGACTCGAACCACCGACCTGCGCATTACGAGTGCGCGAAAGCGGTAAATCAGCAGAAACAAGCGTCACCAAGAGAGCATCTAAATATTCAAGTAAAACAGTATCTTGAGTGGTTGTTGAAGGTTTCCTGTTGTTGCCCGGTATACCCTGTTATATCCTACCAGTGGAACCTATTTGGAACCTGGAAGGGTTGGGCATGGCCAAGAAGACCGAAAAACTCACCACCCGGGTGCTCGAGCGGCTGGCCCGTGAGCTGCCCGAGGGTGACGAGGTGTGGGACAAAGATCTGTCTGGCTACCACGTCCGCGCCGGCAAGCGTGGCCTTACTCTGCGGCTGTCCTACTACAACCTCACTGGCAAGCGTCGTGTCCTGACCATCGGTCGCTATGGAGCCGACAACCTGACTGCGGATAGTGGTCGGAAGCGTGCCAAGGAGGCGCGGTCAGTCGTGACCCAGGGCGGCGATCCGCGCGCGGTGCTGGAGGAAGCCAAGGCCGAAGCCGAGCGCCAGCAGCAGCAGACCCTCCGCGCCTACCTGGACGGCCCCTATGCCGCCTATCAGAACCGTATGAAGGACGGCGCGGCCAACCTGCGCCGCATCAAGAATGACTTCTCCGACTGGCTCGACAAACCGATGAGCAGCCTTGCCCGCGTCGATGTCGAGCGCTGGCAGGCTGATCAGGAGGCCATGGATAAGCCCCGCGCTTTCGGCACCCTGAAACGCACCTACGACGCCCTGTGTGGCCTGCTGGCCCACGCTGCCGAGCGCAAGGTGATACCGGCTCACCCGCTGAAAGGCGTGAAGCTGCAGAAGCCGGCACTGAGCGACGAGGAGCTGGCCGAGCAGGGCGCTGAGCGCCGCTATCTGGAGCCTGAGGAAGTCGAAGCCCTGTTCGCTGGCCTGGAGGCGTATCAGGAGGAGAAGCGCCAGCAGCGACGCAGCAGCCGCGCCCACGGCAAGGCGTATCTGCCCGATCTGGATGGCGTAGCCTACGTGGATCACGTCAAGCCGTGGATCTTGACCATGTTCTACACCGGCTTTCGGCCTGGCGACCTGTTCGGCCTGCGCTGGGAGCACGTGAACCTGACCTTTGCCACGGCCCGAAAGGTGATCGAGAAGACCGCCCATAAGCGACCAGAGCCCCAGACCTTCCCGCTCTCCCGGGCGGCGGTGGACGTGCTCAAGACCTGGTGGAAACAGCTGGGTGAGCCGAAGACCGGCCTTGTGTTCTCGTCACCGGTCACTGGCAAGCGGATGAGTTCGACCGCCATGCAGAAGCCGTGGGCCGCCGTCCGCAAGCTGGCCGGGCTGCCCGATGACCTGCAGCTCTACACCTTGCGTCACAACTTCGCGAGCCAGTTGGTGATGGGCGGCGTTGACTTGCTTACCGTCTCCAAGCTGATGGCCCACGCTGACATTCAGACGACCATTGCCCACTACGCCCACCTGGCCCCCGACCACAAGCGCGATGCCGTGGAACTGTTCGCCAGGAAGGCGCCGGGGCAGGGTGATGAGATAGCCGCCGAGGAGGCGGTGTAAGAGATCGACAGGCCAATGCCTGTTGAGACGACCCCGTTGGCTGGCCTAGAGTAGCTCCCGAACGCGCGGCAACTCCACCGCGCTGGCCAGCCTCCTTACTGGAGTGCGTGAGGAGTGCCGCTGATGAAACGGAAACCCCCAGCCGGCGGGCCAGAAGGCGCCGAGAACTGGACCTTGGAGGAGATCGAGAACTACATCATCGAGGAGCGGAAAAAGCCGTTCCATCGTGCCCAGGGCAAGATAACTCAGTTCGTCAATGGCTGCGTGATGGACCCCGACTTCAAGGAGTCTCCTGCCCTTCTCATGTTATTACTTATGCTGCGTGATGTGCTGGCCAAAGAGGCGACCGAGGAATGGGACCTTGACGAATATCTTGAGCCAATTATTTCCGAGTTCCCGAGCCGTGGAGGAAAAGCACGGCATATCGATAACAAGCGAGATAAGGCATTCGTGATTCAATACTACGAAGATCATAAGAATGAGTTTAAAAGCACGAGAGCCGCTGCTAAAGCAATCGATGAAGCCCATCTAGTGGATATAAAGTTTCGAACTATTTACGATTGGCTGCGAGAGATTGAGTAATCTCTAATATGTACAGTCTGCCGGCTGACGGCATATAACACCAATCTAATCGTGGCCATGATCGAAAGCGTCAAGCAACAAGGAGACGCTTTCGATGTCTGCAAACCATCAAGATCCTACCGCTGTCCTGGCCGCCGCTATGGCGCGGTATCGTGCCGGTGACGACCCGGGATTGATCGAACTTCCCGAGTCTGCTGTATTCCCGCATCTCATCCACGCACAACCCACTACCGCGCGGAAATCACGCGTAACCGGCGTGCTGTTGGGCAGACCAACCCCGATGTTCGTTAAACGGGGCCGGAGCATTCGTTACCGCCTTAGCGACGTACTCGCCTGGCTCTCCGAGGGCGAGGCCGTGGGTAGCACTGCTGAAGCCGGCATGGCAGAGGGGATGGCGCAATGACCGACATGAAAAATCCCGGGCGTGGGGGCGACCGGGATACTTCCAAAACACTTCCGAAAGTTGATGCTAACACCCAGCAAGGCCACGTGCTAGAGGCGCTTAAGCAACGACCAATGAGTGCCGCAGAGTTGCAGTGGTCGCTTCCCCTGGCCGATGCCCGAGCCGTGGTTCGAGATCTTCGCCGAAAGGGCATCCCCATCACCACGAAAAAGCACCCCGACCCATCCCGACCAAGCAGGTGTGTTCAACGCTACCACTTGGCCGAGACGGACTGAATGGGAAGCGGGCGCTGCTGGCGCTCGCTGCCCTGGAGGGTGCAATGGCAAGGAAAAAACCCAAGGTCCAGTGGGGGCCGGCTGGCGCCTTCGCGCTGCCCAAGCTGCTGATGGATCACCCGGACTTCCGCGAGCTCTCTGGCTCGGCCCTGAAGGTCCTGCTGGCGCTGGGGTACCAGCACAACGGATTCAACAATGGCGACCTCTCCTGCACCAGCACGACCATGAGTGAGTGGGGAGGCATGTCCCCCACCACGCTAGCCAAGGCGCTACGCGAGCTCCAGGAGCGCAACCTGATCATCAAGAGTCGCGACGCCCAGGTGGGCCGCGAGGGCCCCCGGTGCGCTCTCTATGCGTTCACCTGGGCGCCCATTGATGACTGCGGCGGCAAGCTGGACATCAGCCCCACCACAACGCCCAGGAGGAGGCTGAGCAAATGAGAATTTCGATATTTACCGTCTCCAGAAATTGGAGTCCCACGCTTCAGAAAATGGAGCAGTCGGGCCGCCCGGCCATTCATCGCTCGATAAACGCTCCAGATTCTGTAGCAGTGTGGCCGATTTTGGCCGTTGACCGACTCCAGAATCTGGACTCCTTACTAATTTACCAGGCAGTGGGGGGTAGGCCATGACATATGACGCCGATTCCCGAGAGCGTGTCGGGCCTGTTGTCATCCCTGAAGCCGCCCACGCGCTCGGAGTGAGCGAGAGCACCCTACGTCGCTGGATCGCTGCTGGCGCTCCGGTGGCAAGGCGGGGCGGCCGTGGGCGCGGCAACGTGACGTTGGTGGATCCTGATGCCGTGATCGCCTGGTTGAATGAGTGCGATGCCACGGAGGCGATGAGAGCCTTTGCCGGCCAGGTGCCGGAGCTGGTGGCCGGGGCCATATGGGAATCGTTCCGGCTGGCCGAGGGCCCCCATAAGCGCGGGGTGGCCGAGCTGCTGGTGACCCTCTGGTATCTGGCGTCAACCGAGATCATGGAGGCGGCGGGAGCGGACGCACCTGAAGCATGGCCGGAAGCCATCGAACGGCTTCGTAAAATCGCCGGCAAATGATGAATTTTAGCGCTTTTCATTACGCTGCCAGTGGAGTCAACCACACCCGAGGATTACCAGATGGACCCGATTATGCGAGGAAAGGCGCTGCGTGCCTCCCGGCTGATGGAGGAGGTGGCTGGCGCTGCTGTCCCGCCCAAGGAGCAGTTGGCCGAAGCTGCACGGGAGATTCACCTCCTCAAAGCGCTGGGCCTGAAAGGCGAAGAGCTGCGCGCGGCGATGGAAGCGCACGACAACCCGATGTTGAACAAGGCCGCCGTCCCTGCCGATACCCTGGGCTCTGGTGACTTCGGCGAGGGCGTTCTGAACGCCGCCTGGTTGACCACGACCCTGGAGCTGAACCTGCTGGACGCCCTTGTTGATCAAGGCAGCGTCCCGCTGTTGCCTGGCGTCCGCGCTGCCATCTACGGCACAGGATGGACTGCCGATTCAGTCGGCGAGGGCCTGCCGAAAGCCATCCGTCAGAGCGGTCTGGACATCGAGCAGTTCGCGCCGCAGAAAGTGGCCACGATCACCGTGGCCACGAAGGAGCTGCACGACTACGAGCAGTTCCGCCAGCATATGGATGCCGAGCATCGCCTGGGCCTAGCTCGGGGTACGAATAGGGCTGTTCTCGACACCCTGGTGGACAGCTCAACCGCAACCACCGCGACCCTGGAGGACGCCCTGGCCACCGCTGGACCCGCTACCGGCTTCGTCGTCGCGATGCCCGCCGGCGACGTGGCGGTAATGGCCTTACAGGCCGCGAAGAGCGGCAACACCGCATTCGGCGTGCGCGGCGGCCTGCTGGCGCCTGGGCTGCGGATTGTCGCCGTGGATGACCTGGACGATACCGTTGTGATCCCGGCCTCACGGCTGGCTGTTCGTGACTTCGGGATGCGTGTCCAGACCGCTGTCCACGCGTCCATTGCCATGGCCGATGACCCGCAGTCACCGGCCGAGCTGGTGTCGATGTTTCAAACGAACTCGGCGGCGATCCTGAGCGAACGGGCCTTCATTCTGGGCGGCGACTTCTCGGGCGTTGTCGTGGTCTCTGGTAGCTGAGGCGAGCCATGAGTATTGATCACAACGCACGCTACAAAGCAGCCTTTCTCGCCAAGTTCGAGCGCGCCCTGGCGGATCAGCCGGAATGGATTCGAGAACGGGCGGTTCTTGGGGCAACCAACCCCGGGCAGATGGGAAGCACCTTCTATCCGGATACTGGCAAGTGGGAATTTCGGGATGCTGACGGCAACGTGCTTGAGGCGCCCAAGGCAGCCCCGACTCAGAGACGTGCCGGCATGAGCGAGCAGGATATGAGGGTGATTGCCAAGGGATTGGGTAACGCGCTGGCCGAGCGTGACGCGCGTATCGATGAGTTGGAGGCAACGATTCGCGGCCTGGCCAAGAAGGTCGGGCTGCTGAGCCAACGGATGAAGGAGGGCGCGAAATGATCGACACCACCCCTGACTGGGAGCCTGTGACACAGGGTGAGGCGGACGAGCTGGCGCCTTTCACCCTGGACGCGAAAGGCTTGGATGACGAGGCCGTCTACCTCCTAATGACAGGGCATAAAGATATTCTGCGTCGCGCCATACTGGTCGTTGCGAAGGCTGTGGGACGTATGCCTACCGATGACGAGATCCTGATGGTCGCCCGCGAGGTGGTGCGCTGGCTCAACGAGAATCGCGTTCCCGAGCTGCACGCGGCGTCTATGGCAGGCAAGGAGATTCATTGATGTCCCGATCACTTGGGAAGCTAACGCTCGACATGGTGCTCCAGACCGGCAATTTTCTCGGCCCCATGGATAAAGCGCAGCGGCGCACGAAACGCAGCACCAATGACATGGTGAAGAGCTTCAAGCGCGTCGGTGGCGCGGTCGCGGCCATGGGGGCGGCGGCTGTCGCGGCGGCGGCTGGTGGCTTGACGCTGATGACCAAGACAGGTCTCCAGAACGTCGATGCGCAGGCAAAGCTCGCCCGCCAATTGGATGGCACCATTGGCGGTCTTCGAGGCCTACAACTTGCCGGCGGTGATGCGGGTGTCGAGATAGGCACCTTGAACGGCGCCATGGAGCGCCTATCGTCTCGCTTGGGGGAAGCAGAGCGCGGCGAAGGTGCGGCTGCCGATGCTTTGGATCGTATCGGCGTGAGCGCATCAGCACTGGCCAATATGGATGTCGATGAGCGCGTTGCGACCATCGCCGACCGCGTGCATGAGCTTGGCCTCTCCGGCGCCCAGACCGCCGACCTGTTGCGGGATCTCGGCATCCGTAATACCGAGATGGTCAACCTGTTGCGTCAGGGTGGCGACCCCATACGCGAGGCTCGCCAGGAGATCGAAGACTACGGCCTGGCCATCGACGCCATTGATGCTTCTGTTGTCGAGGCGGCGAACGATGCCCTCTCACGCACCGGGCTGCTCATTGAAGCGACACAGAACGCCCTGGCGGTGGAGCTGGCGCCAATAATCCTCGAGATAGCCGACCGATTCAATGACGCCGCTCGTGAGGCTGGCGGCATGGATAATGCGATCCGCGTTGGCGTTGAGTCCAGCCTGATCTACATCGGCGAGCTATCCGACAACATCTGGAAGATGTGGCAGCTGATGAAGCGCGGCGAGCTGATCATGGCCGACATCGAGTTTGCCTCTGCCAAGTTCGCCCGCAATGCCTGGTCCTATATCGCGCCTTTCTTCGACAAGTGGGGGGATAGGATCAACAACATCATCGAGCAAATGAACCGTATCCCTGGCTTCGGCGACATCGAGCCGATTACGATTTTCTCCGAAGGCGACTTCATTGCCGGGATTGAACGCAATTTTGAGCGTGCGCTTGGCCGGCGCAACCTGGCACAGATTGAATTCGATGCGGCGATGGACTTCACGCCATCCAAGGCCATTGAGGAATTTCTCGACTCGGTTGAGGAACGACGTAAGCAGATTGCCGAGGCAGCTTCTAACAATCCTCTCATACCGCCCAGCGACCTTGATTCTATCGAAGATGCCGAAAAGGCGCTGAAGGAGGCGGCGCGCGAGGCCGAGCAATTCGCAAGCTCCTTGTCGTCCCTTGTCGACCAGCTATTCCCTGTCGCAGCGGCGCAGCGCGAATACGCCGAACAGCAGGCCACTCTCACCCGAGCTTTTATGGAAGGCATACCCATCGTGGGCGGATATGCCGAGGCCATGGAGAGGCTTGCAGAGGCCCAGCTAAGCACCCAACGGCCAGAAGACATCTACGACTTCCTGCAGCCTGACACCGATAAGATCAAGGCGCAGTTCGATGCCATGGATGAGTTCTCCAAGAACGCGGCTCGTGGCATGCAGTCGCACTTCGCCGACTTCCTGTTCAACCCGTTCGAAGACGGCCTGAGAGGAATGCTCGAGGGCTTCGGTGAGACGATGCAACGGATGGTCTCCGAGGCTGTCGCCGCCGACCTGACCCGCCACTTATTCGGCTCGACGGTCGAGGGTGGCAGCGGCGACGGCTGGATCGGCACGGCATTCAATGCCGCGGCGAGCTTCTTTGGTGGCGCATCCTTCGATGGTGGCGGCGATACCGGCAGCGGACCACGTAGCGGTGGCCTCGACGGCAAGGGTGGCTTCCTTGCCATGCTCCACCCGCGTGAGACCGTGATCGATCACACGAAGCCCAGTTCTGGGCGGTCAGGCGTAGTGCAGCAGAATACCTACAATTTCGTCCTGTCGCGCAATCCGGATCGGCGTACTCAGAAGCAAATGGCGCTGGAAGCATCCGCCGCCCAGCGTCGGGCCAACGCGAGGTTGGGATCATGAGCTTGATCGAGGAGCAGTGCACTCTACAGCTACACGGATTGCGTGATGAGGACATCGATAGCCTGAGGATTGAGTGCCACGAAAGGTTGGTCGAGGAGATCCTTACCCTCGGCAGAGAGCTGGGCCGAGTACCTGATCAAGACGAGGTAGAGAAGGTCGCCAAGGCTGTCGTTGCCTACCTCAACGAGCATCGCATTCCCGAACTGCGCGAGCTGGCAGAGAGGGTGATCCACTGATGGCCGAGCACGCCGACCTGCCGCCACCGCCAAAGATGTTCTTCACGCAGATGCGGCGTGCCACTCGCCTTGGCTATTGGCTGCATAAGGCCGATCGCGAGTGGCAGCGCCAGAAGCAGGGTGGCCGATATGTGCTCACCTTGCCACGTGGCAGAGACCCATTGCTGGTGACTGACGACATGCGAGAGGTCAAGGCGTGGCTGAATCACCGGGACGCCGAGACCCGAGAAGGAGAACAGCATGGGTAGCCGGGGGGGCATGATTGAAGTCGAAACCGCATCGCAGCGGAAACCGCGCCCAAACCCATTCGGAGATTTTTTCGCCTTAACAAGGGTTGTTAACACTTAACGCCGCGAGTTAACGGCCGAGCGCTTTGTTAACACCGCCAGCTGATCACCAGACCACCCTCCCGATCATCGCATCACAAAAAAACTTTGCGCCATGTGATCCATTGAACTAACTTGTAACACATACGAACACATCAAGGGCTCGACATGTCCCCTCAGGATCAACACGTCACGCTTCGCCTCTCTGCCGAATTGCTGGAGCGGGTGGAAGCTTACCGCAAAGAACTGGAGCTTATGACACGGCAGCCAGTGACCCGAGCCAATGCGCTGCGATCGCTGGTCGATGCTGGGTTGGAGTTGGTCGAGCAGCAAAAGAAAAAGTAGGAAGGATGCCCCGAGGTGTGGCAGCACCTCGAGGCGATACACATCGGCAACCACTTACAGGAGACGCCGACATGCAACGCAATGATAACACTATCCATCAACTCCCAACCCAGAGCCCCCTGGCTACCGAAGCCCAAGAAATGGCTAATCGCCTCGAAGCTGTCGCCAACATGATCCAGGCTCTCGGCGACCCCGACGCGACATGTGATGTGTTCGAGGATAGCGATGCCAAGTCGGCCTATTATATTGGCCGCCGACTCATGCAGGCTGCCGAAGTCTGGAAGGCGTTGAGCTCCAACTGCAGCAACCCTGAGATCAAGGTTGCTGAGCTGGATCTCAAGGACAGCACCAAGGGCGACATCGAACGGAGCGCAAAGGAAAAGGACGGCGCAGATCTTGGAGGGGCGCTAGAGGAATTTGCTGACCTGTTCATCGACCCCGCCAGGCATATGTTCTTTGTGATCATGAATCGGTACGAGTCGGAGGCCCGCGGTGAAGGGGGTGTGTACCAGAGCGCCTTCTTCATTGACCGTATGCTCGGGGATCTGGTTCAGGACTCGGACAATCTGTTGAAACGGTTCTGTAACCACTGGAGCGGTCAGGAAGTATTCAAGGTCGCCTGATACCCCAAAGCCCCAAGCCCGGCCATCGAGTCGGGTTTTTTTCTTTGGGTCGCCAAAACGGTCTCAGTCAGGTCAAAACGACCTCAATCAGGGCATGTCGACCTGTCTCTAAACCAGAGACAAGCCGACATTTCCACGCGCGCGGGCGGGAAGAGATCCTATGGAACCTATTTGGAACCTATAGCCAGACAGATGGAAAATCGTCATCCACTTATTTTTCTAAATGGCAGTTTTTAATTACTTTTTTGGTGCCGCAAGGCGGACTCGAACCGCCGACCTGCGCATTACGAGTGCGCTGCTCTACCAGCTGAGCTATTGCGGCATGCGAGAGCTGGAAAAATGATAAGAACAAAAGGGGCTCGATGCCAGCCTCTCTTCCCGAGCCGGTGCTTCCGGATCCACCTCGATTCAAGAATGAAACTTCTCATAGCCTCTAGAAGAGGCGATCATGGCCGAAGGCTTGGCTGATACCGGCACATTACTCGGATATGCTGGCCCCGTAGGCAAGGACGCCGTTGCCTTTCGTGCGTCACTTGTTGGATTAACGGTAATCACAACCTTCTTGGCAAGGGTAGGGTATACGCATGGAATGGCTTTCGGACCCTCAGGCATGGGTGGCGCTGGCGACGCTTACGGCACTCGAGATCGTGCTCGGTATCGATAACATCATTTTCATCTCCATCCTGGTGGGCAGGCTGCCCGCCGCACAGCGTCAGAAGGCGCGGCTGATCGGTTTGTTGCTGGCGATGGGCATGCGCATCCTGTTGCTGCTTTCGCTTGCCTGGGTGATGGGGCTCACGGCACCGTTATTCGAGGTCTTCGGGGTGTCGGTCTCGGGACGCGATCTGGTCCTTCTGGGGGGTGGCCTGTTTCTGTTGGCCAAGAGTACCCATGAGATCCACGCCAGTCTCGAGGGTGGGCCTGAGGAACACCGCTCAGCCGGGACGGCGAGCATGTATTCCATACTGATCCAGATCGCCTTGATCGATATCGTCTTTTCTCTGGATTCGGTCATTACCGCTGTCGGCCTGGCCGATCACGTGCAGGTAATGGTTATCGCCATCGTGCTCTCGGTCGGCGTGATGATGCTTTCCGCCAAGGCAATCGGTGATTTCGTCGATCGTCACCCGACCATCAAGATGCTGGCGCTGAGCTTTCTGATCATGATTGGCGTCATGCTGGTGGCCGAGGGTCTGCACTTCCACATCCCCAAGGGTTACATCTACTTCGCCATGGCCTTTTCGGTTGGCGTGGAAATGCTCAACCTGCGGATACGTTCGAAAACCCGGCCTCCCGTCAAGTTGCAACGCCGGCTGCAGGAGAACGAGTCGACCGAGTGATCTCACCTGCGATGTGAGCTGCCGAGCACCAGCAAGGCCAAGCCCAACGATGCTAAGATGCCGGCTTTTCCAGAGACGGGCCATCATGCCCGCCTCGCAGAAGCCCGCCGCGGCCGCTGGCTGACGGTGAATGGGCACAACGAAGTCAGCGGCGTCTTGGATAAGCCAAAGTGTCGATTTTTACTGCATTAGCCTTTCTGGTCGTGGTCTTTCTGACCTCCGCCTTGTCGGGGATTTTCGGCATGGCGGGGGGGCTGATCCTGTTGTGGTTCCTGTTGCTGGCGCTACCGGCGACAGTGGCCATTGCCGTGCATGGCGTGATCCAGCTCTGCGCCAATGCCTCGCGGGCCTGGTTGTCGCGCCGTTACATCGACTTCCGTATCGTTGCCATCATCGCTTCGGGCGGGGCGCTCGCCGCCGTGTTATTGGCGTTGGTCGACTACACGCCGAACACGGCCACCGTGTCGATACTGATTGGCCTGATGCCGTTGCTGGTATGGGTGCCCAAGGTTTGGTTCCACTTCGATGCCTCGCGTACCAGCCATGCTTTTTGCTGTGGGCTGGTCGCCGGCGGCTTGACCATCGCTTCCGGCGTGTCGGGGCCGACCATCGATATCTTCTTCATCCGTACCCATATGGATCGTCGGCAGGTCGTGGCGACCAAGGCGGCGGTCCAGGTCATCGCGCATGCCATCAAGATCGTGTTCTACCTGAGCGCGGCGCTGACACTGAGTACGGGCCAGTGGGGCCTGATATTGCTGGCGATTCCCTTCGCCATTCTTGGTACGCGCTCGGGCAATGCGATATTGCGCCGCCTGACCGATGCTCGCTTCCGTTACTGGACGCGCTGGATCGTCACCGCGATCGGTGCTTTCTACTTCGTTCAGGGGGTGGTGTTGCTCAGCAACATGGCGTGACGGCGCAGTGGTTCCTATGCGCAGGTCATCCGCCATGCGTGGAGCAGACGTGATGCCGAGCGCCGCTTTCCCGGCGCGAGGCGAGCCGTGCCTGTTGCACGAGGAGCAGTCCCAGCAGGGCGATTGCTGCCAGCGCGACGAAGACTCCGCTGTAGCTGTCGAGTATCCCGTGCAGCAGGGTGAAGGCGGGCAGGCCCAGCGGCACGCCGGCATAGGTGAAGACCAGGCAGCCTCCCGAGGCATCGGCGACGCGTTCCGGGGGGGCCAGGCGCACGACCTCGGCGAGATAAACGCCGTTCCAGCCCAGAGCGGCCCCGCCCATCAGGCATAGTACGCCGGCCACGATGCCCAGTGGCCAGCCGGGCGTCATCGCGGCGACCGTCAGCGCGCCCAGCGCCGTGACGATGCCGATCACGCCTAGCGTGGCCAGTGGGTTGTCGAGCCGGTCGGCGATCCAGCCCCAGAAGACGCGGCCCCCCACGCCGCAGACCTGGATCGCCGCCATCACCATCCCGGCAGCTACCAGGCGGATTTCCAGGTCCTCGACCAGCAGCGACACGGTGAACGCCGACAGTGACAACTGGATGGCGGAAAAGCACAGACTGATCAGCGCCACGTAGCGCAGCGAGCGCTGTCGCCAGACCACCAGCAGACCGGCCAGGGGCGTGCGCCACCAGCGGCTACGCGAGTCGCGCTGGTCGTCCCACCGGGCGCGCTTGGCCTGCAGGGCAAGGATGCCGGTCAGCGCCAACAGGCAGAGCCACAACAGCCCCGCCTGCCAGCCCACCGCCAGTGCCAGCCAGGGCGCGATCAACCCCGCCAGCACGCCGCCCAGCGGCACGCCGGTCTGCTTCAGCGAGAAGATCAGCCCCTGATGGCGGCGGGGCGTGAAGCGTACCAGCAGCAGCGAAGCGGCGGGATTGGTCAGGCCGTAGCCGAACCCCACCACCAGCGAGGCCATGGCGAAGGAGGCGAGTGAGGGAATGGCCAGCAGTCCCGCCCCGAGGCCGACCAGCAGCAACGAGAGCTGGCTGGTGCGGCACGGGCCGAGACGGCGGGTGAGCGGGCCGCCGATCAGCGCGGTGAGCATGGCCCCGGTGAAGATCAGGCTGACCTGCAGTCCCACGGTGGCTGAGGACACGCCCAGTGCCGGCGCGACTTCCGGGGCGATGGCCGCGGGATACAAGGCGACCAGTGAGGAGAAGGCCAGCACCAGGGTGGTGGCAAAGACGACGATTATCATGGCCTGGGTCAGCTCACCCGCTCGCGAGGCACCTCACGCAGGTGGCTGGCGGTCTGGCCGCCAGGCAGCGCGGCGATCAAGTCGGCGGCGTTCAACAGGAGCGGCAGGTCGATGCCGGTGTGAACCTTGCCGCCCTGTAAGGCGTAGACTAGATCCTCGGTGGCGGTGTTGCCGGTGGCGCCGGGCGCGAAGGGACAGCCTCCCAGCCCGCCGCAGGCGGCGTCCACTGCCGTGGCGCCATGGTGGATGGCGAACAGCGCATTGGCCACGCCCATGCCGAAGGTGTCGTGGCCATGGAAGGCCCATCGCAGGCTGGGGCGTTGATGGCGTTCGCGCAGTCGGGTGAAATGCTCGGCCACCTGATAGGGCGTGGCGCGTCCGGTGGTGTCGCATAGGGCGACCTCGAGTTCGAGGTCTCCGCACAGGGCCAGCGCCTTGTCCAGCGCCGCGTCGACTTGGGTCCAGGCGATACGCCCCTCGTAGGGGCAGTCAAAGCTGGTGCCCAGGTCAAGGCGCAGGCAGGCATCGCCCGCCTGGCGCAGACACTCGACGACCCTGGCCAGATCGGCGAGCGATTCGTCGACACTGCGCCGTACATTGCTCTGGTTGTGCGATTCCGACACCGAAACCACGTAGACCACTTCGCGCACGCCTTGCGCCAGGGCCAGTTCCGCTCCCTTGAGGTTGGGCACCAGTGCCGAGAAACGCATGCCGGGCCGATTGGCGAAGGCGGCGACCAGCTCGCCGGTATCGGCCATCTGCGGTATGGCCTTGGGGCTGACGAAGGAACCGATCTCCATTCGGGTGATACCGGCATCGATCAGCGCCTGGATGCAGCGCTGCTTGTCGGCGGTGGGCAGCGGATCGCGGATCGACTGGAAACCGTCGCGCGGGGCGACCTCGACGATTTCCACCGCCTTGGGGGGCGTGAGCGGTGTCATGACGTTGCCTCCTGTGATGGCGTGGGGCTCGGGCGCTGCTTGAGCCAGTTGATCACTCCTCCGTGGGAGAGAATCTCCAACTGGCGAGGGCTGAGTTCGTGTCTCAGGGTGAGGGTGTCGTCGTCTAGCGAGGCCTTGAGGATCTGCCCGGCGGCCAGCTGCTGGCGCAGGTCGTCGATACGTACTCGTTGGCCTTGCTGCAAACGGTCGAAGTCGGCCGGATCGGTGAACGTCAGCGGGAGCACGCCGAAGCAGGGCAGGTTCTGCCAGTGAATGCGCGCGAAGCTCTTGGCGACCACCACCTGCAGCCCCAGCAGGCGCGGCACCAGGGCGGCGTTCTCGCGACTCGAGCCCTGGCCATAGTTGGCGCCACCGACGATCACGTGGCCGGCGTCGCCCTGTTGTCGCGCGCGCTCGACATAGCCGGGGTCGACGGCCTCGAAGGTGTGCTCGGCCGAGGCGTGGACGTTGCTCCACAGCGGTAGCACCCGGGCACCGGCCGGCATGATGTCGTCGGTCGAGATGTTGTCGCCGGTCTTGAGCAGGATGGGAATTTCGAGGCTGTTCGGCAGGGGCTCGAGCAGCGGCAGCGGTGGGGTGTTGTCGGTAGCCAGCAGTTCGACGCCACGGGCTTTCTCGGGCGGCAGCGGCGGCACGAACCAGCTGTCGTTGACCACCATGCGCCCGGGCTCGCGGGGACGTGGACACGGCATGTCGAGGGTGCGCGGGTCGGTGATCACCCCGGCCAGGGCCGAGGCGGCGGCGCTTTCCGGGCTGCACAGGAATACACTGTCCTCCCGGGTGCCGGAGCGGCCCGGGAAGTTGCGCGGTACCGTGCGCAGGCTGTTGCGGCCGGCGGCAGGCGCCTGGCCCATGCCGATGCAGCCGTTGCAACCCGGCTGATGCAGCCGTGCACCGGCCTCGACCAGGGCGCTCAGGTGGCCCTCGCCGATCAGCGCCGCCAACACCTGGCGGGTCGAGGGGTTGATGTCCAGCGAGACGTTGGCGGCCACGCTGCGACCCTTGACGATCTCCGCCACCACCGCGAAATCGCGATAGCCGGGGTTGCCCGAGGAGCCAATGTAGGCCTGGTAGAGCGGCTCGCCGGCCACCTCGCTGACCGGTACCACCTTGTCGGGGCTGGAGGGCAGGGCGATCAATGGCTCGAGCCGCGACAGGTCGATGTGTTCGGTGCGGTCGTATCGGCAGTCCGCATCGGCGGCGTGCGGTTGCCAGTCGCCCTCGCGACCGCGCGAGCGCAGGAACTCGCGGGTCACCTCGTCGCTGGGGAAGACGCTGGTGGTGGCGCCCATCTCGGTGCCCATGTTGGCCAGCACATGGCGGTCCATGGCGTCGAGCGCAGCGAGCCCCGGGCCGTGGTATTCGAGGATGCAGTTCTTGGCCCCGGCCACCCCATGGCGGCGCAGCAACTCGAGGATGATGTCCTTGGCGCTGACCCAGTCGGGTAGTTCGCCTTCGAGGTGCACGCCGACGATCTCCGGCATGGGTAGGTAAAGCGGCTCGCCGGCCATGGCCATGGCCACTTCTATACCGCCGGCACCGATCGCCAGCATGCCCAGCGCACCGGCTGCCGTGGTATGGCTGTCGCAGCCGACCAGACTCTGGCCGGGCACGCCGAAGCGCTCCATGTGCACCGGGTGGCTGATGCCGTTGCCCGGCCCGCTATACCACACGCCCAGCCGTTCGCAGGCGCTCTTCAGGAACAGGTGGGAGTCGGCGTTGATGTTGTCCTGCTGGATCAGGGTGTGGTCGATGTATTGCACGCTCGGCGAGGTATGCACGCGCTCGATGCCCATGGCATCCAGCTCGAGCATCACCAGGGTGCCGAGAATGTCCTGCAGCAGGGCCTGGTCCATGCGCAGGGCGATCTCGCTACCCGGGGTCATATCGCCGTCGACGAGATGGGCGGCGATCAGCTTGTGGCTCAGGGTGTCAGGCATGGGGAGAACTCTCCTGTCGCTTGAGCGCGTCGGGATGAAGCCATTGCTGGCCAGCACGCAGCGTGTCGATGGCGAACTGCAATCCCAGCAGGCCGAAGCCGACCGGCAGTATCGCGTAGGGGATACCGATCGGGGTGCCGAGAGAACTCGACACCCGTTCGCCATACTCAAAGGCCTGCATCATCATGATCCCGCCGCGCCAGGCCAGCACGAAACAGAATATGACGCCAAGAATGCCGGTGATCACGCCGATCGCGGCTTGCAAGCGGGCCGACAACTTGACCTTGAAGTAGTCGATGCGGATATGGGCATCGTGGCGCTGGGCCTCGGCGGCACTCATCACCGCCAGGTAGACCAACAGGAAGGAGTTGATCTCCAGGCTCCAGTTGGTCGGGGCCATGAACACATAGCGCATGACGGCGTCGTAGCAGATCGTCACCATCATGAACAGCAGCACGGCCATCGAGGCCCAGCGCAGGACGGCCATCAGGCCGTCCCAGGGGCGCATGATCAGGGATGTCATGGCACCCTCCTACGCCTCGCCCAGGGCCAGGGCGATGGCGCGCTCGCCGACTTCCTCGCCGACATCCTCCTTCCAGGCCGTCCAGATGGCGTCGGCGCCTTCGTTGAAGGTGGCGATATCCTCATCGGAGGGCTCGATCACCTCCACGCCCTCGGCCTCGACCTGGGGCCAGTACTCGTTGGGATAGATGTCGTCGTTGCAGTGGCTGATGAAGTTCTCGTCGTACCACTGGGCGGCCCGCTCGAGGATCCCGCGGGTATCGTCGTCGAGGCGGTCCCAGCGGTCGCGGAGCATGAACGGGGCCACCGTGAACGCCGTGGTCGGCAGCTTGTAGCAGGTGTCGAGCTGCTCGTGCAGGCTGCGGCCGATCACCGTCGAGATATTGAACACCCCGGCATCCACGGTGCCGCGTTGCAGGGCCATGTAGGTTTCCGAGGACGGGATGCGGGTGGCGCCGATGCCGTACTTCTCGAGGGCCAGCGTCGCCTCGTAGCTGACCACACGCACTTTTTTGCCCTGCAGGTCGGCGAGTGAGCGAATCAGGCTGCCCTCGGTGCTCCAGATGTACTCCGGCTCGAGGATGCCGCCGCCGGCCGTGGGCATGTAGAGGTTGTCCTCGGCGAGTTGCTCGTTGATCAGCTCGAGCAGCGGGCTGCCCATCGCCAGGCGCTCGGGATGGCGATAGAGCTCGCCAACCACCCCGGGCAGCCCGGTGATGCCGAGAATCGGCAGCGAGCGGGTGATATAGGAGGAGGTGTGGAACATGAAGTCGATGTTGCCGGCGCGCAGGGCGGGCAACTGCTCGTCGGCCTTGAGCAACTGGCCGGAGTCATGGAAGTCGACCGCGAGGGTATCGCCCCCGTTTTCCGCAAGGAAGTCGACGAAGCCTTGGGAACCGTAGGTCAAGGCCTTGTAGGAAGGGGGGAGGTAGGTGACGCCCACCAGGGTGTTGGCGGCCATGGCGCGCGGCGAGAACAGGCTGTGGCCGCCGAACAGGGTGGCGCCGGCGGTGGCGAAGGTGCCGTATTTGAGCACTTGGCGACGGGTTAGGGTCATGATGATGTCTCCTGCTTGTTGTTGTGAGCGTGGATTCGATTGACGTTGCAACCGTTGCCGGTTGTCTTGCACCGGGCTACATCAGGCCCGGCAACCACAGGCTGAGGCTGGGGAAGAACACGAACAGCATCAGCACGAGGAACTGGACGGCGACGAAGGGCAAGGCACTGCGGATGATTTCTTCCACCGAGAGTTCGGGACAGACGCCGCGCAGGGCATAGAGATTGAGCCCCACCGGCGGCGTGACCACGGCGATTTCCAGGTTGAGCACCATGACGATGCCGAACCACAGCGGGTCGTAGCCGAGTGCCTCGATCAGCGGCAGCAGCACCGGAGTGGTGACCACGATCAGTGACACGGCGTCGACGATCATGCCCAGCAGCACCAGCAGAAGCATCACTGCCAGCAGGATGGCCCAGGTGGGCAGGCCACTGGTGGTGAGCATCTCGGTCAGCAGTTGCGGCACGCGCACCATGTTCAGGTAGTCGCCGAAGATCTTGGCGCAGCCGATGATCAGCAGGATGGCACCGCTGATGCGCGCGGTGGAACCGAGGATCTCGACCATCTTGGCCCAGGTCAGGCTGCGGAAGATCACGGCGGCGATCAGGAAGGCGCCCATGGCGCCGATACCGGCGGCCTCGCTGGGCGTGGCAAAACCGGTATAGATCGAGCCGAGCACGGCCAGCACCAGCAGGGCGGCGTGCCAGATGTTGCCCAGGCTCTGCCAACGCTCGCGCCAGGTGAAGCGTTGCGTGGCCACCGGGGCTTCACCGGGATTGAGCAGCACACGGACAAAGATGAATAGCGACAGGGCAACGGCGAGCACGATGCCGGGCACGATACCGCCGATGAACAGCTCGGCCACCGACACGCTGGAGACCGCGCCATAGATGATGAAGGGCACGCTGGGCGGGATCAGCATCGCCAGTGCCCCGGCGCTGACCACCGCACCGGCGGCCAGCGAGCGGCTGTAGCCACGCTCGAGCATCTGCGGCACGGCGATCGAGCCGACTGCGGCGACCCCCGCCAGGCTGACGCCGGACACCGCGCCAAACATCGCCGAGGCGCCCACCGAGGAGATCGCCAGGCTGCCGCGCAGCCAGTTCAACCAGCGCACGGCAGCCTGGAACAGGCTGGAGCCCACCGGTGTTGCCCCCAGGAAGTTGCCCATCAGGATGAACAGCGGCAAGGCGATCAGTTCGAAACCGTTTAGCTGGCCGAACAGCGACGAGGGTGCAAAGAAGAACGCCAGTGAGCCGCGCGCCAGGTACAGGCCGATCAGTCCGGCTACGCCCAGCGCCAGGAAGATCGGCATGCCGAGCCCAATCATGCCGACCAGCGCGATCACGACGAATACGGGTTCCATGGTGGTGCCCCCCTAGATCACGTTGTCGCGGCGAAGCGTTTCGAGCGTGTCGCGGTCAAGGTCGAGCCAGTCGCCGAGAATGGCCTCGGTATGCTCGCCCAGCGCCGGCCCGACATGGCGGATTTGTCCCGGCGACTCCGTCAAACGTGGGAAGACGTTCTGCATGGGCAGCGGCTTGCCGTGGCGGTCGGGGACCTCGACGATCGATTCGCGGGCCTGGAAGTGGGGGTCGGCGAGCATGTCCGGGGCGCGATAGACCAGCCCAGCCGGCACCCCGGCCTCGGCCAGCCAGTCGACGATATCCTGGGCATCATGCTGGTGCGTCCAGGCGGCGATCAGGTCGTCGATGGCCTGCTGGTTCTCGCCGCGCGCGCGATGGGTGGCGAAGTCGGGATGTTCGGCCAGCTTGGGCTGACCCATGACCCGGCACAACCGCTGGAACACGCTATCCTGGTTAGCGCCGATGATCACATCGCGGCCATCGCGGGTGGGATAGGCATTGGACGGCGCAATCCCTTTCAGGAAGCTGCCGCTGCGCTCGCGGATCTTGCCGGTGCGGGCATAATCCGGCACCAGACTCTCCATCATCGCCAGCACCGACTCGAAGATCGCGCTGTCTACCACTTGGCCGCGGCCGGTGCGTTCGCGGTGATGCAGCGCGACCAGGGCCCCCATGGCACCGTGCAGGCCGGCCAGGGTGTCACCCAGCGAGATGCCGACGCGTACCGGGGGGCGGTCGGGATAGCCGCTAATGTAACGCAGCCCTCCCATGGCCTCGCACACCGAGGCGAAACCGGCGCGCGAGGCGTAGGGGCCGTCCTGGCCGAAGCCGGTGACGCGCACCATGATCAGGCCGGGATTGACCTTGGCCAGGTTGTCGTAGTCCAGTCCCCAGCGTTCCATGGTGCCGGGACGAAAGTTCTCGATCAGGATGTCGGCCTGGCCAGCCAGTTCGCGCAGGATGTCCTGGCCACGCGTCTGGCGCAGGTCCAGCGTCAGCGACTTCTTGTTGCGGGCGATGACGTTCCACCACAGCGGTTCGCCGCTGTCGTCGGCCTCGCCCCATTGGCGCATGGCGTCGCCCTTGCCGGGTGGCTCGATCTTGACGACCTCGGCGCCGAAATCGGCGAGGACTTGGCCGCAGTAGGGGCCGGCGATCAGCTGGCCGAGTTCGAGTACCTTGAGATCGGTGAGCGGTGTCTGGGGTGTGAGGGGGCTGTGGGACATTGTTGTTGTGCTTCCTCTGATAACGAAGGGTTCGCTGAGGCGCGGGATTCAAGGCGCCGCGCCATCGGGCGCCGTGTCGGGGAACCTGACATGCAGCGCGCGGGCCGCGAGCAGGTGCGAGCGCATCACGTTTTCCGCCCAGGTAGGACTGCTGGCCTCGATCGCCTGCAGGATCTCGCGGTGGTGACGCATACTGCGGCGCAGGTGGTCGATATCGTAGTTGCCGAAGTTGCGCCGGATCACCGAGGTTCTCACTACGCTGTCGAGCACCGCGATCAGTCGCTGGTTGTCGCTGGCCTGTACGAGCTCGCGGTGGAACTCATGGTTCAAGTTGGCGATTTCGTTGCGTGCCTCGGGATCGGCGACGACGCGCTCGGTGAGTTGCTCCATGCGCGTCGCCAGGCTATCGAGGTAGGCCAGGCGCGAGGTCTCCATGCGATGGCAGGCCAGGCCCACCGCCATGGGTTCCAGTACCAGACGCAACTCGAACACCTCGCGTGCGTCCTTTTCGGTCCAGGCCACGACTCGTGCGCCGTGATGGGGGATGGCCTCGAGCCAGCCTTCTGACACCAGCTCGCGAAGGGCCTCCCGTACCGGTGTGCGGCTGACGTTGAGCTCGCGCGCGACACTGGTCTCGCGGACATATTCATGGGCCCGGTAATGGCCATCGATGATGCGCTGCTTGATGGCTTCGTGTACCTGGGAGGTGGCGGTTTTCGCCACGCCGTCGATGTCGGTGCGTCTGGCCTTGGCCACAATGACTACCTCGAAGTTGCATACAATACCAACCCTAGGTCAGGTGATATCCATCTACAAACTAGACTTTCGGGTAGTGTTGCATGCAATTTCTTGGGCAGAGGAGGCTGCTGGATCGGCACCGCCAACGCCCGGTGGGGTCAGCGCTTCAGCAAGGTGGACGGGGCTGTGTCGAGTTTGGCGATGACGAAATCAGTCGCGCATGCGGATCAGGCCCTCCTGGGCGGCCGAGGCGACCAGTTGACCTGCGCGATCGTAGATGCTGCCGCGGGCGAAGCCGCGGGCGCCGCCGGCCCAAGGGCTATCCATGTCGTAGAGCAGCCAGTCGTTGACGGTAACGTCCTGGTGGAACCACAGCGCATGGTCGAGGCTGGCGATCTGCAGCCGAGGGTCGCCGAACGCGATACCATGGGGTACTAGCGAGGTGGTCAACAGATTGAAATCGCTGCTGTAAGCCAGCAGGTAGCGATGCAGGGCCGGGTCGTCGGGCAGGTTGCCGGATAGCCTGAACCAAAGCCGCTTGCGCGGTGGCCTGTCGCTGCCATTGCCAGGGTCATCACCAAGGTGCAGGAACTCGATGGGGTGCCACTCGAAACGTTGCACCTTGGCTCCCTTGGCGATCAGGCTGTCGGGATCGTCCTGATGGGGCATGGCGAGTTGGTGAGATAGACCCTCTTCCTCGCCATGGAAGGAAGCGCTGCAGAAGAAGATCGGCTTGCCCTTCTGGATGGCGGTAACGCGGCGGGTGGTGAAGCTGCCGCCGTCGCGCACGGTATCGACCTGGTAGACGACTGGCCGCTTCGCGTCGCCAGGGCGCAGGAAATAGCCGTGCAGGGAGTGCACGCGACGTTCCGGGATAACCGTCTGGCTGGCTGCCGACAGTGCTTGGCCAAGCACCTGGCCGCCGAACAACTGCGGAAAGCCCAGATCCTGGCTCTGGCCTCGGAACAGGTTTTCCTCGATCATTTCCAGGCCCAGCAGGGCGACTAGGTCATCCAGGGCTCGAGTCATGGCGCTATTCCTCTAGCAGTATAATGCTTCAGGAAACGCTGAATGAACGCCTGCGCGACTCGATCAAGGTGTTACGCGGTGCTGATGTTCAGGCGTCTTGTGCTCGATGCCGCTCGTCGGTTCATCAGTATTTCCTTTACGATCGTTTCATGTCACTCAGCATACCGGAGGCCGCCACCGATGCGCAGCGATGAATTCTACATGCACCGGGCACTCGATCAGGCGCGATTAGGCTTGGTGGCCGGCGAGGTCCCGGTCGGCGCGGTGCTGGTGGATGCCTCGGGCGAGATCGTCGGGCGTGGCTACAATGCCCCGGTGGGCGAGCACGATCCCAGTGCCCATGCGGAGATCCGCGCCTTGCGCGATGCCGCCGTCCGGCTGGGCAATTACCGCCTCGACGGCTGCACCCTCTACGTGACCCTGGAACCTTGTCTGATGTGTGCTGGAGCGATCATCCAAGCGCGTGTGGCGCGGCTGGTCTATGGCGCCGCCGAGCCCAAGACCGGCATGGTCGAGTCGAAGGCCAACCTGTTCGCACAGCCGTGGCACAATCATCGGGTACAGGTGGATGGTGGGCTGCTGGCGACCCAGGCGCGTCGTCTGCTGCGCGATTTCTTTGCCGAGCGACGCGGGGGTGACGACAGCTAGCGTCTCGTTTCCAGCGAGGCATCACCCGAAGCGCATACCACGCGGTCGCGACCGCTGGCCTTGGCTTGGTAAAGCGCCTCGTCGGCCGCCTGCATCAAGGCGGCGATGTCCAATGGTCCGTCTTCCAGGGTAGCCAGGCCGATACTGACGGTGAGCTGGCGTCCATCATGGTGCAGAAGATTTTCCTCTTGCATTCGCTCACGCAGGCGCTCGGCCACGGCTAGTGACGAATGGGCGTCGCAAGCGGGTAGGCATGCCACAAATTCCTCGCCGCCGTAGCGAGCGAACAGGCCTCCGGCCTCCTCGACGATTTCTCGCCCAACCTCGCTCAGACTTTTGAGGTAGCGGTCGCCGATCAGGTGTCCCTGATGGTCGTTGACCTGCTTGAAATGGTCCACATCGCAGATCAGCACGCTCAGCGGACGTCGCTCGGCCTGGGCCTTCAGCGTTTCCATGAACAGGCGGCGATTGGGCAACGCCGTCAGCTCATCATGACGCGCCAGCCACTCGATTTCCTGCTGTAGCTTGGCACGCGCCTGGACCTCGTGGCGCAATTCGATGTTGGAGCGGTGCAGGGCGCGGTGCTGCAAGGCCAAGCGCCGGTAAGCATAGAGCACTAGATAGAGCAGGTAGGCCAAGGTCAGTCCGGTGGCCAGGCCGACCACGGGAAGGCGAGCGCGACGCTCCAGCAGCAGAGCACGGCTGGGTCGAGTGACCAGGGTCAGTGATTGGCCGGCCACATCGAGCGAAGCCTGGTGTTGCCAAGGGCCGAGCCCGGTGGTCGGGCCGAGTTGCACCAATGTGGTCTCGCCCTGGCGCAACTCCAAGAACATGCGCCCGGTGTCGACTTCGTCGAAAAAGGTACCCATCAGTACCGGTAAGCTGACCACCATGGCCGCCGCGCCCAGAATGCGTCCGTCGTCGGCGCTGGTGACAGGCAAGTAGTGGATGATGCCGGGACCTCCCTGCAGCAATTCGACGACCCCGGTGCGCCCCACGCGGCCATGGAACAGTGCCTGACTCAGCGCTTCGCGACCTTCGGGCTGAACGTCGAACAGTCGCGCCCCCAGTACCTGCAGATTGGGCTGTACGGGGTATACCCTGATGACCCGGCTATCCAGATTGATGAAGGCGATATTGAGGAAGTAGCGGAAATCGCGATAATAGGGAGCGGTTTGTAGTGCCCACTGCTCGACGGTCGGTGCGCTGTCGAGCAGATTCCAGGAGTTCGCGAAGCGATGCATGGCGGCCACGTGCTCCTTGAACTCATGGGTGGTGTGACCGGCCAACTGCTGGCCTTGTGCGTGTACTTCAGCACGCAGCGTGCGATCTTCCAGTGCCTTCTGCTGATGCCAGAACAGCAGCGTTACCCCCACCAGCGCGAGAGCCGGCCACAGCGGTCGATGCAGGTTGTGACGCTCGGCATACCCGATGGGCAGGAAGGCCAGCCCTTGGGCGAGCAGCAGCCCCCATTGGGTAAGTTGCTGCGTGGGCGAGGCGGCGTAACGCAGCACCTGATGGGCAGTGGCGTTTGGCAGGCTTTCGAGACCCTGAATCACCAGCAGCAAGGCGACCGTGCCCAGCAACAACGGTGAGCCGAGGTTCGGGCGTTCCCCCAGCCAGGCGTTGACGGCCAATAGTGCAAGGCTCAGGGTGGCCAGTAAGGCGGGACGCCAGTCGTCCAGCAAACTACCGGGCAGAAACCGATGGGCCAAGCTGTCCCAAGTGGCGAGGCTGATCCAGTATTCGGGCAGCAGATAGCTCGACAATGCCAGCATCAGGGGGGCGAGCGCGCAGACCAGCAGCAGTCTGGCCAGCATGGGGTGTCCCGCGAGCCGGGCCAATTGACCCATACCGACCAACACGATCAGCAAGGTCTGAGGGGAGGACAAGGCATTGTCCCAGGCACGCTGATCGCCTATCAAGACGACCCCGGCCAGGCCCAGCGCCAAGCTGGTCAACGCGATGGCGGCGCGAGTCACGGCGCCGCCACTCTTCTAGAGAACCGGTGGGACGGTGTTGAAGATGCTATCGTCATCTGCATCGGGTTGACGTTGATTGAGCAGGAAGAACTGCTGCTGACTACGGTCAACGTAGTTGAGAATCTCATAATAGCGGCGGATGTTGCGCACATAGATCACCGGCTCGCCACCACGGGCATAGCCGTGGCGTGTCTTGCTGTACCATTCGCGATTCTGCAGCAGCGGCAGGGCTTCGCGAACATCGGCCCAGGCGTTGGGATCGCCGCCTCGCATCTCGGCGATCTTTCGAGCATCGTACAGGTGTCCCAGGCCGACATTGTACGCGGCCAGAGCCATCCATAGTCGGTCGGAGTCGTCGATATCCTCGGGCAGGCGTTCCATGATCTGGCGCAGATAGCGGGCCCCTCCGTCGATACTCTGGGCCGGGTCGAGTCGATTACCGATATCCATTTCCCCGGCGGTGGCATTGGTCAGCATCATCAGGCCGCGTACGCCGGTGGGCGAGGTTGCCTTCGGGTTCCAGTGGGACTCCTGATAGCCCACTGCCGCCAGCAGTTTCCAGTCGAAGCCGGTATCGCGGGCCGCGCGAAGGAACAGGTCGGCATAGTCGGGCAATTTCTCATGCACGTGGTCGATGAAGATCCTGGCCCCGACGTACTCCAGGTAATCATCGTGGCCGAAATAGCGCTGTACCAGATCGTCCAAAGTACCATCGAGGCGCAACCTGTCCAGGAACCGATTGGTCTCCTCCAGCAACCCCAGTCCCTGGCTCGAGGGCAATGCCCAGGCCATGCTCAGCGGCTCACCGAGTTCCAAGCCATTTTCCACGCCGGGGAAGAACAGGCGGTTCAACTTGAACTGGTGAGCATACAGGACCGCAGCGTCCAGGCTGCCATTCTCCACACGCTGCAACAGGTCGGCGACTTCCAGGTCGGGTGTCTCCTTCCAGCTCAGCTCGGGCAACTCGGCTTGCAGTTCGCGCAGAATCAGGCCTGCACCGGATCCTTGTATTGCCGCTACATTGAGACCTACCAGGTCGGCCGGCTCGCGTAGTGGCGGCAGTCCGCGACGGTAGACCACCATCGGTTGCAGTTCGAGGATCGGGCGGCTGAAGTGCAGACCGGGAAGGGTCGGGTCCAGCGGTAGCGCCGCGGCGCCGATATCGCCTTCGCCGTTGCGCACGGCTTCGAGCACACCCGCGATGTTATGGCTGGCATCCATCGACAGGCTGACACCGAGATGGTCGGCGAAGCGCCGGATCAGTTCGTATTCGAAGCCGCTGGGGCCGTGGCGTCCTTCATAATAGGTGGTGGGGGTATTGCGCGTGAACACCGCGATGAAGTCCCGGCTGCGAATATCGTCCAGGTGCCGACCTTGGGAAGGTACCTGGCGGTTGGGGATGAGCGCCAGTACGAGTGCGGACAGCAGCAGGAGATACCACCGTCGATAACGATTGAGGTGGCGAAAAAAGGCCTTGGACATGAGCAATGTGCGATCACGATGAGACGATTCACCTTACCGGCCGCCGAGCACTCTGTCACCTCGTGTCGACCACGGATTTCGCCATGCCTACGCTTTCCAGTATCATGTGCGCTCATCGCCGCCGGCCGCGGCCCCCGTTTTTCGCTTTCTTCAGAGGCTCTATCGACATGCTCGAACTGCGAGGCGCGCCCGCCCTTTCCGCTTTCCGTCATGCCAAGCTGCTGGCCGCCCTGCGTGCGCATGTGCCCGAGGTCGAATCGCTGCATGCCGAATATGCGCACTTCGTCGATCACGACGGCGAGCTGTCCGGCGATGACCGGGCAGTGCTCGAGCGCTTGCTTGACTATGGCGCCCACCAGGAGTCGGCACAGGGGAGTGCGAGCTCTCCGCGCGAGGGGCATTTATTCCTGGTGGTGCCACGTTTGGGAACGCTGTCACCTTGGTCGTCCAAGGCGACTGATATCGCCCGTAATTGCGGCCTGACCCGAGTTCGGCGATTGGAGCGAGGCATCGCCTATCGCGTCAAGCTCGCCGGCATGCTCTCGGAAGATGCCTTCAATTCCATCGTTGGCGTTTTGCACGATCGTATGACGGAGTCCGTGCTGGCCAATGCCTCGGATGCCGCCAAGCTGTTCGCTCACCACGAGCCGGCGCCGCTGGGGCAGGTGGATATCCTCGAAGGCGGACGTGAGGCGCTGGCCAAGGCCAATGTCGAACTGGGGCTGGCGCTGGCCGAGGACGAAATAGACTACCTGTGTGACGCCTTCCAGGGGTTGGGGAGAAATCCGGCCGACGTTGAGTTGATGATGTTCGCCCAGGCCAACTCCGAGCATTGTCGCCACAAGATCTTCAACGCCGATTGGGTGATCGATGGCGAGTCCCGTGAGCGCTCGCTGTTCAAGATGATCAAGAACACCTACGAACACTCACCTGGCAAGATTCTCTCGGCCTATAGCGACAATGCCGCGGTAATCGAAGGCACTACGGCGGGACGCTTCTTCCCGGCCCCACTGGTCGGCAAGGAGGGTGAGAAAGCCGCCTATGGCACGCACCGCGAGCCGATCCATATCCTGATGAAGGTCGAGACCCACAACCACCCCACGGCGATCGCTCCCTATCCCGGTGCGGCCACTGGTGCCGGTGGCGAAATCCGCGACGAGGGGGCGACCGGTATCGGTGGCAAGCCCAAGGCCGGCCTGACCGGGTTCGCGGTTTCCAACCTGCGCATTCCCGAGTTCGTGCAGCCTTGGGAGGCATTCGACTATGGCAAACCCGAGCGCATCAAGAGCGCGCTCGAGATCATGCTCGAAGGCCCGATCGGCGGGGCGGCCTTCAATAACGAGTTCGGCCGTCCCAACCTGTGCGGCTATTTCCGGAGTTACGAGCAGGATGCGGTGGGGCCGGGCGGCATCGAGCGACGCGGCTACCACAAGCCGATCATGATCGCCGGTGGCTATGGCAACATCCGCGAGCGCCACGTTTCCAAGGGCGAGATTCCCGTCGGCGGCAAGCTGATCGTCATGGGCGGGCCGGCGATGCTGATCGGCCTGGGCGGCGGAGCGGCATCCTCCATGGCCTCGGGCAGTTCCAGCGAAGACCTCGATTTCGCTTCGGTACAACGCGACAACGCTGAGATCGAGCGCCGCGCCCAGGAAGTCATTGACCGCTGCTGGGCGTTGGGCGAGGCCAACCCGATCCGCTTCATCCATGACGTGGGGGCCGGTGGCCTGTCCAACGCCTTGCCCGAACTGGTCAAGGATGGCGAGCGTGGCGGGGTATTCGAGCTGCGCGCCGTACCCAACGCCGAGCCGGGCATGAGCCCACTGGAGATCTGGTGCAACGAGGCCCAGGAGCGCTACGTCCTGGCGGTGGCCCCGCAAGACCTCGACACCTTCGATGCCCTCTGCGCCCGCGAGCGCTGCCCGTACGCGGTGGTTGGCGAGGCCAGCGAGGCGCACCATCTCGAGGTTCGCGACGGTCACTTCAATACCCAGCCGGTGGACCTGCCGATGAGCGTGTTGTTTGGCAAGCCGCCCAAGATGCAGCGTGAGTTCCAGCGCCAGACCCTCGACCTGCCTGGCGTAGCATTGGACAACCTCGACCTTCGCGAGGCTCTGGAACGGGTGCTGCGTCTTCCCACGGTGGCCTCGAAGAGCTTCCTGATCACCATCGGTGACCGCTCCATCACCGGCCAGGTCGCCCGTGACCAGATGGTCGGCCCCTGGCAGGTGCCTGTGGCCGATGTCGCGGTGACCACGGCGAGCTTCGATACCCATGCCGGTGAAGCCATGGCGATGGGCGAGCGCCCGCCGGTGGCGCTGATCGACCCTGCGGCCAGCGCCCGCCTGGCGGTGGCCGAGGCTATCACCAACCTGGCTGCGGCACCTATCGAGGCGCTTTCCGACATCAAGCTTTCCGCCAATTGGATGAGCGCCGCCGACCATGTCGGCGAGAACCAGGCACTGTATGACGCCGTGCATGCCGTCGGCATGGAACTCTGCCCGGCGCTTGGCATCGCCGTGCCGGTAGGCAAGGACTCGATGTCGATGCGTACCGCTTGGCAGGAGGACGAGGAAGAGAAGAGCATCACCGCACCGCTGTCACTGGTGATTACCGGCTTTGCCCCGGTCACTGACGCGTTGAAGACCCTGACGCCGCAGATCAACCTGGAACAGGACGAGAGCGACCTGATCCTCATCGATCTGGGCGCCGGCCAGAATCGCCTGGGCGGCTCGGCGTTGGCCCAGGTTTATGGCCAGGTCGGCAACGAGTGCCCGGACCTTGACGATGCCGAGGATCTCAAGGCTTTCTTCGGCGTGATCCAGGGTCTCAATGCCGACGGCAAGCTGCTGGCCTACCATGACCGCAGCGACGGTGGCCTGTTGGTGACGCTGCTGGAAATGGCTTTCGCCGCTCATGCTGGCCTCGAGATCAAACTCGACTGGTTGATCGACGAGCCTCACGAGGCGGTCAACGCGCTGTTTGCCGAGGAGCTGGGCGCGGTGATCCAGGTCAATCGCCGCGACACCGAGTTCGTACTGGCCCAGTTCGCTGCCGCCGGTATCGACACTTGCGGCGTCATTGCCCGCCCGCGCTACGACGACCAGGTGCGCGTGACCCTGTTCGAGGAACCGCTGCTCGAGACCACCCGCCTGCTGACCCAGCGTTCCTGGGCCGAGACCAGCTACCGCATGCAAGCGTTGCGTGACAATCCCGACTGCGCCAAGAGCGAGTTCGACGGCCTGCTGGACGACCGCGACCCGGGCCTGTCCGCTTCGCCCTCCTTCGATATCGACGAGGACATTGCTGCGCCCTTCGTCAATAGCGTACGTCCACCGGTGGCCATACTGCGTGAGCAGGGCGTCAACGGCCAGGTGGAGATGGCCTGGGCCTTCGACCGCGCTGGCTTCGAGAGCATCGATGTGCACATGAGCGACATTCTCGAAGGGCGCGTGGATCTCGAGGAATTCAAGGGCCTTGTCGCCTGCGGCGGGTTCTCCTACGGTGACGTGCTTGGTGCCGGTGGTGGCTGGGCCAAGTCGGTGCTGTTCAACGCGCGTGCCCGCGATCAGTTCGAAGCCTTCTTCCAGCGCGATGACAGCTTCGCCCTGGGGGTATGCAATGGCTGCCAGATGCTCTCGCAGCTCAAGGAACTGATTCCCGGGGCCGAGAACTGGCCGCGTTTCGTGCGTAACGAGTCCGAGCAGTTCGAAGCGCGCACGTCGATGGTTCAGGTCGAGAAGAGCCCATCGATTCTGCTGGCCGATATGGAAGGCTCGCGGCTGCCCATCGCCGTGGCGCATGGCGAGGGACGCACCGAATTCCGCGACAGTGGTCACTTGCGGGCCATGCAATCGAGCTCGCAGATCGCCTTGCGCTACGTCGACAACTACGGCCAGGTCACCAGCCGGTACCCGGCCAACCCCAACGGCTCACCGGCGGGGATCACCGGCCTGACCACGCCGGATGGTCGCGTCACCATCATGATGCCGCACCCCGAGCGGGTGGCACGTGCGGTGACCAATTCCTGGCGCCCGGCCGAATGGACCCAGGACGGCGCGTGGATGCGTTTGTTCCGCAACGCTCGCGTCTGGCTGGGTTGATGCCCGCGCACGGTGTCAGGACGCAAGAGGCGGCCTGCGGGCCGCCATTACCCTGCGGTTCTTGCCGGAGCTGCGAGGCCGACTGTCAAAGAGTTTTAGATTAAAACAACCGGTCGGTAAGTTATCCGGATAATCAGTGTGTTACAAATCTTCATTGAAGATGGGCGAGTGCTCAGCGTCGAAGAAGCCACTGCACTACCTCGGCCTTTTGGAGAGAGTAAGTGATCTGTTTGACGATGTGCTCGCCTCAACACATGAATCGAATTACACCTCTAGCTAGGACAAGCGTACTGGCAGCACGACCGGGAAGAAACCAAAACAGCAAACAGCGCAGAGGAACAACCCTTGCTCTGCCTTTGTGCTTGAACACGATGAACGCTAATCTTGCTGACAGGCACCGTGTCAGGAGAGCCTGCACTAGGGCTCCCCAGCAAGGCGCAGAGATACTGAGCCGATGGGGTATGGGTAAACGAAATGAGTAAAGTGAATCCGGACATACTCAAGTGGGCAAGAGAGAGTGCTGGCCTGAGTCTCGAGCAGGCAGCTAGGAAGTTGTCACTCAAGAGTACACGCATGTCTGGAGCTGAGGTACTGGCAGCATACGAGGCTGGCGAGAAAGAGCCGACCCACAAAAAGCTACTGGATATGGCTAAGCACTACCATCGTCCGTTCATTACTTTTTTCTTGCCTGAGCCACCCAAGAGCGCATCTATGGGTGAAGACTTCAGACGCTTGCCTGACACCCAATTTGATGAGAATGAAGGCGGTGCCAAGGCGCTAGTGCGAGATATATACATCAGGCAGTCTCTTGTAAAAGATGCTCTTATAGATACCGAAGAAGATGAGGTGATCGATTTCGTCGGGATGGGCAATACGGTGCCGGCTATTGATGACGCATGCCGTAAGGTTAAAGATTATTTCAACTTTGACATTGGTATGTATCGCAGTAAGTCTAATGCGCATCAAGCCTTTAACTACCTACGGGAGCATGTTGAAAATAGGGGGCTCTACGTTCTTCTAATAGGAGATCTGGGAAGTCATCACTCGTCGATAAGTACTGATGTCTTCAGAGGCTTTGCTCTATCAGACCCCATAGCTCCGTTTGTAGTTATAAATCACAATGACTCGAAGGCAGCATGGAGCTTTACCCTGCTGCATGAAATTATTCATGTTTGGCTAGGGAAAACTGGCATAAGTGCTCAAAGCAATGAACATCAAGTTGAGCGATATTGCAATGATGTTGCAAGCCATATTTTGGTGAGCTACGGTGAAGTGGGAGATATTTATAAACTATCTCAGGGGGCTGGTGATGAGTTTGTATCCACGATCCAGCGTGAGGCGAATAAGCTCAATGTTAGTGCCTCTCTAATAGCCTATAGGTTTTACAGAGATGGCTTCATTGCTAAATCTGTATGGAAAAACATAAGCGCAGAACTTCGCGATTTGTGGAAACAGTCCAAGCGCCATAAGAAAGGTGAGTCGTCTGAGTCGAGTGGTAATTTTTATAATACCCGACGGCATAGGGTGGGTGGCGCGTTGATCAATCTCGTTCGTCGGTCGCTGCATGATGGAGTCCTAACAGAAACTAAGGCAGGTAGGGTGCTGGGTGTCAGTCCGGGAAACGTTGCTGAAATGGTAGGGTTATAATGCCTGGCGAGCAAAAAAGATTATTCTTGCTGGATGCAAACGTCATTATACATGCCCATGATCTATACTACCACATGGATAGGGTTCCAGAGTTTTGGCGCTGGCTCGAATTTCATGCTGGAAACGGATTGATCCGCATGCCTCTCGAAATTATTGATGAAATAAAAGGTGGGGACAAAGCACAGCACGTTCAGTGGGCGAAGGACCGGGATATACGAGATATTATGATCTTGGATGAAGAGTTCGACGTGGCTCTGCTGAATCGGGTGATTTCGGAAGGATATGCTGACGATCTCAATGAAGTTGAGGTCGATAGGCTTGGTATGGACCCTTTCTTAATAGCGTACGCGCTCAAAGATAGGGGGAGCCGAATTGTTGTATCTAACGAAGTTTCAAAGCCAAGAAAACAGCGTGCCAACCGAAAGGTTCCCGACGTTTGTGCTAGTGTTGGTGTTCAATGTTGCAATGTTTATGAACTGTTAAGGGAGCTGGATTTCAGCACTGATTGGCATGGCAAGCTCATGCTGACAGGAGGCTCTGCTGCTTCTTAGCTTCTCAGATTACTGGCTGCTTGCCTGCTCTTACTTGTCGCGTTCCGTGTGGCTAATGGTTTGATTTTGAGATAACTCTAGTCTTTTGAATTGCCAGTCTTTCATCGCTGAAACTGAAGGTTAGTGGCTCATCGTTTTCTATCTACATAGTGACTGTGAAGCTAGCAATTGTGCTGAAGCGTTTGCTCTAGGTCTTCTCATGATACATACTGCCGTGTTGCCAGTACTTCGCTGATACGACCATTAAAGAGCAGTAGATATGGCTATGGCCACAACAGGAGGGAGTACTCTCTTTAGGAGGATGCATCAATGGGGAATCTCCTCCTTAAAGTAAACCATCTTGAAGGGGTAAGTGAGATCTGCACCTCTTTTCAGGACAGTTTGGTATGATGGATGACGCTTCATGATAAGATCAAGGCACCGCGAGATACAGTAAATAGGCCACTAACTATTTCTCCCTCGAATTGTTCGACATTGCCCAGTCAAAGACTTTCTTCTCTGTCGTCGCCACCCACCCTACGCCCCTACCAGCAACAGGCAGTCAGCCGGGTGGTGGCGCACTTTCGCCAGACCGACGAGCCCGCGGTGGTGGTGTTGCCCACCGGCAGTGGCAAGTCACTGGTGATCGCCGAGCTGGCGCGTCTGGCTCGTGGCCGGGTACTGGTACTCGCTCATGTGCGCGAATTGGTCGAGCAGAACCATGCCAAGTATCAGGCCTATGGGCTCGAGGCGGACATCTTCAGTGCCGGCCTGGGGCGCAAGGAGAGCGGGCGCCAGGTGGTATTCGGCTCGGTGCAGTCGGTGGTGCGCCATCTTGACAGCTTCGACGATGGCGCCTTCACCCTGTTGGTGATCGACGAGTGCCACCGCGTCTCGCTGGACGATGACTCGAGCTACCGCCAGGTGATCGACCGCTTGCGCCAGGCCAATCCGCGCCTCAAGGTGCTGGGATTGACCGCGACTCCCTATCGCCTGGGACAGGGCTTCATCTATCACCGTCATCATCACGGCATGGTGCGTGGCGAGGCCGACTGCTTCTTCGCCGACTGCGTGTTCGAACAGCCGCTGCGACTGATGGTCAAGCAAGGCTATCTGGCCGAACCGAAACGCATCGATGTTGCCGTCGAGCGCTACGATTTCTCGGCGTTGGTGCCGTCGACACGTGGCTTGTTCAGCGAGGACGATCTCAATCGTGTGGTCAGTGGCCAGCGTGTCACGCCCGGCATCATCGCCGAACTCGTCGAGCGTGCGCGTGACCGTTGCGGGGTGATGATCTTCGCCGCTACCGTGGCCCACGCTGAGGAGATTCTCGGCTATCTGCCGCAGGGCGAGGCGGCACTGGTTACCGGCACTACTTCCTCCGGTGAACGGGAACGGTTGATCGCTGCCTTCAAGGGTGAGCAGCTCAAGTATCTGGTCAATGTGGCGGTGCTGACCACCGGCTTCGATGCACCGCATGTCGACTTGATCGCCATCCTGCGACCCACCGAGTCGGTGAGCCTCTATCAGCAGATCGTCGGACGAGGGCTGCGCTTGGCGCCAGGCAAGTCGGACTGCCTGATCCTCGACTACGCCGGCAACCCTTGGGATCTGTATGCCCCCGAGGTTGGCTCGCCGCGGCCCGACTCCGACTCGGAACCGGTACAGGTCGAATGCCCAGCCTGCGGCCATGCCAACCTGTTCTGGGGCAAGCGCGACGGCGAACTCGTCATTGAACACTTCGGTCGCCGTTGCCAGGGCTTGGTCGAGGATGGCGACCGTCGGCGCCAATGCGACTTTCGCTTCCGCTTCAAGACTTGCGAGACCTGCGGCGCCGAGAACGACATCGCTGCCCGCCAGTGTCACGGCTGCCAGGCGCGGCTGGTCGATCCCGACGACAAGCTCAAGGAGGCGCTGCGCCTCAAGGACGCGCGGGTGCTGCGGGTCAGCGGCATGCAACTCGAGGCGACGCACAACGGCCGCGGTCTCGAGCGGCTCAAGGTTACCTACCATGACGAGGATGGCGCCACGCTCAGCGAATGGTTCGCGTTGGAAACTCCGCCGCAGAGAGCCGCCTTCGCGGCAGTGTTCCTGCGCGATCATCTACGTGCGCCGGGTGCCGCCTGGCGGCCCACCTCGCCACACGAAGTGATCGATGGCGAACGTCGTCTGCGAGCCCCGGACTTCGTCGTCGGGCGCAAGGTCGGCCGCCACTGGCAGGTGCGCGAAAAGCTGTTCGATTATACGGGGCGCTATCGGAAGGCCGATGACGCGGCCGAGACGTCATAAGCGGATCGGCTTGGGAAGCGTTGAACAAATCGACGAGCGGAGTAAAACGCAAGGCGCACGGAGCACAGGAACCGGAGCATATGGGGTATATGTGAGGATTCCGAGCACCGCGCAACGTAGCGGTTTGCCCGCGCAGGCATTGGTTCAGTGCTTCCCTTACGCAGGAGGCCCCTGTCTTGCTAGACTGCACGATTGATCCATCCGTAGACCGGAAGCCTCAGGAGGCCAGGCCACGCGTGAGCGATACGCCTTCGACCGCCGTCGCCGATACCCCAGCCGCCCAGCAGGTGGATGCCTTGGCGCGGCTGTTCGACGAGCCGATTACCGAGCTGCCCGAGGATCTGTACATTCCGCCCGAGGCGTTGCGGGTCTTTCTCGAGGCCTTCGAGGGGCCGCTCGACCTGTTGCTGTACCTGATCCGGCGGCAGAACCTGGATATCCTGGCCATCGATGTGGCGGCCATCACCCATCAGTACATCGAGTACGTGGAACTGATGAAGGCGCTGGAGATCGAGCTGGCCGGCGAATATCTGCTGATGGCGGCGATGCTGGCCGAGATCAAGTCGCGCACCTTGTTGCCGCGTCCGCCCAAGGGCGACGACGAGGACAACGAAGCCGATCCGCGCGCCGAACTGATCCGTCGTTTGCAGGAGTACGAGCAATTGAAGTTGGCGGCCGAGACTCTCAACGAGTTGCCGCGCTTCGGTCGTGACTGGTTTCCCGCCCAAGCCGGGTTGCCGGAGCTGGAAACACGGGTGGTGTATCCCGAGGTCGACCTCGATGAACTGTTGCACGCGCTGTCCGGGGTACTGCGTCGCGTTGAGCTGACCAAGTCGCACCAGATCAGCCGCGAGGTGCTTTCCACCCGGGAGCGCATGCTGGCGATCATGGAGCGCCTGAATCACGATCACTACACGCCTTTCGAAGCGCTGTTCAGCCTGGAAGAGGGCAAGGCCGGCGTGGTGGTGACCTTCATGGCGATTCTCGAATTGGCCAAGGAGGCAATGATCGAGATCATGCAGAATGCCCCCCTGTCGCCGATCCATGTGCGGGCGCGACTGACTACGGAGAGCGAAGCGGTGGTGGAGGACTCGTTCGAAGGAGACTCTGATGCCATGTCGGGAGAAAGCCCGTATGAACACGATGAGGCCATGGCGGACGATGCGGAGGGGCAGCGATGAACGATGCCTTCAGGTCGTTCGATTCACCGGCGCTGGATGAGATTCTGGAAGGCGTGCTGCTAGCGGCGGGCGAGCCGGTGTCGTTGGAGCGTATCGAGGCGCTGTTCGATGACATGCGGCCACCTTCGCGTGCCGCTATCCGTGAGTCGCTGGCCAAGTTGAGCGAGCGTCTGGAGAACACGGCACTGGAATTATGCGAGTCGGCGTCGGGCTATCAGGTGCGCATTCGTCAGCGGCTCTCGCCATGGGTGTCACGGCTATGGGATGAGCGGCCCCAGCGCTACTCGCGGGCCCTGCTCGAGACATTGGCGCTGATCGCCTATCGCCAGCCGGTGACGCGTGGTGACATCGAAGAGGTACGCGGGGTCGCGGTGAGCAGCTCGATCATGCGCACCCTGTCGGATCGTGGCTGGATTAGGGTGGTCGGGCAGCGCGACGTGCCAGGGCGCCCGGCGGTCTATGCCACCACCCGCCAGTTCCTGGACGATTTCGGGCTAAAGACCCTGGACGCCTTGCCGCCGATGCACGAGCTGAAGGATTTCGACGAATGGCAGGCCAATCTGGAAGCGGCAGGTGTCGATGACGGGCCGCGCGGCAACGCGACGGAGCAGGGCGGCGATGTCGAGGAGCGCGAAGATGATGCCGCATCGGCAGCGACACCGCACGATGAGTATGGCGACGAACTGGATCAAGACAATGAACTAGCAACGACCGGGATGGCCGATGCCGAACCACACGCCGAGAAGGCGTCCAGCCGGCCGGGACTGAGCTTCTCCGATCTCGAAGCCCGCCTGGCCGAACGCGCTCGCGAGACCGTCGAGGAGGACGGACACGCGGGGGCGGCAACCCCAACCGATGAGAAGTCAGACGACTCATGAGTACCACCAGCGAAAAATTGCAGAAGGTCCTGGCCCGTGCCGGACTGGGCTCGCGCCGCGAGATGGAAACCGCCATTAGCGCCGGGCGCGTCAAGGTCAATGGCCGCGTGGCCACCCTGGGCGACCGTATCGAGTCCCGCGACAAGGTGACCTTCGACGACCGTCCGGTGACCCTGCGCGGCGCCGAGGAGACCCCGCGTCGGGTGATCATGTACAACAAGCCCGAAGGCGAGCTGTGCACACGCAAGGACCCCGAAGGGCGGCGCACCGTGTTCGATCGTTTGCCTCGGCTCAAGGGCGAGCGTTGGATCGCCATCGGCCGCCTGGACATCAACACCAGTGGCCTGCTGCTGTTCACCACCGACGGTGAACTGGCCAACCGCCTGATGCACCCCTCCACCCAGATCGAGCGTGAATACGCCGTGCGCGTGATGGGCGAGGTCAGGAAGGAGCAAGTGATGGCCATGGTCGAGGGCGTGATGCTCGAGGATGGCCCGGCACGTTTCACGGACGTGCAGGAGTTCGGCGGTGAAGGCATCAACACCTGGTTCCACGTGGTGATCATGGAAGGCCGCAACCGCGAAGTACGCCGGCTATGGGAATCCCAGGGCCTGACGGTGAGCCGTCTCAAGCGCGTGCGCTACGGCAACATCTTCCTCGACAAGCGGGCCAAGGCCGGCGAATGGACCGAACTGAACCAGGACGAGATCGACGACCTGTCGACGATGGCCGGGCTCGCGACACGCAAGGTGCCGGAATTGACCCCGGACGAGAAAAACCGCTGGAGCCGCGACAAGCACAAGCGGCGTCCGGTGCAGGCGATGCGGAAACCCAAGGCGCCGCGCAAGCACTGACTCCTTCCTGATATTCCCCAACCTTAGCTAGGCCCGCTTCCATTTAGGAAGCGGGCCTTGTCAATGTTTTTCTAAAGTTTCTTTTCCAGCTGCCGTTATTCCTCATCAAGAAGAAAGTGTGTCGCAAGGAACGCACTAAACAACGAATAACAGTGATGCAGGGACGCAGCCACCATGAACATCCGTAGCCCATTGGGCCGCTACGTTGCCATCCTCCTCATCAGTGCCCTGTTCTGGCACCCGGTCATCGTGCTCGCCGACGGCATCGTCGTCGCCCCCGGCAGCGGCAACACGTCCCTGGACCAGGCCGGCAACGGCGTGCCGGTGGTCGATATCGCCACCCCCAACCGGCGCGGGCTGTCGCACAACCGCTTCACCGACT
>NZ_BMXS01000007.1 GCF_014651875.1 Litchfieldella qijiaojingensis
CGGCCGGATCGCCGCCACGGCGGCTTTTACCGGAAACGGGGCACTGCCCAATGTGTAGGCGCGCCCGTGGGCGCGATGGCAAGGCCACCCAAGCCGGCCTGACGGCCGGATCGCCGCCACGGCGGCTCCTACCGGAAAACGGGGCACCGCCAATGTGTAGGCGCGCCCGTGGGCGCGATGGAGGACCCACCCAAGCCGGCCTGACGGCCGGATCGCTGCCACGGCGGCTCCTACAGGAAAATGGGCACTGCCAATGTGTAGGCGCGCCCGTGGGCGCGATGGCAAGGCCACCCAAGCCGGCCTGACGGCCGGATCGCCGCCACGGCGGCTCCTACAGGAGCATTCGTGCCTCAGTTCGAGCTTCGTGACACCTGCTTCATCGCGACCACGGCCGCTTTTGCAACAAAAAACGCCGCTCCCTTGGGAGCGGCGTTTCTGGTTCCGGGACCTTGTCGCGTCAGGCGACGATCAGTCCTGACCCATCTGCTGCTTGATCAGGTCGCCGATGGTGGTCGGGCCACCGGAATCGACTTCCTGCTCGCGCAGTTTCTTCATGCTCTGGCGAGTGTCGTCCTGATCCTTGGCCTTGATCGACAGGCTGATAGCGCGGTTCTTGCGATCCACCCCGATGATGCGGGCCTCGACGCTGTCGCCAATGTTGAGCACATTGCGGGCGTCTTCGACACGGTCGGCGCTGATTTCGGAGGCTTTGAGCACGGCGACGACATCGGTCGCCAGCTCGACATGGGCTTCCTTGGCGTCGATGTCGACGACACGGCCGGTCACTATCGAGCCCTTGTCGTTGACGGCCAGGAACTCGGCTACCGGGTCGGTATCGAGCTGCTTGATGCCCAGCGAGATACGCTCACGCTCCGGGTCGATGGAAAGAATGACGGCTTCGACTTCGTCACCCTTCTTGTACTGGCGAACGGCTTCTTCGCCAGTATCGGTCCAGGAGATGTCGGACAGGTGCACCAGGCCGTCGATACCGCCTTCCAGGCCGATGAAGATACCGAAGTCGGTGATCGACTTGATGCTGCCGGAAACGCGGTCGCCCTTGTTGTAGCGCGCGCTGAAGTCTTCCCACGGGTTGGTGGTGCACTGCTTGATACCCAGGGAGATACGACGACGCTCCTCGTCGATGTCCAGCACCATGACTTCCACTTCGTCGCCGACCTGCACGACCTTGGACGGGTGGATGTTCTTGTTGGTCCAGTCCATTTCGGAGACGTGGACCAGACCCTCGACCCCCTCTTCCAGCTCGGCGAAACAACCGTAGTCGGTGAGGTTGGTGACGTGGGCGATGACCTTGGTGCCTTCCGGATAGCGATCCTTGATGTTGACCCAGGGATCTTCACCCAGTTGCTTGAGACCCAGGGAAACACGGTTGCGCTCACGGTCGAACTTGAGCACCTTGACATTGATCTCGTCGCCCACGGCCACGATCTCGGACGGATGCTTGATACGCTTCCAGGCCATGTCGGTGATGTGCAGCAGGCCGTCGACGCCACCCAGGTCCACGAAGGCACCGTAGTCGGTGAGGTTCTTGACGATACCCTTGATCTGCTGCCCTTCCTGCAGGGTGGCCAGCAGGGCTTCACGCTCGGCGCTGTTCTCGGCCTCGAGCACGGCGCGACGTGAAACGACCACATTGTTGCGCTTGGGATCGAGCTTGATGACCTTGAAGTCCAGTTCCTTGTTTTCGAGGTGTGCGGTATCGCGCACCGGGCGCACGTCCACCAGGGAACCGGGGAGGAAGGCACGGATGGAGGCCACGTCGACGGTGAAGCCGCCCTTGACCTTGCCGTTGATCACGCCCTTGACGATCTCTTCCTTCTCAAAAGCAGCTTCCAGCTCTTTCCAGGCTTCGGCACGCTTGGCCTTTTCGCGAGACAGACGTGTCTCACCGAAACCGTCCTCGACGGCTTCCAGGGCGACCTTGACTTCGTCACCCACGGCAATAGTCAGTTCGCCATTGTCGTCGCGGAATTGGGCAGCGGGAATCTGGCCCTCGGACTTCAGGCCGGCATTGACGATGATCCAGTCACCCTCGATGTCGACGACGGTCGCCATGACGATGGCGCCCGGTTCCATATTGATGTCCTGGAGAGACTGTTCAAACAACTCAGCAAAGCTTTCGCTCATGATGTTCCTACGTGATCAACGTTGATAGCGGCTCGCCGCCTTCTCCGCACCACCAGCGAGTGCGGGCCTACTCCACTAATCCCCGGGGACGTTGGCGCTGGTTCGACCTGGTCAGGCTCTCGGCTTCCAAGGAACGTCTCGCCTGGCCACGTCATGACGTCTGGCCGGGGGCTCCGCAAGGGATTGTCAGGCGTCGGAGACCAAACCTCGCTCGGCGAGGAAGGTCGTCACCCGATCCACCACTTCCGGTATCGTCAGGTGCGTGGTGTCCAACTCGATGGCGTCTTCCGCCGGTACGAGAGGGGCCACACTGCGCTGCATATCGCGCGCATCGCGCGCCTGTATTTCCTTTAAAAGACTCGACAGACTAGCATCTTCGCCGGCTTCTCGCAACTGGAGGTAACGTCGCTTGGCGCGTTCCTCGGCGCTTGCGGTGAGGAATATCTTGAGTTCGGCATCGGGAAACACGATAGTCCCCATGTCACGACCGTCGGCAACCAACCCCGGCGGTTTTTGAAAATCGCGCTGGCGCCGTAACAGCGCCCGGCGCACCCGCGGCAAGGCCGCCACCACGGAAGCACGATCGCCGGCTTGCTCGGTGCGGATGACGTCGCTGACGTCCTCGCTTTCGAGAAACACCCGACTCCCCTCGTCACCAGGAACGAAGACCACATCGAGGTTGGCCGCCAGCGGCTCCAGGGCATCTTCGTTGTCGAGCTTGATGTTGTGGCGAGCCGCCGCCAGCGCCGTCAGCCGGTATAGGGCGCCGGAATCCAGCAGATGCCAGCCCAGGCGCTCGGCGACCAGGCGGCTGATGGTGCCCTTGCCGGCACCGCCGGGGCCATCGATGGCCAGCACCGGCGCCGCTGCTTGCTCTGTCATGCGTCATCCCTCCGATCCTCGTCGACTCCCAGGCCGACACTACGCGCCAGTTCGATGAAGCCCGGAAAGGACGTCGCCACATTGGCGCAGTCGTCGATGACGATCTCGTCGCGCGCCCGCAGTCCAGCTACGGTAAACGCCATGGCGATGCGGTGATCACCCAGGCTGTCGATTCGCCCGCCACCATAGCTGGGGCTTTCGCCGTCCTTCTGGTCGTCAAGACAGCCCACGATGTCGATGCCATCATCGTAAAGACGATTCTCGACGCCCAATACCGCCAGGCCGTCGGCCATGGCCTGGAGGCGGTCCGACTCCTTGACGCGCAACTCCTCGGCACCGCGCAAGCGGGTCACGCCACGGGCATTGGCGGCGGCGACGAACAGCGCCGGGAATTCGTCGATGGCCAGTGGCACCTGATCCCGAGGAATCTCGATCCCTGTTAACGGAGCATAGCGCACACGAATGTCGGCGACAGGTTCGCCCCCCACTTCATGTTCATTGGATAGTGTGAGATCAGCGCCCATCGCCTGCAAGATATTGATTACCCCGATTCGTGTGGGGTTGATGCCGACATGTTCCAGGGTCAGATCCGACCCCGGGGTGATGGCCGCCGCAACCAGGAAGAAGGCTGACGAGGAGATGTCCGAGGGCACATCGATCGGCCCAGCAATAAGCTTGCCGCCGCCTTGCAGCCAAGCGGTGTCGCCCTGACGCTCTACCGGGTAGCCGAAGCCGTTGAGCATGCGTTCGGTATGGTCGCGGGTCGGTGCTGGCTCGCGCACCCGGGTCTCGCCCTCGGCGTACATGCCCGCGAGCAGCAGGCAGGATTTCACTTGGGCGCTGGCCATCGGCATGTCGTAAGTGATGCCCTTTAGCGTCTGACCACCCTTGATCCTGAGTGGTGGGCGGCCGCCTTCGGCGGTGTCGATCACTGCTCCCATCTGACGCAACGGATCGGCCACCCGACCCATGGGGCGCTTGGTCAGCGAGGCATCGCCAGTCAACTCGGTATCGAAGGCCTGGCCGGCCAGCAACCCGGCGAATAGACGCATGGCGGTACCGGCGTTGCCCACGTAAAGGGGACCAGCCGGTTTCTTCAAACCGTGCATGCCGACGCCATGGATGGTCACCCGCCCTTGGTGCGGCCCTTCGATGGCCACGCCCATTTCGCGGAAGGCTTGCAGTGTGGCCAGACTATCCTCGCCCTCGAGAAATCCCTTGACCTCGGTGATGCCTTCGGCCAGCGCACCGAGCATGATCGAACGATGCGAGACCGACTTGTCGCCAGGAACCCGGATCTGACCGGAGACGCTACCACCGGGGGCAACCCGGTAACGAAGGTTGTTGTGTTCCATGTTCTGATAACCCGCCTGATAACTGGTCTGGTTCAAGAGCGTATCGAAATAGTGGCGTGCATGGCTGGCGCGGTCGAAAGTGGCCAGCATGCTATCGCCGTCGCCGGTTTCCACCGCCTGGCGCAATCGAGCCACGCCGGCCTCGAAGTCGTTCAGTGCAGTGAGTACGGCATCGCGGTTGGCAAGAAAGATGTCACGCCACATCACCGGGTCGCTGCCGGCGATACGTGTGAAATCGCGAAAGCCACCGGCGGCGTAACGGAAGATCTCCAGGCGTTCGTCCTGGCGTGCCAAGGTATCCACCAGAGAGAAGGCCAGCAGATGTGGCAAGTGACTGGTACGCGCCAGCACCTGGTCATGGCGCTCGACGTCCATTTCCAGCACCTCGGCACCACAAGCTAGCCACAGGGCACGAACCCGGGCCAACGCCAGGGGGTCGGTATCAGCCTGGGGCGTGAGAATCACCTTGTGCTGGCGATAGAGATCCGGATTGGCGGCCGCCACCCCGCTCTTCTCGGAGCCGGCGATGGGGTGGCCGAGAACGACATTGGCCGGCAGCCGCCCGAAGGCTCTGCGGGCGCTGTCGCGTATCGCTGCCTTGGTGCTGCCGACATCGGTGATCACGACACGAACGCCAGCATCGTCGATACGGGCGGCCAACTCGTGCATCACGCTGTCCATGGCCAGCACTGGTACCGCGAGCACGATCATGGTACTGCCGCTGACCAGGGAGGAAAGCTGGGTATCTCCGCTGTCGATGACACCCATCGCGATGCCGCGGGCGATCTCGTCGAGATCGCGGTCGCAGGCCACGATCTCGCCCTTGAAGCCGGAACGCTTGAGCGCCGCCGCCAGCGAGCCGCCAATCAGGCCAAGGCCAACGATCAGGATGCGGGATTCGTCGACAACCGCCTGTTGCATGATCAGAGCACACCCACGGGATAGGATCCCAGAACCTTGAGCTCCGCAGAGCGCAGCCGAACTTCCTCGAGTACCGCTTCGACCACCGGGTCTTCACAATGGCCTTTGAAGTCGATGAAGAACACGTAGTTCCACACTCCAGTACGCGATGGGCGCGTTTCCAGGCGCGTGAGATCGATCTGGTGGCGGTGGAACGGTTCGAGCAGGTCGTGCAGCGCACCCGGCTGGTTACGCATCGCTACCACGATGGAGGTCTTGTCCTCGCCGGACATCGGCACTTGCTGGTTGCCGATGATCAGGAAGCGAGTCGAGTTGTCCGGGCGATCCTCGATCTTCTCGGCGATCTTCTCAAGGTCATACAGCTTGGCCGCCATGTCGCCGGCGATGGCGGCGCTGTGCCATTCAGTCTTGACCAGCTTGGCAGCCTCGGCGTTGGAGGCAACCGGTACCCGCTCGGCATGCGGGTAGTGGGAGTCGAGCCACTTGCGGCACTGGGCGAAGGACTGGGGGTGCGAGTAGATTCGCGAGACCTTTTCCTTGCGCGTGGTGCTGGAGATCAGCAGGTGATGATGAATGCGCAACACGACTTCGCCGCAGATGCACATGGAGGAGTCCATGAATGAATCCAGGGTGTGATTGACTACCCCTTCAGTAGAGTTTTCCACCGGCACCACGCCGTAGTTGGCGGCACCGGCCTCCACTTCGCGGAACACTTCGTCGATGGCGGCCATCGGTAGGCTGACGGCGCTGTCGCCGAAATGCTTGAGCGCGGCCTGCTGGGTGAAGGTGCCCTCGGGCCCGAGGTAGGCCACCTTGATCGGCCGTTCCAGCGCCAGGCAGGCCGACATGATCTCGCGAAACAGTCGTGCCATCTCCTCGCTGTCGAGAGGCCCCTTGTTGAGCGCCATGATGCGCCTGAGCACTTGGGCCTCGCGCTCGGGACGGTAGAAGACGGCATCCGGATCGACCTGCGTCTTGATCTCCGCCACCTGCTGGGCACATTCGGCACGCTCACTGATCAGGCGCAGGATGTCCGCGTCCAAGCGGTCGATGCGCTCGCGCAGTTCGTCGAGATTGCTGGGGATGTCAGTCATTGATGGTTCCTCGAATCAACCCCGGATTCTTGATGTATCGGCATTGGCTCCATACCTGTTTCCCGCTTGGGTGGCCTTGCCATCGCGCCCACGGGCGCTCCTACACATTGGCGGCGCCCCATTTTCCTGTAGGAGCCGCCGTGGCGGCGATCCGGCCGTCAGGCCGGCTTGGGCGGCCTTGCCATCGCGCCCACGGGCGCTCCTACACATTGGCGGCGCCCCATTTTCCTGTAGGAGCCGCCGTGGCGGCGATCCGGCCGTCAGGCCGGCTTGGGTGGCCTCGCCATCGCGCCCGCGGGCGCTCCTACACATTGGCGGCGCCCCATTTTCCTGTAGGAGCCGCCGTGGCGGCGATCCGGCCGTCAGGCCGGCTTGGGCGGCCTCGCCATCGCGCCCGCGGGCGCTCCTACACATTGGCGGCGCCCCATTTTCCTGTAGGAGCCGCCGTGGCGGCGATCCGGCCGTCAGGCCGGCTTGGGTGGCCTCGCCATCGCGCCCGCGGGCGCTCCTACAAGAAAGCATTGTGCCACCATGCAATTTTATCCCCTTCGTTTCTCGAAATCGGCCATGAAGGAGATCAGCGCGTCGACACCTTCCTCGGGCACGGCGTTGTACAAGCTGGCGCGCATGCCGCCGACACTGCGGTGGCCCTTGAGGTTGAGCAGGCCAGCAGCGTCGGCTTCCTCGAGGAAGGGTTGGTTCAGGCGCTCGTCGGCGAGCACGAAAGGTACATTCATGCGTGAACGGTTGCGCGGCGCGATGGGGTTGGAATACAAACCGCTGGCGTCGATGGCGGCATATAGCTTGGTCGCCTTACGCTCGTTGATGGCGCGCATGGCTTCAAGGCCGCCGATATCGTTCTTCAGCCAGTCGAACACCAGACCGGCCAGATACCAGGAATAGGTCGCCGGGGTGTTGACCATCGAGCCCTGCTCGGCCATGAGCTTGTAGTTGAACATGGTCGGGATATCCGGCCGGGCCTGGTCGAGCAGGTCGTCGCGCACGATGACTAACACCAAGCCGGCCGGGCCGATGTTCTTCTGTGCGCCGGCATAGATCACCCCGAAGCGGGAGACATCCAACGGCCCAGAGAGAATGGACGATGACATGTCGCAGGTCACGGGCACGGCCGCTTCGGGGATGTAGTCGAATTCGAGCCCGCCAATGGTTTCGTTGGCGGTGTAGTGCAGGTAAGCCGCATCGCTGGAGAGTTGGATCTCCTCCTGCCGAGGCGCTTCGGTCAACCCGTTGGCCTCGCTGGACGCGGCGATATGCGCCCCGAACAAATGGCGAGACTCGGCGACCGCTTTCTTGCTCCAGATCCCGGTATACAGAAAATTCGGCGTACCGCCGGCCCCCAGCAGGTTGTAGGGCAGCATGGCGAACTGCAAGGAGGCACCGCCCTGCAGGAACAGCACCCGGTAGTTATCCGGAACCGCCAGCAGCTCGCGCAGGTCTCGCTCTGCCTGTTCGGCGATGGCGGTGTATTCCGGGCTACGGTGACTCATCTCCATCACGGACAGGCCGCGCCCATGATAGTCGAGCATTTCTTCCCGGGCGCGTTCCAGTACCTTGGTCGGCAGGGCCGCCGGGCCAGCGCAGAAGTTATAGTGACGTGTCATCAGCGTTGTGTTCCCGATTCGTTCCATCGCGGCTGCAGCCGCTCCAACAGGGGCATTCGTGCTTAAATTCGAGCATGGTGGCCCCTTCTTCATCGCGCAGCGGAGCTGCGCTCCCACCACAGCAATATCACCAGCCGCAGCCCTTGTGGGAACGCAGATTCTCTGCGCGATCCGGCCGCCAGGCCGGCTGAACTCCCACCACAGCAATATCACCAGCCGCTGCCCTTGTGGGAGCGCAGATTCTCTGCGCGATCCGGCCGCCAGGCCGGCTGAGCTCCCACAACCCCAGAGGCCTAGTTGCCCCGGTAGGGGTTCACACTTCTTCGTTGGTTTCCGGCTCTTCTTCCGGCTCGCTGTCATCTGGCTCGTCAATACGCACTGTCTTGACCAGGTTTTCGCCTTCGCCAAGGCGAATCAGCATCACGCCCTGGGTATTGCGCGAGCTGACCGAGACTTCTTCGACGCGGGTACGCACCAGGGTGCCCTTGTCAGTGATCAGCATCATCTCGTCGTTGCCGTAGACCTGCATCGCGGCAACCATGGCGCCGTTGCGCTCACTGGTCTGCATGGCGATCACGCCTTGGCCGCCACGCCCACGCAGCGGGAACTCCTCGAGCCGACTGCGCTTGCCGTAGCCGTTTTCCGAGGCGGTGAGGATGTAGATCTGCCCGCCATTACCACCCATGCCATTACCATTACTATTGCCGTTGCCGTTTTCGGCATCGGCGGCGTCCTCGGCATCCGCTTCGGCATCGATCTGCTGCGACTGCGGAATGATCAGGCTGATCACTTCGGCATCGCCGAGCAGTTTCATGCCACGCACACCACGCGCGGTACGCCCCATGGCGCGCACATTGGATTCTTCGAAGCGAATTGCCTTGCCGTTGGACGACAGCAGCATGACGTGGTCTTTGCCGGAAGTCACGGACGCCCCTACCAGGCGGTCGCCCTCTTCCAGGTCGATGGCGATCAAGCCCACGCTGCGTGGCCGCGAGAACTGGTCAAGAGTGGTGCGCTTGACAGTGCCCTTGGCGGTGGCGAAGAAGATGTAACTGTCCTCGCGATATTCGTGCACCGGCAGGATGGCATTGATCGACTCGCCTGCGTCCAACGGCAGCAGGTTGACCAGCGGCTTGCCACGCGAGCCGCGGCTGGCGTTGGGCATCTCATAGACCTTGAGCCAGTAGACCTTGCCCTTATTGGAGAACAGCAGCACCGTGTCATGGGTCGAGGCCACCAGCAGGTGTTCGATGACGTCCTCGTCCTTCATCGCGGTGGCCGACTTGCCGCGCCCGCCACGCCGTTGGGCCTGGTAGTCGGAGAGCGGTTGGGTCTTGGCGTAACCGCTGCGGGAAATGGTTACTACCATGTCCTCTTCGGCGATCAGGTCCTCGATGCGCAGGTCCAGGTGACTGATCTGGATCTCGGTACGGCGCTCGTCGCCGAATTGGTCGCGAATCGCCTCGAGCTCTTCGCGGATCACCTCCAGCAGGCGGTCGGCAGAGGCCAGGATCGCGGTCAGTTCGGCGATCTTCTCGAGGATGCCCAGATACTCGTCGAGCAGTTTTTCGGTCTCGAGACCGGTCAGGCGATGCAGGCGCAGTTCGAGGATGGCCTGGGCCTGAGCCGGCGACAGTCGGTATTCGCGTCCGGCCTGGTCGAGGCCGTAGCCTTCCTCAAGCTCCTCGGGTTTGCACGAGGTGGCGCCGGCACGCTCGAGCATGCCGGTGACCTGCCCCGGCTGCCAGGTTCTGGCGAGCAATTTTTCCTTGGCTTCGGCGGCGGAAGGTGAGGCCTTGATCAGCTCGATGACCTCATCGATGTTGGAGATCGCCACCGCCAGGCCTTCGAGGAGATGGCCGCGCTCGCGCGCCTTCTTCAACTCGTAGAGGGTGCGCCGGGTGACCACTTCACGACGATGGCGAATGAACGCCTCGAGCATTTCCTTGAGGTTCAGCGTCTTCGGTTGACCGTCGTCGAGCGCCACCATGTTGATGCCGAAGACGTTCTGCAACTGTGTCTGGGCAAACAGGTTGTTGACCACCACCTCGCCGGATTCGCCGCGCTTGACCTCGATCACTACGCGCAGGCCGTCCTTGTCGGACTCGTCACGCAGCTCGGCGATGCCGTCGATCTTCTTGTCCTTGACCAGTTCGGCGATCTTCTCGATCAGCCGGGCCTTGTTCACCTGGTAAGGCAGTTCGTTGACGATGATATGGTCGCGACCGGTCTTGTCGTCGTGTTCGATGGTATGGCGGGCCCGCACGTAGATACGCCCGCGGCCGGTACGGTAGGCCTCGAGGATGCCCGCCTTGCCGTTGATGATGCCGCCGGTGGGGAAATCAGGGCCAGGGATGTATTCCATCAAGTCGTCGACGGAAAGCGTGTAGTCATCGATCAACGCCAGACAGGCATTGACCACTTCGCGCATGTTGTGCGGCGGAATGTTGGTCGCCATGCCTACCGCAATGCCCGAGGAACCGTTGATCAACAGGTTGGGCACCTTGGTCGGCAACACGTCGGGGATGCGCTCGGTCCCGTCGTAGTTGTCGACCCAATCGACGGTATCCTTGTCGAGGTCGGCCAGCAGCTCGTGCGAGAGCTTGGCCATGCGTACCTCTGTGTAACGCATGGCGGCGGCGTTATCGCCATCGATGGAACCGAAGTTACCTTGGCCATCGACCAGCACATGGCGCATCGAGAAGTCCTGAGCCATGCGCACGATGGTGTCGTAGACGGCGCTGTCACCATGCGGGTGGTACTTACCGATGACGTCACCAACCACACGGGCGGACTTCTTGTAGGGCTTGTTCCAGTCGTTGCCGAGCTCGTGCATGGCGAAGAGCACGCGCCGATGCACTGGCTTCAGGCCATCGCGCACGTCGGGCAACGCCCGGCCGATGATCACGCTCATCGCGTAATCGAGGTACGACTGCTTGAGTTCGTCCTCGATGTTGACTGGCAGAATCTCTCTGGCGATGTCACCCATGGGTCGTCAAATCCTTTGTACTGCGACAAGTTGGCGCTGCGAGAAGCTTGTCGAATAGCGGCTTACAATAGGCGGGGATTATACCACCGCGAGCGCCACAAAGGCAGCGGCGTGGAGGAGACACCCCGGGATTCGACGCTCACCTGCCTTGCAGCGCTGGCACCAGCCTTTCCCTTTGGCCATAATGTGCATCCTTTTGACGAGGACACCTCTTTTCCATGTGGTTCAAAAACTTGCATCTATACCGCCTGCATGAGACCCCCGATATCGCCCTCGAGGCGTTGGAGGAGGCGCTTGGCGACCAGGCTCATCGCCCGCTGGGCGGCAGCGAGGCTCGTCGCCTGGGTTGGTGCGCTCCAGCGGGCCGTCATGGCAATCGGCATGTGCATGAGGTCCAGGGCCAGCGCCTGCTGACGGCGCTACGCCAGGAGCGCTTACTGCCGGCTGGCGTGGTACGCGAGGAAGTCGAAACGCGTGCCGCCGATCGCGAGGTAGCCGAGGGGCGCCCCCTGCCACGTAAGGAAAAGCAGGCTCTCAAGGAGCAGGTCTACGAGGAATTCCTGCCACGCGCGTTCGTACGCAGCCAGCGCATCGAGCTATGGTGGGATACGCGCCGCGCCCTGATCGGCGTGAATGCTTCGAGCCGCAAGCGAGCGGAGGAGATCCTCGATCTGCTGAGACAGACGCTAGGCAGTCTCAAGGTCACGCCGTTGGCCACCCGAACCACACCGATTCGTGCCATGACGACGTGGCTGAACGACACGGCGACCCGCCCCCCGATGCTGATGCTGGGCGACCAGGTGGAACTCAAGGCCCAAGGTGACGATGGTGTACTGCGCGCGCGCCAGGTCGATCTCGACAGCGATGAGATCCAGACCGTGCTGGCCGGCGGTCGCCAGGCGACCAAGCTCGCCATGGAGCTGGAGGGTCAGCTATCGTTGGTGCTGCATGACGACTTGGCGCTGAAGTCGTTGCGCTTCGCCGATGCATTGCTGGATGAAGCCTCGCAGACCGATGATGGCGACGATGCCGTGTTGCGTCTGGAAACCGATTTCGCGCTGATGACACAAACTTTGTCGGCCGTGATCGAACAATTGATCGAGTGGCTGGGTGGTGAGGCACAAGCAGCCACCCCGACCCCCTGATACCGATATCGTGACTTTTCTATCGTGACTCTAGACTCGACAAGCGTACCGAAAAACGCCAATTCGCAAGCGTCGGACCCGTTCGCCGATATCCGTCCCTATCATGACGACGAGGTGGCCGAGGTACTGGCACGCCTGGCCGATAACGCTGAGTTGCTCGACGCTCTGACTCAGTACAAGCTGCCGCGTCTAGCGCGCTTCGTTCCCAAGCTGGCTCGCAGTATCGCCAGCTTCGCCCTGCGCCGGGAGATGCGCGGCGTGGACTCGGTGCGCGCGTTCCAGATGCGCATTGCCGGGTACATGCAGCGCATGATTCGCACCACCACCGACGCCTTCGAGGTGGAAGGGCTCGACAAGCTGGACCCCGGCACCGCCTACCTATTCATCGGCAACCACCGCGACATCGCTCTCGACCCGGCCTTCGTCAATTACGCCCTGTACCAGGCCGGTCGCGACACCGTGCGTATCGCGATCGGCGACAACTTGCTGCAGAAGCCCTATGTGTCCGACCTGATGCGGCTCAACAAGAGCTTCATCGTACCGCGTTCGGCCCGCGGCAAGCGTGCCATGCTGGCGGCGTATCAAGCGCTATCAAGCTATATTCGCCATTCGATCACCGTGGACAACCACTCGGTATGGCTGGCCCAACGCGAAGGACGCGCCAAGGACGGCATCGATCGTGCCGACCCGGCTATCATCAAGATGCTGACCATGGCGCACCGCCAGGCCGACAAGAACGCTGATTTCGGCGAAGCCATTCGCGAACTGCGCATGGTGCCGGTGTCGATCAGTTACGAGTACGATCCTTGCGATCTGCAGAAAGCCCGTGAGCTCTATGCCATGCATACCGAAGGGCGCTACCAGAAGGTCGAGTTCGAGGATATCCGCTCCATCGTCGCCGGCATCACCGGCGACAAGGGACGCATCAAGCTGACTTTCGGCAAGCCGCTGCCCGGCGACTTCGATACCCCCGATGCCGCTGCCGAGGAAATCGACCGTCAGGTGCTGGGTGGCTATCGCCTGTTCCCCAGCCATCAGCTTGCACTGGAGGCCAGTGGCCTGGCTCCCGACCTGCTGGAGCTCGACGAGGTAACCGACGCCGACCGCGAACGCTTCAATGCCCGCCTGGCCGAGGTTCCCACCCACTTGCGCGACTGGTGGCTGGCACAATATGCCAACCCCGTGCTCAACCGGGCGGGGAGGCTTTAAATTAGAGATAAGATGGAAGATGTAAGAAGGAAGATAGAAGGTGGAAGATGTAAGGAAGCACTGGTCTTCTTTCTTTATTCTTCCTACTTCAACCTTCCTTCTTCCCGCTGCGAAGCAGCGATCTCAACAGGAGCTTGCTCCCATGGCGCACCCCCACCAGGCCGATTTCGATGAGAGCGCCAAGACCCGGGATGCCTACCGCGTCACACTGATCGGCGCGGCACTGGATGGCGTATTGGGGTTGGCCAAGGTCATCGTTGGTGCGGTGGTCGGCTCGGCGGCACTGGTTGCCGACGGGGTGCATTCCTTCTCGGATCTGGTGACCGACGGTTTTGTCCTCGCCGCCACCCACTTCGGACGCCAGGCACCGGATACCAACCACCCCTATGGTCATGGGCGCATCGAAACGCTTGCCACCTTGTGGCTGGGCAGCATTCTGATCTTCATCGCCGGGGGGATCGCCTGGGCCAGCCTGACCCGGCTATACACCTTCACACCGATCAACGCTCCCGGCTATTGGGCCATCGGCCTGGCGGCAGCGGCATTGCTCGCCAAGGAATGGATCTTCCGCTACACCATGCGCGTGGCCAAGCGCGTGAGCTCCAAGTTGTTGGAGGCCAATGCCTGGCATTCCCGTTCAGACGCCCTGTCCACGGTCGTCGTGCTGATCGGCCTGACCGGCGCGCAATTCGGCACTGGCTGGCTGGACGCTGTCGCCGCCGTACTGGTCGCGCTGATGGTCGGCAAGGTCGGCGCTGGGCTGCTATGGGAATCCAGTCAAGAGTTGGTCGATACCGCTCTCCCCAAGGACGAGCAGCAACGCATGCGCGACGTCGCCGAGGAAGTACCCGACGTGTATAACGTGCACGACCTGCGCACTCGCACGGTGGGCGGGCACGTGCTGCTCGACCTGCATGTCGTGGTACCACCGCGGGTCACGGTGTCGGAAGCCCATGAGATCGGCAACGAGGTCAGCCGCCGGCTGCGCGACAGCTTCCCCAACCTGACCGACGTGACCTTCCACGTCGACCCGGAAAACGACGAAGGCAAGATCGACCCCAGCCTACTGCCCGGAATGCCGCTGCGCGAAGATGTCGAAGGCAAGCTCGATGAGGTATGGTCGCACCTACCAGCCTGGCAGTCTCGCGAGGCCTTGGATCTGCACTATCTCGGCAACCGGATCGATATCTCGGTCTACGTGCGCGAGCTTCCCGAGGGGCAGACACTCGCCGAAGCGGCTCAAGCCCTGCGTGAACATGCCGATAGCCTGTCATGGGTGGGGCGGTTGAGAGTTTGGCAGGGCCCCGGCAAGGCTTAGGAAACACTGATTTATTGCTGCGCTCGAAATCCTGGCCGCCGGCGGTACTCACTGTCCTCATGTAGCAGGCTACACTCCGGCAGTTCCGTTCCGGCGACGGCCAGCCTTTCTTCGCTCGCGACATAAATCAGCGCTCCCTTATTCCTTGAAGGAAGACTGACTGCGCTCGACCATAGTGGGTGTTACCAACCGGCTCACTTAGAAGATACTGAAATAGGAATCAACGTAACCGTTGTGTAAAGTGAAGTTGTTTCTGCGGCAACGCCAGGATGCCAGTGCCTGATGTCTCGATCCCAACCTTGTTCCCCCTTTCGCCCCGGGCGCCGGCGTTTCATGGCCGGGGTTGGAGCATTGCTGTTGGGGGCAGGGATCGGGCTTGTGCCCACGCCATTGACTGCCAACCTCGATCCTTCGCGTTTGCGCCAATCCATGCAGACCATGTATGGGAGCCGAGGCCTCACAACGCTGGAAGAGTGGTTCGCCCTCCTCGAGCAACTGGCCGGCAGTCCCATCGACGAGCAGCTTCGTGAAGTCAATCGCTTCTTCAATCGTCGTGTCCGCTGGCTCGACGATATCGACATCTGGGGACGTGAGGACTACTGGGCGACACCGTTGGAAACCTTGGGACGAGGCGAAGGCGATTGCGAGGATTACTCGATCGCCAAGTACATCACCTTGACGCAACTCGGCGTGCCCGTCGAGCGCTTGAGGATGATCTATGTCCGCGCCCGTATCGGCCGCAGCAATACCTCGCAAGCGCACATGGTGCTGGGCTACTACCGCCACCCCAGTGTCGAGCCGCTGATTCTCGACAACCTGGTGCCCTCGATCACTCCCGCCAGCCAGCGCACCGATCTCGACCCCGTGTTCAGCTTCAACAGCGATGGGCTGTGGGCTGGTGGCTCGACGCAATCGCGAGCCGATCCCACGCAACGATTGTCGCGTTGGCGTAGTGTACTGGGGAGAATGCAGGAGCAAGGATTTCTATGAATAACAACGCACAGATCGCAACGACTTCCGTGCAGGGAGAGCCACTATGTCACTGATCAAGCAACTCTGGCTGACCATCGCCATGCTGTTGCTGCTGGCTTTTGGCGGCAGCCTGGTCATCGGTGTCAGTGCCATACGGCACTACACCGAGCAAGAAGTGCGCATCAAGAACGCCGACAACGCCAACGCACTGGCTCTCTCCATGAGCCAAATGAACAAGGATCCGGTAACCATCGAACTCCTGCTTGCCGCTCAGTTCGATACTGGCCATTATCGCGCCATCGAGCTCCGTGATCCCGAAGGCGAGCTGATTCTCCGCCGCGAGAACGGTGAACACATAGAGGATGTACCGGGTTGGTTCGTCGACCTGACCCGCTTCTCGGTACCCGCTGGCCAAGCCGTGGTTCAGGACGGCTGGCGCCAGTATGGCACCATAGAGCTGCAAAGCCAGCACAGCTTCGCCTACCGCTCTCTATGGCAAAGTACGCAATACCTGATCGCCTGGTTCGGCCTCGCCGCCCTGGTCAGTGCCCTGCTCGCCTGGTGGATCGTCAAGAGCATCCGCCGCCCCCTTCACGCCGTGGTCACACAGGCACGGGATATCGGCAACCGGCGCTTCACCACGTCGAAAGAACCCTACACTCGTGAACTGCGGGATGTCGTGGTCGCCATGAACATGCTCTCCAGTAAGGTACGCGAAATGCTCACCCAGGAGAGCGAGAAGCTAGAACGGCTTAGACGCAAGCTTCAGCACGATGAAGTCACTGGCGTTGCCAACCGCAACCACTTCATGAAACTGCTGCAGACAGCACTGGATGCCGACGACCACTCCGGAGGCGGTACGCTGGTAATGCTGCGCGTGGCACGGCTGGCAACTCTCAACGACACCTTGGGACGGCAGGAAACCGATCAGTGGCTCAAGGAGATCACCCATGTCCTGAAGCATATCGCCACCGCGAGAAACGGCCAGGTCGGGCGTCTCAATGGCAGTGACTTCGCGCTGCTGCTGCCCGGAGAGGATAATCTTCGCGCCGTATCGCAGGAACTCAGGCGCTGCCTGCATCCCATCGCCGATAGTCACCACGTATCGATCGGCCTGCCCATGTCAATGCTGGAATATGCCGCAGGCGACGAACGCGGTGAACTGCTCAGCACCCTCGATGGCGCCCTGGCCAAGGCCGAGCTCGACGGTGACCGCGCCCTGGTGATTGCCCAAGGCAGTACCCGGCAGCCTCTCTATACCAGCCAGGAGGCGTGGCGGAGTGCATTGGAGCAGGCACTGGCCGAAGGCGTTCGCCTGGCCCGCTACCCGGTCCTCGATTCACAATCCCACGTCGTCCACTTCGAAAGCCCTTCGCGCCTCCATCTCCAAGGAGACTGGCAGCCCGCCGGCATGTTCATGCCGTGGGTATCGCGGCTGAGACTCAACGTGAACTATGACCTGGCCGTGGTCGAGGCGGCACTGACCGATATCGAAAGGCACGGCGAGCCTTTAGGCATCAACCTGTCGCCCCAAGCGGCCAGCGACGGAAGTTTCCTCGCCGGCGTGAAGCCTCGACTCGCCGCTCATCCAAAAGCAGCGGCCAAGTTGTGGCTGGAGCTGCCAGAATCGGTCGCCGTCCACTATCTGGAAGGCTTCCGCGGCTTGTGCCGCGAACTGCACACCTTCGGCTGTCGCATGGGGCTCGAGCACGTGGGGCCGGAGTTCACCCGTATCGCCGATCTGCACGACGTGGGTCTGGCCTATATCAAGATCGACGCCTCACTGGTCGAAGGCATCCAGCACAACAGCGAACAGCAGACCATCCTGCGCGGTATGGTGACCTTGTGCCACTCGATCGGCATTCTCGCCTTCGCCGAAGGAGTGAGTAACGAAAAAGAACATGCCGCGCTGGTGGATATCGGCCTGGATGGCGTCACTGGCCCCGGTATCCGGCAGGCGGCGCAAGAAGACGAGTAAAAAGCCCCACCCGGCATCGCCAAGTGGGGCCATGAGCCCGCCAGGGAGCGGCTTACTGATCGATGGTCAGTTGGCCGTTGTTGAGCATGTCCTGAATAAGTTCGGCATCGTATTGAACGCCTTTCAGGTGAATGGTTTGGTCCTCAGCACCGGCATCATAGCCATCGGCGAATCCACCGCTGGTGCTGACGTGGATCAGCGTACCACCCTCTCCATCGTCACTGGCATGCAAGTAGTTGCTGATGTCGCTATCGCGCTCCTGCAGTAGGTCGGAGAGGTCCAGTTTGTCGCCCTCATCGCTGCTGAAGTCCATCACCTCATCGATGGCGGCGTTACCCTCTTCACCCTGGTCACCCAAATTCCAGACGAAGGTATCGGCCCCCAAGCCGCCCATGAGGGTATCGTTGGCCGGTCCGCCTATCAGGATATCGTCACCGCCGCTTCCGTCGAGAGCATCGTCGCTGCCATTACCCTGAATGAAGTCATTGCCTTCGGTGCCTCGCAGGACATCACCATCCGCGTCCAGGGTGAAGTTCCAACTGGTCGTTGCCTGATCTCCATCGCCATCGGTAATGGTCGCAGAGAGCTCCAAGGTCTGGTCCGTACCTTCGATGATGGTGACGATTTCAGCCGAAGCCACGCCGAAGCCATTGCCTGTGTTATCCAAAGCACTGACGTAAACGGTATCGAACGCTTCGTCGGACGTTACGGTCCAGGTGCCATCACCGTTATCGTTGGCCTCGAACGCTTCCTGTTGGCCACTGTCCTTCCAGAAGGTTGGCATTTCTCCGGTATCGAGCCCCCAGAAACTGAACGTGATGCTGAAAACCGCCAACGGCTGCGCGCCTCCCGTGGGCTCATTCACGGTTGCATTGGAGCCATTTCCCGATGTCGACCAGCCTTCGCCATCGTAGAAGGTCAGTGCCAGGGTTTCGCTGGGATCGTCGACCGTAGAGCCTTCTGAAACCCCCAAGGCATTGTTGTTGTAGTTGACCGTGTCGTCGCCCAGGGCCTGGGCCATGACAATAATGGAACCACTCTCACCTATCGTGGCGGAACTCGAAAAATAGGCTGGTTCACCACTGTTGCCTCCCCCGAAACCACTGGAGAACCCCACCAACAACGAGGACTGGGAGCCATCCAAATGCCCCAACTGTGTCAATGTGTAGGAGCCGTCCGCATTGTAGGCAACGGTGAACACGACAACTTCGTTGTTGGCATCGTCGAGGTAATAAGCGTCCAGTGAGCCATCCGCGTGTTCCCGGTAAAGGAGATCATTCCCTTCCGAACTCAGGCGCTGTCCGGTTTCCGGGTTGAGCCAGTAGGTGCCATCGTTGTTACCCGACAGAGCGACCTTGGCACCTTGTTGGTCAGCCCCGAATGTAAACGGAATCTCATCGGTAAGGGACAAGCCCTGCTCGTTTGCCATCAAGGCAGTGCGGACAGGAGCCACCTGCGGCCCATCATCGGAGACATCGATGGTCAGAGTGCCAGTAGCGCTGTCGCCGTCGTCGTCGCTAGCCACTACCTCGATGCCGCTGATGCCCAGGCTGTCGACATTCACGCCATGCGGCAGGTTGCTCAGCAGTTCAGCGCTGACCGCGACCGTGCCGCTGGTCTGGGCGGCGATGGCACTGCCGTTCAGGCTCAGCTTGAGTACATCGGTGCCGTCAAGGCTGCCGATCAGATTGCCATCGCTATCGATCGCCCAACTTAACTCGCCGTCCAGCCCCGTGACAGTGATGTTGCTGGGGTTGCCAAAAGCAAACCCGGTAATGGCATCACTACCGGCGGTGAAGCTGAGCTGGCCGCTATCGCTGTCGGTGGCGTCATCAAGGGTGTCGACGTCGTCCAGCAGCAGGCTCAGGCTACCCCCGGCACCGGCTTCGTCGCCTGGCGTCGGACCACTGCCGTCGCTGACCGCGATGGTATGGCTATCACGCGCTTCATCGCCGTCACCATCGGTGGTCACCAAAGTGAAGGTGATATCGTCGTTATCGGTATCCACCCCAGGCACGAAGGTCCATGTACCATCGGTAGCGACCGTCAATTCACCGCTTGCGGTGGTAATGGTGTCACCTAGTTGGTAGGTCACACCGTCGTACTCGACCACTGTAGTGGCACCATCGGCGCCTTCCGTCACACTCCAACTGCCGATGACGCTTTCACTCCCTTCGGTGGCTTCGGCGGCACCCGAAATGCTGACACTGGGAATATCGTCGACGATATCAATCGTGAGACTTCCATCACTGGTACTGCCGTCACTGTCAGTTGCCACCAGTTCGAAGCTCTCCTGCACCTCGTCACCTTCTGTGGCGCCATCCAAGGTATAGCTCCAGCCGTAGCTGCCATCCTCGTTCAGCGTGACGACCAAGGTGCCGTAGACGCCCTGCACCGTACCACCACCGGTGACGTTCTGGCCGTTGATGGTCAGGCTGGTTAACGTGTCGTTGCCGGTATCGATGGTGAAACTGCCGCTGGAAGTGTGGGAATCGCTGCCAGCATCGCTGCCGCCAGGCAGACCGGCTTCGTCGACTTCGCTTGCTCCCGGCTCTAGCGTGAACACGGGGATGGAATCACCGGTGAGCTTCACTTCCACGGTGGAATTCTCATCGAGATTCTCGTAATTGCCGCCGGTAGTATCGGCGATGCTCAATTCAAGCGTCCCACCGCCGTCAGGCACGTCCGGTGACTCGAAGGTCACGTTTCCGCTGGTGACGCCGGCGGCGATGGTGATCGTCTCGCCGTTGGAGAGTTCGATTATCAGGTCGGTCTCAGGGGCGTTGTCGACTGTGGCGGTGACAGTGATCGCCTCGCCCTCGGTGACCTGCTCCGGCGCCGTCAGCGTGATGGTGGTAGTGTCGCTGTCGTCGACCACCGTGGCATCAACATCTTCACCAAGGGTGACCTGATCGAAGCCACCCCCACTTACAGAACCGATTCCGAAGCTTTCGGTTTCATTCCCCTGGCGATAGGCATCATCTTCACGACTATCGATCTGGATGCTCGCAGACGTTTGCCCTACAGGAATGACGATTTGCATGCCATTGGTGAGTGTGATCACCAGCGGTGAGCCGGTAGGTGCCGTACTGGTGGTTGCAGTTAGGGTGATTGGCTGCCCCTCGACAACGGTATCCGCATCGCTGTTCAGGGTAATGGTGGTTTCGACCGGCTCCGGAGTTGGGGTTGGGGTTGGAGTCGGGCTTGGAGTTGGAGTTGGATTTGGAGTCGGTTCTGGCGTGGTTTCTTGCTCATCGGTCACAGCCGCAGCCAATCCGTCTCCCTCGGCATCGATGAACTCGGCCGTCTGGGCGGAACCAAACTCGAATGCCAAGGGGTCCACCGACTCGGTGATCCGCGCCAGGCGAACAAAGTCGTGACCGCCGCCTTCGGCTCCGCCCCCGCCGGCACCGGCTGCGGTGGCATCGAGCAGCTCGAGCAGGTCGCCATCATCCTCGTCGATCGCGACGAGCAGAGCTTCGAGATCTTCATCGAGGACACTGGACTCGGCCACGTCGACGGGAGTTTCAGCATCCAATTCGGGCGTCATCGCCACTTGCTGACCGGGACCGATAAGCGCTGGTTCCAGACCATCGCCGAAATCGAGTTGGACACTTCCAGTGTCGGAAGTCACTAACGTCTCGCCTTCCTGCAAGACATCCCCCGGGCTCAACTCGCGCAGATTCCCATAGTCATCGCGCACCCAAGCCTGACCGGTAATGGAAAGAACGGTTGCGATACTCATGTGCCTGTGCCCCTGCCGTTAACGCCGTTTTTGGTATGGTATGAGGGTCAGGCTAGTAGAGAGGCACAGGAAAAATTATAGTACCGATGGACAGGGTAACAGAATGTTACTGCCAGGCTTCCATCGGCGATGGGTTAGTTTGCGTGGGGATTGGTAATCAAATCACCCCATCATCCTCTTCATCGCTTTCTCCCAGCAGATCGACGCTGTTGACCCGCCTGCGCAGCGACTGGCGAACCATCAGCTTCTCGCGGGCAGCATCCGGCAGATCGGTAAAGCTGATGATGCCCTTGTCCATCAGCAGCTCGATCACGTCCTCCAGCACGCGCACGAACTCCAGGTCAGAGTTGCGCAGTTCCTGCAGTTGTCGATCCTGATCTCGTCCAAGGAAAGCAAGCAACTCCGGCGAATCCGCTGCCAACGACTCCCTGCAATCAGGCGTCATGGTCTTGCTGACCAGCTCTATCCGGCCCTGCTCATCGCGTTTGATGTACATCAAAAACCTCCTACCCGGCTTGTTCGCTGCCAACATGCATCTCTGGCGACAGTGTAAGTGAAAAGGCCCCACCCGGCATCGCCGGGTGGGGCCTCGACCGTCGGCTTGAGGCTTACTGGTCGATGGTCAGTTGGCCACTGCCGATCATATCCTGGATGAGATCGGCATCGTATTGCACGCCCTTCAGCTGGATGGTCTGGTCTTCAGCGGCAGCATCGTAGCCAGCGGCGAATCCGCCATTGGTGCTGACGTGGATCAGCGTACCACCCTCGCCATCGTCACTGGCATGCAGATAGTCGCTGATGTCGCTGTCGCTATCATGCTCCTGCAGCAGGTCGGAGAGCTCCAGGTTATCGCCTTCGTCGGCATTGAAGTCCATCACCTCGTCGACGGCGGCGTTGCCCGCCGCACCCTGGTCTCCCAGGTTCCAGGCGAAGGTATCAGCCCCCAAGCCGCCGTACATGTCGTCGTCACCAGCTCCGCCGATGAGCGTGTCGGTTCCGGCACCGCCATACAGAAGATCGCCGGTGCCATTCCCCACTAGCGTATCCTCGGCCGATGAACCAACAACGATGCCGTACTGCTCGACAGCCGTGGCGGATGAAGCTCCTTCCTGGCTGATGGTGGATACGCTGGCTTCAATGTCGAAGGCGCTTGTATCGGCGGGAACCGTCATGGCGATCTGGAGGCCGTCGATATTGCCACCATCAGGGTTACTGATTTGCCAGTTACCATTACTGTCTGGCCCAGTAACACCCTGCCCTTCGAGTGTCACGCCGTCGGGGATGCCGCTGAGCGTAACGTCGGAGAGCTCTTCGCTGCCATTGGCATCAGCAAGCGCCGCCGATATGTCAACCAGGAACGCCTGACCGCCGCTATCTCCTTCTACGACTTCTTCGACATTCGGCGCGTTGACGTCGGGACCATCGAAGCTTCCATCTCCGTAGATCACGCCTTCGATATTGTTGCTCACTTGCCCGATAAGCGAGCCGGATCCGCTTTCGTTCGTGTAGCCCACCCATACCCCATCGAGCGTGTTGACATGGGTATCGGCGTTATTGTTCGTGCTCCAGCCGGCCTGATATTCATAGCCTTCCTCCTGGACAACGAAGATGTAATCCCCATGGGCATCCGGAGCGTTCTCATTCGTGCGATTGCCGTGTACGGAGTCCAGCCCGCGTAGCTCCTCATGATCCCAATCGGACTGACTGTAGAACCAGCCACTTTGCGAATGCACCACAAAGATGTCGGAATATTCGCCATCCACACCATGATTGCCTCGTTCGTAATGGGCAATGACACCGGCGTTTTCAGAGCCGGGATTGGCAATTTCAGGCGCCGTATCTCCTTTCGTCAGCCATACGCGTACACCGTCACCGACCTTGACAATTTGGCCGTCCTGGACGTCGAAGCCACCGGCCACCCCACTGCCGCCATTGACCTTGATGATCTCGGCGCTGTCACCACCAGAAGATTCTTCCGGGGTGACCGTCAGTGAAATGTTCGGAGTTTTGGGAGCCGTATCTACCGTATCTTCTAGCTCGAAGTCGACCTGGAAGCCGGCACTGGTGGAGTCTCCGTCTCCATCGACGGCCTCGATCTCCACAGGAAGCGTATAAGCTTGATCGGCATCGAGGAGAGCGCCACTGAAACCACTGACATTATATTGGTCGCCTCCATCAGCACCGTAAAAGTGCACCTCGTCAAAGCCTGTGCCGACATTGAGATGCGTTCCAGTCCCCGAACCAACGGAAACGCCTTCATTGAAGGCCTCCCAACTTGGCGCACCGTCCTTCCCCATTTCAAAGCTGAGTTCGGTCAGTGTTTGATTGAAATTGGCGATCAGGGCTTTCCCACTTTCAATCAAGTTATTATCCACCCCAATACCGTTGGTCGACCAGTTGACAGAGCCACCAGTCGAAGTGAAACGTATATCCAGGTTGGAGCCATCAATATGAAAATCGTTGTTGACACCACCACCCTGGCTGCCAGAAAGATCCGCCGTAAAGTCGACAGCAACGGGGTCGAGAGGCTGCAGCACTTCAATGGAATATGACTCGGTATTCACATCGATCCTGAAAACGGGATTTTTGGGGCCTTCCGTCACCTTGTAGGCAATGAGCTGCTGGGACTCCGTGTCGAAAACATATTGGAGATTCACGCCACCGGAAGTCAGATACGCGGTGTTCTGAGTACCAGCGTCGTCGTAGGTAACCTGAACCCAATCATTCTCATCCGATTGCAGAGACACATTGGCGATCTGGGCTCCTTTGGAGTCAGCACCGACTGTCAGATCGAGGTTACCTTCGAACTCCCCATCAATGACACTGATCGTGGCATCGGCAGGTGCCCCGAAGTCGGGAACGTCGTCGAGCACCTCAACTTCGATTTCGCTACTGGCATCCTGGCCTAGCTGGTCCTTGACGGAAATGGACACTCCTTCCTCATCGGAGGAGTTTCGGCCATTACCATCGGAATGTGTCAGGGTTCCCGCCAATTCAAACTCGTAACCGACAGTTCCGCCATGGGCATCGCCTTGGTATTCAGTAATACGTACTACGTTGCCTTCCGCGGTAGACACTTCGATTGCGGCAGCACCACTATCCAAGGCCAACAGAGCATCGACCAAAATCTCTTCGCCAGCTACGGTGATAGACGCAATCCCTGACACCGCGCTGACACCAAAAGTGCCAGTTTTCACCAATTCAGCGGAGTTGGGATTCGAGCCATTCAAAAGATGCTGCTCATCGACGACGACATCCGCTTCGCCAAGGTTCAGCCCGGTAATTTCTGGACCAGCGACATTATAGGAACGAGTCGTATCAGCGCTAAAGGGGTTGCCAGCTTCATCCTCGCCACTGATGCTGGCGTCGACCTGGCCATTGTCGGCCAGCACGCTGCCCGGGACGTCGATGGCGTAGTGGCCGTCGGCGTCGACCGTGCCGGTGAATTCCTGATCGCCGACGGTCAGGGTGACGCTGTCACCTTCGCCGGCATCACCGCCCACACTGCCGGTGATGGTGACCGGTTGCCCGGCTTCCTCAGCGTTGACCACATCGTCACCGGCGATGGTGTCGATGCTGATGCTGGCGTCGGTCTCGGTATCGACGGCGTACTCGCGCACGCTCTCGGCGCGGTAGGGGTTGCCGGCCTCGTCGCTGCCGTCGACGCTGGCCTCGACCTGGCCATTCTCGGCCAGCACGCTGCCGGGCACGTCGATGGCGTAGTGGCCGTCGGCGTCGACCGTACCGGTGAAGGTCTCGTCACCCACGGTCAGGGCGACGGTGTCGCCCTCCCCGGCATCGCCCGTGACGCTGCCAGTGACGGTGATGTCGTCCCCGGCCTCCGCCGCGTTGACCACGTCGTCACCGGCGATGGTGTCGATACTGATGGTGGCCTCGGCGCCGGTATCGACGCTGTAGTCGCGGCTGTTGGTAGCCTCGAACGTGTTGCCGGCCTCGTCGCTGCCGCCAACGCTGGCCTCGATCTGGCCGTTCTCGGCCAGCACGCTGCCGGGCACGTCGATGGCGTAGTTGCCATCGGCGTCGACCGTGCCGGTGAATTCCTGGTCACCCACGGTCAGGGTGACGCTGTCACCCGCGCCGGCATCGCCCGTGATGCTGCCAGTGACGGTGAGGGTCTGGCTCGCCTCGTCGCCGTTGACCACGTCGTCGCCGGCGATGGTGTCGATACTGATGGTGGCCTCGGCGCCGGTATCGACGCTGTAGTCGCGGCTGTTGGTAGCCTCGAACGTGTTGCCGGCCTCGTCGCTGCCGCCAACGCTGGCCTCGATCTGGCCGTTCTCGGCCAGCACGCTGCCGGGCACGTCGATGGCGTAGTTGCCATCGGCGTCGACCGTGCCGGTGAATTCCTGGTCACCCACGGTCAGGGTGACGCTGTCACCCGCGCCGGCATCGCCCGTGATGCTGCCAGTGACGGTGAGGGTCTGGCTCGCCTCGTCGCCGTTGACCACGTCGTCGCCGGCGATGGTGTCGATACTGATGGTGGCCTCGGCGCCGGTATCGACGCTGTAGTCGCGGCTGTTGGTAGCCTCGAACGTGTTGCCGGCCTCGTCGCTGCCGTCGACGCTGGCCTCGACCTGGCCATTCTCGGCCAGCAGCTCGCCGGGCACGTCGATGGCGTAGTGGCCGTCGGCGTCGACCGTGCCGGTGAATTCCTGATCGCCCACGGTCAGGGTGACGCTGTCACCCTCGCCGGCATCACCGCCCACACTGCCGGTGATGGTGATCGTCTGGGTCGCTTCGTCACCGTTGACCACGTCGTCACCGGCGATGGTGTCGATGCTGATGGTGGCCTCGGAAACCGTATCTTTGCCTGCAGTATCGTTAGCGGTAACAGTCGAACCGGTTTGGTCTGTCGTACTCGCCTCGACGGTCAGAGGACCGTCAATAAGCTGGCCAAGACCTATCTCAGTTTGATAACTGCCATCATCGTTGGCCGTCGTTGTCGTGGTGACACTATTCCCATTCTGGTCGGTTACCACAATGGTGATGCTACTTCCCAGAGAGATATTCGTCGTGGTGCCGAAAACCGGCACATTGCTTACGTTCTGAGTGTTGACGTCGTCGAGGATAACGGTAACTTCACCGGAAAGCGGAGGTTGTTCAGCACCCTGTTCTTCATCGGTTGCAGCTGCATCCGTTGCAGCCGCCGCCAACGAATCTCCCTCGGTATCAGTGGATTCAGCCGTTTGTGCAGTGCCGAACTCGAACGCCAAGGGATCCACTGATTCGGTGATCCGCGCCAGGCGCACGAAATCGTGGCCGCCGCTTTCACCACCGCCACCACCTGCACCGGCTGCGGTGGCATCGAGCAGTTCGAGCAGGTCGCCGTCACCTTCGTCAATTGCGGCAAGCAGGGCTTCGATATCTTCATCGAGGACACTGGAATCGGCCACGTCGACGGGGGCTTGCGCATCCACCTCAGGCGTCATCGCCACTTGCTGGCCAGAACCGATGAGTGCCGGTTCCAGGCCATCGCCGAAGTCGAGTTGGACGCTACCGTTGCCGGAAGTCACCAGCGTCTCGCCTTCCTGCAAGACATCTCCTGGGCTCAATTCGCGCAAATTGCCTTCGCTGTCGCGCGCCCAAGCCTGGCCGGTGATGGAAAGAACGGTTGCGATGCTCATGTGACTGACTCCCTGCGATCCGTGCCGACAGCGGCGGCATGATTATGTCGTAAGGAAGTCAGACTAAATAATGAATCAATTCATGAATATTGTACCGATGGCATAGTAATAAAAGGCTACTCGGCATCCATCAGCGACGACTCGGTCTGCGTGAGCAACAGGATCAGTTGCATGCGGTCGCGCACCTTGAGTTTGCGGAACACGGCACCCAAGTGCGCCTTGACCGTCCGATCGGTGATATCCAATTCGCGAGCCACTTCCTTGTTGCTCTTGCCTGAAGCCACGGCCAGCGCCACGGCTTTTTCGCGTTGGGTAAGTACCGCCAACGCGTCCTCGCGCAGGGCATTCTCACCACTCAGGGCCTTGAAGGTCGAGCCTACCACTTGGGATAGCAACTCTGGCCACAACCAGATGCCCTGATTTCCGGTGACGACGACGATCTGCTGCAACAATGCCACGGGGGATAGCGCATGCGCATAACCACGTGCCCCGGCATTGAGTGCCTGGAAAGCTTCCTGCGAGCTCGGAGAATAAGAGAGCACCACCAGCGTCGCGCCTCGCGCACTAAGTGTCGAAGTCAGGGTCGTCCAGCCATCGAGGTTGCTCATCACCCACACATGATCGCCATGACCTGCCTGGGCACGGGCCTGTTGCGCGCTGCATAGACGCATATTGTCGAAGGCCTCACGCCAGCGCGGAATATTGTCATGTCCTTGACTGACAAAGAAATGTGTCATCAACGCTCTCCCAGCGAATCGTTCCAGGCTCGCATCACTGGCTTGAGCAGGAACTGCATCACGGTGCGCTTGCCCGTCATGATATCGACTTGTGCGGTCATCCCCGGAATGACGGCCAGATCGCTGCCGACCTCTCCTGCCTGCGTACGTACACGAACCAGATAAAAGGTATTGCCTTCTTCGTCGGTGATGGTGTCGGCGCTAATATGATTGAGTTCCGCCGCCAACCCTCCGTAGATGGAATAGTCATACGCCGTGAGCTTGACGGTGGCCGGCTGACCGGGTCGCAAGAAGGCAATGTCCTGCGGAGCGATGCGCGCCTCGACCAGCAACTTGTCGTCGCTGGGCACGATTTCCACCACCTCCTGACCGGGTTGGACGACGCCGCCCAACGTATTGACGTGTAAGCGCTGCACGGTGCCGGCGACTGGAGAACGGATCTCGGCCATACTGACCTTGTCCTGCAGACCGACATTGCTTTCTTCGAGAGCCGCCAGTTGACCCAGCGTTTCGGAGAGCTCGTTACGCCATCGGTTCTGCATTTCCAGCGCAACCTCACGAATCTTGCTCTGGGCCTCTTCCACCGCAGCCTGTAGGCGCGACACCTGAGCCGCGGCCTGATTCAGTTCGCCCCTGGCACTGGAGACGTCACGCTCCAAGCGCAATACCTCGACCTCGGATACCGCACCGGATTTCAGCAGCGGCCGGGTCAAACCGAGTTCACGTGAGGCCAGGTTCAGGGTGCGGCTAGCGGAATCCCGGCGCGCTTCGGCCTCGCGCAGCTCCTCGCGGCGCTGGATGAGTTGTTCGCGAGCGATCGTCCGCTGCTCCTCGAGTTCTTGCTTGCTGGTCTCGTAGAGTTCGCGCTCATGAGCGGCCAAACGCGGGGATTCGTCGATCACCTCGCGCGACGGTATGAAGGGTTGATCGGTCGTCAACGCACTCAGCCTTTCCGCCTTGGCCTTGAGCGCCAGGGAGCGCGCCACGCCTTCTCGGTAGGAGGAGGCATAACGCGTCGGGTCGATACGCATCAGTATCTGTCCGGGTGAAACGAGCTGCCCTTCTTCGATCTCGATGTTCTCGACTACCCCGCCATCGTAGGACTGGATGATCTTGGTCTGCGAGGAAGGAATGACCCGCCCCATGCCCTTGGTCACCTCGTCGATCTTGGCGAAATACGACCATACCCCCATGGCGATGACAGCCAGCAACAGTGCATAAAGAAGGCCACGGGCACGAAGCGGGTCCTGTTGCATCCTCGCCCAATCGGCATCGCTGGCCCAGTCGCGGTCCAGATGCGCCGCGGAGACCCGCCGCGCAAACAGCCGATCGATCAAGGGTCGGAATGGCTTGCCGCCCTTGCGCGAGACTCGGCCGATGGCCTCGAAGCCCTGCTGTTCGGCGGTCTTGATCCTGGCCCGCTGGTTCATCAACCGGCCCTCCCGATCTGCCCGCTGCGGAGCGCGGCGACCACCTTGTCCTTGGGCCCATCGGCAACCACCTTGCCGGCATCGATCACCACGATGCGATCGACCAGCGAGAGCAGCGAGGTGCGGTGGGTCACGATCACCAAGGTCTTGGCCTGGGCAAATTCGGCCAGGCGTTTCTTGAAAACTTCTTCACTGGTGTGATCCATGGCGCTAGTGGGTTCGTCGAGCAGCAGGATCTGCGGGTCATGGACCACGGCACGGGCAATGGCCACCCCTTGACGTTGACCACCGGAAAGCATTTCGCCACGCTCGCCGACCGGCAAATCGACGCCGCGCGGATGGGTATTGGCAAGATCATGCAGCCCGCCAATCTCCATGGCGCGCAGCAAGGCCTCATCCTCGACGCCTTCACTGCCGCCACCGGCCACCACGTTGTCGCGCAGCGAGCCGAAGAACAGGCTGACGTCCTGGGGCACGTAACCGATGTGCCGTCGCAGCTCGACCGGGTCGAACTGACGGATGTCGACACCATCGACCATCACTGCCCCACTGGTCGGTTGGTAGAGCCCCAGCATCAGCTTGTTGAGCGTCGATTTACCCGATCCAACCCGCCCCAGAAGCGCCACCTTTTCGCCTGCCTTGATCTTCAGCGAGATGTCGCGCAAGGCATCGCGTTCTTCGTCCGGATAGCACAGCGTCAGCTTGTTGAACTCGATCTCGCCACGAATCACCGGGCGACTGACCCACTGCTTGCCTTCGGGGCGCTCCACCGGCTTGTCCATCACGCCATTGAGCGATTCCAACGCTGTCGAGGACTGGTGATACTGCGCCAGCAAGGCGGCTGCCTGGCTGACCGGCGCCATGGCCCGCGAAGAGAGCAGATAGGCGGCAATCAGCCCGCCCTGGCTAAGGTCGCCCTCGATGATCAGGTAGACACCGACGACGATCACCGCGACCGCGACAGTATGCTGGGCCCACAGCGCCACACTGGTCACCGAGGAACTGACCAAGCGCAATTGAGCCGAGGTTCGCGACAGGAAAGCAGTGGCCTTTTCCCACATGCCCTGCAGTCGCCCTTCGGCGCGCAGCGCCTTGACCGTTTCCAGGTTCGACAACGACTCTACCAGGCTGGCATTGCGTTGTGCCCCGACACGCCAAGTGGTCTCCGAAAGCTCGTGCAGCTTGCTTTGTGCCGCCAGGGCGTAGAGCAGCACGAAGATGATACCCACCACGAGGGGGACCGCCAGCGGCAAGCCTATCAGTGCGATGATGGCAACGAACAGCAACATGAAAGGCAGGTCGGCCAGCGCGACCACGGTCGCCGAACCGATGAAGGCACGCACCGACTCGAACGACTGCAAGGTCGAGGCGAACGACCCAGTGGATGCTGGCCGAGCCTCCAGCCGCATGCCCAACACCCGCGCCATGATCGACGAAGACAGTTTGACATCGGCCCGGCTGGCCGCAAGGTCGACGAAGGCGTTGCGCATCAAGCGCAGTACCAGGTCCAGGCACAGCACCATGAATATGCCGACCGCCAGTACCCACAGGGTCTCGGTCGCCTGATTGGGCACTACTCGATCGTAGACGTTCATCACAAACAGCGGCATGGCCACGGCAAACAGGTTGATCATCACCGAACCGACCAGCACGTCGCGATACAAGCGGCGATTCTCGCGAATCACGCCCCAGAACCAATGGCGTGCCGTCTGCTTCTTGACCTCCGGCCCTCGGGTGTCGAAGCGGAACTTGGGACGCACGTAGATGGCCTGGCCACGAAAGCGCCCTTGCAGCTCATCCAAACCGATCTCGACCACCGCTTCACCCAATTCGGGAAAGATCACTTGGGCTTGGCGAGCCTTGACGTCCATTGACACCAGCACGCAAGCGCGTGCTGGTTCCAACAGCAACACCACCGGGAACAGCGCTGGATTCAATTGCACCAGGCGGCTGTGTACATGTCGTGCCGTCAGTCCGGCGCGCGCCGCGGCACGCGCGAACACCCCCGGCGTCAGCCGCCCTTCTTCGAGCGGCAGGCCCGCGACCAGGGCGTCACCACTGGCGGCATGATCATGGGCATGAGCGACGACCAGCAGGCATTCCAACAACTCATCGCTTTCAGCTTCATGCACCTGATCGCGCAGGTGTCTCTCGTGCAGATAGCTGGCGTCGGTAGTCACGACTGTTTCCTTCTTGCCGGTAGTGGCCTGTCATTATGTCTATCGGCCGCGGCAGGTCATTCGTTAATCCGTTCCAGCGTGACTTCGACACGACGGTTTTGGCTGCGCCCTTCAACGGTAGCGTTGCTGGCCACCGGATTGCGCGATCCATAGCCGCGTGACTCGAGCAAGTCGCGACGCACGCCTTGGGACGCCAGATAGTCAGCCACGTTCGCGGCACGCTGTTCAGACAGCGGATCGTTGATGGCATCGGTGCCGGTGATGTCGGCATGCCCGGCGATGAACACCCGGCGCAGGTCATCACGCCCACGGATATCGGCCGCCAGAGAGTCCAGCGTGCGCCGCGCCTGCGGGTTCAGCCAGGCGCTACCGGTAGCGAACAGGGCATCGGCAGATAGCGTAACATCCGGAGCACGGGCAGGAGCAGGGCTCAAGACTGAAGAGCTGCGCAAATCGGATACCAGGTCCTCCAAGGTGAAGCTGGCAGGAGCCTGTGTCGGGCAAATGGCTTGCGGATCGATCTCGACACCGTCGCTACCCAGCTCCGCAAGACTTGGCATGTCCTCGCGGGCCACACCTAGTACCGGCATCAACCTGCCCATGGCCGCTAGGGTGCGCGCCTCGGCGATGGTCACATCATACTGCGCATTGACGAAGGCACGACTAGCCTCGAAATATTCGTTCTCGCTATCGAGCACGTCGAGCAAGGTGCGTTGGCCGATGTCGAACTGCTGCTGATAGGCACCGCGCACGCGGTCGATGGACTGGCGGTGATCGTTCAGGTAGCGCATCTGCTCACGCAGGCGCTGAGTGTCGTTATAAGCGATCTGCGTTGTCTGACGCAGATCCACGCACTCTTTGTCTCGCAGGTCCATGGCCTGATCGAGGAGGTCGCTCGCGCGGCGGAATGAGGCCAGATCGCTACCGCCACGGTAGAGATTGATGCTGGCAACGAGTTCAGCGACATGCCGATCGTTGCGCCCGGTGATATCGCTCTGATTATTGGTGCCGGTGCGTGCCCGGAACTCCAGCCGGGGGTGGAAGCCTGAACGAGTCCCCGCCCGTTCAGCACGTGCCGACTCGATATTCTCGATGGCAGCATGGAAGTTGGGATTACCCCGATAAGCCATGTCGACGGCCTCGGCCACCGATGTTGGCAGCCGGTCGTCCAGTGGCGGTGCTGGCGGCAGGTTCTCCGCCGGCAGTTCACCGACCAGCCGCTGGTATCGGGCGCTGACATCGTGCAGATTCGACGCCTCGGTCAGCAGGTTGGATTCCGCCAACGCCAAGCGGCCACTGATCTGCTCCAGATCGACGCGGCGACCTGCTCCCGTGCTGACACGCTCCTCGATCTGCTGAAAGACGCGCAGGTGCTCGGCGTAGTTCTCCCTGGCCAGTTCGACCAGGTCGCGGAAGCGACGCACGTCTTGATAGGCACGCGTGACTTCCAGCGCCACCTCTTCGCTCGCGCCCAGTAATTCGTAGTAGCGCACCAGTTTTGCACGGTCGAGGCGCTCGACTTCGCTGCGCGTAGCGAAGCCGTCGTAGATCATCTGGGTCAGAGACAACTCGGCGAAATCGGTATCGAAACTGCCTCGGCCATCGCCCTGTCGATCCTCGATTCCCACCCCGGCGCTGAGATCGATGCTTGGCAGGTAACCTCCGCGCGCCACGTCGACTTCGTCGTCAGCGGCTTTGAAACCATGCCAGGCAGCCTGGACTTCCGGGTTGTTCGCCACGGCACGCTGTACGACTCGCTGCAGTTCGTTGGCGCCCGCATCCTGAGCCAGTGCCTGGGCCATGGGCGTCAGCACCAGGCCAGACAGCAGCAACGCGGCCCCACCAAGCCCCGTCCGCTGGCGCTTGGCATGACGAATGACATAATACGATTGCATGGTGAACTTCTCCCTTGCGTACGATCGGCACGATGCACCCAAAGACGGCGTCATCATGCCCTGCGATATTCTTTTTTTGATCGTGGTAAGCCGATATGCCAGAGGTATCCCTACAGCCGGGAAAGGCATGCCGGACACTCTTTCGTCTTACTACGTTCCCTTTTGTAAGTAATAGTAACTGGTATGTTGACTTTGTCCAATCCCGTTAACGTCAATTCTTATAAGCGATTGCTGATAGTTCTTGTAAGATATTTCCTACACGGTGTAAGACATTTGCCATTACCCGCCGACGCATGGCCTCGCACCACTCTCACAGCCGCTTCCAGCTGTGCTATCGTCGCGCACATGCCCTTGCGGGCCCGAAACCACAGCAGGAGCCACCCATGTCCGCTTCCGAGATCCAAAAAACCCGTGTCATCAATGAATTGCGCGGCTTCATCAAGAAGCTGCTGCAAGATCCAAAAATTCTCGAGCAGTCGCTGGAGATTGCCAGAAAGCACCTGAGCAGCGGCGAGAAGGATGCCATGGCCAAGATAGCCAGCGAGATTTCCGATACCACCAGCGTGCACATCTCCGAGGACCCAGCCGAGCACTCCGAAGCCGACAAGCTCTACCTGGAGGTACTCAAGGAGGTAATCGACGAGGAACAGGCGCTTTACTGAAGCGGCCGCCCTCTCGGCCACTCCAGCCTCAAGCTTTCCAGGCATCAGCCGTTATTAATCGTATGAGCCCCTTGCAAGGAACTCTTCCATGGTCGCGATTCGCACCTTGCTGTCATTGCCCCTTGCTCTCTTACTGGTCGGGGGTAGTGCCCTGGCGAGTGAAGACGAGACGATCCTGACCCTGAACCAGGACGGTGAGCACCGAGATCTGACGCTGTCGGATATCGAGCGGCATCCGCTACAGCGAATCCAGTTCCAGCATCCCGAGGGACTGGAAGGTGAGTTTTCCGGTGTCTGGCTCAACGACTTTCTTGCCGCCCAAGGGCTCGACGGGGCGGATCAATTGCGCTTCATCGCCGCCGACCATTACACGACTTTCCTGACGCCCGAAGAGCGCGATGAGAAAGCCTATCTGCTGGTGACCCGGCTCGAGGGTGACCCCATCGCCCTGCGCCAGAAAGGACCACTGATGCTGATCGTGCCAGCCGACGAGCAGCCAGTATTGGCCGGCACCGAACCGATGACCAAATGGATCTGGTCGATCACTGAAATCCGCGCTCGCTAAACCGCCCCATGGCAGATCGCCATCTTTCCCGCATGCGAGTCACGTTGATTGCCGCCTTCGTACTCGTGTTGCTGGTCATGATTACCCTCATCACCCTATTCACCATCAATGCCCACAGGCATGTCGGTGCGGACTATCTCGCCTTCGCCAGCGATATCGTGCGTGTCCAGCAGGACGGTGTGCAGCTCCGTCTGGCCATCGAAAGCCTTGAGGAAAACCCAGAGCCGCTACATCAGCAGCAGCTTCAACGGGCACTTTCGGTCATCGCCTCGCGACTCGAAAGCACTCGTCATGCCATACGCAACGTCCAACTCGCCCCGGTCGACTACCGTCATGTGCACCGGGAATTCGACAATCTCGATGCACTGTTACCACGCCTGGAAGCATTGGCCTCCGGGTCGCTCGAAGATGAAGAGAGCATCGAGGAACTGAAATGGCTGGCACTCGAATTCGACGACAGTCTCGCTTACGCCTATAGCGAGCTACATGAACTGGTGCATGCTGCAGCGGCACAACAACGCCAGTTGATGGGCTGGCTCAACTGGACCCTTATTCTGCTAGGCGCCCTATTGCTGCTATTCATCGCGGGACTGTTGCTGGCCATGGACAAGATCTTCGGCCAGAAACGCGCCCTGGAGCGGCTCAGTGCGACAGATGAAGTTACCGGCCTGAACAATCGACGCGCGCTGCTCGATACCGCCGGGCGGGCACTCGCCCTGGCCCGTCGCAGCCATCAGCCGGTTAGCCTTGCACTAATCGACTTCGACCACTTCAAACGCATCAACGATGAACATGGCCACCCCAATGGTGACCGCGTGCTCAAGCAATTCGCTGACACCTTGCAAGAAATGATCCGCCAAACCGATACAGTCGCGCGTATCGGCGGCGAAGAGTTCTGCCTGCTGATGCCTAACACTGAACGCAACGGCGCCATGGAACTCTGCGAGCGCATAAGAAGTACCATCGCAACCCTGCCGCTGGAAGCCATCGATGGCCAACCGGCCCTTACCGTTAGCATTGGCATCGCCACTACCCATGGCGATAGTGATGCCTCCTTCAATACACTGTACAGTCAGGCAGACCACGCACTTTATGAGGCCAAAGTGAAAGGTAGGAACAAGACGATAACGTACAAAAGACAACTGCAAGCAATATAAATTCAATACCAAACAACCAAACGACACATCCCACATGGTCCACGATGCCCCACCCCGTCAAGAAGCAAAGAGAAAAAGGCGCGGCACTGACTGTCGTCCTCGGCCTGCTGATCGTCACCATGTTGCTGGCGATCTCTGCCTTTCAGTCCTCCCAGTCCCATGAGCGCATGGCGGGCAACTATCGAGAGTCCATCCTGGCACTGAATGAAGCAGAGGCTGGAGTAGCCTCTTTCTACCAAGCCATCCAGCAGCCAGAGGTTTTCAACTTCACATTCCTCGGAAAAACTGGAAAAGACGCGTTGGGAGCGTTGATCGACGCCGCATCCGAAGCCACCAGCACGATCAATGACAGGATCCAGGGAGTTACGGCTATTCCCGGAGAAGCCAATAGCACATTTGATACCGCCAATGCGTCATGGTCAGCCGGCTCATTGAACGGTTCTCCAGGGACATACACATGGGAGGTGTCTGCCTTTCATCCCGCCCAGGTCGGCAATGCCATTGCCCCCAAGACACCTACCTTCTGGTTGATCAGCAAAGGTCATTATGGCCAAGAGGGCCGCCAAGCCATTCGCATGGTGAAAGCGCTATTCACCATCCCCGAGTCAACCTCTCATCCGTTCGATGGCGTCATGACGTGCGAAGGATTCACGCTATCCGGTAGTGGCATCATCGACAGCTACGATTCATACGAAGGAGTCTACAGCGCCAACGGCAATAGCCATGGCAGCGAGATACGGATCACAAGCCAAGTGCAAGGGATGCCGGTGACATTATCGGGCAGTGCGCCGATCTTTGGTAACGTGCAGGTTCCCGGCGACCTGATTGCCACGGGATCTTCACCGATCATCGGCGACATCATGGCCGATGGTAATGTCGACATTCGTGGCGGTAACTGGTGGTACGAGGAGCAACGGAAGAATGGCCGAGTATTCGGCAACATTCGGGTAGGCGGCGATATCATCGTCAATGGTACCGCCCACGGAAACGTACGATCCAATGGCCGCATCGAACTCAATTGGGGTTCCCAAATCGAGGGTGATGCCGTTGCCAGCGAGATCGCTTTCCCCAATAACTCCAATCCGGACGATTTCGTCATCGGTAGTCGCCAAGAAGTCTCCGGAGGAGCTGGGGTCGCTCCTTTACCCTCGGCGCCGACTGCAGCGGAGTGCAACACGCTGCACGTTGACGAGAGAGTCGGCGTCTTCTCCAGCGTTGCATCTTCTGGCGCCTTTTCGCTCAACGGCAGTGGCCGGGATATCGTGCTTTCCGCCAACGGCCTACATGACCCCAATGGTGGTCCCGATATCACGGTCGAAGCCAAGGATATCGATGGACGGGAAGTGCACGTCGTCAGATTCGACAGCTTTTCCTTGGGAGGCAACGCTCGTTTCATCGTCGGTTCTTCTGCTCAGCCGGTGGATATGATCATGGTGATCGATGGCAAGACCGATATCGGCGGTGACGGCAGTTTCATCATCAGCGAGGGCAGCACCCTGCAGATCGTGACCAGCGGCCAATTCAACCTGACCAGCAGCATTACAGTAAGAGACGAAAAACCCAGCAAGAGGAATGAGGAAGGAAATACCGTGCCGATCTTGTCGCTCGTATCCAACCATCACGATGCCGAGAGCCCGGTAAAGGGACAAGGCGGCGTCAGAATCGGCGGGGCTTCCGCCTTTTATGGTCAGGTGATCGCCCCCTACTCAATGGTCGACATTCACGGCAGCGACGGAATGTACGGTGTCATCAATGCACGCCAAGTAGAAATCTCCAGTGCAGGAGGGTTTCATTATGATGAAAACTTCGGCAACCTAGCCAGTTTCGGAAGCAAGAACGAACCAGGAAAACCGCAACTCATGCTGGTATTGGAGCAGATACTACAGTGAAACCGTCACCGCCGCACCACGCTTGGAAGTGGCAGCAAGATCACCATTTGCATCGATACCCACTGAAGTATCATTGCAAGCTTTCCAAGAATCGATAGTTCCTTGGACCTCTGCATCAGTCGTTAATTCGTCTGCAACCACAATGGATCTTATCGATGCCAGCTCTTGACGACATGCTCCTTCCGAGGCGCGATCCTGATAATTAGAATACTGCGGAATCGCAATCATCGAGAGAATGCCGATAATCGCCACCACGATCAGCAACTCGATCAGGGTGAAACCGCCCTGATTGCTCTTCCTTGCTCCCTGCATGCCTTTCGTCCTTCTCATGAGCCGTTCTCTTCGGTGATCCCTTGTCTTGCGCCTGCCACACTCTAGGGAAACACTAAATAAATGCCTGCGCAGCTCAATCACTGCGTTACGCGGTGCTCGCAAGCCTCACATATACCCCATATGCTCCGGTTGCTGCGCTCCGGGCGCCTTGTGCTTGAAGCCGCTCGTCGATTTATTCAGCGCTTCCCTAGTGCTTTTCTACATTTCGCCATTTCGACCGATCATGGATGAAGCGGTGTCGAAGTTACATTACCAAGCTGCCTGTCACTATCCACTTACAGCTAGATTACCAAGGCTTGTACTTTACGCCTAGCCGAGCCGTCCTGAGTCGTATGAATTTCCTCCACCAGCAGGGTGAATTCTTTCATCACCAAGGCTTGTCATGGTCATACTTTCGATACTCTTTTACCCCGCTCAGTGACTTTATGTGACAAAAGCACACATTATTTAACATCATGACAGTGCTACCAAGCGCCGAGTCACCTCCATCACCCTTGAGTAACGACCAAAAGCAAAAAAAGACGTTGAAAACCTGACATCCATCAGGTATTGGCGGACTACTTACTGCAACGCAATACGACTAGAATACAGTCAATAACGAAGCCTGCTGCACTGGAAACGAGAATCAGAGTCGAGCAAGGCCGATTATCAGGGAACAGCCGTCATGCAAGATGCCACGCCACAACCGGTGGGCTCCCGCGAGGCTGAGGCACCATCCTGCGACTCAACGCGTGGCAAGGGTGTTGGCTCGTCGCTGGCCGTGGCCGCCAACCGAACCGGACTGTATGGTCTGTCGCGACGATTGGTGGCCGAAGGGGTGCTTACCGAGCTCGCGGCAAGCCGCGCCGAACAAGAGGCGCGAGAAGAAGATGTTTCACTGATGCAGCACGTGGTGGAGAACGGGCTGGTCACCGCGCGTCGGGCGGCATTTGCCGCCGCCTGGGAGTACGGTTTACCGATCATCGACCTGGACGCGCTCAGGTTCGAAGGCTTACCGCCCGCCAGTGAGTTCCCGGAAAAGGTATTACGCAAACTTTCGGTGATGCCGCTGTACCGCAACGAGCATCATCTCACAGTAGCCGTGCCCTACCCGTCGACCCTAGCCTTGCTCGACGAGCTGCAGTTCGCTACCGGGCTCTCCGTGGATGGGGTATTGGCCCCAGTCGATCAACTCGGCCCGGCACTGGAGAACTATCTCGCCCACTTCGACAACGCCACCATACTCGATGGTCTGGAAAACGCCACCGATGCTCTCGATGAACTGGAGTTCGACGAATACGACCCCGAGAACGACACCGCCATCACCGCCGGCAGTGATGATGCCCCGGTAGTGCGCTTCGTCAACAAGATCCTGCTCGATGCCATCCGACGTGGCGCCTCGGATATCCATTTCGAGCCCTACGAAACCAGTTTTCGCGTCCGCTTTCGTATCGACGGTATCCTGCTGGAAGCAGCGCGCCCGCCATTCGGTATGCGGGCTCGTATCGCCGCACGATTGAAGGTCATGGCACGGCTGGACATCTCGGAACGCCGTCTGCCTCAGGACGGCGCCATCAAGCTTCGGCTGTCGAAGCGCCGTTCCATCGACTTCCGCGTCAACTCGCTACCAACCGTGTATGGCGAGAAAGTCGTGCTGCGCATTCTTGATCCAGCCTCCGCTCGCATGGGTATCGACGCCCTGGGCTTCACCGCGGAACAACGGCGCATGTACGAGAGAGGGCTGGACCAGCCGCAGGGCATGATCCTGGTCACCGGCCCCACTGGCAGTGGCAAAACGGTCACGCTGTACACCGGGATCAATATTCTCAACACCACGGAACGCAATATCTCTACTGCCGAGGATCCGGTGGAACTCAAGATACCTGGCGTCAACCAGGTCAATGTACATCCCAGAATCGGCCTCGATTTCGCCAGTGCCCTGCGCGCTTTCCTGCGTCAGGATCCGGATGTGGTGATGGTGGGTGAGATCCGCGACCTGGAGACTGCCGAAATTGCCATCAAGGCCTCGCAGACCGGCCATTTGGTGCTATCCACCGTGCATACCAACTCGGCGGCGGAAACCCTGACGCGCCTGCAGAACATGGGCGTGGCACCGTTCAATATCGCCAGTTCGGTGTCGTTGATCATTGCCCAGCGTCTGGCGCGCAAGTTGTGTACTCACTGCCGCCAACGTGCTGACATTCCCCGCGAGACGCTGCTCGAGGAAGGCTTTAGCGAGGCGGAAATCGACCAGGCGACGATTTACCAACCGGTGGGATGCCGCCAATGCACCCTCGGCTACAAAGGGCGTGTGGGCATCTACGACGTGGTACCGATCAGCGATGCCATGAGTCAGTTGATCATGCGCCAGGGCAATGCCCTGGAACTGGCCGCCCTGGCACGCCAGGAAGGGCATCCAAACCTGCGCCGAAGTGGATTGCTGAAGGTTATGCAGGGGGTGACCAGTCTTGAGGAGATCAACCGTGTCACCAAGGATTGACCAAAGACATAAGACGACGTCATAAAGACGCAGGGAACGACCATGACCGCACATCAACAGATCAGGACGCCTCAGCGGATCAAGCTGTACCGCTGGCGCTGGTCAGGCAAGGGACCCAATGGCCGCCGTGTCAGCGGCGAGATTGTCGCGGGCCACAAGGCCGAGGTTGAGCGCGAATTGTCGGACCAGAATATCGTAGTCAAGACGATTCGGCGCCGGAGCGGACTGACCGGCGGCATGGGCAAGATCACGCCCCGCGACATCATGCTGTTCGCCCGACAGATGGCAACCATGATTCGTGCTGGGGTGCCGGTCTTGCAGGCCTTTTCGGTAGTGGCCGAAAGTCTCAAGAAGCCTGCCATGAGCGCCTTGGTACAGGAGCTGATGAACGAGGTGGCCGCTGGTTCGAGTTTCGCCGGTGCTCTGCGCAAGCACCCTCAGCACTTCGACCGCTTGTTTACCAACATGGTCGAGGCCGGTGAGCAATCGGGCTCGTTGGATCGTATGCTGGAAAGGGTGGCGAGCCACAAGGAAAAGATTGAATCGCTCAAGGGGCGAGTCAAGAAGGCGCTTTATTACCCCGCCGCGGTAATCGCGATCGGTATTAGCGTCACGGCATTGCTGCTGATCAAGGTGGTACCACAGTTCGAGGACCTGTTTCACGGCTTTGGTGCCGAGTTGCCGATCATGACACAGATAACCATCACCATCTCCGAATTCGCCCAGCGATACTGGCTATGGGGCATCGGGCTGCTGGTAATCACGGCACTCATCACTCGACAGGGCATCAGGTACTCCGAGACCTTCGCCTATCGCATGCACGCTCTGTCGCTGAAAGTCCCGGTGATCGGCGATATCCTCGACAAATCGGCAGTGGCACGCTACTCGCGGACCCTAGCCACGACTTTCGGCGCCGGCGTGCCGTTAGTGGAGTCACTGGACACCGCAGCGGGCGCCGCCGGCAACAAGGTCTACGAACATGCCATCCGCCAGGTTCGCGAGGATGTTACCGCCGGTCAGCAGTTGCACTTCGCCATGCGCCTGACCGAACGCTTCCCGCCCCTGGCGGTACAGATGGTCGGCATCGGTGAGGAGTCCGGGGCACTGGACGCCATGCTCAATCGCGTGGCCGATTACTACGAGGAGGAGGTCGACAATAAGGTCGACGCCCTGACCTCACTGCTGGAACCCTTTATCATCGTGGTGCTGGGCGTACTGGTCGGCGGCCTGGTAGTGTCGATGTATTTGCCAATCTTCGAGTTGGGCACGGCCCTATAGCCCTGCATGTACCCGACCATACAGGGTTGAAAGACAAGGACTGCTGTTGATAAACGTTAGCGAACTTCCACCCGCCCTACTGTGGCCGCTGGTGGCCCTGCTGGGGCTTTGCCTGGGCAGCTTTCTGAATGTGGTGATCACGCGCCTGCCGGTGATGCTGATGCAGGGCTGGCGGGCCGAGGCACGCGAGGCACTGGAGCTGGAGGCCGAGGAGCGGCCACGCTTCAACCTGCTTTCCCCACGCTCGCAATGCCCCCGATGTCAGGCGGCAATCGCCTGGCACGACAACATCCCCCTGCTGAGCTATGCCAAGCGCCGCGGCCGCTGCGCCCATTGCGGCACCCGCATCAGCCCCCAGTACCCGCTGATCGAGCTGGCCGGTGGTGCCCTTACCCTGTCGGTGGTGGCCATTCATGGCGTGAGTGTCGCCTCGCTGTTTCTCATTGCCGCGTGCCTGGCGTTGCTGGCCCTGGCTGTCATCGACTTTCGCACCCAGTTGCTTCCCGATGCGATCACCCTGCCGCTACTCTGGGGCGGGCTGCTGTATCAGTTGCTGTTCCAGCCGTTGATGCTGCAGAGTGCAGTAATTGGCGCCATGGCGGGCTACGTGGTGCTGTGGAGTTTCTACTGGCTGTTCAAGCTGGTCACCGGCAAGGAAGGCATGGGCTACGGCGACTTCAAGCTGATGGCCGCGCTCGGGGCGTGGCTGGGCTGGCAGCACTTGCCGCTGCTGTTGTTGCTGTCGGCCGGTGTCGGGGCTCTGGTCGGGATCGTCGCACAACTTGCCATCCCGCGCCTGCGCGGTGCCCCGATGCCTTTCGGCCCTTTTCTGGCCCTGGCCGGCTGGATCGCCCTGCTCGCTGGAACACCACTGATGGCTTGGTATCAAGGAATGCTCTGACATGACGAAACGGCTTACCATCGGTGTGACAGGTGGCATCGGTTCAGGCAAGTCGACGGTGGCTCGAACCTTCGCCACGCATGGCATTTCTTGGATCGATGCCGATGACGTGGCACGCGAAGTCGTCGAGCCTGGCGAGCCGGCACTGGCCGAGATTGCCTCACGCTATGGCGACAGGGTGCTCACCGAGGAAGGTCGGCTTGATCGCCGTGCCCTGCGCGACATCGTCTTTCGCGATAGCGTCGAACGACGCTGGCTGGAATTGGTGACACACCCTCGCATACGCCAGCGCCTGCTGGAGCATCTGCAACGAATGCGGGCCGATACGGCCCCTTACCACCTGCTGGTTTCCCCCTTGCTATTCGAGTCCGGACAGCATGAACTGGTGGACCGGGCGCTAGTGATCGATGTCCCGGAAACCCTGCAGATTTCCCGTACCGCCAGCCGTGACGACGTCGGTGAGGTGCAGGCCCGTGCCATCATTGCAGCCCAGATGCCGCGCAGCGAGCGCCTGGCACGCGCCGACGATGTCCTCGACAACAGCGGCGACCTCGACGCCCTGCAACGACAAGTCGCCGAACTGGATCGTCAGTATCGGGCGTTGTGTGGGGAAGCGTAATTGGGCATCCTTGTCGGTACGCTTTCAACCTGTCGAAGAGCCATGAATCAAGAACAGCCGTCCCGTCCCTTGGAAGTCGCCTGTCCGCAATGCCATACCAAGGTGCTGTGGGTCGAGGAGAATCTCTATCGCCCCTTCTGTTCCAAACGCTGCAAGCTGCTGGACCTGGGCGCTTGGGCCGACGAATCGCACCGCATCGCAGGCGAACCCGCCATGGACGAGACCGACATCGATGAGATGATCCTGCGTGCCGAACGTGGACAACAAGAGTGAAGCGACCAATGTCATGAAGCCGGCCTACCGTCTGTTGGCGGAGCTGGAAGCGGCTTTCGACGACATCATCGAACGTGTCGAGGCCTTGGAAGCGCGCTATCGCGAGTCCCCGGGAGCAGCTTGGGCGTTGCACAGCCCAACCCCCGACGCCGACTGGCTGCGTGCGGCGCTATTGGACTTCTGGTATCAGGATGGCCAGGACGGCCGCGCGACCCGCAGCTACGTGGGGCTGGTCGCCGCCGATGAGCCACTTCTAGAGCACGTCGCTAGCGTTAATGCTGCCAAAGCGCATTTCGCCGATATCCTGGCCCGTATCCGCCAGGAAGCCGCAGCGTTGATTCCCGAACTCAAGGCCGTGCTTCCCTTTCGACACCCGGCACTGCATACCCATCTCCGCGGACAGGGGTTGGCAAGACTCCACCTCAAGCAATGCTGGCGTGCCCTGCCGGTAGCAGATGCCTCACTATCTCGCGTTCGCCTGGCCTGGTATTCCAGTGGACGCTCGATCAAGAAACTCTCAGTGCGCGACGCCGAAAAGAAGCTGCTGACACTGGATCACGAAGCGCCGCATATCCGTATCCAGCTCCAGCGCCTAGCGGGCATACCCGATGGCGAACCCTTGGCCCAGGTACAGAAACAGGCTCCGCTGATGCGTGCCAATCTATTCTTTCGCGAACCGCTCGCTGATGGCCGCCTTCGTCGGGCGATGAATGTGGCACTACCGCTGTTCATTCCCAGCGACGACGGACGCCTCCCCGACCACAATACCCCACCGCCATTTCCCAATGACAAGCGCACCCGCGCCCGCCGCAGCGACGAGCGATTGGAGGATGAGGTGTTTCTGCCGAGTTTGCGGGTATATCGGTACAAGGGCTAAGGGCTGAATCAGGACAGCGGCACATTTTCGTGTAGGAGCCGCCGTGGCGGCGATCCGGCCGACTGCATGGCTTCGTGACAGCCCCATCGCGCAATGAATTGCGCTCCCACGAGGAGTCATACCCTGAAGCGGTGGGAGCGCAGCTCCGCTGCGCGATCCGGCCGGCAGGCCGGCTTGGGTGGCCTCTTCATCGTGCCCACGGGCGCCCCGACAGAAAAACCATCAAAACAGCCGGTTGAGACCGTTCTGCGCCGCCACCCGGTACGCCTCGGCCATGGTCGGGTAGTTGAAGGTGGTATTGATGAAGTACTTGAGGGTGTTGGCTTCACCCTTCTGCTGCATGATCGCCTGGCCGATGTGGACGATTTCCGAGGCCTGGTCACCAAAGCAGTGGATACCGAGGATCTCCAGGGTGTCGCGGTGGAAGAGGATCTTCAGCATGCCCACGGTATCCCCGGTGATCTGGGCGCGGGCAGTGTCCTTGAAGAACGCCTGGGCGACCTCGTAGGGCACCTTGGCCTCGGTGAGTTCGCGTTCGTTCTTGCCCACCGAGCTGATCTCGGGGATGGTGTAGATGCCGGTCGGCACATCGTCGACGAAGCGGAATTCCTCGTCGAGCAAGTCGTCGCTGGCGTTCTTTCCCTGGTCGTAGGCGGCACTGGCCAGGCTTGGCCAACCGATCACATCTCCCACGGCATAGATATGCGGGATGTCGGTGCGATAGTGTTCATCGACTTGCAACTGGCCGCGACCGTTGGCTTCCAGACCGATATTCTCCAGCCCCAGATTATCTGTGTTACCGGTGCGACCGTTGGCCCACAGAAAGGCATCAGCACGCAGCCGCTTTCCGGACTTGAGATATACCACCACCCCGGACTCGTCACCCTCGATGCGCTCGTAGTCCTCATTGTGACGGATCAGCACCCCATGCTGGCGCAGGTGATAGGACAGTGCGTCGCTGATCTCGTCGTCAAGGAATGACAGCAGGCGGTCACGGGTGTCTATGAGATCGACCTTGACTCCCAGCCCGGAGAAAATCGATGCGTATTCGCTACCGATCACCCCGGCACCGAAGATGATCAGGCTCCGCGGAGTGTGAGACAAGCCAAGGACAGTGTCGGAACAGTAGACGCGCGGATGGCGAAAATTGACATCAGCGGGACGATAGGGTCGCGAACCAGTAGCAATGACGATCTTTTGGGCAGTAAGCTCTTCGACACCTTCATGGTTGTCACGCACGACAAGGGTATGTTCGTCCTTGAAGCGTGCCACGCCGAAGAACAGGTCGATACGATTGCGGGCATAGAATTTGGTGCGCATCTCGACCTGCTGGTCGATGGTCACACGGGAACGCTCGAGCACCTTGGGGAAGGAGAACCAGCGTGGCTCGCCGATATCGCGGAACATGCGGTTGGTGTTGAACTGCATGATCTGCTTGACCTGGTGGCGAAGCGCCTTGGAAGGAATGGTACCCCAGTGAGTACAGTTGCCTCCCACGGCTTGCTGTTTTTCGATGATGGCCACGCGTTTGCCATGCTTGGCGGCATTGATGGCCGCACTCTCCCCCGCAGGGCCGGTTCCAATCACCACCACGTCGTAATTATGGACTGCCATGAGTCGTTGATGCTCCCTCGCTTGTCCCTTTGAATTCTTTCGCTTCCCCAACCTGCGATGATTGGCCGTGCTTATCCCCGCCAATCACGGCTACAGCCGCTCCAACATGGTTAGTGCCTGAGATCGGGCGCAGCTTCATCGCGCAATAAATTGCGCTCCCACAATAGCCCCGAATCATCCCCGGAAGCGGTGGGAGCGCAGCTCCGCTGCGCGATCCGACCGCCAGGCCGGCTTGGGTGGCTACTTCCATCGCGCAATGAACCGGAGCGCCGGACCGTGCGCTCCCACGATAGCCCCGAGTCATCCCCCGAAGCGGTGGGAGCGCAGCTCCGCTGCGCGATCCGGCCGCCAGGCCGGCTTGGGTGGCTACTTCCATCGCGCAATGAACCGGAGCGCCGGACCGTGCGCTCCCACGATAGCCCCGAGTCATCCCCCGAAGCGGTGGGAGCGCACCTCCGCTGCGCGATCCAAAGCCACTATCATCTCCGCGTGGCGTCGTAACCAAGATCGGCAACGCGGTTCTCGTCGCTGCGGCGGCGTGCGCTGACCTTGCCGCGCTTGCGGTTTTCTTCTTCGCAGACTTTGTCCTTGCCACCGCAGATTTCGCAGCCTTCCTTCATCCCGAGGTTATTGAGGCCACCACAGGAGCCGGCAATGGGCTTGCGGCCCATGATGACGCCTATAGCCATGGCCGCCACGAGCAGCAGCATGAAGCCCAGTACCAGCAGCCAGATCGTCATAGTGTTCTCCCTATTGCTCCCTCATCTTTATTCGACAGGAAGGGAACGCCAATGTTTTGTTTCACTTGGAATTTGGTCAGTCTTTCCAGTCCACCTCGGATAGTGGCGATACAGTGACAGCCGGCATGCGGGGGGAACCGTGCAATGTGAAGCGATCAGGGCCGACCCTAAGGGCCGGCCCTGATGACAACGGGGTAGGCATCAGCCGCCGAAATCGTCCAGCATGATGTTCTCGGGCTCGACCCCCAGATCGATCAACATCTTGATCACGGAGGCATTCATCATGGGTGGCCCGCACATGTAATACTCGCAGTCCTCCGGAGCCGGATGGTCCTTGAGGTACATATCGTAGAGCACGTTGTGGATGAAGCCGGTCGGGCCGGTCCAGTTGTCCTCGGGCAACGGATCGGACAGCGCCAGGTGCCACTCGAAGTTGGGATGCTCCTCGGCCAGCTTGTCGTACTCCTCGTTGTAGAAGGTCTCGCGCCAGGAGCGCGCGCCGTACCAGAACGAGATCTTGCGCTCGGTCTTGAGCCGCTTGAGCTGGTCAAAGATGTGGCTGCGCATCGGCGCCATGCCGGCACCACCGCCGATGAACACCATCTCGGCATCGGTATCCTTGGCGAAAAACTCACCAAAGGGACCCATCACCGTGACCTTGTCGCCCGGCTTCAGGTTGAAGACATAGGTCGACATCACACCCGGTGGGTGATTGGTGCCGGGAGGCGGCGTGGCAATACGGATGTTGAACTTGAGGATGCCCCTCTCCTCGGGGTAGTTCGCCATCGAGTAGGCGCGAATGACTTCCTCGTCGTTCTTGTGAGAGAGCTTGAACAAGTCGAACTTCTCCCAGTCCCCGCGATACTCTTCCTCGACATCGAAGTCGGAGAACTTGATGTTGTACGGCGGCGCCACCAGCTGCACGTAGCCGCCCGCACGGAAGTCGACGTTCTCGCCCTCGGGCAGGCGCAGGTTGAGTTCCTTGATGAAGGTGGCGACGTTGGGGTTGGAAATGACCTCGCACTCCCACTTCTTGACGCCAAAGACCTCCTCGGGCACCTCGATCTTCATGTCCTGCTTGACAGGCACCTGGCACGACAGCCGCCAGCCATCCTTCTTCTCTCGCAGGGTGAACGCCGATTCCTCGGTGGGAAGGATGGCGCCCCCTCCCTCTTCCACCCGGCACTTGCACTGGGCGCAGGAGCCCCCGCCGCCACAGGCGGAGGACAGGAAGATGCCGTTCGCGGCCAGGGTCTGCAACAATTTGCCACCGGCCTGAGTGGTCAGGGTATTCTCGGGGTCACCATTGATCTCGATGGTGACGTCCCCGCTGCTGACGAGCTTGCTACGCGCGGCCAGGATCACCAACGTCAACGCAATGACGATGAAGGTGAACATGATGACGCCGAGCAAGATGACAGTTGTATCAACCATGTCGGGTTCCTATCGTTGCATTCCTAGAGCTGGATACCGGAGAAGGACATGAAGCCCAGTGACATCAGCCCCACGGTGATGAAGGTGATGCCCAGGCCTTGCAGGCCCGCCGGAACGTCACTGTACTTGAGCTTCTCACGGATCCCGGCCAGGGCGGTGATGGCCAGCGCCCAGCCGACCCCGGCACCCACGCCATAGACCACCGACTCACCGAACTGGTAATTGCGCTCAGCCATGAACAGCACGGCACCGAGAATCGCACAGTTCACGGTGATCAACGGCAGGAACACACCCAGCGCGTTGTAGAGCACGGGGACGAACTTGTCGAGGATCATCTCCATGATCTGCACGATGGCGGCGATCACGCCGATGTAGCTCAGGTAGCCCAGGAACGACAGATCGATATTCTCGGCGCCGGCCAGCCCGGTCCAGCTCAAGGCCCCTTCTTCGAGCAGATAGGTGAGGATGAGGTTGTTGACCGGCACGGTGATCGCCAGCACCGCGATAACTGCGATGCCCAGACCGAAGGCCGAGGAAATCTTCTTGGAAATCGCCAGGAAGGTACACATGCCCAGGAAGAACGCCAAGGCCATGTTCTCGACGAATACCGAGGCAACGAACAGGCTCAGGTAATGTTCCATGACTTACACGGCCTCCTTGGGTTGAGTGTTCTCTTTCATCTGGAACTGGTTCTCCTCGACCTGCTCAGGGTTCAGCGAACGCAGCGTCCAGATGATCAGGCCGATGATGAAGAACGCCGACGGCGGCAGCAGCAGCAAGCCATTGGGCATGTACCAGCCGCCATCCTGCACCGGTGCCAGGACGGTAAAACCAAATACGCTGCCGGCGCCGAGCAACTCGCGGAAGAAGGCCACCACCATCAGGATGAAGCCATAGCCCAAGCCGTTGCCAATACCGTCAAGGAAGGACAGCAGCGGAGGGTTCTGGGTGGCAAAGCCCTCGGCGCGGCCCAGCACGATGCAGTTAGTGATGATCAGGCCAACGAACACCGACAATTGCTTGGAGATCTCGTAGGCGTAGGCCTTGAGGATCTGGTCGACCACGATTACCAGCGAGGCGATGATGGTCATCTGCACGATGATGCGAATCGACGACGGCATGTGATGCCGGATCAACGACACGAACAGGTTCGAGAATGCCGTGACCGCGATCACCGCCAGCGTCATGACCAGCGACACACTCATGCTGGTGGTCACCGCCAGAGCCGAACAGATCCCCAGCACCTGCAGCGCGATCGGGTTGTTCTTGAAGACCGGCGTGACCAGGACGCCCTTGGGAGTTACTGCAGACATGTTCAGGCTCCTTCTACGTCGTCGAAGTCTGGTGTCGTTTCGGCGGCTTCATCCGGTGTGACATCGTCACGGAAGCGAGCCAGGTATTCACCGAACCCCTCGGGGCTCAACCAGAACTGCAACATATTGGTTACCCCTCGGCTGGTCAGGGTAGCACCCGAGAGGGCATCGACTTCCGTCTCACCGCTGGCTCCACCCTTCACCAACCGGATGGCCGGGGTGACGCTGTCCCTCTCGGCGAAGATCTTCTTGCCTTCCCATTGAGCCTGCCAGCGCGGGTTTTCCACCTCACCGCCGAGCCCTGGGGTTTCGGCATGCTCGTAGTAGGTGATCCCCGTAATGGTGTTTCCGTCGCCTTTCACAGCCAGGAAGCCGCGCATCAATCCCCACAGCCCCTGGCCGCGGATCGGCAGCACGATCTGGTCGGGATTGTCCGGATCGCCTACCAGATACACCGTGCTATAGAGTTCCTGACGGCTCAAGCCGGCAATGTCGCGTCCACCGGAGAGTGTACGGGACGCCGCCGGGTCACGAGCGGCCTGGAAACTGTCGAAGGTTTCCGGATCGAACTCGTCGGTATATTCGCCGGTGCGCAGATCCACCACACGTGGGGTCACCACGCTGAACTGCTCATCGATCGGGACGCCCGGCTCGTAAATGTCGGCCACTCGCAAGATATTGGTCTTGCGATCGGCCTCCTGATTGGCTATCTGTAGCGGACGCAAGGCGACAGCGGCGGTGGAAACGATCACCGAAGCCACGATGCACAGCGCGAACGCCACTATCAGGATCTTCTTGATGGTATCGTTGTTTCTCTCAGCCATCAGGCGTTCTCCTCGGCCAATTCACCGGTCCGCTTCAAGCGACGCTTGATGTTGGCCTGGACAAAGAAATGATCGATCAACGGCGCGAACAGGTTGGCGAACAGGATTGCCAACATGATGCCCTCGGGGAATGCCGGGTTGACGACACGAATCAGCACGGTCATCACACCGATCAGTATGCCGAAGACCAGACGCCCCGGATTGGTCATGGAAGCCGATACCGGGTCGGTGGCCATGAACACCATGCCGAAGGCGAAGCCACCGATCACCAGATGCCAATACCACGGCATGGCGAACATCGGGTTGGTATCTGAACCGGCCAGGTTGAACAAGGCGCTGGTGGCCACCATGCCGAGGAATACCCCGAGCATGATTCGCCATGAAGCGATCTTGGTCCACAACAACACCGCGGCGCCGATGAAGATCGCCAAGGTCGAGGTTTCACCGATCGAGCCGGGAATGTAACCGAGGAAGGCATCCCACCAGCTCCACTGCCCCATGAGCTCAGCCATGCCGTCCTGATACGCCACGGACAAGGGAGTGGCACCGGTGTAGCCATCGGCGGTGACCCATACCGCATCGCCGGAGATCTGCGCCGGATAGGCGAAGTACAGGAAAGCACGGCCGGTCAGCGCCGGGTTGAGGAAATTCTTGCCGGTGCCGCCGAAGATTTCCTTGCCGATCACCACGCCGAAGGTGATGCCCAGCGCCACCTGCCACAAGGGGATGGTCGCCGGTAGAATCAACGCATAGAGAACCGAGGTGACGAAGAAACCTTCGTTGACCTCGTGGCCACGCTTCACGGCGAACAGCACTTCCCAGAAGCCACCGACCACGAAGGTCACCAGGTAGATGGGCAGAAAGTAGGTCGCGCCAAGCACGAAGTTGGCCCACACGCTGTCGACGTTATGGCCGCCAGCAAGCAGCATGGTGATCGCCTCGCGCCAGCCGTCCATGGAGCCGTAGCCTTCGGCGATGGCCATGTTGGCCTGCCAACCCGCATTCCACATGCCGAAGAACATCGCCGGGAAGGTACACGCCCACACGGTGATCATGATGCGCTTCAGGTCGATGCCATCGCGCACGTGGGCGGTGGTCTTGGTCACGCTGGGCGGCGAATAGAAGATGGTGTCGACCGCTTCGTACAGCGGATAGAACTTCTCGTACTTACCGCCCTTGTGAAAGTGCGGTTCGAGATTGTCGAGTGTCTGTCGGATACCCATCATCAGGCCTCTTTCTCGATCATGGTCAGGTTATCGCGCAGGATGGGGCCGTACTCATACTTGCCGGGACAAACGTAGGTACACAGCGCCAGGTCCTCTTCGTCCAGCTCCAGACAACCAAGCTGCATGGCAACCTCGATATCGCCGACGATCAGCGAGCGCAGCAACTGGGTGGGCAGGATATCCAACGGCATGACTTCTTCGTAGACGCCCACCGGCACCATGGCGCGCTCCGACCCATTGGTCGAGGTATCCGGCGCATAATCGCGCAGGCCGAAAATCTTCGACAGATAGATACCCATCACCGAGTGGCGATTGGTACCTAGCGACAGCCATCCCATGAAGGCACGCTTGTTGCCCTCTTCGATGAGGCTGAACTGATTGTGGAAGCGCCCCAGGAACTTGAGACTGCCTTCCGCGGTGTGTCCCGCGAACACGGAGCCGGAAATCACTCGCGTATCATCCGGGTTGACCACTTCACCGGCGAGGAGTTCGTCGATGCTGGCGCCGAGGCGTGTACGCAACAGGCGCGGCTTCTCGGCTCGCGGGCCACCCACGGCGACCACGCGACTGACATCCAGCTTGCCCTGGGCAAACAACTTGCCGAAGGCAATAACGTCCTGATAGCCGATATGCCAAACGCGCTTATGCAGGGACACCGGCGACAGGAAGTGGATATGCGTACCGACCAGACCCGCCGGGTGCGGGCCGCTGAACGTCTCGACCTGGACTCCGTCGACATCGCCGCCGGGGATACTGGCGTTCGGCGCGGTGCACAGGAACACCTTGCCCTCTGTCAGGCGCGCGAGCACCTTGAGGCCGTCTTCGAAGGCTTCCGGCTGTTCGTTGATGATCCCAACCGGGTCGGCACACAGCGGATGGGTGTCGATCGCGGTGACGAAAATGTTTTCCGGCGTACCGTCCAGTGCCGGTGTACGCGAGTAGGGCCGGGTGCGCAGTGCCGTCCACAAACCGGATTCGACGAGTTGGTCGACCACGGCCTGGCGCTCCAAGCTTTCCAGCTTGTCGCGACCATGGGCAGTGAATTCGACCGCTTCTTCATTATCCGCGATCTTGATCACCACCGACAGCAGCTTACGCTTTTCCCCGCGGTTGATCGCCACGACCTCGCCAGCGGCCGGCGCAGTGAAACGCACGCCCTCGATCTTCTTGTCGGTGAACAGTAACTGGCCCAGCTTTACATGGTCCCCTTCCCGGACTTCCATGGTCGGCTTCATGCCGACGTAGTCAGTACCAAGAATGGCCACGTGACGTACCGGCCGCGCATCCTCGATACGCTGCTCGGGCGTCCCCGTGATGGGGAGATCCAGGCCTCGTTTGACTTCGATCATAGTCTCGCCCAGTTATCGGATCTGATGTGCTAGGAAAGGTCTTCGAAAGACGTGCAGGCATGCAGGATACATACCAGCGGTATCAGCCTGCCGCCACGGTATTCGAATGCTTTTCTTATCAGAAGTTTGCAGTACAGCCCGACCTATGCCGGACCTTCCCAAAAATCCTGAGCATTATAAAGACATAGGCAACGAAAGGCCATATGAGCTTAGGTCGCAGACGCGTAACCCCGCGTCGCGGAGGGAGATGGAGCGCATGCGTTGAATCAGCGCTGGAAGGAGATAACGCCTTGCAGGACACGCCGTAAGCAGGGAACCGGCACCGTACTCCCTGCTTACGGACGTGCTGCCTTTTGGCTTAAGTCTTATCGCTTAGCACTCTAGTCACGGTCCTTGGGGAAGGCCAGGAAGCTGACGTTGGACATATGCTGCAAGATGCGCACCACCTGGCAGCTATAACCGAACTCGTTGTCATACCAGACGTAGAGCACCACATGCTTGCCATCGGCGATAGTCGCCTTGGCATCGACGATCCCCGCGTGGCGGTTACCGACGAAGTCCGAGGACACCACCTCTGTCGAATCGACATAGTCGATCTGCTTCTGCATCGATGAGTGGATCGCCATGCGCCGCAGGTAATCGTTGATGCCCTCGGCATCGACATCCTTGTGCAGGTTAAGATTGAGAATCGCCATCGAGACATTGGGGATCGGCACACGGATCGCATTGCCGGTCAACTTGCCGGTAAGCTCGGGCAGCGCCTTCGCCACCGCCTTGGCGGCACCGGTTTCGGTCAAGACCATGTTCAACGGCGCGCTACGGCCACGACGATCGCCCTTGTGGTAGTTGTCGATCAGGTTCTGGTCATTGGTGTAGGCATGCACTGTCTCGACGTGACCATGCTCGATGCCATAGTGCTCGTTGACGGCCTTGAGAACCGGCACGATGGCATTGGTGGTACAGGACGCCGCCGAGACGATGCGATCGTCGCCGGTGATATCCTCGTGATTGATGCCGAAGACGATGTTCTTGACATCGCCCTTGCCCGGCGCGGTCAATAGGGCCTTGGACACGCCCTTGCAAGCCAGGTGCTGACCGAGACCCTCCTCGTCACGCCATAGGCCGGTGTTGTCGACGACGATGGCGTTGTCGATGCCATGGGCGGTATAGTCGACCTCACTGGGCGAATTGGCATAGATGACCTTGATGTAGTTGCCGTTGGCGATCAAGGCGCTGTTCTCTTCGTCGACGGTGATCGAGCCAGCGAAGGGGCCGTGCACGCTATCACGACGCAGCAGACTGGCACGCTTTTCCAGATCCTTGCCAAGGTCGCCGTGACCGCGTACTACGATGGCACGCAGGCGCAGCAGATTGCCGCCGCCAGCCTTCTCGATCAGGATACGCGCCAGGATACGGCCAATCCGCCCGAAACCGTAAAGCACCACATCCTTGGGTTCGCCGTTGTTGCCGTTCGTATCATGACCGTTGATGATTTCGGCGAGTTCGGCCTTCAGAAAAGCCGTGACGTCATTGCTGCCGGAATGCTTGAAGGCCACCGCCAGCTTGCCGACATCGATATGCGCTGGCCCCAGGTTGAGGTCGACCATGGCCTTGACGAGCGGGAAGGTATCGCGCACCGAAAGCTCGGTCCCCTCGACCTTCTTGACGAAACGGTGATCCTTGAGGATACGGATCACCGATTGATTGATCAGCGAGCGACCAAACAGCGACGTAACGATATTGTAGTTGCGATACAGGGTCCCCAGCAGCGGGATCATTTCTTCGGCAAGGGCTTCGTTGCTTTGCCATTCCTCAAAGACGGTCTCAAGCGTTTGCTGAGTCACGGGGGGAGCCTCTTTTGGTCGGTTCAGGTCACAGGTATGCGAGGAGACGATCCATGCATAATGTGCTGTTATTATCCGACCGTCATTGCAATGCCGCAATTGCTGGATAGTCGCACCCGCTGTAAGGCAATTACAGAATCACGGGGTTGACTACAAGATGAATTTAGGGCTGGTATCATCGCCGTCTGCCGTTAAATGTCTGCCACACGATCCGACAACATGCCTCAATTTTCACCGCTCGACCCGCCGCGCCCTTCCGGCACGCGCGACACCCTCTACTGGCGCGCGCCCCAAGGCAGTGCCACGGCCCTGGCGTTGTCACGCTTGGCCGACGATGCGCCCCTGCTGGTGATCACCGCCGACACCGCGCAGGCCCAACGCCTGGAGAACGAACTGCGTTTCTTTGCCCGAGTGCCGGTCATGCCGTTCCCGGACTGGGAAACCCTGCCCTATGACAGCTTCTCGCCGCATCAGGACATCGTCTCGTCGCGACTACGAACCCTACGCGATCTGCAGGATGCCCACGATGGCATCGTGCTGGTGCCGATCAATACCCTGATGCAACGCCTGGCACCGGTGGACTACATCGCCGGACGGGTGCTGACGCTGAAGGTCGGCATGACCCTCGACCGCGAAGGCTTTCGCGAGACGCTTTCCCGGGCGGGTTACCGTGCCGTGGAAACCGTCTACGAACCCGGCGAATACGCCCTGCGCGGCGCGCTGATCGATCTTTTCCCCATGGGTAGCGAGGCGCCGCTGCGGCTTGACCTGTTCGACGACGAGCTCGACAGCCTGCGCTATTTCGACCCCGACACTCAGCGTTCACGCGAAAAAGTCGAATCCATCGAACTGTTGCCGGCTCACGAGTATTCGCTGTCACGCTCCGCCATCGCCTGCTTCCGCGAGGGTTTCGAGACGTTGTTCGACGTCGATCCCCGCCAGTGCCCACTTTACAACGATGCCTTGAAGGGTATTCCCTCACCGGGGCTCGAGCAGTACCTACCGTTGTTCTTCGAGGAAACGGCGACCTTGTTCGACCACCTGGCCGACGCCACCCGCGTGGCCCTGATGCCGGACGTCTACGCAGCGGCCGAGCACCACTGGGCGGCCATTCAGAGTCGCTACGACAATCTGGGCGTCGATCCCACGCGACCGCTGCTCCCACCGCATAAGGCCTTCATCCCTGTATCCGAGGTGTTCGCCGCCATCAAGCGCCGCCCCAGGGTCGAACTGATCAACGAAGAGGAGCATCTGCATGCCCACCTGCCGACGACACGCTCGCCGGCACAGGTAGCCATCAATGCCCGCGCTCAGCAACCACTGGCATCGCTACGACACTTCCTCGAGCAGCAGACGAATAGCTGTGTGCTGTTCGTCGCCGAATCTCGAGGCCGGCGCGAAGCCCTGGAAGAGACCTTGGCTCCGTTGCACCTGACGCTGCCGCATCTCGAAGGTTGGCAAGCATTTATCGACAACGGCCCGCCGCTCGCCATTACCGAGGGGGAACTGGATGCCGGCCTATGGCTGGAAACCGGTGAAGCGGAGAAAAGTCTTGTCATCATCACCGAAACCGAGCTGTTCGGTGATGTGGTACGCCAGAGCCGACGACGCGAGAAGGCGACCGACGACAATGAGCTAGCCGTCCGCCATCTTTCCGAACTCCGCCCCGGTTCACCGGTCGTCCACCAGACTCACGGCGTGGGTCGCTACCTGGGGCTCGAGATCCTGGAAGCCGGTGGCCAGGCAGCCGAGTTCGTGGCTCTGGAATACGCCGATGGCGCACGGCTCTACGTTCCGGTGGACAGCCTTCACCTGATCTCGCGCTATGCCGGCGCCAGCGACGAACTCGCTCCATTGCACAAGCTCGGCTCCGACCATTGGGACAAAGCCAAGAAGCGGGCCGCGGAGAAGATTCGCGATACCGCCGCCGAGTTGCTGGACGTCTATGCACGCCGCGAAGCCCGTGAAGGTTTCGCCTGCGATTTGCCGGTCGAGGAGTATGCGCGCTTCGCCGGTAGCTTCCCCTTCGAGGAGACTCCCGACCAGAAAGCGGCCATTCACGCCGTCATCCACGACATGACCTCGCCCCGCCCCATGGATCGGGTGGTATGCGGCGACGTCGGGTTCGGCAAGACCGAGGTTGCCATGCGTGCCGCCTTCCTGGCAGTGCATTCGGGATGTCAGGTCGTGGTACTGGTGCCCACCACCCTGCTCGCCCAACAGCACTATGACAATTTCCGCGACCGCTTCGCCGATACGGCAGTACAGATCGAGCTGGTATCGCGTTTCACCGGAGGCAAGGGGCAGGCCGAAGCCCTCAAGCGTATCCAGGACGGGCGGGCCGATATCGTCATCGGAACTCACAAACTGCTGTCGAAGAACATGCGCTTCCCCAACATGGGGCTGCTGGTCATCGACGAGGAGCACCGATTCGGCGTGGCCCAGAAGGAACGACTCAAGAGCCTGCGTGCCGAAGTCGATATCCTGACACTGACCGCCACACCGATTCCACGTACCCTGAACATGGCCATGAGCGGCATTCGCGACCTGTCGATCATTGCCACGCCTCCGGCGCGTCGCCTCTCGGTCAAGACCTTCGTCCAGCAGCGTAACGAGCCGGTGATCAAAGAGGCTATCCTGCGCGAGATCCTGCGTGGCGGGCAGGTCTACTTCCTGTATAACGAGGTCAAGACCATCGAAAGCGCCGCCGCCAAGGTACGTGACCTGGTACCGGAAGCCCGCGTTGGCGTGGCCCACGGTCAGCTGCCCGAACGCAGTCTGGAGCGGGTGATGTCGGATTTCTATCACAAGCGTTTCAATGTTCTGGTCTGCTCGACCATCATAGAAACCGGTATCGACGTTCCCAACGCCAACACCATTGTCATCGAGCGCGCCGACAAATTCGGTCTGGCCCAATTGCATCAGTTGCGTGGCCGCGTGGGGCGCAGTCACCATCAGGCCTACGCCTATCTGCTCACACCGCCTCCCCAGGCGATTACCCAGGATGCCGTGAAGCGTCTGGAAGCCATCGGCCAGGCCGAGGATCTCGGGGCCGGCTTCACGCTAGCCAGTCACGACATGGAGATCCGAGGTGCCGGCGAGTTGCTCGGCGATGAGCAGAGCGGCCAGATGGAAAGCATCGGCTATAGTCTCTATATGCAGATGCTTGACCGCGCGGTTAAGGCAATCAAGGCCGGCAAGACACCCAATATCGAAGCGCCTCTGGACGAGGGTGTGGAAATCAGCCTCAACCTGCCTGCACTGATCCCCGATGACTACCTGCCTGATGTGCAACAACGCCTGATCATGTATAAACGCATTGCCAGCACAACCGATGAAGCCGAGCTCAAGGAACTGCAGGTGGAAATGATCGACCGCTTCGGTCTGCTGCCGGCATCGGTCAAGACGCTGATACGCCAGACGCGCCTGCGCCAGCGTGCCGAACGTTTGGGCATTGCGCGCCTGGAGGCCGGCCCCGAACGGGGGCGGGTGATTTTCGGTTCCGGCACCGCCGTGGACCCTATGACACTGGTCACCCTCATCCAGCAGGACCCGGCCCATTATCGGCTGGAAGGCGCGGACACCCTGCGCTTCGAGGCCGACATGGATAACCCGGAAGCTCGCTTCGAGGCAGTCGAAGGGCTACTGACGCGACTCAACAGGAAAACCGAGGCCGCTTAGGCCAAGAGATGGATCAATGACGAAGACTTCTTTTTTCCCCCACTATGCCGCTCGTGCCAAGCATGCCATGGCCATGCTCACGATGCTGATGGCGGCGCTACTGCTGTCACCGTTGGTACAGGCGAATCAGAATGACCTCCCCAAAGGTCATTACTACCTGCCCGAAAACGGTGATGTGATCGGCGAGATGAAGACAGTCATCGCCAAGGAAGAAGACACCCTGATCGACATCGGCCACCGTTACGGACTGGGATTCGAGGAAATGCGCCGCGCTAACCCCGACCTGGGAATGTGGTATCCCGGCGAAGGGGCGGAGGTGCTCGTGCCGACGCGCTTCATCCTTCCCCCCGGCCCACGCGAAGGCATTGTGATCAATCTCTCTGAACTACGGCTTTACTACTACCCGCCGACCGCCGAGGGCGAGAGACCTATCGTCGAAACCTACCCTATCAGCGTCGGTCGTGAAGGCTTCGAGACGCCGCTGGGGACGTTCAAGACCACCGTAAAGGTCAAGGATCCCGCCTGGGCGCCGCCTGAATCGATGCGCAAGGAAGCCGCCGCACGTGGCGAACCAGCTCCGACAATCGTGCCTCCGGGTCCCGACAACCCCTTGGGCCGGCACGCCATCCTGCTGAATATCCCCAGCTACCTCATCCATGGCACCAATCGCCCAGCGGGTGTGGGCATGCGAGTCAGTCGTGGTTGCATACGCATGTTGCCCGAGGATATCGAGTCGTTGTTCGAGCGCGTTCCCAGCGGTACCCAAGTCACCTTGATCAACGAACCCTTCAAGGCAGGTTGGGAGAACGAAGAACTCTACGTGCAGTCCTACCCGTTGCTGGGAGACAAGGAAGGCAGTGTCGAACCGCTGATCAGCGCCTTGGATGTTCTCTCCAAGACGTTCGGAAACGAGCAACCGCCGGTGGACTATGCCCGCGTAAGGCAAGCCGTGGAGGCTCCCACAGGTCGACTGCAAGCCGTGCTACGCGAGCCGACTCCCGAAGCCGAGCCAGTGGATATCTACCGCGAACTCGACACCGAGGCGACCGTGGAACTAGCGCATCGGATCGAGACAATTTCGTGAATTTCATCTTCACCAACGTGTAACAAAAGACCCCGCTTCAGCGGGGTCTTTTGCTATCGCATCGCCGATGGGCATCCAGCCTCGATGCACACCGGCAGCATATGGCGATCCCTTACTTCTGCATGGAGCGCTCGAACATGCGGTTCATTTGCTCGCGGTTCTCTCGAGCCATCTGCAGAGCCGCCTGAGCATCACGCTGCGCCTGGTTGGCAGTGCTTTGCGCCTGGTTGGCGGTATTCAGGGCTTGAGTAGCGTCAGACTGGGCAGACTCGGCAGTCATGCGCACTTCTTCCAGGGCACTGTTGGTGGCACAGCCCGCCAGAATGGCCAGAGAGGCGGCAGCGGCAGAAAGCTTAAGAGTGTTCTTGAGAGTCATGATGTTCTCCTTGAGAGACTTCCTTGGTTCAGCTTGGGTTGTGCCTGGTGTCAAACAGGCGTCCTGCAGGTGCAGGTTCTTCTTGCCATGACTTCGACTGGAAAGCCATGAAGTCAAACGCTGTTTTATTATAGACATGGGTGCCTTGTCTACCTAGAAAACAGCATTTTTCTGTAACTGAGCCTAGCGGATCACCACGCGAGTGCCAACTTCAACGAGACCCGCCAATCGCTCGATCTGTTCATTGGTCACGGCAATACAACCTTCGGTCCAATGAAAGCGCTCATGGATCGAAGGATCTCCCTTGCCGATACCATGAATCCCGATATCGCCTCCCAACACCGTATCCTGCGGTGGCCGCCCATATCGTCGCAGATAGGCGAAGTAATCCTCGTATTCCTGCTGGCTCATGATACCGGCATTCAAGGCATCGAGTGCATGCCATGGGGTGGGGTAGTTGAGCCCCAGGAAAATATGGAAACGACTTTTGAAATTGAACCTGTTGATACGAAATTCACCGGTTGGAGTTTGCTTGTCTCCCCTGACCCGGAGCGGGGCGGCGCCTCGCTGGCCAAGCGATATCGGAAAGAAACGCTCGACCTCCCGTTCCCCCCGGTAGACGTGTAATGTGGCACTCTCGTCATCTATCAACAGCCATAGTTCATCGGGTCCGTGCAGGTGTAGATTGGCCTGGGCTCCCAACGCCGGCATGACGGCCAATGCCCAGACCAGCAACAAATTTCTCAGGCGGCTCATGCGTGCTACGTCTCCGGTAGGTTGCGGCGATTTCATACCTTATCATGACTCAACATACAACGTTTTTCCGCAACGACCACATGCGCCAAATCCAACACCCTGACATTAGGCCCTTCACCCCGCCATACTATTTGCATATTTCCCCGCTGGTTTTGAGATGCCATCACCGGAAGCCACCAATCGGGAAGGTGATGACCTAATCAGGCCAGTGCGCGTTGCACCAACGCCTTGTGCGCGGGAGCTAGCGTAATGGTCTCTGCCAGCTCATGTCCTCGCGCCGACATCTTGTTCCAGGTCTTGCGCACGATGCGTAGCAGCTTGGCCTCGTCATGCTCCTTGGCAAAATCGGCGAAATAATACTGCAGAAAGACCAGACAGGCGACATCCTCCAGTGCCTGGGTCTCGGCATCGCGGCGCAAATTCTCCTTGCGGATCAAGGCAGCGACACGCTCGCACGTCGCCTCGTCGTAGCCGACGTCGGCCAGCACTTCGGCCGCTTGCTCAGCCTGACGACGTCCCAAGTCACGACGCCAGGCCAGATAACCGGCACGGTCACGGGAATAGTCGTCGCGCGGGATACGCCAACGCTGCAGGTGCTGTGCACGGACCGCCAGACGCAGCGCCTCGCTGGCCTGTGGCGCCACCCGCTCCAGCCATTCGCTCATGCGCCGGGCATAGAGCTGCTCGTAGGGAATGCGCTGCCCTTCCACTTCTACTAGCCGTGGATCCTCGCGGTGCAAGCCATCGAGCCGTTCGATGGCTGCCTGAAACCGTGATGCGTCAGGCATCGTTCTACTCCCCCTTCGAGTCGATCTTTCTTTTGAGCCTAACCGAAAGAATTTCCCTGACAAGCCGCATAGGCGCGGCGCCATTCATGGTATCGGTCCAAAGGCAGTGCCGGGGCGTAGAGAAAACCTTGTGCCTGGTCACAGCCCAACTCGCGGAGGATATCGCGCTGCATCGCATTCTCCACGCCTTCTGCCGTAACCACTAGATCGAGCGCATGCCCCACATCGATCATGCAAGCGATCAGCTTGCGCGCCCGTTCATCGAGTTCCAGGCCATTGACGAAGGCTCGGTCGATCTTGAGCCCGGTGATCGGTAAGTGCCTCAGGTAATTGAATGAGGCAAACCCGGTGCCGAAGTCGTCGATGCTCACGCCGATCCCATGGCAGCGCATGCGCTCGATCGCTCGTTTGGCAGCGCCAAGGTCCTGCATCAGGGCACTCTCGGTAATCTCGATCTCCAGACGCTGCGGTGCTATGCGATGCTCCTCGACCATGTCCTGGAGCATGTGCAGCAACTCCTCATCGAATAGATTGCGCACTGAGAAATTGATACTGACGCTTCCCGGATCGTCAGCGACGAATCGACAGGCCTCACTAGCGACGAAGCGGGTCAGCGGTGCGATCAGGGTGGTGTTTTCAACCTTGGGCATGAACAACCCGGGAGAAATCAGCCCTCCCTCGCCATCGCGCCAACGGATCAGTCCTTCGCACCCGCAGACACGACCATCGAGCAGGCGGATCTTGGGCTGATAGTGGAGCTCGAACTCTCCTTGTTCCAGGCCACGCCGTACTTGCGAAATCATCTTGATCGTCTGTACCGTGCGCCGCTTGAAGGCAGGAGAAAAGTGGCAATGGAAGCGCTGCTTCTCGAGCGCGGCAAACATGGCGATGCGCGCTTCATGGATCAGGTCGTCGGGCTGCGTGTCCCTGGCCTGTTGCAAACTGCTACCCAGCACCAGTTGCGCGCGCATGGGCACATCCTGGACCACCAGGTTATCTTCTCCCACCTCGGCCAAGCGTCGTGCGATCCTCTCTAGCTCATCGTGGGCGATATCGCTCAGTACCAGCATCAATTCCGCTGTATTGAAGTGGTAAATACCCTCCACCTCCGGAACCTCGCAAGATAGCCGTTCACTGATCGCCGACACCAGTTCGTCGGAAGCATCCGCCCCCATGGCTTCAAGCACATCGGTGATATCGGTGATGCGCACCAGAATCAGCCCTACAGACGTGCCATGCCGCCGGGATGCGGCCAACCAGTCGGCCAGATCCTCCTTCAAAGCGATCGGATTGGGCAACCCCGAACGTGGATCGGTACGCGCCACGATTTCACGTGTTTCGCTCGACTTGCGCAAGAGATGAAACAACCAGCCGGCAATGGCCCCCAACGCGAGATAAAGCCCGAGACGAATCAGCCAGTTGGACGGGGCCTGAGATGTGCCATCGGCTACATCCAGCGGCATGGCTGCCATCAACAACCCCGCGGCCATAGCCACGACCAAGGCACCGGGCAACTCGTACCAGGCGGCAGCAAGCAGGACTGGAACCAGCATCAGATAGGGATAAGAATAGGTTGTGCCACCGGTCAGATAGACCGCCAGGGTGCCGGCCCCCAACAGAGCCAGTAAGGCGCCACCGCAAGCGACATGCCGGAGCGGGGCTGGCCAGGATCGCCATCCAAAAGATCGCCGATCCTCCGATATCGGGCTAGTGAAGAGCACCGCCATTCGCTTCCCCTGCTATCCTTGTCATTCTGCCGGGCTATCGCTCAGATGCTGTCTCTCGCCGAGTGACCCATCCGGCTCACCAACAAGTCGGTGTCTTACAGATCAGTTACTACTAATCACTACACCAGCTCTTTTGTTAACACCACTCTCCATACTTTTCTTTTTGTAAATCTACGTAACCTTGCTACTGACTCAAGGGCACCCATGAACGCCCGGTGACGGGGCCGCCCACCGCTCGTCGGCGGTGAACACCTTTACCTGTCGGCATGGCACAAAAAACCCCGCCCGAGCATCCCGGGCGAGGTAGAGTGACTGTCGTCATCATCAATGTACGGTGGCGGGAAACCCCTGATCCTCGCTCTCTTCCTGCCACAGCTTGCTGCGAGTGATGGCATGATCGATCATCTCCTGCGCCACTTCGAAGCGGCTCTGACGCAACAAGCCGGCAGCCTCGTCGGAGAAGCGAATGCGCATCAAGGGCTCCCCCTCTCCTTCTGCGGGCCGCAAGACGATCTCACCATCTGCAAGTTCGACGATTTCCAGAATCGCGGTATCGGACATCGGGGACTCCCCCTGAATCGGGAACAAAGAGTACAGCAATAAAAAACGACCACGGTAACCGGCCATGGTCGCTGTCATTTGCCACTAGCCTATCACCTCGTCGGCCAAGGCGTCACCATTCGAAGCTGGTTTCACGCATGCTGGCCAGCTCATGCTTGAACTCCCGGACACACCACTTGAGCTCATCGGCAAGCGAAAGTCGTTCGGCCGTGGAGATCAGCGCCGGCGATCCCACCGACTCGCGCTGAGCGGCTCCGTCCACGTCATGCAGGGCTTCCAACCGCCGCAGTAGTACCGCCAACCAGCTGTCGTCGCGCCTGGCCAGCTCACGCAACCGCTCGAGTTCAGCCAGGCGGCGATCGTTTTCGCCCAGAAGCTCATGCCAGTCATGACGCTCCAGCATGGCGTGCTCGGTCAACTCGCGCAGCGCCGAATTCAACGCCAGCTCGACAAGTGCCAGAGCGCCCTCTTCACGGGCCATTCGCCGCGACATGGCGTGCTCATCATCGACAACGGACGTATCGAGCAATAACTCGGCCTGGTAGAGCAACTGGTTGGTGCGGCCTCGGGGCGTCATTTGCGCTTATCCTCCACCTGCCACTTGCCATCTTCGAAGATAGCGCGCCAGCCAGTGGCCTTGCCATCCTCGTCGGTCATCACGTACTGCGACTTGGTCTTGCGCGAGAAGCGGATCTGCGCCGGACGACCATCCGGATCCTCGCTAGGGGCCTCGAGCAGGAAACGATACTTGTCGGGCAATTCCCTGGCATGCGCCTTGAGCTCACGAACCAAGGGCGGGCGCGTCTCGCGATTCTTGGGAAACTGACTTGCGGCCAGAAACAAGCCACTGGCACCATCGCGCAGCACATAGTGATCATCGACCTTCTGGCAGGCCAGCTCCGGCATGGGGATCGGATCCATCTTGGGCGGCGCTACCTCGCCGCTCTTCAGCAGCTTGCGTGTGTTCTTGCAGGTATCGTTGGTACAGCCGAAGTACTTGCCGAAACGACCGGACTTCAACTGCATCTCCGAGCCACACTTGTCGCACTCCAGCGTCGGCCCCTCGTAGCCCTTGATCTTGAACCGTCCCTTCTCGACCTCATGGCCATCGCAGTCAGGGCTGTTGCCGCAGATATGCAGCTTGCGCGATTCATCGATGAGATAACTGTCCATGGCAGTACCGCACTTGGTACAGCGATGCTTGGCGCGCAGGGCCACGGCTTCGGCTTCCTCGTCGGCGTCGGCGGCTACCGCCTCCTCACCGGGAATCAAGTCGATGGTAGTCTTGCAACGCTCCTTGGGTGGCAAGTTGTAACCCGAGCAACCCAGGAAAACGCCAGTGGAAGCCGTGCGTATCTGCATCTTGCGCCCGCAACTCGGGCAGTCGATATTGGTCGCCACCGGCTGATTGGGCCGCATGCCATTCTCGCTCTCGGCATGCTCCAGCTGCTTCTTGAACTCGGCGTAGAAGCTGTCGAGCAACGCTTTCCAATCGCGCTCGCCTTCGGCGATCTCGTCGAGGCTGTCCTCCATGCGCGCGGTGAAACCGTAATCCATCAGATCGCTGAACGACTCCTTGAGGCGCTCGGTAACGACATCGCCAAGCTTCTCGGCATAGAAACGCCGGTTCTCCAGCTTGACGTAGCCACGATCCTGGATGGTGGAGATGATCGAGGCATAGGTCGAAGGGCGGCCAATACCGCGCTTCTCCAGTTCCTTGACCAAGCTGGCTTCAGTGAAGCGTGCCGGTGGCTTGGTAAAGTGCTGTCGAGGTTCGAGTTCCTCGAGTGTCATCGGCGTGCCTTCGTCCAAGTCGGGCAGCGACTGGTCCTCATCCTTCTTGCCGGCCGGCTTCATCACCCGGGTATAGCCGTCGAACTTGAGCACCCGGCCCTTGGCCTTGAGTTCGTAGTCCCCGGCTTCCACGGTCAGAGTAGTGGAGAGGTATTCAGCCGGTGTCATCTGACAGGCCACGAACTGACGCCAGATCAACTCATAGAGGCGTTCTGCATCGCGCTCCATACCTGACAGATCAGTTGCCTTGCGCTCCACGTCCGAGGGCCGAATCGCCTCGTGAGCTTCCTGTGCACCCGCCTTGCTGGTGTAGCGGTTAGGGGCTTCCGGCAGGTAGCGCTTGCCGTATTCACTTTCGATATGACTGCGTGCCGACGCCACCGCATCCTGTGACAGGTTGGTGGAATCGGTACGCATATAGGTGATGTAACCCGCCTCGTAAAGCCGCTGAGCCAGGGTCATGGTCTTCTTCACCGAGAATCCCAGGCGCCCGCTGGCAGCCTGTTGCAGCGTCGAGGTAATGAAGGGTGCACCAGGCTTGGAGCGAGTCGGCTTGTCTTCCCTGGCGGTGATCTTGAGGCTGGCCTGCCTGAGCGCCGCGATGCGCTCGAGAGTCTCTGCCTCGGAAGTAGGTCGGAATGCCTTGCCATCCTGGCGCACCAGTTCGAAGCGTACCGGCTCGGCTTTCGCCTTACCCGCCCCGTCCCCAGGCACCAGGTTCGCATGCACTTCCCAGAACTCTTCGGGAACGAAGGCACGGATCTCTCGCTCGCGCTCGACGATCAGGCGCACCGCTACCGACTGCACCCGACCAGCGGAGAGCCCTCTGGCGATCTTGTTCCATAGCAGCGGCGACAGCATGAAGCCCACGACCCTGTCGAGGAAGCGCCGCGCCTGTTGAGCCTCGACGCGCTCGATGTTCAGCGCACCGGGATCCTTGAAAGCCTCCTGGATGGCATTCTTGGTGATCTCGTTGAATACCACCCGCTTGTAACGCTCATCCTCGCCGCCAATGGTTTCCTTGAGGTGCCAGGCAATCGCTTCCCCTTCACGGTCCAAGTCCGTTGCCAGATAGACGGCATCGGCCTTGGCAGCGTACTTCTTGAGTTCGGCGACGACTTTCTCCTTGCCAGGCAGAATCTCGTACTGGGCACTCCAGCCGTGCTCGGGATCGATACCCATGCGTCGGATCAATTGGTCCCACGCTTTCTGCTGCCGATAGAAAGCTTTCTCTTCCGCTGACATCTTGCGCGTCGCCGCCGCTTGCCGGGCACGCTCCTTGGGATCGGAAGTCGTCTTGCCCGAGCCGCTGGTCGGCAGGTCACGGATATGACCCACGCTCGACTTCACAATGAAATCGTTGCCGAGATACTTGTTGATCGTCTTGGCCTTGGCCGGTGACTCGACGATGACCAGTGACTTGCCCATAGTGCTCCACTTTCCTCATGGCACCGGTCACACGACCTGCGCCTAGCTGTTCGACTCCCAGCGTTCCCGCCGGGCGAAAAATGCGCCTACCCTACCCCAGCCTCCAGCTTGGCGCCAGTCATCTCGCTCCGCTCGCTTAGTGACCCTAGCCCTCAGTCCTTTATTCACGCAAGCTGGAAACCGGCTCGGCATCTTCCACCAGAGCGTGCCATGACAGCGTTGATGGCGACATGTCACTAGACTTTTCCATCGAGCCAAGGCGTGGTGTACTATGATGTAGTAAAATCACTACATCATGTCGAACCCACTACACGACATCAGGTTTGTCATATCGGCCCTTCATCTATAACCCTAATAGAAACACTACAGGAGATTTCCATGTCGTATCCCCTTCACGACCCCGTCCGCCGCACCAAGATCGTCGCCACCCTGGGCCCGGCCAGCGACCGCGAGGGGGTGCTCGAGGCCATGATCGCCGCCGGGGTCGACGTGGTGCGCCTGAACTTCTCCCACGGCTCGTCCGACGACCACCGCCGCCGCCTGGCCCGGGTACGCGAGATCGCCGAGCGCCTGGGCAAGAGCGTCGCGGCGCTGGGCGACCTGCAGGGCCCCAAGATCCGCATCGCCCGCTTCCGTGACGGCGCGGTGACGCTGGCCGAGGGCCAGGCCTTCATCCTCGACATGGCGCTCGACGGCGAGGCCGGCACCGCGGAACGCGTGGGCTGCGACTACAAGCAGCTCGCCGCCGATGTCGCCACCGGCGATCGCCTGTTGCTCGACGACGGCCGCCTGGTGCTCGAGGTCGAACGCATCGACGGCGCCGCCGTGCACACCCGCGTGGTGGTCGGCGGCAAGCTGTCCAACAACAAGGGCATCAACAAGCAGGGCGGCGGGCTCTCCGCCGCGGCGCTCACCGACAAGGACAAGGCCGACCTCAAGACCGCCGTCGACATCGGCGTCGACTATCTCGCCGTGTCCTTCCCGCGCTCGGCCGCCGACATGCAGGAAGCTCGCGCGCTGCTCGGCGCGGCCGGCGCCGAGATCGGCCTGGTGGCCAAGATCGAGCGCGCCGAGGCGGTGGCCGACGCGGCGACCCTCGACGCCATCATCGAGGCCAGCGAGGCGGTGATGGTGGCTCGCGGCGATCTTGGCGTGGAGATCGGCGACGCCCAGCTGATCGGCGTGCAGAAGCGCCTGATCAAGCGCGCCCGCACCCTCAACCGTGCGGTGATCACCGCGACGCAGATGATGGAGTCGATGATCGGCGCTCCGCTGCCGACCCGCGCCGAGGTGTTCGACGTCGCCAACGCCGTGCTCGACGGCACCGACGCGGTGATGCTCTCCGCCGAGACCGCCGCCGGCGACTACCCGGTGGAGACCGTCGAGGCCATGCACCGCCTGTGCCTGGGCGCCGAGCGCGAGCGCATCGCCCAGGAATCGGGGCACCGCATCCACGAGGGCTTCTCGAAGATCGACGAGACGGTGGCGCTGTCGGCGATGTACGCCGCCAACCACCTCGAGGGCGTGGCGGCGATCGCCTGCATGACCGCCACCGGCTACACGCCGCTGATCGCCTCGCGCATCCGCTCGGGGCTGCCGATCGTCGGCCTGGCCCACAGCCCCATCGCCCAGCGGCGCATGGCGCTGTACCGCGGCGTGGTCTCGCTGCTGTTCGATACCCGCGACATGGCGGCCGACGAACTCGACGAGAAGGCCGTGGCGATCCTCAAGGAGCGCGGCATCACGGTGGCGGGCGACCTGATGATCCTGACCCGCGGCGATCACATGAACGCCCACGGCGGCACCAATACGCTGAAGATCCTCGAGGTGCGATAAGCCTATGAGCGAACAACGCCCCGGCCAGCAGACGACACGTACGCTCCCGGCATGCAAGCGCATCGCCTTGATCGCCCATGACGGTAAGAAAGGCGAACTGCTGGACTGGGCCAAGCGCTGGCGCGAAACTTTGGCCCGCCATCGACTCATCGGGACAGGCACCACCGCCAGGCGCGTCTCCAACGAGCTGGGACTTGAGGTGGAAGGCCTGATGAGCGGGCCGCTGGGGGGCGATCAACAGATAGGTGCGCTGATCACCGAACAGCGCCTCGACTTGCTGATCTTCTTCTGGGACCCCTTCGCTCCCCAGCCCCATGACCCCGACGTCAAGGCGTTGTTGCGCCTGGCAGCGCTGTGGAACATTCCCGTGGCCTGCAACGCCGCCAGCGCCGACTTTCTGATCAGTTCGCCCTATCTTGTAGAGGATGTCAGCATCGGGATTCCCGATGCCAACGACTGGGTCGCCGGGCGGACCTCCTAGACGAGGCAAGCTCAGTGGCACCTTCATCGCGCAATGAATTGCGCTCCCACGATAGCCCCGAGTCATCCCCGGAAGCGGTGGGAGCGCAGCTCCGCTGCGCGATCCGGCCGCCAGGCCGCCTGCATGGCTTCGTGACACTCCCATCGCGCAATGAATTGCGCTCCCACCACCCCATAAGGCTACGCACCCTCGTGGGAGCGCAGCTCCGCTGCGCGATCCGGCCGCCAGGCCGGCTTGGGTGACTCTCCCATCGAGTCCACGGGCGCTTATATGGCCCCGTCCCGTTGTTCCTACCGGGGCCTCATCAGTGCCTCGGTTCGAGCACTAGCCGACGGACGCGCCCGATCGAAGGCAGCCTTGACCACTGCCAGGCGCTCCTGGGAGTGTTCGCTCAGTGGACCGCTGGCATCCAGCACGTGCTCGATATGTGCCAGATGCTCGTCGATCTGGGCATCGCTCTGACCGTGGAGCAAGGCTGGCAAGGCGTCCAAAGCCGCCTGACGATCCAGCTTGAGGATGAAGAACTGGTCACGAACCAGCGCCTTGAACGCCGCCAGATCGATGGAGGGCTCCACCTCGGCACGGGTCGCCTTCAAGCGCTGGAAATTGCGTTCATCGGTGGCGGGTGCACCACCCAGCACATAGATCAGGGAACGCATCACGGCTTCATGATGCCCCCCCTTGGCAACCCGGGCACACAGTTCATTCTTGCGATTTTCGACGAATCGACGGTGCTCAGGCTCGATGCCCGGCCGCCGACGCAGCGGCTCGTTGCCGGCTCCCAGTCCGACCATGGTCTGCAACCAAGGCTGGCCATACACACCGAGGAACATGCGCTCGATAGCCTGATCGCGAACATCACGATAGAAATCGAGCGACTGCTCGATCTGATGCGAGACGATCCCTTCCAGTACCCACCAGGGATTGTCCGCCGTCTCGGCATGTCGATCAGCCTTGACCCATTCGGCCAGTACCGGGACTGGCACCATCAGCGGATTACGATCGGAAAACAGCTTGTAGCCCATGCGGATCGGGTGAAGGCGACGTATCCAGCGTGCTGCCGATGGCGTCATCAGCGCCTGCATCCATGGCCGCACGAGCATCTGGTAAATGCCCAGATTGATGTCGGACACACGTGCCACCGTAGCGAAGCGCCGATCGTCCTCATCGCTGGGCTGGACGATCTCGTCGAGATCGCTCAGCTCGCGCGTTGCGAACTCGAGCAGGTAGTCGCCGTCGATATGGACCTCACCCTCACGCGCCGCGGTTTCGGTCACGGTGGTTTCGTAGAGCCCTGGCGGCAGTACGTCGATGTAGTCCATGTTGGCGGTGAACTCGGCATGCTCCCTGCGCGAGACACTGCCCGAGACGAAAATACCCAAGTGACCGGTGAAATCATGCACACAGTAGACAATGGTCTGTTCATTGGCCTGGATATCGTCGACATCGGCGTAGAGGTCGCGAACCCAGCCCAGTGCCTGGGGCGGTGGCGTGATATCGTCACCCTGCGAGCAGAACACCACGATCGGCGAGCTGATGTTGCGCAGGTCGATACGCCGGCCGTCGCTCGTCGAAAGCTGGGATGTGCTCAGGCGGTTGCCAATGAACAGGTTATCGACGATGTACTGGATTTCCTCGGCCCCCAGCACCACGTGACCGCCCCACCAGCGTTCGAACTGTAGGTAGCGCTGGGCTTCGCTGTCGATGTTGGCGAACAATCGGTACTGCTTGGTCCACAGTGTGTTGGCGGGATTGAGCTTTTCGAAGTTCTGCACCAACCAGGCGCCATCGAAGAGCCCGGCGCCCAGATCGCCGACGAAGGCCGTCACCCAGCTTCCACCCGTCATGCCACCGGTATACCGCATGGGCGCCTTGCCACGCTCGCCGGCCCAGTAGGAGAGAGGTGCCCCGGCGATCAGGATCGGCCCGAAACACTCGGGCTCCAGCGCGGCCGCCATCATGATCTGCCAGCCGGCCTGGCAGTTGCCGACTACCATGGGTCTTTCCGTGGTATCGGGATGACGGGCAATCACCTCGCGCAGGAAGGCGATCTCGGCATCGACCACGTCTTCCACCATCTGCCCAGGAACGGGAAACGGCAGGAAACCGATGAAATAGCATGGGTGACCGGCGCGCAATGCCACACCGATCTCACTGTCGGGCTTGAAGCCCCCGATGCCGGGACCATGGCCGGCACGCGGGTCGACGACCACGAAGGGCCGCATGTCAGGATCGATCTCGACGCCTTCGGGCGGCAGGATACGCATCAGTTCGTAATTGACCGGACGCGGCAGGTCACGGCCATCCATCAACACCTCGGCATCGAAGCCCAGTACATTGGGCTTGGTCTGCTCCATGTGCTCGAGGTACTGATTGCCACGCTCACGCATGACATCGAGATAGAGCACGCTGCGCTCGATGGTATCGCGCCAGTAGGCAAACGTGTCGCGCCCGAAGCCCAGTGGGTCGAACAACGCCAAGGCCGAGGTCGCAAGGTTGGCATAGGCCGGCAACATGGGAGCCCCCTTGAGCTGTTGCTACTGCACTGCAGACTAACGCGAAACCTTGACAGTTGTCATGCCGAATCGTTACTCGATTTCGACCAGCACTTCCCCCGGCATCACCCGGTCTCCGCGTTCGACATGAATGGCGACAACCTGCCCCTGCAGGCGTGCGTGGAGTTCGGTTTCCATTTTCATGGCTTCGGTGATCAGCACCGGTTGGCCGGCCTCGACGCTATCGCCAACCGCCACCAGCACTTCGACGATGGTGCCCGGCATGGCGGTAGTGACATGCCCAGCCGAGCTCGCACGAGCACGCCCCGGCGCTTTCGTCGCCAGATAGCTGTCGCGCGGCTCGACGACCACCGACTCGGGCATGCCATCCAGGGTCAGATAGACTTGTCGCTTACCGCCACTGTCGCGTCCCACGCCGGTGATTTGCACTTCATAGGATTCACCGTGCACGTCGATGATGAATTCGGTGGGTGTGGCTTCGGTGACCGGGCGACCGCTTTCGCCAGTATCGGGCAATGGCTCCGGCACCAGGTTGCCGTCACGCCTGTCGCTCAGGAAGTCACGGCCGATGTCGGGAAACATGGCATAGGTCAGGACGTCTTCTTCGCACTCCGCAAGCTCGCCGATTTCCTGGGTGAAACGCTCCATCTCCGGTGCCAACTGGTCCGCTGGACGCCCTTCGGCTACGGGCTGATCGCCGATGGCCAGGCGCCGGACGCGATCGTCGACCGGTGCCGGCGGCTGGCCGTAGCCGCCCAATAAATAACGCTTGACCTCGTTGGTAATGACCTTGTAGCGCTCGCCAGTGAGGACATTCATCACCGCCTGGGTCCCCACGATCTGCGAGGTCGGCGTCACCAGTGGCGGATAGCCCAGCTCGGCGCGCACGCGGGGAATCTCGTCGAAGACCTCGCGAATCCGAGTCAGCGCATTCTGTTCCTTCAACTGATTGGCGAGATTGGACATCATTCCGCCAGGCACTTGGCTCGACTGCACTGCCACATTCTCATGGGTGAATTCGCTCTCGAAAGCGGCATACTTCTTGCGCACCTCGCGCAGACGATCGCCCACGGCCTTGATCGCTTCGAGGTCGAGGCCGGTGTCATAGGGAGTGCCCTGGAAGGCCGCCACCATGACCTCGCTGGCTGGATGACTGGTGCCGCCAGCGAAGGCAGAATTGCACGTATCGAGGTGGCGGCATCCCGCTTCCACGGCCTTGAGATGACACTGGGCGGCCAAGCCGGAAGTGGCATGCGTGTGCAAATGCACCGGGACGTCCACGGCATCGACCAAAGCCGCCACCAGATCGAAGGTGGCATAGGGTGTCAGCAGTCCCGCCATATCCTTGATGGCAATGGAGTCAGCCCCCATTTCGACCAATCGCCGGGCATCGGCCACATACATGTCGAGGGTATGGACGGGGCTGACGGTATAGCACAGGGCACCCTGGGCATGCTTGCCATTGGCCTTGATGGCGCGGATGGCGGTCTCCAGGTTGCGCAGATCGTTCAAAGCATCGAAGACGCGGAAGATGTCGATCCCTCTCTCGGCGGCCCTGGCGACGAAACGCTCAACCACGTCATCGGCGTAATGCCGGTAACCGACCAGGTTCTGGCCACGCAACAGCATCATCAATGGCGTCTTCGGTAACGCTTTCTTGAGAGCCGTAAGCCGCTCCCAAGGATCTTCCTTGAGAAAGCGCACACAGGCATCGAAGGTCGCGCCGCCCCAGACTTCCAGAGCGTGAAAGCCAATGGCGTCGAGCGACTCGCAGACCGGTAGCATGTCCTCGGTGCGCAGGCGCGTGGCGATCAGCGACTGATGGCCATCACGCAGCACCACATCGGTAAGAAACACGCGAGAATCGGTGGAATCAGGCATGCGGTGTCGTTCCTTAGAGTCCAGCATGGGCAGCGATGGCGGCAGCAATTGCCAATGCCACCTCTTCGGGGTTGCGTTTCGCTGAGTAGTTCAACAACTCAGGGCGGGAAGCCACGAAACCGGTGTCGAAATTGCCACTCCGGAAGTCCGGATGACGCAGGATCGCTTCGAACAGTGCGGCATTGGTCTTGATACCCTGCAGACGCATGTCATTGAGGGCCCGAATGCCACGGTTCAGGGTTTCCTCCCAAGTCATGCCCCAGACGATCAACTTCAAGCACAGTACACCGAAATACGGCGGGATCTGATAGCCGGTATAGATCGCTGTGTCGGTGCGCACCCCGGGACCGCCCGGCGCATAATAGCGGGTGATGCGACCAAAGGACGGCAGGAAGTCGTTGCGTGGATCCTCGGCATTGATCCGAAACTGCAATGCATAACCGTGGTGGCGGATGTCTTCCTGGCGGAACGAGAGCTTGTGGCCGGCGGCAATGCGAATCTGCTCACACACGATGTCGACGCCGGTGACGGCCTCGGTCACCGTGTGTTCGACCTGAATCCGCGTGTTCATTTCCATGAAATAGATTTCGTTGCCGCGCACCAGAAACTCCACGGTACCGGCATTCTCGTAGCCCACTACTTGCGCTGCACGCATTGCCAGCATACCGACATAGGCCCGTTGTTCGGGGGTCAAGCGCGGACAGGGGGCGATCTCCAGCAACTTGCGGTTGTGTCGCTGGATTGAGCAGTCGCGTTCAAACAGATGGATCACCCCTCCGTGACGATCGGCCAGTACCTGCACCTCGATATGCTGGGCATCGACGATGCACTTCTCGAGGAACACGGCCTCGGAACCAAAGTGGCTACCAGCCTCGGCCACCACCCACTCCCAGATCTTGCCCAGTTGCTCGGCAGACTCGCAGCGCCGGATACCGCGACCACCACCTCCAGCAACGGCTTTCAGCATCACCGGATATCCGATATCCTCGGCTTGAACCAAAGCCTCGTCGAGGCTGCTTAGCTCGGTCAGCGTGCCAGGTGTGACGGGAATGCCGGCATCTTGCATCAGGCGTCGGGAGCGGACCTTGTCGGTCATGCGCGCGATCACCTTGGCATCGGGGCCAATGAAGGCAATGCCTGCCTCGGCACACAACGCCGCGAAATCGGCGCTTTCGGCGAGGAAACCATAACCGGGATGAATGGCATCGCAGCCCGTCTCGCACGCCAGATCGACCAAGCGGCGCGCATCCAGATAACCCGCCAAGGGAGCGTCACCGATGAAATAGGCTTCGTCGGCACGCTTGACGTGCAGAGCGAAACGATCAGGATCGGTATATACCGCCACTGAGCGGATCCCCATCTCGGCGCAGGCCCGCTCGATACGCACGGCGATCTCCCCGCGGTTGGCGATCAGCAGTTTATGGAACACGTACCGGCCTCCAGGAATAGTCAAATCGATCGTTTTTTGCCAACCTATAAGGGTGAACTTATACCTAGCGGAATCCCAGATGTCGCGCCCTAGTCTGCTCAATCGTCTGACCTTTCGCCAGCTTCAGGTCTTCCAAGCCGTTTACCGCCAGCAATCCTACTCGCGGGCGGCGGAACAGCTCGGCTTGACCCAGCCGGCGGTCAGCGCCCAGATTCGTCAACTGGAGCAGGCTCTCGAACAGCCGCTGTTCAAGTATGCCGGCAAGACCCTGCATGTGCTGCCCGCCGCCGATGCCTTGGCCGCCTCGGTGCAGTCGATCTTCGGCCAGGTCTCGAGCCTGCAGATGGAGCTCTCCGAACTGGCCGGCACCATTCGCGGCGAACTCAACCTCGCCGCCGTATCAACTGCGCAATACGTGGTGCCACATATCCTCGCGCGCTTTCGCGCCCGTTACCCGGAAGTGCAAATTCGCTTGCGCGTCTGTAACCGTAGCCAGGCTCTGGAGCGTCTTGCCGAGCGCCGCGACGACCTGGTGATCATGGGTATGGTACCCGAGGATGCCAATCTTGCCTTCATGCCAATCCTCGACAACGAGATGATTCCGGTGGTGTGGCCGGGTCACCCGCTGCTCACCGCCAGATCGCCAACACTGGAAGATTTCGCACGTCACTACGTGCTGATGCGTGAACCCGGTTCGGGCACGCGCACCGCGTTCGAGGAATTCGCCGCTCGCGAACGGGTGTCGCTCCTGCACACCATCGAGTTGGGCACCAATGAAGCCATCAAGCAGGGGGTGATGGCGCACTTGGGCGTCGCCGTCCTGCCACGCTTGGCGGTGCAGCTGGAGCTGGCCTCGGGGCTGCTCGCTTCGCCGACACTGCCCGGCTTCCCGCTGCGGCGCTCCTGGTGCACCGTCTATCCCAAGGATCGCCACCCCTCGCCGGTGACCGAACTGTTCCTGCGCTTCGTACGCGAGCTGTTGCCGGAACTCAATGCCCACTTCCGCTCACCGCTGGAACCGATGCCTGGCCATGGGGTGGTCTGCTTGCCCATACCCGCCACCCACGACGGCTGATGCCGCCGTGTCGATGTGGTAAATTGCACGACAACGACGCACCGAGTATGGCAGCCCAAGCCGCCGAGAAGAGAGTCTCGAATCGATATGAGCAACAAACCCTCGCAGTCCGTATCCAGCGGTGAGAAGTACCGCAACGAGCACGGCGTCTCCGCGATCAAGGACGGTATGAAGCAGCGCAAGCAAGCCGAGGAGAGTGCCGCCACCGGGCGCAAGCCACCTTGGCTGCGCATCCAGATTGCCGGCGGGGAACGCTTCGAAGCGGTCAAGCGCAACGTCAACGAGCATCGCCTGAGCACCGTCTGCGCCGAATCGCACTGCCCCAACATGGGAGAGTGCTGGAGCAACGGCACCGCCACCATCATGCTGATGGGCTCGGTATGCACTCGTGCCTGTCGTTTCTGCGCCGTGGATACTGGCAACCCAAAGGGTTGGCTAGACACCGAGGAGCCGGAGAATACCGCCAAGTCGGTCGAGTTGATGGGCCTGCGCTACATCGTCCTGACCTCGGTCGACCGTGACGACCTCGACGACGGCGGCGCAGCCCACTACGCGGCCTGCATTCGTGCCATCAAGACACGCACCCCGGACGTCGTGGTCGAAGCGCTGACCCCCGACTTCGACGGCCGTCAGAGCGCCGTCGAGGAAGTGGTCGACTCCGGTCTCGAGGTGTTCGCCCAGAACGTCGAAACCGTGGAGCGGCTGACCACACGGGTGCGCGACCCCCGAGCCGGCTATCGCAAGACGCTGGATGTGCTGGCGCATGCCAAGCACCATCGTCCGGACATCCTCACCAAGACCAGTCTGATGCTGGGGCTGGGGGAAACCGACGATGAAATTCTCGCAACCTTCGATGACTTGAGAGCCATTGGCGTGGATATCGTCACTCTCGGTCAGTACCTGCGGCCGACCAAGAACCACCTGCCGGTGGAACGCTGGGTCACGCCCGACGAATTCAAACATTATCGCCAGCTAGGGCTGGAAAAGGGCTTCATGGAAGTGGCCGCCGGACCGCTGGTACGCTCCAGCTACCGGGCGGACCGGGTATTCGAAAAGAACAACCTGGGTTTGGCAGCGCCTGCCGAGGTGCCAGGCCAGGAGCTTGATCCGGATATCATCCCCGCCATCAATGTTGGTTAGCCCAACACCTAATTAGGCCGGCTCCTTCAAGCTGATGCCCTGCTCGATGCAGGGCATCGGCAATTTACCCTGCCCTGCCATCTCGATATCCCGATGCAGCAGCTCGGCCAGACGTTCGACGAGGCGTTGCGACACCGCTTCCAAGGATGGCGGTACGGCGACCAGATCGGCAAGCCGAGTCATCTGCATGCCGGTATAGCCGCAGGGATTGATGCGCTGGAAAGGCGACAGGTCGCCATTCACATTCAGTGCTACCCCATGAAAGCTGGCTCCGCGTCGGATACGCAGCCCCAGCGAGGCGATCTTGGCCTCGCCGACGTAGACCCCTGGTGCGTCTGGACGTGCATGCGCCGCGATGCCATCGTCGGCCAGCACACGGATCACCGCCTGCTCCAGTGCGGTCACCAATTCGCGGACGCCAAGCTTGCTACGCCGTACATCGAGTAGTGGGTAAAGCACCACTTGGCCGGGGCCATGATAGGTAACCTGGCCACCGCGGTCAGTCTGCACCACCGGGATATCGCCAGGCATCAACAGATGTTCCGGCTTGCCCGCCTGACCTTGGGTAAAGACCGGATCATGCTCCACCACCCAGAGCTGGTCCTGAGTATCGGCATCCCGCGTGTCGGTAAGCGAGCGCATCGCCTGCCACACCGGGCGATAAGGCTGGCGATCGAGTTGAAACACCCTGATCGGCAGCGCCGAGGCCACGCTCATTTACAGCACCATATGCACGCGGCCGGTGGCCTTGAGCGAGGCGAACAATGCCTCAAGCTGCGCGTGGCCGGTAGCCCTGATGGTCACGCGTACGGACTGGAACTTGCCATTGCGGCTGTCGACGACACTGACACGGTCGCGATCGATGCCGGGGGCATGCGTTTCGACGATATCGATGATGACATCGCGAAAGTCCTCCGCAGCATCGCCCACGATCTTCAGGGAATAATCACAAGGGAATTCGACCTTGGGAGCTTCGGTCATGAGAGTACTCGATGAAAGATATTTCCGAGCATTTTACTTACCCTATGGTCTGCGACCAAGCGGCAAAACCATGTCCGATGAGCCCGCCGCTCATCGCTCTAGCGATGAGCGGCGAACGATCAGTCGAACAGTCCACTGATGAATTGGCGGATGGCGTCGAGCAGCCGCTTGAAGATTCCACCTTGCTCGACACTCTCCAAGGCCACCAGCGGCAGTTCATCCAATGATTCGTCACCCAACCGAATCTCGAGGGTGCCGACGCGTTCCCCCGCCTGAATCGGAGCGCTGATCGATTCACGGAGATTCAGGCGTGCGGTCAGCTCGTCGCTACGTCCCCGTGGCACCGTCATGCGAACCTCTTCGCTGACACCAACCCGCAATTCGTCCTTCTCCCCACCCCAGATCCTCGGGGTATTGAGCACCGCGCCCTTCTCATAGAGCTTGAGGGTCTCGTAATAGCGGAAGCCGTAGCTCATGAGCTTCTGGGTTTCCTGCACCCGGGCCTCGTCAGAGGCGGTGCCCATGACCACCGAGATCAAGCGCATGTCATCGCGTTTGGCCGAGGCCACCAGACAATAGCCGGCCTCTTCGGTATGGCCGGTTTTCAGGCCGTCGACACTGGGATCGCGCCACAGCAGCCGGTTTCGGTTGGGCTGGCGAATATCGTTGTAGGTGAAGTAACGCTCGGCATAGATTTCATAGTGCTCGGGGTAGTCGTTGATGATATGCCGCGACAGCAAGGCCAGATCCTGGGCCGACGAGTAATGCTCGGCATGGGGCAGCCCCGTGGCATTGACGAAATGGGTGTTCTGCATGCCCAGGCGCGCCGCATGCTGGTTCATGAGATCGGCGAAGGGCTGCTCACCGCCCGCTATGTGCTCGGCCACGGCCACGCTGGCATCATTGCCGGACTGAATGATGATGCCGTAGAGCAGATCATGAATCGACACCTGGCTGCCGACCTCGATGAACATCTTGGAGCCGCCCGTCCGCCAGGCTTTCTCACTGACATTGACCATGTCATTCATGGTGATATTGCCCTGATTCAGCTCACGCTCGACCAGATACGCGGTCATCAACTTGGTCAGGCTGGCCGGAGGCAGGCGTTCGTCGGCGTTGTGCTCGACCAGAACCTTGCCGCTATCGGCATCCATCAGGATCCAGGACGAGGCCGCGAGCTGCGGCGGCGCCGGAATCATGGTCTGTGGGCTGGGTGCCGATTGGGACATGGCCGGCATGCTGACCACGGCCAAGCACAATAGCAGCAAAGTAAGCAGGCATTGGCGGCCAAAGGAAACGAAGACAACTCTCATGACTCGGGTTCTCGCATAAAGGAATCGAATGGTTACTGCATGGCATGCAAGGGATAGCGCGGATTCAGCGCCCCCCATTGACCACGAATGCTTGGGCATAACCGGCACGACGCAACTCGTCGCGCAACGGTTCGAGCTGCCCGCTGTCGGTCAGTGGACCAACCTGCACCCGGTGCAGGCTAGCACCGCTTTCCACACGCACGGGCTGGGAAAGTTCATCCTGCAAACGCGCCTTGAGCGCCTGAGCGTTGGCCATGGAGCCAAGTGCTGCTACCTGCAGATAGATGAGCTCACCCGAAACCTTGCCAGCAGCGGCTTCCGGAGCGGCGTCAGCGCCCGTTGCCGCGGCTGGAGGAGGAGCTTGAGAGGACGCCACGGCCACCTCGGTCGCCACTTGTAGAGCCTCGGACGCTGCCGGCGTGGGGGTCACGCTGCGTTCAGGTTGTCGGGACACCATCGCGCGTTGCTCGGCCTGCCACGCGACCGGATCGATAGCTTCCACTTGCACCCTCCCCGTGCCCCGTCCCAGGATGTCCAGGCGCGCCGCCGCGGCATAGGACAAGTCGATCTCGCGATCGTCATGAAAGGGCCCTCGATCGTTGACCTTGACGATCACCGAACGCCCATTATCGACATTGGTGACACGGGCATAGGTCGGCAACGGCAATGACTTGTGGGCGGCGGTCATCTTGTACATGTCATAGATTTCGCCGCTGGCGGTGGTGTAGCCATGGAATTTTTCGCCATACCAGGAAGCCACCCCCTGATTGCTATAACCGGAAGGATCCTGCAGAACCCGATAGGTCTTGCCCCAAACCTCATAGTGCTCTCGGTTGCCGCTCGCTGCTCGAGGTTCGACCCGGGGCACGGCATCGCGCACGTTCGAGACATCCGGCGGCAAATCGGGATAGGCGTCCTTGACCATGGCGTAGCGCCCAGAGGACGACGAAGCCGCCGAGGCGGAGCGCGACTCTCCCGCAGACTCGGGACGCGCACCTCCTCCGCTGGCACAGCCTGCCAATAACACTGCGACCGCCAGTCCTCCTATCCAGGCCTTCATGCCCCACCCTCCCATTTGGCAAGAATCGCTTCGGCCAGCTCGGTCACGGCCATGGCGTAGAGATGGCTGTGATTGTAACGGGTAATCACGTAGAAATTGTCGTGCCCCAGGCGATAACTGTAGGTCTTGTCGGCATGGTCGAGCGCCAACGGTATCACGCGCCTGTCGCCGTCGAACTCTCCTTCCCGCGCCGGCCGAATGCCATGTTCGGCCAGTGCTTCCAGGGTTTCGTAGGGCGGCTGCGTCTGGTTGAACGCGACTTCCCGGGGCAGTTCGTCAGGGCCCAGAGCCTCACTGTATATCGGGGCATCCGCTCGCCAGCCATGGCGAGCGAAATAGTTACCGACGCTGCCGATCGCATCCACCGGATTGTCCCATAGGTCGCGCTTGCTATCGCCATCGAAGTCCACGGCATAGGCACGGTAGCTGGTGGGAATGAACTGTGGATAGCCCATGGCCCCGGCATAGGAACCCTTCAGAGAACCGGGATCGACTTCTTGTTCACGGGTGATCTCGAGAAAGGCAAGCAGTTCGCCACGAAAGAACCTTCCTCGACTGGGGTGGTGGAACGCCAACGTCGACAGGGAATCGATCACCCTGTGGCGACCGGTGTGGCGACCATAACTGGTTTCCACTCCGATGATGGCGGCCACCACCTCCGGAGGCACGCCATATTCGGCCTCGACACGCGCGAACGCCTCGCGATGAGCTTCGATGAAGTCGACACCGCGCTCGATTCGCTCGGGCTGCAGAAAGATCTCGCGATACTCGTCCCAGCGCAATCGACGTTCGGCGGCACCGGCCATGGCGTCGAGCACCCCTTGCTGATATTCAGCTCCTTGCATGACATCGACCAGCCAGCTCCGCTCGATACCCTTGGCTTCCAACTCGTCGATCAAGGCAGCCACATCGTCATGTTGACCGGGATCGAAGTTCATGGCGGCCTGGGATGCCAACGGCAACAAGGACAGCCACAACCCGGCGGCGAACCACCACGCCGCTCTTCCATGAGGTCGGGAAGCCTTCATGATCTTTGTTCTCCCTGAGTCAGCGCGCTCATGAGCCTATCGTGGTAACAGTCGGCGGTGGGCTTGAATCGACATGAGGATACCGAAACCAGCCAACAAGGTCACGCTGGAGGTGCCGCCATAACTGACCAACGGCAGCGGCACCCCAACGACCGGAAGAATACCGCTGACCATGCCGATATTGACGAACACATAGATGAAGAAGGTCAGGACTATGCTTCCGGCCAGCAACCGACCGAACGTATCCTGAGCGGCATTGGCCAGCCACAGGCCACGGCAGACGATCAACAGATACAAGGTCAGAAACAGCAATATGCCAACCAACCCGAACTCCTCGCCCAGCACGGCAACGATGAAGTCGGTGTGTCGCTCCGGGAGAAACTCCAGTTGAGATTGCGTTCCCTGAAGCCAGCCCTTTCCGAACACCCCGCCACTGCCGATGGCTGTGGTCGACTGAATGATGTTCCACCCCGAGCCCAAGGGGTCGCTCTCGGGATTGAGAAAGGTAAGCACCCGCTGACGCTGATAGTCATGCATGTTCAGCCACAGCAAAGGCAATGCGGATGCCGCCAGCGCTCCAAGGAAGGCGATGAGGCGCCAGGAGAGTCCTGCCAGCAGCACCACGAAAGCTGCCGCGCAGAGCACCAGCAACGACGTTCCAAGGTCTGGCTGGCGGGCGATCAGCAATACCGGCACTGCCATGATTGCGGCACATACCAGCAGGTCGCGCCAGCGTGGGGGCAACTCACGCTGACTCAGGCTAGCCGCCAGCATCATCGGCATCGCCAATTTCATTAGTTCCGAGGGCTGGAAGCGAATGATGCCGGGAATCACCAGCCAACGTTGTGCTCCCATCCCCATGTCACCCATGACTTCCACGGCGACCAACATCAACAGCGCCGCGCCATACACCACCGGCGCCCAACGATACAACGTCGCGGGGGAGAATTGTGCCAGCACGACCAGCGCCGCCAGGGCTATCCCGAAGCGTGTCGCCTGAGCGATCACCACATCCAGGCGCTGGCCACTGGCGCTATACAGGACAGCCAGCCCAGCCGCCATCAGGGTCAGCAACATCAGCAATAGCCAGGGATCCAGGTGTATTCGTGTCCACAGGCCACGACGCCGGACCATGCCGCTTTCCGGGGGACGTACTGGATGACCTCTCACCGCACGGGTCAAGACGACGAGTGCCATGTTTACTCCTCGGCTTCCAACAACGCTTCCACGTTGCGATCGTTCTCTTCGGGCTCGAGCAACCAAGCGTCGGTCATGGCACGTGCCAGGTGTGCCGCATGGGTACTGCCACCACCAGCATTTTCAACGATCACCGAGACGGCGATCTGGGGATCCTCAAGCGGGGCAAAGGCAATGAACAACGCATGATCGCGCAGCCGCTCGGCCAGCTCTTCGGCGTTGTATTTCTGATCCTGGCCCAGCGAGAAGACTTGCGCGGTGCCTGACTTGCCCCCCATGCGGTACTTCAAATCCGCACCAATGCGTCGCGCCGTGCCTTCGCTGCCCGAAACGACCTTTTCCATTCCGGAGAAGACGCGGTCCCACCACTCATCGTTGTCGAGAGTGATATCGTTCTTGGTATCGGGCAAGTTGGTTTCCACACTGGTGTCGCCGATGCGCTTGGCGATTCTCGGTTTGACCCAGTGACCGCGGTTGGCCAACACGGCGGTCGCCGTCGCAAGCTGCAAAGGGGTAACCATCCAGTAGCCTTGACCAATCCCGACCGACAGTGTCTCACCTGGATACCAGGGTTGATTGAAGCGGGCACGCTTCCAATCGCGATCCGGCAACAGAGCGGCACTTTCTCCAAACACATCGTGAGTATTGCGCTCGCCGAAACCGAAGTCGTGCATACGCGACGATAGCCGGTCGATCCCCAGATCATGGGCCAGAGTGTAAAAATAAGTGTTATTGGAGACGGCGATCGAGCGTTCCATATCGACCTTGCCGTGCCCCCAGCGCAACCAGTTGCGATAACGGCGCGAGTCGTTGGGCAACTGGAAATAACCGGGGTCGTAGATAGTCTTGCCTGGGGTGATCACGCCCTCGATCAACCCCGCCAGGGCCAGAAACGGCTTAACCGTCGAGCCCGGCGGGTATTGACCGCGAATGGCACGATTGAACAACGGCAAGTCGATGTCCTCCTGCAAGGCCTGGTAGGACGCCGAGTCGATGCCGGTGACGAAGCGGTTGGTGTCGAAGCCAGGCGTCGACACCATGGCGAGAATCTCCCCGGTCGCCGGCTGAATGGCCACGATGGAACCACGCCGCCCATCGAGCAACTCATAACCCAGAGCCTGCAGATCCTTGTCGATGGTCAGGGTCAGGTTCTGCCCCGGTACCGGATCGGTACGCCCCAATTCACGCAGCACACGGCCGCGCGCGTTGGTTTCGACCTTGCGCAACCCCGCCTGGCCGTGCAACTCCTCCTCATAGAAGCGTTCGACTCCGGTCTTGCCGATGAAATGGGTGCCGGCATAATCGCCGACATCCAGCTCCTTCAATTCCTCGGCGTTGATACGCCCCACGAACCCCAAGGCATGAGACATGATGTCGGGATCCGGATAATAGCGCAGCAACTGTGCCTCGACCTCGACTCCAGGCAGGCGATGGCGATTGACCGCCAAGCGCGCGATCTGCTCCTCCTCCAGATCGCTCATCAACAGTGCCGGTTGAAAGGGGCGCTGACGTTGGCGCGAGCGCTGGTGGAAGGCTTCGACCTCTTCTTCCGGCAGATCCAGCAGGTCCACCAGAAGCGTCAGGGTCGCCTCCAGGTCATCGACCCGCTCGCGCACTAGGGTCAGGTTGTAGGTCGGACGATTCTCGGCCAGCAACCGACCGTTGCGGTCGAAAATCAACCCCCGGGTCGGGGGCAAGGGCTCTACCCGCACCCGGTTGTTCTCCGAGCGTGTGATATAGACCTCATGCTGGAAGACCTGCAAATACACCAGGCGCCCCATCAACAGGCTGGTCAGCAGCATGACCACGAGTAGGGCCAGCAGCGAGCGGATGCGGAAGGTACGCACTTCCTGCTGCGTGTTCTTCAGCGCCGGGCGAGGATTACGCATGGACGAGGCTCGAGTCGGTCATCGATATCGATAGGGCTAGTGGAATCGGTTAGCGATGATAGGGATGTCCCACCAAAAGCGTCCAGGCGCGATAGAGCTGCTCGGCGAGCAGAATTCGAACCAGGGGATGTGGCAACGTCAGCGGAGACAATGACCAGCGCTGATCGGCGCTTGCTGACAAGCTTGGCTCCAAGCCGTCGGGCCCACCTACCAGCAAGGCAACGTCACGCCCTTCCAGGCGCCAGCGGTCAGCTTCGGTGGCAAGGCGTTCGGTGCTCCAGGGCTGTCCACCGACTTCCAGGGCGACAAGGTGCTCACTGCCCCGCAGGCGCTCGCGCATGCGTTCCCCTTCCAAGGCCACGGCCCTGGCCACATCGGCATTCTTGCCCCGTGCACCGGGGGGAATTTCATGAATCTCGAGGGCAAAGTCACGCGGCAAGCGCTTGCGATACTCCTCGACGCCACGCTCGACCCAATCGGGCATCCGTGTCCCCACCGCCAGCAGTTTGAGCTTCACGCTCGGCCCCCGCCTCGCACCTCTTCCTCGGTGTCACTGGGCAGGTCGGACCACAGGCGCTCCAGGTCGTAGAGACGGCGGGTTTCCGGCACCATGACATGCACCACCAGGTCTCCGAGGTCGACCAGCACCCACTCTGCACCGGCACGCCCCTCCACGCCCAGAGGTTGCATCCCCTGTTCCTTGACTTTTTCGATCAGATTATTGGCCAGCGCCGAGACATGCCGAGAGGAGGTACCGCTGGCCACCAGCATCAGGTCGGTCACACTGGTCAGGTTGGTCACATCCAGAGTGACGATGTCCTGCCCCTTGAGTTCTTCAAGGGCGTCCACCGCCAAGGTCTTGAGTGCGTCGATGTGCATAGCCCCTCTTCGTAATGGATTGCTTCTTTTTTCATTCTACTCCTTTGTGCCCGGCTCGGCAGCGCCAAAACGTGAATTCGCCAACCGAAACGGGCATGCCTCAGCGATAAAGGCCGTGAGTCCGGATATGGCGTTCGACCGCTTCCGGCAGCAGATAGCGCACGCTGCGCCCAGTGGCGAGGCGCTGGCGAATGTCGGTGGCGGAAATGGCCATGCGGCTAGGCAACGATAGGCGCAACAGCCCACCACAAGGAGTCGCGAACAATTCTCGAGAGGTGCCGACTTCCCGCTCACCAACCAGATTGGCCAGGGCGGCGGGCAACGCCGAGCGATGATCGGGGCGCTCGATCACCACCACATGGGCCAGCGCGAACAACCGTTCGGGCTGGTGCCAGGAAGCCAGCTTGAGAAAGGCATCGTGCCCTACCGCCATGACGATTCGCGCCTGCTCACCCAATTCTTCGCGTAGGGAAGCCAAGGTGTCGGCGGAATAGGATGGACCTTCGCGGCGCAGCTCGCGGGCGTCGGCCACCAAGCCCGGCGTATCGCCGATGCCGGCCTCGAGCATGGCCAGGCGCTGCTCGCCGGAGACGCCGGGAGCCGTGCGATGCGGCGGCACGTGGGCAGGAATCAGGTGGACCCGGTCAAGGGCAAGGGCTTCACGCAACTCCACCGCGCTGCGCAGATGCCCTAGATGCACCGGATCGAAGGTACCCCCCAACATGGCCACGCGGAGCACTGCGCTTTCGCTCGCCCCCTGATCAGCCACGGACATGCCCGTCGCCAAGCACCACGTACTTGCGCGTCGTCAGGCCCTCGAGCCCCACAGGCCCACGCGCATGCAGCTTATCGGTGGAAATGCCGATTTCCGCGCCCAGTCCGTATTCGAAGCCATCGGCAAATCGGGTCGAAGCATTGACCATCACCGAACTAGAATCGACTTCGGCCAGGAAGCGCCGGGCCAGGCCGTAGTTCTCGGTGACGATGGCATCGGTGTGATGCGAGCCATAACGCTCGATGTGGGCCATGGCATCTTCGATGCCATCCACCACGCGAATAGCCAGCACCGGGGCCAAGTATTCCGCCGCCCAGTCTTCCTCGCCGGCGGGAACCACCCCCTCCACAATCGACCGGGTGCGTTCGCAACCGCGCAATTCCACGCCATGTTCAGCATAAGCGGCGGCCAGCCGGGGCAACAGCTCAGCGGCGACCGGCGCGTCCAGCAACAGGGTTTCCATGGTGTTGCAGGTGCCGTAGCGCTGGGTCTTGGCGTTGACGGCAATGGCATAGGCCTTGTCGAGATCGGCCGTGGCATCGACGTAGACGTGACAGACGCCATCCAAGTGTTTGATCACCGGCACTCGCGCCTCGCGAGAAATACGTTCGATCAGTGATTTGCCACCACGCGGAATAATCACGTCGACGTACTCGGGCATGGCGATCAAGCATCCCACCGCGGCCCGGTCGGTGGTCGCCACCACTTGCACGGCCGAAGTGGGCAACCCGGCTTCCCGCAGGCCAGCATCGATACATGCAGCGATGGCAGCATTACTCTCTCGCGCTTCGGAACCGCCACGCAGGATGCACGCATTGCCCGCCTTGAGACACAGGCTGGCAGCCTCTACCGTGACATTGGGCCGAGACTCGTAGATGATGCCGATTACCCCCAGCGGAACACGCATCTGACCGACCTGAATGCCACTCGGCCGTGAACGCAGGCCATCGATTTCCCCGACGGGATCGGGTAGGGCCGCAACCTGATGCAGCCCTTCTATCATGGCATCGATACGACCGTCATCCAGGGCCAGGCGATCCAGCGGGGCCGCGTCGAGCCCCGTCTCGCGCCCTCTTGCCAAATCGCGGGCATTGGCATCGAGCAGGCTCGTGCGGGAGACTTCGAGGTGACGCGCCATGGCCAGCAGCGCCGCGTTCTTGGCCGCGGTATCATGGCGGCGCATGGCGGCGCCAGCGGCTCGTGCCGCTTGCCCCAGCGACGTCATATAGGCGACGACATCATCGCTGCTCGCGGCGGTGTCTTTGACGTTATCATCGTTGACAGGGGATGCGTGACGTGACATGCCGTAGAGTGTCTCCTCGCAGGGGAACCACGCTCGATGGCGAGCGTGGCAAGGAATGGAAGGAACTATAGTAAGTCACCATGGATAGCAAGTACAAAACCAACCTGTTCCGGTTCCATCTACTGCTCGGCGCCGGCGTACTGGCACTGCTGGCGATACAAGCCACCCAGGAGACGGTACGGGCACTGCTCTGGCTGGGGACGTTATGGCTGGTCGGGTCGGCCACCCTGCACGAACTCAACCAACGCTGGCCCACCCGCACTCCCTGGCAGTTGGTGCCGGCGCTTCTGCTGGCCAGCCTGCTGTGGCTATCCCCAGGGCAATTCGCCTGCTGGCTATGGGCATTTGCGATCCTGTTGATGCTGCCACAGCCATGGTGGCTGATATCGCTCAATGTTCTGCTGGCTGCCCTGAGTTGGTGGCGAGTGCAGGCACACCTGAGTATCGAGCAGGGCATGTCGAGCGCGCTGATCCTGACGGCATTGATGCTGCTCGGCCTGGCACGCTCACTGAATTACCGCCCTTTATGGCAAGGCGTCAACGAGCGAGCTCGCTTGATGCCTGGAACGCGACTGTGGACGGCGTCTCAATTGCTCGAAGACCTTCCCCGTGAAAGCGCCCGCAGCGATCGCGAAGGCACCCATACCGAGCTGATATTGCTACGCACCCACTATCACCATTGCTGGTCATTGGCACAAACCATGTGTCGTGCACTCGAACCTTTCGAGCACTGCTATCGGGTCGACAACAAGACCCTGGCCACCTTGCTGACCAGCCGTGACATCGCCCATGCCCATCAACGCCGCGAGTCCCTGCTGGCATCGCTGCACGGCCCGCACCGTATCCGCGCGGTATCGCTGGCCTACCCACTGACACTGGAAGCCGAGTGCCAAGCCTTGGCCAGCCAGGATCGGGACCTGGTCATCATCGAGAAGGTCACACCCCATGCATGACGAAAAGCTCTGGCCCTCTCGTTTATTTGCCCTGATCTACGCCGTGGGGGCTCTGCTGATGCTTGGATATGCCGCCTGGCACTATTTGATGGGCGATTTCCTGCGTATCCTGCTGCCAGCCGTCCTGGCCCTGCTGCTGCTAAGCGCTGCCCTGCTGCGCCTGGCCAGCCAGCGTTACCAACGACTTTCCTCCTACCTGGTGCTGATCAGCAGCTACCTACTGCTAGCTGTCGAGCTAGACCAAACCACACAAGGTACGGCGCTGTGGATCGGGCTCCCTCCCCTGTTGGCATTACTGCTTCTGCCATTGGGCCCCGCCATGCTGCTCAACCTGATACTTGCTCCCCTGTGGCTGGCACTGCCGGCAGACGACCAAGTGACCCAGAACATGGCCTTCACCTACCTGGCAGTCATCGTACTGGGCGCACTGGCACCGCTGGAGCAGCGCCGCCAGCGAGCACTGCTCGAGGCAACAGACCCCATGGACTCTGAATGCCAGGCACTCAACGCACCAGCCATTCAAGAGCATCTCGACAGCGAGTTTGCCCGCGCCACGCTGCTGCAACGCCGACTAAGCGTGCTGGTGGTCCATCTGCCGCAACTTGAAATGGCGCACGAGCAATTCGGCTCGCGCCTACGTCTCGAGCTATTGCAGCGGTTCTGTCGCGTCGCCCACCATACTTGCCGTGCGCATGATAGCCTTGGCCGCATCCGGCCATCGCTGTTCTGGCTGTTGCTGCCGGATACCGGGGAAACCGGCGCCCTGATGGTCAGGCACCGCTTGCTCTACGCTCTGGATGCCACGGTATTGGCCGAGACCGGTGCCATTGCCTCACGCATCGCAGTCTGCTCTCCATACCCCAACGAAACCCGGGCCACTTTCGAACAACGCCTGCAGATCAAGGGACAGGCACTGATGGAGTCAACGCATTGAATCTGGCCGACTGGCTATTCCAACTCACACCATCCCCACAGTTGCTGCTATTGATCATCGCCGTGATTGCCTTGGTCGAATGCCTGGCCTTGCTGGGCCTGGTGATCCCCGGTGTGGTATTGATGACTGCCGCCGCCTCGATGGCCGGCCATCAGGAGCTAGCCACGATGCCCGTGCTGCTGGCAGCCTTCCTGGGAGCGGTGGTCGGTGACGGCTTGAGCTTTGCCTTGGGCTATACCCAGCGTGAACGTATCCCGCGTCTATGGCCCTTCGACCGTCACCCCGAGTGGCTCGCCCGAGGTGCCCGCTTTTTCCAGCGCTACGGCACGTTGTCGGTGATATTCGGGCGCTTCGTCGGACCGGTTCGCCCTATCGTGCCGATGATTGCCGGGATGCTGCACATGTCCCCCTGGTCTTTCGGCTGGGCAAACGTGTTATCGGCCCTGCTCTGGGCGCCAGCGTACGTACTACCCGGTTATCTGCTGGGCCGCACCTGGCAGCAGCTTCTCAAGGTGCCACCAGGCCTGCATCAGTGGCTGGTGATTCTGGCGGTTATCATTCTGGCCCTGGCGGTAGGCTTTTCCTGGCTACGCCATCAGCTTGCCCGGGAGGGACGCCTCTATCGTACGACAGCCCGCATGGCGCGGGGACGGCGCTGGCGCCGGCGACTATGGATATCGCTTCGCGCCCAACGACCACGCGGCGAATTCCCACTGGCGCCCTTGATTCTGATGGTACTAAGTTTATCCACTTTGTGTGTATGGACACTGCTGGTGCTGAACGCCGACGGCCCGCTGGCCATGGATCTCCAGATCCATACGCTGTTCACGAGTCTTGACTGGCCCGCGCTGCTGACCCTTGGCGAGATGCTGGCGAGAGCGGGTGATGCCTATGGCGTGGTCGCCCTGGCCCTGCCCTGGGGAGTGTGGCTGCTGTGGGCGCGTCACATCTCGGCGTTCGCCCACCTCAGTGCGGCACTGGGCGGCATCGCCGTGGCCAATACCTTATTCAAGCAGTTGGCCGACCGCACAAGACCGGATACCCCTGAGTACCTGGCCGGTTCCATGGCCTACCCTAGCGCACATGCCTCCACCGCGGTGGTGCTGTATGGTCTGGCGGCAGCCTTCATCGCCCAGGAACTACCAGCCCGCTGGCGTTTCTGGGCATACTGGGTAGCCATTGCCCTGTGCGTGCCCATGGCGCTATCACGCCTGGTGCTCGGGGTTCACTGGGCCAGCGACCTGATCGGTGGCGTCTTGCTGGGGCTGGTCACCTGTGCCTTGGTGCGCATCAGCTACCACCGCTTCGCTCACCGCCCGCTGAACCCGGCACCCTGGCGTTGGTTGGCCACGGCCTCGCTGGTGCTATTGGCCGCTCGCCTGGCTTGGCTGTCTCCGGCCTGAGGAAGCGCTGAATAAATCGACGAACGGCATCAAGCGCAAGGCGCCCGGAGCACAGGAACCGGAGCATATGGGGTATATGTGAGGATTCCGCGCACCGCGCAACGCAGCGATTGAGTCGTACAGGCATTTATTCGGTGCTTCCCTAACCGAGGGCCAACCAAACACCAACTCCAACCATCAGCGAGCCGGCGATACGGTTGAGTAGTCGCACATGGGTGCTCTTGCCCAACAAGTGGCGTGCTGTGCGTCCGCCACCGGCATACAACAGCAAGCACAGGAATTCGATCAGCAGAATGACACCAACCAGCGCCAGCAATTGCGACGCCAATGGTAGGGAAGTATCGAGGAAAGGCGGCAACAGGGCGACGAAGAAAGCCCACCCCTTGGGATTGGCCACGGCGGTGACAAAGCCTTGCATCGCCAATTGCTTCCGCGAGGCCTGAGGCGTATCGCGGGCTTCCAGGGGGATGGCCATGCGCCCCCGGGAGCGCCACATCATCACGCCCAGATAGCCCAGATAGGCACCCCCCAACCACTTGAAGATGGCGAACAGTTCCGGCTGACGCAACATCAAGGCTGCCACGCCGGCACCGGCCGCGCTGGCCACCAGGCCGACACCGATCAATTCGCCGACCATCATCCATAGCGTGCGTTTCACTCCCTGGGTCATCCCCAGCACCATCGCCAGCGTCATGCACATGCCCGGCGTCAACGAGACCAGAAAGAACGTCGGCACGAACACCGACAACAACGACAGCTTGATCACTCTCGCTCTCCCCAGCGTGGTAACAAGGCGTGCTCGACACCCAGCTGATTGAGAATGCGAGCCACGATGAAATCGATCATGTCGTCAACGGATGCTGGCCGATGATAAAAGCCCGGGGCGGCGGGCAGGATCACCGCTCCCATGCGCGTAAGCGCCAGCATGTGCTCGAGGTGAATCGCCGATAATGGCGCCTCACGCGGCACCAGGATCAACTGACGTCGCTCCTTCAACGCCACGTCGGCGGCACGTTCGATCAGGTTGTTGCTGGCCCCCGTCGCCACCGCTGACAAGGTACCGGTGGAGCACGGACAGATCACCATCGATGAAGGAGCTCCCGAGCCAGAAGCTACCGGTGCCATCCAGTCCGCGCGGGCGAAGCAACGAATCTGCCCCGCTCGCGCCCCACTGCGTTCACTGAGCGCTTCTGTCAGTCGCTGGGGTTGGGCGGGCAAGCGGCAGTCGGTCTCGGTATCGATCACCAGATGCGCGGCCTTGGAAATCATCACCCACACCTCGTGGTTGGCGGCCACCAGGCAGTCGATCAGCCGCAACCCATACTGGGCGCCCGATGCTCCGGTCAGGGCAACCGTGACAGGCGGTGCGAAGTCGGCCCTGCTAGCCTCCGTCATGCGCCACCTCCAATGCCGCCAGCAACTTGTCATGGATGCCGCCGAACCCGCCATTGGACATCACCACGATCCGGTCCAAGGGCCGGGCTTCATGCACCACGGCGGCGACCAGGTCGTCCAGGTCTCCCACTACCTGACTGGGTACCGGGCTATGCTCGACGACACCGGCCAACGACCAACCGAGTTCGGGCGGCCGATACCACCATACGAGGTCGGCCTCGGCCACACTCTCGGCCAGGCGACCACGCAGGGTTCCCAGACGCATGGTGTTGGAACGTGGCTCGATCACCGCCAGCAACCGCCCTTTCGGCGTTGCGGCGCGCAACCCCCGTAACGTTGCGGCGATTGCCGTGGGGTGGTGGGCAAAGTCGTCGACGACCTGGACGCCGGCCACCTCGCCGCGAACCTCTTGGCGGCGACGCGGAGTTTCGAAACGCGACAACGCCGCGCAACCACGGGCCAGATCGACACCGCAGGCCTTGGCCGCCGCCAAAGCGGCCAAGGCATTACGCGCGTTGTACTCCCCATTGAGATGCCAGTCGACGATAGCGTCTTCGCTGACCTCGGGTGTCTCATGAATCACCTGGAACCGACTGGCATCGGCACGTTCCAGCACCAACCGCCAAGCGCTATCCTCTGCTCTACCGAAACGGGTCACCGGCGTCCAACAGCCCTGCTCCAACACCCGGTCAAGTGCTGGCTCGCCATCGGCAACCAGTAGCTCACCGCTCCCCGGCACGGTACGGACCAAGTGATGGAACTGACGCTCGATCGCCGCCAGGTCGGGGAAGATATCCGCGTGATCGAACTCCAGATTACCAAGGACGGCGATATCGGGTCGGTAGTGGACAAACTTGGAACGCTTGTCGAAGAAGGCAGTGTCGTACTCGTCAGCCTCCACCACGAAGGGCGCCCCCTCACCACCCAGTCGGGCCGACACCCCGAAATTGCGCGGCACACCGCCGATCAGGAACCCAGGCGCGTAGCCCGCGCTCTCCAGCAGCCACGCCAGCAGACTGGCAGTGGTAGTCTTGCCATGGGTTCCAGCCACGGCGATTACCCGCCGACCAGGCAACACGTGCTCGGCCAACCATTGCGGTCCGGAAATATACGGCTGTCGCGCATCGAGCACGGCCTCGACCTCGGGGTTGCCTCGGGAAAGCGCATTGCCGATCACCACCAAGTCCGGGCGCAGTTCGAGATTGACTGCGGCATATTCTTCGAGCAGTTCGATGCCGGCTTCCCGCAGTTGGGTGCTCATGGGCGGATAGACGTTGGCGTCAGAGCCACTGACGCGATGGCCTAGTTCACGAGCCAGCAACGCCAAGCTGCCCATGAAAGTGCCACAAATTCCAAGAATATGAACGTGCATCGACGACTCCTGCCAAACCAGCTTCCTGCCAAGATGGCAGCGAGACTAGCATGCCGCCTTCCGGCTCACCACACGACCGGCCGCAAAGCGGGCAACGGGACGTTGTTAAGTACCTCACGGATGCGCCGACGCCTACTTTCGGCTAACATGACGCGCGATCTTCTCGAATCCACAGGGCCTATGCGAAAGACCGCTTTCGGATACGCCCTTCTCACGATCCCCAGGAGCAAAGCAGCCCCCATGGCCCAGCACAATGCCTTCTATGCCCAGTCTGGCGGTGTCACCGCCGTGATCAATGCCAGCGCCTGCGGCGTGATCGAAGCGTGTCGTCGAGAATCCGACCGGATAGGCAAGGTATATGCCGGTCACAACGGCATTATCGGCGCCTTGACCGAAGACTTGATCGATGTGTCCCAGGAGTCCGATGCCGCGATCGCAGCGCTACGCCATACGCCGGGCGGTGCCTTCGGCTCCTGCCGCTACAAGCTCAAGGACATCGAGACCCACCGCACCCAGTACGAGCGATTGATCGAAGTCTTCAAGGCCCACGACATCCGCTACTTCTTCTACAACGGCGGCGGCGATAGTGCCGACACTTGTCTCAAGGTGTCGCAACTCTCCGAAAAGTTGGGCTACCCGCTGACCGCCATTCATGTGCCCAAGACCATCGACAACGACCTACCGATTACCGACAACTCGCCAGGTTTCGGCAGTGTGGCCAAGTATATCGCCACCTCGACCCTCGAGGCCTCGCTGGATATCGCTTCGATGTGCGCCACCTCGACCAAGGTGTTCGTGCTCGAGGTCATGGGCCGGCACGCTGGCTGGATCGCCGCTGCCGGGGCACTGGCCGGGCAAGGTGAAGGCGAGCCACCGCACCTGGTGATCTTCCCGGAGGTCGACTTCGACCGTGCCGCGGTGATGGCGCGTATCGATGAGGCGGTCAAGAAGTATGGCTATTGCGTGATCGTGGTGTCCGAGGGCGCCCGCTACCCCGATGGCACCTTCCTTGCCGACTCCGGCAACACCGACGTCTTCGGCCACCGCCAGCTCGGTGGCGTGGCCCCGACATTAGCAGGCATGGTCAAGCAGGACCTCGGTTACAAGTACCACTGGGCAGTCGCCGACTATCTGCAACGCGCAGCTCGGCACTTGGCTTCCAAGACCGACCTGGAGCAATCCTATGCGGTGGGCAAGAAAGCCGTGGAGCTAGCGTTGGAGGGCAAGAACGCCATGATGCCGACCATCAAGCGCATCAGCGACTCTCCCTACGAATGGCGCATCGATGCCGCCCCGCTAGCGGAAGTCGCCAACCGCGAGAAGTTCATGCCGCGCGACTTCATTCGCGAGGACGGCTTCGGCATCACGCCGGCTTGTCGGCGTTACCTACAACCGCTGATCGAGGGCGAGGAGTTCCCACCATTCAAGGATGGCCTACCGCAAGTGGCCAAGCTCAAACTGGCCAAGGTCGAGCGCAAACTGCCCGAGTTCAAGCTGTAACGGCCCATCCGTCATGGTTGCGCGGCAAACATATCGCGCAGCGAAGCTGCGCTCCCACCAAACCACGCTGCATCCACCCCTTGTGGGAGCGCAGATTTTCTGCGCGATCCGGCCGTCAGGCTGGTATCTTCAGCTTCATCGCGCAGCGGAGCTGCGCTCCCACCAAATCACGCTGCATCCACCCCTTGTGGGAGCGCAGATTTTCTGCGCGATCCGGCCGTCAGGCTGGTATCTTCAGCTTCATCGCGCAGCGGAGCTGCGCTCCCACCAAATCACGCTGCATCCACCCCTTGTGGGAGCGCAGATTTTCTGCGCGATCCGGCCGTCAGGCCGGTATCTTCAGCTTCATCGCGCAGCGGAGCTGCGCTCCCACCAAATCACGCTGCATCCACCCCTTGTGGGAGCGCAGATTTTCTGCGCGATCCGGCCGTCAGGCCGGCTTGGGGCAGTCATTCAGAACGATCATCTCAGCAACCACGACAGCACCAACAGCAGCAGCAACACCCCCGCCACGCCCTGCCAGAAATTGGCCGGTTCGCGAAACAGGCGGGGGTTGCTGCGCGAGCGTATCTGCCCTTGAGGGTCTCGTAGCGCATACAGGAATTCCGACAGGCGACGGAAGCGCAGCGCCCGCTGTGGATCCAGAGCGCGGCGAAGAGCGTCGTCGAGTGCCGCGCTGATCTCGGGGTTGAAGGTCCGCGCACTGCGATAGGCAAGTTTTTCCAGGTCGGTGTGGCTGCGCAGTTGGTGCGGCGGCAAGGCGTACGGCAATTGGTCGGTCAGCAGCCAATAGATGGTGGATGCCAAGGCGTATTGGTCACTGCGCCGCCCCACATCGTCGTCCAAGGCATATTCGGGCGCACTGTGCTCGGTCAAGCCCAGTTGTCGCGCCAATTCGCGAGAGCGTTTGTGGCCGTCCCCCTCGCGCAGCCGGCAAGCGCTGAAATCGGCCAACACTACCTGGCCATGGGAATCGATCAGCACATTGTCGGGATGAATCTGTTGGTGAAGCAGATCGCGCCGATGCAACGCCTGAACCGCCTTGCCAAGCTGGCGCGCGATATCGAGACGTTGCGCCAGACTCGCTTGAGGGTGGCGGCGAGCCCAGTCGGATAGCCGTTCGCCCTCCACATATGCCATCAGGTAATAGAGATGGCGTCGCGGACGCGAAGGCTCCATGACCTTGGCCACGAATGGTGAGTTGACCCGCTCCACCACCCACTGCTGCAACAGGAAGTGTTCCAGATAGGCATTACGGTTGGACAGCTCAGGGCTCGGCGCCTTCATCACCATGTCGCGTTCACTGTAGGTATCACGTACCCGATAGACCCGCGACTGCGCGGTGCGCGACAACACTTCCCGTATCTCCAGCCCGTCCAGACGATCGCCCGGCAACAGCTCCGGCGGCACCGGCAAGTCGCCGTATAGCTTGCTTGGCTGATCCGTCTCTTCCTCGGGAAGCTGGTCGATACGCACCAGTTGGAAGCAGAACTGCTCGCCACCGTACCCTCGTTCCTGCGCACGTGCCTGGGCCGTATTGGCCAGACGTTCGCAGGCGGCATTGAGATCGCTGACGTCCTGGCGGATCAACTGCACATAGTCGGAAGGCATCAAGGTGCCGCGTACCGCCTGGGTGGTGAACAAGAATATGTCCCCTTGCTTGAGCGGCATGCTGATGTAGTCGATGTCGATGCTGCCATCCAGGCCCAGCGCTCGGGAAGGATAGCGATAGCCACCCAAGTCGGTGACATGGTCGCGGGTGAGCTGCTCGAACTCGGCACCGCGCAGACGGAAGACCAGGGTATCGCCCATGTGGAAGAGGTGCGCTTCGCGACCGCGATAAACCATCGCCGACAGCGACGAGATATAGCTTCCTCCATCCACGTAACCACTCTGACTATGACACCATCCGTTCAGCGCCCGCAGCACCCGGGTCGCCGAGGTCTTGACGTCCCAGTGATCGGGAGTCGAGAAATAATCGGCGAGAAAGCCGCGTACACTGAGGTCGCCGGCCTGCTTGGCAATGGCGTTACGCGAAGTGGAATCACTGATCAGGGCACTGGCACCCTTGACCTGCAGCAACGGCCTTTCGGGAATGCGTACCGACATCGAACTGCGATGATGCCGTCGCTCGGGGGCAACGAAGGCCTGACCAACACTCAGCGATAACTCGGACTCCACCAACGCGGTTCTCCTCGAATCACGACCAGTCTTGCGCGACACTCCATCATACACCCCTAATGCGACAACGACTTGTCAACCAAAGGGGAAATCGTCCGACGATGGCTTTCGTCGCATTGGTAATCAAGCGGGCCTGTTCGTATAATTCGGCGGATTCCACGGCCACCATTTCCATTTCAAGGACCGCACGATGAGCTTCAACAACATCCCTGCCGGCAAGGACCTTCCCAACGACGTCTATGTCGCGATCGAGATCCCTGCCAACCATGCGCCGATCAAGTACGAGATCGACAAGGACATGGACGCGCTTGTGGTCGACCGCTTCATGGCCACCCCGATGTTCTACCCGGCCAACTACGGTTTCATTCCCAATACCCTGGCCGACGATGGCGACCCCTTGGACGCTCTGGTGGTCACCCCCTATCCGGTCCAGCCCGGCAGCGTGATCCGTGCCCGTCCGGTCGGCATCCTCAACATGACCGACGAAGCCGGTGAAGACGCCAAGCTGGTCTGCGTGCCCCACCATAAGCTCTCGGTGCTGTACGACGACGTTCAGGAAGTCACCGACCTGCCCGAGCTGTTGCGCCAGCAGATCGCCCACTTCTTCGAGAACTACAAGGATCTCGAGAAAGGCAAATGGGTCAAGGTCGAATCCTGGGAAGGCGCCGAGGCCGCGCGCAAGGCTGTCGAGAAGGCCGTTTCCGCCTACGACAAAGCCTGAACGCCACGAGACCCCAAGATGCGACGGGCGCCCCTCGGGCGCCCGTCATCGTTTCCGGCGGCGAACACGCCTCAGTTTTCGGCTTCCTCTTCCTCCTCGCCACCATCCTGCGACTCCGGTGCCGACGGCTCCTGTTGCTCCTGCGCGTCCTCCTCGGTCTCGCCTTGCTCCTGTGCAGCACCCTCCTGTTCCTGCGCGGCGCCCTCGGGCTCGCTCTCTTCCGTCGGCGCTGCCTCCTCACCGGAGGACGGCTCTTCTGCCGACGTTTCCTCGGCGCTCTCCGTCTCCGGCTCTAGTGTCTCTGGCGCTGCTGCCTCGGACGGCTCACCCGGCGCCTCGAGTTCCACCCCTTCGAGCCGGGAGGCCAGATCGGCGGCAAGCTCCCGAGCACGCACCGTGTAATTGGCCATTACCAGCGAATGGTTGGCGAACAGCCCGAACCCCGAACCGTTGAGGATCATCGGACTCCAGATTCGGCGTTGCGTCATATTCAGTTCGGCGATCAACTGCTGCCAGCCATCGCTCGCCCCGGCTGCTTCGATCACATCGCCAAAATCGCGCTCCAAGGCTTCGAGCAGATGGATCAGGGCCCAGCCGGTACCCCGGGCCTCGAAGAAGATATCATCGACTTGATACCAAGGGGTCTGTACCGCAAGCTCATCGGCGTCGATATCCACCAGGTCACGCAGCGCCTCACGCTCTCCCACACTGGCCGAGAGCCGGCGGGTCAACGAGTCCAGACGCCCCTCGACACGTGCCAGCCAGCGAGACAAGCCATCGCCACTGGCGGCAAAGCCGGCCGCGCTCCCGTCGGCGAGCCCCCTCAGGTAATCGCCCAATACCTCGTGTGATTGCTCGAGCCGATGTTCGACGGAAGGGTATAGCCAATCCTGGCTACTGGCCATCAGGCGCCGGTGAATTTCCTCAAAGGCATCGTGCTCGGTGGTGGCCAGTTCGGGCAAGGTCTCGGCCATATCGCGAGACTGGCGCAACACCCCATACTCCCAGTTCGGCATGTTGTCGAGCCACAGCCCTGGCGGCATCAAGTCATTACGCAGATAACCGCCAGGCTTGTCGAGCAAGGTCCCGATCGACGCCATCAACGCCGCCGTGGTCACCGCCCCTCGGGCGGCCGGCAAGGTCTTCTCCTGGGCCGCTGCTTCCGCGCCTCCACCACGCTGCATGGTCGATGCCCGCTCCACGTCAAAGGAGGCCGGCGGCCGGCTCCACCAGATACCCAGAGCCATCGTCACCACCAGATAGAGTACGGCCAGCACCAGCAACGGCTTCCATATCCAGCCATACTCAGGGCGCTCCAGCGCCTCCGTGCCGCGCTTGGGATCAGCGGCCTTGCGTTTGCCGAAGATTGACATGGTCACATCCTTGAGCGAGAAGAAACATTGAAAGGCTTGTCCGCGCTAGCGCGACAAAACCGACGGCAACTGCGTTATCCTAGCATGCACATTGGCGCCGGATTGTCGACGTATGTGGACAACGGCCGCCGGTCGGCGTGTAGTCATCCATCGGGCAAAGGGCTTGGCGTTGAAACATCGGTTATCCATTCTGCTGTGCTGTCTGCTGATGCTGGTACCGGCTACTTCCCAGGCACAGTGGTTCTCCAGCGGCTCCAACAAGGATGAGTTCCTGCCGGTACTCGAAGCCTTCCAGGCCAGTGCCTGGCATGACGACGACACCCTGTACGTCGGCTTCGAGAATGCCGAGGGTTATTACCTTTACCGTCACCGTTTCAATGTCGAAAGCCTAGATGACGGCACCAAGCTCGGCGAGCCGATATTGCCGCCGGGAGAGTTCAAGAGCGATGAATTTCTCGGCGATGTATACGTTTTCTATGATCAAGTAGTGTTCGAGGTGCCCTTCGAGGGCAACCCCGATGGCGCGCTCCCCTTCGCCGTGACTTTCCAGGGTTGCGCCGACGCTGGGCTATGCTATCCACCGGAACGCATTACGCTCGACGCCCTACCAGGCTCGGCACCCGCCGTTTTCGCCGACTGGACACTCGATACTGGAGCAAGTGGCGATGCCACGCGGGAATCTCCGCCAACCCCAGCCAGTTCCGCTCCCAGTCTGCAAACCCAGGATGGACGCTTCAGCGCCCTGTTGCTCGATGCCAGCCCTATGCTGATGCTGGGCCTGTTCTTCCTCGCCGGTCTGGGGCTGACTTTCACGCCTTGTGTATTGCCGATGATCCCGATCCTGTCGTCGCTGATCGTCGGCCAGAACCCCAGCCGACCTCGTGCCTTCGGCCTCTCGGCAAGCTATGTCGCCGGCATGGCCGCCACCTATGCCCTGGTTGGCATACTGATGGGACTGTTCGGTGCGGGCCTCAACCTGCAGGCCCGCCTTCAATCAGCCCCGGTACTGATCGTATTCAGCCTGCTGTTCGTGATTTTCGCCTTGGCCATGTTCGGCATCTTCAACCTGCGCCTGTCGCCAGTACTGACCACGCGCATCAATGCCTGGCAGGCGCGAGCCCAACGCAGTGGCCCTGGCGGGCTGGCACTGGCCGGAGCGCTTTCCGTACTGGTGGTATCACCCTGCGTCTCTGCCCCACTGGCCGGGGCACTGGTATTCCTGTCCACCACCGGCGACGCCTTGATGGGGGGGCTTGCCCTGCTGACCCTGGCATTGGGCATGGGTGTGCCGCTATTGCTGGTCGGTACCTTCGGTACCACGCTGATGCCGCGCACCGGCACCTGGATGAATGGCGTCAAGAGTGCCTTCGGGATTCTGTTGCTGGGGGTTGCGATCTGGCTGGTCGAACGTCTGTTGCCGCCACCACTGACATTGTTACTGTGGGCCGCGCTAGCCATCGGTACCGCCATGGCCCTGGGTGCGCTACAAGTCAATACCACCCCAGGTTGGCCACGCTTGCGCCAGGGCGCCGGGGTACTGCTGCTGGTGTGGGGCATCGCGTTGATCATCGGGGCCGCTCGCGGCGCGCACGACCCTCTGCGCCCCTTAGCCCCCCTGGCCAGCTCCGAAGGCCCGAACTCGCCGGTCGCCAGTACCGCTCCTCAAGCCATCGTGACCCGTCTGGACGACTTGAATGCCGAGCTGATTCGAGCCGCCAACCAAGGCCAGCCAGTATTCGTCGATGTCACCGCCGACTGGTGCATCTCCTGCAAACAGATGGAGCGCACGGTCTATTCCAGCCCACAGGTGGCGGAACTGTTGTCAGCCTTTGCCCGCATCCAAGTCGATGTCACCGACACCAATGGCGACAGCCAGACGCTGCTCGAACACTTCAACCTGTTCGGCCCTCCCAGCTTGCTGTTCTTTGCCGAAGGCGAAGAGATCCGTACCGCCCGCATCCAGGGCGAAGTGGATCGTGACAGCTTCGCTGAACACCTCCAGCAGCTCTTGCAATGGCTCTCCGATCGCCCTGACGAGAGGCAGCCCTCGGTATCCTGAAGCTCGGCCATCGAGCATTCGAAACCGTCCACCTTCTGTTGCCCCAGCATGAACTGGACAAGCCTGACGTTTTTCGGCAAACTCCGCCGACAATGGCTATCTAGCTCGCTGGAGACGGCATCTTGCAAGATCGTGCCGTGATCTGGACAAAATTTGAGCAGGTTAACAGCATCACTTTCTATTCATTTCATCCGATCGAGACAGGCTCATGGATATCCGCAAGGTCAAGAAGCTGATCGAGCTGCTGGAAGAATCCAACATCAGCGAAATCGAAATCCAGGAAGGCGAAGAATCGGTGCGCATCAGTCGCCACCCGAATGGCGTGGGCTATCCCTCGGCACCAGTGCCCCAAAGTTACGCACCGGCGCCAGCTCCGGTGACCCCTCCCTCCGCCCAACCTACCCCCGCAACTCCGGAACCCAGCGCTCCGGCGGAGCCTCAGGGCCACGCCGTGGCCTCGCCGATGGTCGGCACCTTCTACCGCGCACCGGCGCCAGGCGCCAAGCCCTTCGTGGAAATTGGCCAGAACGTCAAGAAGGGCGACCCCATCTGTATCGTCGAAGCCATGAAGATGATGAACCAGATCGAAGCCGACACGGACGGCGTGATCGAAGCGGTTCTCGTCGAGGATGGGGAGCCAGTCGAATTCGACCAGCCGATGCTGATCATCGCTTGATGCGAGCCTTACATGACCACTCTCCATGACAACATGGGCGGATCAACAATGTTGGAAAAGGTGCTCATCGCCAACCGCGGCGAGATTGCCCTGCGCATATTGCGCGCCTGCAAGGAACTGGGTATCCGGACCGTAGCGGTACACTCCAAGGCCGACCGGGAACTGATGCATGTACGTCTCGCCGACGAAGCGGTGTGCATCGGTCCGGCGTCCTCCGCACAGTCGTATCTGAATATTCCGGCACTGATCAGTGCCGCCGAGATTACCGATGCCAGTGCTATCCACCCCGGCTACGGCTTTCTCTCCGAGAATGCCAACTTCGCCGAGCAGGTCGAGCGCTCCGGTTTCGTGTTCATCGGCCCACGGGCCGAGACCATCCGCCTCATGGGCGACAAGGTCAGCGCCATCGAAGCCATGAAGAAAGCTGGGGTTCCCACCGTTCCCGGCTCCGATGGCCCACTGCCGGACGATGAAGCAGAAGTATTGCGCATCGCCCGTCGCATCGGCTATCCGGTGATCATCAAGGCTGCTGCCGGTGGCGGTGGCCGCGGCATGCGCATGGTCCACAGCGAGGCCCACCTGCTGGCAGCGATCAGCATCACCAAGAACGAAGCCAATTCCGCCTTCGGCGATAGCACGGTGTACATGGAAAAGTTCCTCGAACAGCCGCGTCACGTCGAGGTGCAGGTGCTGGCCGACGGCCAAGGCAATGCCATCCACCTCTATGATCGCGACTGCTCGCTACAACGTCGCCACCAGAAGGTACTCGAGGAGGCACCTGCGCCCCACCTCGACCAGGAGGCCCGCACCCGGGTTCTCAAGGCCTGCACCGATGCCTGTCTGACGATCAACTACCGGGGCGCCGGCACCTTCGAGTTCCTTTACGAGAACGGCCAGTTCTTCTTCATCGAAATGAACACTCGCGTCCAGGTCGAGCACCCGGTTACCGAGATGGTCACCGGCGTGGATATCGTCAAGGAGCAATTACGGATCGCCTCTGGCCTGCCGTTGTCGATCAAGCAAGAGGACGTAATGCTCGCCGGCCATTCCTTCGAGTGCCGTATCAACGCCGAAGACTCGCGTACCTTCATGCCTTCGCCGGGAAAGGTCACTCTTTATCATCCGCCGGGTGGGCTTGGCGTGCGTATGGACTCGCACCTGTACACTGGCTATACCGTACCTCCCTACTACGACTCTCTGATCGGAAAGCTGATCACATGGGGAGAAGACCGCAAAGCAGCGCTGACCCGGATGCGCAATGCGCTCGACGAATTGCTGGTGGAAGGCATCAAAAGCAACATCGACCTGCATAAGGATTTGGTCCGCGATGGTCATTTCCAGCAGGGTGGCGTGAATATCCACTACCTGGAGAAGAAGCTCGGGGATTGAGACCCGGGCGGACACGCCAACGCGGGGTGGCCATGGCCACCCCGCTCTGCTTCCACCCAAGAGGCGATACCATGCCCTGGCTACAACTCAAGGCTCATATCACCCCCGAACAGGCCGACACCTTGGAGGAGCTGCTGCTTGCCGAAGGTGCTACAGCCATCACTCTGCAGGATGCCCACGACGACCCGGTCTTCGAACCCGAGCGCGGCACCACACCACTATGGCATGACACCGTGCTCACCGGTCTCTACGATGATCTGGAAAGCATCGATGCCATGCTCGAGCGCGTCCGCCAGGCATGGGCGGCGCAAGTTCCCGGCGAACCCTGCCCGGAGATCGAATTCGAACTGCTCGCCGACCGCGACTGGGAACGTGAATGGATGGATGGTTTCCAGCCCCTACGGATGGGAAATCGGCTGTGGATCGTGCCGAGCTGGCACGATGCTCCCGATCCCGGAGCCGTCAACCTGTTGCTCGACCCCGGGTTGGCCTTCGGTACCGGTACGCATCCCACCACGGCGCTGTGCCTGGAGTTGCTCGACGAGTTGGCTGTGACCGGAGGGCTCGAGGGACGCGAGGTGCTGGACGTGGGCTGCGGTTCGGGCATCCTGGCCATTGCCGCCTTGAAGCTGGGTGCAACGCACGCTGTGGGCACCGATATCGACCCCCAGGCACTCCAAGCCAGCCGCGACAACGCCGAACGCAACGCCATCGAGGCATCGCGCCTGACGCTGCGTTATCCCGAACAGCACGAAGCGCGCCCTTTCCCGGTGGTGATCGCCAATATCCTCGCCGGTCCGTTGGTCGAACTAGCCCCCATCATCGCCGGCCAAGTAGCGCCCGATGGACGACTTGCGCTATCCGGGATTCTTGCCGCCCAGGCCGAAGAAGTGCTCGAAGCCTACCGTGACCAGGGCCTTGTCATGGACGAGCCTGTCGAACGCGAAGGCTGGGTGCGTCTGACCGGGTACCGGCTCCGGCGTTGAAGGTCGCATCGACCTGCGACCTTCTTCCGCCTTCACCCGAGCCCAGTCCGTGAGTATGATAGGCCCTCCTTGGCCAATGACAGTAATCAATCTCGAGTGACGATGTCCCTTCACCACCAGAGGATACCGCCCACCATCGGGCCGTATCGACTGCCCAACCAAGTGATTCTGGCCCCCATGGCCGGTGTCACCGACCGCCCGTTCCGACAACTCTGTCGGCGTCTGGGTGCGGGGCTGGTGGTTTCGGAGATGGTGACCTCGGATCCCAGCCTGTGGCATACCCGCAAATCGCGGTTGCGCCTCGATCATCGCGGCGAACCGGGACCCCGCTCGGTGCAGATCGCCGGCGGCGATGCCCGCATGCTGGCCGAAGCGGCACGGCTCAATGCCGAGCAGGGCGCCGAGATCATCGATATCAACATGGGCTGTCCGGCGAAGAAGGTCTGCAACAAGGCTGCCGGCTCGGCGCTGCTGCGCGACGAAGCCCTGGTCGGCAGGATTCTCGATGCCGTGGTCGATGCCGTGGACATCCCGGTGACGTTGAAGATTCGCACCGGCTGGTGCGAGAAGAGCAATAATGCCGTGCGCGTGGCGCGCATGGCGGAAAGCGCCGGTATCGCCGCCTTGGCCGTGCATGGGCGGAACCGACAACAACGCTACAGTGGCCACGCCGAATACGACACCATTGCCAAGGTCAAGGCGGCGGTGAACATTCCGGTCTTCGCCAATGGTGATATCGATTCTCCTTCCAAGGCCGCCGCCGTCCTCGACTATACTGGTGCGGATGCGGTGATGATCGGCCGCGGCGCCCAGGGCAACCCTTGGATCTTCCGCGAGATCGACCATTACCTGAAACACGCGGAAAGCCTGTCGCCACCCACGAATAAAGAGAGGGCTCACGTGATGTGCGGCCATCTCAAGGCTCTGCACGACTTCTATGGGGACTTTATGGGGGTGCGTATCGCCCGCAAGCATTTGGGCTGGTACCTCGCCAATCGCTTATTTTTCCCTCCCCAGGTAGCCAAGTCGCAGCGGGCCATCTTCAATGCGCTGGAGCGGCCTCGGGATCAACTTCAATTTGTGGACGAACTGTTTCGTCACGCGGCAGCCGAGGACGGCTATCGCATGGCAAACGATGGAATGAGTGCAGCATGACCAGCAGGCAAGCGACTCCCAATCATGGCATGACCGCCCACCAGGACTCCCTGGAAGTCGCCGGCACGCCTTCGATGTCTCTGGCGCCCGCGGCACCGGCCCAGGAGCAACCGCTACGTGAAGCGGTCGATGCGGCCATGCGCCGTTATTTCGCCCATCTCGATGGCGAGACCGTGACCGACCTCTATGCCATGGTATTGGCTGAGGTCGAAGCCCCCTTGCTTTCCTCGGTGATGGATTATGTCAACGGCAACCAGACCCGTGCCGCCGAGATACTCGGCCTCAACCGCGGCACATTACGCAAGAAACTCAAGCAGTACGCCCTGATATGAGCAATGCAGGGGAGCCAGGTGCGGCTCCCTCTTTTCATGCCCACGCGCAGGACACCACCGCATACCTCTTCTTTCTAGCTTCAAGAGTCGAATCGAATGGCCAATCAAGCAACCTCCCCTTCGCCACAACCGGTACGCCGAGCCTTGATCAGCGTCTCCGACAAGACGGGTATCGTCGAGTTCGCCCAAGGACTCGCCGAGCATGGCGTCGAGTTGCTGTCCACCGGTGGCACCTATCGTCTGCTCAAGGACAATGACATCGCCGTGCGCGAAGTCAGCGAGCATACTGGTTTTCCGGAAATCATGGATGGCCGGGTCAAGACTCTGCACCCCAAGATCCATGGCGGTATCCTCGGACGCCGTGGTCAGGACGATGCGGTGATGGCCGAGCATGACATCGCGCCCATCGACATGGTGGTAGTCAACCTCTATCCCTTCGCCGCTACTGTCGCTCGCCCCGACTGCACCCTGGAAGATGCCATCGAGAACATCGATATCGGTGGGCCGACCATGGTCCGCGCCTGTGCCAAAAACCACGCCCACACCACCATCGTGGTGGATGCCGGCGACTACGCCCGAGTGCTGGACGAAATGGGTGAGCAAGGCGGCGCGGTCAGCGATGCGACCCGCTTCGACCTGGCGGTCAAGGCATTCGAGCACACTGCCGGTTATGACGCCGCCATCGCCGACTACCTGGGCCAGCGGGTTCCCGGTGGCGAGGATGGATTCCCGCGCACTTACAACCTGCAGTTCCACAAGAAGCAGTCGATGCGCTACGGCGAGAACCCTCATCAGGGCGCTGCGTTCTATGTCGAGAAAGATGCCAAAGAAGCCAGTGTCGCCACCGCCAGGCAATTGCAGGGCAAGGATCTGTCGTTCAACAACGTTGCCGACACCGATGCCGCCTTCGAGTGCGTCAAGACCTTCACCGAGACCGCCTGCGTGATCGTCAAGCACGCCAATCCTTGTGGCGTGGCAGTGGGCAAGACTCTCCTCGATGCTTACGAGAAAGCCTTCGCCACCGACCCCACCAGCGCTTTCGGTGGCATCATCGCCTTCAATGAGCCACTCGACGCCGATACGGCGCGGGCCATCATCGACCGCCAGTTCGTCGAGGTCATCATCGCCCCAGGGGTCAGCGACAAGGCCCAAGCCATCGTCGCCGAGAAGAAGAATGTGCGCCTGCTCGACGTCGGCGACAAGTGGCCAGGCAAGCGTGAGCACGCCCACGACTTCAAGCGCGTCACTGGTGGGCTGCTGGTGCAGGATCGCGACCTGGGCATGGTCGGACGCGATGAGTTGACCGTGGTCAGCGAGCGCGTTCCCAGCGAGCAGGAAATGCGCGACCTGGCGTTTGCCTGGAAAGTCGCCAAGTACGTCAAGTCCAATGCCATCGTCTACGCCAAGCATGGTCAGACGATCGGCGTGGGCGCCGGACAGATGAGCCGTGTCTATTCAGCCAAGATCGCCGGCATCAAGGCCGCCGACGAAGGCCTTGCCGTGCCCGGGTCGGTGATGGCCAGCGACGCCTTCTTTCCGTTCCGCGATGGCATCGACGCCGCCGCCGCGGCCGGCATCACCGCGGTGATCCAGCCCGGCGGTTCGATGCGCGACCAGGAGGTGATCGACGCCGCCAACGAGGCAGGTATCGCGATGGTATTCACTGGCATGCGCCATTTCAGGCACTAAAGCTCGAAGCTCGAAGCTCGAAGCTCGAAGCTCGAAGCTCGAAGCTCGAAGCTCGAAGCTCGAAGCTCGAAGAGCAGAGTAATCTTCTGACAGACAAGGAAAACCCCACGCGAAATTCACGTGTGGGGTTTTCTTTTTGCGTCATTGAAGGGGCTACGCTTCGTTGGTGACGGTTGTCGTGGTGCCGGCGACGCTGTCGATGTCTTCGCCGAGGAAGCCGCCGGACTGGCGTTTCCAAAGCGCAGCGTAGAGGCCGTCCTGCTTCAGCAGTTGCTCATGGGTGCCGGTCTCGACGATGCGCCCCTGATCCATGACCACCAGCCGGTCGAGCATGGCGATGGTCGATAGCCGGTGGGCGATGGCGAGTACCGTCTTGCCTTCCATCAGCGCATAAAGCTGCTCCTGGATCGCCGCTTCGACTTCGGAGTCCAGTGCCGAGGTGGCCTCGTCAAGAACCAGGATGGGCGCATTCTTGAGCAATACCCGAGCGATGGCGATACGTTGCCGTTGACCACCGGAAAGCTTGACTCCACGCTCGCCGACATGCGCATCCAACCCCCGCCGCCCCTGCGGATCGCTCAAGGTATCGAGGAATACATCGGCATGCGCACGACGCGCCGCTTCCAATACTTCCGCATCGCTGGCATGCGGGCTGCCGTAGCGGATGTTGTCGCGGATCGAGCGGTGAAGCAGCGAGGTGTCCTGAGATACCATACCGATTTGGCGTCGCAAGGACTCTTGGGTGACCTCGGCAATGTCCTGCCCATCGATCAGAATGCGCCCCTGCTCCAGGTCGTAAAAGCGCAATAGCAGGTTGGCCAGGGTTGACTTCCCTGCTCCGGAACGTCCCACGATACCGACTTTCTCACCCGGCTGGATGGTCAGTGAGAGGTCTTCAATGACCCGGGGACGGCTTTCGTCGTCACGAACCTTGCCGTAATGGAAATACAGGTGCTCCAAGCGGATCTCGCCATGGGGAACGACTAGTTCCTTGGCACCGGGACGGTCGAGGACTGCGGGGTCTTGGGCAATCGTGTTGATGCCATCCTGCACCGTACCAATGTTCTCGAACAGCCCAGCCACTTCCCACAGAATCCAGTTCGACATGAAGCGAATGCGCATCACCAGTGCAATCGCCACGGCGATAACACCAAGTGAGATGAACGAGAAGTACCAGGCCATGATCGCCATGCCTCCCACCGAGACAAGCAACAGCGAATTGAGTATCGTCAAGGTCACCGTCATCAGGGTCACCAGGCGCATCTGACGGTGCACCGTCTGCATGAACGCATCCATGGCGTCACGCGCATAGGCCTGCTCGCGATGAGAGTCGGCGAACAGCTTGATGGTCTGGATATTGGTATAACTGTCGACGATGCGCCCGGTCATTTGCGCCCTGGCATCGGCTTGGGCCATCGACACCTGCCGCAAACGCGGCACGAACGCCACCATGATGCCGATATACCCCACCAGCCACACCACCAGCGGCAGCATCAACCAGGGATCGGCACGGCCGACCAGGAACATCGCGCCGACGAAATAGACGATGACGTAGACGAACAGGTCGGTGAGTTTCATCACCGTTTCGCGGATGGCCAGTGCCGTCTGCATGACCTTCTGCGACACGCGCCCCGCGTATTCGTCCTGAAAGAACGCCATGCTCTGGCGCAGGATATGGCGATGCGCCAGCCAACGCCCGATCATGGGGTAGTTGCCGAAGATGCTCTGATGGGTCAGCAATGACTGCATCAGTACCAACAGTGGCAAACCGATCACCACCAACAACGCCATGCCGACCAGACTTGCCCCATGCTCGGCGAAAAAACTCTCGCGTTCGGCATTGGACAGCCAATCGACCAGGTCGCCCATGTAGCTGAAGAACACGACCTCGGCGACCGATACCAAAGCGGTCAATAGCGACATCACCCCCAGCAGAGGCAATACCGGCCTCGAATAGTGAAGGAGAAAGGCCAATAGCCCGCGAGGAGGCGTCTTGGGCTCTCCTGGCGGATAAGGGTGCACCAGCGTTTCGAAGAAACGGAACATGACGTCATCGACTCCCTTCGCAAAAACCGCTCAGAGACTAATACCTCAACTCAACTTGAGGTCAAGCACTTCTCCCATGCGTAACGACAGCGGGCAGCCCGTCCGCTGGGCTGCCCGCTGTCGGCACTCAGGAAGGTCAGCCACACCGGCTCAGCCGAGGTCGATGCACAGGTACTTGGTCTCGACGAACTCCTCCAGGCCCTGGTGGCCACCTTCACGTCCCAAGCCCGAGGCCTTGACGCCACCGAATGGCGCGGCGGGGTTGGAAATCAGCCCGGTATTGATGCCCACCATGCCGTATTCCAAGGCTTCGGACACTCGCCAGACACGTGCCAAGTCGCGCGAGTAGAAGTAGGCAGCCAGGCCAAATTCGGTATCGTTGGCCATGGCCACGGCGTCTTCCTCGTCCTCGAACGGGAACACCGCGGCCAGGGGACCGAACGTCTCTTCCTTGGCTACCTTCATTTCGGCAGTGGCACCACTGACGAGGGTCGGAGTGAAGAAGTTGCCGCCCAGCGGGTGCGGATGGCCTCCCAGCAGCAACTCAGCGCCATGATTCACGGCGTCGTGGACATGTTCGCTGACTTTCGCTACCGCCTTGTCGTCGATCAAGGGTCCGATATTGATTCCCTCTTTGGTACCATCGCCGACATGCAGCTCGCTGTTCATGGCCACGGCAAGTTTCTCGCAGAAGGCATTGACCACGCTAGACTGCACCAGGAAACGGTTGGTGCATACGCAGGTCTGACCACCATTGCGGAACTTGGCGGCCATGGCGCCGTCCACCGCGGCATCGAGGTCAGCATCCTCGAAGACGATGAAGGGGGCGTTGCCACCCAGCTCGAGCGAGATCTTCTGGACATGCTGCGACGCGTTGGCCATGAGCTGCCGGCCGACTTCAGTGGAACCGGTGAAGGTGATCTTGCGCACCACTGGAGATTCGGTCAGCGCTGAGGCGATCTCGCTGGCGCGTCCAGGGATGACGTTGAACACCCCGCGCGGTACACCAGCACGCTCGGCCAACAGCGCCAACGCAGTGGCCGAGAATGGGGTCTGGCTGGCCGGCTTGACCACGATCGGGCATCCGGCGGCCAGCGCCGCACCCGCCTTGCGGGTGATCATGGCAGCGGGAAAGTTCCATGGCGTGATGGCGCCCACCACCCCCACCGGATGCTTGGTCACCAGGATGCGCTGGTTGCTTTTGGCCGAAGGTACCGTCTCGCCATAGACCCGCCGCCCCTGCTCGGCGAACCAGCGCAGGAAGCTTGCGGCATAGGCGATCTCACCGGCGGCTTCCTTGAGCGGTTTGCCCTGCTCCAGGGTCATGATGGTGGCCAGTTCCTGCTGATGCTCGTGCATCAGGTCATGCCATTTCATCAGAATATCGGCCCGCTCCAGTGCGGTCAGGGCCCGCCAAGCGGGAAAAGCCACTTCGGCAGCGATGATGGCGCGCTCGGTCTCGACGCGGCCCAGACGTGGTACTCGACCAATGACTTCCCCATCGGCTGGGTTGACGACGTCGATCTGCTCGCCGCTGTCTGCAGCCACCCAACTACCATCGATGTAGGCAAAAGGGCGGAACAGCGGACTGTCTTGTAGGGAATCCATGGTAATCTCCTTCCCGGGATAACGGCGCCGGGCGCCGCTCAGGATGGCAACGACGGCGTTGTCACCGCCGATACCGCGATAGAGGGGCCGATCCATGCGGCCAGTACGGCCAGGATCAAGGCCAACGCGATCGCCGACCAGCAGAACATGCGTCCCCGACGCCGTTCGGGATCGCGACGAATGTGGCGCAAGCCGATGACGGCGAGCATGGCGGATATATTCCACCCGTCTATCGGCTTCGCTCTTTCATGCTAAGCCGATTCCCGGCGTGGCACCAACCCCAATCGCTCACAGAGCGTCACGGGAGTCCGACAAGGTGATGGATACCGAGTCGGCGAAACGCAGGGCATACGGCTTGTCGATTTCCACTTGCGCCGTCAGCACCTGCTCGTAGGACATGATGATATCCAGTACTTCTCGGGTCATGCGCTCGAGCAGCAGGAAGCGGTTGTCTTCCACATGCGCGATCAGGTGCTTGGTGATGGTGCGATAGTTGAGTGCCTGGTCGATATGGTTGAACTGTACGGCGCGCGCGGCCCGATAGCGAATCACCGCGTTGATCACCACATCCTGGCGATTCTGGATCTCCTCGTCCTTGATGCCAATGAAGGTGCGAAGACGCAGGTTCTTGATCCGAATAGTGGCCAGGTCATGATCGAAATGCTGATCATCAAGCGCATACAACGGCATTTAACTTTCCCTCGAATGGCAAACGGTCACCCGCGGACCAGGGTGAGGAATTCCTGGCGTGTCGGCTGGTTGTCGCGGAAGGCGCCAAGCATGACCGAACTGGTCATGCTTGAGTTCTGCTTCTCCACTCCGCGCATCATCATGCACATGTGCTGAGCTTCGATGACCACCGCCACCCCCCGCGCTTCGGTGACCTGAAGCACCGCCTCGGCGATCTGGCGCGTTAGGTTTTCCTGGATCTGCATGCGCCGAGCATACATGTCGACGATACGTGCGAATTTCGACAGTCCCAACACCTTGCCATTGGGCAGATAGGCGATATGGCACTTACCGATGAAAGGCAGCAAGTGATGCTCGCACATCGAGTAGAGCTCGATATCCTTGACTAGGATCATCTCATCGGTTTCGGACTCGAATACCGCGCCATTGACCAGCGTTTCCAGTGACTGGGAATAGCCACGCGTCAGGAACTGCATTGCCTTGGCTGCCCGCTTGGGCGTATCACGCAGCCCCTCTCGCTCGGGATCTTCACCCAAGCCGCTGATGATTTGATAATAATGATGGGCGAGTTCTTCGGTCATCGTTAGGCCTATTGGTCAGTGTTGCAACACGCGCAATATTTTTGCAAATCCTATGCAAATAAAGTTGGCATGTACAATAATATCCAGCATCAAATGTCAATTCTATCCCAACCTCCGCCACAGCGCAGGAGCAAAAGGGAAGCGCTGAATAAATCGCCGGCGCGGCCGCGACATCCTGCCTCGCTGCGTCACTGCCGCCACTGTGCTAGACTCCTCGCCCTGTTTTCCTGCGGTGCTGATAAGACGGCTCGGCGCCCCCGCGGATCCGTTTCATTGTCGAGGGTTCAGACCATGATCAAACGATACCTGACAAGTCTGCTGCTGGTCGGCCTGACACTGCCCATGACCGCCATGAGCGACACCCTGCGCCTGCCTGAGGATGCGGCTTTCGAGGTCCGCGTGATCGACGACGCACTCCTGACCCAAGAAACCCCCACACTTTCCGATTTGCTGCTGCAACCCGTGACCAGTGAGCATGCTCGCTACCAACTTCCCTCACATTGCCTGATCACGGCCGATGCCCGACTCGAGGGTGAACGTGTACGAATTTCGGCCAAGACCCTGACCTGCATCGACACTCAGGGCGCCGATAGCGAAATCTTCAGTGGCGAGCTTTCGGCAGCGGGTATGGAAAGTGATGGCAGCTACGCCGTCGATGCCTGCATCGACAAGGTCGACGACGGTTGCGAACGTGCCGAGCTGCGGCCCTCCCACGTCTTCCAATTGCGCCTGGGGCGCGAATTGGCGTTGGAGCCCAAGGACAACCCTGCTGCCCGCATCAATGAGCAACGTCGTCAGGCTCAAGGTGAAGGCGTCGCCAATCCGATTCCCGGCGAACGCCCCGACCCGGATGCCGATTGACGACCTAGGCTAGCCAGATCGACCGCTCATCCATTGCCTGGCGCTGCTGCTCCAGGGTGCGGATATGCGCGTCCCAGTAGCTCTCTTCGGCTACCCAGGGAAAGGCCCGGGGGAAGGCCGGATCTTCCCAGCGAGCCGCCAGCCAGGCACTGTGGCGGATCAGCCGTAGACTGCGCAGCGGTTCGATCCACGCCAATTCCCGGCGATCGAACTCGGTATGCTGCTCATAGCCCTCGACGATTTCAGCCAGTTGCATATGGGCCTCCTGGTCGCTCTGGGCGGTCAGCAGCATCCACAGATCCTGCACCGCCGGCGCCATCACGCAGTCGTCGAAGTCCACCAGACTGAAGTGCTCATCGCGGCCGAGAATATTGCCCAGATGGCAGTCGCCGTGTACTCGAATCGTCCGCGTCGACGACCAGGCATGTTCCTTGAGTACCGCATGCAGCTCTCCACTGATGCGCTCGTAAGCCCGGCGCTGCCGTCGACTCATCCATGGGCCGGACAACACCTGCTCGCGACTCTCGCGTACCATGTCATCCAGGTCCAGTGCCCTGCGATGAACGAAAGGGCGCCGCTTGCCTACCGCATGCAGCTGACCGATCACATCTCCCAAGGCAAATAGATGGGTGGGGTTTTCCAACTCCGGTGCCTGACCGGCGACCTGGGTGAACAGCGCAAAGCGGAAACCCTCGGCATGATGCAGACTCTCGCCCTTGTCATTCCGCCACGGGGCCCCTACCGGCACACCCTCTGCTTCGAGCTCGGCCAGGAAATCATGCTCCTCCAGGATCTGGGCATCGCTCCAACGGCCGGGGCGATAAAATTTGACCACCCAACGGCGGCGCTCGTCGTCGCTGACCAGAAATACACGGTTCTCGTAACTGTTGAGCGCGAAGGGTTCGCCTGGCAACCACATGCCAAGCGACTCGACGGCATCGACGATGCGCTTGGGGTCCAGGCGCTCGAACGGATGGGGACTCGCGGTCATGGTGGCACCCTGCTGAAGACGACATCTGAAGGCATCCTAACAGAATTCATGGCTTAGGCGTTCGCGCAACCGCCCAAACCTCGATTTCCTGCGCGCCTGCCGCCAGACAGGCCTGTCCCAGCGCCTCCAGCGTCGCTCCAGTGGTCATCACATCGTCGACGAGGGCTACCCGTGCGGGTAACGCTGTCGGCACGCTAAAAGCCTGGCGCAGATTGGCCCGGCGCTCGCGGGATGTCAGCCCACGCTGGGAGGGGGTCATACGATGCCGGCTCGCCCGATGGCATGACACGCCCAACCGCTTGCCCAAGCGGCTGGCAAGCCAATCGGCTTGATCGAAGCCGCGCTGCCGCGCTCTTCGAGGGTGCAGCGGCACACTGACCAGCCCGTCAGGCCAGGCCACATTGCAGGCACCCGGTCGCCCCAACTCACGGTGCAGCGCCTGCTCCAACAAGGCCACCAACAGGTTGCCGGCTCGCGGCGAAGCGGAAAACTTGAAACGCTGCACCAACAGAGCAATCTCATCCTCATAACGCAGCGGCACCCGCGCGCGCACGAAACTCGGCGGACGACTCAGACAGGCTCCGCACAGACACTCCTTCTTTCCATCGCTTGCCGTCATCGGCTCAGCACATTGCGGGCAAGCCGGCAGGTTCCAAGGCAAGGCCACCACACAAGGCTCGCACCATGGCTTCCCCGGCTGCGTCGCTCCCATGCAGAAGGCGCAATGCCCGGGCAAGGCATGACGCAACCACTCGTTAACCTTATCCATAAGCCTGGTTGACAGCAGCGCCTTGGTCTCTATCATCCCTGTTAACCGAATCTTCCCATGTAAAGTTTACCAACCCATGTGGGCACATCCATGACTCTAACCGCTCCCGCAGACCTTCGCCACGACTGGACCCTTGCCGAAATCGAGGCGCTGTTCGCCCTACCGTTCAACGATCTGCTGTTTCGCGCCCAGCAAGTCCATCGCCAGCACTTCGACGCCAATGCCGTACAGGTGTCGACATTGCTGTCGATCAAGACCGGGGCCTGCCCCGAGGATTGCAAGTACTGCCCGCAATCGGGGCACTACAACACCGGCCTGGGCAAGGAAAAGCTGCTGGAGATCGACAAGGTAGTGGCCCAGGCCCAGGCCGCCAAGGAGGCCGGAGCCAGCCGCTTCTGCATGGGTGCGGCCTGGCGCAGTCCGCGCCAGCGCGATCTCGAGGTGGTGCTGGAAATGGTCAAGCGCGTCAAGGCGTTGGGACTCGAGACATGCATGACGCTGGGAATGGTCGATACCGGCCAGGCCCAGCAGCTCGCCAACGCTGGACTCGACTACTACAACCATAACCTGGACACCTCACCCGAATACTACGGTGAGATCATCACCACTCGCAGCTATACCGACCGCCTCGACACCCTGGCCAATGTCCGCGATGCCGGCATGAAGGTCTGTTCCGGCGGTATCCTCGGCATGGGAGAAGCCCCCAGCGACCGGGCCAGTTTGCTGCAACAGTTGGCAAGCCTGAAGCCACATCCGGAATCGGTGCCTATCAACATGCTGGTCAAGGTGCCCGGCACCCCACTCGAAGTTGCCGACGACCTCGATCCCATCGATTTCATCCGCGCCATCGCCGTGGCACGCATCCTGATGCCAAAAAGTCATGTGCGCCTGTCCGCGGGACGCGAACAGATGAGTGAGTCGACCCAGGCATTGGCTTTCCTCGCCGGAGCCAACTCGATCTTCTACGGTGACAAGCTGCTGACCACCGACAACCCCGAGGCAGAGCGCGACCGTGCGCTGTTCGCCAAGCTGGGATTGCATCCCGAAAGTCGCGAGACCTGTCGAGACGACGCCGCACAAGCCGCGGCACTTGAGCGGGCGGTGGCCGAACGCGCCAACCAGGCACTGTTCTATGATGCCACCCAAGCCGCGGGCGCCGATGCCACCCAAGCCGCAGGCGTCGGCGCCACGCAGGTGGTCTGACATGCTCGGCGATGCTTGGCAGGCTTTCTTGAGCGACCGGCTGGCACAGCAACGTGCGGCAGGCTTGTGGCGCGAACGGCCAACACTCGAGCGGCCAATGCGTCAACGCGACTTCGCCAGCAACGACTATCTGGGCTTGGCCTGCGACCCTCGTCTGATCGAGGCGCAGGCCCGAGGGGCGCGCCGCTTCGGTGCCGGTGCCGGCGCCTCACACTTGGTATCAGGCCATCTCGCCCCTAATCATGAGCTTGAAGAGCGCTTGGCCGAGCTGACCGGAAGACCCCGGGCGCTGCTATTCTCGACCGGCTACATGGCCAATCTGGGCACGCTGCAGACGCTCGGCGACCGTCATACCCAGCTTTATCAGGACCGCCTGAACCATGCCTCGCTGCTCGATGGGGCAGCGCTCGCCGGAGCACGCTCACGGCGCTTCCACCACTGCGATCTCGACGATCTCGACCGTCTGCTCGCGCGTGCTCCCGACGGTGACCGACGCCTGGTGGTCAGCGACGGTGTGTTCAGCATGGATGGGGATATCGCCGATATCGACGGTCTGGTAGCCACGTGCCAACGTCATGGCGCCTGGCTGATGGTCGACGACGCCCACGGTCTGGGGGTACTAGGCAAACGGGGCGACGGTTGCGTAGGCCAGCGATACGGTACCGCGCAAGTGCCCGTGCTGATCGGCACCTTGGGCAAGGCACTGGGTTCAGCCGGAGCCTTCGTGGCCGGTGATGAACCACTGATCGAAGCCCTGATCCAGTTTGCCAGACCCTATATCTACACCACCGCACAACCACCCGGTGTGGCCAGCGCAACCTTGCGAGCACTGGATATCCTGGCAACCGAGCCGGAACATCGCGTCCGATTGCACGATAACATCCATTACTTCCGTGTCGGTGCCGCGGACCATGGCCTGCCGCTACTGCCCTCGACCACGCCCATACAACCCCTGCTGCTGGGCACCAACGCCCGGGTGATGGCATGGCGCGACGTACTGGTACAACGCAACTTCCTGGTCGGTGCCATTCGCGAGCCCACGGTCCCTCACGGGCAGGCACGCCTGCGGCTGACATTGAGTGCCCGACACACGCTGGACGAAATCGATGCCCTGCTCGACTGCCTGGGCGAGCTGGCCAAGCATGCCCCCCCGGAAGTACGGGAGGCGGTTAGCCCATGAGCAAACTCGTACTGCTATCCGGTTGGGGAATCGATGCGCGCATCTGGCGGCCGCTGGCACCTTATTGGTCCGAAGATATCCAAGTCGACGCACCCAACTGGCCCGGCTATGGAGGTCGTCCTCCGCTTGACATCCCGGGAGACCTGGATGCCTTGGCGGATGCCATGAGCGCGGACCTCGCTTGCGATGCCGTGTGGGTCGGCTGGTCACTCGGTGCACTGCTGGCCGCTCATCTCCTCGAGCGATTGCCAGCCCCGAAAGCACTGGTGATGCTGGGCATGGGGCCACGCTTCACCGTTACCGAACGAGAGAAAGGTGGTGTCACGAGCCAGGAGCTAAAGGCATTTCAACGCGCGTTTCGACGTGATGGAGAGGCCACCTGGCATCACTTCCTGCGCTGGCAACTGGGCGGCGAACCCGCCCCGCGTGTGGTACTCGAGCGGCTGCTCGCTCTGATCGAAAGAACGCCCCCGGCCAGCGAGGAAACGCTGGCCGCTGGTCTGGCTCAACTTAGCTCACTCGATGCCTCCACGCTCCTGGCCAAACCACCCTGTCCGGTGTATCGCTGCCAAGGGGCGAAGGATCCACTCATCGCACCACTGCCGAACGACGCTACCGGCCATCGACTCGAGGATGCTGGCCACTGTCCCCAGCTTTCCCAGCCAGCCACACTCACACATTACTTGGCCTCAATCGTCCATCGTCATTCAACCACCGGACATCACCGCGAGGAAGAGTCGTCATGACTGCCCTGGCCGAGCGCGATCTACGGGAAGGCATCATCGAGCAGCGACGGCGCCATGACTGGCGCCGCCGGGTGGCACATGCGTTCAGCCGGGCCGCTCCCCGCTACAGAGAACGCGCCGGTGCCCAACAGGCGATGGGCGACACCTTGTGGGCCAAGCTGCCGGCACACGCCACCCACATACTGGACCTGGGCTGCGGTCCCGGCCACTGGACGGCCAAACTATCGCATCGTTACGCCACAACCGCACTGGGGGTCGACCTGGCCCCGGGCATGCTGGTAGAAGCACGACGTGAACATGGCGAGCGTGCCCATTGGTTATGCGCCGATGCCACGAGCTTGCCACTCGCCCCTTGCTCTCGGGATCTGATCTTCTCCAATCTGGCTCTTCAGTGGTGTCCCGATCTCGTCGATGCGATGAGCGAACTCCATAGAATATTGACGCCAGATGGCATGGCCCTGATCAACACTTTGGGCCCCGGCACTCTGACTGAAGTTCGTCAAGCCTGGTCGCGCCCCGGGCGCCCCGCTGGCGTGTTGGAATTCCCTTCTCCGGCGGCGCTGCGACGGATTGCCTACCAGGCCGGCTTTCGTGGCATCGTTATCGAGGTCACTCCCCGGCGCTTTTACTACCCGGACCTATCCGCCGTCATGGCATCGATCAAGGGCGTAGGTGCTCAGGCAGCCACCGGTAACCGCCTAAGCCGCAGGGACGTGGCCCGCGCCACCCGACGCTACGAGACACTTCGCGAGCCAGACGGTTTGCCGGTGAGCTACCAGTGCGTGACGCTCACCTTGTCAAAAGAAAGGATCGACTGAATGCCCACCTACTTCGTGACCGGTACCGACACCGATGCCGGCAAGACACTGGTCAGCGCCGCACTGCTGGCCGTCGCCCGGCGCCAGGGGCTGACCACCCTGGGCCTCAAGCCTGTAGCTTCGGGTAGCGAAGCGACGCCGGCCGGCTTGCGCAACATCGATGCCTTGGTCCTGCAATCGCAGTCCCAGCCGGCGGTGGACTACGAAACCGTCAACCCCTACGCCTTCGCACCAGCGATCGCCCCGCATCTGGCCGCCTACCAGGCTGGCCAGATATTGGGAGTGGAGGATCTCATCCACTCGCTTGCCGCACCGCTTGCCGAACGCCGTGACCTGACGCTGATCGAAGGCGCTGGCGGGTGGCGGGTGCCGCTCAACGACAGCGAAGACCTGAGCGATCTGGCGGTCAAGCTCGACGTACCGGTGATCCTGGTGGTTGGTTTACGCCTTGGGGCCATCAATCATGCGCGCCTGACGCTCGATACCATTACCGCCCAGGGTTTGCGCATTGCCGGTTGGGTCGCCAACCAGATCGACCCGGATATCGCCGCGCGCGACGGCAACCTGGCCACGCTGAAACATCATCTTGCCGCCCCCTGTCTCGGCACCCTGCCCTACTTCACGCATGGCGACACCCACGACCTCGTAGCGAAGGCCGCCGAGTATCTGCGACTACCGGATTAACTCGTTGACTTGCTCCAGTCCATCCGTAAAATATGGGCGGCCATCGAAGATCGCGGATGTGGTGGAATTGGTAGACACGCTGGATTTAGGTTGTCACGCCTCAACTATCCGCAGTTGAATCGTTCCCATCAACCGGTATACTTGCCCTCGCTCCTCGCGGGGGCTTTTTGTTTGTCTTGATGTATCCGTAGGCTGGTATGACCTACCTACGGTCCCTCTTTGTGGCGTGTTTGTGGCGAATAGAGCCCACCCAAGGCCACTGACATCAATTGAGCCCACCTACAGGACAACGCTCCTCTCCTCGCTGGGGAAGGGGATTACAGGGGATGGGGATTCATTAGTTCTCACTTCTTTAAGACCATCTTTGGAGAGACTTTAAGATGACCACTGAGTCCATCACCGATCAGCTCATCCGTGAAATCCAGAACGATCCTGAGTTCGACGCGAAGTTCGACCGTCAGGTACAGCTCGAAGAGAAGATGCGAGGGATGGGTATCGACCGCTACTGGTCGAACATCGAGAAAGCCAGGGAGCGCGAGCAGGAGACCAGTGTCCGCAGTGTCCGTCGCCTGATGAACCAAGCAATCGTCGATATGACAGGAGGGATCGAGACGTTTCTTGAAGAGGCTCTCTCGGGCAAGCCTGGGGTGAAGAACACAGCGGCAGTCATGATCAAGGACATCGAGCCTGAAGTCTGTGCGTACATTGCAGCCAGGGTGGTCCTCGATGGCATCGCTGCCGGTCGGAAGTTCACTCCCACGGCTTACCGTATCGGCATGATGATCGAAGACGAGCTGGCCTTCCGAGCATTCAAGGAGCAGGACAAGAACGCCCACGACTGGCTGGTGAAGCGGGAAGAGAAGAACTCAACGAGCTACGACCGAAGCCGGAAGGTCATGCGCCACAACATGCAAGCGCGTGACATCGAGGTTCCTGAGTGGTCGCCGGAGCAACGGACATGCGTTGGGACCAAGCTCATCGAGATCATGATGAACACTACCGGGCTGGTCACTAAGTCGTCTGTGACTCGTCGAGGGACTAACACTGAGGTTCTGATCGAGGCTACGCCGGAGGCAATGGACTGGATCAACGAAGAGAACAACCGTTGTGAACTCCTGTCGCCGGTCTATCTCCCGACCATCATCCCGCCCAAGCCGTGGACTACTCCTCACGATGGCGGCTACTGGACGACTCGTGTCCGCAAGCTCAAGTTCATCAAGACGTACAACCGTGCGTATCTCGATGAGCTGAACGAGATGGACATCACTCCGGTCTATGATGCGGTCAATGCGATGCAGTCCACTGCCTGGGCGATCAATCCCAAGATGCTCGATGTTGTCCGTACTCTCTGGAACAACGGCTCGACTCTCGGCGGGATTCCGGCAGCGGATGACTACGATCTACCGCCTAAGCCTGGGTTTCTCGACGATGAGAACTACACGAAGGACCAATGGACTGACGAAGAGATGGACCAGTTCAAAGCCTGGAAGGCGGCAGCCACGGACATTCACACAGCCAACGCTCAGCTCAAGTCTCTCCGGCTCCAGCTCGTGAAGATTCTCACGGTTGCTGAGCAGTTCTCTGACGAGGATCGAGTCTATTTCCCTCACCAACTCGACTTCCGTGGCCGAGCCTATGCGGTGCCGATGTTCCTGAACCCGCAAGGGAGTGACTTGGCGAAGGGACTTTTGGAGTTCGCTGATGGTGTTCCTATCAACGACGAAGAGGCGCGCGCTTGGCTGGCTGTCCATGGAGCGAACGTCTACGGATACGACAAGGACAGTCTTGAAGGTCGCGTCGAGTGGGTCGAAGAGAACGAGCAAGAAATCCTGGCCAGCGCCAATGACCCCTTCAATAACAGGATGTGGGCTGACGCTGACGATCCCTTCCAGTTCCTGGCCTTCTGTTTCGAGTGGCAGGGACTCAAAGAGGAAGGCTTCGGGTACGTCTCTACCCTCCCCGTTCAGATGGATGGGTCATGCAATGGACTCCAGAACTTCAGCGCTGCCCTGCGCGATCCTGTTGGTGGCTCAGCCGTCAACCTGACTCCACAAGAGCTTCCCGCTGACATCTATCAGCGTGTCGCTGACATCGTGGAAGAGCAGGTCAAGAAGGATGTCCACTCAGACGACGAGAAGACAGCTCTCAACGCTGCCGGGTGGCTGTCCATGGGGATCAACCGGAAGACGTGCAAGCGTCCGGTCATGACGCTGGCTTATGGTGCCAAAGAGTTCGGCTTCAAGAACCAAGTCTTTGAGGACACAGTGAAGCCCGCAAAGCTGGAGCTTGGGACCGACTTCCCTTGGAAAGATGGTGGCTGGGGAGCTGCTGAGTATATGGGCAAGCTGATCTGGCAGTCCGTCGCTCAGGTTGTCGTCGCTGCCAGGGAAGCAATGGACTGGTTTCAGAAGGCTGCCCGAGCCTCATCCAAGGAAGGCTTGCCGGTACGCTGGACGACTCCCGATGGTCTGCCTGTACTCCAGGCTTACCCTAAGCTCTCCACCAAGCGTATCCGCATGACGTTCGGCGGCCAGAGTCTCCGTTTGTCTGTTGCCAAAGACACTGGCCAAGCTCCAGAACTGGACCGCAGTAAACAGGCAAATGGAATCTCGCCAAACTGGGTTCACTCGATGGACGCCAGCCACATGCGCCAGACAGTCCGCTCATGCTGGAAGGAAGGTGTACGTGCCTTCGCCCTGGTCCACGACTCATACGGCACTCACGCTGGCAATGCGTGGGCTCTCGCCGACATTCTGAGAGAGGCATTCATTGAGATGTATACTGAGAGAGATGTGTTAGCTGACTTCAAGTCAGAGCTGGAAGATCAGCTACCCGAAGACTCTAAGCTGGCCCCGCTCCCCTCTAAAGGCTCACTGGACTTGGAGCAGGTGATGGAGTCCGACTTTTTCTTTGCCTAATGTATCCGTTATTTGATGTGTTCCCTTACCGGATGGCTAATAGAGCCCACCTACAGGACACCGAAACGATGGGGCTCAGGGAATAGAGCCCACCCATAGAACAGCTCCTAGCTTGCTGTTCGATCACCAATAGAGCCCACCCATAGAACAGGCAATCACATGAATGACCTTGACGATGCTCTTGAGCTGATCGAGGCGGGCTACCTATTGCCCGTTGATCTTCACGCTCGACTCGTAGAGCAAGGCTTCGACGTTGAAGCCCTGATTGAAATCCATTCTCCGTGAGCGTTAGAGAACGCTTTAGTAAACTCGACAACTGAGAGAAACACTTAATGGCTGAACAGAAGAAACGTAATCCTCGCTTCGTTACTCCGAAAGGAGTTCTCGTTTATCCGCATGTTGTTACCGGAAAGCCCGACACAAAGTATGTTGGGTCTGGTGTGTATCACACTTATGTCAAGATGCCAGAAGATGCTGAACTCTTCGATGCCAAGACCGGAAAGTCCGTTGGTAAATGTTCAGACTTCCTGACAGAGAAGCTTGACGCATCGTTCGAGAAGTTCTCTGAAGAACACAATGGCAAGAAGAAGAAGGGTAAGGTTGTTGAAGTAACCGAGGCTGATCCTCCCTTCTACATTGATGAAGGTGAGCTGTTCGTAAAGACCAAGCTTAATGCTTACGTCGAACCGACTAATGGCGAGCCGTTCACTCAGGCTCCAGCGCTGTTCGACGCTAAGGGGAAACCAACCAAGCCCAAGCGTGTATGGAACGGCACTATCGCCAAGGTGGCCTTTGAGGTTGTTCCTTACTTCAACCAGAAGGACTCCGAGGCTGGTATCACTCTCCGTCTGAAAGCAATTCAGATCATCGAGCTATCCACTGGCGGTGACATGGATGGTGGAGCCTTTGGCTTCGGCCAGGAAGAGGGCTACGAAGACGGTGATGATGGCGACGATGACTCTCAAGGCTTTGACGAAGAGGAAGGCTATGAGGGTAACGATGAAGAAAACGAGGAGGATGACGGCGGAGACTTCTAATCATGCGACAGATAAACCGAAAGACCAGCCGGAAGTCGGCCAAGCAGATTGGCCTTCGGCATGGGTTTCGTTCGGGTCTCGAAGAAGCTGTCGCTGACGATCTGAAAAAGAGTGGAGTGGAGGCTGAGTATGAGAAACACAAAATCCACTTCACCTACCCTCCCCGAAAGGCCAAGTACACGCCAGACTTCGTGCTTCCCAATGGAATCATCATCGAGACCAAGGGCCGGTTCGTTGTAGCGGACAGGAAGAAGCACCTGATTATTCAGGAACAGCATCCTGATCTGGACATACGGTTCGTCTTCTCGAACTCTCGAAACAAGATCAGCAAGGGAAGCAAAACGACATACGCTGCGTGGTGCAATAAGCACGGCTTCCAGTATCACGACCGAATTATCCCGAAGGAGTGGAAGGAGGAAAAGCCTTGTAAGAAGCGCCTCCGAGCCTTGGAAGAGGCAGGAATTGTATGACTCAACAGAAACGTCTTGTAGATCACATCATCGTTCACTGTAGCGCCACCCCGGAAGGGGAAGACTTTGGCGCTGCCGACATCGACAAGTGGCATCGAGCCCGTGGCTGGCTCGGTAATGGGTATCACTTCGTTCTCCGGCTGGACGGCACCATCGAGTCAAAAGAGCGAGGCCATCGCTGTCGTCCGTTGGAAAAACCTGGAGCCCATGTTGGAGATTGTGGCCCTGGCTGGAACCGTAGGTCTATCGGCATCTGCCTCATCGGTGGTGTCGATGCTGACATGAAAGCGAAGAACACTTACTCGCAAGAGCAACTGGAGTCTCTCTATTGGCTGATCAATGACATCGGCATCCAGCCGTTGGTTGAAGTCAGTCCTGAAGTTGAAGTCATGGGACACCGTGACCTTATTGATAAGACTGGAGCTTCACCTAAAGCCTGTCCCTCATTTGATGTCCAAAAGTGGCTCGATGAGCGGGACTCTGAGGAGCTTGAGTTCGAGGGTCTCGCCCCGTTCAACAGCAACTTCAAACAATAGAGCCCACCCATAGAACACCTAATCGCCCCGGCTTCGAGAGAGGCTGGGGCTTTTCTCATTTGTATGGAGGAAATCATCGTGGAAGAAGAACTCAGCCCAAAGCGCAAAGGAGTCCCGTTCAGTTCACCGAGTCGCTCCAAGCCGTACACCAAACGTCGCTCTGGTCGCGTCATGGGTAACTGGAACGGCGTCTACAACATTCTTGGCCTGACTTTCCCTGCCCTGACTTATTACCAAGACGCGCACACCCGCCTGACCAATCGAGTCTGTGAATCACACGGTCTGTAAAACTCCACGACAACTGTGAGAGGTAATCAATAAATGGCAACTCAAGTAGAGACTATCCGTAGGCAACTCCTGGCTGGAAACACACTGACTCAGCGCAGTGCTCTGATGGACTTCGGGATCATGGCCTTGCCACGTCGAATCACTGATCTGAAAGAGACTGGCTTCCCGGTGAAAGTTGAGATGAAGAGCAATCCGATGACCGGACAACGCTTCGCTCAGTACAGCCTGGACGATGAAATCAAGCTTGTAACTCGGCTGAAGCCTGGATGTATTTACCACATCTATGACGTGGTGAAGCACCCGTTCAACAAGGATGTTTTCAAAGAGTCTCATGGCTACTTCACGATGGAAGGTTTCTCCCTGAGCGGCTCCATGGTGAGGATCAAGATGGCAGGAGTGGATCAATACTTCAAACCTAATCGTCTCCATAGCGGCCAATTCAAGATCAAATATATCGGAGGTCTGTGATGCTGACACTGAGCGAAAAGATTGGCGTCGGCGCAGTCCTCGTGTATCTCGCTGGGCTGGCTCTTCTGATCATCGGTTGGGTCATGAACATTATTGACTTGATCGGTGCTGAAACTTTCCAAGGTCTCGAAGTTTCCCGAGCGATTGGAATCTTTGTATTCCCTGTCGGCGGCATTCTCGGTTGGTTCTAACAATTAGGAGTCTCTCATTATGAAACTTAACTCTATCCTCAAGTCCTTCCATAAGACTCTCCGTCAGCTCGATCAGTACATTGATCAGGTTGATAAGGACATCGACAGCGCTGAGCAGAAGATGGCGGAACTGACTTCGCGCAACTTCGTGAATCGCCGGGATCGTGCCAAGGCTGAGAAGACTCGGGACAAAATCTCTGAGCTGATCGGTGAGGAGGTGTGATATGCAACTCGATGTTACCGCGACTGTTCAACTCTATGAAGTCCGCTGTGATGTCTGCAATAAAGACTTGGACTTCAAAGCTGAAGTAGATGTTGACGGCGACATCTGTGCGACCGTCGAGAGATGCGACTGCGGTGACGATGAGTGAATGGGTTCAGTCTCACTTGCCCTGTCCCAAGTGTTCTTCGAGTGATGGCTACTCGATAAACGACAAGGGATGGGGCAAATGTTTTTCATGTGGGGCCAACGTCAACGAATGGGCTGACGATAACAATGGCCCCTCCCATTCACCATCCACCGAGAAGCGACCTATGAGTAAGAAACCTTTGGTCACGGATGGCGAGGTCATACCGCTCAGGAAACGGAAGATAACTGAAGAGACTTGTAAGAAGTTCGGTTATTTCCTCGGTGAGCAGTTCGGGAAGAAGGTTCAAGTCGCTCCTTATCGAGATCAATCAGGCAAGGTCACAGCTCAGAAACTCAGGTTCCCTGACAAGAAGTTCAGAACTACAGGCGACTTCGATGCGGAGAACTTACAGCTATTCGGTCAGCATCTATGGCCAAGTAGTGGTAAGCGTGTCGTTATTACCGAAGGTGAGATTGATTGTCTGTCAGTCTCTCAAGCCCAAGGCAATAAGTGGCCTGTAGTCTCCCTTCCGTCTGGTGCTCAGAGCTATAGCGACCCTATCAGAGCAAACCTTGAGTGGCTCTCTACGTTTGAGGAAGTGGTTCTTCTGTTCGACATGGATGAAGCCGGACAGGAGAACGTTAAGAAAGCGGCGGAACTCTTCAAGCCAGGACAGGCGAAGATCGCAAAGCTCCCTCTTAAAGACCCCAATGAGATGCTCGTTGCTGGTCGGGATAAGGAACTGATAGCCGCTCTTTGGAATGCTGAGGAGTTTCGTCCTGACGGTCTCGTTGAGATCGACGATATCCTTGATCAGATCGAGAAGCCAGTCGAATGGGGACTCCCTTGGTGCTTCCCTACTCTCACTCAGTACACCTATGGCCGACGCTATGGTGAGGTCTACGGGTTCGGCGCTGGGACTGGCATCGGTAAGACTGACCTATTCACGCAACAGATCGAGCACGACATCACCCAGCTCAAGATGAAAGTTGGCGTGGTCTATCTCGAACAGATGCCCGCTGAGACTGGCACCCGCATTGCCGGGAAGCTGGCTCGCAAACAGTTCCACATTCCTGACGGTGACTGGACTGTTGAAGAGAGACGAGAAGCTGTCGCAAAGCTCAAGGGCAAGGTGACTTTCTATGACTCATTCGGACAGACCGAGTGGGATGTAGTGGCGAACAAGATTCGCTATATGGTCACTGGCCTGGGGATCAGACTCATCTTCCTCGATCACCTTACGGCAATGGTTGACACGGCGAACGAGAAGGAAAGCCTTGAGCAGATCATGAAGGAGATGGCTGGGCTGGCCAAAGAGCTGGGCTGCATCATTCACTTCATCTCCCACTTATCTACTCCTGAAGGCAAGCCCCACGAGGAAGGTGGTCGAGTAATGATTCGCCACTTCAAGGGCTCTCGCAGTATCGGCTTCTGGTCTTACTACATGTTCGGCCTGGAGCGTGATCAACAAGCTGAAGACCCCGAGGAAGCTCAGACAACAACCTTCCGAATCCTCAAGGATCGTTATACCGGACAGGCTACCGGCAAGACTATCCCGCTGGGCTACGACGCCGAGACTGGGATGTTGTTCGAGAAGTCTCCCGCCACTGCCGACGACTATGGGTTTGGACAGGAGGACGACGCTCCGCCCTGGGAAGGTAAATCTGACTTCTGATCTAGGAGAGAATATGTTTTTAGACACTACTTGCCCAACTTGCGGTGGGCTGATAGTTGGCGATCCCTTCCGTGATAATTTATCTCGAAAAGAGCATCGAATCCAAGGAATGTGTCAACGGTGCCAAGACTCAGTTTTCGAGTCAGGCATTCATAAGAATTACATCCTCGAAGGACTGAAGCCCACCGATCTCCCTGGGGAGTGGGTAGAAGTCAGGAACAGGCTTGAGCATATTTTGTGGTTTTGTACTCACAAGGTATTCATTGCCGGGGGATGTTTACGAGACCTTCGAGCTGGTCAAAAAGATCAAGTCCGAGATGTAGACTTGTGGGTTCAGATTGATCCTAATCGGCTTCAAATCAGTCGTGAGTATGTCAAAGCATATGGCATTCCACTCAATGAGCCCTCCTCTATCACCTGCTATGGTCCCTCAGCCGAGGACCGTGGAGTAGTCGGCATTGATTACTTCGAGGAGAACGGTATCGAGTTCAACCTGATCTGGATGGGGAAACTCTGTGACTCCCCGGAAACTCTGATCCATGGGTTCGACTTCGGGATCAATCAAGCCGCCTATGATGGCGACAACTTCACGGTCACAGATTCGTTCCTTGAAGACCACGCCAACCAGACCATCACCCGAGTACGCCGGACGGACACAGAGAAGCGCATGGCTGAACGAGCTGAGCGCATGAAGGCCAAGTTCCCCGGCTATCGACTTGTGGGCTGATCTATCCGCTATTGAGTCACTCCAGCGAGAGGACGACAGATGAGAGAAGCTGTAGCTGACATCGAAACCAATGGGTTTCTCGATGTACTCACCACTGTGCATTCACTGTGTTATGGCAATGAAGATGGAATCGACTCCTGCACTAATGATAGCAAGGAGTTCATTGGCGTCGAGGTCGGGCTTCGAGCCCTAATGAAGTTCGACAAGGTTGTCTTTCACAATGGCATAAAGTTCGACTTACCCGCGATTCAAAAAGTCTATCCCTGGTTCGAGCTTCGAGAAGATCAGTTGGTTGATACCCTGGTCCTATCTCGGCTTATCTGGCCAGACCTAGCTGACCGGGACTTTAAGTTAATCAAGAAGGGGAAACTCCCTCCTCGCCTTCGTGGGTCTCACTCCCTGGAAGCCTGGGGCTATCGTCTTGGGCTTCATAAAGGTGACTACGCCAAGGAGATGGAAGAGAGTGGGCTTGACCCTTGGGCCGAGTGGAATCCTGAGATGCAGTCTTACTGTGAACAGGATGTTGTAGTCACTCGGGCTCTCTGGAAGTTGATCAAGTCGAAGAACTACTCGCCCCGAGCGATTGAACTCGAACATCGGTTCTGCCACGTAGTTGCTAAGCAAGAACGATTCGGCTTCAAGTTTGACAAGGACAATGCGGTCCAACTGTACACCGAACTGATGGGCCGTAGGTCTGAACTCGATGCTCAACTCCAAGAGTTCTTCCCGCCTTGGTACGTGAAAGTCTGTGATCAAACTCCCAAACGGAATAACCGAAAGCTGGGATACGTCGAAGGCTGCACGTTCACCAAGATCAAACTCGAAGAGTTCAACCCTGGAAGCCGCCAACAAATAGCTGCCCGCCTGAAGAGTAACTACGGATGGGAACCGAAAGACTTCACGGACACAGGCGAAGCGAAAGTCGATGAGACTGTTCTTGAGGGACTGTCCTATCCACCAGCCAAACTTCTGGCTGAGCGGTTCACTGTCGAGAAGAGAATCGGACAGATCGCTGAAGGCCAAGCCGGTTGGTTAAAGCTGGAGAAGAACGGGAGGATACATGGAAGTGTTAATACGAATGGGGCTGTCACAGGTCGCTGTACCCACTCCTCCCCCAATATGGCCCAAGTGCCTTCTACTGGCGCTCCTTATGGTCATGAGTGCCGAAGCTGCTTCACAGTGGATGAAGGTTATGTCCTGATCGGTTGTGATGCCAGCGGCCTTGAGCTGCGTTGTCTGGCGCACTACATGGCTCGTTGGGATGAAGGCCGATATGGCGAGATCATCCTGAAGGGAAGCAAGGAAGATGGCACCGACATCCATACGATGAACCAGAAGGCAGCCGGTCTGCCGACTCGGGATAATGCCAAGACGTTTATCTATGGATTCCTCTATGGAGCTGGTGACGCCAAGATCGGTTCAATAATCGGTAAGGGTCCGAAAGCTGGCAAGAAGCTCAAGCAAGAGTTTCTCCGTAAGACTCCCGCACTGAAGAAACTCAAGGAAGCCATCGAGGCAACCGTCAAGAAGCGCGGTTATCTCATTGGGATTGATGGGCGGAAACTTCATATCCGCTCTCAACACGCTGCGCTGAATACCCTTCTGCAATCTGCCGGGGGATTGCTAGTAAAACAAGCCACGGTAAATCTTTACGACAATCTATCCGCTGCTGGATATGAATGGGGAAAGGATTGGGCAATGGTCGCCCACGTTCATGACGAGTTCCAACTTCAAGTTTGTGAAGAGATTGCTGAGGAAGTTGCAGCCATCGCAGTTCAATCATTCCGACAAGCCGGTGAGCAATTCAACTGGCGAATTCTTATCGACGGCGAAGCGCAGATCGGTAAGTCCTGGGCAGAGACTCATTGATAAATCGAGGAGAGACAAGATGCGAGTTCATTACAAGCCGAAGATGATCGATAAGATTCGGGACGAGATTCTCAAGGCAAAGGAATTGGATCGTGAGATTGATTTCATCGAGCTGACTGATGGAGAAATGTTCCGGTTTAGGCGGGAGTTGAACTCTTACGGGGCGGCTATGCCGATGCGCGCCCGTCCTTTCCAGACTCAGATCGAGTACATGGGAGTGAGTGTAGTTAAGGAATCCCCTGTAGATGATGAGGAAGAGGAGTTGTTCTGATGCGCAACGTCGCTTACTTCGTCGGTGGTCCTGAAGACCTGACCAAGAGGGTTCTATATGAGCCTCTTCCGGTTATCCGGTTCCCTGAGTTGCTACCTCTCGATTCAGTCCGACTTGATGCTGCCGGTGAAGAGCCGGTAGATGTCCCGTTCCGAACCCACAACTACGAGCGGATGCACCACCACCGTTCTTTCTCGACTCAAGAAGATGTCTTCATTTACGTCTACATGGGGAACCGATAATGCACGCTCAATATAAAGACCATATGGGTGATGATCTTCGGGTAGTCGACGCCGCCCGCGTGTCGTTCGCTAATGAATCTTGGTACATCAATGAAGAATATGTACCGGATAAAAACTCCAAGCACTTCGAGGCGTGGCTTCGGTACGCACTAGTAAATGTCCGTCATGATCGTCCGACACTTTCAGTTGGTGACTTCGGTCTCATTCAGTTTCTCGCTGAGCATGGCCACTGGACTCCTTTTGCTCATCCACAGATTTCCCTTCGGATGAAAGCTCCGGTGCCTATCAGGACTCAGTGCTTCAAGCATAAGCAAGGCTTCGTGGAGAACGAAGAGAGCCGCCGGTATATCTCTTCCCGCCCTGAACTATTCATGCCTGAAGAGTTTCGCTCAAAGGCGGCAAATGCCAAACAAGGTTCATCCGGTACTCACTCTAGGTCTACTCCTTGGAAGGCATTCTACAAGGACATCTGTGAGGAGGCTATCGATGGATATGTCGCCATGGTCGAAGACGGAATTGCACCTGAACAAGCTCGCTTCATCTTGCCGCAGGGAGTTCAAGTCCAATGGATATGGACTGGATCACTGGCTGCTTTTGCTCGGTTCGTCCGACAGAGAACTGACAGCCATGCCCAAGGTGAAATCCAAGAGTTGGCGTCCGATGTTAATGACATCCTCCAACCTTTCTACCCGATCTCCTGGGAGGCTCTAACGAGATGAGTGAAACAATCGCACTTCTCGATGGTGACATCTTCGCGTATGAGCAAGCAGCCAGTGCTGAAGAGCCTATCCATTGGGGTGATGGTTTCTGGACTCTCCATGCGTTTGAAGAGCCAGCCATCACAAAGTTGGACGATAGGGTCTCCAAAGCGGCTGAAGCTGTAGGAGCTGACAGAATCATCATTGCGTTATCCGATGATGAAAACTGGAGGAAGGACGTACTGCCCACCTACAAGGGCAACCGTGATGGTGTCCGTAAGCCGATGCTCCTGAAACTCCTGAAGGAACATCTTCAAGCTGAATATGAGTGCTTCATCCGGCCAAAACTTGAAGCTGATGATGTCCTGGGAATCCTAGCCACTTGGAAAAAGCTCAAAGGTGACAAGGTGATCGTCACTAAGGATAAGGACTTACTGACGATTCCTGGGAAACATTATGTGCTTCATAAGGATGAGCATCTCGAAGTGAGTCAGGAAGAGGCCGACAACTGGCATCTCATTCAGGCGCTCACTGGCGATCCTACAGATAACTATTCGGGCTGTCCTGGGATTGGCGAGACAGTTGCCAGACAGATTATCGAAGAGCCATTCGAGTGGGAGCAATACGAGCATGAGTTCAAAAGTGGTAAACGGAAAGGACAAACAGAACTCCGGTGGCGGAAAGTCGAAGCGGAAAGTCTCTGGTCCGCTATCGTCTCGCAATTCCGTAAGGCAGGTCTGGGTGAGGAAGAAGCACTGACTCAAGCGAGGGTAGCCCGTATTTGTCGAGCTGACGATTATGACTTTAAACGTAAAGAGGTGAAGCTATGGAGCCCAAAGCAGTAACTCTCAAGCCTGGAGATTGCGTCCTCTACCGAGACATCGAGTCTCACGAACAGGCCAAGGCTATAGCGGACGGCTTCATTGCCGCAGGAGCCACGGCAGGAATCGGATACCCGTATCTGGAGAACGAAGAAGGCTGGAAGTGTATCTACTGGTGTAAAGAATCGAACGGAGTTAGCAGGAACTGTTTTGAATTAAGCTTAAATGAGCATGACTGTTATCGCCGATTAACTCCTGAACAGGTCATTATCAGCCACCCTGTGAAACCTCAGACTTCTATTCGGGGGCATCGTGCGGATTTCGTGATCGTCGATGAAGTAAACCAACCGTCCCACTACAAGCGCGAGGCCGACGACAAGCTCATAGACGTTCGGGACGCCATCCTTTCGATGGACAAGAACGATCCACCCGATATTCTCAACTTGGAGTGCATCGAAGGGATGGTCTCCTGTCTCTCAACTGTCGATCAGATTCGTGGCTATCTCCGTGGGAACTCCTTCAAGTATCGCTGGAGATATGAGGACAAGGACCGCGTGAAGAGTCTCAAAAAGGCTGCGTGGTATGAGCGTCGTCTGGAGAAACTGGAAGAAGTCGAGGAGAAGTACAGTGCTTGAGTCTCTTGAAGTCGCAGTCGTGGAGTGGGCCAAGGAGAAAGGAATCTTCGAGGCTGCCGATCCTCTGGCACAAATGAAGAAGACCTACGAGGAAGTCGGTGAGCTGGGAATGGCTGTCGCCCTTAGTGACCATATCGACGGTGACGATGGGGATATTGATGAAATGCTCATCGACGGTATTGGCGACGTGACAGTCACTCTGATCATTCAAGCCCACATGCGGGGGCTAACTCTTGGTCAGTGTCTTGCCCACTCCTACCACGTTATCAGTAAACGGACAGGCCGAATGGTCGATGGAGTATTCGTGAAGGATGAATGATTACCACGGTATTAAGCTCCACTCGGAGCGAGATAAACAACTCACAGAGATAGCCCGAGACTTGCTCTCGGGTTTTTATTTAGGGAAACAGGAAACTTATCAAGTAGCTCTGGCACGTCCAGCTCTAGCTTTCAGTGATGACTTGGAGATGGCTCAGGACATCTATAATGATATCTCCAAGGGATGGGCCATGTACTCCTCCCCTATCCTCTCCAACGCTCCTGAGCCCGGAGAGAAACCGAAAGCCATGCCTATCAGTTGCTTCTTGGGATACGTCCCTGACACTCGGGAGGGGCTGGTAGAGCATCAAGAAGAACTCGCTTGGCTATCCATGCTTGGTGGTGGTGTCGGCGGTCACTGGGATCACATTCGCTCCGTCTCGGAGAAGTCCGTGGGACCACTGCCACACATCAAGATTGCCGACAGTGCAGTCGAAGGCTTCCGTCAGGGGAAAACCCGCAAAGGCTCTTATGCAGCCTATCTCGATGTTTCTCATCCAGACATCTTGGAGTTCCTCTATATGCGGACGCCGACAGGTGGAGACATCAATCGGAAGTGTTTCAACATCCATCATGCGGTGAATCTCACCGATGAATTCATGGAGGCGTGCTTACGAGATGATGAGTGGAGTCTTCGCTGTCCTCATAGTGGTCATGTTACTGACAATCTTAGCGCTCGTGATCTGTTTCAATGGATTCTTGATACTCGCTTCAGGACTGGGGAGCCGTACCTCAACTTCATCGACACTGCGAACCGACACCTGCCGGATGTCCTCAAGAAGCTCGGCCTCAAGATCAACGGATCGAACCTCTGTAACGAAATCCACCTTGCTACGAACGAAGAACGGACAGCCGTCTGTTGTCTCTCAAGCGTCAACCTTGAACGTTATGACGAGTGGAAGCGTGACCCGGAGTTCATCAAACGGTGGATCAGGTTCCTCGATAACGTCCTGACGTTCTTCATCGAGAATGCTCCAAGTGAAATGCACAAAGCCGTCTATTCGGCATATCGGGAGCGCTCTATTGGCCTGGGGGCGATGGGATTCCACTCATATCTCCAGTCCAAGATGATTCCCTGGGAGACGTTTGAAGCCCAGCTCCACAACAAAGCAATGTTTGGGTATATCAGTCGGATGGTTAAGGAGGCGACCTATGAACTTGCGGAAGAGCGTGGCGAAGCTCCCGACATGGAAGGCACTGGTCGTCGTAATGCTCATCTCCTGGCTATCGCTCCGAATGCCAACTCAGGCTTACTGTGTGGGACCAGTCCCAGTATCGAGCCGTTACGAAGCAACGCCTTCTCCCAGCGCACAAGAGCGGGAACGCACTTGGTCAAGAATCGACACTTGCAGCGAATCCTTGAGTCTCACGCGCCAAGTGACGCAATGCTTCTGGCACTCGGTCTTAACGTCGATGACTGGCTGGCTGAACAATGGCAGTCCATCGTCTTGGAGAACGGTTCAGTCCAACATCTGGACTACCTGACAGACCACGAAAAGAGAGTCTTCAGGACCGCCTTTGAGACTGATCCTGAGTGGACTGTAATCCATGCTGCTGATCGTCAGCCGATGATCTGCCAGGGACAATCGGTCAACTTGTATTTCCCCTTCGAGACCCCTCGCCACAAAGTCTTGATGACTCATCTTCTGGCATGGAAGCGCGGACTCAAAGGTCTCTATTACCTCCGAACTGAGTCTGGTTTCACTGGAGATAAGGTCTCCAAGTCAGTCGAGCGGAATGCACTTAAAGACCATCAACCCACGGACGATCAAGAGGAGTGTGCAGCATGTCAGGGCTGATGTCCTATAGCCAGACTTACAAACCATTCAACTACCCGCATTACGTCGAGCGAGCCATCGACCACGACTCGGTTCACTGGATCGAGCATGAGACTTCGCTTCAACGTGACGTGAACCAATGGAAGGATGGAACAGTCACCCCGGAAGAGAAGGACCATATCACTCAGATTCTCCGTCTGTTCACTCAGTCTGATGAAGCTGTTGGCGGTGCTTATGTGGATGTGTTTCTCCCACGAGTGAAGAACAACGAGGCACGTATGATGATGCTCTCGTTTGCTCACCGGGAGACCATCCACCAGCGGGCTTATGCCTTGCTCAACGACACCTTGGGGCTTCCTGAGTCGGACTACTCGGCATTCCTTGAGTTCGAGGAGATGGCCGAAAAGATTGAGTTCATGCAGGACTTTGATCCTGACACTGAGCGAGGCTTTGGGCTGGCCCTGGCCAAGACTGTTCTCAACGAAGGCGTATCACTGTTCTCAGCGTTTGCCCAACTGTTGAACTATCAGCGTCCTGAAGCTGGCTCCAAGATGCTCGGCATGTGTGAAGTCGTGGAGTGGTCCATCCGTGACGAGACGCTTCACGTCCAAGGCATGTCAGAACTGTTCCGTGAATATTGCAACGAGCATCCGCATATCGTCGATGATGAGTTCAAACGGACTATCTATTCGATGTATCGGGAAGCCGTGGACTTGGAGGACAGGTTCATTGACTTGTCGTTTGCTCTCGGTGGTCCGAAAGAGATGACTGCTGAGGAGACCAAGCAATACATCCGGTTCATCGCTGACCGTCGTCTCATTATGTTGGGACTCAAAGCCAACTATGGGGTGAGTAACCCATTCCCTTGGATTGATCATATTGTGTCTGGCGATTCCCAAAAGAACTTCTTTGAGGGTCGAGTCACCGATTATAACGCCAAAGGAATGATTGGTGATTGGAACTGGCCTGAACAATAGAGCCCACCCAAGGAGAGCCAGGGGGTGAAACCCCCTCTTTAGGAGTATCTATGAGTTTATCTTCAAGGGTTCCTCAAGACCTTCTTAAAGAGCTGGACCAAAGATTCCCCAGTCAATGTCCTGACATCAATGATAGTGAACGACAAATATGGATTAACAAAGGGAAGCGCGAAGTGGTTGAGTTCTTGAAGCTGGTCTATGAGGAGCAAAACGAGAACATTCTACAGGAGTAGCCAATGTGCATGAGCGCCCCGGACATGCCGGACCCTCCTAAGCCGCCTGAACCAGCTCCGCCACCTCCCCCTCCGGCACCTCCGGCCCCGCCAGCCACTCAGTCAGCAGCGGAGAAGCAATCTGCCCCTGAGAAACCCGGCTCGAAGAAAGGCCAGAAGAATCGAAGGGATCGGGACAGTCTTCGGATTCCGAAGAAACAGTCCAAAGGACTTAACTTGCCTGGATCGGGAGGACAAGGTTAATGGCAGTAAGAGACTCTCGACGCCGAAACAAAAGGTCTAGCACTGAGACTACCACCAGGGTTGAGCGTAGAGTCCCGGTGAAGCGGAAAGTAGGTCGAAACGAGACCAAAACTTACACCGCCTACCAGAATCATAAAGGGCTTTATATCGACGGCGGTTCCAGTCCTGTCGGCAGCTATGACACCAAGAATCCTGATTTTGTCCGTAAAGACGGTCGTTGGCAATCGTCTAAAGGGACTGTCACAAACATCAACTGGGCAGATTCTCTCGACCGAACAGGTGATGCGTATGCCAACGGATGGGAAGGAAAGGCTAAGGTCGATGTAACGAACACCGTCTACGACACAAAGACTAGCTATCAGACTAAGACGGATGTTCAGAAAGATCGAAGCTTAAAGGCGTTGGACCGTCTCGACAATGATGAGGAAGACGGTAAGAAACGCAAGGCCGACATCAAGAAGAAGGGCCGGAGCAAACTCCGTATCCAACTCAAAGCTGATCCTTCTGCTGGCCGTCTCAAAGATCAACCCGTCAAGAAAGACAAGAAGGCTGGAGCCCAAGGCGGCGGAAAGTCTGGCCTGAACATTCCCCGGTAAGAGGTAATCAATGCATAACCCCAACGCCACTTCGGCGAAGGGGCTGTACTCACGTCTCGAAGCTGACCGTGATCCTTTCCTCCGTCGAGCGAGGGATGCGGCCAAACTGACCATTCCTTCCCTGTTGCCTGAAGAGGGGCATAACGGCACTACAAAACTGAAGACTCCCTTTCAGAGTCTCGGAGCCCGTGGCGTCAATAACTTGTCGTCAAAGCTCCTGATGGCTCTGATGCCGCCCAATAGTCCCTTCTTCCGGCTTCGCGTGGATAACCCTGAGCTGAAGCAAGCCGCTGAAGAGTCCGACCAAGTAGCTGAACTTGAGAAAGCCTTGGGACAGATCGAAAAGACGGTCATGACGGAGATCGAAAAGTCCGCCATCCGTGTGTCCGTGGGTGAGACTCTCAAGCAACTCCTAGTGGCTGGTAATGCGCTTCTTTATGTCAAGCCTGGGGGTGGAGCCAAGGTCTTCAAGATAGACTCCTATGTTGTCCGCCGTGATCCTGAAGGAACTCCCTTGGACACAGTTGTGAAGGAGTCGGTCAGTCTTGCCACGCTTCCCGAGAAAGTGAGAACAGCCTTACAAGATAACAACCCGTCAACTGATAGGTCCGACCACGACAACGTGGACCTGTACACTCATATCTATCGAGATGGCGACAAATGGACTGTCTATCAGGAAGTCGATGGGTTAAAGATTCCTGGGACTGAGGGTAGTTATCCTCTCGAAAAGTCTCCCTGGATTCCGCTCCGTTTCACTCAGATCGACGGCGAGAACTACGGTCGTGGTTACGTCGAGGAATACTATGGCGACCTTCGTTCCCTGGAGGCTCTCACCAAGACAATCGTTGAGGGCTCTGCCGCCGCCGCTCGAATCCTTTTCTTGGTGAATCCCAACGGGACCACTCAGAAGAAGACTCTCCAAGAGGCTCCCAATGGGGCCATCCGGTCGGGCAATTCCAACGATGTGTCTGTCCTTCAGATGGAGAAACAGGCTGACTTCAGCATCGCCTACCAGACCATTGGGACGCTGACCGAGCGACTGTCTTACGGATTCCTCCTGAATTCTGCCATCCAACGGGATGCTGAGCGTGTCACGGCTGAGGAAATCCGGTACATGGCCAATGAGCTGGAGTCCGCTCTTGGTGGTGTCTACTCGATCCTCTCCCAAGAGTTCCAGCTACCCCTGGTTCGTCGCTTGATGTACGTCCTTGAGAACAAGGATGCCATCCCTTCCCTCCCTGAAGACGCTGTAAGCCCATCTATCACGACCGGCATCGAGGCACTCGGTAGGGGCCATGACTTGGAGAAGCTCGATCTGTTCATCAAAGGCATGGCCGACATCGTTCCTCCTGAAGTTCTCAGTCAGCACGTTGACTTCAGCGACTACATGACACGTCGAGCAACAGCGCTGGGGATCGAGACTGACGGCCTGATCAAGAGCCAGGAACAGATCGCCAGGGAGCAAGCTGCTGCCCAACAGGCTGCTATGCGTCAACGACTGGCAGAGCAAGCCATGGAGACTGGCGGTAAGGCTGTCGAGAAGATGACACCCCAAGGACCAAACATGGAGAACACGCCGAATGAGTGAAGAACAGAAACCGACCCGTAGCAAGTCGCCTCGCGCATCCCGAAAAGCCAACAAGGCAGAGCCGGAAGGTAAGGACGTGAAGAATGAACAAGCCGATGAAAAAGGCCGCCGTCGTCGTGTGATGCCTTCTGGCGCTATCGCTATCGGTTAATCAAGGAGAGAAACGTAAATGGCTGATTCAATCAATACTGGAGCGAACATCGACACGGGACAAACCGCCGCTCCCGAAGGTCACGACGAGAAGATGGCCGATAAGTTCGATCAAGCCCAATCCGCTGCTTCCGGTCCCGACACTGAGACTGGCAACTCAGGGGACGACGACGAGCTGATCCTGGGCAAGTTCAAGTCTCAGGACGAACTGGTCGAAGCATACCGCCAGCTCGAATCGAAGCTCTCTTCTGGTCAAGCGGACGACAATGACACCAGCGATGATCGTCAGGCTGCTCAGAATGATGTCGATGAGGCAGCTCGTGAGGCTGTAGACCGCGCTGAAGGCGTCGATATGGAGTCTCTGAGCCAGGAGTACGCCGAGAACGGTGAGCTGGCTGAGGAGAGCTACAAGGCGCTGGAGGCTGTCGGCATTTCCCGTGAGATGGTCGATCAGTACATCGAGGGTCAGGAAGCCCGAGCATCTCAAGCTGAAGACCAAGTGAAGGAAGCTATCGGCGGTGAGGCCGAGTTCAACAAGATGGCTGAATGGGCTTCTGCCAATATGACCCCTGAACAGCTCGACGCTTACAACGCCGAGATCGACTCAGGAGACCCTCGCCGGATGGAGCAAGCTGTCCAAGCGCTTGCCTTCCAGTACAGCCAAGCGAAGCCCTCTGAGCCTGACCTGATCGGCGGCGATAGCCAAGGCAAGGGGGGTTCCGATGCGTTCCAATCAGTGGCACAGTTGACGGAGGCGATGAAAGACCCGCGCTACCACAAGGACCCGGCTTACCGTCAGGACGTGGAGCGTCGGCTCGCCAAGTCAAACATTCTGTGAGCTGACTGGGGAGAATCAATATGGAAGCCCTGGCCAATATCATCACATATGGTCTCGTGTTCCTTGCTATCGGCAATACTATCGGCTTTGGCGTGCTCGTCTGGCTGGCTTGCTTCAAGGACAAGTGACAAGGGCTTCCTCACCATGAGGTAGTCTATGGGAGTAATCTCTTCTGCTGTCGCCGGTGGCCTGTTCGACATCGGCGGCAAGCTCATTGATCGTCTATTCCCCGACCCCGAACAAAAAGCCAAGGCAAAACGAGAGCTGGAGAAGCTGGAACAAGAAGGCGAACTCAAGAAGCTCTCGACTCGAATGTCCACCATCATGGCCGAAGCTGAGAGCGATGATCCTTGGACTTCCCGAGCCCGGCCTTCCTTCATGTATGTCTTCTATCTCGTGATCATCTCCCTGGTGATCGTTGCGCCGACTCTGGGAATCTTCTATCCCGATCAGATGGAGACCTTCTTCAATAATGTCGGTGAAGGATTCAAGGCAATCCCTGAAGAACTCTGGTGGACATTCACTTCCGGCTATCTAGGGTATGGTGCTTATCGTACCTATGAGAAACGGAAGGGAGTGACCCGCAATAAACCATAAAAGGAGCCCCCATAACCAATGGCAACCCTGTCTGAACCCCGCGCTACTAAGCACGGCTACCGCTGGGACTACCGGCATTTCCACAAGGAATCTGTAACGGACACCACCACGTCACCCATTCGACTCCCGAACGAGGGCATCGAAGCTGGCGTTGTGGTGGTGCCTGGAACCGACGCGAAGGTCGAGTATACGTTCTCCAGCTATGACGACATTGAGGGTGACACCGCAACTTGGGTCACTTGGTCTCCCGGCACTGTGACTGCCAAGACCTCCGCGACCCTCCCTCAAGCGGCTTCTGGCGTCCGAATGACATCGACAGGTACTAGTTCCATCGAAGTCTCTGTCTAATAGAGCCCACCCAAGGAGAATACTCTTCTCTCCTTCTAAAGTCTCTCCTTGAAATTCGCCCCGTGCAATGCGGGGTTTTTTTATGAATATACCCTCCAAGCCTCTCTCCATGTATCTGTGATGACGCTTAAATCGTAGAGGGTTTTCTACAGCCCCTGCCTCCCGTCCCGTCTCGGATGCGCAGGGGTTACTTCAGCCACTCATGAAGTTTTGCGGACAGATCGCGCTGCCAGCAAAGGCGGCGATCAATTCGCACTCACAGGACTCGCGCCGAGATCCGTGGCCCGCTGAGGCGGATAACCATGTGTGACCGCGTGAAGGACTGCTGGGAATCGCGAAGGAACACGACTCCACGCAATCTTTCATGAGGTAACTAAATGGCTGACGCAACTGTCTCTCGCCTGGGTCAGATCAATGGCGCAGGTGATACCGACGCTCTGTTTCTCAAAGTGTTCTCTGGCGAGGTAATGACCTCATTTGAGCAGAACACTGTGATGATGGGTCGTCACCAAGTTCGCACTATTTCCAATGGCAAGAGCGCACAGTTCCCAGTTATGGGTCGAGCGAGCGCTGAGTACCACACTCCTGGCGCTGAGATCACTGGTGGCACTCTGAAGCACGCTGAGCGTGTTATCACCATCGACGATCTTCTGATCGCTCCGCAGTTCATCTCGAATATCGACGAAGCGAAGAACCACTACGACGTTCGCTCCGTTTATTCCACTGAGATGGGCCGCAAGCTGGGCCAGACCATGGACAAGCACTTGCTCCAGTTGGGCTGTCTTGCCGCTCGTGACACCAAGACCATCGACGACTCTGATCAGAACGGCGGCACTCAGCTCTCTACTGGTGCAACCACTGCACCGACTGGCGACACTCTGGCCGATATGGCTTTTGATTCCGCCCAGATTTTCGACGAGAAGGACGTACCGGAAGACGAGCGTTTCCTGTTCGTCCGTCCGCAAGAGTTCTATGCGATGGCCCGCTCTACCAAAATCCTGAACCGGGATTGGGGCGGTGAAGGCTCCTACGCTGGCGGTAACGTCATTCGCGTGGCTGGCCTGACCATCGTCAAGACCAACAACTTGCCGAGCACTAACGTCGGTGCCGGTACTCTCCAAGCCGGTACTGGTGACAAGTACGCTGGCGACTTCTCCAAGACTGTCGGTCTGATGATGCACCCGTCTGCCATCGGCACCGTCAAGCTGTTGGACCTGGGTCTGGAATCTGAGTATCAGATTAACCGCCAGGGCACTCTGCTGGTCGCAAAGTATGCAGTTGGCCACGGCATTCTCCGTCCCGAGTCTGCTATCGAGCTGGTCACTGCATAAACCAATAGTTTTTCTCCAAGGGGGAGGCCAATAGGTCTCTCCCTTTTTTTGCTTTTTCACTGATTAAGGAGTTTCGATGCTTGCTGCAACAACTGAGCTTGAAGCCATCAACTCCATGCTGACCACTATTGGGGAATCTCCAGTCTCCTCCGTAGACGATACCGGAGTTGTCGACGCTGCGATTGCCCACCAGATTCTTCAGGAAGTAAGTCGGGAAGTCCAAGGCCGAGGATGGCATTTCAATACTGAGATTGACTATCCCATGTCGCCCACATATCCCGACAAAGAGATTGTCATCCCTGATAACGCTATGGAAGTCGATACCGTCGGCACTGATACAGACAAGGAAGTGGTTGTCCGTGGTCGGCGTCTTTATGACCGGAAGAATCACACCTACAAGTTCGACTCCACGATCAAAGTGACGATGATCATCCTTCTTCCCTTTGAGGACTTACCGCAATATGCGCGTGAGTATATCTCCATGAGGGCTGCAAGAATTTTCCAGAAGAGAACTATTGGGTCAGCGGAGTTGGATGGATTTACCGCGCAAGACGAAGCCCGGACCTTGGTCCATTTGGAGAATAGTGAGGCCAGGACTGCCGACTTGAACGTCTTCAACGGAAACTACTCGATTCTCAGGGTTCTCGATAGATGAGTCTAATAACGTCCAGCATTCCCAACTTGGTTAATGGCGTCAGTCAACAGCCTAAATCGCTTCGACTGGCTTCTCAAGGGGAACTGCAAGAGAATGGCTTGTCGTCCATCGCTGAGGGGCTCAGGAAGCGTCCCGCCTTCCGGCATGTCGCTAAGATGCTGGGCACTCAGATCGGCAATGCCTATGTCCATGTAATCAACCGAGACAAAAGCGAACGGTATGTCGTTACGATTTACGATGGCGACATACGAGTGTTCGATATATACGGCTACGAGATGGTAGTCAATAAGCCCGATGGAGTTGGGTATCTATCTTCCAGCACTCCGTCAGAAGACTTCGACACCATCACAGTAGCCGACTACACGTTTATCGTGAACAAGACTGTGACTGCCGCAAAGTCCAGCACTCTATCTCCTACTCGTGACAACGAGGCCATGATATGGATCAAACAGGGGGCTTATGGTGCTACCTATACTGCGACAGTCAATGGAACTACAGCGAGCTACACTACCCCGGACGGTGGTAGCTCCGCTGATTCCACGAAAATCGCAACAGACTACATTGCGAGCCAGCTAGAAGCAGACCTAGACGCCGCTTTCGGTACGGCTTATACCATCTACACGGTTGGCTCAGTGATTTACATAAAGCGGTCTTCTGGCTCCGTCACTGTTTCGTCTGAAGACTCTCTCGGGAATACCGCCATCCAGGCTATCGGGGAGAAAATCCAGCGGTTCTCTGAACTACCGGCAACGGCAGTAGAAGGATTTGAGGTTGAGGTTACAGGGGATCAATCCTCCAATTTCGATAACTACTATGTGAAGTATCAGGATGGTGTATGGGTAGAGACCATTAAACAGGGCCAAGAGATTGGACTTGACACTTCCACAATGCCTCATGCCTTGGTCCGTGAAGCTGACGGGACGTTTACCTTCCGAGAGATTACCTGGGAGGATCGCAAAGTCGGCGACCTGAACTCTAACCCATTCCCATCATACATCGGAATGAATATCAGTGGCGTGTTCTTCCACCGGAATCGTCTTGGCGTTATCTCTGGTGAGAACGTCGTAATGTCTAAGGCTGGGGACTTCTTCAACTTCTTCCGAGGGACAGCCACTCAGGTTCTCGACGACGATCCTATAGATGTCGGCGTGTCGCACGTTAAGGTATCCATCCTCCGTCACGCTGTTCCCTTCAATGAGACGCTCCTGTTGTTCTCTGATCAGACTCAGTTCCAGCTAGGGCGAGCGAACATTCTCACGCCTGATACTGTGTCGATCAACCAAACAACTGAGTATGAAACGTCCCTGAGAGCTAAGCCTGGGGCAGCCGGTCGCTTCGTTTACTTCATGGTGAACCGGGGTGGCTCCTCTGGTGTAATGGAATATTACGTTGATAAAAGCACCGAGGTTCAAGAGGCCGCCGATGTCACTGGACACGTCCCTGAGTACATCCCTGGAGATGTCTTCAAGATAGCTTCCAGCTCCAACGAGGATGCTCTGGTGATTCTCAGTGAGCAGGAACAGAATGCTGCTTACGTCTATCGCTACTACTGGAGCGACCAAGAGAAAATCCAAGCGTCTTGGTCGAAGTGGACAATCCCTGAAGGCGATAGAATTCTCAATGCTGAGTTCATCGAGTCTGACCTGTACGCTGTCATTGAGAGGGACGATGGGGTTTATCTCGAAGTCGCGTCCTTTGAGCCCGGCTACAAGTCACCGGGGATGCCTTCGGCTGTTCACCTAGATCGTCTCTTGGACGAGACTCAAGTATCCAGCCTGACCTTCGACGGCACAGATACGACCTTCACGCTCCCCTACAAGATTGGCTCTGGGCAAGAGCTGGTGGTAGTCGCTGGGGACGGAGGGAATATCAAGAAAGGCGTCGTCCTGAAGAGTAGTGTCGATAATTCTGGGACTGAAACAGTCGTCACTGTGTCTGGCAAAGATTTAACATCTGAAGCTTTCTTTGTCGGGACTCGGTACACCTTCCGGTATAGGTTCTCACAGCTTGCTCTTCGAGAATCGTCCGATGGTGGCGGTCAGTCCACGGTAAATTCAGGCCGGACACAAGTCAGGAAGATGAACTTACAGTTCTCCGAGGCAGGGTACTTCAAGATTGAAGTCACGCCTTTCCGTAGACAGACCTATGAGTATGTCTTCTCAGGGCGTGTCCTGGGCTCTGCCCGTAACTTGATCGGTGACATCTCCATTGAAGATGGAACGTTCCCCTTCCCAATCATGGCTAGAAATACTGAAGTAACCATCGACATCACCAATGATTCCTATCTCCCGGCATCCTTCTTGAGTGCTGAATGGGAGGCTTACTTCACGACTCGCTCCAAGAGGATTTAATGAAATGACACCAACGACAGTGAGGTTGGCCACTGAGGCTGATGCACTGTCTCTCGCCCCGCGCCTTCGTAAAGCAGATCGAAAGGAGATCGAGGCTGCCGACAGGACTCCCGAAGAGGCTCTCCTGGCTGGCGTCCGGTCTCCCGATCCCACCTATGTCGCAGTCGATGAGGAGGATGTTCCTCACATCATCTTCGGTACGGCTCCGTCTCCCGACCCGATCCTGGGGTTCGTCTGGATGATGGCCACACCGGCAATCCGTCTGTGCTGGGTGAGGCTGTTGCGAGAGACACCCCAATGGATCGACAGGCTATCCGAGGATTACAGCATTCTCGCCAATGTCGTTCACGCCGATAACTCCGTCCACATCCGATGGCTGAAGTGGGCCGGGTTCATCTTCCTACGGAAAGTCCAGTTCAACGGGGAGAGCTTCTATGAGTTCGCCCGAGTGACAAATACAGGAGGGTAACTATGTGCGAGCCCATGACTATTGCAGCCACCACAATGGCGGTTGCTTCTGCCGGGAGTATGTACGTTCAGCATGAACAGGCTGAGGCTCGGGCAGAATATCAAAGCGAGATGTACCAGCGAAACAAGCAGAATTCTTATGATGCGCTGGCTCAACGGTATGGAGACATCGGTGAGCGGCAATCTCAAGAGCAACAAGCTGCCGCTGAACGGAAAGAAGAAGTCACTCGACAGGCCCGCGCCCAAATGGCCACAGCCAGGGTGATGGCGGGTGAGTCTGGTGTGTCAGGGAATAGTGTCGATACGGCTCTACGTGACATCTCTGGTGCTGCTGCCCGTGACCGTTCGACTATCGACCAGAATCTCGAATGGACGCTCGGACAGCTCCAACGCCAGAAGCAGTCTTCACGTACCGGGACTGTCAATCGAATCAACTCAGTACAACCCGGCCAGAAGCCTTCTAATCTTGCTCTGGGACTTGGCGCAGCGAGTTCAGCCGCTCAGGGTTACATGCAATACGACTCAGTGAAGCCGGAATCATAAGGAGAACTTCATGGCTAGACTTCCCGGTCGGAGGACACTGCAAACGAACAGCCCGGAGACCGAGAGCAAAGAAGGTCGCCAGGGCCGAAACCGTCAGATCAATCGTCAAGTGAGTCTTCGGCCTTCCGCTAGTCCTGGCCAATATTATCAGCGGCCAACTCGGACTCCGAGGAACGCTCAGGCAGAACAGTTGGCTAACGCCTTACAATCTGTCTCCCCTACCCTGGGACGTCTGAGTTCTCATCTTGCAGAGAAACGCCGGAAGGAAGCCGAACAACAAGCTCAGGCTGAAATCCAACAGATGAGCATGGAGGAAGCCGAACAGCTTGTTCAATCAGGGGAGATGTCGGAATACGAAAACCCCTACTTTCAGGAAGCTTTCCAGCGTCAATATGGCGTCCGCCTGGGGCTAGCCAAAGGACGTGAACTGAAAGCCAAGTTCGCGACTGGCTTCAATGCTCGCTCCGATGATGTCGATCAGTTCATCGCTGAGAATCTCGGCGTGGACATGGGGGCAATGGCTCAGAATCCCACTATTCAAGGCGGATTCACCGATGCCATGGAAGAAACCATGGTGACGATTCGGGATGAAGCTGCCAAGCAACAGGCTGCCGCCTATGAGCAAGATAAACTCGATGGCGTCTATGAGACTTTTACTGCTGAGTTGGATCAGCGTATATCCCGTGCAGAAACCCCGGAACAGCGCAAGGCTGCCATCAATGAGGCGTATCAGGCTATTCGGTCGCACTACCCGCAGCACCAAAAGTTGCTCAATCTGAGTAACGCTGAGCAAGACGCTGTGCTGATGCAGGTGGCATCGAAGTACGCCAGGGATGGACAGGCCGATGTCGTTGAGAAGCTCTTGACGGACAACCGTGGCGGCATCGGTGCGATCATCGACAAGCGAGGCAAGGTGGGCTCTGAGGCTGCATCAATCCTCCGACAAGCTGAGAAGAACTACCACTCTGATAACCGTGAGCGAACTTTCGATGCCCGCATGAGGTTCTTTGAGGAAGCTGAGCAAGGAATGCTCAACGAGGAAGAGCTTCTGGCTTGGCATGAAGAGAATCCTGGGGCTCTCACTGAGGGACGCATCCGCTCTCTCTTCCGTTCCAATAGATCAGCTCAGGAAGCCAAACGGAAGGCTCTTGCAGAACAACGCGAAGAAGACGCTATCCGGGCTCGTCAGAACAACGAACGGGCTGAGATCGTTACCCAAGGCATCAAGGCTTTACGCAACGGGACTACTCATCGAATCCAACCTGTAGCTGTCACTGACGACAACGGCGAGCTGGAGATGATGAGCAAAGAAGATCAGTTGGAAGCCATCAAGACTGAGCTTCATAACACTGTCATTCCCCGGTATGCCTCACAGTTTCCTGAAGAGGAACAAGGCGAAGCAGCCTTCAACTATGCCCTGGAGATTTACTCGAAGAATCCCAATCTCGTGAATGATCAGTGGAAGGCTACCCTGGAGAACGCTCCTGGGGCTGTGACTGCCGCCGCCGCCACAGATGGAGATGAAATCCCGACCAAGTTGAAGGAAGGCTACGCTCTCTATAATCGGCTTCGAGTGCGGAACCCTGGACTCCTCAATGGAATGATCACTGAGAAGGATCGGGATGTATATGAAGCCATCCGCATCGGTGAGCAGTACATGGGACTCCCCTTTGAGCGCTCTGTCTCTCAGGCTCATCGCATCGCCACCAATCAGGACATCGAAGATAACCCATCTATTCGAGCACGGTACGATGAAGTCGATGCTGCTGTCGAAAGCCTGAACGGCTGGGTAGACGGTTGGGGTGACGTGAAGAATGACTCTTACGTCTCCACGGAACTCCGCAAGATTGGCCGTCATATTGCTCGTGCAGGTGGATCTACTGGACTTGATCAGGCTGTCGAACGGTTCAAGTCAGAACATGAGTTCATCAATGGATGGGCTGTGCCAACTCGTGGTCAGAATGTCCCGGTCAACTTCAAGGAACTCGCTGAGAAGAAGATCAACGAGTACGTCGAGAAGAATTCCGATGAGGGAATGAGTGAAGACGACATTACAGTTTTCCCTCTAGGTGGGTCTGGAAGCAGTGGCGTATGGACACTTGTCGATCAGACGACTGCCAGCCCTCTCTCTGATCCTATTGGCTCAACGTTCACTCTTGACCAGCTCATGCGTGAAGACCAAGAGGAGCGCGATCGTGCAGCCAGAGAGGCTCTCAGGGAACAGGGACATACCAGCACTGACGGTCTCACTGCGGAAGAGATGAACGCCGCTCCTGAAGATGGCGAGGAGGCTGTTGACCTGGGTCACTTTGATTCCTCTACTCCTGCACGGCTCCCAACCAATCTCGACCCAAAGATGCGCCAGGGTATTGAGACCCTCCGTGATGCAGGGATTACCCAATCGGACTTCGACAGGTTCCTTGAAGAGAACCGAAGGGAGCCGACTCAATGGGCTGGGCTCCTGGGTAACGGGAAGTCATTGAATGCGCCGTTCGCAACGAACCCCACTGTGAGAGAGACGATTCGCCAATATCTCCCCACATCCTAAAGACAATCAAGGAGTAACCAATGGCTGACCGCGAACGCCGACAAACCGGACGAGCCCGAGAGCTGTTCGGTGAGGTGATGTTCGGTCCACAGGAGGGAGCTGATTACGGCATTCCTTCCCCTGAAGATGACCTTTCCCGTGGCCAAAAGACTGCCCGCCAGTCCGTCCCAGTGGTCAGGCAAACCGATGCCGAGCGTCGGCGTGAGCGAGAGCAGCTCGAAGAGGGAACTCCTGGCCTGATCGAAGGGGCTGACCTAGCGACACAGCAAGAGTGGGTTCCCCGTCTCCTGATGGCCAATCCTGATGACTATGCGCCTGATCCTGACTATGAGATGACCGAGGAGGAGCTTAAAGAGCGAGCCGAGGGACTCCCGGAAGATGCCTTCCAGTACATCGCTGAGGCTCAATCAAAGGCTCAGGCCGAAGCCCTGGAGAAACGCTACCGGCAAGACTATGAGAACGAACAGAAGCTTGCTGAGATGGGCTTCACTGGGATCGGTCTGAGGGTCGGTGCGGCTCTCACTGATCCTGCTGCCTGGGGAATCGGTGCGGCTTCCTCAGCGTTGCTCGGTCCTGCTGGGTTCGTCGGTACAGCCGTCAATCGAGCCAACCGAGTCAGGAAGATCGTCCAGGCTGGGACTGCCGGTGCTGCTGGGAACCTTGCCGTGGAGTCGGCCATCCGGGCGAATAAGCCTCTTTACGATGACATGAACCTGCTCTATGCGACTGGCATAGGGTTCGGTCTCGGTGCTGGTCTCTCAGCTCTCTCACGTAATCCATCCCTTCAGACTGAAGTGGAGGGACTCAAGAGCGCTGGAGAAGGCATCAAGAAGGCTGCCGAAGAGGAGATCGGTCAGATCGTCCGGTCAGCTTCCTATCAGCCCGCAGGGAACGTTGGAGACGCTGGTGCTGCCCGTGTGTCGAGATTCATCCCGATCAGGGAAGACGACACGTCCATCGACACCTTCCTGGGCAACTACAAGAAGGCTCCTGATGCAGTAGCGCCAAGAGCCGCATTCGGTGACGTAAGGTTCAGCTCTATGGCCACTGGCTTATCATCCGACAATCCCGCTGTGAGAGCTGCCTATGCGCCGATGGCTGAGGAAGGCGTGGGGTACACCAACAGGAACGTTGCTGTTCAGATAGGTGCATCCGAGCGTCAGGTTCTCCGTGAACGCCAAGTCACCACTGAATGGCTCCGCAGCTACAACCCCAACTTCCGTGAGTGGATGTCCAGCCAGAGCCAAAAGAAGAGCTGGAAGCCGTTCTTCAAGGAAGAGATGGCGACTGTCTTCAACCGGCAGGTGACGGACTTCGTGGAAGGGATCGACAAGAACCCTCACCCGGCAGTTCGTCGACAGGGTGAAGTCATGCGGAAGATCCTCGACGACTACCGCAAAGACCTGAACCAACCGATGTCTTACCGTCAGGAGTTCGGTCGGCCAGTGAAAGGCTTCGGGACACTGGAAGAAGACCCCTTCTATGTCCCTCGTGAGTTCGACCTTCAGGCTATCCGCCGTCTCGATCAGGAGTTCGGCACGCCTAACCTTGAGATGTTCTTGGCGAGAGCCATCAAGAGTGCTACCGACGACATCACTGAGGAAGCCGCCATGAAGGCTGGTCGAGCCTACCTGAAAACTGTCCGCAGCATTGACGCTGGGATGGGTATGGATACTGGGCGGATTCTCGGTAGTGGTGACGCTGAAGAGATCAAAGCGTTCCTCCGCAACAATGCCAACGGTGAGGACATCACTGAGGCTGACATCGAGGACATCGTTGACGCTCTGACTGTGAGGCGAACCGAGGGAGGCCAGAAGTACAGCAAGAAGCGCACTCCCTTGAACATGGACTTCAAGATGGAGCTGAAGCGCAACCCGGAGACTGGCTCAGGGAGTCGGACGCTGGATATGCGAGAGCTGTTCAACCGGGACGCTCACGACCTGCTAGCCAGGTACAACCGAAGAATGTCCGGTGCCTTGGCCATGGCCCGCTACAGGATTCCTGGGCTGTCTGATGGGATTACATCTCATGGTGAGTTCGAGACCCTGAAGAACAAGATCAGGGATGTTGGACATCGCCAAGGGATCGACCCAGAGAAGACCAACCGGGAACTGGCAGAACTCGACAAGATGTACCGAGCGGTCATGGGAATGCCCAACGAGGCCGACCTGACACGCTGGGGACAAGCCCTGAAGTTCTTCCGTGACTGGTCCTTCATGCGCTTCATGGGGCAAGTCGGTTTTGCTCAGGTGCCAGAGCTTGGCGTGGCCATCTCAGGGCTGGGCATCAAGACTGCCATGAAGGGCGCTCCCCAACTGCGCCACATGATTCGGGACGCCAAGACAGGGAAGATCAAGCATGAGGTAGTCGATGAGCTGGAGATGGTGACTGGCCATGGGGGCGACTGGCTCCGTTCAGGACAGATCCAACGGTTCAACGACATGACCGGCGCTCAAGATACCTTCATGGGACAAGGCTGGAAGGACAAGTTGGAGTTCAGCGTGAGGCGCGGCAAGCGCGGCGTCTTCGCTCTCTCTGGAATGTCCACCATCAACACTGCCCTACAGCGTGGCACCATGAATGGCATCGTCCAGAGGTTCGGGGAGGCTGCTCTAGGGACCGGCAAACTGATGAACCGTCAGCGTCTCCGTTCCATTGGCCTCAATGACGCTCAGGTAGACGCCATCCTAGAGAACATCCGTAAGCACGCCACCTTCAAGGATGGACTGTCGGGCAAGCGAGTCCAGCGGTTGAACCTCAACAAGTGGGACTTGAAGGCTGAGGCTAACTTCACTGAGGCCATGTTCCGGTACTCTCGGAGACTGGTCCAAGAGAACGACATCGGGCAGTTCCGTCAGTGGATGGCTCACCCGGTCGCCCGCATGTTCCTCCAATTCCGGTCATTCATCATCGGGGCTCACGAGAAACAGCTTCTCCATAACCTCCACATGAGGGACTTCCAGTCATTCTCGACATTCGTCACGACGACGATGATGGCGACAGCCGGGTACACCGCCATGACCTACGCCCGGTCCATCGGTCGAGAGGATCAGGGAGAGTATCTGGAGAGGCGGCTGAATCCCGAGGCACTGGCCAAGGCTACCTTCGAGCGTTCCTCTTGGTCGGCCCTCATGCCCACGGCCATCGACACGATGGTCCCTGGGACTTTCCAATTCTCGCGCTCTTCTGGTCAGGCTGTAAGTTCCGTATTCGGGAACCCTACTGCCGACACAGCGGACAGTATGCATACAGCTCTCTCTACGATCCTCACTGGTGACACCCTGGAGAGCCAGGAAGATGTTCGCAACGTCATTCGACTGCTCCCCTTCCAGAATGCCAATGGAGTGGCTCAGATGGTGAACATCGCTCTTGGCGAGACTGGCTTACCGGAAGACGCTCCAGAAGAAGACCGCTAACCGATTCCACATCTAAAAGATTTACGAGAGACCGTCCTTTGAGGCGGTCTTTTCGTTTGTATAGGAGACATTATTTATGGCTCTAGCTCGTGTCCAATATGAGGCCGATGGTTCCACGGACACTTATTCGCTGACCTTCCCGTATATCGCTAAGGAAGACGTTAAAGTCTCTCTCGACGGGACTGAGACTACTGCCTGGACCTGGGCTTCAGATAGTTCCATCAAGTTCGATACCGTACCAACTTCGGGGACAATCATTGATATTGTCAGGGAGACTGAACGAGAAAATCTTCTGGTAGATTTCCAAGACGGTTCCACGCTCCTTGAGTCCGATCTTGATCTTGCTGCAACTCAATCTTTCTACCTTGCCCAAGAGTCCTTCGATCAGACTGGCTCAACGCTTACCGTAGCGGAGGACGGATCGTACTCTGCCAGTAGCCGTCGTATTTCAACTGTCGGGTATCCTGATTCCGACGATGACGCAGCAACTCAAGGATATGTCAAAGATCAACTAGGGTCTAATGAGCAATATGCGACAGACGCGGAAAACGCTGCGATAGAGGCTCAAAACTGGGCCAATCGGGCGGAAGACGATCTGGTTCCTGAAGGTGATGGCGTAGATGATTACTCCGCACTTCACTGGGCCAGGAAAGCAGAAGGCTGGGCTCAAGGCGTGAACATGCCGAGTGCCTCTGGGAATGCCTTGAAGATCCTCCGACAGAAGAGTGATGAGTCTGGCTTTGAGTACATCGAGGAGCCTTACCCGAAGAGCACTGCCGACTCGCGGTTCATTCAAGGGGAAGGGACTCTTTTGGATGATACTGATGATCTTAATAGTATCAACACAAAGGGTCTTTACGCCTGGGGAAGCCTTAGCCCAGTGAATGCTCCATTCGGCGACTACTGTAACATGCTAGTGACCGAGGGGACAGGACAGCTCATTCAATTGGTCTGGGGCACTCCCTCTGGCGTCAGAATGGCCGCCCGCCGCAAAGATAGCGGAACCTGGGGCGGTTGGACAGAATTTCTCCAAACAGATGGGAGCGGGACCGGGCTGTCTGGAATCGCCAAACTAAGCTCCTCCAACACTTTCTCCAGTAGTAACACTTTTTCTGGTTCTACTGAGTTCAGCTCCATGCCTACTGTTGGCGGAAATTCAGTTGTGGAGTCTGGTAGTAACTCCTTCGGGACATGGTATCGGAATGCGGATGGGTATCAGGAATGCCATCGGATTCATAGTGTTAATCTATCAAATACTTCGATAGTTAATCTTCAATATCCTAAAACCTTCACTCAAGTCGATGGAGGAGCTAGCGGGTTTTACAACGGAATAACATCGGGAACAAACGTATCCGCTAATTGGGCAATATCAGCCGACGCCGCCGCCCAGAATGAATGGCGTTTATTTAGGGACGGGGATGGATACAACGGAAGTGTGGATATATCCATGTCTGCTTTTGGACGTTGGAAGTAATCAAGAGGAATATATGAAAATAAACATCCTGGCAACTCCTGATGGTCCAGACTATTACGGGTTTGATGGGGAAACAATTATCGCCTATGTTGACGGCCACTCGAAGAGTTATGATCTATCAGACTTCCCAGAAGGTGGGGAGCTTACTAACGCCGAGAAAATTAAAGGGGTGATCCCAATCTGGTCTGTTGAACGTGTAAACGGGGAGCTGAAAGTCTTCCTATGTCAAGAAGTAGGTCCTGGGTATTGGAGCGAAAGCGGATGGTTTAATGTGTCTGGATACGACCCCCGCACGGTTCATGTAGTACGCGACACGTCCAAGCTACATTATGGGAAGGCATGGGTAAAAACTCGTGATGGAATCCGTTTCTTTGATTAACCCCGGAGAACATAATGGCGAATATCCAATTTAAAACTCCAGAAGAGGCAGAGTCAGAACGTCTCGAAGAAGCCAAAAATAAAGCCCGAAGAGAACGTAACGAGAAACTCCGTGAATCCGACGTAGAGGTTCTCCGGGCTCTTGAATCAGGGAAACCCGTCCCGAAGAATCTCAAAGATTACCGCCAGTCCCTCCGAGACTTACCCGAACAGGCGGGCTTCCCGAAATCTGTAAGCTGGCCAAATAAACCGAATCTCTAATGTCCACCACAAGACAAGCCGCAGAGACCGTCGCACAAGTCACTGCCCCTGTCCCTGTCGGAGTATCGTCCCTGAGTTTTCTCGGAGTCACTCTCAAAGATTGGGTCTTTATGGGTACAGGGGTACTCATCGTATTCCAACTGATCGTAATCGTTCCCAAAGCCTGTCGATCATTGCGATCACTCAAGAATCACATCAAGGAGGTGATAAACCACAATGTCAACCGCAAGTAAGGAACTCCTTGAGAAGCTTCACAATGCTGTCGGGAAACAACTCCTAGAACGCATCGAATCTGGTGAGGCGACTGCCTCAGAGTTCGCCCAAGCAGTGAAGTTCCTCAAGGATAACGGCATCGAGGCTGTGCCGACCGATGATAGCCCGTTGGGTCAACTGTCATCTTCAGTCTCAAAGCTCCCCTTCACGAATCCTGACGAGCCCACTTCCCACTAAGTCTCTCTCAATCCCTTCGAGACAGCTCTGTGTGCTTCTCTGTGCTGCCTCAACATATCCCCTAGTGCATCTGTACTGCTAACGGATAGAAGCTCTTAGAGAGGCTCACAGGGCTTCTAAGGATGCGTATGCATAACGTAGTCAATCAGAATATCCCTGAAGAGCTGAAAGACTTCAGGAACTTCCTGTATCTCACTTGGAAGTTTCTTTGGGAGTCCGGCGCTATTACCGCCCCGAAGCCTGACCCCACGCCTGTTCAATACGACATCGCTCATTATCTCCAGACTGGCCCACGAAGGAAGGTCATTGAGGCTTTCCGTGGCGTGGGCAAGTCCTGGGTGACGAGTGCCTATGTGTGCTGGCGGTTACTCCTCAATCCACATCTCAACTTCCTCGTGGTGTCAGCCTCGAAGGATCGCTCAGACCAGTTCTCCACGTTCACCAAGCGACTGATCTATGAGTTCCCTCTTCTACGCTCCCTTCGTCCCAAGCAAGGTCAGCGTGACTCCAACATCATGTTCGACGTGGGACCGGCAGGTATCTCCCACTCTCCCTCAGTGAAGTCCGTTGGTATCACTGGTCAGCTTACCGGCTCCCGTGCTGACGAGATCATTGCCGATGACGTGGAGTCCCTGAACAACTCCCTTACCCACGCTCTCCGTGAGCAGCTCTCTGAGCGCATCAAAGAGTTCGACGCCATTCTCAAGCCTGGAGGCGTCATTACGTTTCTCGGTACGCCACAGACCGAGATGTCGATCTACAACGAACTCAATGAGCGCGGCTATGAGATTCGCGTATGGCCAGCCCGGATTCCCCAGAACGATGAGACGTACAAAGGGAACCTCGCTCCGATGGTCATGGAGAAGATCGCCAGGGGCGGACAAGCGCGTGATCCTGTTGACCCTCAGCGCTTTGGCGATGAAGACCTGAATGAGCGTGAAGCGTCCTATGGTCGCTCAGGGTTTGCCCTCCAGTTCATGTTGGATACCTCGCTGTCCGACGCTGAGAAGTTCCCACTGAAGCTTTCCGATCTGATCTGTATGCCTTTGGACCCTGAGAGGGCACCAGTGAAGCTCGCTTGGTCTTCTGGCCCAGAGTACGTCATTGGTGATGCTCCCAACGTGGGTATGGCTGGCGACAAGTTCTATCGTCCTATGTGGAAGTCCAATGACATGGCCGAGTACACAGGCTCGTTCATGTTCATCGACCCATCAGGACGTGGCCAGGATGAGACTTCCTACGCTGTCGTGAAGATGCTCCATGGATGGCTGTTCGTCATGGACGTTGGAGGCTTCAAGGGCGGCTATGAGGAAGCCACATTGAAAGGCTTGGCGACCATCGCAGCGAAACACAAGGTCAATGAAGTCTGGTCCGAGCCCAACTTCGGCGATGGGATGTTCAACGAGCTGTTCAAACCGTGGCTCCGTCGAATCCATCCCTGCACCCTGGAAGAAGGCCCACGAGCCACTCAGCAGAAAGAACGTCGCATCATCGACACCCTGGAGCCAGTCATGAACCAGCATCGACTGGTGATCGACGAGAGGCTCATCAAGAAGGACTACGAGACGGCTTCGAATCCTCGCTATTCGTTGTTCTATCAGATGACCCGGCTGACTCACGACAAAGGCGCATTGGCTCATGACGACCGTCTCGATGCGCTCGCTGGGGCAGTCGCTTACTGGGTCGAGCAGATGGCTCAGGACGCTGACAAAAGCGCCCAAGATCACTATGACCAGCTCCTGAACATGGAACTGGAGAAATTCAAAGAGAACATCCTGGGAAGCTCTCTGGGTGAAAATGAGCAGACCTGGGTTCATCTCTGAGCACCGACATATCAGGGCTGACAATAAAGCCCACCCAAGGAGGGGAACGTATGAATCCCCTCCCCTTTCTTTAAGACAGTCTTTAAGAGCGTCTTTAGATGATCTCTGGTGAGTGATTATCCATTACTGACATGGATGGACAGGTTCTCTCTGTGAGTCACGCTAAAGAGGAATCTTTAAGATGGGGATGTACAGGTACTTCCTGTCATGAACGTCCGTGGGAGGGGGAAATACTTGTACAATATCATTACATCTTTGTACAGTTTGTACAAGAACATCTCCAGAGTCCTTCGATGAGTCTGGTATTGATGTACCATCCTCATCGAAGGACTCAATACCCGTCAGATCGCTCTGTGCGTTCCTCTACTAGTCTATCTACTAGAGAGATGCCCTACCCTATTGATGGCTGTGAGAGCGTCTTTGGGGTGGTCTATAGGCCGATTCTTTTGGTGCAAAAATGTGAGCCGGTATTGAGAGTAGAATAGCTCGCGGGATTCCCCCCTTGGGGGCGGCCCTGGCAGCACCCTGGTGGTATAAGTCATTGATTTACCGTACCCACCCCCTGGATCACGCCACAAGATGCACCACAAATTCATCTAGGTGATTGATTCTACTGGCCTCACACTCGATCATGAATCTAGTGTATAGCCCTAGAAAGCTACTCGACGACTGTACAGGCATCGCATCGCTTTTCTTTTTGGCGTGCCTGAGTGCTGGGGTATTATTTTTGCTGAAGACACCACAAGATGAGCCAAAAGACACACTCAAAGCCCACCACATGTTGTACTACACCATCACCACTACTAGATATACCACGAGACAGCCACAAGAGACACTACATGATGGGCTCACTACTAGGCTGACCACAAGGCAGCCCTACTGCCCTGCTTAGGTTGAGTCGCGACGAAGTGAGAATGCTGTCACTCACTTATTTTTTGCTGCCGATGTATCCTTTGATTGAATTGATCCTTGACAGGATATGATCGAGGGTCTAGGCTGGAAAGTACATCGCAAGGCAACGACGCAAGGCACTCGCCACTGTCCAGACTGGAGTCAAGGTTAAAGACGTTAAAACCCAAGGGACACGGCGAGGCGAACGGCAAGATCAGCTATAAGCTTGAGCCCTCGCAGCCAACAACCAAGCGATGAATTGTAAATCGAACAATCCGCTGACTTGACATATCAACTAGCGGATACTAAGCTGGAAAACATCACGTCGAGAGACGCCAGACAGACCAAGCTACCAGGGGCAAACTTAAAGATCATGGCCTGGGAACAAGTCACAAGCGCTTCCCTCGATCAGCCAAGTGACCGCTGTAACAGCTCTTTGGATGGGCTAGCTGTCCCTAAAAACAGTCGAGCGGATAGCTCAAGGCGTATCTCTATCGGTGCGCCTGAAGGTATCCGTTGATTCATACGATTCAATAGAGGAGAGAAATGATGCGTATGATCGAACCGCTTAACGTAATTTTCAGTATTGTGGTGACTGACAACGGGGCGAAAACAAGTGGGCCATGGCATAGAGCTTCAGTCGCTTTACACCAAGTTAAGGAAGAGCATAGAGAAGCCTTTCTCAATGGAATGTCAGTGCCTCACGGGGCTCGCTGGATCAAGCGGGAAGACTGACTAAGAGAGGATGCCATGCAAGAGTACATCGACTACCTCAAGAAAACCATGCACGGTCAATGATAGGAGACAACACAATGTCCACTCTGTTTGCTCAACCATATGACCTTCACGCTGCTGGCTTCTACTTCGACTCTGAAGAAGAGTACATGGACAAATCAGAGAAATGTCGTAATGAATTCGGCCAGCCTGTCGAAGAGTTCGAGATTCAATTCATCGACGGTGATAATCCCAAGATTTTCAAGGCTGCCGGTATCAGTCAAGCGACTATCGGTGATTGGTTCGATGACCTTGATCATCTCTCAGACGATGAGGCTATCGCCATTATCTACCTCTTAGACAACGTAGGGATGGACCTGTCCGATGCCTTGTCAAAAGCCGATGAGGTTCAAGTCTGGTGGGGCTCGATTAGAGACTATGCGGAAGAGCTAGTCGATTATTGCTTCGATCTTCCAGAGATAGCTCAACGTTACTTCGATTATGACTCATTCGCTCGTGACCTTCAGATAGGCGGCGATGTCGCAGAGATTGAGCCAGGAGTCTGGCGCATCAATGCCAGTGAGTTCTAATTGTGCCTCAACATATCCGTAGTTCGATGTTATTGACTGGTGGACATGTCGAAGCGTGTCCACTGGCCAGTGTCATTGACTGGACCAAAAGACAACCAGCAGGAGAGAACGACATGACTGACATCTTCGTTTCCGCTATCGCTACCGCCGCCAGCCATGGCAAAAAGCCGACCAAGGCAGTCGCTCACGAGAAGCTCAAAGAGATCATCGAAACGATGGGCGAACAATACATCGACTCATCAGCTAAAGACGCTCTGGCCAGTCTCTATGCCTACTTCATGCCGAAGGCTCCAGCGAAGCCTAAGAGTGACTTTGAGTGGGTCGCTAAGGCTGTCGCTAAGGATGATGCCAGGTATTACCTGAATTGGGTCTACGTGACTGAGAAGCATATCGTCGGCACTGATGGCCATCGACTTCACATGGCCCGCAACTGGGAAGGGTTGGAGCCAGGGTTTTATGACGTGTCAGGCGTCCGTTGTCATGATCCTAATTGGGCTCAATACCCGAACTATGAGCGCGTAGTTCCTGACCCTGTAATGAACGGCGAGTATAGTCCATATGAGATCAACAAGGATGCTCTCGACGTTCACGTTAAGGACGACAAATTGAAGTTCTTCAAGCTGCCTGACTGTCACGGCAACGAAGAGAATGGTCCGCATGTTGACCGTGATTACTTCCTGGCTGCTATGAGCATGGAGAAATCCAGTGCCAATGTCTGGATAGCCAAGAAAGAAAGCACTATCCGTCTCGATCTTCCGGGTGGTCGAACAGCCGTCGTTATGCCGCTTCGCCAGTGAACAGACCAAGGGACATTCCAAGCGAGTGTCCCTGAGCCTGACCGCTGGAACGAGCGCCGCGAGTCTCCGTCTGGCCAGGACCAAGAGAAACAACAGAGAGAGAGAGTCACGCGATGAAATTCCAGAAAACCCTAGATATATGGGCGATTGATCGCGAAGAAATCGCCAAGAAGTTACAGCCGGGACAATGGGTCACCGCTGGTGGAGCCCGTGGAGTGTACTGCGGGGTTAAGCCCGGAGGGACCGTTGTCGTGATGTGGGAAGGCAATGCCAAGGGACGAGGACCGAGAGGGTATTCATGGTATCGCCGGATGTTGATGGCATACGCCAAAGGGGAGGGATTGAGATAAACCGCGAGAGAAGCAATAGGAGATAACACCATGATCCCTCCCTTAGAGAATCATTGCGGTAGCTGGGTGATCACTCATCGCCAGACTGGAAAGCCTGTTCTTGAAACCTTCAGTGAGTCTACAGCGGAGGCAGTGAATCGACAAAAGTATAAAGTCGAAACCGCTGCCGAGTACCTCGCTAGGATCAATCAACAAATCAAAGAGGAGGACCAATAGATGGACATTAAGCATCACCTTGAACTCGCCGAGATGAAGATCGAACGGCAGCGTGAGCAGCTCCAGCAAATGGCGAGGCTGTTGGAATACTACCGGGAATTCGCTCCGACATATTCGGAGGCTTTAACACCGCCGACGCTCTATTGGCTTCAGGAATACGACAACGGCTGGACCTTCGGTTGGGTTGTCAGTGGCAGTCTGGAAACACTCGACCATAGCTACAACTCAAGAGAAGAGGCAGTGAAGGCAGCCTGGAAACACTCTAAGCAACGACTGGAGGGGAAATCAAAATGATCAGTCACAGCGAAGAGAAACAGGTAGAGCACCTGATTGACTTGCACGAAAAGGCCGACCTTGGGATGAGAGAAGTCGATCAACTCATCGACCTCCTTATCAGGGAACGCCAGGAACTCAAGTCTCAAGTGGCCATGTCCAAGGGACCGTGAGCGATGACTGAGAAACAGAGACAGCACTGGGAACACCAGCAGCGCAAGGCCGAAAGGCTCGCCAGGATATACGGTATGGGCGATCCAAGGATCAGGGAACTAAGGATACGCGCAGCGGAACGCTTGGACGAACACCAGCGGAGGGCAGCACCATGACCATTGTGATTGGGGGCAGCCTGGAGGGGCTCTTGAAGCCCCTCCATGACTACGTGAGAGCTGGAGCCAAGATAACTATCAAAAGGATAGACGGCTGGTGGTTCCTGTCGGTAGCTGGCTAACTAAGTTTACTTGACTACCTTACAGAGGGCGGTAAAATTCCCCTGTCTCATCAATTCCGTTCACATATCATATCAACCAGGGGTTGACAGTTTTGTTTTTCTTCACCAACATTAAGCCGTTCCATAAGTCAATCTTCATGGAATTCCCATCGGTAGTCAGGGGCTACCGTCCTCTTGAATACGAAAAAGACACCGATACAGGTGACATTCTTATCTGGGCTGGTCGATGTCACATCGTCATATCGCCTGGATATGGCTGAAGGAAACCGAACCATGAACAGTAGCAGCGGGTACACAAAGGCAGGGATGATGCGAGTCTGTCAGATTCTAGAAGAATTCCGTCAGATATATCCTGATATGCAGACGCAAACAGCGGTATTTTTCGTGACGATAGCGATGAATCCTGGCATCACAATGAAAGAGCTAATGGAACGCACGGGGACTGTCCAGTCAACATGCTCAAGGAATGTCTCGCTGCTCTCTGAGTGGTTGAAGCACAACAAGCCAGGATACGGACTCGTCCAGGCTATGGAAGACCCAGTCGAGCGCCGCAGGAAGATCGTAAAGCTCACACCTAAAGGCGAACGCCTAGCAGCACAGTTGGATTATCTGGTGTCTCAGCCTTTACGCTGACGCCAGGAGAAGCAGCGCCAAGGATGGTGCGTCGGGAGGGACTTGAACCCTCACGCCTTGCGGCACAGGAACCTAAATCCTGCATGTCTACCAATTCCATCACCGACGCAACTCAATAACGGAGGCACATTATGCCTATCGCCAAGCGTGGTCGCAAGTATCAGGTCACTGTTCATCACCGTGGTGAGCGCTTCCGCCGTTCTTTCGACGTCTACGCTGACGCCGAAGCCTGGGAGAGCCAGACCAAGCACAACCTCAAGTACGGCAAGCCGGTTGACATGGGGGACGAAGGACCGACTCAGACTCGTGGCGTCACAATGGCTCAGCTACGGGAAGAGACGCTTACCCACCACTGGGCCGGGGCCAAGTCCAAGAAAACCTCAGAGATGAACTCAGCGAGCGTCTGTGAGGCTCTCGGCTGGGACTTGCCGGTCATCTCTGTGACGACTCGCCGGGTGGAGAACATGGTGATAAAGCTCTCCGAGGCCGGTAACAGTGACGCCACGATCAACCGTAAGCTCTCTGCCCTATCGACGATGCTCAAGTATGGCCAGAAGCACGGCTACGTTCAGCAGCTACCGGACATGAGCCGCAAGCGTGAACCTGAGCATCGCATTCGTTGGGTCACGCCTGAAGAGGAAGCCGAAGCGCTGGCGTACTTCGAGCATGTTGGCCAGGAAGATATGGCAGACTTCATGTGCCTCGCACTGGACACTGGATTTCGGAGGAGCGAGTTACTCCGACTCCAGGCTCGGGATGTCAGTGATGGCAAGGTGTTCATCTGGGAGAGCAAGTCTGGTCGAGCCCGGTCAGTGCCTCTCACTCGTCGAGCTTCAGCCATCCTGGGGAAGCGCCTGAACAGGATCGAGAAGCCAACCGATAGGCTGTTCACTGGCTGGACCAAGGATATGATTCGGTATCACTGGGATCGTGCGCGTCACCACATGGGACTGATGGGTGATCCTCAGTTCGGCATCCATGTGCTGCGCCACACGTTTTGCTCCAGGCTGGCTCAACGTGGCGTACCCATCCCGGCTATCAAGGAGCTGGCTGGTCACTCGTCCATCGTGACGACACAGCGCTATGTCCATATGTCGCCTGATAATCTGAGGAACGCTATTGGGGTGCTAGATGAGGGCACTGGATTGAAATCCACGGAAACGCCACACGCCTCAGACCGTGGTGTGGATCGTGGTGTGGCGCAAAACATATCAACCAACGGAAACAAAAATTATCACGGAATCAATGACTTGGAGACTTTGGCCAAATGAGCACTGGATTTAGGTTCCAGTGCCTTCGGGCGTGGGAGTTCAAGTCTCCCCATCCGCACCATCAACAGGCCTAGAAGCCGCATTCTAGAGCCTTTCAGCATCTCAGAACCTCTCGAATTCAGTCCCCGCCGAGTCCCCAGCGATCATAGACGAACAGAAGAAACGTGCGCGACCGGGTCGATCGCAACGGCCCGACTATCGACTACCCACAACGCGATAGGGCGCGGCCGTTATAATGGTGTAGCGTCAGGTCAAGCTGTCCAAGTCCACATCCAGCGCCTCGGCGATCCGCTTCAACACACTCAATGAGCCGGTCTTCTTGCCCGCCTCGATCTCCGACAGATAGCCCTGGCTGATGCCCGCCTTCTCGGCCAGCTCGCCCGCGCGAAGCCCCCGGTACTCGCGGAACACCCGCACCGGCGCCGCGCCGTCGAGCAACGCCTCGACGACGCTGGACGGAAAGGTCTCCTCGCCCGCGTCGATGCGTGCGCGGGCCTCATTCGCCGCTTGAATGTCGTGATAGTCTTCCGCCTGCTCGAGCAGCGTGGCGTAGTCCTGCTCGCTTAGCACTACCAGGCGCTCGCCGGCGGGAGTTTGGATGAATTGTGGTGTACCCATGATCTGCTTCCTCGTGATTCGTCAACGATAGACGTCGCCGCGGGCGCCGATCTTCAGCACCAACAACACCGTGCCCCGGTCGTCCATGATCACCCGCCAGTCCCCGACCCGCATCCGGATATACTCGCTGCCAACCAGTGCCTTGACGTTGTTGCGCTGGGCCACCGGGTCTTCGGCATAGGCCGTGATCTTGCGCCGGATGCGCTGCGCGTCCGGGCGCGGCATGCGCTTCAATACCTTCAAGGCGTCTTTGCTGTACGAGATCGTTTTCATTGCCCCAATTATAGCTTACAGCTAAAAACGCGCAATTATTTTTAGCTGACAGCTAATCACGCTCCCCCTTGACACCCCAGCCACCCTGCGCCTTGTGCCAGCTATGCCCGCCTAGGGCTGAGGGAATGAAGAAAAACCGTCTTGTTTAGAGCGCAGGCGGGGCGGGGTGTCGATGGCGCGCGACGGGTCACCGCCGGGGCGGGGCATTGCGATGAGACGCATATCTCAGGCGAACCTGCCGCACAACCACCCCTCGCCCCAGATTCACTTGTGTGCAATGGGCACGTACATGACGTATGTGCGCGTGGCGCATACCCCCTTTCGCCAAGACTGGCGGCAATAATCATAGACGAATCCCTCCTTCGCCCATTCCAGTGTAAAGAAATCACCAGCATGTTTGCGCCCGCCGAAAAGTAGTATATGCTACAAAAAATACAAAATATGTTAATAGTGTAGTGTTCACTACGAATACAATGCACAGAGGCGGAAGATGCCGAATCTCAAGACACTACTGTCATCGCCCCCCGTATCGCTGACGCAGGCCGAGCGCAAGGTCGTGCGTATATTGCTTGATGACTATCCTCGTGCAGGCCTGGGGCCCATGGCGCGCCTGGCGGCAGTGGCCGGGGTCAGCGAGCCGAGCGTCATGCGGCTAGTCAGGAAGCTGGGGTTCAGCGGCTATTCGGATTTCCAGCGTGGGTTGGTCGAAGAAGTCGACGAACGCTTGCGTTCCCCACGCATGCAGTTGGACAAGCAGCGCTATAAGCACCCCTTGCCCGAAAACTGGGATGACTACCTTGCTGGCACATCGTCGCTAGTCGATGAGACACGCCAACTGATGTCAGCACCTGACATTCAAGGACTATGCAAGCTTCTGTCCTCTCCACAGCATCATGTCTGGCTGCATGGCGGTCGCTATAGCTTCTTCCTGGCTGGATACCTACACGCACATCTAAGGCTGATGCGCGCCAATTGCCACCTGCTTCCCGATTCCAGCCATATTGCCGATGCACTGATCGACGTGGGAGAGCAAGACATCCTGGTGATCTTCGATTACCGACGCTACCAGCAGCAAGCGCAAACCCTGGCACGTGTCGCTGCCGCACAGGGGGCACGGATCATATTGTTCACCGATATTTATGCCTCCCCACTGCGAGACGATGCGGACATCGTCATCAGCGCCCCAGTCCAATCACCGTCACCCTTCGACACGCTAGTGCCTGCCATGGCCCAGGTAGAAGCGTTGATTGCCTGCCTGACCCATCAGTCTCTCGACACTCTCGACAATCGCCTGGCTCGCATCGACAGGATTCGCTCCGAATTTCATGTTCATCTGATTGAGGACGCATGATGATGGCTACCCCGCCAGTCGAGTCGCCGCGCGACTTGCCCTACAAGAAAAATGCAACCGCTCTGCTTTTTGTCGACATGCAAGAGGTGTGGATACGGCCGGGCCTCGCCCCTCAGTCGGAAGAGGGGGAATCCAGTTATTACTTCAACCGGTTGCGAAATACGGTGATACCCAACCAGCAAGCGCTTCTGAGTGCCTTCCGAGGAGCCCAGCAGAATGTGCTGCACACCATTATCGAGAGCCTGACCGAGGATGGCCGCGATCGATCACTCGATCATAAGCTCTCCAATATCCATCTGCCCAAGGGCCATTCCCATGCCCAGGTGATTTCGGAATTGGCGCCTGTCGCCAATGAAATCGTGCTACCCAAGACATCGTCGGGAGTTTTCAACTCCACGGCCATCGATTATGTGCTGCGTAACCTGGGCGTGGAGCAGTTGGTGATCTGCGGCGTGGTTACCGACCAATGCGTGGACATGGCCGTGCGCGATGCCGCTGATCGCGGCTACCTCGTCACCATGGTAGAGGATGCCTGCGCCACCCAGAGTGAAGCTCGCCATCGATCCTGCCTGAATGCCATCAAGGGGTACTGCTTCATCTCCGACACGCAAACCGTGCTGGAAAAAGTTGCACGAATGCAGGGCTAGAAACTCGCCGCGACCTGTTCGATAACCAATACAAGAGCAATATTTCATGGACCTGATCAGCATCGTCTCTACGGACCTCACGGCTATCACGCGAGGCCGAGCCGTTCCCCGCGAGGCGCTACAGAACGAAGCAACCAGTGGTTGTGGCTGGGTACCCGCCAATAGTGCTCTCACGCCTCAGGACATCATTGCCGATCCCAACCCTTGGGGATCCCATGGTGATCTGCGCTTGATACCGGACCTGGATAGCCATGTGCATGTCCGGGCGATCTCTGACCATGTCCCCGACATGCATTACGTTCATGGCAACTTGTATACGGTGGATGGAGAGCCATGGCCGGTATGTCCCCGTACCGTGCTCGAGGCCGAGTTGGCTCACTATCGGAAGAATCTGGGATGGCAAGTCAAAGCGGCGTTCGAGCATGAGTTCATCTTGAACGATTCTACTGGCTTGGCAGCACCTGCCTTCTCGTTGCAGGCCCAACGCCGGGCAGCGCGCTTCGCGGCATGCCTGATGGAGGCCCTGGCCAACAGCCACAATTCACCGGAGACCTTTCTTCCAGAATATGGCCAGCACCAATACGAGGTTACCTGTCGCCCGGCCATAGGCCTGGCAAGTGCCGATCGCGCCATCAATGTACGCGAGATCACACGGGACATCGCCCGACAATTGGGCTTGGAAGCAAGCTTCACGCCGCAGCCGTTTCCCGGAGGCGTCAGTAATGGCGTGCACTTGCACCTCAGCTTTCTTGACGAGAATAACTTGCCGGTATTGCACGATTCGAAAGGGGCTATCGGTCTATCGAGATTAGGTCAGCATTGGGCTGCGGGAGTGCTGCATTACATGCCAGCGCTATGCGCATTTACCGCGCCGTCGCCAGTCTCCTATCTCCGCTTGCAACCACACCATTGGAGTTCCGCCTATGCATGTCTGGGTGTGCGAAATCGCGAGGCCGCATTGCGGGTGTGCCCAACCACCCGACTTGGCAATAAGCCGGTGGAGCAACAGTTCAATTTGGAGTACCGAGCTCTCGACGCCACGGCCAGCCCACATTTGGCGATGGCGGTAATTCTGATGGCTGGTCGTCTGGGGATTGAGCAACGGCTACCGATGACGGCACGAGCCGACCAGGACCCGGATACGCTCAGCGACGAGCAGAGAACGAAGCTGGGGATCCATCCATTGCCGGCATCATTAAGCGCTGCGCTGGAAGCATTACGTGCCTGTCCAGCGCTGGAGGAGTGTCTATCCGAGCCGCTGCTAGCCACCTATCAAGCACTCAAGCGCCAGGAACTCGCCAATGTCGAAGGCCTGGATGACGACGCACTGTGCGCCTTGTATCGCTCCATCTATTGAGGCCCATCATGTTCGTTGATGCTCATCAGAACATTGCAACGCGCTTCACGAAGCCAGCCTATACGCTGCGCCATATCGACTCATCGCACCCCGTCATGCTGCTCTGCGAGCATGCCAGCGACTATATCCCCGAGAGTTATGACAATCTCGGCCTGCCTTCCGGAGTGCAACGCGAGCATATCGGCTGGGATATCGGTGCGCTTGCGCTGGCACAGTCGCTGAGTGATCGGCTGGAAGCCCCTTTGGTGTTGGCCAACTATTCGCGACTGTTGATCGATCTGAATCGTCCTGTCGAGGCACCAGACAGCATTCCATCTCTTAGCGACGGTTGGCGGATACCAGGGAATGTCTCGTTGGCCGAAGAGGAGCGCATGGCGCGCCGATATCATTTATTCCAGCCTTTCCATGCAAAGGTCAGTGAACTGATCGACCACCGCATGGAGAAGGGCATCCCGACTCGGGTTGTCGCCATTCACTCGTTTACCCCAGCCATGCATGGCCAACAAAGGCCTTGGGAGGTCGGCGTACTCTACGCAAAAGCCCAAGCGTACGCCGAGCACATGATACTTGGTCTGACTCGCGCGGGGGTTCACGTGGGCGACAACCAGCCCTACCAGATTCACCCCGATGAAGATGTCACCGTGCCCGTGCATGGCGACGGACGCGGACTACCTTGCGTTCTGCTCGAAGTTCGCAACGACCTGTTGCGTACGCATACCGCGATAGAGCGATGGGCCGAACGCCTTGCACCACTGCTTTAAGCCAGCCCCTGAGCAACCCCACACCTTCAGTACAAACAACAATAGGTGACTGATATGTCCATAGAAAACTTTGGCTACAAACAACAACTCAAGCGTGGCCTGAGCCTGACCGACCTGGTGATCTACGGCATGATCTTCATGATCCCCATCGCTCCCTTCGGGGTTTACGGCTGGGTGCATGCCGATGCCCAGGGGATGGTACCACTGGCATATTTCATCGGCATGGTAGCCATGCTGTTCACGGCACTGAGTTATGCGCAGATGTCGAAAGCATTTCCCATCGCCGGGTCGGTGTATTCGTATGCCCAGCGCGGCGTGCATGAGCACCTGGGATTCATAGCAGGATGGGTGCTGCTACTGGATTACCTGTTAATCCCGCCGCTTCTCTATATTTTCAGTGCCCTGGCATTGCACCATTTCTTTCCGGCCATTCCCAAGCTGGGCTGGATGCTGATTTTCCTGGTATCCGCCACCTTGGTGAACTTGCGTGGCGTAACCTTCACTGCTCGCGTCAACAAAATGTTCCTGATCGGTGAGCTGATCGTCTTGGCGCTATTTTTGGGGCTGGGATTTCAGGCGCTCTATGGTGGCATGGGGAATGGAGAACTTACGCTCCAGCCATTCTATGATCCAGCTAATTTCGACCTGAACCTGGTGATGACCGCGGTATCGGTGGCAGTGCTGTCCTTTCTTGGTTTCGATGCCATTTCGACCCTAGCAGAAGAGGTCAAGGGCGACCCCTCCCGTCAGGTTGGCCGGGCGGCCCTGATCTCGCTATTTTTGATGGGCGGGATTTTTATCCTGCAAACTTGGCTGGCCACCGATCTCGCTACCGGAATGAGCTTCGACTCGCTGGATACTGCCTTCTACGAAATCGCTGCTGTAGCGCGTCAATCTGGATGAGAAGCCAGCGACAATCAGGATGAGAACCGGGGTGTCGCGGCCCCTTCGCTTTTACCCTTCCTTGCTTGGTGCACACGTTGCGTCATTCGAGTCTGTGTCGCTGG
>NZ_BMXS01000008.1 GCF_014651875.1 Litchfieldella qijiaojingensis
CCTGCAGCTTGCGCGTGGCGTTGTTGAGGATGACGCCACGGCTGTCGACGTTGTAGTCGGTGAAGCGGTTGTGCGACAGCCCGCGCCGGTTGGGGGTGGCGATATCGACCACCGGCACGCCGTTGCCCGCCCGGTCGAGGGCGGTGTTGCCGCTGCCGGGGGCGACGACGATGCCGTCGGCCAGCACGATGACCGGGTGCCAGAACAGGGCACTGATGAGGAGGATGGCAACGTAACGGCCCAACGGGCTACGGATGTTCATGGTGGTTGCGTCCCTGCATCACTATTTTTAGGGAAACACTGAATAAATGCCTGCGCTCCTCAATCGCTGCGTTGCGCGGTGCGCGGAATCCTCACATATACCCCATATGCTCCGGTTCCTGTGCTCCGTGCGCCTTGCGCTTGAGCATGCTCGTCGATTTCTTCAGCGTTTCCTTGGTTGTTCGTTCTGTTCATTTTCCCGTGGTCATTCACGACCCCACCCTGGCGGTATGTCGCTTACAGGAACGCCGTGACGCTGAAGGCCAGCGGCGTTTCCCGCCGGGGCAGCACGTCGGGGCGTTCGAGCGAGTGGGCGACACTGACATTGGCGGCGAGGTACTTACCGCGCAGGCCGAGGCCCAGGGCATAGCCACTCAGGCGACCGTGGAGCTCGGGGTTGTGGCGACCGTGGTGGATCACGCCCACGTCATAGGCCAGCGAGGCCTCGACGCTGTCGAAGAGGGGACGGGCGGCATCGAGCGGGTGTTGCCAGGTGACCTGGTTACGCCAGTACCCGCCGCTGTCGCCGCTCAGGGACTGCTCCTTGAAGCCACGCACCGAACTTTGGCCGCCGAGACTCAGGCGCTGCGGGCTGTAAAGGACGTCATCGCTCCACTGGCCATGCAGCAGGCTCGAGAAACTCAACGACTGCTGGAACAGGGCAAAGGGCTGGCGATAGCTCAGCGTCAGGGTGGTCTTTTCGAACTGCGCCCGTGGCGTGCCGGGAATATCGGAACCATCGCCCTGGGCGCCGAGCATGGTCAGGCCCTTGTGCCAGCCGAGGTCGGCATTGACCAGCGCCTTGCCGAGACGGCGGCCGTGGTTGAGGCCGAGGCTCAGCTCGCTCAGGCGCTGACTGCTGACCTCGATGCGCGCGCCATCGATGTAGTTGCGCGTCGACAGACGACTGAGGCCGACACTCGCGGCCGTCTTGCTGACGCTATCGCGCCACAGCAGCCGCTCGGCCTGCAGCCGGTGCCGCTCGCTCTTGCCATCGAGGGTGAAGATGAAGCCGTTGGCTTCGGCAACGGTGAGATAATCGCTATCGGTGTAGCTATAAGAGAAGGTCCAATCGCCATACGGCAGGCTATAACCGAAATAGCGGCTACTCGAGCCGATATCGGACTGGCCCGTGACGTCGTGCCCCCACTGGGCGACGAACTGGTCGGCGAGTCCCAATGGACTATCCCACTCGACACTCGCGCTCCACTGCTGTTCGCCGGTCCCGGTGCTGCCGTCATTGTTGCGTCCCAGCGAAACCCTGACCGGTCGGCTTGCCTCGCTGGTGACTTGGACCCGGCTGCCGCCCACCGTCTCGCCCGGCACCAGTTCCATGGTGGCCTGACGCGACGGCAGGCGATTCAACTGATCGATCAGTTGTTCGAGATCGCGAAGGTTGAGGGCCTCGCCCACTTCGGCCGGCGAGGCCATGGCCAATTCGCGAGGTGTCGGGACGTTCCCGCTACTTTCCAGCGCCTCGATATGACCCTCGACGACCACCACCTGCAAGTGCCGTTGGGACAGATCCTGCTGCGGCAGGTAGGCCCGCGAGGTGACAAAACCGCGCTCGGTGTAGGCCTGGGTGATTGTCCGCAGCAGTTCGTTGAGCTCATCCACCGTCAGGCAACGCCCGGCGAAGGGGGCACTCAACTCGTGTTGCAGGCTGTCGCTGAGCAACGCGACGCCTTCCAGCTCGATGGTATCGATCGGCAGGCATAGCGCCTGGGGCGACTCAGGGGATGCCGACGGCGCGTCGCGTTCGCCCGGCAGGCGTTGCAATTGCTGCAGCTTGCGCTGCTGTTCGTCCAGCAGGCGCTGTTGGTCGCCGCGAATGAAGTTCCGGTCGGCGGATCCCGCGTTCACGTCGGGAGGCAAGTCGGCCGCGACGGCCATGGCGCTCCACAGGCACAGCGCCAGCGTCCCGAGACAGCTCCCTATTCGACGTTTTTCCACGATGCATTCCCTGCTACGCACTTGCTTCTTGAGGGCAGTAACGGCAGCAGGGAGAGAAACTTTAGGAAAAAATTGACAAGGCCTGCTTCCTCGTCGGAAGCAGGCCTTGTTGGGACTCACTCTGGGCGGCCAAGTACATCACCGCTCACTTGCCCGGGTGATGCAGCCCACCATCTCAGCCATTTCTGACCTTGGCGATAACCCACAGCAGCACCACGGCGCCCACTGTCGCGGTCACCAGAGAGCCGATGAAGCCGCCCGACTGCAGTCCCAGCAGGCTGAACAGAAAACCGCCCACCAGCGCACCGACGATCCCCACCCCGATATTGCCGAGGATGCCGAAACCGCCGCCACGCATGACGTTGCCGGCGATCCAGCCCGCCAGGCCACCGATGATCAACCACAGAATCAAACCCATCTGTCTCTCCTTTTTCCTTACTCCATATCGAATGGGCCCACGTCTGATCCGGAAGATTCAGAACGAGGACCCCGGCTCCTGCAGAAAGACAATTTCCTCCGGCGTGGATTCCCGCCCTAGAATGGCATTGCGATGAGGATAACGCCCGAAGCGGGCGATGATGTCGCGGTGCCGTCGCTCGTGACGCAGATTCTCTTCCAGCCCTGACTGGTCGAACAGACGCAACGCTTCGTCATGAACCAACAGCGATTCGCTGTGCATGTACGGCATGTAAAGGAACACCTTGTGCGAGGCGTCCAGGCGGCGATCAGTGCCATTGGCCACCGCTTCCTGAGCCAGCACCAGTGCCTGGGGATCCTGGGCAAAGGATGCCGGCGTGTCGCGGTGGATATTGCGCGAGAACTGGTCGAGCACCAGAATCTCGGCCAGTCGTCCCTTGGCAGAGAGACGCCATTGCCATAGCTCGCCCTGACGGGCAGCCTCGAGCAGCGACGAAAAACGCAAGGCGATCTCGCGATCGAGTGCTTCGTCCTTGGCGAACCATCGACGCGGTGTCAGTTCATCGAACCAGAATGACAGCACTTCCTGTATGGCCGTCTCGCTCATGGCAAGTTCCCCGGTTGGGCCCCCGGACGGTTCCCGCGGGGGCAAGGTCACACTTGTTTCACTGAAGGTAGTCGATGACGATATCCGCTCGCATCATCACATGATATTCCAAGGAGCTCACATGTCAGCCTATGAACTGCTGGACATGGCCAAGATTGCGTTCAACATCGTGGGGCTGCTCGTCTGCCTGGCCGGCCTGTCACTGGTCAAGTACCGGCGCCGCAAGGTGTTGGGAGCCGGCCTTGCCGTGCTCGGCTTCCTGATCGCCGCCAGCCCGATGCTGGCACAGCTCTTCGGACTGGTGTCACCTCCTCCCGCGCCGATCATTCCTCAGTGATGTTTCGCTAATATTGCCATTTTTTACGACTAAAGGCTCATAACAGAGACGTTGTGGCGATTGAGAAGCGCCCAACCCTGACGGTTGTGGTTTTTTCCATGGCAATGTCCTTATCGGTGGGATACCGGTCATTGCGGACATGCCATCCAGGGCCGACACTCTTGGGACCGCTACCCGAGATGTTGCCATGTCCCGTACCATTGCCCTGCTGGCTTATCCCGACTGCCAACTGCTGGACGTCAGTGGCCCCTGGCAGGTCTTTGCCTCTGCCAACCAACTGAGCGGACACACGCCCTATCGGCTACATCTGGTAGCCGAACGAGTGGGCCCAGTGACCACCAATGGAGGCCTGCCCCTGCTAGCCGACCTTGCCTGGCAGGAACTCGATAGCCTCGCTCCCCTCGATACATTGCTGATCGCCGGGGGCAGCGGAGTGGCGATGCAATGTCAAAATCCGGCCTTGCTACAGATACTCCGCTATCAGTCCAAGGCGGTGCGACGCCTGGGCTCCGTGTGTACCGGTGCTTTTCTGCTTGCCGCCGCCGGGTTGCTGGACGGACGCCGGGCGACTACCCACTGGCGCCATTGCGAACGCCTTGCCAAGGACTACCCAGGCGTCGAAGTACTCGCCGATGCCCTGTACCTGGAATCCTCGGGCCTATACACCAGTGCCGGTGTCACGGCGGGCATCGACCTCGCACTGTCATTGCTCGAAGCCGATCAAGGCAGCGAGCTGGCTGGTCAGGTGGCTCGCGAACTGGTGATGTTCCTGCATCGGCCCGGCGGCCAATCACAGTTCAGCGAAGTCCTGGCCCAACAACAGAGGGCCAGTGGTTCCCTGCGGCGGTTACTGGACCGGCTGCATGCCGATCCCGCCAAGCCGTATCGCCTGGAGGATATGGCCGACTACATCGCGGTTTCACCGCGCCATCTGTCACGGCTGTTCCGTCGCCAATTGAACACCACGCCCGGCACCTACCTGACCCGTCTGCGCCTGGAGCAAGCCAGGCTGACACTCGTCGGGAGCGCTCAGCCACCCTCTCTGGAACGCTTGGCCCGACGCTGGCAATTGGGTGGCGCCGAGCAGTTGCGTCGACTTTTCCAGCGCTATTACGGTGTCTCGCCTACGATATATCGTCAGCGCTTCGGCCATCGTTCACGCGACAACAGCTCGCTCTCACTCCTCAAGGACGCCTAGGAGCATGCTCATGCCCATTACCGTTACCCTGTTGTCGCTGTGTCAGGCGTTGCTGGTCAGCGGCAACATCCTGCTGATCGCCGTCTCTCCGCTGATCGGCGCGAACCTGGCCCCCAACGCGGCCTGGTCCACTGCCCCCGTGGCCACCCAGTGGCTGGGGTTGATGACCGCAACCATTCCTGCGTCGCTGATCATGGGCCGGCTGGGGCGCAAGCGTGGCTTCATGCTCGGCAACCTGATGGGGCTGATCGGCGTAGCGGTCGCCGCCCAGGCATTGATCGGCGAGCGCTTCTTCCTGTTCATGCTGGGTACCTGGCTGATCGGTATCGGAATCGGCTTCGGCCAGCTCTATCGTTTCGCCGCCGTCGAGGCTGCCCCTGTGGCACTGCGCGACCGTGCCATCGGGCTAGTGATGGGAGGTGGCGTGCTGGCAGCCTTCTTTGGGCCCTGGTTGGCCCGGGTCAGTCGCGAGTTGGCGGAGACACCCTTCCTTGGCAGTTTCCTTGGTCTCGGCGTCCTCTATCTGGTGGCGCTGGTGATCCTCGCCCTGACACGCCTGCCGCCACCCGAGGTCACCCATGGTGAGGGACAACCGCGTCCGCTCGGCGAGATCATGCGTCAGCCGCTGTTCATTGTCGCCGTGGTCTCGGCCTTGATCGGCTACGGGGTGATGAACCTGGCGATGACCGCCACGCCACTCGCCATGTCCAGCGCCGGCTTCCACTTCGACCATGTCGCCACTACCATCCAGTGGCATGTGCTGGCGATGTTCCTGCCCTCTTTCATGACCGGCCATCTCACCGCTCGTTTCGGTACGACCCGCATGATCGCCACCGGCTGCATACTGCTGATGGCATGTGCCGTAGTGGCACAATTCGAGGCCGGATTGGCCGGCTTTTACATTGCGCTGATCCTGCTCGGCCTGGGCTGGAATTTCACCTTCCTGCCAGCCACTGGCCTGCTCACCGAGACCTATCGTCCGATCGAGAAGGCACGCACCCAAGCCGCCAACGAGTTTCTGGTCTTCTCCACCGTGGCGGTGACCGCCTGGCTCGCCGGCCCCTTGGTCAGTCTGCTCGGCTGGTCGCTGCTCAATGCCCTGCTAATTCCCCTGTCGCTGGTACCCATCGTCCTGTTGACCTGGCAACGGCTTGCCAGACGCGGCCAACGCCCGCACATTAGTGGTTGATATACCTGCGAACGGAATCGTCCCTGATGCGCCAGTCCCTGGCACGCGAACTCAATGATCTACTCGAACGTAGCCGGGACCGCCAGTTGCGACTGGCGGTCACTGGCCTGTCACGCTCTGGCAAGACTGCGTTTCTGACCTCGTTGGTCCACCAGCTACGCCACGCCGGGCTGGAGGCACGGCTCGACCTGCTGCCCGCCGCCCGCGAGGGTCGCCTGCTGGGCGCCAAGCGTGTGGCTCAGCAGGACCTTGGCGTGCCTCGCTTTCCCTATGACCAAGCACTGGCGGCTCTCGACGCGACACCGCCACGCTGGCCCGAACCGACCCGTGGCATCAGCGAGCTGCGCCTGTCGATCCGCTACCGCCCGGCTGGCCGACCCCTGTTCCGGGGCGACACCGCCACACTCACGCTAGACCTGTTCGACTACCCTGGTGAGTGGCTGCTCGACCTGCCGCTGTTGGGACACGACTACCTGAGTTGGAGCCTTGCCCAGCCACTTTCCAGCGCTACCGATCTCAACCATGAGCGTCGCGCACTGTTCGCCGACTGGCTCGACGGCGTGGAATCGCTCGACCCGGCCGCCGATGCCGATGAAGAGCAGCTTGCCGAGATTGCCGCGCTCTATGCCCAAGGCCTGCGCAATGCCCGCGAGGCGGGGTTCTCCAACCTGCAACCGGGACGCTTTCTGCTGCCTGGCGACCTCGAGGGCGCCCCGGTGCTGCAGTTCTTCCCCCTGCCGGAACTTAGCGAAAGCGAGCGTACGGCACTGGAAACCCTGCCCGAAGAAAGTGTCTACCGGACCCTGGTCCGGCGCTTCGTCCACTACCAGCAGCACATCGTCAAGCCTTTCTATCGCAACCACTTCCGGCGTTTCGACCGCCAGATCGTGCTGGTCGACGTGCTGAGCGCCCTGAATGCCGGTCCCGAACGCTTCGAGGACCTGTCCCAGGCGCTGGCGACGCTGATGCAGAGCTTCGCCTACGGCAAGCGCAGCCTTTTGTCGCGGCTGTTCTCGCCACGCATCGACCGACTGGCCATTGCTGCCACCAAGGCCGACCATGTCACCCCGGAACAGCATGCCAACCTGGTCGCCCTGCTCGAGGCATTGTTGGCCGACCCATTGCAAGACCTGCGTTTTGCCGATATCCCGGTCAAAGCGATGTCGCTGGCCTCGATCCGTGCCACCGAGACCCGCGAAGTCGAGCATCAGGGCAAGCGGACCCCTGCGCTGCGTGGCACTACCCTGGATGGCGAAGAGGTATTGGTATTTCCCGGCGAAGTGCCGGCCCGCCTTCCCGATACCGCTTTCTGGGCTCGCCAGGGGTTCGACTTTCGCGATTTCCGCCCGGCACCGCGCGACAATGGTGGGCTACCCCATATCCGCCTGGACGCGGCGCTGGACTGGCTGCTCGGAGACAAATTGCAATGAGTAACGCACGACATGACGACCCACGCCCGGGCCGGCGTTTCCACCTCGACGACGAAGACGAACGTGATACACCCTTCCGGGATCCCCGCCCCACCGAGGTCTTCGACCCCGAGCTGGCCACCCGACCGCTGCCGGACGAAGTCCCAGAAGAACGAACCGAAGCCGCTATCGCCGACAGCCTAACCCGCCCACGCAAACGCCGCTGGGGGCTTTTGACGCTGTTGGGGGGCGGCCTGGCCCTAGGTGCCGTGGAACTTGGTCAGCTCCTGTATGACGCCGCACTGGGTGGCGACTGGAGCAGTGGCGCCTGGGGCCTGCTCGGCCTGCTGGCGTTGGGCCTGGGAGGTTCGGCGCTGGTACGAGAACTCTGGCGGCTTGGTCGACTGCGTCGCCATACCCATTTGCGGGAACGCCTGGAGGCACTCGATAGCGCGTCCCCGCGCCAGGCCAGACAGCTTGCCGACACCTTGCGCCGACAGCTCGAACTGGACGACGATCATCCGCATTGGCAGGGCTTCATGCAGGCTCACCAGCCGCATCACGATGGCCGCGAGACGCGGTCGCTGCTGGCCCATCACCTGCTGGCACCGCGCGATCGAGAAGCGCGCCGACTGATCTCGCGGATGTCCGGCGACACCGCCATCATGGTCGCGGTAAGCCCCTTGACTCTGGTCGACATGGCCTTGGTGGCGTGGCGCAACCTGGCTATGCTCGATCGCCTGGCCCGTCTCTACGGCCTGGAGCTCGGCTACGCCAGCCGCCTGCGCCTGTTCCGCGCCGTGCTCTACAACATGGCCTTCGCCGGCGCCAGCGAGATGGCCAGCGAAGCCAGCATGGAGCTGCTATCCATGAACCTGGCCGGCAAGCTGTCGACGCGTGCCGGCCAAGGCCTCGGCGTGGGGCTGCTCAGCGCACGCCTGGGCTTGCGTACCCTGCGCCTCACCCGACCGCTGCCCTTCGCCGAGGACGAAGCTCCGCGCATTGCTGACCTGCGCCGCGAACTCTGGCAACGCCTGCGACGTTTGGAGCAGGACCCAGACAAGAGATGAACCGCTGCCATGGGATACGTCACCCCTTGATCCAGGTCAAGGCAGCGATGCCGAAACGCTTTAGTCTACGCTAAGGAAACACTGAAGGAGACTTGGCCCCGATAAACGAGCGAATGCGAAGAGGTACCCTCCATGTTCAAATCGTTACTGGTTGCCGTCGACGGCTCGGAACATGCCAAGAAGGCACTGCGTGTGGCCTGCGAGCTGGTCAAGAACGGCGATGCCAAACTACATATCCTGCATATCCCCGAGCGGCTCGCCCATGAGACCACCCTGGTGTGGGGCATTGGTGCCGTCCCTCTCGAAGCCAGCCCCGAGGATATCGAGACGGCCGGCAAACAAGTCATCGAGAAGGCCAAGGCCAACGCCCAGGAACTGGGTGCCACCCAGATCGAAACCCACCTCGGCCAGGGTGACCCGGCCCGTATCATCCTCAATGAGGCCGAGAAACTGGGCGTCGATGCCATCGTATTGGGCAGCCGCGGCCTTGGCGATCTCGCTGGCTTGATCATGGGCAGCGTCTCGCACAAGGTCACGCACAGCGCCAAGTGCACGGTGGTCACTGTGCGCTGAGGAAACACCGGCACGCTCTAACGGAACGAGCGCCTGGCGTCCTTCACGCCAGGCGCTGCTCGCTTTTGGGGTCGAACAGTACCGCCCTTCCCATATCGATGCGCAGTGCCAGACGCTCGCCTGCCGCCACCCGGCACTTGGGCCCAACTCTTGCCGTCACCTCCCTCTCACCCAGCGGCAAACGCAGCAGGATATCGGCGCCAGTAGGCTCGACGACCGTGACCCGGGCCGAGAATAGTGTGCCTTCCGCATGTTCGCCGAGACGCTCATCCTCTTCGCTGAAGTGTTCGGGCCGCAGCCCCAGCACTACTTTCTGCCCGACATACTCAGCGATTACCGGCGTCTCATGCGCCTGCGGCCAGGGCAACAGTACATCCTCTTCACCTTGGGTCGAAACACGGAGTCGATAATCGGCGGCCTCATGCTCCAACGTCGCGGTGATGAAATTCATCGACGGCGAGCCCATGAAACCGGCGACGAACATATCGACCGGATCGTTGTAAACCTCATCGGGGGTGCCAAGCTGGAGAATGTGACCGTCGCGCATTACCGCGATGCTATCGGCGAGCGTCATGGCCTCGATCTGGTCGTGGGTAACATAGACGATGGTGGTACCCAGACGCTGGTGCAGCTTCTTGATCTCGGTACGCATCTCCACGCGCAGCTTGGCATCCAGGTTGGAGAGCGGTTCGTCGAACAGGTAAATCTTGGGTTCGCGGGCAAGCGCCCTGCCCATCGCTACCCGCTGACGCTGGCCACCGGAGAGCTGGGACGGCTTGCGATCGAGCAGATGCGAGATCTGCAGCAGGTCGGCGACGCGCTCCACCGCCTCTTCGCGCTCGCGCTTGGGCACCTTGCGCATCTCGAGGCCGAAGGCGATATTCTGGCGAACCGTCATGCTCGGGTAGAGCGCATAGGACTGGAAAACCATGGCGATGTCGCGCTCCGCCGGGGTCTGCCAGGTGACATCCTTGCCAGCAATCAGGATCTGGCCCGAGGTCACCGGCTCCAGGCCAGCGATAGCGTTCATCAGGGTCGACTTGCCACAACCCGAGGGGCCGACCAGGATCAGGAATTCACCGGAATCGATGGCCAGGCTGACATCCTTGAGCACCCGGGTGCTGCCGAAGTCCTTGCGGACCTCACGAATTTCCAATGCGGACATGTCAGATACCTCTTCTTGTTATCCCTTGACCGAGCCGGCGGTAAGCCCTCGGACGAAATATTTTCCTGCCAGCACATAGACCACCAGGGTGGGCAATGCGGCGATCATCGCCGCGGCCATGTCGACGTTGTACTCCTTGACGCCGGTGGAGGTGTTGACCAGGTTGTTGAGCGCCACCGTCACCGGCTGGGTGTCATGGGCCGAGAACGCCACCCCGAACAGGAAGTCGTTCCAGATCTGGGTGAACTGCCAAATCACCGAGACCACGATGATCGGCGCCGAGACCGGCAGCAGGATGCGCCAGAAGATGCGGAAGAAACCGGCGCCATCGAGCTTGGCCGCCGATACCAACTCGCTGGGCACCGATACATAGAAGTTGCGGAAGAACAGCGTGGTGAAGGCGATACCGAAGATCACGTGCACCAGCACCAGTCCCGCCCGCGAACTCGAAAGCCCCAACCAACCCAGCGTCTGGGCCATTGGCAAGAGCACCACCTGGAAGGGAATGAAACACCCGAACAGCATCAGTGCGAAGACCAGTTCCGAGCCCTTGAAGCGCCACTTGGTGAGCGCATAGCCATTGAGCGCCCCGATGGTGGTGGAAATCAGTACCGCCGGCACCACGATGGCAATGGAGTTGAAGAAGTAGACGCTCACCCCTTCACAGCGCATGCCGGTACAAGCCTCGCCCCACGCCTTGGCCCACGGTGCGAATGTCGGGTCGAGAGGCATCGCGAGCAAGCTGCCGGCACGGATTTCATCAAGCGGCTTGATCGAGGTGAACAGCATTACCACCAGCGGCATCAAGTAGAACAGTACTGCCAGGATCAGCACGGTATAAAGTACTGCCCGTGCCAGGCGCGCCCCCGGGGTGCGTCGACGAATCACGTTATCCATGCTTGCGGCTCCGCAGTTCCGAGTAGAGATAGGGGATCAGGATCGCCAGCACCCCGCCCAGCATCAGCATGGCACTTGCCGAGCCCAGACCAATCTGGGCGCGAGTGAAGGCATGGGTATACATGAAGGTCGCCGGTAGGTCGGAGGAGTAGCCCGGCCCACCGCCAGTCAACGCCACCACCAGGTCGAAGCTCTTGATGGCGATGTGCGACAGGATCATCACCGCACTGAACACCACCGGTCGCAGGCACGGAATCACCACACGCCAATAGATGCGCGGCAAGCCCGCACCATCGAGCTGCGCAGCCTTGATGATGCTGTCGTCAATCCCGCGCAGGCCGGCCAGAAACAGCGCCATGACGAAACCCGAGGCCTGCCAGACTGCGGCGATCACCAGGGTATAGACCGACATCTTCGGGTCGATCAGCCAATCGAAGGTGAAGCTCTCGAAGCCCCAGCCGCGCACCATTGCCTGAATGCCCAGCCCGGGATTGAGCAACCACTTCCAGACCACCCCGGTGACGATGAACGACAGTGCCATCGGGTAGAGATAGATCGTGCGCAACGCGCCTTCCTGGCGAATTCGCTGGTCGAGCAGAATCGCCAGCAACAGCCCGAGCCCCAAGCAAATGATCACGAACAGGCCACCGAAAATGCCCAGATTGGTGGCAGCGACCCACCAACGTTCGTTTTCCATCAGACGTGCATATTGGGCGAAGCCGACGAACTCATAACTCGGCAGCATGCGCGAATTGGTCAGTGACAGTATGAAAGTCCACAGCATGAAGCCATAGACGAAGAACAGTGAAATGGCGATGGACGGCGACAGCACCAGGCGCGGCAACCAGGCTTGCAGGCGTGCAGCGGCCGTCCGTCCAGGTGCAGCGTCTACCGGACGTGTCGAAGTTGTAACGGTCGACATGGGGATAACCTCGCGTGACGCCACGACGCCGCCAACCAGGCGGCGCCATGGGCAGGACTCACATGACAGCTTGGGCGGCGCTCACCATACGCTGAGCGGCCTGCTCGGCGCTCATGTCAGGAGAGTTGAAGAAGTTGGTGACGACGTCGAAGATCGCCCCCTGAACATCGGAGCGCACGGCCATGCCATGGGCCATGCTGGGCACCAGTCCACCCTCGTCGGCGGTACGTTGGAAGTCCTCGAGGGACTTCCGGGCACACTGGTCAAACTCGCTCATATCGAGATCGGGGCGTGCTGGAATCGACCCCTTGGCCAGATTGAAGGTTTTCTGGAACTCGGGCTCCAGTACCAGTCGAGCCAGGGTGCGCTGAGCCTCCTGATCGGCCTCCTCGCTGACGCGGAACATCGCCAGACTGTCGATGTTGAAGGTGAACGAATGCTCGGTACCCGGCGCCGGGACACATAGGTAGTCCTTGCCTGGCTCGAGCCCCGCCGCTGTGAACTCACCCTTGGCCCAATCTCCCATCAGCTGCATGGCGGCCTTACCGCTGATCACCATCGAGGTGGCGATATTCCAGTCGCGGCCGGACATGTCATCGTCCATCAGCTCGCGCATGCGCTTGAAGTTCTCCAGCGCCTCGATCATCTGCTCACTGCCCAGGGCCTCGGGGTCGAGATCGACCATGGTGCGGCGGTAGAAATCGTTGCCGGCGGTTGCCAACAGCACGGTCTCGAATACGGTGGCGTCCTGCCAGGCTTGGCCGCCATGGGCCAACGGCACGTAACCGGCTTCACGAATCGCCTCACCGGCGGCGAACATCTCGTCGAGTGTGGTGGGCAATGCCACCCCGGCCTCTTCGAGCACCTCCGGATTGGCCCACAGCCAATTGACGCGGTGAACGTTGACCGGTACCGCCACGTACTGCCCGTCATGCTTCATCACATCGGCAACGACACCCGGCAACTTTTCGTCCCAACCCTCGGATTCAGCGACATCATCGAGACTGCCCAACAGACCTAGATCGCCCCACTCCTGGATCTCGGGCCCCTTGATCTGGGCGGCGGAAGGCGGATTGCCGGACATCGCCCGCGACTTGAGTACCGTCATGGCGGTCTCGCCGCCGCCGCCGGCCACGGCAAAATCTTCCCAATGGTGGCCTTCTTCCTCCATCAACTCCTTGAGGACGTTGGCGGCACGGGCTTCACCACCCGAGGTCCACCAGTGCAGGACCTCGACATCGCCGGCCTGGGCCTGGGCAACCCCCAGGCTCCCGGCGACGGCCAGGCCAAGCAGGGTCTTGCGAAACGCGCGTGCTGGCATGAGTGCAGGCATGTAGAAACTCCCTCTTTGTTATTGATCTGCGTAGCCAAGAACTGACGTAAACCGTGAAACGGCTGGTAACAAGCTAGCCCATTTGCGACTTGGCGAGGGGTTACCAAGTAATGGAAAGTGTTGCGGCTTTATTACGAGGCTGAAACATTCCCCCGCGAAAGGGTCTCGATCACGTCGTAGCATGCCCCCATGGTGTGATAGTCGACCTTGCCGGCGGGGCTCTTCTCATCAGAGTAAGGGTGGTTGTCGGGGCTCAGGATGCGGTACCAGGCACCGTGCTGGTGATCGATCATGTGCCGCCAGCTAAAGTCCCACAACCGTTGGTACCAACGCCAGAAACGCCGCTCGCCGGTACGGTTGCCGAGCATCGCCGCGGCAGCCAGACTCTCGGCCTGCACCCAGAAATACTTGTCGGCGTCGAAGATATTGCCTTCGAGGTCCAGACCATAGACCAGGCCGCCGTATTCGGGATGCCAGCCGGCCTCGACGCTGCTCAGGAACAACCGGCGCGCGGTCGGCAACAGCCAAGCTTGCGGGCGGCGTCGATCCAGCATCAGCAGCAACTTGGCCCACTCGGTCTGGTGGCCAACCTGATAGCCCCACGGGCGGAACAGATGACGCGGGTTGTCACGGTGATACTCCAGGTCCAGGCGCCACTGGCGGTCGTAGTGCTCCCAGATCCAGCCCCTGCCCTGCTCATCCTGTCCCGCTTGGCGTAAACAGATCGCCTGGGCCACTTGCAGCGCCCGCGTCAGGAACTGCTCGTCACCGGTGGCATCGAATGCCGCGATCAACGCCTCGCCACTGTGCATGTTGGCATTCTGGCCACGATAGTCCGAGACCTGCCAGTGGCGATCCGCCTCGTCGGCATAGAGCTGCCACTGCGGTTCCCAGAAGTGTCGCGTCTGGAGCTCATGCACACGGTAGAGTCCTTCTCGGGCGTCTTCGATACCTGCCTTGAGCGCCGTGGCATAGGCCAGCAGCACGAAGGCCAGGCCATAGCAATGGTTGGTGTCGTCCTCGACCTGCCCATCGCGCAGCGTCCAGGCATAACCTTGGTAATCGCTCTGGAAATGCACCTGCTCCAGATATTTCAGGCCATGGCGCGCCCAACGCAGGTATTCCGGCGCCTGGAAATAGGCGCCGTAGCGGGCATAGGTGAAAACGTAACGGGCACTGGATACCAGGTGACGATGGTGGCGTTCGTAGATCTCGCCATCGTCGCGAAGATAGTGGAAGAATCCGCCGTGAGGATCGATGGCCCGAGGGTGGTAGAAGGCCATGGTCTTGCGGATATGGGTTTCGAGAAAGGCGATATCGTAGATGTTCATGGATCGCATCCTTGTGGCGCTGGCAAAGGAATGGCCGGAATAGGAATAGCGTCAGACTACCCGATCGTCGCTGCCCCCTGTGTTTCCTAATGCTGCAAAGTGTTGCAAGGCCTGTTAGTGGTGAGGGAATTCGAGTTTTACCACCAGGCCTCCGTCAGGGTGATTGCCCAGCCCGAGTTCGCCACCATGGGCGCGCACGATATGGCGCGCAATGCCCAGCCCCAGGCCACTGCCGCCGGTGTGGCGGCTGCGCGATGGCTCCAGCCGCACGAAAGGCTCGAAGACCCTCTCGCACTGGGTCTCGGGAATTCCCGGTCCATGATCGCGAATCGTGATGGTTAGCGCCCGCTCGTCATCGGTCAGGGCCACATCGGCGCGGCGTCCATAGAAGACAGCATTTTCCAATAGATTGCATAGGCAACGCTTGAAGGCCAGCGGCTTGACCGCCAGCAGCGCCGCCTGCCCCTCGACATTCACCTCACCGTTGTGCAAGCGCAATTCATCTGCCAGGTCGTCCAGCACCCGGCGCGGGTCGATACGCTCGATATTCTCGTGCAGGTCCAACCCCTTGACCGAAGCCAGCGCCCCCTTGACCAGCAGATCCAACTCGTCCAGCGCCGCGCAGAAGCGCTCGCGCTGGCGCTCGTCGTCGAGCATTTCGGCACGCAGACGCATGCGCGTGATGGGGGTCTTGAGGTCGTGTGAGATCGCCGAGAACAGCCGTTCGCGCTCCTCCACTTGTTGACGGATGCGCTGCTGCATGCGGTTGAAGGCCTGGGTGGTATCGAGGGTCTCGCGGGGCCCCCGCTCCGGCAGCGGCGGCGTATCCAGGTCATCGCCGAGCTGCCGCGCCGCGCGTGCCAGGCGGGCCAGCGGGCGGGTGACGCTGCGAATCCCGAGCAGCGATAGCCCGATCACTGCCAGCAGCACGATCAGGGCGGCGAACAGGCGATCCTCGGACAACCAGCCATGTTCATTGAACAGATCCGGTACCGGCAGCAGGGTCGCTACGTAGAGCCAGGCGTCCGGTCCGAGCTCCAACTGCACCACCAGAATCGGTGGCTCCAGCGGATCCAGCAACAGGCTGTGCTGCCCCCAGCGCGGCGGCAGGTCGCGCAGCAACACCTCGTTGTTGAGCAGACGCAGATCCTCGGGGCGCGAGAATTCCACCAACGCATCGCGGACACCGAGCTCCGAAGCCAGCACCCGCTGGAAGTTGTCCACCACCAGTGTCTTGGCAGGGCCGTCACCGATATCGATGACCGGAATACGATGGTCGTTGATACTGACGAAGAAGCGTGTGCCGCCCATGTTGCGTAACTGATCGAGGACGATATGCCGGTATTCGTACGGCAGCGAGCGGAAGAAGCGCACCGTGGAGGCGACACTGAAAGCCACGTTGTTCGACAGCTCGTCGATCTGTTCCAACTGGCTGGAACGTGCCTGGGCGGTCCAGATGGCATAGCTGGAAAGCTGGGCGCCCAGCACACCGACGATCATGATCAGTACGAAACGACCGCGCAGCGTACGCGGCAGGTAACGCGCGAGACGCCGCCGCAAGCGACGCCAGGCCCCCACATCGTTCACTGCAAGGCTTCCACCTGGGTGGCCAGCACATAGCCGGCACCGCGCACGGTGCGAATCAACTGCGAATGCTGGGCATCCTCGCCGAGGCGCTGGCGCAGACGACACACATGCACGTCGATGGAGCGATCGAGCGGTGGCGCCGGGCGACCGCGGCTGAGGTCATACAGCGCTTCGCGCGACAGCACTTGCTCGGGGTGCTCGAGGAACACCTGCAGCAACTGGAAATCGGCCCCCGAAAGCGGGCTGCGCTCGCCATGGCGGTCGATCAGCTCACGCGTTACCCGGTCCAGCCGCCAATCGCCGAAGGCCACCAGGCGGGCGTGCTCCGGAGGTTCGTGAGTCCCGTTGCGGGTACGCCGCAGCACCGCCTTGATGCGCGCCAGCAGTTCACGAGGATTGAAAGGTTTGCCCAGGTAGTCGTCGGCCCCCAGTTCCAGGCCCAGAATGCGGTCGGTCTCGTCGGCGCTGGCGGTAAGCATGATGATCGGTATCTCGCTGGTGCGACGCACCTCGCGGCAGATGGTGAAGCCATCGTCGCCGGGCAGCATGATATCGACGATCAGCAGGTCGGGCGTTTCCCGAGCCAGCAGGTACCTCAATGCCTGGGCATCTTCGGCCACCAGGGCACGGTAGCCGTGGCGACCAAGATAGTCGCCCAGCAGTTCGCGGATTTCCGGGTCGTCGTCGACCACGATCAAGGTGGCGGGAGTCGTTGTCATGGTGGGCCAAGGCTGGCGAGCGACATCAGGCAGAACCGGCGATGTCGCATCGCGTATTGTTATCGTCTAGTTACCTGCCCCCGATAATGGGTGAAGCCCCGCATCGGGACAAGCCGTCTACGACCAAGGTGTTAGTACTACGACCTGCCGGCACCGGAATTGCGGGGAATCCAGCAACGATCGCTCCGACCGTCGTTCAAGTGCCAGTCCTTGCCGTGGCATCGACACGCACCTGGACGTAGGAACCCGGCGCATCCTCGATGGGTGGGAATCGCTCACCACCAGGCTCGCGGGCCGCGACCCGGCCTCCGCCGTGGCGCTTGAGCCAGTCGCGCCATTCCGGCCACCAGGAGCCCGGGTGATGGGTGGCCGAGGCCAGCCAGCGCTCGGGATCGCGAGGCAGGCGGCCATAAGACCAGTATCCATACTTCAGGGAGTCGGCTGGGTTGATGACGCCCGCGATATGGCCCGACCCTCCCAGCAGGAACCTGGGGCGGCTTCCCAGCAGGTGAGCGCCGCGGAAACTGGATTCCCAGGGCGCAATATGGTCCTTCTCGGTCGCCACGAAGAACGCCGGGGTGCGCACCTTGCCCAGATCAATGGCTTCACCTGCCAGGGAAATACCACCCGGTTCAGTGAGGCGATTTTCCAGGTACATGTTGCGCAGATAGAAGCTTTGCATGCGCTTCGGCATGCGGGTGGAGTCGGAATTCCAATAGAGCAGATCGAAGGCCTTGGGGTCGCGGCCAAGCAGATAGTTGTTGATCACGAAGCTCCAGATCAGATCGGCGGACTGCAGCAGATTGAAGGCGTTGGCCAGATGCGTGCCCTCCAGGTAGCCGCGCTGCTCCATGTGTTGCTCCATGTAGCGGATCTGCTCCTCGTCGATGAACACCTCCAGCGGTCCCACATCACTGAAGTCAAGGAGCGTGGTGAAGAAGGTGGCACTGCGCACCCGTTCATCGCCCCGGGCGGCCTGGTGCGCCAGGGTGCAGGCCAGCAGGGTACCGCCGATGCAGTAGCCGATGGTGTTGATCGACGCCTCGCCGGTGATCTCCGTAACGACGTCCATGGCCTTGAGGGTGCCCTCGGTGAGATAGTCGTCGAAGGCCACCTCGGCATAGCGTTCGTCCGGATTGACCCAGGAGATGACGAAGACGGTCATCCCCTGTTCGACGGCCCAGCGGATGAAGGAGCGCTGCGGGGTCAGGTCGAGGATGTAGAACTTGTTGATCCAGGGCGGGACGATCAGCAGCGGCCGGCGGTCGACCGCCTCGGTGGCCGGCGCATATTGGATGAGCTGCATCAGCTCGTTCTGGTAGACGACCTTGCCCGGGGTCACCGCTATGTTCTTGCCCAGCTCCAGCCCGGCCGAATCGCTCTGCTTGATGCGCAGCAACCCCTCGCCCCGCGCCAGGTCCTCCATCAGGTTGGCCAGGCCCTGCAGCAGGTTGGCACCGCCGGTGTGCACCGTGGCCTCGATCACCTCCGGATTGCTGGTGGCGAAGTTACTGGGGGCCAGGGCGTCCATCAGTTGGCGGGCGTAGAACTCGACCTTCACCCGCTCGTCGTGGTCCAGTTCCTCGGTGACCTCATGCACCCCCTTCAACCACTGCTCGGCAGTCAGCTGGTAGGCCTGGCGCAGCGCATCGAAGAAGAGGTTCTCCTCCCAACCCTTCCCCTTGAAGCGCCGGTCCCGCGGGTCGGGGGCGACAGCCGGTGATGGCGCCTCGCCAGACAGGCGCCGCGCGGTGTTCTGCCAGAGTGTCGTATAGCCCTGCCACAGCTGCTGCTGGACCTCCAGGGCACGTTGCGGATGGAGCAGGAACTGCTGGCCCAGGCTGGTGAGCGCCTTGGCCGCGACCGCCGGGTCGGGCAGGGTGAAGAAATCCCCACGCGTCTGACGCTCGAGCCAGCCCTGCCAGGCCCGGGACGACCCGGCCGACAATCGCTCAAGGGCCTCGGCATAGCGCCGTGCCAGCTCGTCGGGTTGATCGCCTGGCTTCGGTGACGAAGGTTTCGGGTCATTCATGGCTCACCCCTTTTCGGGCCCTTCAGCCAATAGCATCGTATGACCAGCGCTCACATATCAAGATCGAAGTGCCGGCACAGCATCCTCGCCACCGCCAACTCGTCATGGCGACCGATGCGCGTCGCCCGTGGTACCTGGCCCGGCAGGTCGGGATGGGCGTTGGCCATCACGAAGGCATGACCGGCGAGATTCAGCATTTCGGTATCGTTGAGGTTGTCGCCAAACGCCAGGCACTCTCGCGGCGTCAGCCCCAGGACGTCGAGCAGACGCTGCAGTGCCGTGCCCTTGTTGACGCCTTCGGCCATGACTTCCAGGGAATCGACCATCGAGTAGGTGACATGTAACCGCTCGCCATGGCGAATGCGCACCTCGGCCTCTAGCTTCGAGAGCAGTTCAGGGTCGCCGATATACAGCACCTTGCCGATCCCGTCGCCATTCAGGGCATCGAGATCCGTGACCCGGTAGCAGAAGCCGGTATGCGCATGCAGTTCGAGCAGTTCCGGCATGGGCGCGTCGATCAACCAGTCGTCGTCGCTATACAGGTTCAGGCGTATCTCATGTGGGCGCTCGAGGCCGATCAGTTCGCGCACCAGGATCTCGTCGAGATACCTGGCCGAGAGCAAGGTGTCGTCGGGGCCGTGCAGATAGGCGCCATTGGTGCTGATGATGTGCGCCTCCACACCCAGCTTGTCGCGAATGGCCAGGATATCCCGGTAGTGACGACCCGAAGCGATGGCCAGATGGTGCCCCTGGCCCGCGAGCGCCTGGAAGGTCTCGATGGTCAACGGATCCAGGTCATGGTCGGCGTTGAGCAGGGTGCGGTCGAGGTCGGTAACGATCAAGCGGGGCGTCATGCACGGTCCCTGTGGGTAGTCACTCAAGCTCTCAGCCTACCGCATCTTGGGCACATGACGACAGGGGGCGCCCGGGACGCCCCTTACCCTATCACTCTCCTCGCAGCCCGCTGGCCACAGCGGCGGCGCGTTCGCCGAGCAGCACGTGTACGACGCCCTCCTCGAGCCGCTGCACCCCGTGCGCTCCGAGCCGCTTCAAGGCGTCCTCGTCTAGACCGGTGGAGTCGGCCAAGCGTAACCGCAGTCGGGTCATGGCCACCACGGCGGCCTCGCGCACGTTGGCCTCGCCACCCAGCGCTCGCTGCCAATCGCCACGCGCCACAGTGTCGATCGGTTCGACGTCGCCAGTCTGCCTTTCGTTGGCCGCTTTGGGCGTGGAAAGCGTTGCGCCCCATGTTTTCAGGGCAGCACGAATCTCATCGGCGACACTATCGGCGATCGGCCCCAGGATCACTTGCAAACCACCACCTTGCAGGCGCAGCACACCGCGCGCCCCAAGACGCTTGAGAGCCGCCTCATCGATAGCTGAGACATCCTCGAGCACCAGGCGCAAGCGGGTGGTGCAAGCCCCAACGCTAGCCAGGTTGGCTGCACCGCCAAGCGCACCGACAAAGGCCGGACCACGTTCGCCAGCGGCTTCCGGTGCGGCCTGAGCGCCGGCGGTTTCAGGTTCGCGCCCAGGTGTCGGCAAGTCGAAGCGGGCAATGGCCCAACGGAATACGCTGTAATAGAGCGCGAAATAGGCCAGTCCCACCGGGATCATCAACCAGCCGTTGGTGGACAGCCCGTAGGAGAGCGCATAGTCGAAGGCCCCGGCGGAGAAGGTGAACCCCAGCTTGACGTCGAGCCAATGCATCAACGCCATCGATATCCCGGTCAGTATCGCGTGCAGACCGTACAGCAACGGGGCCAGGAACATGAAGGTGAACTCGATGGGTTCGGTCACCCCAGTTAGGAAGGCGGTCAGTGCCAACGACAGCAGTAAACCACCGACTTGGGCGCGGCGATCACGCGGGGCGGCATGGTACATGGCCAATGCCGCAGCCGGCAGACCGAACATCATCACCGGGAAGAAACCGGCCATGAAGCTGCCCGCCGAGGGGTCGCCGGCGAAGAAGCGGTTGAGATCGCCGTTGGCGACGGCACCCGAGGCCGCCTCGAAGCTGCCGAAGACGAACCATACCAGGCTGTTGAGCACATGGTGCAATCCGGTGACGATCAGCAGGCGGTTGAGTACGCCGTAGACGAACAACCCCAACTCGCCGGCATCGATCAGCCACTGCCCCAACGCATCGATGCCATGCTGGACGGAAGGCCAGAGCACGCCGAAGGCCATGCCCAGCAGCACCGCGGCGAGCCCCGTGGCGATGGGCACGAAGCGTCGCCCGCCGAAGAAGGCCAGATATTCGGGTAACTGGATGCCCTTGTAGCGGTTGTAGAGCAGCCCCGCCACGCTGCCGATGATGATTCCCGCCAGCACCCCCATGTCGATCTCGGGGTTCAGCGTCGTCAGCACCGCGTCCAGCACCAGATAGCCGATTACCCCGGCAAGCCCGGCGGCACCGTTACTGTCATCGGCGAAGCCCACTGCCAGGCCGATGGCGAAGATCAGCCCCAGGTTGGCGAAGATTGCATCGCCGGCGCTGGCGATGAAGGCGATATCCAGCAGGTCCGGCTGGCCGAGGCGCAACAGCAAACCGGCCACCGGCAACACGGCGATAGGCAGCATCAGGGAACGGCCGAGCTTCTGCAGCCCGGCCATGATCCGGGAACCGATGGCAGTGGTCATGATGAGATCCTCTCGGGAGTTGTTGTTGTCTCGAATTGAACGCGTTCATACCAATCCGTCAGGCGCTGGCGCACCGCCTCGCCATCCTCCAGCATCAGCCAGGCGGGTAGTTCGTCGGCCAGGGCCCGGGCATCGAGCTGGCGTAGCGCCGCCTTCACCGCCGGCACCCGTGCCGGTTCGACGGAGAGTTCATCGACGCCGAGCGTCACCAGCAATGCCAGGGCCTGGGGGTCACCAGCAGCGGCCCCGCATACGCCCACCGGACACTTGCCGGCAGCACCATTCACGGTGGCCTGGATCAGCCGCAACACGCCGGGGTGCAAAACATCGGCACGTGCCGCCAGCCCGGGATCCTCGCGGTCCATGGCCAGGGCATACTGGGTCAGGTCGTTGGTGCCAATAGACAGGAAGTCAGCTTCCTCGGCGAGGCTGGCGGCACACAACGCAGCAGTCGGCACCTCGATCATGGCGCCAAGCCTAGGCATGGCAGAAAGTCCCAGTTCCTCGGCAAGCCCTTGCAAGCGACGCCGCACCCAGCGCAGTTCGCCGACATCGCTGACCATCGGCACCATGATACGCAGGGCTTCCAGTGGTTCGACCTGGAGCAGGGCTCGCAGTTGGGTATCCAGTAATTCGGGATGGCGCTGCCACAGACGCACGCCGCGTACGCCCAGGGCCGGATTGGGCGTCTCGGGCAATCTCAAATAGGGCAGCTGCTTGTCGGCACCGATATCCAGGGTACGAATGATCACCGGCTTGCCGCCTAGCGCCTCGACCGCGGCCTGGTATTCACGCTGCTGATCGTCCTCGTCGGGGGCGCTGTGGCGCTCGAGAAACAGGAATTCGCTGCGCATCAAGCCAATGCCGTCGGCGCCCTGTTCGGCTGCCAGCCGGGCCTCGGCAGCCGAACCTATGTTGGCGCAGACTTCGATGACGCGCCCATCCAGCGTTGTGGCCGGCGCCTGGGCGGCTTCACGGGCCTCAAGAGCACGTTTGACGCGATCACGGATACCGGCTTCGACCTCGGCCAGGCGTGTGGCGTCGGGGGCGGGCTCCAGAAATCCCCGTTCGGCATCGAGTACAGCCCGATCACCATGCGTATCGAGCACTCTTTCGCCCATGGCCACCAGACAGGGAATGCCTCGGGCACGAGCCAGGATCGCCACATGCGAGGTGGTGCCTCCTCCTGCCAGGCAGATTCCCGCTGGTCGCTCGGAAGCGACCCTGACCAGTTCGGAAGGCGTCAGGTCGCGGGCAAGCAGGATCGCTCCATCGGGCAGATCGACTTCCTGTTCCACGTCATCGGAAAGCTCGGCCATCACTTGCCGCTGTAGGTCGCGCAGGTCGGCGACCCTCCCCGCCAGCAAGACATTGCCGCTGGCCATCAGGCGTTCGGCTTCATCATCGAGCGCTTCGCGCCAGGCCTGCCCGGCGCTGCGTCCTGCCCGCAGGCGCGATTCGGCGGCGGCAAACAGGTCGGGATCCTCGAGCCAGGCCTGATGGGCGGCGAAGATCTCGGCCTCGGCGACCTGCCCCGACTGCTCGGCACGCCGCAGCGACGCCTGCAGGGACTCGCCAACTTGGGTCAGTGCCTGGCGCAAACGTGAGCGCTCGGTGGCCTCGCCTTCACCATCGACGGGCACCCGGGGCAACGGCAGGGTGTAAGGGACCAAGGGGCCCAGTGCCAGTCCGGGGCTTGCCACCAACCCGGGAAGCTGCCCCTCGGCGGCTGCCGGCAAATCGGGCGTGGACGCGCCTTGAGCGTGCTCGTCCTTTTCCGGCGTGGTCAGCAGCGCCTCGGCCTCATCCAACGCCATTGCGGCATGCTCGCCGCGTGCCGTGAGTGTCAGCCGGCTCTGTGCGACGAGCCCCAGGTTCATCAGCGCACTCAAGCTTTGGGCATCGGCCGAGCCCTGCTCGACCGTGACCTCGAGCGCTACCGCATGGCGTCGAGCGATGGTGCGCAGGCGGGCCGCCGGCCTGGCGTGCAGCCCGGCGGCCAAGGCCAGGGTAAGCTCGCGGCTCAGCACCGGCCCCTCCGCTCGTGCGCCCTCGGTGCCCCCCGTCTCAACGGCTTCCAGCGTCAATAGTGGTTCGCCGCGACGGATTTGCGTGCCACTGGCAGGCGAATGCGTCGACAGGAGACGCCATCCCGACGAGTCGGTAACGATCACGGGGGTGATTAGCGAAGTCGCTTCGCGCGCCAGGCGGTCGACATCGAAGTGGCACAGCGGGTCTCCGGCCCGAACGCGACTGCCAACTTCGACGCAAAGCTCAATGCCCTGACCATCGAGGTTAACGGTATCCAGACCCAGGTGCAGCAACAGTTCCAGACCACTCTCGGTGCGCAGGGTCACGGCGTGACGTGTGCGGGCACACTGTATGACCTCGGCATCACAGGGAGAACAGAGCGTGCTGCCCAAGGGGTCCAGGGCAATGCCCTCACCCAGCGTGCCCTCGGCGAATACCGGGTCGGGCACCTCGGCAAGCGGGACGATGACACCGTCGACCGGCGCCATCAATGTCAAGGAAGGGGTGGTCATGATGGACTCCACGAATTGTTATTGTGGCCTCTAAGGGACTCGAGATTCAGAGGGTGCGAGTTACCTTGCGCAGATGGCGTGGCCGATCCGGGTCGCTGCCTCGCGCCTCGGCCAGGCCAGAGACCATCACGTAGAAGCTCTGGATCGTCGATAGCGGTTGCAGATCCTCGTGACCGGTATCGGTCAGTGTCAGGTGACGCTCGGCCACGCTGGCATCGGCGGCCAGCAGAACCCGGGCCCCGACCTCCTTCAGCCAGGCGGCGAGTTCCAGCAAACCCGCCTGCTCGGGCCCCGTTGGGGCAAAGACCAACACGGGGTAGTTCGGCCCGATTAGCGCCATGGGGCCGTGACGCACCTCGGCCCCACTGAACGGTTCGGCCTGGATGCCGCAGGTTTCCTTGAACTTGAGCGCCGCCTCCTGGGCAATGGCCAGGCCGGCACCGCGCCCGACCACCATCAGGCGATCGACCTCGGCCAGGGCCTCGATCGCCGTCGACCAGTCCTGACGGGTGGCGTCCGATAGCCGCTCCGGCAGGCCAGCAAGCGCTTCCTGCAAGCGCAGATCCTGATTCCATAGCGCCAGCAACTGAGTACTGGCCGATAGCGTCGCCAGGTAGCTCTTGGTCGCGGCCACGCTTTTTTCCTCGCCAGCAAACAGTGGCACCTCGATATCACTGACCGCGGCCAACGGCGATTCGGGAGTGTTCACCAACGCCAGCGTGCGAGCGCCTCCGGCGGCCAATGCCTGCTGGGTAGCGACCAAGTCAGGACTCTGGCCGGACTGGGAAATCGCCACCGCCAACTGGCCCTGCAATTGCCAGGGCGCCCGGGCCAGTGTGGTCAGCGACGGCGGCAACGAGGCCACCGGGATGCCACGACTCTTCATACACAGGTAGGCAAAGTAGCTGGCGGCATGGTCCGAACTACCGCGCGCCACGGTGACCGCGCCGCGCGGGTTGGTCAGCCGCAAGTGCTCGCCGAGTTCGGCAAGCATGGGCCGGTTGCGCTCCAGTTGCCCCCGTATGCGCTCCGGGGCATTTCGCGCTTCATCGAGCATCAGTGACATGATGATCTCCTTCGATACGCCGCCCCTCCACGTAGACGGCCTGCAGGTTCAGGTCGGTATCCAGCACCACCACATCGGCGAAGGCGCCGGGAACCAGGCGCCCACGATCGGTGAGCCCCAGGAAGTCGGCCGGGTAGCGCGACAGGCGCCGCGAGGCTTCATCCAGCGACAGTCCAATGCTCACCAGATTGCGCAGCGCCTGATCCATGGTCAGGGTACTGCCGGCGAGCGTGCCATCGGCCAGGCGCACGCCGCCCAGGCACTTGGTCACCGTCTGCTCGCCAAGGCGGTAGTCCCCGTCAGGCATACCGGCCGCGGCGGTGGAGTCGGTGACAGCATAAAGGTGGGGAATGCAACGCAGCGCAGCGCGAATGGCACCGGGATGGACGTGTAGTAGATCGGGAATCAACTCGGCGTAGTCGGCATGCGCCAGGGCGGCGCCGACCATACCCGGCTTGCGGTGGTGAAGTCCGGTCATGGCGTTGAACAGATGCGTAAAACCGCAGGCCCCATGTTCGAGGGCCGCAACGCCCTCCTCATAGCTGCCCAGGGTATGACCGAGTTGCACGCGCACCCCACGCCCCGTGAGATGGCGAATCAGCTCCAAGTGTCCGGACAGCTCGGGTGCCAAGGTCATCAGACGAATCGGCGCCAGTCTGAGCAGTTCATCGATCTCCCCGATCATGCCTGGGCGGGCATGAGCTGGCTGGGCACCGAGCTTTCCGGGATTGATATAGGGACCTTCCAGATGCACACCCAACACTCGCGCGGCATCGGCAGGTGGCGCCTGCATATAGGTGTCGATTGCATCCAGGACACGACGGATCTCGGCGTCCGGCGCCGTCATGGTGGTGGCCAGCAAGCCAGTGGTGCCGAAACGGGCATGGGTACGTGCCAGCGTCTCCAGCGCCTGGCCGCCTTCCATGGTATCGGCACCGCCACCGCCGTGAACGTGCAGGTCGATGAACCCCGGCAGGATCCGCAGGTGGTCGTTGGCATCGGGATCGCACAGCTCACCATCGAGGCGAGTAATGCACCCGTTCTGCCAGCTCAGTTCGCCGAGCCGCCAGCCGTCTAGTGTGAGGATATTTCCGTAGAGCATCTATCCCTCCCAAGGTTTTGTCCGAAAAGGCGCCGAGCGATGGCCAGACAAGGCAAAAATCAGCGAAACAGCGGAGTTTACGTGTGGGGTAAATGAGCATGTTGAGCTGATTTTTAACGCCGTATGGGCGAGCGCAGGCAGTTTTCGGATAAAACCTAGCGGACCAGTTCGACCATAAAATCGTAATAATCGGTGCGGCAGTAGGTGACCGTGAGCTCCGCCGGCTTACCGTCGGCCAGGTAGCCCAGGCGAGTGATCTTGAGCAGTGCTTGGCCCTCGGGCACTTCAGCCAACCGCGCCAGTTCGGCATTGGCGTTGACTGCGGTGACATGCTGCAAGGCTCTGGCGATCGGCCGACCAGCCGCTTCCAGCGTGGCGTACAACGAGGTCTCTACCGCTTCGGGCTCCGGCAACACCGTCTGGGGCAGACAACTTTCCTCCACCGCCATGACCACCTCATCGGCCAGGCGCAGGCGCTTGAGCCGTGCCACCCCGGTGTCGGCTCCCAGCCCCAGGCGCATGCTTTCCTCCGCCGTGGGCGTACCGAGAGAACGCGCCAGCCACTGCGAACGTGGCGTGTGACCGCGCTGGGACAGCATCTCAGTAAAGCTGACCAGACGCGTCAGGGATTGGTTGAGGCGCGGAGCGATGAAGGTACCGGAACCGCGGGTGCGTCGGATCAGCCCCATCTCGGCCAGCCGATCGAGTGCCTTGCGCGCGGTGATGCGTGACACCTCGAGGGAATCGGCCAGCGTGCGTTCGGAAGGCAATGCCTCTCCAGCCCCCCAGGCGCCGGCTTCAATGGCCTGTTCCAGGCGTTGGGCAAGCTGGTGGTACAACGGTGTGGGCAAGTCAGGGTCGAGATGTAGCTTCTGAAAACGGGGATCCATGATCGTTTCCCTTGGAGTCGAGACAATACCAATATAGACCTTTAACAATACCAATTGAATACCACATGACTTGTACCTTGGTCGAATCTCTTCTCCAAGGTCATGCCAAACTGTCAGCATGGGCGACGAAGTTTCATACCACCGCGAGGAGGTGACGATGAAAACCCTAGTGATCGGTGCCAACGGCAAGATCGGCCGCCAGTTCTGCGAACTCGCCGCGCATGGTGGCATGGCGATCCGTGCCATGATCCGCGACCCCGACCAGCAGCCCTGGTTTCGAGAACGGGGTATCGAGACAGTGCTCGGAGATCTCGAAGGGGATATGCGGCAGGCCTTCAATGGCTGTGGACAGGTCATATTCACCGCCGGCTCAGGGCCGCATACCGGCCCCGACAAGACCCTGTTGATCGACCTGTACGGTGCCATTCGCGCGGTCGACCGCGCCGAGGAGTTGGGTCTGGAGCGTTTCATCATGGTCAGCGCACTGCGCGCCAGCGACCCACTGGCGGCGCCTGAAAAGCTGCGCCCCTACCTGGCCGCCAAGTTCGCCGCCGATGCCTATCTCCGCTGCGCCAGGATTCCGCATGTGATTCTCAAGCCGGGACGGCTGACCGACGAGCCGGCCACGCGGCTGGTGACCACCGCCGCAGGTCATGCCGAGAAACTGGAAGTATCGCGCGGCAATGTCGCCCATGCGTTGGTCTATCTGGCCCAGGCGCGGACGCTCAAGAACCGCGAGTTCGATCTGCTGGATGGGGAGTCGAGCATTGCCATGGCGTTGTTGTGATTGGCGTGGCCGGCCTGAATCCGTATAGTGGCCCTCTGTCCTCCCGCCAAGCAAAAGTGTCCGATGCTGCAGAACAACGCGCTGCTTGCCCAGCTCAAGCAACAGATCCGCGAAACCACGCCCCGTGTCCAGGGCGTGATCAAGGCCACCGACAAGGGCTTCGGTTTCCTCGAGACCGACAGCGGCGAATCCTACTTCGTGCCACCACCCGCCATGAAGCAGGTGCTGCACGGCGACCGTGTCGAAGCCATCCTCAAGGAAGAAGGCGACAAGAAGAGCGTAGAACCGGATACCCTAGTGGAGCCGGGACTGGAACGCTTCATCGCCCGCGTTCAGAAACGCGATGGCCGACTGGCCGTTATCCCCGACCACCCGTCGATCAAGAATGCGCTCAAGGCGCGCGTCAAGCGCAGCCTCGACGAAGAGAGCATCGGCGACGGTGATTGGGTCGTGGCACGTCTGGTGCGTCATCCGCTCAAACCCGATGACCGCGCCTTCTTCACCCAGATCGACGAGTTGGTGGCCAAGAACGACGATCCAGCCGTGCCATGGCGCGTGACCCTGGCCCGCCATGCCCTGGAACAAGCGTCTCCGGAAGCCGGCAACGACTGGCCACTGCGCGACGAAGGCCTCCAACGCGAGGACCTCACCGCCGAGCCGTTCTTTACTATCGACAGCGAGAAGACCCGCGACATGGACGACGCCCTGCGCGTCGAGGCGCGCCCCGAAGGCGGCTGGCGCCTGACGGTGGCCATCGCCGATCCTACTGCCTATGTCGAGGAGAACCACGCTGCCGACCTCGAGGCCCGCACCCGCGCTTTCACCGTTTACCTGCCGGGTCAGAATGTCACCATGCTGCCCGAAGTGCTGGCCGACGACCTGTGTTCGCTGTGGGAAGGACAGGAGCGCCCCGTGCTGGCCTGCTCGCTCGATGTTGCTGCCGATGGCAGCCTGGGCGACTATCGCTTCTTCGCCGCAACCATGAGTTCCAAGGCGCGCTTGATCTACGACCAGGTCTCCGACTGGCTGGAAGACCAGGGCGACTGGGCCCCGGCGGATGAGATCGGCGAACAGCTCAACGCCCTACGGGATCTCACCGAAGCGCGCGCAGCCTGGCGTGCCGAACATGCGCTGGTGTTCAAGGACCGTCCCGACTACGTGTTCGACCTTGACGAGGCCGGCAACGTGCTGGATATCCGTAGCGAGGAGCGGCGCATCGCCAATCGCATGATCGAAGAGTCGATGATCGCTGCCAATGCCTGTTGCGCCGATCTACTCGCCGACAAGGTCGGTCATGGCATATTCAACGTGCATCGCGCCTTCGAGCCGGAGAAGGCCGACGCCGCCCACGAGTTCCTCACCAGCCAGCAGATCGAGGTCGAACGCGAGGCACTGCTCGAACTGCCGCGCTATCGCGAACTCAAGCGTGCCCTGGAGAGCCGCGAGGACGCCTGGCTGGATGCCCGTCTGCGCCGCTTCCAAGGCTTCACCAGCATGTCCGCCCAGCCTGGCCCCCACTTCGGCCTTGGCCTTTCCGCCTATGCCACCTGGACCTCGCCGATCCGCAAGTATGGCGACATGGTCAACCACCGTCTGATCAAGCGCGTCCTGACAGGGGAAAGCGCACCGGCCAAGGCCAGTGCCGCGCTGACCGAGCAGCTCACCGAGCGCCGTCGCCTCAACCGCATGGCCGAGCGTGACGTCAAGGACTGGTTGTACGTGCGCTTTCTGACCGAGGCCGCCAAACAGCAGCAGGAGTTCGACGCCGAGATCGTCGATATCCGCCGCGGCGGCATGCGCGTGCGCCTGACCGCTAACGGCGCCACCGCCTTCGTGCCGGCCCCACTGCTGCACAGTGACCGCGACAAGGTGGCGATCGACGACAAGGAGGGACGAGTGCAGATCGAGGGACAGGAACGTTTCAAGCTCGGCGACATCATCCGAGTGGTGCTCACCGAAGCCCGCGAGGAAACCCGTTCGCTGGTGGCGCGTCCCGCTGCCTGACGGTTAGTTTCCGATCCAAAGTACATAAACGGCGGCCCGCGTGGCCGCCGTTTCTTTATCATGTCGTCAAACTGTCGCATTACGCCGTTACCTTGACGCCGGAATACAGCGCGTCAGGGAGACGGCCTTGCATATCGCCGACATCACCATGTTTCACGCCCCCACTAGCGGCGGCGTCAGAACCTACCTGCAAGCCAAGCATCGCCATTTTGCCCAGTTGAGGGACATCGACGCCAGCTTGCTGATTCCCGGCAGCGAGCGCCTAAGCCTGGGGTCGCTGCAAACCCTGCCTGCCCCGCATTTACCATTGGGAAAGGGCTATCGATTTCCCCTGCGCCGCCGCCCTTGGCACGATGCCCTGGTCGAGCTACAACCCGATGTGATCGAAGCCGGCGATCCCTATGTCACCGCCTGGGCAGCCTTGGAGGCCGGCCAGATGCTGGGGGTGCCGGTAGTCGGCTTCTACCATTCCGACCTGCCACGCCTGATGGGAGACCGTTTCGGGGCGTTCGTTTCGCGACGGCTGCAACGCTACGTGGTCGATCTCTACCAGCGCTTCGACAGTGTTCTGGCTCCCTGCCTCTCAATGGCCGAAAGACTTCAAGCATGGGGAGTGGACGATGTTCGCGTCCAGCCTCTTGGTGTCGACGTGGATATGTTCCATCCTCGGCGTCGCGCTCCCGAGCTACGAGCCCGACTGGGCATACGGGACTCGCAACGCCTCTTGGTCTTCGCCGGACGCAATTCCCGGGAGAAAAATATCGAGGTCCTGTTCGCCGTGGCACGCCTGCTCGGTCCACGTTATCACCTGCTGGTCATGGGGCCAGGCATGCCAGCCGCGCCCCTCGACAACGTCACCGTGATCGACCGCTGCTGCGCCCCCAATGAAGTGGCTCGGGCCTTGGCCAGTGCCGACGCCATGATACATGCCGGTACCCGCGAAACATTCGGCCTGGTCGCCCTTGAGGCCATGGCCAGCGGCCTGCCGGTGGTAGCGGCACGGGCAGGTGCCCTGGCGGAGAACGTTCCCCTCGGTTGCGGCATCCTTTGCGAGCCTCACTCTCCCAAGGCCATGGCCTGCACAGTGGAAGAGCTGTTCCTCAACGATGCCGCTGCCATGGGACGACACGCTCGCCGACATGTCGAACGCCACTTCAGTTGGCAACGAGTCATTGCCCCCCTGCTGGACCATTACCGAGACCTAATCGGCGACCCATCCAGGGGTGGGCAGCACCAGTATGGATGAGTGGGGGCATTACCTTCAGCCGGGGACACTTGACCTTCTTGCCCCATGAGCTTACTGCGCAGCCGCTACACCATTCTCCTGGTCATTGCATTGACCGCGACACTCCTGGTCCCACTGGCGCTGGGAGGAACCGGCCTACTTGCAACTCTAGCGACCTTTCCAGGTAGCCAACTGGTCTACATGCTGGGCTTGATCCTGGTGTGCTGGAATCTCAATGCGTTACGGCTACGACTACTGCTGGCCGGACGGGCTGGGCATCTCGGCCAACGTCGTGCCGTGGCGATGGTGATGGCCACCGAGTTCGCAATCTGCGCCACACCGGGGGGTAGCGGTGGTCCCGTGACGCTACTGGCGCTGTTGGCCCGCCGTGGCTTGCGACCGGCACACGCCTCGGCAGTGTTCATGGTCGATCAACTCAGCGATCTCTTGTTCTTTCTTATCGCGCTGCTCGGTGTCATCGCCCATGCCACGCTCTCGACGCTGGAGTGGCGACACGAGGGTCTGGTGGGGCTAGCGATGCTGGCGCTGTTGACCCTGCTGCTAGCATCCTGGTGGCTGATAAGCCACCTGCCCGTCTTGCTACGCATCGGCAATGCCTGCCTGGCGCACCTGGGCATTCCGCCCCATCGCCGCCGCGGGCTTGGTCGACGTATATTGCATTTCCGTCACGCGTTGCAAGTGACCTTGCAGCTGCCACACACCACCCTGACAGCAATCTTCACCCTCTGTGCCATGCACTGGCTACTGCGTTACAGCGTGTTGTATCTCGCCATACGAGGCCTTGGCACTCCACTGGATTGGAGTTGGACGTTCATGGTGCAAATGTTGTCCATGGCGGCCGGTCAACTCAGTCTGCTGCCCGGCGGAGCCGGGGGTGCCGAACTAACGTCCAGCGCGCTGTTGATTCCCATGATCGGCCAACAGCAGGCGACTGCCGCCGTGGTGATCTGGCGCTTCGTCACTTATCACTTCTACCTGTTGGCCGGTGCTCCAGTATTTCTGGCCTTGGCCAGGCGGGTCCTGTGGAGAACCGCTTGACACGATCGCACAATGCCCCCATCGTCCACCTCGCCATGACGATGGCTTTATGGCATCTTAGACTGAGATAACTAGTCAATGAATGGTTAACGGCCTACTACCAAGCCGTTCACCGTATCGTAGCGGGGATTCTTCATCATGGCTGCACGCTGGGGGCTGCGAGGCAAGTCGGTCGCGACCTTGCTGCTGGCCTGTATTCTGTCATTGATCCCCGCCGCTATCATCGGTTGGAAGGCCATCGACGACATTCGTCGACATTTCGCCAACGCCTACGCCGAAAACTATACCCTGCTGCACATGCAGAAGATCCTGGCCCCGGTATCTCGGGAACTGGCCCTATCACAGCGTTTCGCCGATTCCGTTGTGACCCGGGAGTGGCTCGAGAACGAATCGGACCCCGCCACGAAGACCCGCTTCACCGAGGAAGCAGAAGGCTATCGTCGCGCTTTCGCCGACCATTCGTATTTCGTCATCGACCATGACAGTGGCAATTACTATTTCAGCGACGATGAGCGACCCAATCTGGAAGCGCCTAGCTATCGACTCGCCTCCAATGACCCGGACGATGCCTGGTATTTCCAGACCACGCGCAGCGACGAACCCTACAACCTGAATGTCAATGTCGATCGCAAGCTGGGCGTCACCAAGGTGTGGTTCAACGTCGTGGTCCAAGGCGATCATGGCCCTCTGGGGCTCGCTGGCACCGGACTCGACCTGAGCGAATTTCTCGATGAACTCATCCGCGACGAGGCTCCGGGATTGACGCCAATGATCGTCGATCGTCACGGCGCCCTGCAAGCTCATCCTTCCTTGGAACGCATCGCCTTCAGCTCCGGTGCCAGCGATGGCGACGTCGATGAACGGCAGACCGTCCAGGCTCTACTGAGCAATGCCGAAGAGCAGGAGCGTCTGGTCGAAGCCATGCAAGCTTCACGACAGTCACCCGAACACGTCCAGACACTATGGGCGACGCTTGATCAACGCGAGCGCTTGCTTTCGGTCGGCTACATTCCCGAACTCGACTGGCACCTGATCACCGCACTCGACCTCAGCGTCGCCCCGATCCTCGAACGTCGTTGGTTATGGCCACTACTCATCGCCCTGACCTTGGTCCTGGGTATCCTTCTGATGGCTTTCGCTTATGCCACCAACAAGCTGATTCTCTCCCCACTGAATCGCCTGAAACTCTCGGCGCAGGCAATTGCCGATGGCCGTTACGACTCACATCTTCCTACCTCCCGCGACGACGAGATCGGCGAGCTGTCACAGGCCTTCTCGAGCATGGCAGGTCAGGTTCAACGCCATACCCAAGAGTTGGAATCCAAGGTGCGCGAGCGCACTCGGGCCTTGGAGCAGGCGAATGCCGAAATGGCAGCGGCGTACAAACAGATCGACGATTCCCTGCAGTACGCCAGTATCATCCAGCGTGCCATCTTGCCCGACCAACAGCTTGAGCTGCATCTCGAGCACCACTATGGGGTACTGTGGAAGCCACGCGACACGGTGGGCGGCGATTTCTACATCTTTCGTGCCCACAGCAAAGGCTACCTGCTGGGCGTGGTCGATTGTGCCGGCCATGGCGTGCCAGGCTCGCTGATGACCATGCTGGCGCGCGCGATCATCGACCATGCCATTCTGCGAATCGGCACTGCGGATCCCGCCGCCATCCTCAATGAAACCGATCGCCAGTGCCGCGATATGCTGCGCCCCGATCAATTGCCTGCCTCGATCGCCACCAACATGGACATCGGCCTGGTATGGGTGGACCTCGAAGCGCGACAACTGACCTTCGCCGGCGCCAAGATCGGTCTCTACGCTACCGATGGCAACGACTTGGAACGGCTACCGGGCCAGAAGCGAGCATTGGGCCATAAACGCCGCACCGACTACCGCAACCAGAGCGTTCCATTGCGCCTGGACTGGACTTATTCCCTGTGCACCGACGGCTTCCTCGACCAAGCGGGGGGTGACGCGGGGTTCGGTTTCGGCAACGGCCGTTTCGAAGCTATCCTGAAGTCCAACGCCCACCTCCCTCTGGACAAACAGATGAGCGCCTTCGAAGCCGAATTGCTTGCCTATCAGGGAGATCTGCCACAACGCGATGACATCACCGTTCTCGGCTTTCGATTCACTCGGGACAGTTGCACGCCGGAACATGGCGGGCATCAGGCGCCGCTGACCGATACCCAAGTTCTGCCAGGCAAACCGCAATAGGAGGTGCCATGGACCTGTTAAGCATGCGGGAAAGCTATCTCAGCCAGCGAATCATGCTGTGCTTCAATGGCCCCATTTCACGCAGCCTGATCGAAGAAATCGGTAATGCCCTGCGCAATTACCTGAACTCTCAGCAGGCGACACCTTCCGCCGCAATGGATGTCTTCGCTGCCTATATCGAAATGACCCAGAACATTCGCCACTACTCGCGCGTCAAGGGATACGACGAAGAAAGTGCCTCGGCCACCGTCGCGGTGGCCAAGAACGAGGACGGGCACTATATGGTATCAGCCGGCAATCTCGTCGAACTCGAGGACGGAGAGAAGCTGGTCGCAACCATCGAAACACTGGCTGACCTCGACAAACAGGAGCTGAAGAAAGCCTACAAACAACAGCTTCGCCAACCTCGCGACGAAGACTCCAACTCCGGTGCAGGACTGGGCCTGCTCGATATCGCCCGCAAGTCCAGCCAACCCATGCAGGCCTCGCTCAAGGCATTGCCCGATGGACGCGGGTTCTTTAGCCTGACAGCCACTATCTGATCCTGCCGAGTAAGCATCATATGACCACCGATTTGAATATTCCCGGCAGCCAGTCCACCCCCGCCATCCGCAGCGATTGGCAGGCCGGTCTCCTCACCATGCAGGGCGACTCCTACCCTGAAAATTCCTATGAGCTCTTCGATCAGGTCATCGGCTGGGTCGAATACTTCATCGGCCATGAATCACGCCCGCTTTCGCTGGAACTGGAGCTGGTCTATCTCAACACCAGCTCGGTCAAGGCCATGATGGATATCTTCGATCTTCTCGAGGAAGCACACCTCGGCGGGCGCGAAATCAGCGTGACCTGGCGCTACGATCCGCGCAACGAGCGAATCGCAGAACTGGCCGACGAGTTTCGCGAAGATTGCACCTTTCCTTTCGCGATCACGCCGACTCGGGTAGAGACATGACACGTGAAGAAACGGAATTACTGTCATGGATCGAGTCGCTGCTCGCCGACCCGAACCATGCACGGCATCCGTTGCACGAGGCCTTGGAACTCCTTTACCACTACCATCTCGAGGAGAAGGCCCGCCTCGAGCGCATGGTCAGTATTTCCGACAATTACCAGCGCTACGCCCGTGAGGATCATCTATCCGTCCGCCAACGTTACGACAAGGCCCTCCGACGTCAGGAGAAGCTGTCACGCATTTCGGACGGTTTCCAGCAACTCATGCGCGAACACAACATCGCGCTCAAACAGGACTCGACCCACGATCCCCTGACCGGGCTGCCCAACCGTCGCATGATCGGCGAACGGCTGGAACGAGACTTGAATGATGCCGGTCGCCGTAGCCTGGGTTATACCTTGGCCATGCTCGATATCGACCACTTCAAGCAGATCAATGATCGCCATGGTCATGAAACGGGCGACCAGGTACTAGTGGCCATCGCTCATATCATCCAGCAGGAATTGCGCGACTATGATCTATGCGCTCGCTGGGGTGGCGAGGAGTTCCTGCTGTTGCTGGCCAACACCCACCTCGAGGAAGGCCGCACCATCGTCGATCGACTCCGCCGCCGCCTGTCCAAGATCCCGATCGTGGTCGGCGATGTGACGCTATCGGTCACCGCCAGTGCGGGACTCAGCGAACACTGCGCCGGCGAAGATCCACTCCGCGAGACTCTCCTGCGCGCCGATCAGGCGCTGTTGCGGGCCAAGCGCGGCGGACGCGATCGTTGCTGTGTCAGTCACGGGTAAGCGGGAGCTATCACCCGAATCGCCTTGCCTTTTCCGCCCTCCAGTCGATATCGGGACCACGCATGCCATGACCACCACGATAAGGGACGTACTCCGGCTGCTGCCAACCCTGCAGCAGGTCATCATCGAGCTTGAAGACTTCGACCCCGATGGGGTGACAGGTTGTCAGCGGGTCGCGGGCATTCGGTCCCCACAGGTCCACCGATAAATCGCCCCCTGGGCAGCAGGAAAGCGCGCATAGCAGGTCGATCTCAGCGAACAATTCGAAGTAATCACCCTCTCTCGCCGGGCAGGCCTTCATGAAATACTGGTCGTCTTCGTTGAGTCCGGTGCATTGGAAAACGTTGAGCACGTCATGCACATCGAACTCGGTCAGCCCGAAAGGGGCCACGGCCCGTACCAGATTCGAGTGGCAGTGGTGGTCAAAATCCTCGCCGGAGAGCAACCGATTGACGTAGGGATCGCAGCGAGTGCCGAGCAGATCGTGTACCCGTCCGCCCTCCTCATCCACCCCATAGCCGGCCAGGGTATCGTCGATGATGGTCGCCATCGGCCGCAGATACGGTAACGTCGACCACAGGCGATCGAAGGTCGAAACATGCGCACGCTGCAACTGACGGGTGCGCGAGGCCCAGAAGCGCTCGCGTGGGTTATGCAGATGCCACAGGTTGAAATCGCCAACCTGGGGCCCCTCCTGGGTGGAGAGCCGCAGTACATGGCCGGCCGGCACTCGCCAGGCACGACCGTCACGTATCGGCACGGTCAATTGGTCGATGCGGGTGCGAGCGGAAGGATCGGTCAGCTGGGAATAGAAATCACGATCGACATCCAGCACCGAGCCCTTTGTCGCCTGGTAGGCGGCGGGTACCTTGGCCATGACAAGCCTCCTGGTTGACGAGTACGAAAAGCCCAGTCTAGCGGATGATACCGGGCACAGCGTCAACGCTTGGCCGCCGATACCAGTTACGAAAAAGGGCACCCGAAGGTGCCCTTTTGCTTGCGTATCGGGAAGGCATGGCTTACCAGCCAGTGACATCCTTCAGCGCATCGCCGATCTCGGCCAGGGAACGCACGGTCCGCACGCCAGCGTCTTCCAACGCGGCGAACTTCTCGTCCGCGGTGCCCTTGCCACCGGAGATGATGGCACCGGCATGGCCCATGCGCTTGCCCGGAGGTGCGGTGACGCCGGCGATGTAGGAGACCACCGGCTTGGAGACATTGGCCTTGATGTAGGCGGCGGCCTCTTCCTCGGCGGTACCACCGATCTCGCCGATCATCACGATGGCCTCGGTCTGCGGGTCCTTCTCGAACATCTCGAGAATGTCGATGAAGTTGGAGCCCGGAATCGGGTCGCCGCCGATACCCACGCAGGTGGACTGACCGAAGCCGTGGTCAGTGGTCTGCTTGACCGCTTCATAGGTCAGGGTGCCGGAACGCGACACGATGCCGACCTTGCCAGGCTGGTGGATATGGCCCGGCATGATGCCGATCTTGCTCTCGCCCGGCGTGATCACGCCCGGGCAGTTGGGGCCGATCAGGCGCACGCCCAGCTCGTCGCACTTGACCTTGACATCCAGCATGTCCAGCGTCGGGATGCCTTCGGTGATGCATACGATCAGCTTGATGCCGGCATTGGCGGCTTCGAGGATGGAATCCTTGCAGAACGGTGCCGGAACGTAGATCACGCTGGCCTCGGCGCCGGTCTTCTCGACGGCTTCCTTGACGGTGTTGAACACCGGCAGGCCCAGGTGCTCCTGGCCACCCTTGCCCGGCGTCACACCACCGACCATTTGGGTGCCATAGGCGATCGCCTGCTCGGAGTGGAAGGTCCCCTGGCCACCGGTGAAGCCCTGGCAGATGACCTTGGTGTTCTTGTCAATCAGGATGCTCATTACTTGCCCTCCGCCGCTTTGACGACCTGCTGCGCCGCGTCAGTCAGGCTGGTAGCAGCGATGATATTCAGACCGCTGGAGGCCAGCTTCTCGGCACCCAGCTCGGCGTTGTTGCCCTCGAGGCGCACCACCACCGGCACATTGACGCCGACCTGCTCGACGGCACCGATGATGCCCTCGGCGATCATGTCGCAGCGCACGATACCGCCGAAGATGTTGACCAGTACGGCCTTCACCGAGGTATCGGAGAGAATGAGCTTGAACGCCTCAGCTACGCGCTCCTTGGTGGCGCCGCCGCCGACATCGAGGAAGTTGGCCGGCTGACCGCCGTTGAGCTTGATGATGTCCATGGTGCCCATGGCCAGGCCAGCGCCGTTGACCATGCAGCCGATGTTGCCTTCGAGCGCCACGTAGTTGAGTTCCCACGCCGCAGCCTCGGCCTCGCGCTCGTCCTCCTGAGAGGGGTCGCGCATGGCCTGCAGATCCGGGTGGCGATACAGAGCGTTGCTGTCGAGGTTGATCTTGGCGTCGAGGCAGTGCAGGTTGCCTTCGTCGGTGATCACCAGCGGATTGATCTCGAGCAGCGCCAGGTCCTTGTCGTGGAACAGCTTGGACAGTCCGAGGAAGATCTTGGTGAACTGCTTGACCTGGTCGCCTTTCAGGCCCAGGGCGAAGGCCAGTTCACGCGCCTGGTACGGCTGAGCGCCGACCAGCGGGTCGATCTCGGCCTTGAGAATCTTCTCGGGAGTTTCCTCGGCGACCTTCTCGATCTCCACACCGCCTTCGGTGGACGCCATGAACACCACGCGACGGGTGGTGCGATCGACGACGGCGCCCAGATACAGCTCGCTGGCGATATCGGTGCAGTTCTCGACCAGGATCTTGGCCACCGGCTGACCGTTCTCGTCGGTCTGATAGGTCACCAGGTTCTTGCCCAGCCACTGCTCGGCGAAGGCCTTGGCCTCCTCCGGGCTCTTGATCAGCTTGACGCCTCCGGCCTTGCCGCGACCACCGGCGTGGACCTGGGCCTTGACGACCCACATCTCACCGCCGATCTTCTTGCAGGCTTCGGCTGCTTCTTCAGGAGTGTCCACGGCAAAGCCCTTGGACACCGGCAGTCCATAATCGGCAAACAGCTGTTTGCCCTGATACTCGTGAAGGTTCATCGATTCATGCCATTGGTTGCATGTGACTCGAACGATGACCGCAAGCGCTACCGACATGGTGCGCTCGGGTCACCCCCGTTCGCGCCCGATACTTGGCCGGGCACGCTGCGCCACCCGCGGGTGGCGCTTGTTGTTGCATGAGCTCTTGGCGAAAGGCTTACTTGCGCTTCTTGCGGTTGGCCATGTGGATGGCATGGCCATCGACGGCGAGGGCCGCCTCGTGAATGGCTTCCGAAGTACTCGGGTGCGCGTAGCAAGTCAGCGCCAGATCTTCGGCGCTGGAGCCGAACTCCATGGCGATCACGCCCTGGGCAATCAGTTCACCGGCATGCTGACTGACGATGTGCATGCCCAGGATCCGATCGGTCTCGGCATCGGCAACGATCTTGGCCATCCCTTCGGGTGCGTTGTTGGCCAGAGCCCGGCCGTTGGCGGCGAACGGGAAGGAGCCGGTCTTGACCTCGATGCCCGCTGCCTTGGCTTCTTCCTCGGTCATTCCCACCCAGGCCACTTCCGGAGCAGTGTAGATGACGCTGGGAATGGCGTCGTAATTCATCTCGGCCTTGTGGCCGGCGATGATGTCGGCAACCATTACCCCTTCCTCGGATGCCTTGTGGGCCAGCATCAGGCCGCGCACGCAATCGCCGATGGCATAGATGCCAGGGACGCTGGTACGGCACTGGTCGTCAACGAAGATGAAGCCACGCTCATCGAGCTTGACACCGGCATCGTCGCCCAGCACGCCTTGGGTGTAAGGGCGGCGACCAACACAGACGATCAGCTTGTCGAAGGTGATTTCCTGCTCGCCCTTGGCGTCGGTGTACTTGACCACGACTTCCGTGCCCTTGACCTCGGCGCCAGTGACGCGAGCGCCCAGCTTGATGTCCAGGCCCTGCTTCTTGAGCAGCTTGAAGGTTTCCTTGGCGATCGTCTGGTCGACGGCCGGCAGGAAGGTGTCCATGGCCTCGAGCATGGTGACCTCGCTGCCTAGACGGCTCCACACGCTGCCGAGCTCCAGGCCAATGACACCGGCACCGATCACCCCCAAGCGCTTGGGCACCTCCGCGAACTCCAAGGCTCCCGAGGAGTCGACGATCAGATCGTCGGTCAGTGGTGTCGGTGGGATCTCGACCGGCACCGAACCAGAGGCGATGACGATATTGTCTGTCTCGTAGGTGGCCTTCTCGCCATCATGCCCAGTGACCTCGACCTGCTTGCTGGAAATCACCTTACCGGTGCCCTCCAGGGCAGTGACGCCATTGGCCTTGAACAGCGCGCTGATGCCGCCGACATTCTTGGCGATGACCTTTTCCTTGAATTCAAGCATCTTGGCAACGTTGGGAGCGAGTTCTCCCACCTCGATGCCAATCTCGTTGTAGTGGTCGCGAGCCTCGACGAACTTGTGCGAGGTCTCCAAGAGAGCCTTGGAAGGAATACAACCCACGTTCAGGCAGGTACCGCCATGCACGGTCTTGCCTTCCTTGTTGACCCACTTTTCGACACAAGCGGTCTTCAGTCCCAGTTGGGCGGCGCGAATGGCGGCCACATAGCCTCCGGGGCCTGCACCTATGACGATCACATCGAATTTATCGGCCATGAAAATCTTCCTGTTAGTCCGGTTCGCTTGAGAGTTTGCAGACGTAACGACGCTTAGATGTCCAACAGCAGGCGTGCCGGGTCCTCGAGCAGCTCCTTGATGGTGACCAGGAACTGGACCGCGTCCTTGCCATCGATCATGCGGTGATCATATGACAATGCCAAGTACATCATGGGGCGGATCTCGACCTTGCCGTTCACCGCCATAGGACGGTCCTGGATCTTGTGCATGCCCAGAATCGCGGTTTGTGGCGGATTGAGAATCGGCGTCGACATCAGTGAACCGAAGATGCCGCCATTGGTGATGGTGAAAGTACCACCCTGCATCTCATCGATGCCGAGTTTGCCATCACGGGCACGCTTGCCGAAATCGACAATTGACTTCTCGACATCGGCAATTTTCATGCTGTCGGTATCGCGCAGCACCGGCACTACCAGGCCACGGTCAGTGGAAACGGCCACGCCGATGTCCTGATAGCCGTGGTAGACGATATCGGCACCGTCGATTGAGGCATTGACATCAGGGAAACGCTTGAGCGCTTCGCTGGCTGCCTTGACGAAGAAGCCCATGAAACCGAGCTTGATGTCGTGGGCCTTCTGGAAGGTTTCCTTGTACTGGGCGCGCATCTCCATTACCGCTCCCATGTCCACCTCGTTGTAGGTGGTCAGCATGGCTGCGGTCTGCTGGGCCTGTACCAGGCGCTTGGCGATGGTCTGGCGTAGCCGGCTCATCGGCACGCGCTTTTCGGGACGTTCGCCCTCGATGGCCGGGGCTGCCGCAACAGCTGCCTGAGGTGCTGCGGCAGGCTTATTGGCAGACTTCTTGGCACTGCCCGACTCGAAGGCTCGCTGAACGTCTTCCTTGAGGATTCGCCCCCCCTTGCCGGTACCCTCGATCTTGTTCACATCGAGGTTGTGCTCGGCAACCAGCTTGCGGGCCGCCGGGGCCAGGATCCGGTCACCGATCTTCTCGTCGCCACCCTCTTCGGCCTTGGCCTCAACTGCCGGTTGTGCTTCGTCTGCAGCCGCGTCACCGCCCGCCCCTTCGGCGAACGTCGCCAGGATGGCTTCGGATTCGACCTGAGAGCCTTCCTCGACCTTGATCTCGGTCAGCGCGCCATCGGCCGGCGCAACGACTTCCAGCACTACCTTGTCGGTTTCGATGTCGGCCAGCACCTCGTCGCGCTTGACCGCTTCACCAACTTGCTTGTGCCAGGTAGCCACCGTGCCTTCCTGAATGGATTCCGGAAAGGTCGGTGCCTTGACCTCATATGTCTTGCCGGCAACAGCCGGTTTGTTTCCGGCTGCCGGCTTGTTGGCAGTGGCCTCGCTCTTGTTCTCGGACACCGCTTCTGCCTTGGGCTTGGCCTTGTTAGCGGCGCCGGACTTGGCAGCGCCGGCACCCAGTACGCCCAGAATCTGCTCGGATTGGACGGTATCGCCCTCTTGCGCCTTGATCTCGGACAGCGTGCCGGCTTCCGGCGCCACTACCTCGAGCACGACCTTGTCGGTCTCGATTTCGACGATCAGTTCGTCGCGCTCAACACTGTCGCCGGGCTGTTTGTGCCAAGCGGCCACGCTGCCTTCGGCAACGGATTCTGGAAAGGTTGGCGCTTTGATCTCGGTAGCCATTTCGTTTCCCTTGTATGTTCTCTCTCGTCCGGTGGGACGCCTCAGGCGTTGAAGGCGTCATCCACCAGTTGGCGCTGCTGTTCGACATGAACGGACATATAGCCCGATGCAGGGGCGGCCGATGCCGGTCGACCGGCGAACTTGAGCCCATGGCCCAGACCGTCGCTCAGCATGTCGGCGACCACGCGCATGTGGTGCTGACTCTGGTACCAGGCTCCCTGGTTGAGCGGCTCTTCCTGACACCACACTATCTGCTCCAGGTTGGTGTAAGCCTTGAGTACCTCGTAAAGCTCCTCCTTGGGGAAGGGGTAGAGCTGCTCGAGACGCACGATGGCGGTATCCGCACGCTCGTTTCCGCTGCGATAGGCAGCCAGGTCGTAGTAGACCTTGCCGGCGCACAACACCACGCGCTTGACCTTCTCGGCATCGAGATTGCCCTGGTCCGACAGCACCATCTGGAACTTGCCGTGAGCCAGTTCCTCCAGGGTCGAGGTGGCCTCCTTGTGGCGCAGTAGGCTCTTGGGCGACATCACCACCAGCGGCTTTCTCAGCGGGCGAATCACCTGACGACGCAGCAGATGGAAGATCTGCGCAGGGGTGGTCGGCACACAGACCTGCATGTTGTGCTCGGCGCACAATTGCAGGAAACGCTCGAGGCGTGCCGAGGAGTGCTCCGGCCCTTGTCCCTCATAGCCATGCGGCAACAACAGCGTCAACCCACACAGACGTCCCCACTTGGTTTCGCCGGAGGAGATGAACTGATCGACAACGACCTGAGCGCCGTTGAAGAAGTCGCCGAACTGCGCCTCCCAGACGATCAGCGCGTTGGGCATGGTGGTGGCATAGCCATATTCGAAGGCCAGCACCGCCTCTTCCGAGAGGAAGGAATCGTGGATGGTGAAGCGTGGTTGGCCATCCTTGATATGCTCGAGCGGCACATAGGTGCTGCCGTCTTTCTGATTGTGCACCACGGCATGACGGTGGGAGAAAGTACCACGCCCCGAGTCCTGGCCGGTGATGCGAATCGGATGCCCCTGGTCGAGCAACGTGGCGTAGGCCAGGGTCTCGGCGAAACCCCAGTTGAGCGCCATGCCGCCGGCCTGCATCTTGCGGCGGTCCTCGTAGATCTTGGCCACCTGACGCTGTACCTGGATGCCGTTGGGGACCTCGCACATCTTGGCGGCAAGCTGTTGCATGCGCTTCATGTCGACGGTGGTATCGGCATCGCCGGTCCACTCATGACCGAGGTACGGTGCCCAATCGACGAACAGCGACTTGTTGGGCTCCTTGACCAGGGCATTGGCAACATGATTGCCGGCAAGGAGGTCGTCGCGGTAAGTCTCGATCAGGGCCTCGGCCTCCTGCTCGGAAAGCACGCCCTCTTCGACCAGGCGCTTGGCATACAGCGCACGCGACGAGGGATGGCTCTTGATCTTCTGGTACATCATCGGCTGGGTGCCGGATGGCTCATCGGCCTCGTTGTGGCCGCGACGACGGTAGCAGACCAGGTCGATGACCACGTCACGCTTGAACTGCTGACGATAATCGATAGCCACCTGGGTGGCGTGGAGCACGGCATCGGGGTCATCGCCATTGACGTGGAAGATCGGCGCCTGAACCATCTTGGCGATGTCGGTGCAGTACTCGGTGGAACGGGTATCCTGCGGATGCGACGTCGTGAACCCCACCTGGTTGTTGATGACGATATGCAGCGTGCCGCCGGTCTTGTAGGCGCGGGTCTGGGACATCTGGAATGTCTCCATGACCACGCCCTGTCCGGCAAAGGCGGCATCGCCATGCACATTGATCGGCAGTACCTTGTCACCGTCGTTGTCGTCACGACGATCCTGACGGGCCCGTACCGAGCCCTCGACCACCGGCGAAACGATCTCCAGGTGCGAGGGGTTGAAGGCCAGCGCCAGGTGAACTTCCCCCCCCGGCGTCATGACGTTGGAACTGAACCCCTGGTGGTACTTGACGTCCCCCGACCCCTGCTCGATCACTTTCTTGCCATCGAACTCCTCGATCAACTCGGACGGGCTCTTGCCGAGGAGGTTGACCAGCAGGTTGAGACGGCCACGGTGGGCCATGCCAATGACCACTTCCTTGGTGCCGTAGCCACCAGCACGCTGAATGATCTCGTCCATCATCGGGATGAAGGACTCACCACCTTCGAGGCCAAAGCGTTTGGTACCCGGGTACTTGGAGGCCAGGTAGTTCTCCAGTCCCTCTGCCGCGGTCAGCCGCTCCAGCACGTGCTTGCGCACCTCATTGCTGAATTTCGGCTTCGAGCGTACCGACTCGAACCGCTGTTGCAGCCAGCGCTTCTCCTCGGTGTCGACGATGTGCATGATCTCGCAGCCGATGGAGCGACAATAGGTTTGCTCCAGGGCGTCGACGATTTCCTTGAGCGGCGCCTTGTCCTTACCCAGGAAGAAGGAACCGGTCTGGAATTCGGTATCCAGGTCAGCGGACGAAAGCTGATGGAAAGAGAGGTCGAGGTCGGGAACCGGTACCTGAGCACGCAGCTTGAGGGGGTCAATATCGGCTTTCTGATGGCCGCGGAAGCGATAGGCGTTGATCAGCTGGAGAACCCGGACCTGCTTCTTGCTCTCATCGCTGTCGGTGGCCGTTGCAGCCTGGGTAGCGCGTCGGTTCTTGCCGAGCTGGTAGAACTGGTCGCGAATCGGGGTCAGGGGAATATCGTGGGAGGAGCTGCCATCGGGACGGGGCAATTGATCGAAATAGTTGCGCCATTCGTCAGGGACAGCATTGGGATCGACGAGGTACTGTTCGTAAAGCGCTTCCACATAGTGGGCATTGCCACCACTCACGTGGGAAGAGCGCCACATCAACTCCATTATGCCTTCTTGCATCTCTCGGTCACCCTACACTGATGGGGTGTTGTCGGCGCCGGATACGGCATCGCCGCATCGGGCGTTTCTGGTGCCCTGCCGGAAGGGCTAATATGGATAACCGGCGGACTCCGCAACGGGTCGTGACACGTATGACCCGCGAGCCTTGCCACCCATCGTCGAGAGCCGGTGCGCAAGGCACCGGCTCTCGACAACTGGGCCGGGCCCGGCTGCGACACTTGGCCACAGCCGAAAGCCGGCGTACATGATAGCAAGGCAGGCGCCACGATTTAAGTGGCATTGGCCAGCAGCATTTCGCGAATCTTGCCAATTGCTCGGGTTGGATTGAGCCCCTTGGGACATACCGCCACGCAATTCATGATACCGCGGCAGCGGAACACCGAGAACGGATCCTCGAGATCGGACAGGCGCTCGCGTGTCGCGGTATCGCGCGAATCCGCCAGGAAGCGATAAGCTTGCAGCAAGCCGGCCGGACCAACGAACTTATCCGGGTTCCACCAGAAAGATGGGCAAGAGGTCGAGCAGCAAGCGCACAAGATGCACTCGTAGAGACCGTCGAGCTTGTCGCGGTCCTCTGGCGACTGTAGGCGCTCGATGGCCGGTGCCGGCTCATCGTTCTGCAGGTACGGCTGGATACGCTCGTACTGCTTGTAGAAGATCCCCATGTCGACCACCAGATCGCGGACCACTGGCAGACCGGGCAGAGGGCGTAGTACCAGCTTATTGCTCTTGACCACCTCGGACAACGGGGTGATACAGGCCAAGCCATTCTTACCGTTCATATTCATGCCGTCGGAACCGCACACGCCTTCGCGGCAACTGCGACGGTAGGCCATCGAGCTGTCCTGCTCCTTGATCAGCTCAAGGACGTTCAGGACCATCAGGTCGCGGCCATGTGTGTCAATCTGGAACTCCTGCATGTAAGGCGCGGAGTCGGTTTCCGGGTTGTACCGGTATACGGATACCTGAAGCACGGACATCGTGACCCCCTTAATAAGTGCGGACTTTCGGCTCGAAGGTGTCGACGGTCTTGGGCTTGAAGTTGACGTCGCGCTTGCCCACCCTCTTCTCGGTCGGGAAGTACATCGAGTGCTTCAGCCAGTTGACATCGTCACGGTCCGGATAGTCGTAGCGGGAATGGGCACCACGGCTTTCCTTACGCTCCAGCGCGGCAATCGCGGTAGCTTCGGCCACTTCCATCAGGTTGTCGAGCTCCAGCGCTTCCACGCGAGCGGTATTGAAGGCGTTCGACTTGTCGGCCAGGTGCGCTTCGCCGATCCGCCCACGCAGCTCGGCCAGTTTCTTGACCCCTTCCTGCATGTTGTCTTCCTGACGGAACACACCGAAGGACGTCTGCATGATGTCCTGCAGCTCAGCCTTGAGGGATGGCACCGACTCGCCGCCACCGGACTCGTTCCAACGGCTCATGCGTGCCATCGCCGCGTCAACATCGGACTCTGAAGCATCCAGGTATTCGATGCCTTCGTTGAGGGCGCTTTCGATGAACATACCGGCGGCACGACCGAATACCACCAGGTCGAGCAGCGAGTTGCCGCCCAAGCGGTTGGCACCGTGCACCGAAACGCAAGCCGCCTCGCCGCAAGCGAACAGACCGTTGACGATGTGATCCTTGCCATCGACATCCTGCATGATTGCCTGACCATGCACGTTGGTGGGAATTCCACCCATCATATAGTGACAGGTCGGCACCACCGGAATCGGTTCCTTGGCCGGGTCGGCATGGGCGAAGGTCTTGGACAGCTCGACGATGCCGGGCAGGCGCTTGCCGAGGACCTCTTCACCAAGGTGGTCGAGCTTGAGGTAGACGTGGTCGCCCTTCTCTCCGCAACCACGCCCTTCGAGGATCTCCATGACCATGGAACGGGCCACCACGTCGCGACCGGCCAGGTCCTTGGCATTCGGCGCGTAGCGCTCCATGAAGCGCTCGCCATCCTTGTTGATCAGGTAGCCGCCCTCGCCTCGACAGCCCTCGGTGACCAGCACACCCGCGCCGTAGATACCAGTGGGGTGGAACTGCCACATCTCCATGTCTTGCATCGGGAAGCCGGCACGCAGCGCCATGCCGATACCATCACCGGTATTGATCAGGGCATTGGTGGTGGAGGCGTAGATGCGCCCCGCCCCGCCGGTGGCCAGCACCGTGGCCTTGGCCTTGACGTGGACCACTTCACCGGTTTCGATGCACAGCGCGATGCAGCCCACCACATCACCGTTGGCATTCTTGACCAGGTCGACCGCATACCACTCGTTGAGGAAGGTGGTGTGGTTCTTCAGGTTGTTCTGGTAGAGCGTGTGCAGCAAGGCATGACCGGTACGGTCAGCGGCGGCACAGGTACGAGCCGCCTGCCCGCCCTTGCCGTAGTCCTTGGACTGACCACCGAAGGGACGCTGGTAGATACGGCCATTGTCGAAGCGTGAGAACGGCAGGCCCATGTGTTCGAGCTCGAACACCGACTTGGGACCTTCGGAGCACATATACTCCGCGGCATCCTGGTCGGTGATGTAGTCGCCACCTTTTACGGTGTCGTACATGTGCCAGCGCCAATCGTCATTGGGGTCGGCGGAGGCGATGGCACAGGTAATGCCACCTTGGGCAGAAACGGTGTGCGAGCGAGTCGGGAACACCTTGGACAGGACGGCGGTCTTCTTGCCGGACTTGGCAAGCTCCAGAGCGGCACGCAGGCCGGAGCCACCGCCACCGATGATGATTGCGTCAAAGGTCAGGCTACGCATGTTAGACATGAATCAGGCTCCCCACAGGACTTGAATGCCCCACACCAGAAAGACAAAGATGGCCAGAATGATGGTGGTTTGGACAGCGAGACGGATCCCGGTGTGCTTGAGATAGTCAGTGGTCACCGTCCATAGACCAATCCAGGCATGCGCCGCCATGGAAACGAAAGCCAACAGCGAGAAGATGCGCATCCAGGTCTGGGCGAACAATCCACTCCAGGTGGCGTAATCCAGCCCCGGGTTGAGCAGCAGATAGACGACGATGAAGAGAGTGTAGAGCGCGAGAATGATCGCCGAGATGCGCTGGATCAACCAGTCGGAAAGCCCGCTGCGACCGAAGTTCGTGATGTTGGTTACCATACCCAGACTCCTGCCAGAATCACCAGAACGGCACTGACCACCACGGTGATCTGCGCTTTGCGCACGCCGCTTTCCAGGGTCACGCCGATATCGATATCCATCAGTAGATGCTTGATGCCGGCCACGAAGTGATATGCCAAGGCGGACAACAGCCCCCAGGCAATCAGCTTGACCAGAATGTTGTTCGCCAAGGCGTCACTCACTGCCGCGAATCCCTGCGGAGAGGAAAGCGACTTGTCGAGCGCCCAGAAGGCGAAGATCAGACCGATGAAGAGGATGATGCCAGTGATGCGGTGGGCAATCGACGTCAGCGCCGGAAGAGGGAATTTGATCGTGGTGAGATCTAGGTTTACGGGTCGTTTGCTATTCACGGCTCTTTACACACTCTCTTGGCCCGCTCTGTGTGCATCGGGCTAGGCCCGAGCGGGCGGTGGTTTTGAGGAAGGGCTCGGCCGTCTGCCAAGTCGGCACGACCTTCGTTCCTGCCAGTCGCGCGGGGTGGATTATAGGGACTAGGGTCAATCATGACAAATCGAAGAAGTCGAGATACGACCATCGCATTGTCTTGACCGACGCCGGGAAAGGGGGACAATGGTGCAAAGCATCATCTATTATACAAACCTTGTAAAAGACCCCACGCCCCGTACAAGACAACTGCCCCATGGGCTAATTGACAATCGCCGGGACGCTTCTATAGTGGGCGAACCTTTTCGCCGGCATGGCAAGCGAGACAACGACTTATCGCCTGACACCAGATACATATATAGGAGGCCAGCATGGCTGACAGGAAAGCACAGTTGACGATCGAAGGGCTAGACAAGGTAATCGAGTTTCCTGTCTATTCCGGCACTGTCGGTCCCGACGTCATCGACGTCCGAGGCCTGACCGCCGAAGGCCTCTTCACTTATGATCCCGGCTTCATGGCCACATCCTCCTGCCAATCCGCCATTACCTACATCGATGGCGCCAAGGGTGTCTTGTTGCACCGTGGCTACCCCATCGACCAGTTGGCCAATCACTCCAATTTCGTCGAACTCTCCTATCTACTGCTCAACGGCGAACTTCCGTCCGCAGACGAGTACGCCAAGTTCGAGAGGACCATTCGCAACCACACCATGGTTCATGAGCAGTTGGCCAATTTCTACAAAGGCTTCCGTCGCGACGCCCACCCCATGGCCATCCTGTGCGGCGTGGTCGGCGGCCTCGCGGCCTTCTATCACGACCACCTGGACATTACACGCGATGAAGATCGATTCATCAGCGCCATTCGCCTGATCGCCAAGATGCCCACTCTGGCGGCGATGAGCTACAAGTATAACATCGGCCAGCCGTTCAACTATCCGCGTAACAACCTGAGCTATGCGGAAAACTTCCTCTACATGATGTTCAGCAACCCGTGCGAGGAGTACAAGATCAACCCGGTCTTCGCCAAGGCCATCGACCGAATCTTCATGCTCCACGCCGACCACGAACAGAACGCCTCCACCTCCACGGTGCGTCTGGCCGGTTCCACTGGGGCCAACCCGTTCGCCTGTATCAGCGCCGGCATTGCCGCCCTGTGGGGACCGGCGCACGGCGGCGCCAACGAGGCGGTGCTCAATATGCTCGACGAGATCGGCGATGAGTCCGAGGAGAACATTCAACGCTTCATTGACCGTGCCAAGGACAAGGATGATCCGTTCCGCCTGATGGGCTTCGGCCATCGCGTGTATCGCAACTTCGACCCCCGCGCCAAGGTGATGAAGGAAACTTGCGACGAGGTGCTGAGCGAACTGGGTATGGCCGACGATCCACAGCTCAAGATTGCCAAGCGCCTCGAACAGATCGCCTTGGAAGACGAGTACTTCGTCGAACGCAAGCTCTATCCCAACGTCGACTTCTATTCGGGCATTATCCTCAAGGCGATCGGCATCCCCACCAACATGTTCACGGTGATTTTCGCCGTTTCCCGTACCATCGGCTGGATCTCGCACTGGAACGAGATGATCAGCGGCGATTACAAGATCGGTCGCCCACGCCAGCTCTACACTGGCCACACTCAGCGCGACTACCCCGCCAAGTGATAGCTTACGAGGCCGCCCACGGGCGGCCTCGTTCGTTTTCTGGATAACCTTATCGCGGGTCAGGAACACAACCTGCTCATGTCTGCCACGATCGCCTCTCGGCAGCGCTACCGAAGTCTGATACCGCTCATCCTTTTTTCCTCCCCACCCCCATCCTTGTGATCACGAATCCGTCGATTTCATGCTGCATCACAACAAGGCCAGCCCCCGTTTTGGCCGCTCGCTCCGGGTATATTTCGTTTTCCACACTTTCTGTGGATAACCCTGTTCAAAACCCTGAGAAAACCCTCATCAATCACCGTGACAAGCGGGTTACGCTTAGATTGATCATTTTTTAATCAAAAATAACTCATTGATTTTAAACGATATATTTCACAGAGCCCACAGCCACGCGGCTCATCTCAGGCTTGTGCACAAGCCTCGTCGCCAAACGCTTCGACGTGGACAACTTGAAAGGCATGTCAAGGGTAACAGGGGGAAAATCTGCCTACGCAGCTTCCACAGGAGATAGAGAAACGGCGCTGGATTCGGGTATGAGAAATCTAATCGGCAGCGACAAAAAAAGACGCCTCAGGCGTCTTTGGTACACCCCGGGAGCCAGGGTGAGTGAGTGGCGTCCCATAGGGGGTTCGAACCCCTGTTCCCGCCGTGAAAGGGCGGTGTCCTAGACCACTAGACGAATGGGACGCATCTGTCATCGAAGACGAGAATTGGTGGAGCCTAGCGGGATCGAACCGCTGACCTCAACACTGCCAGTGTTGCGCTCTCCCAGCTGAGCTAAGGCCCCACATCTCGTGAAGACGGAGCGCATATTACTGATTCGCTTCGGGTCCGTCAACACTTTTCGGGAAAGGAAGCTGGAAGCTGGAAGCTGGAAGAGCAGGCTCGCTCTCACCTACTCTTCCGTCAAGATTTTTCTTCCAGCTTCAAGCGGCGAAGCCGCGTCTTCCAGCTTATAGCTGCTTGTATTCCTTCTCGAAGCGTTTGGCCTGCTTCTTCGAGACGCCGCCTAGCACTGCGATGGCATGACGCAGGCGCGCACGAGTCATGTCCGAGCCGAGAATGGCCATGGCGTCCAACACCGAGGTAGAGCTCGGGGATCCGGTCACGGCGATGAATACGGGAGCCAGAAAGGCTTTCATTTTCAGTTCGAAGAGCTCAGCCAGGGCCTTGACCTCGGCCAGTAGCGCGTCCTTGTCCCAGCGACGCACTTCTTCCAGGCGCCATGTCAGGAATTGCAGCAGCTTGAGCAGTTCCTCGCGCTCGAGCTTGACGTCGGCGAAACTGCCCTCGTCGATCTTCGGCAAGCCAGAGAAAAAGTGACCGGCGAGCGGTGCCACGTCGGAGAGCGTCTCGACTCGTGGGCGCACCTGGGGCAGGATCTGACGCACGTACTCCTCGTTGAACGCCCACTGCTTGAGCGCCTCCAGAAAGGCATCGTCGTCGAGGTCCTCGCGGATATAGACGCCATTGAGCCAAGTCAGCTTCTCCAGGTCGAACACCGGCCCACCCAGCGAGACACGTTGAATATCAAAATGCGCCATCATCTCGTCGAGGCTGAACTTCTCGCGGTCGTCGGGCATCGACCACCCCATACGCCCCAGATAGTTGAGCACGGCCTGGGGCAGGAAGCCCATGCGCCGGTAATAGTTGATCGACGTCGGGTTCTTGCGCTTGGAAAGTTTGGACTTATCCGGATTACGCAGCAGCGGCATATGGCAGAGCACCGGCATCTGCCAGCCGAAGTATTCATAGAGCAACTGATGCTTGGGTGCGGAATTGATCCATTCCTCGCCACGCAGCACGTGGCTGATGCCCATCAGATGGTCGTCAACCACGTTGGCCAGATGGTAGGTCGGCATGCCGTCGGACTTTAGCAGAATCTGGGCATCGACCTGCGCCCAGTCCACCTCGATGGTGCCACGCAGCATGTCCTCTACTACACAGACACCCTCGTTGGGCACCTGCATACGTACCACATAGGGCCAGCCTTCGCGCTCGCGACGCGCCACCTCGCCTTCCGGCAGAGCCAGGTCAGCAGGCTTCAGCGCCAGGTGCAACCCCTCCGCCTTGCGCGCTTCGCGCAACTCGTCGAGTTCTTCACTGGTGCGGTAGCATTTGAAGGCATGACCTGCCTCGATCAATTGACGCGCATATTCACCATAGAGTTCGCTGCGCTCGCTCTGCCGATAGGGGCCATGGGGACCACCCACGTCGGGCCCTTCGTCCCACTCCATTCCCAGCCAACGCAGTGAATCGAGGATCATCCGTTCCGACTCATCGGTTGAGCGCGCTCGGTCAGTGTCTTCGATGCGCAGGATGAACTGCCCGCCGTGCTGTCGAGCAAAGCACAGGTTGAACAGGGCAATATAAGCGGTGCCTACATGAGGATCGCCGGTCGGCGACGGAGCGATGCGAGTACGTACGGTCATTGTCTTGCCAGATCCGTTGGGTGAATGAGCTTGCCGGCATTATACGCACTCGGCCGCCACCCATCAGCTTTGAGCGAGAAGACAGAAGATCGGCGCTGCGTGCTCCTTACCTCATGCAGCTTGCGGCTTGGTTGGGTGCCTATAGCACCAAGTGCTCACGGAACCAGTCGGTGATGAAGTCCAGGTAAGCACGGGTCTTGTCGGGCAGGTACTTGCGCGAGCGAAACAGCACCAGCATGCTACCGTGCTCGTTCCAGTAGGGTTGCAGCAAGGGGACCAGTTCCCCCGAGGCCACCGCGGCACGCGCGGCGAAGGTCGGCAGGTAAGCCAACCCGAAGCCAGCCTTCGCTGCCTCCACCACCCCCAGCAGGTTGTTGATCACCAGCCGCGAGTTCGGCTCGATGTCCAGCGGCTGCCCATCGAGCGAGAAACGCCAGTGGGCGCCCAGATCGTAATTGCCGTAGAAGATACTGTCATATTCATGGATATCCCGAGGGTGTAACGGCCGGTTGACGCGTGCCAGGTACTCGGGCGCGGCATACAGGCCATATACCACCTTGCAAAGGGGACGCGACACCAGGCTCGAGGGGGGCAACGGTCCCATGCGGATGGCCAGGTCCACCGAATCGTCGATGGGCTCGAAACGCTGATCCTCGAGCAGGATTTCCACGGCCACATCAGGATAACGGCGCATGAAGGCGGTGGTGGGTGGTGCCAGGTACATGAAGCCGAAACTGACTTGGGCGCTGACCTTGAGTTGCCCTCGCGGTCGAGCGGTGACTGATTGAACCTGCGCTTCAGCTGCCGAGAGTTCCTCGCGAATCCGCAACCCATGCTCGTAGTAGATCTGCCCGGCCTCGGTGAGATGCAGCGAGCGAGTCGAACGATTGAGCAGGCTCACCCCAAGCTCCTCCTCGAGAGCGGCGACCCGCTTGGAAGCCAGCGACTTGGAGATTCCCATGCGCCGGGCGGCCGCGGTGAAGCTTCCACTTCGCACTACCTCGACGAAGACTCGCAACGCATCCAGAGTTGCCACACCGGACTCCTTACACAAACGACGGCAGAGAATTCAAGCATGTTTCCACATTGGAAACACTAGTTTTCGATTGTACCCACTTATTCCGCAAAAGCCGACTGCCTATACTGCTTGTGCGTTCGGTGCTGGACTCGGATGAGAGCTCCCCCGAGCGTCAACGCCATCAGGCCAAGGCAATACCGCCAAGGCCTGGATGACGCCTTCAGTGCATTTCTGCTTGCGCGCGGCCGGTTGTTACCTAGACATCCGGCCCGCTTTTCTTTTTGCTTCTCCCTATCCTCTCCCCAAGAGAGTGCTCGCGCACCATAATGGGGCACTCCCGTGAAAAAAAGTTGTCACAGCGTTTGATGCGTGATCTTGCACAATCCCAGCGGGATACTGGAGCATCATGGACCCACTCTAGAGAAATGTAGCGATGGATGCCCTAGGTCCCCGAATCAAGCAGTTACGCCAACAGGCCAACCTCAACAAGGCGGCCTTGGCACGCCGGGTGGGGGTATCGGATGTCACCATTTCCTATTGGGAGTCCGGCGCCATCAAGCAGATCGGACATGAACGTCTGGTCGCGCTGGCTGATGCACTTGGGTGTCCCCTAAGCGAGTTGCTCGACGATCGTCCCCCACCATCGCCGAAAGTGCTTCAACTTGCCGATACTCCGCCAGTCCCGTGGCACGAGGCCGCGAAGCACAGCATCGCACTGCCGCTCGAGTTGCTTTTCTCCGCGACCGAACTCCAAAGGGATTGTTACCTGGTGACACCGGGACCTGACCAAGATTTCGACTTTCTACACCACGGCGATCTTGCGGCTGTCAGCCCCACGACGACTTTTCAGCATATCGGTCTCTACGTCATCGAGCACCGGGACAAGATCCAGGTTCGCCACCTCCAGCAGGACCCCACCGGCGAATTGCGCATGAGGGGGGAATCAAAGACCGATAGCGACACTATCGTCGTCGATGCCTCACTGCGGGTGCACGGCAAGGTGGAAGCTCGTTGGCGCTTGCAGTGACCAGTCACTCAGCCCGATCCGGTATTGGGGTCAAAGGTAAAGGGAGTGGAGTACTCAACGATGGTGCCCTGATGCCTCGACTCGGATGTCAGCGGCCCTCTGAGATATTCTCCTTGCTCACCAATCACTGCGCGAACTTTCCCAGGCTGAACACTAGCCGGCTGCATGGATACCGTGATCGAGTACTCGCCACGAGGTAGGCCGCTGCCAGGTCCAAGAGGCTCAGCCAGGAAATGTCCATCATTGACGCTGGTACGGATACGCCAGCGCACCCCGCTTGCCCGACGCTCGACAATGACCACCAGCTCAGTAGCATCCGGCAGGTTGGTCCGGCCTTCCACCCTCAGTCGACCGTCGGGGCGCTGCACTCCTGTTGCCGTGACATCGACAGGCTCAGGGAAGGGGGATACTTCAGTATCAGTATTCGCCTCAGAGGCAGCAGATTCGACCTCTTCGGATGGGCCCACCACCGACTCGGCGGTTTCCGCAGGTGCGCTTGAAAGCGAATCGCCGGTTTCGCCGTTACCACCACAGGCGGAAAGCGTCCAGGACGCCACCATGAGGATACCCAGGCTACGCAGCCAGCCGCTCCAAGCTCTCATTCGTGTCCTCCATGCGCCATGATGGACCACTGCCACCGTCTTGCCTCATACGAAACGCTTCAAGTCCCTGAATACTATCATTCACACAGTAGGACAATCAGATCGCAATGGGGCTTCGCCAAGAGAAGCGAAGCGATACCAGAAGCAGGGTAACGTGCCCCGGTAAGTGCTTACTAGCGGGACAACCCCATTATCTCTGGCTTTTTCAACTGAAAATGACATTAGACCGAAGACACGATGAGACCTTTCCAAAGGTATCGCGCACCATGCGCTCGGGCTGGTAGAATTTACAGCCCGTAAACTTCCGTGATTCGCTATGCCTGTGCTTGACCGTGCTTTCTCCGTCGCGCCGATGATGGATTGGACCACTCGCGATTACCGTGCCTTCGCACGCACGCTGACACGGCGCGCGTTGCTGTATACCGAGATGGTGACGACCGGGGCCATTCTGTACGGTAGCCCACGGGCGCGGTTCCTGGGTTACGACGAGGTGGAGCACCCGCTGGCGTTACAACTTGGCGGCAGCGATGCCGGAGAGTTGGCCGAATGCGCATCCATCGCCGAGGAGTGGGGGTACGACGAGGTCAACCTGAATGTCGGCTGCCCCAGCGACCGGGTGCAGAACAACCTGATCGGAGCCTGCCTGATGGGCCATCCCGAGAAGGTTGCAGCGGCGGTACAGGCGATGAATGATGCGGTATCGATTCCGGTGACCGTGAAATGTCGTATCGGGATCGACGACCAGGATGAAGATGCCGACTTGGAGCGTTTCATCTCAATGGTGGCGGATGCCGGCTGCAAGACGTTCATCGTGCATGCCCGCAAGGCCTGGCTGCAGGGCCTCTCCCCCAAGGAGAACCGCGAGGTGCCGCCGCTCAACTATGCTCGCGTGTACCGCCTGAAAGCCAATCACCCCGAACTGCATATTGGCATCAACGGCGGCATCAAGACGTTGGAGGAGTGCCAGGCTCAGCTCACCCACGTCGACAGCGTGATGGTGGGTCGCGAGGCCTACCAGAACCCCTGGCTGCTGGCCCAAGTGGATGAAGCATTGTACGGTGAACCAGGACCGGTCGAGAATCGCCATGCCGCGGCACGGGCCCTGCGACCCTATATCGCTGAACGGCTGGCCGAAGGCGCTCGACTCAACCATATCACCCGCCACCTGCTCGGCTTGTTCCAGGGCTGCTCCGGCGGGCGCCGCTTCCGTCGCCATCTGTCGGAAAACGCCCACCGTGACGGTGCCGGCCTTGCCGTGTTCGACGATGCCCTGGGTCTGGTTGTCGAGCAGCGAGAGGCGGAGCTTGCTTGACTCCGCCTCGGAATCAAACCAGCGGCAGATGCTCCGACGTGCCACCCAACTGCCTGGCGACAAGCCGCCCGAGGCGCTGAATCCCCTCGTCGATGCGTGCTGGTTCGACGGTAACGAAGGAAAGTCTCAGCGTGTTGGACTGGGGCGCCGTCGCATAGAACGGAGCCCCCGGCACGAACGCCACTCGTTCACGAATCGCCTCGGTCAATAGCTCAGTACTGTCCAGTGACTCGGGCAGCGTCACCCAAATGAACATTCCCCCTTCAGGCCGGTTCCAATGCACGCCTTCGGGCATGTATTGCCCCAACGCCGCGAGCATGGCCTGACAACGTTCGGCATAGAGCGCGCGAATTCCCGGGATGTGCCCCTTCAGGAAGCCTTGACTCACAATCTCGTAGATCACCTGCTGGGTGAAACTCGGAGTATGCAGATCAGCCGCCTGCTTGATCTGCACCAGCTTGGCGATCAAGGGGTCATCAGCGATGACATACCCAAGTCGGAGCCCCGGTGCCAACACTTTGGAAAACGACCCTAAATGAATCACCTGCTTCGGCGCCAGCGAGCGCAGGCTGGCCAGCCGCTCCCCCTGGTAGTCGAGGTCACCGTATGGATCGTCCTCGACGATCGGCAAGTCATGCTCGCGGGCAATAGCCGCAAGAGCTTCACGACGTGAGAGCGGCAGCCGTCGGCCGGTCGGGTTCTGGAAGTTGGGCAAGGCGTAGAGGAAACGCGCGCCGTCAATGACCTCCGGAGTCAGTGTCTCGGGTCGCAATCCCTGCTCGTCGCTGGCGACCGAAATGTATTCCGGCTCGAACAGCGAGAATGCCTGCAGCGCGCCTAGATAGGTCGGTGTTTCCACCAACACGCGACTACCAGGGTCGATCAATGCCTTGGCGACCAGATCCAATGCCTGCTGTGACCCGGTGGTCAACAGTACCTGGGAAGGCCGTACCTCGGCGCCGTCACGGGAATACTCCTTGGCAATCCACTCACGCAGTTTGCCAAGACCTTCGCTCGGACCATATTGCAGTGCGCTCTCCGCCTGCTCTCCAAGCACCTTCCTGGTCGCCACCTGCATCGCCTCCACAGGAAACGTGGCCGCCGAGGGCAAGCCGCCAGCGAATGAAATCATATCCGGCTGTTCTGTCACCTTCAGGATTTCACGGATGGCGGAACTGGTCAGCGCGTTGGCGCGCCGGGAAAACGGCCACTGCATGGGAGCCTCTCAATGGTAGGTAGGTAGTACACGAACGGCGGATTGATCATCTTAGGCCCCTTTGCCGCCAAACGCAGCTTCCGGAAATCATCAAGCCGGCTCGAAGCCGGTATCGAACCGTGACTGGAATGACTCCACGGCATTCTCGGCTTCCTCGATAGCCTCGAAGCGCGCCACATGAAACAGGGCTTCACCTTCATTGGCGAGCGGCAGGTTACTCATGCCGATGACGATGCCATCGGCGTTGGCCTTTACCTCTCCTTCGGCATTGCCGAAGGGGTCGGCCACCACGCCCAGCACCTCTCCCTTGGCCACTCTTGCCCCCAAGCGAACCTTGGGACGCAGAATGCCGTCGATGGGGGCTCTCGCCCAGCTTGAGCCTTCAGCAACTTCAGCTGGCCGTGGAGTACGTCGGCGACGCTTACTGGCTAGCATACCGATTGCGCGCATCACCCGCAGCACTCCCCGTACACCCGGTGCGATCGCCCACTCGTCGAAACGCAGCGCCTCGCCAGCCTCATAGGTTAGTACTGGCACGCCACGACCTTGGGCATAGTGGCGGATACTGCCTTCGCGCAACTCCGCATTGAGGATCACCGGCACTCCGAATGCCATGGCCATAGCGTCGGTTTCACTGTCGGGAATCAGCTGAGCTCGAATCTGCGGCAAGTTGGTGCGATGAATCGCCCCGGTATGCAGATCGATGATATGGGTGGCCTGGTCGACAATCTGTTCGCGAAACAGCGCCGCCACCCGCGAACCTAGCGAGCCCGATTCGCTGCCCGGAAAGCAGCGGTTGAGATCACGCCGGTCAGGAAGATAGCGAGTGTGCTGCACGAAGCCGAAGACATTGACGATAGGCACGGCAATCAGTGTTCCACGCAAGGGCTGGATCGCCTTGGAACGCAGGAGACGGCGCACGATCTCCACACCGTTGATCTCGTCGCCATGGATGGCTCCGCAAACCAGCATCACGGGGCCACTCTGGCGCCCATGCACCACTTCCACCGGAATATGCAGTGGTGCATGGGTGTAGAGCTTGGCGACAGGCACGTCAATCTGAGCGCGCGAGCCCGGGGCCACACGGGTACCAGCAAGTTCGAAAGGAGCACGAGCCATGGAGCGGTATCCTGACAGGAACACTGTTTCCTTTATACCTTTCCATCAGCGCGATGACGAGCCTTGCTCCGATGATGGCCCCTTCTCTCATAGGCAACAGCTTAATTATACAACCACGAATGTAAGTATCTGGGGTTATACGATAGAATGGGCGGCAACGAACGAATGGCGACTCGAGGTCCTTGTCCCTATGGCCAGAAAAACCAAGGCGGAAGCCGCTGCGACCCGCGAAGCACTGCTGGATGCCGCCGAAGAAGTCTTTTACGAAAAAGGCGTGGCACGTACCTCCTTGGAAGAGATCGCCCGCCATGCCGGCATGACGCGTGGAGCGGTATACTGGCACTTCAAGAATAAGGCCGATCTTTTCATGGCCTTGCTGGATCGGGTCCGCATGCCCTTCGAGGAATTGGTCGAGGAGATCAACGACCCGGCCCTTACCGAATCCCCCTTGGAAGCCATCCGACTGACGTGTCACAAGGCGCTGGCCAGGCTGGAGCAACCCCACTACCGGCGCATTCACTCCATTGTATTGCATCGCTGTGAGTTCTTCAGCGATATCAACCCTCTGGAAATGCAAGACCAGCTCGCACGCGAGTGCGACGAAGAATTGCGCGAGCACTTTCGGCTGGCCCACGAACACGGCCTGCTCAAGCCAGGCTTGACTCCCGAGATCGCCGCCCGGTTGTTGCATTCGACCCTGGGCGGCCTGATACATGACTGGCACCGTAACACCGACAGCTTCTCCATCAGTGAGGACGGCCGCGAACTGGTCGACGCCCTGTTCGACTTGATGCGACGCTGATCGCGCCCAAGTCACTAACGCAATCATTCTTGCTGCAACGCAACAAAAACCCGCTACACTCATGGCGTGTGCAGCAGGAGAACGATCTTATGGACAACCTGGAACTCGTTCGCGTGCGCGAACTGGAAGTAGCGGTGCGCATCTGGCACCCCAATGCTCCTCGAACCCTGCTTGCCTGGCATGGCCTGGCACGTCACGGCGGGGATTTCGCCGCCCTGGCGCGGGAACTGGGACCAAGCTGGCGGATCCTGGCACCCGACACTCCTGGTCGCGGACTGTCGAGTTGGTCGCTGTTTCCCGCCCACGACTATCTCTACAGCCATTACATGACGGTGGCGGCAGCACTGCTCGACCACTTCGACCTGGAGCGAGTCCCCTGGTTGGGAACCTCGATGGGCGGTCTGTTGGGTATACTACTGGCTGCCCACGATGAGCATCATGCTCGCATCGAACGGCTGATCATCAATGACGTGGGGCCAGAGCTTGAACAGGAAGGGCTGATCAGCCTGAGTAGCTATTTCACGATGCCCCACCGCTTTTCGACCTTCAGTGACCTGTTACAGGAACTGAAACGCCACTACACGGGGTTCGGCATCGATAGCGACGAGGCCTGGCGGGAACTGGCACTGAACAGCGCACGCCGCCTGCCCGACGGTAACTGGACCTTCCACTATGACCCACGCATCGTCGAGCAATTCGTTCACGACACACCTCGCGATACCTGGGCCGACTGGCGGGCCATCCGCTGTCCATTGATGGTCATTCGTGGCGCGGACTCTCCGCTACTTAGCCAGGCGGTGGTCCAGCGCATGCACGAAGAGCAACCAAGCCTGGTCAGTTTCGAAGTACCGGGATGCGGCCACGCCCCGATGCTTGACCGCGCGACCCAAGTCGAGCCAATACGCGCCTTCCTGAGCAAGCCCCACGCCGCATTCCGGCCAGTTACACGCGAGGAAGCTCCCTTCTGGATACGCGGTTGGCATTGGCTGAGACGCCTGCTGACTCCCTGAGACTCTTTCAATGCATGGCATGCTTGCCATGACGCTGCAGCGTACGCAGCCTGCGGAGTCGGGTTCGGGCATCCAGATACTTGGATCGGGGCACAGCGCGGTAAGCTTGTTCATCAGCCAGGTATTTGACCAGTACCCAGCGCTCACCGGGGCTGGGAATGGCACCACGCTTGGCATGCAGGACGACCTCGACGGCCGGATCCTCTTCCAGGGTAGCGCGATACAGGTCGCCCTCCTGCCCCTCTGCCTTGACAATCACCGATTCTCCCAGCAGCGAGCACTGGCAGGCAGAGCGAAAGCGATGCAAGCGCGGCTGCAACTTTCGGCACAGGGCTACACTGAGCGGAGCGGCCAAGGCCAGGGCCCCCCACAACACCACCAACCCCAATGGCAGCCGTAGCATCCCCAATGGCAGGAAGCGCAGCACCAGCAGCTCGATGGCCATGGCGGCCAAGGTACCGAAACCCAATAGCAGGGTCAGTGCCACCGATACCGGTACACCCGCAAAGCCCAACGATACCAAGGCACTGGCCAGGTGGTCTTCACGCAAGCTGTCATGCTCGAGAAACTCGATCGGTGCCAGGCCAATGGCCACTAGCAACCAATAGATGGCCATCAAGCTCAACAAGGCCACGAGAATGACGGCGGGAAAGCTCAAAGCGGTTTGGATCAGCAATTCCATAGCTGGCCCTCCTCACTGTTCACCAAACGTCGGGCCGACATACTGCGCGGCATGTCAAGCGTTGACGGCAGCCGGCGACAAGCCTCTTGCACCTTTCCAGTGTAGTAGGTCCTGCTCATGCACCACCAGCAAGTTCCTGACACAAAAAGGCCGCCCCCTATACCGGAAGCGGCCCTGTAGGCGCGACTATCCACGCGTCAGGTGGAAGGTTCGGTCACCTTGCCGCGCTTGTCAGCCAACCATTGCTGGACGCGCGCGATCATCACGTAGAAGGACGGCACGAAGAAACTGGACAGGATAGCCACCGACACCATGCCCATGGCCACTGTGGTGCCGATATGGTGACTACTGGTGTCACTGGCACCGGTCGCCAGAGCCAGCGGCAAGGTTCCGAAGATGAACGCCAGCGAGGTCATGACGATCGGCCGGAAACGCAGTTCCGAGGCAATCACCGCGGCGTCGCGAATCGACTTGCCCATCTCGCGACGCTGCAACTCGGCGAACTCGACGATCAGAATGGCATTCTTGGCCGCCAGGCCCACCACCACCAGCATGCCGATCTCCACATAGACACTGGTCTCCAGCCCTCGCAACACGATGCCGCCGATGGCTCCCAGGAAGGCGAAGGGTACCGCGGTGATCACCGCCAGCGGCAATGCCCAACTCTCGTATTGCGCGGCCAAAATCAGGAAGATCATGACGATGCCGAAAACGATGGCAATAGTGGCCGCATTACCCGCACTCACCTCTTGATAGGAGGTCCCGGTCCAGCCCATGCCCCAGCCGGAGCCCAGGGTCTCATTGACGACTTCCTGCATGGCGGCGATCGCCTGGCCCGAGCTGTAGCCGGGCGCCGCCTGGCCCTGGAACTGAGCAGCGGGATAGACGTTGAAGCGCGTCATGACCGCAGGAACCGCCTGACGCTCCAGGGTGACGAATTCCGATAGTGGAATACGTTCGCCCTGACCACCGCGGACGAAGATTCCATTCAGGTCTTCCGGTGTCTGGCGAAACTCCGACTCGTTCTGCAGAAAGACCTGGAAGTTGCGGTTACGATAGGTGAAGTAATTGACGAAACCCTGCCCCAGGGTATTCGACAGCGTCGTGTTCAGATCATCGAGCGACACACCGTAACTAAGCGCTTTCTCCTGATCGATGCTGGCACGATACGACGGCACGTTGGCACTAAAGGTGGTGAAGACCTGACTCAGTTCGGGACGCTGGTTGGCCGCCTGCATGACCTGAAAGGCGGACTGCTGGAGTTCCTGAGGGCTCGCCCCGGTATAGGATTGCAAATAACCGGTAAAACCGCCGGTCGTCGACAGCCCGATGATCGGCGGCATATTGAAGGCCATCGCCGATCCGCCCTCGATCATGGCGCCGGCCTGCATGACCTTACCGATCAATTCCTCGACCGTGAGTTCGCGCTCCTCCCACGGAACCATGCTGATGAATATCACACCACGCGCGGTATTGACCGAGCTGGTCAGCATGTCGTAGCCAGCTACGGCGGTGGAATAGGCCACGCCCGGGGTCTGCTCGATCTCGTGACTGAGCTTTTCCATGTAGGCTTCGGTGCGTGCCAGTGAAGCCGCATCCGGTAATGAGATGCTGGCAATCACGATCCCTTGATCGGTTTCGGGCACCAGGGTCGAAGGCGTATTCTGATACATCCAGTAGGAAGCACCAAGGGTGGCTACTGTCAGGATCAGAGTCAGCCCCCAATATCTGACCATCACACGCACGACCCAGAGATAGAGACTAGTCACCCCAGCGAAGCCACGATCGAACAGCCGCAAAGGCGTCTGCACAGCACGCAGCAACTTCGAGTCGTAGACCTGTTTCTTGTGCTTGACGAAAAGCGCACACATCGCCGGCGTGAAAGTCAGAGCTACCACTGCCGAAATCGCCACCGATACCGCGATGGTCAGGGCGAACTGCTGGTAGACCTGTCCGGTGAAACCGCCCAGGAAGGCCACGGGCACGAACACCGCCGCCATAATGAAGGAGGTGGCAATGACTGGTCCACCGACCTCCTTCATGGCCTGCATCGCGGCCTTGGGTATCGAAATCTCATCGTCTTCCTCGAGAAGACGCTCGACGTTCTCGACCACCAGGATCGCATCATCCACCACGATACCGATGGCCAGTATCATGGCAAACAGCGTCAGCAGGTTAATCGAGAAGCCAAATAGATAGAGACCGGCAAAGGTCCCCACCACCGAGACCGGCACTACCGACATGGCGATCAGTGTCGTGCGCCAATTCTGCAGGAACACGAAGACGATCACCGCAACGATCAGGAACGCTTCGATGAAGATTTCGGCGACGGTATCCACCGACGCCCCGATGAACAGCGTGGTGTCATAGGGCACCACATAGTCCAGCCCCGCCGGGAAACGCTCCGACAGCTGCCCCATGGTGTCCCTGACCGCCTCGGCGGTTGACAGGGCATTGGCTCCCGGTTGCTGGTTGATGAGAATCGGTGCCATGGCACTGCCATTGAGACGTGCCTCTACCCCGTAACTCGACGCTCCCAATTCGACACGCGAGACATCATCCAAACGCAACGCCGAGCCATCGGGATTGGTGCGCAGAATGATGTTGCGGAACTCTTCCGCACTCGTCAGACGCCCGGGTGCCGTAACGGTATAGCTGTAAGCTCGTGGGTTACCGTTAGGCACCTGAGCCAGACCGCCTGCCGGTATCTCGGTGTTCTGCGAACGTATCGTATTGGCCACTTCGGCGGGCGTCAGGTCGTATTGCGCCAGCTTGTCCGGATTGAGCCAGATGCGCATGGCGAATTCGCCACCGCCCAACACCTGCGCATTGCCCACGCCAGGAACTTGACGCAGCTCATCGAGAATATTGAGCGTGGCATAGTTCTGCATATAGATGTTGTCGTACTCGCCAGTGGGCGAGATCAACGCGGCAAACATCAGAATGCTGCTGGAACTCAATTCGACGGTCACACCCTGGGCTTGCACGGCTTCCGGCAATGACGACAAGGTCTGCTGCACCCGGTTGTTGACGTTGATGGTATTGGTATCGCCATCGGAATCGATACTGAAGGCGATCCCCATATTCATCGTGCCGCTGTCCGAACTGGTCGAAGTCATGTAGAGCATGTTCTCGACCCCGTTGATCGCCTCGGCCAAAGGAGCTGCCACCGTCTGCGATATCGTCTCGGCGTCGGCCCCCGGGAAGGTGGCCTCCACCGTGACTGTCGGCGGCACCACCTCGGGATATTGCTCGATAGGCAGGATGCGCATCGCCATCAAGCCGACCAGTACCACGATGATCGAAATGACGGTGGCGAATATTGGCCGCTTGATAAAGAAATTGGAAATAACCATCGATCAGGCCCCGTCTGCCTCGTCCGTTTGCAGATCTCCTTCGGAGCCGGCACCGGTCTCCTGAGGTGTCTCGGTTTCGGCCACCTTATGTGCCTCGCCATCGAAAGGCTGCGGCTCGATAACCCTGCCTGGCTGTAGACCGGCAGGATCACCGGCCACCACACGATCACCGGTCTCGATCCCGGAAGCGATGATCAGCCAAGAGCCGGCGGTCTCCAACGGCTCCACAGTACGGGCACGGACCTTGTTTTCTTCATCGAGTACGAAAACCTGGGGGCCCATCAACCCTTCGGTCACTGCAATTTCCGGCACCGCCAGCACATCGAACCGCTGAAGTCCCGTAAGCTTCACGCGCACGAACTGGCCAGGCAAGAAGAGGCCATCCGGATTGTCGAAGGTAGCGCTGGCTTCCACGGTACTGGTGCGCTCACTGACTCGCACTCCCAAGAACTCGAGTTGCCCCTGCAGCCTCTGGGGCTGGCTGCTGTTGGAAGCTGGGAACACCAGTTCGGCGGTAATGTTGCCGCTATTTTGCTGACGTTGACGGCGGAGCTTCAACGCATCCGCTTGAGGCAACTGAAAACGTACTTCGAGCGGATCCAGCGGAGTGATGGTAACCAGCTCCGTACCGGCATCGACCAGATTGCCGACATTGACCTCACTGAGACCGATCATGCCCGCCACCGGTGCCTCGACGCTGGTGTAGTCGAGGTCGATTCGGGCGCTGTCGAGCGCTGCCTGGGCCTGTGCCACATTGGCGCGCGCGACCAGCAATTCGGACTGGGCCTGATCGTATTGCTGTCGGCTGACGGAGTTCTGCCCCAGTAGCCGCTCGTAACGGTTGGCATCTCGCTGGGCCCGACTCAGCTCGGCCTCGGCACTCTGTAGATCGGCTTCGCGCCGGCGTACTTCCGCCTGGTACACCAGAGGTTCAATGGTATAGAGGCTTTCTCCTTTCTCGACCAGGTCGCCAGGCTCGAAGAGACGCTCCTCGAGAGTACCGTTAACGCGAGCCACCACCGTGACTTCATTATCGCTGCGCAGCATGGCGGGATAGGATTTGTCGAGCGAGATGTCCCGTGGCGCCATCTCCATCACCTGGGCCGGCACGGGTGGTGGCGCCTGCTGCTGCTCGGACGGCGACGCTTCCTGCTCGCCTCCACAACCGGCCAATAACAGGCCAAAGCTCAACAGCAACGGCGTCATCCATATACGCTCACTTTTCATGGTCAACATCTATTTCAGTCCCTATTGGCCGCATGGAACGGCACTGCGCTCCATGCCTGTCTTTTGCTTCGCTGCCTGGTCAATCAGGATCTTGGCAGACAAGACGGAAACATCCCGTTCGATCAACGACGCGGCGGTGCGCCAATGTCCAATGCATCGCGGTAGGCGACGCTGCCACGCTCGAATTCCAGAGAAACGGGCTCGCCGGCTTTCAACTGCGCATTCAGTTCCTCGATATCCTCGGCATCCAGCGTTCCCGCCTGCTGGAACAACTCCAAGCGGTCCAGCACGAAGTCGTAACGCGCCTCGGCGAACGCTGCGACGGCATCGTAGAGGTTTTGCTCGGCATTCAGCACATCGACGATATTGCGCGTTCCGACCTCGTATCCGGAACGCGTCGCTTCCAGGGCACTGCGGTTGGACACGACCGCCTGTCGGCGCGCCTCGACGGTCGCTACATCGTTCTGTACGCGCGTGAAAAGCGATCGCACCTGCTGAATGGTATTACGGCGCTGGGCCTCGGCATCGTACTGGCTGGCTTCGAGTTCGAAGGTGTTCTGGCGAATCTGGGCACTGGTGGTACCGCCGGTATAGAGCGGCATGCTGGCTCTCAGCCCGACCTGGCTGGACGAGTCATGGCCACTGACCAGCTCGTTGTCGCTATCTGAGTAATCATAGTTGGCAAAGGCTTCGACGATCGGCAGCCTGGCCGCACGTGCCACGTCGAGCCCGCTGCGCGATACCTCGACACCTGCCTGAGCACTCTTGAGCACGGGGCTATTGGCCAGCGCCAGCTCCACCCACTCATCACGCCCGGTAGGTGTAGGAATGTCGATCGGCATGTCCCCGCTCAGACTATCGATACTCTCGTAGCGCTTGCCGGTGAGCCTTTCGAGTGCCTCGAAGCTGACCTGCAAATCGCTCTGTGCCACGATACGCTCGGCCCGGGCCTCATCGAAGCTGGCCATGGCGTCCTCGACATCGGTGATGGCAACCAAGCCAACCTCGAACTGCTCACGGACCTGTTCCAACTGGCGCTCGATGGCTCGCTCCTGCGCCTCACGCGCGGCCAGAACATCATTGGCACGCAGAATCTCGAAATAGGCGTTGGCCACATCAAGCAGCAATTGCTGCTCGCTGGCTGCCAAGTTGAAAGCTTCCTGCTCGATTTGACGTTCAGCCTGTGTCACCTCACGACTAGTGGCAGCATCGTATAGCGCCTGGCTGGCCTCCAGGCTGGCACCGGCACTGCTAAAAGCGTCGTCCTGCGTGCCACGGGTTATGGACTGCAAAGTGGAGTCCTGGGTGTCATAGGTCCGGTTATAAGCCGCCTCGGCCGAAGCGTTGATCTGCGGCAACAGACCACCTCCGACGACATCCCGACCAGCTTCCGTACTGGATAGACGCGCTCGAGCTGCTGCAAGATCGGCATCGTTTTCCAATGCATCGCGAGTGATAGTCAGCAAATCTGCCGCATGCGCCTGACCGCCCAGCACCATGACGGTCAAGAGTGACAGCGCGGCGCGGCGCTTCAGTGAAGCAGGCCACCAACCGGCAAAAGCCTTTTCGTGCTTGTGCGACATCGGAATTCCTTTCTAGATCGCGAGAACGCAGCGATTATAGCTACATTCATGTATGTATACTACCTTTGCATAGTTACCTTTCTTTTTCTTTACACAACAAATACCTGCTTGCGGCCAAGTAACCTTGACGTTGAGGACCGAGGCAGAAAGTTAATTCCTCAGCTTTGGTTGAGGTCAAGAAATATGGCTTGCCAGGATGATGCGGTAGGATAGTCAGGCGCCTCGATAAGCTTCGAGACGATCCAAGGTGCGCTCGACAGCGCTGCGATAGACACCGCCGAACAGCAGCAAGTGATTGAGCAGCGGATACAACTGGAACAGCGCCTGGCGCCGCGGCCAGTCATCAGGGCGGGGGCCATTCCAGTAGGCGTCGAAAAACGCCTGGGAGGGGGAGCCGAACAGGGTGAGCATGGCCAGGTCGACCTCAGGATAATGTCGGTACACCGCCGGATCGATGACCGCCGGACCACGCGCGGTATGCAGCACGTTGCCCAACCACAGGTCGCCATGCACCAGACTCGCCGGGGCATCCGGCAACCACTCCTCGAGCGAGGTCGCCACCACCTCAAGGCGTTCGCGCAGCCGGGTATTCATCAGCCCTCGTTCATGACAGGCGGCGGCCATGGGCAGCAGACGCCGCTCGCGCTGGAAGGCGCGGCCGTCGGCGAGTGGCGCATTGGGTTGCGGCGTGCGCCCACAGGCGTTGTCGCGATACCAGCCATGGGTGTCCGCCGTCACCGAATGCAGTTCGCGAAGTCCCTCGCCCAACACCACCTCATTCGGGGTAGACGACAGCGCGCTGGCCAGCGCTTCCATCACTAGCCAACCATCCGCCTCACCCAACACTTCCGGCACCACCAAGCGAGTGCGGGCATTGCGCAACGCCCGCAAGCCATCGGCCTCGCCAGCCAAGCGCTCGGGGTCGTCATGCTTGATCACCACCATCCCCAGGTCAGTGTCGAGACGGTAGACGGCGGCAATATCGCCACCGGCCAAGGGCCGCAGCTTTCCCAACGGCGTCAGCCCCAATGCCGACAGCAACTTCCGCAGATGACGCTCCATCTCGGCCTCCTCTCCGCTTCTTGTTGCACGCAAAGAAACCATACTGACACGATAGATCCCTATCACTATGGCAAACATCCCCGGGCTGTATCCGAAACGTCGCCGCGAACGGCAGCCTTCTGACAAAGCCAGGGGTTATCGCACAGGAGCGCTTAATATGTACAAACTGGCCTTCTTCGTTCCCATAAAAGATGCTGAAAGCGTCAAGGAAGCCATCTTCGCCACAGGCGCCGGACGCATCGGCGACTACGAAGCCTGTTGTTTCCAGACCCTGGGTACCGGGCAGTTTCGCCCCCTCGACGGCGCCAACCCGCATATCGGCCAGGTCGGCGACCTGGAGCAGGTCGAGGAACTCAAGGTGGAGTTGGTATGCAAGGACTCGTTGATCCGCGACGCCGTCGCGGCCCTGAAGGCAGCCCACCCCTACGAGGAACCGGCCTACGACGTATGGACGCTGGAAGAGATCTGAGCGTGGGTAAGTCCATCGCGCAGCGACGCCGTACCTGTACACTTACCGGTACGTCATGCAAGGGAAGCGCTGAATAAATCGGCGAGCATGCTCAAGCGCAAGGCGCCCGGAGCACAGGAACCGGAGCATATGGGGTATATGTGAGGATTCCGCGCACCGCGCAACGCAGCGATTGAGTAGCGCAGACATTTATGCAGTGTTTCCCAAGGTCACAACGGAAACGACCACAAAGGAGAGACACGATGCCCATTGCCATGATCACGGGAGCCACGTCAGGCTTTGGACGCGCCAGCGCCCGCCGCTTCGCCGCCGCCGGCTGGTCGTTGATCTTGACCGGGCGCCGCACGGAGCGGCTAGATGCCCTGAAGCAGGAGCTCGGCAAACAGGTAGACGTGCTGACCATTACTCTGGACGTACGCGATGCCGAGGCGGTGGCAGATGCCGTCGCCAGCCTGCCAAGCAACTTTCGCCCGCTCACCTGCTTGGTCAACAATGCCGGTCTGGCACTGGCCCCGGAGCCGGCGCAGAAGGTCGATCTCAAGGATTGGCACACCATGATCGACACCAACATCACCGGCCTGGTCAATGTTACCCATGCCGCCCTGCCGCTGCTTATCGAAACCGGCGCAGGCGCCAGCATCATCAACCTGGGCTCGGTGGCCGGACATTGGCCCTATCCCGGCGGCCATGTGTACGGTGCGACCAAGGCCTTCGTCGAGCAGTTCACCTACAACCTGCGCTGCGACCTGCTGGGCACCGGCGTGCGGGTGACCGACATCGCTCCCGGCATGGCGGAAACCGAATTCACCCTGGTCCGCACCAAGGGCGATCAGGCCGCCTCCGACAAGCTGTATCGCGGTACCACCCCGCTGCAGGCGGAAGATATCGCCGAGCAGATCTACTACGTCGCCACCCTGCCCGACCATATCAACATCAACCGCCTGGAAGTCATGCCGACACGCCAGGCGTGGTCTGCGTTCAACATTGATAGGGATTAAGCGCTGCCGAAATAACGCTCCCGATCTTCCGGCGTGATATCGCTGATATGTAGTGGGAAGGCGCCCTGCTCACGATCGGCATAGAAGTGGTGCAGGGTGCGCTCGATGGTGGGAAAGGCCAGTTCGTCCCAGGGGATCTCATGCTCCTCGAACAGCGCCACTTCGAGGCTTTCGGGGCCAGCGTCGAAACTACCCCACAAATCGGCAAGGAAGATCATGTAGACTTGGTTGATATGTGGGAGGTTGATCAAGGTATAGAGCCCATGGAGCGACACCTCGGCACAGGCCTCTTCTAGCGTCTCGCGGGCTGCGGCCTCCAGAGTGGTCTCGGCGTTCTCCATGAAGCCGGCCGGCAGGGTCCAGTAGCCCTTGCGCGGCGCGATGGCGCGCTTGCACAGCAGGATCTTGGTACCCTTGACCGGTAGGGTACCGGCGACGATGCGCGGGTTCTGGTAATGGATGGTGCCGCAGGCCTCGCAAATGTAGCGCGGACGGTCGTCGCCATCGGGAATCGCGAAGTGGACGCTGTGTCCACAGTGGCTGCAAAAATTCATGGGACTCCTTACACGGGCCTGACCGGCAGCCGGGAGCATCGGCGCTTGACGCTCCTCGGCGGGCTGGGTACAAGAGATGAAACCCAGTGGAAGTTCCATGTTAGAGAATCTTCGCGAGCGCCTGCAAGCGCACACGCCCCGCCGACTTGTCACCCAACTGCCCCAGGCCGCGGTTTTGCTGCCAATCGTCGCGCGCGCCGAGCCCACGCTGCTGTTCACCCGCCGTGCCGATCACCTCAAGCAGCACAGCGGCCAGGTCGCCTTCCCCGGCGGCAAGCGCGAGCCCGGCGACCGCGACCTACTGGCCACCGCCCTGCGCGAGGCGGAGGAGGAGATCGCTCTGCCCCCCGAGCGAGTCGAGCTGCTCGGCCGGCTCGGCGACCTGATTTCGCTGCACGGCATCGCGGTCACGCCCTATGTCGGCCTGATTCCGCCCAACCTGCCGCTGCGCCCCGACCCGAGCGAACTCGACGCCATCTTCGAGGTACCGCTGCAAGTCTTCCTCGACGACTGCCGCAGCCATACCGATGTCATCACGGTCGACGATCGCCCCTGCTACGTACCCAGCTACCGCGCCGGCGAGCACGTGATCTGGGGGCTGTCGGCGATGATGCTGGTGGAGCTGATGGCCGAGGGCTTTGGCTGTCAGATCAGTCTCGACAGTGCCCCCGCCGGTAGCCGACTATGCTATTTCCCTCCCCGCAGGACGATGACCGAGGCACTGGAGCCCTCTCCGTCCCCTCATGAGCCCACCTGACATCATGACGCCCGTCAACAGTGCACTGGCTGCCCCCCTAGACAATGACAAGCTGGCCCCGCTGGTCGATGCCCTGGTGGAATGCGGCTGGTTCGTTGGCGAGAGCTTCATCGATGCCGAACTGTGCCAAGCACTGTACGATGAGCTGATGACACTTGCCGCGCACGATGCGCTGGACGCTGCCGGCATCGGCCGCGGCAAGCAGCACAGTCTGCGGCGCGATATCCGTGGCGACGCCATCCACTGGCTAGACCGAGAAACCCTCCCCCAGCGCCAGTACCTCGCCACCATGGGCACACTACAGCACGAACTCAACCAAGCGCTGTATCTCGGGCTGTTCGAATTCGAGGCGCACTTCGCCCACTACCCGTCCGGCGCCTTCTACAAGAAACACGTCGACAGCTTCCAGGGACGCGCCAACCGTGTGGTTTCCACGGTGCTCTACCTCAACCCCGACTGGCCTGCCAATGGCGGCGGCGAAATGGCCCTGTTCGACATCAGCGACCCTGAGCGCGAAGTGGCACGCATCCTGCCCCGCGCAGGCACCTTCGCCTGTTTTCTCTCCGAGACGGTGCCTCACGAAGTGCTGCCCACCCGCCTGCCGCGCGCCAGCATCGCTGGCTGGTTCCGTCGTAATGCCTCGTTGGGCGGATTGATCGACCCGGCCAGATAAACTCCCCTTGGCTTTTATGCGTCGTGCTTGAATTACACTTTCGTCGAATTGATCACAATAGTGATGATCACAATACTGATCAAACAAGCCGCAGTCACACCAACAGGCTTGATCCACAAAAACCCTGACCCGCCTTCAGAGGTGACGACAATGACAACCGCCGCACGTCAGTTCACTCGCACGACGATTTCCGCCGCCATTCTCGGTGCCTCCTTGCTTGCCATCAGCACTCCGACCCTGGCCAAGGAACTGCGGATGGGCTTGATCACGCCTCCACAGCACATCTGGACGCAAACTGCTGAGCAGTTCGCCGAAACCGTAGCCGAGCGCAGCGACGGCGAGCTGAGCGTCTCGATCTTTCCCGCCGGGCAGCTCGGCGACGAGCCGGCGATGTTCTCGCAGCTGGGAACCGGCCTGCTCGACATGGGCATCATGACCGCAGCGATTACCAGTCAGCGTGAACCCTCACTCAACGGCTGGTTCACCCCCTTCCTGTTCGATAGCGTCGCCGACGCTGCTGAGGCCACAGAAACCCCGGCGGCCCAGCAGATGCTCGCCGACCTCGAGGGCAAGGGCCTGCATGCCTTCGGCTACACCTTCGCCGGCATGCGCCACATCCTGATGCGCGACACTCGGGTCGAAAGCCTCGAGGACGTGGCCAACCAGAAGATCCGCATCATCCCCATCACCACCATGCAGACCTGGTGGCGTGCCGTCGGTGCCACGCCGACCCCGGTTCATCTGCCCGATGTCTATCAGGGACTGCAGAACCGCATGCTCGACGGCATCGACATCGACCTCGACGCCCTGGTTGGCTCCGGCTTCTACGAAGTCGCCGAGTACCTCACCTTCACCAATCACATGGCCTTCCCGGCAGTGTCGGTGATCAGCCAGGCCACCTGGTCGTCACTCTCCGACGAGGAGCGCGAACTCCTCGATGAGGCCATGCAGGAAGCCCTGGCCTGGGGCACTCAGGCGCAGATCGAAGCCGAAGCGGACAACCTCGCGTACCTCGAGGACACCATCGATGTCTTCTCCCTCGAAGATGCGCAAGCCGTGTTCGAAGAGGCCAACCAGGCTTTCGCCGAACGCTTCGGCGGCCATCCGGTGATCAATGCTTTCCAGCAGGAAGTGACCGAGCGTCAGGCAGGCCAGTGAGCCTCCCCGAGGACGCCATCCCCCCGCTGACGAGGTGACGGGCATGCAAACCATGACGACTGGATATCTGGCGCGCCCGGCAGGGCGCTTGAACCGGGCAAGCCGCCTGCTGGCGGCTCTCGAACAGGGCCTATGCAGCGGGCTGATCGTGGCCTTCAGCCTGCTGCTGATGATCAACGTGATCACCCGCTATGCCTTCAATAGTCCGCTTTTCTTCGCCGAGGAACTGGCCGTCTACATCCTGATCTGGATGGCCTTCCTGGCAATCTCGCTGGCGATCCACCATGACCAGCACGTGCGCCTAACCATGCTGGTCGGGATCCTGCACACCGGCGTGCAACGCCTTTGCTACTGGCTCACCGAGCTGCTGTGCCTGGCCATCCTGGCGGTATTGCTGTGGCACTCCATCGGCTGGATTCGCTCGCCCTCGGTGGCCTTCGACATCGCCATCACCCTGGACTGGCCCAAGTGGCACTTCTATCTGATCGTGCCGATCTTCTGTGCCACCTCGATCTTCCACATCCTGGCCAGGCTGCCGGACCGTTCGCGCACCGTCTTCGCCCTGGCCAGCGACGACGAGGAGGAGTGAGCCATGACCCTCTCCATCTTCATCCTGATGATGCTGCTCGGCATGCCGATCGCCTTCGTGCTGCTCGCCTCGACGTTCGCCTTCGTGGTCAGCAGCGGCAACTATCGGGTGCTCGAGACCCTGCCCCAGGTACTGTTCGGCTCCCTGGAAGTCTTCGATCTGCTGGCGATCCCGCTGTTCATCCTGCTTGGCGAGATCATGAACGAGGGCGGTATCACCAAGCGCATCATCCAGGCCGCGCGCGCCTGGTTCTCGTGGATTCCGCACAGCATCGCCTACGTCTCGCTGACCTCGAACCTGATGCTGGCCTCGATCATGGGCTCGGCCACCGCCCAGATCGCCATCATGAGCCGCGTGATGACGCCGGAGCTGGAGCGCGACGGTTACGACAAGGGGTTCGCTGCCGCCCTGACGGCGGGCGCCGGCCTGCTGGGACCGATCATTCCGCCCTCGATGATCTTCATCATCTACGGCGTGATCGCCCAGGTATCGATCGGCGCCATGTTCCTGGGCGGGATTCTGCCGGGCTTGGCCCTGTTCGTGCTGATCAGCGGCCTGATCGCGCTGATCGCCAGGAAGGCCAGAACCGGCCAGGGCAATGGCGAGGCCAGGATTGCCCGCTGGCAGGCCACCAAAAGCGCCCTGCTAACGCTGAGCATTCCCCTAGTGATCGTCGGCGGTATCGCCTTCGGCATCGTCACCCCCACTGAGTCCGCGGCCGCGGCCACGCTGATGGCGCTGATCATCGGCGGCCTGGTGTTCCGGGAACTCAACTGGACGCGACTGCCCGGCGTGCTGCAGCGCACGGCGCGCAACACCGCCATCGTGCTGTTCCTGATCGCCGCGGCCAAGGCCTTCGGCTGGGTGCTGGTCTACAACCAGATTCCGCAACAGGTTGCGGCGCTGATGCAGGGCGCCACCGAGAGCCCGCTGATCTTCATGCTGCTGGTATTCGCCATGCTGATGGTGGTGGGCATGGTGCTCGACGGCATNATGGTGCTCGACGGCATCGCCGCGCTGATCATTCTGGTGCCGATCCTGCTGCCGGTCGCCCAGGGCAGCTACGGCATCGATCCCATCCACTTCGGTATCGTCACCTGCATGACGCTGACCCTGGGCCTGCTCACGCCCCCGGTAGGCGCCGGGCTCTATGTCGCCTCGGCGATCAGCAACGTCAGCCTGCCACGCATCACGCTGTGGATCGCGCCGTTCATCCTGGCGGCCTGCCTGGTGATCCTGCTGATCATCTTCAATCCCTCGCTGGTCGCCGTCTTCCGCTAGGCGTCCCGCCACGCATCACTGCCAACGAATACGAAGAGGTGCAACATGAACCAAGACACCATCATCATCGCCGGCGGCGGCATCGGCGGCCTGGCCGCCGCCCTCGGCCTGGCGCGCCAGGGCCTGCCTTCCCTGGTGCTTGAGAAGGCACCCGAACTCGGCGAGATCGGTGCTGGCATCCAGATCGGCCCCAACGCCTTCCATGCCTTCGACTACCTCGGTGTCGGCGACGAAGCCCGTGCCAAGGCGGTCTACATCGACAATCTGCTGCTCATGGACGCCATGGAAGACCGGCAGATCGCTGCCATCCCCCTGGACGAGAAATTCCGCGAGCGTTTCAACAACCCCTACGCGGTGGTGCATCGTGCCGACCTGCACCGGGTGCTGCTCGATGCCTGTGAGGCCAACGATCTGGTTGAATTGCGCACCAGCGCGGAAGTCGTCGACTACTCGCAGGACGATGACGGCGTAACGGTCACGCTCAAGGGTGACGAAGCCATCGGCGGGCGCTGTCTGATCTGCGCCGAAGGGCTGTGGTCGAACATCCGCCAGAAGGTGGTCGGCGACGGCGCACCGCGTGTTTCCGGCCACACCACCTACCGCTCGGTGATTCCCACCGAGCAGATGCCTGAGGAGTTGCGTTGGAACGCCGCCACCCTGTGGGCCGGCCCCAAGTGCCACATCGTCCACTACCCGCTCAAGGGCGGCGAGGTCTACAACCTGGTGGTGACCTACCACAACGACGCCCCTGAACCGGTGGCCGGCAAGCCGGTGACCAAGGAAGAGGTGAACCGGGGCTTCGCGCATATCGCCGAACGGCCGCGCCAGATCATCGAGCATGGCAAGAACTGGAAGATGTGGGTGCTGTGCGACCGCGATCCCGATGACCACTGGATCGACGGCCGCGTTGTGCTGCTCGGTGATGCGGCCCATCCGATGCTGCAATACATGGCTCAGGGCGCCTGCATGGCCATGGAAGATGCGGTCTGTCTCTCCTATCACCTGGGCAACAAGCAAGATCTCTTTGATGCCTTCGAGGCCTATCGCAACGACCGCTTCGCGCGCACCGCACGGGTCCAGACCTATTCACGCCTGATGGGCGAGTACATCTACCACCCCGATGGCGGCAAGGCAGCCATGCGCAACGCCACCATGCGGGCCATGACACCCGACGACTTCTACGACCGTATTGAGTGGCTGTATGGCGGCAGCGGCCTGAGCAACGTCACCCAATAAGAGCCTCAAGGTCTGCGGCGCGTCGGTCAGGCGGGTGTTGTCTGGCCTAGCTCGCGAGACCTTGAACAGTGCCACACCCAGCAGGTGCACAAGAGGACAATCCATGTCACTGATCGAAAAGCCCCAGAGCTCGCCCGAGCGCGAGGCCTATTACCAGAAGATCGACAAGCAAAACTACAGCGCGCTGTGGAACGTGCTCAGCGGCATCGTCACCCCGACCCCGAAGAGCGACTGCATTCCCCATCTGTGGGAGTTCGCCCCGGCTCGCGAGCTGCTGATGGAGGCCGGCGGCCTGATCACCGCCAAGGAGGCCGAGCGCCGGGTGCTGATCCTCCAGAACCCGGGCCTGCGCGGCCAGAGCCGTATCACCACCTCACTGTACGCCGGCCTGCAACTGGTGCTGCCCGGTGAGGTGGCCCCGGCCCACCGCCACAGCCAGTCGGCACTGCGCTTCGTGATGGACGGCGGCGGCGCCTGTACCGCGGTCAACGGCGAGCGCACCCTCATGGAAGTCGGCGACTTCGTGATCACCCCACCCCAGGCCTGGCACGATCACGGCAATGACTCCGACACGCCGATGATCTGGATGGACGGCCTCGACATCCCCATGCTGTCGTTCTTCGACGCCTCCTTCGCCGAGGGCCTCGGCGAGGACATGCAGGAGATCACCAAGCCCACCGGCGACTCCCTGGCCCGCTACGGCGCCAACATGCTGCCGGTGGACTTCGAGCGGAAGGGGCTGGCCTCGCCGATCTTCAACTACCCCTATGCCCGCACCCGCGAGGCACTCGAGACCATGCGCCGCCGCGACGAGTGGGACCCGTGCCACGGGCTCAAGATGCGCTACGTCAACCCCGTGGACGGTGGCTGGGCGATGCCAACCATCTCGCCCTTCGTGCAGCTCTTGCCCAAGGGTTTCAAGACCGCGCCCTATCGCTCCACCGACGCCACCGTGTTCAGCGTCATCGAAGGCAGCGGCACCACCACCATCGGCAACACCACCTTTCACTGGAAACCCAAGGACATCTTCGTGGTACCCAGCTGGTACCCGGTGGTCCACGAGCCCGGCGAGGACGCCGTGCTGTTCAGCTATTCCGACCGCGTCGCGCAGCAGAAGCTGGGCATCTGGCGCGAAGCCCGCGGCGATCATTAAGAACGCCTTTAACACTACTAGAGCATCACCCGGGGGCAGGTCGAAGCGAATGTAGCGCCCAAGGAAGGGTTCACAGCGCCTTCGCGAAGGCCTGCTCCCGAGAAAGTGACTGATAATCAGGAGTTATCACCATGACCGACTACGTTTTCGATCCGCAACCCATCACCAGCGTCGCCATCGAGGGCGACGACAAACGCTTCCCGGTTCGCCGCATCTTCTGCGTGGGCCGTAACTACGAAGCCCACGCCCGCGAGATGGGCCGCGACCCGAGCCGCGAATTCCCGTTCTTCTTCACCAAGCCGGCCGACGCCATCGTACCCGATGGCAGCGATGTGCCCTATCCCCCGGAAACCCAGAATTTCCATTATGAAATGGAACTGGTCGTCGCCATCGGCAAGGCAGGCTTCCAGATCCCGGTCGAGCAAGCCAACGATTACATCTACGGCTACGCTGCCGGTAACGACCTGACTCGCCGCGACCTGCAACTAGAGGCCCGCGAGAAGGGGCGTCCTTGGGACTGGGGCAAAGCGTTCGATGAGTCCGCGGTGATCTCTCCGCTGCGCAAGGCCAGCGAGATCGGCCATCCGAGCAAGGGGCGCATCTGGCTCGCCGTCAACGACGAGATCAAGCAGGACCAGGACATCGCCGACCTGATCTGGGACGTGCAGGAGATCGTCTCGATCCTCTCGCATACCATGCGCATTCGTCCGGGCGACCTGATCTACACCGGCACCCCGGCCGGCGTCGGCCCACTGCAGATCGGCGACCAGGTCACTGGCGGCATCGACGGCGTCGGCAGCCATTCAATCCGTATCGTGGCGCCGCGGGAGGGCCTATGAACCTGGTCCTGCACAACTTCTTTCGCAGCTCCGCCTCGGTCAGGGTCCGTGCGGCCCTGAACCTCAAGGGGCTAGCCTACGAGCACGTCTCCTACGTGCTGCGGAAGAAGGAACATCGCGCCGAGGCCTTCCTCGAACTCAACCCGCAGGGCCTGGTACCGGCCCTGCAGCTCGAGGACGGCACCATACTCAACCAGTCGCTGGCGATCATCGACTACCTCGACGGGCAGCACCCCGAACCGGCGCTGCTGCCCGAATCGGCCCTAGACCGCGCCTGGGTGCGTGGCCTGGCCCACGCCGTGTCCTGCGACATCCACCCGCTCAACAACCTGCGCGTACTGCAGTACCTCGACCAACAGCTCGGCGTCAGCGAAGAGGGCGTCGCCGAGTGGTTCCGCCACTGGGTCGACGAAGGCTTCGCATCGCTGGAGAAACAGCTGGCCTCGGATGCCCGGCGTGGCCGGTTCTGCTATGGTGACACACCCGGCCTGGCCGATATCTGCCTGTTCGCCCAAGTAGCCAATAACCGGCGCTTCGACGTGGACATGTCGCCCTATCCCACTCTACAGGCGATCCATGACCACTGCCTCGAACTGCCGGCCATCGTCGATGCGCTGCCCGAGCATCACCCCCATGCGAACTGACAGGCCGTCGATACTGCCAACATCGGTCAGGGAAGCCGTCGCCAAGGCTTGGCGGCGGCTCGTTAACCAATACGACCCAGGATATACGACACCATGACCGGCTCGCCCCTGACCCAGGCCAACTCGCTACCCGGCAATCTGCTGCGACGCTGCCATCAGATCAGCGTGGCGATCTTTCTCAAGAAGTGCGAAGCCTACAATCTGACCCAACTCCAATACGTGATCCTGTCGGCGCTGGAGGAGAAAGGCGCGCTCGACCAGATCACCCTGGGCGGCTTCACCGCACTGGACCGCAACACCGTGGCGGTGGTAGTCAAGAAGCTCGAGGAGCGTGGCCTGGTCACTCGTCACCGCAACCCCGAAGACCGGCGCTCAATGCTGGTGACCCTCACCGAGGAAGGCAAACGACTGCGCAATGCCGCCGAGTCGGCGGTCGCCGACACCCAAGAAGACATCCTCGCACCGCTGGAAGAAAGCGAGCGCCAGGTGCTAAGCCGGCTGCTCGCCAAGATCGCCGACGAAAACAACAACCTGAGCCGGGTTCCGATTCGCCAGCAAGCCAAGGCCTGACACGCTTCGACAGCGCCTGTGATCTGCCCGACACCTTCGATCGCTGGCACACTGTCTATATGCGCTAGGCCCGGTCTTGGCTGGATATCTCTCCGATTGGCACCCGTTCTACCCCTCGCTGTAGACGCAGCGGCCCGCCACGAATGTCCTCCGGGGCTGAAGTTCGCTGTCGAGCAGGGTCACGTCGGCATCAAAGCCCACGGCCAGCCGCCCCTTGTGGGCCTGCAGCCCGAGCACTCGGGCGACGTTGCCGGCGATCAGGTCCAGGGCATGCTCGAGTGGCAGAATTTCCTCGCGCACCAGGCGCTGCCAGTCGGCGATCAGGGTGGTGTTGCGTGCCACGCGCATGCCCACGTAGCCGCCCTGGGCGTCGAACTCGGGCAGGCTGCCGTTGCAGTCGGAGCTGATGGTGATGCGCTCCCGCGGTACGCCGCGCTCGAGCAACACGGCCACCGCGTCGAAGGCGGAGAGCCCCTCCTCGCCGGGATCCTCGAAGGCAGTCAGGTCGATGCTGGCGCCGAAGGTGCGCGCGTAGTCCGCCGCCTCGTCGAGTAACTCGCGATGGCGATTGACGTGGGTGGGGATCACCTGGTCGGCGGGAATCTCAGTCTCGGACAGCAGCCGGCGCAGCGGTTCCAGGCCGCGGTCGCCGTCGCCGACATGGAAGTGACAGATGCCGCGCTTGCCGGCCAGCATGGCGCCGGCGCGCACCTCGCTGACCAACCGCTCGATCTCGTCCTGACGCGGCTGGCTGGAGCGGTGATCCGAGATCGCCAGCTCGCCCAGGCCGATGACCTCGGGAATCCAAGCCAGGTCGCGCTGGACGTCGCCGGTGAGGGTCGGCGGCGGCACGCGGTAGGCGCCGGTGTACATGTAGGCCGCAATGCCTTCGGCACGCAGGCCGCGCACCTTGGCCAGCAGGTCCGCCGGCGAGCGGCTGATGCTGTCGGTGCCGAGCACACCCACCACGGTGCCGATGCCCATGGCGGCGATCTCGGCGGCGGTGATCTCCGGGCAGCGCGTGACGCAGCCCCCCTCGCCGCCACCGCCGGTGACGTGGACATGCTGATCGATGAAGGCGGGTACAGCGGTGAGATCGCGAGCCTCCACCAGACGCACGGGCCAACCTTCCGGCACGGCGAGGTCGCGTCCCAGCGCCGCGATGCGTCCGTCCGCGATCAGCATGTCGACTTCCTCGCGCGGCTCCGGCGCGTAAAGACGGCCGACCCGCAACAGGGTCACCAGCCGGGCATCTTGATCATTGCAGGCCATCATGGACGGTCACCAGTTGAGCCAGAGGCGTGGATCCGAGTGGCGCTCAGCTCCCGTCAACCGGCGTGGCGGACGGGAAGCGGCGCCCCCTGAGGCGTTCGATGGCGCTGTCGATGTCATCGATCAGCAATACCAGCAAGTCGCCCTCCTGGGCTTCATCGAAGGCCCTTTCGATAGCCATGTGCTCGTCGAGGACGATCTCGAGTTCGCAGGCATCTTCCGCCGCCGCCGCGCCACCGCGCAGTAACCCGGCGGCCTCGCCGGCGGCACGTCCGCGCAGATGGGTTTCACAGATGAACATGACATCGTGCATCCTGGCGAGTTGCGCGCCCAGGGCCATGAGGTCCTCGTCGCGACGATTGCCGGGGGCACTCGCCACGCTGATGCGGCGACGCGCCGGGAGGCTGCTGACGAGCTCGTCGAGCGCCTCGAGCGCCGGCACATTGTGGCCGTAGTCAATGAGCACCTGGACACCGTCGGCCGCCACGAGATTGGTGCGCCCGGGATTCTGGCCAGGCGTGGGATGAAAGGTCTGCAGCCCCGTCTGGATATCGGCGATGCTGAGCCCCAGCGCGTAGCCGGCGGCGCTGGCGGCCAGGGCATTGGCGACGTTGAAGCGGGCATGCCCCTCGAAGGTGATGGGCACATCGACGACGGGAATGATCTCGGCCTCGACGCGGCCCTGGCGCATCACGATGCGCTCCTTGTGGATGGTGAAGGCCACGCCGTGTTCACGAACATGTTGACGGATGGCGCGCGAGTCGGGGTCCAGGGTGAAGAAGATGATGTTGCCGCGCGCCCATTCCTGGCCCTCCAGCACGTGGGGGTCGTCGGCATTGAGCACGGCGGTCCCCCCTTCGCGCACGGCGTCGATGACCACCGTCTTGCAGCGCGCCAGATCGTCGAGCGTATAGAGGTCGTATTCGCCCAGGTGATCGCTGGCGATATTGAGCAGCACGCCCACGTCGCACTCGTCGAAGCCCAGGCCACGACGCATGATGCCCCCCCGGGCCACCTCGAGCACGGCATGCTCGACGGTGGGCTCGCGAAGCACGATGGCGGCCGCCTGCGGGCCGCTGTAGTCGCCGCGCATGATCACGTGGTTGTCGATCTCGATGGTGCCGGTACAGGCCATGCCGACCTTCCGCCCGGCGTGGCGCAGCAGGTGCGAGAGCAGTCGCACCGTCGTCGTCTTGCCGTTGGTGCCGGTAACCGCGGTGATGGGAATGCGGCCATCGCTACCCTCGGGGAACAGCATGTCGATGACGTGGTGGCCGACATCACGCCCCTGCCCGTGGGTCGGGGACAGATGCATGCGAAACCCCGGCCCGGCATTGACCTCGACCACCGCCGCAGCCTGTTCTTCCAGCGGTCGGGTCAGGGTCTCGGCGAGGAGGTCGATGCCGATGATGTCGAGCCCGATCAGCCGCGCGATCCGTTCCGCTGCATAATGCACCTCCGGGTGGACGTCGTCGGTCACATCCGTGGCCGTGCCCCCGGAGCTCAGGTTCGCCGTGGACTTCAGGTACACGATCTCGTCCTTGGCGATCACGCTCTGCAGGGTCAGGTTCTGCTGGTCGATCAGCCGCTGCGACTGCTCATCCAGGTGAATCCGGGTGAGCAGGTTCTCGTGGCCGACGCCGCGACGGGGGTCCTGGTTTGCCTGGTCCACCAGTTCCTGCAACGTGGATTCTCCGTCACCGACCACATGGGCCGGGCGCCGCCGGGCCGCGGCCACGAGCTTGCCGTCGATCACCAGCAGGCGATGGTCCTCGCCCTGGATGTGCTGCTCGACGATGACCGACGAATGCTGCCGGGAGGCGGTCTCGTAGGCGTCGCGCAGAGCCTGCTCATCATGGAGGTTGGTGCTCACACCGCGGCCATGGTTGCCGCTCAGCGGCTTCGCCACCACCGGATAACCGATGCTGCGCGCGGCCTCGAGCGCCTCATCGAGCGATCCACAAATCTGTCCGATCGGTATCGGGATGCCGGCATCGCCGAGAATCTGCTTGGTCCAGTCCTTGTCGTCGGCGATGCCGTGGCCAAGCAGGCTGGTGCGCCACGTCACCGTCGCCTGGATACGCTGCTGGAGGTGGCCGTGCCCCAGTTGCACGTAGCTGCTCTCCTCACTCAGGCGGGCGAAGGGGATGCCGCGGCGCTTGGCCGCGTCGACGATCGACGCGGTGGAGGGGCCCAGCATGTGGGCGTCGCGCACCTCCTTGAGGCGGGCGATGATCGCCGGCATGTCGATCTCATCCCCGTTGAACAGCCGGGTGACGAAATCGACGGCTTCAACGCCGGCCGCCAGGCCACAGGCCTCGTCTCGATAGCGGTAGACCACGTTGTAGACACCGGTCTCGTAGGTGTCGATGGTCTTGCCGTAGCCGACCGAGAAGCCGATCAGGTTCTGCAACTCGATCGCGACATGTTCCACGACGTGGCCGGCCCAGGTGCCACGCGCCAGCCGCTCCAGAAAGCCGCCGGGGCGGCCGACCGAGCAGCGATGCTCCTGCAGGGTCGGGATGAGCCCGGTGATACGCTCGACGATGCCGTTGACGGTATCGCTTGGCCGCTCCTCGAGCTCGCCGATGTCCAGGCGCATGAAGAAGGTCGGGTAGCGGCTATAGTAGTTCGGGCCTCGCAGGGCCCGGTGTTCGAGAATGTTCATCGGCTATCCTCCAGCAAGGCACTGAGTTCGTCGGTGACGAGATAGCGTCGTGCATCGACATCGAACCCATGGCCGCTGACCATCGCATGGAGGATCATGTTCTCGATGGCCACCGCCCCCCCCATCGACAGCTCGGTGATATTCGAGCTCGCCAGGTCGCGGCTGTCGATGAGGATGACATGCCCCGGCCCGATGGCTTCGAGAATCCGGTTCGGGTGAATGATCACGGCGGCATCCTCGCCAAGCCCCACGCCCAGGTGCTCCGGGTTGCTCGCCCCGACCTCCATCAGGCGAGTGAAACGCCCGCGTTCGAGAAAGTGACTGTCGATGATGAGCCCATCGACGAAGCCAAGGCCGGAGGTCATGTTGACGGCACCCTTGCGCAGGGCATCCGCAGCGTTGCCATTGTAGATCATGGTCCCCGGCAAAGCCGCCGCGCCGGCACTGGTGCCGGCCACGACGGCGCTGGCCAGCAGGCGTTCGCGAATAGCATTCAGCGTCGCCGAACCGCCCAGCACATTGGTCAGGCGCAGCTGGTCACCGCCGGTGAAGAAAATCACGCCGCTTTGCTCGATCAGACTGACATTTCTGGCGTCGGCGGCTTGCTTGCGATCCTGGATGTTAAGCGCATGGACACGGCTGGCGCCCAGGCGTGTAAAGGCGGCTTCGTAGTCGGGAAGCACCTGATCGGGAATGCTGCTGGCCGTGGCGATGACGGCGACCTCGTGACTGCCCACGGGGGCGAGAGCGAAAACCTGTTTCAGGATTTCGAGATCGGATGTCTTATCCTCGGCACCGCCGATCGCCACGATGTGGCCAGGTGTGGCGGTCAGCTGAGATGTCATAATCCCGTTCGTCGCCCAGCGACGCTTTTAAGGGAAACATTGAATCAATGGCCGGGCGGGCAAATTGCTGAATATCCTGATGCTCGCACCCCATTATTTGATGGTATAGCAGCCATCCCCCGTCGCGGCCAGAGGAAGCGCGTGACTGATGCCGACGGTGTCATCAGCGTAGAGTCGGCACGGTGCTGAAATTAGCCGGGTCATCATTCATCCAAATCCGACCATGCTAAATCAGATTGCCCTCCATTAATAATTGTCAACGGCCCTAGGTACGGGGGTCACCCGGAAGATAGTTACCGGTCACCTTGCGGTAAGCTTCCGAAGTCCGCTCGCCGGGAATACCATCCACCTTGACGAAAAGCCCCGGGAAGGTATTCAGCCAGCGCTGCAAGGCTTCCACGCTCGCGACGACCGCCGCGCTGCGAGACCTGCTCATCGAATAACTGCAGATCAGCGGCTTGCGCTTGGTTCGTGGCGATGGGCGATCCTGGAAATCGATCTCGCCCTTCTCCGCCAGGCGTCGTAACAGCACCGCGCCTCCACATTGTTTCGACACCGCCGTATCGGACCAGGTACCGTCAGCAACGTATTTGCCACGCTGGTAATGGTTGGAAAAGCTCCACAGGTAGGGCGAGAGCACATGCGGATGGAAGAGCCGATAGCCCCAACCATTGTAGCGCTCGAGCTGATAGAGCGTGCCGGCCAGGCTCCAGTCGATTTCCGCTCCCAGGCGCTTGAGCGACAGCGCGTCGCCGGCGCTCTCTTCCCAGGTGAAGGGCGGGCTCCCCTGTTTCGGCCGCCCTTTCGGTACATGCACGGTGCGTCGTTCCAACGTATCGCCATTGTGCAGATGGCGCGAGAAGTCACCGCTCGACTCCATGTTGTGCACGACCGCCACGAATCCCCAAGGAATCCCCTGCTGCTCGCCGACACTCTGGTAGCGGGAGCGTTGCTCGCACAAATGGTCGACGACCCGTTCGACGCTGGCTTGATGTTCCGAGCGAATCAGGCAGCTTTCGAACAACTCCTCGTACTCGCGGCGCAGGGCCTGGGTCAGTGTTACGCTCATGGACCCACTCTCCTCGCGACGTTCGTCGCCGTCGCTTATCGTTCCGCTACTCTTTTTACGTTCTGTTATTTGGGATCGCGCAACTCAAACACGATGGGTACCTGGGTACGCTGCAATTCGATGTCCACCAGCAAGGTGCGGTGCGGCTGAAAGAACTCGGCCAGTTGTTCCTCGTCCAGACACAAGTCTTCGATATCCTCGTCGGCGAAAGTGTTGAAACCGACCACCATGCTCTCGTCTTCCCCCAGCATGGGGCTGGCAGTAATCGAGAATCCCAGTTGGGTATCGGCCCTGGCAACCTCGGTCAGCAACTTCCAGGTATCGATATACAAGCTGCGAAACGAGGAATCGGCCTGGTAGCAATGGACGCCTTGAATCGCCTCCTCGTGGATCGCTCGCGCCAGCCGCCCACCATCACGCCGGCCGCCGCGCGGATCGTAGAACTCGATCATGTAATCGGTGACGGGCATGGCGAACTGGTCCCGCACCCGGACCAGCGTATTCTGATATCCGGGTTTTCCCCTGCTGTTACCGAGCCCCTTGGTCAACGCAGCGTTGGCTTGTTCACATTCGTGGCAAAACGCCTCGAACTCCGCATCCTCGACCGTCAAGGCGCGAACGATGAGTTCCAGCACCTCCTTCTGCGCCTGACTGAAATTGCCGGCGGACACATTCAGCTTGATGGCCGAATGATCGATCCGATTCATCACTCGAAATGCCGTACGCCCGGATGAATGATGCCGAGCCGCCAGGGTCGGTACCGTTCTCCTTTGCCCCTCGCGCTCCTGCTCGGAGAAATCGATATGAACGTAGGCACAGTTCAGGTTCGCGGTGGAGATCCTCACGGTGCCATCGCCCCCCACCTCGTTGGCCACCGAACGAATGCCGTTGTAGCCCGTATTGCCGACCAGCACGGTGCACAGGGTACGACCGACCGCGAACATGCCGGTATCGTCGGAGAAGCGATCACGCATGGCCAGTTCCCAGGAAAAGGGGCTGGCCAGTTCGAGCCCCTGCAGCAGCATCGCCCCAGTATCGAAAACCGCCTGACCTTCCTGGCGGCTGAAAAAACCGTTGGCGACACGGCCCAGTATCGAGCGGCCCACATGGGCCAGCGGCGAGCCGAAATTGGCTGGCGCCAGCATCACCAGATGCTTGATCGGCGACATATCGGCCTTGAAATGCCGCTGCAGCCAGTCACGGATCACCAGGCCACCGGTGGAGTGTACGATAACGTCCGCACTACCGGCATCGCGTGGCAGTCCGCGTTTTGTCCAGGCACGCTCCAGCGCGGCCTGCAGGTCATCGAAGCGGAGGTCATCGCTCTTGGATAGATAGTCGCCAATGGAAACCAACTGGACTTCGGCGGAGGGTAGTTTCCTGCTCAGGTGCTCCGCCAGTCGGTCGAAGGATTCACCGCTATCGTTCCAGCCATGCAGGATGATCAGGGGGCGAGTCGCCATGGTTCCCTCCAGTGTACCGTCATCGCCGCAACGAGTGGTTCGACTGAGCCAGGCCTCCCTGAAAGATTAGTCGATATTCCGGGCAGGGAGCGTCCATCGAGCAATTTCCACTTAACCGGTGGCCGATAATCGACTGCTAGACTGAAGCATACATCGAGACAGGAGTACTTCATGACCCGCCTCAATGTGACCCAGAAATTGATCGAATCCCACCTGGTGTCCGGGCACATGACGCCAGGCGAGGAAATCGGGCTGTCGATCGACCAGACCCTGACCCAGGACGCCACCGGCACACTGGTCATGCAAGAGTTCGAGGCCATGCAACTCGGTCGCGTGCAAACCGAGCTCTCGGCCCAATACGTGGATCACAACCTGTTCCAGGAAGATTTCAAGAATCCCGACGACCACCTGTTCCTGCACAGTGCCTGCCGCAAGTTCGGAATATGGTTCAGTCCGGCGGGCAATGGAGTCAGTCATCCGGTCCATCAGGAACGCTTCGGTATCCCCGGCAAGACCCTGGTTGGTTCGGACAGCCACACGCCGGCTGCCGGTGCACTGGGCATGTTCGCCACCGGCGCTGGCGGCCTGGAAGTTGCCCTGGCCATGGCCGGCAAGCCGCTATATCTGAACATGCCTCGAATAGTGGGTGTCGAGTTGACCGGCAAATTGCCCGATTGGGTCAGCGCCAAGGACGTGATACTGGAGATGCTACGTCGTTTCGGTGTCAAGGGTGGCGTTGGTAAGGTCTTCGAATACCATGGCCCCGGTCTCGACGCGCTGAGCGCCATGGACCGCCACGTGATCGCCAACATGGGCACCGAGATGGGTGCCACCACCACGGTGTTTCCCTCCGACGGCGAGGTGCGGCGCTTTCTGGAACGACAGGAGCGCGGCGACGACTGGAGCGAACTGCTCGCCGACGATGGCGCTAACTACGACGAATACGTCAGCCTCGATCTTTCCGCACTCGAACCGCTGATCGCCCTACCCAGCAGCCCAGGCAACGTCAAGCCAGTTCGCGAAGTGGCCGGCGAGGAGATCTATCAGGCCTACATCGGTTCCTCGGCCAACCCCGGATTCCGTGATTTCGCCGTGCCGGCGATGATGGTCGAAGGCCGCCACGTGCAGCTAGGGGTGTCGTTCGACGTCAACCCCACATCGCGGCAGATCCTCGAGAACCTTTCCAACGAGAGCTACCTGTCGCGACTGATCCGCGCCGGTGCCCGGCTGCACCAGGCCGGCTGCAACGGCTGCATCGGCATGGGCCAGGCCCCAGCCACCGGCCGCAACAGCCTGCGTACCGTGCCGCGCAACTTTCCCGGTCGCTCCGGCACCCCGGAAGACCGGGTGTTCCTGTGCAGCCCGGAAACCGCCACGGCATCCGCCCTCACCGGTAAGATCACCGACCCCCGCGACCTGGACATGGACTACCCGCGCTTCCAGGAGCCCGAAACGATGTCAATCAACCGTGAGATGCTCGATGCCCCGGCCGGTGACAGCGGCCTGGTGGAGCTGATCAAGGGTCCCAACGTCAAGAGCCTGCCAGAATTCGATCCTATTCCGGCCAGGTTCAGCGGCCCGGTGCTGTTGAAGGTGGCGGATGATGTCTCCACCGATGAAATCATGCCGGCCGGCGCCGAGGTACTGCCGCTGCGCAGCAACATCCCGGCCATCGCCGAGCATGTGTTCCGCGCCATCGACAAGGATTTTAGTCAACATGCCAAGGCACTGGGCGGCGATGGATTCTTCATCGTCGCCGGCAGGAACTACGGTCAGGGCTCCAGTCGCGAACACGCCGCCATCGCGCCACGCTATCTGGGGCTGCGTGCGGTATGCGCCATTTCCTACGGACGTATCCACTGGCAGAACCTCGCCAATTTCGGCGTCGTACCGCTGACCTTTGCCAACCCGAATGACCTTGATGCCATTGAGCAGGGCGACGAACTGGCCCTCAATGATATCGTCGACATGCTCGACAGTGGCAGCGAGATCACCCTGCACAACAAGACCAGGAACCAGCGCTACGTCATGCACCACGGCCTGTCGACACGTCAGATCGACATGATCCGCCACGGCAGCCTCATCAACCTGGTGCGTGTGGAATCATAGCCTCGACTCGCCGCCCGCGGGGCGCTCAGAAGCGGGACGCCGGCAGCCACACGTCGGCCCGCTGCCAGGCTTGCTCGAACTCGCGCTCGATCCGGGCGGCATCCGCCTCCCGGCCTTGGGCGGCGAGGCTCTGAGCCAGCCCCTTGAGCGACCAGCCGTTGTCCGGGTGGATCTCCAGCGCTTCGCGGTAGACGGTTTCCGCTTCCCGTGCCTTGCCGGCATCGAGCAGGATCGCGCCCAGGAAATGGCGCGCGGGGAGCGGCCAGGGTTCGGGCTCGCTATAAGGCAGTCCATCTTCCAGGGTAATGGCCTCGCGCAGTTGCTCCCGGGCGGCATCGAAACGCCCCTCCTCAGCGGCAATCTCACCGGCCAGGATATGCTCCGCGATGCCCAACAATACATGGCGCCGGTAGGCCGTATCTTCGGAGGAAGACTCACGGATGCCTCGTAGACTCTCCAAGTTCTCCCTGGCCACCGAGGCATTCGTGGTGCGCAGTTGCGCCAGGCCTTGTGCGAAGTGCCACATCCCAGTCTGGAACGACGCCTCGGACACCGTCTTCCGTTCGAGCAGTTCGTCCCAGCGGCCGAAACGGACGAGCTGCAAAGGGACCTGGAAAGCCTCGCTGGGCCTTTCACGGGCGATGTCACGCGCGGCCGACAGCGCCACACCGCTCTGCCCGTCCATCCAGGCGGCAAACAGCAACATCAGGGTGTTGTGCGAAGCATAGACACTCACACCCTCGCCGAAGCGTGCCGACTGATCGACCATACGGGCATTCTGGTTGACACGCACGGCATCGCCGTAACGACCGATGTTCATGTAAATGTGTGAAGGCATGTGCTGGATATGACTCACTCCCGGGATCGTATCCGCCAGCACATCGGCACAAGCCTCGGCACGTGCCGGCCGGTAGGCCTCCACGGCATGGATATAGTGATGGCAGGCACCAGGATGACCGAGATCCTCGGCAAGTACCGCCTCAAGCTCCTCGATGAGGGTGTGGGTCTGCGGATACGGCTCGCCATCCGCGCGGTAGAGATCCCAGGGGCGCAACATCATCAGCGCTTCAGCATACAAGGTGCGCACGTCGGGATCGTTGGGATGCTCCGCTGCCGCCTCGGCCATCACCTCGGCGTAGCGCCGGGTGGCTTCGTCCCGATCGGTATCGCCTCCGGGCGCGGGATAACGCACGCTCATGGCCTCGATCAGTGCGCGTTCCCAAGGCGCTGCGGCATCTACCCTCTCGAGCGCTTTGCTGGCCGCGGCATAGGCATCGTTCGGATCCCCCACGCCATGCGGATTGTTCAGATACGGTCCCAGCACCCAGGCCTCGCCCCAATAGCACATGGCACAGGCCGGATCATGCGTCTGAGCCGCCTGAAACGAACGGGCGGCCTCCTCTCTGGCAAATCCATAGGCCAAGCGCAGGCCCTGGTCGAAATGGGCTTGGGCCCGCGCCGACTCGGTGGTGACGGAGCGACCGTACTCGCCCATGCCCTCATGAAGCGGGACACCCGAGTCAGCCTGGGCCATCATGGGCAGGGACACGACGATCGCGGCCACGGCATAGCCAGCCACCAGCGACGCAGCAATAGGGATGAATCGCATGGAGCTGTCTCCCGAATCTCCAACGCTCAAAGCGCAGTGCTACCCCACAGTGTTGTCGGGAGACGCTCTGGACGCCATGCCAATCATTCTCTCCCCTGGTGTTGATCTCCCTTGCGAGCTCCAGTAGCGGCTCCAGCGCTGGCGTGGCGCCTCGCGCCGGATAGGCAATGCCGATGGTCTGATGGATGTCCAGTCCCTCCAGCGAACGGCACTGAACGTCCGTGCGGGCAAGGATGTCCGGCCAGGCAGGAACCAGGGAAGCCCCAACACCGGCGGCTACCAGCCCCAAGGTGTATTCGATGGTACGCAGCCGCGCCCGAACCTGGCAGCGAACACCGCTATCGTTCATGGCCTCGGCCAGCCGCTCCATGGCGGCACAGGGTTGACGCCAAATGAATGGCAGCCCTTTATTCTCCCTTTAGCAAACAGACACGCTACGCTCTAGGCAACACTAGAACATTGCCCGGAGCCGCCATGTCGCTAGAACCCTTGCCCCAGGAAGCGCGTTTCCTCGCCGCCCTAGGCGAAGATGACTGGCCCGAGCCTGCACACGCCTGGACGCTTGACGCAGTCGGGCTCGATGCGACCGGCCTGGTCGAACTGTTCGAGTCCCAGTTGATGAGCCGTCATCTGGACCTGCACGCCCGACGTCTACAGGCTCGGGGCGAGGCCTTCTATACCATCGGCAGTGCCGGCCACGAGGGCAACGCCGCCATCGCCCGCGCCCTGCGACCGACGGATCCGGCCTTCCTGCACTATCGCGACGCCGCTTTCCTGATCCAGCGCAGCCGTGCCGTACCGGGCCAGACACCGTTGTGGGACCTGCTGCTGAGCTTCGCCGCTTCAGCGGAAGATCCAATCTCCGGCGGCCGGCACAAGGTACTGGGTTCGAAAGCGCTCAACATCCCGCCTCAGACCAGTACCATCGCCTCGCACCTGCCCAAGGCGATGGGCGCGGCCTATGGCCTGGGGCTCTGGCGGCGTCTGCGTCTGGGCGGCGGCGAGTGGCCCGCCCACAGCGTGGTGCTGTGCAGCTTCGGCGACGCCTCCTTCAACCACTCCACCGCGCAGGGGGCGCTCAATGCCGCTGGCTGGGCGGCTTACCAGGGCTCGCCAATGCCACTGGTGATGGTATGCGAAGACAACGGCATCGGCATTTCCACTCCCACCCCACGCGGCTGGATCGAGGCCAGCATGCGCTCACGGCCAGGCTTCCACTACCTGAGCTGCGATGGCCTCGACCTGCTCGACACATGGCGGGCTGCTCGCGAGGCCGCCCGTATCGCGCGCTCCCGCAAGCAGCCCGTGTTCCTGCATATGCGCTGCGTGCGGCTGTTCGGCCATGCCGGCTCCGATGCCCAACAGGCCTACCTCACGCCACAGCAGATCAAGGCCGACGAGGCACACGACCCGCTGCTCTTCAGCGCCGGCCTGCTGCGTCGCCACGGCGTACTCGACAACGATGCCATCGCCAAGCTCTACCATGCGATTGGCGAGCGCGTGGCCCGGGTGGCCGAAGAGGCAATTCGCCGTCCCAAGCTGGCAACCCCCGAACAGGTCATGGCCAGCATCGTGCCACCGCCCCGCCCAAGTCGTCGACGCCCATGGCAAGGCGAGGTGGACACCACCCCCGCGCCCATGGCCAAACTGCTCAACCAAGCCCTGCAGCGCTTGATGAGCTGCTATCCGCATCTGGTGATGGCCGGTGAGGACATCGGCCGCAAAGGAGGTGTCTACGGTGTCACCCAACGGCTGCAGGCCAAGTTCGGGCCGCACCGGGTGATCGACACCCTGCTCGACGAGCAGAGCATTCTGGGGCTCGGCATCGGCCTGGCCCAGAACGGCCTGATACCGATCCTGGAAATCCAGTTCCTCGCCTACCTGCACAACGCCGAGGATCAATTGCGCGGCGAGGCCGCCACGCTCAGCTTCTTCTCCAATGGCCAACTCACCAATCCCATGGTCGTGCGCATCGCCGGGCTCGGTTACCAGAAGGGCTTCGGCGGCCACTTCCACAACGACAATGCCATCGCCGTGCTGCGCGATATCCCCGGCCTGCTGGTGGCCTGTCCGTCTAACGCCGCCGACGCGGTGGGCCTGCTGCAGGAGGCGGTGCGCTTGGCCGACGAGGAGCAGCGCGTGGTGGTGTTGCTCGAACCCATCGCGCTCTACCACAACCGCGACCTGCTTGGGGCGGATGACCAGCAGTGGTGCTTCGCCGACCCGGGGCCGGAATACCACTTGCCGGTGGGCGAACTCGGCCAGTGGGGCGAAGGGCGCGAACTCGCCATCCTCACTTACGGCAACGGGGTCTTTCTCTCTCGCCAGGCCGCCGCCCAGCTGGAAGCCGAGGGAATCGACCTGCGCATCATCGACCTGCGCTGGCTAACTTCCATCGACCACGACGCCGTGTACCGACGGGTGTGCGACTGCGCGCAGATCCTAGTGGTGGATGAATGTCGCCGTAGCGGCTCCGTCAGCGAGGAACTGATCACCGCCTTGGTCGAACGTGGCGTGGCAGGCGAGCGGCTGCAGCGGCTTACCGCCGAGGACAGCTTCATTCCGCTGGGCCGGGCGGCAACGGTGACGCTGCCCTCGGTGGCGGCCATTGTCGAATACGCCCACCGCTCAGTGGGTATGTCCAGAAAACGAATCGGCAAGCTGGCTGCGGCGAGAAGTAACAAGACAATGGCAGGGAGCGACAAGGCATGAGTCAGGCCACCACCGCCACCAACAATGACAAGAGCAGCGACTCGGCCCGCGAGCAACTGCTGATCGTCTGTCCCGGACGCGGCACCTACAACCAGGCGGAATGGGGTACCTTGACCCGCAACGCCGCCAACGCGACGTGGCTTTCGCGTTTCGATGCAAGACGCCGCGACGCGGGACTGCCGACACTCAGCGAACTGGATGCGGACATTCCCTTTCGAGCCAATCTGCATGGACGAGGAGAACACGCCTCACCGTTGATATACGCTTGCGCGCTGGCCGATCTACAGGCCATCGACTCTGAACGCTACGAGATCGCCGCAATCACTGGCAATTCGATGGGCTGGTATATCGCATTGGCGGCTGGGGGCGCCCTTGGCCACGACGACGCGTTCGAGTTGATCGCCGCCATGGGCAAACTGATGCAGGACACCCTGGCCGGCGGGCAAGTGCTTTACCCCTGGGTGGACGAGCAGTGGCGGCCACAGTGGGCCCAGCGCCGCGAAATGTTGACATTGATAGAGCGAATTCACGGCGAAGACGGTGCCGAACTCTATCTCTCCATCGATCTGGGTGGCATGTTGGTGTTCGGCGGCAACGAGACAGGCCTGGCAAGACTCATGGCGGCGTTACCACCACGCGAGCGCTTTCCCATGCGGCTGCATCAACACGCCGCCTTCCACACCCCGATGCAACGAGCGGTGCGCGACGTCGCGCGTCAGCGACTACCACTCGCGCCCTTCGCCACACCGAAAGTGCCACTGATCGACGGACGCGGCCATATCTGGACGCCTTGGAGTACCGACCCCGAGGCACTGTGGGATTACACCTTGGGAGAACAGTTGGTGGCTCCCTTTGATTTCACCACCGCGCTACGCGTCGCGGTGCGCGAGTTCGCGCCGGACCGCATCGTGATCCTCGGTCCCGGCACCAGCTTGGGCGGCGCTACGGCTCAAGTGCTTATCCAACAGGGCTGGCGAGGTCTGGACAGCAAAGCAACCTTTCAGGCCCGCCAAGAGGCGGATCCACTGCTGCTCAGCATGGGCATCGAGGAGCAGCGGTGTATGCTTGTGCCAAGCAAGTACTCTACGAAAGTAGGGTTGTAACCGAGCTTCTCCAGGCCGATGCTACGGCACGTTGGTAGCATGTTTTCCGATGCCAGCTTGGGCTTATAAAATTTACAACGAAAAACTCACAACAATAAAAATCCCCGAAGGCACAGGGGAGCACGCCACACTCAAATAAGCGCTTGCCATTCAGCGACTTTTTTTCGCAGATGACGCTATCCCATTGGCATCATCGTGACGAACCGGCAAGGCAGTTCAGGTATGTTGCCGGCTGCCTTGGCCATTTCATAAGCTTCAACCCTGCCCATAAGCTTACCTGGTTGGCCGTGAGCACGCCCCTGCCTGCCTGACGATTCATCGTCTCGACCAATTCCAGGGTATTGATCGCCGTATCGGGAATAAGCAAAGGGTTACCCGAACTTCCATGTTCGGCACAGAAAGCACGTACCTCCTCTACTATATCCAATTGATGAGAATCCGCGGCATAAGTGCAATCAAGCGCCTTGACATTCTCTACCAGCACATTACTTTCATACAAAAAACCGACCAGTTGCTTGGTCACATCTTCCGGATAGGGACTTAGTATATCCACGTGCCGATAGCCGAGCGCCGATAAGGCATCATGGAAGGCAAGCGCTGTGCTGGTGACCGGTACCCCAAGATCTTTTTCGAGCTCGTTGGCTTGGGCTTTGGCCCATTCCAACCCGCCAATGAAACTCCCACTGGTACACGCCCAGACCAGGGCTTGAGCACCATCCCTCACTAGCGGTTCAGCAACCCGTGATAGTCGATCCGTTGCGCCTAGAGCCAATAGAGCAGCTGGCTCATGATGGCCATCGCTCATGACTTTCCCAACTTCGATCAGGGGAAGATTGCCCTTTCGAAAGGCTGAACTCTCATCAAGCTCATACCACTCGTAATCGGGTGGTCCATCCTCGGGAAGAAGAATTCCCAAACACCTCTTCATTGGCATATCGCAATCCCCGATCATTTATCGATGTGTCCTTTGGGCAAGATCGCACCACCGTCATGGAGTACGAGCAATATCACGACACTCATGAGGTTTTCCCCAACGCATAGGGCGCACCATGCTCTTGCCACTGCGAGTCCGGGACGATCACGATCTTGCCCAGATAGTTGCTGCTGCGATTGACGAAGTAGGTCTCGGCTTCATGCAGGTCGGATAGCTTGAACGCTGCGTGCAATACCGGCTTCAGCTGACTGGAACGGATCCACTCCACCAGTTGCTCGGCCTCTTCGCGAGTGCCGTGTGAGACACCGAAGATCTGTACCTGGTACAAGTAGATTCGGGTCCACATGATCTCGCTGACATTGCCACCACTCGCCCCGGCAATGCTCAGACGCGGGTAGCTGGTGCGGCGCTTCATATCGAAGATCATGGTGTCGATGAAGCAGTTGGTCATCTCGCCGCCGACCAGGTCCATCACCGCATCGATGGGGTGATCCTGAGTCACTGCACGTACCTTGTCAGTGAAATTCTGCATGTTCGAGCGGTCCAGCACGGCCTCCGCGCCAAGCTTGAGCAGCGCATCAGACTTGTCCTGCTGGCTGAGGGCATAGGGAATCGCCCCCATGATGCGGCATAACTGAATCAGCGCCGTGCCCACTCCCCCGCTGGCGCCAGTGACCAGCACGCGTTCACCGGCTTTCACGCTGGCTGAATTCAGCATGTGCAGGGCCGTCTGGTAGGAGCACATGCCCATGGCGGCGAGCTGTGCATCGGCAAATTCGGGGTTTCCCACTGCATGAAACTGATCCGACGGCACGGCGATGTACTCGGCAAAGCCGCCGTCGGCGCCGTGCCCGTAGTAATCCGGGGTCAGATTGATGTCGCGGCGCTCATCAGCATAGAGATTGAAGTCCAGCAATCCACGCTGCCCGATACGCTCGGCGTCCACACCTTCACCGACGGCAACCACACGCCCGGCCACATCGGCACCTTGGATGCGCGGGAAGGTCAAGGTTGGCGAGCCGCCGATCTGGAATGACGTCACATCGCCTTTATCCTCCGTGGGGTAAAGGCCCTCACGCGCCTTGCGGTCGGTATTGTTCTTCGCCGTCGCCGTGACCTTCACCAGTACCTCGCCTCTGGCGGGCTTGGGGGTGGGCACATCTTGGCGGTAGACCAGCTTGTCGATGCCACCATGCCCGGTCAGCAGCATGGCCGCCATGGTGTCGGGTACGTTTTCCGAATGGGGATCAGGAGTCACGATAAGCCTCCTAATGTTGGCCGCCACCTCTAATCCCGACCATAGCAAACTATGGTACTGCCGCCCTAGTGTCCTGTTCCCCACTAGTATCCTGGACTTGAAGTTCGTTGATAGAACTGGCGATTGAGCGGCTTCGCCAGACCAAACACCGCGACGAGGCATAGCAGCGTCATGGCAGGAATGGGAACGAAGGAGGCGGGTGGCCCCGCCTCCACCGCCGTCACGCTGCCGTCTTCTCGGCCACGTAGACCTTGTTGAAGGGGTTGTCGAATGGGACAACCTCGACTCGAGCGAAGCCGGCCTTGTCGGCCATCTTGCGCACCCGCGATTCCGGCAGGCCACAGGTGCCGAGCCCAACGCCCCGCATGCCCAGCGACGTCGTCATGCAATAGGTCACGCTCCAGGCGTAGAACATCGCGCCGATGGGACCGATGTTGTCTTCCAGGTGGTCACCCACGCGGAACTCCAGCAACAGCCAGGCGCCGTCATCACGCAGGCTTCGGTAAATCGCCTCAAAAGCCTGTTGTGGATCCTTGAAGTCATGCACGGCGTCGAAGGTGAACGCGATGTCATAAGGCTCCGACAGGCCATCGTGGACGTCGCGCTTGCGGAAGTGAATGCGGTCAGCGACGCCAGCCCGTTCGGCCAGGCGTTTGGCACCCTCCAGGTTGGTGTCGGAAAGGTCGTAGCCAACGGCGGTCATGTTGGGGAAGGCCTGGGCAAGTTTGACCAGGGCCTGACCCCGGCCACAGCCAATGTCGGCGACATGTGCACCATTCTCCAGCCGTGCTTTCAGACCGTTTGCCTTGGGTACCCATTCCTGCAACAGGAAGTTCTCGAACCAAGTGGCGGTGAACCGCTCCATGCCATCCCACCACTCTCGGCCATAGCTATCGATCGCCAATCCGCCACCATTGCGGAACTTCTCCATCAAACCAGGCAGGACTTGCCACAACGCCAGCATCTCCTGATACAGGCCGCCCAAGAAGACCGAACTGCGCCCGTCCACCAGCACCGGCGCATGTTCCGGGGGCAGGGTAAAGGTTTGACTGGCAGGATCGTAATCGACATAGCCGCCACAGGTCACCGCAGACAACCACTCGCGCACATAACGCTCCTGCAAGTGAGTCGCATCGGCGAGTTCCTGACTGGTCATCGACCGCTCGGCGAGCGCACGAAACAATCCGAGCCGGTCTCCCAGGTAGGTCATCAGCATCAGCATGCCGCCCTTGAGATCGCCCAGGGCATGGTCGACGAATTGTTCGTGCTTGTCTTGATTCAGGCTCATATCGCGTCCTCCTCTGTCGACTGTTTCGGAGGGAGGTTGCCTCCAAGGTCAGGGTCGCGCCGGACAGGTCGGAATGTGAGAGGGGGAAGTGGCAGAACCGGTCCGTATCTGCCACTTTGCCAGGTATGAGTGACATACCCTCTGCCAAGCATGTCAGCCTGGTGGCGACACCGGACATCATCGTCGGCACGCTGGCGGGACTGCATGATGTCTTCGACTGCTTCGGAGTCTTGGGATGGTTCGACGAGTCGCTCCGTCGGCATCCGCCGTTCACGGTCGATATCGTGGCCTCGGGCAACGGCCCCGTGTCCTTGAACGGTGGTCTGACGCTGCCACGGGTACGGCCTCTCGATGACGTGGAACATACGGACATGGTCATCATGCCGTCGATAATGGTGGCGGACGGCAACTGGCAAACCGGCCGACATCCCGAACTCGTGGACTGGCTCATTGCGATGCACGAAGAGGGAGCGGAGCTGTGTTCGGCATGTTCCGGAACCCTGCTGATGGCAGAGACCGGCCTGCTCGACGGGCGCACGGCCACCATGCACTGGGCCTATGCCGATACTTTCCGACGCAATTTCCCCGCGGTCACCCTTCGCTTGGAAAAAGCGCTGATCATCGAGGGCGAACGGCATGAACTGGTGATGTCCGGTGCATCCTCGTCGTGGCACGACCTAGCGCTTTATCTAATCGCCCGGCACCTGGGAACGGCGGCGGCTCAGGCCGTTGCCAAGTTCTTCGCCTTCGACCTGCATACCGACGGCATGGCGGCGTATGCCGTTTTCACCCCACCGTTCGATCACGGCGATGCAGTGATAGCGCGTGCCCAGCGCTGGATCGCACAACACCTCGACTGCCACTCGCCAGTGGAGAAGATGGCTGAGTACTGTGAGACCTCAGAGCGTAGTTTCAAGCGGCGGTTCACGAAGGCAACTGGCTATACCCCGATTCAATACGTGCAAGCCCTGCGCCTGAACGAGGCGAAGCGCCTGCTCGAGCGTACCCCCCATCCCATCGACGAGATCGCCTGGGAAGTAGGCTACGAAGATCCAGCCTTCTTCCGGCGACTTTTCAAGCGCCAGGTAGGCATCACTCCCGGCGCACACCGACGAAAATTCAATGTGCCCGGCAGCGAGCAATCTCACTAGCCTGAAAACCAACGCTGGATCATCGTGTCATCATTCAAGCACTTGCCTTTCCATGAACTGATCAGGAGGTGAGGTGCCCACGATGTGGCACTGGCTATTTGGCTTATTCCGCAGCCGACACCATTTCCCCTTCCAGGACGAAGTTGCGATCGGTCTTTGATGGGAATTCGAGATGAAGCTTGCCAGCCCCCTCGAGTCCCTCGAATTTTCCGGTGCCGCCAATCACTTCCCACAACCCATTGTTGATCAACATTGGGTTGCCATCCGGGCCTGGGGCGAATACGGCACGCAAAAGCCACTTCACATAGGCGATATCATCGCCTGAGGCGGTAAACACCAGATAACCGCTCGCATCACCGTCCATGCCGGGTACGACGTCATGCATGCCGTATTCCGTGACAGTCGTTTCCGCGAGCGGGCCACTTCCCGTCGCTTCGCCCTCACGCATGACCATCTGGACAAACCGACCGCTGCCATCGCCAAAATCATGGCGTATCTCTTCTTTTGGCATTACCACGGCTTCAACCTTGACCGGCTCGGCAACCGCTGCGGAGACAGTTGCTCCAAAGCATGCCGCCAGAACAATGGTTTTCGTCAAACCCTGTGTCAAACTACAACGTTTCATGGTTCTGCCCTCTTTTTTTAAGACACGCCGACGTAAACCGCCTAACAGTATGTTAGACAGGTTCTGACAACATAGAACCAAATAAGATATTCACAGAATAACAAAAAAATCACAACAGACTGATTTACATATTATTTATCGAAAAACCACACACCACATCAATGACTTATTTAAGCAATCTTTATTCTTCTTTACCACATATCGGCCCAATAAAGCCTGAGGAAAATCAATCTTCACCATTCGATCGACAAGCCCCCTTGTCCCCTCTTTTTTCCTATACGAGTCACATCATATTGACATAAGGAAACACTGATTTATTGCTGCGCTCGATATCTTGACTGCCGGCGGTGCTCAGAATCCTCATTTAACACCGCGTAAACTCCGGATCTTGCGCTCCGGCGGCAGCCAACCTCTCATCGCTCGCGACATAAATCAGCGTTTCCATAAAGATGCACTCCCGCTACAAACGTGAAAAAAGAGCCCCCGCCTTTCAAACCGGAAAACGATCCAGGCTTATTTCTTTCAACACTCTGTGAAAAAAGCCGGTCATGACAAAGCACTCGCGATACTATTGGCAGCGATGACCGCTACACGGATGTCGCTGCATTGGCCTGATGAACACAGCGCTCGATGTCCTGGGTGGTAGGCACATACTCTTCCCGTACCATCAGGATCAGCGCGCTGGCGTTGAACCGATGGTCATGGGCCGGGTGACAGATTACCTGCCCGTCTTCATCTGCCACATAAGCCATGAGAGTGCCCATGCCAGCCGCCATGAGCCTGCAGGTCACATCGGACCATATGGCACCCTCCAATTTCACGGGATAGCGCATGGCATGGTCGTCGCAGTGGGTGAACAGATTTTCCAGAATCTTTTCCGCTCCCGGCGCCACCAAGGAGCGAACCAGCATTTCCGGATAGGCACGGATAGGACGCAGGCTGGTGCTGGCACCGGCCTGCTCGAACCGGTTGCGACTGTCCTCATGGACGCACTCGGCGACGGTGTAAGGCATGGCCCCATGGCACAAGTCTCGCAGTTGCGTCAGCACATCCAGCGTGATGCTATCGGATATCCGGCTATACTCGTCCCGAGCCAGAACGATGATCGCCCTGGCATGCTCCGGCATGACAGCCTTGAGCGCTTGCGGGTCGGAGGGTTCGCCATGGTAATGGACCACGCCCATTTCGCGTAGATTCTCGGGTAGCCCCTCCGGAAACGCATCGGTCAGGATTTGCACCGGCGTGTCTTCGAGCTGCTCGGTGGCACGCAGTTGCGTCACCAGCCGTTCGAAGTAGACAGCAGGGTTGTTGTTGGGACTGTTGACGATCAGTACATGACCTTTCATCTGCCACCTCCAGCGGCCCTTGATCATGGATTCTTTGCGTTTGAGGCGGTAGTCGATGTAGTCGCTGGCCAACTGGGCCAGCAGGGTAATACCGACAACGTAGAGCAACGCCACCGTAGCGGCACGGCCAAGCGGCGTGACCGCCGAATGATCGCCGTAGCCAACCGTGGTCATGGTGGTTAGCGTAAGCCAAAGTGCGTCCCCCCAGCCCATGGCTTCGAGGGTCACCATCGCGAGGGTATGCAGGACGATGAGCACCAGCAGCCAATAAAAGGCGCGGCGTAGACGCGCACGCATGTTGATATCCAGCCGCTGTGAGATCTGTTTGCGGGATTGGCGGCGGCGCAGTACACGAAGTAGAAGCATCACGAACGCACCCTGAAGGATGCTAAAACTCCCATCGAATGAACAGGCAATTGGGCAGGAATGCTACTCCACCTGGTTGTCGGACGCCAATATGGGACAGTCATGGCGCGCCACAACCTGCCGGCCTCACATAGGATTTGCTTCCGCTACACTGGAAACCACCATAGCGGGCTGCGTTTCATCTCAACACCTGGAATCAAGGAGAGAACATCATGGCAACCAAGCAAGAGCGAGACATCGAGAAGGGATACCCGAAAGCTGACTTCGTGGCAAAGCTCAGACGCCTGGCGGACGCTATCGAGGAAGGGAAGCGCTTCGAGATACAGATTGCCGGTGAACGTATCTATATCCCTGTCCGTGCTGAATTCACCGTCGAACACGAACGGTCCGACGATGAAGAGGAGATAGAGTTTCAGATCAAGTGGAGAAGAAAGTAAGCGGCGAATGAACCGCTTACCAAGAGAGAACATCGTTATAGTTCGCGCCCCAGTATCACACGGCAAATATCGATGAAGTTGCGTGCCTCGGGAAGCTGCTGTCTCAGGTCCATCGACAAGGCGCGGCCTACGTCGGAAGCCGAGACTACCCCTCGAATATGCTTCTGTTGATGTTGATCGTGATCCGTTATCAATAGGTGCTGATCACCAAACGCCATGAGGGCTTCGACCAAATCACCGACAGTCAGAACATCCAAGTACGAGAGCGACAACGTGCGCAGGTCTCGGTATGGCGTCAGCACCATGCCAACAGTGACCTCCTGGCGAGGAATGTCGAAGCGCTGCATGGCCTGCGTGATACGACGCCCGCCGAGTAGCTCCCGGGCATTGATAATACCGCTGCAAAGCCCTGCTGCATCCACGACCAGCAATAACCTCACGCCGTTACATTGCATGATTGCCCGTGCCACGGAGGTAGGTGTTTCCTCCGTTACGGTCTGTGCGCGGACCACCGTGAAATCGGTCAACAGGGCCCGAGCAGGGCTGTCCATGTCAAGTGCAGGAATCCCAGAGGGAGTACTGATGGGGAGACTCTGCTGCTGGGATTCAAGCGACAGGGGTCTGTGTACCGTAGTCGGCATGGCATACCTCACTGATCCTGAGTCCGGCCGAAGGATTTCCGCCGGCTTGTGAATGAGTCCCATGAGTGCCATGCCTACCTTAAGAGAGCCTTAAGGGAGCGTTTCCGCTGTGGTGCAGCGATAGAATATTTCCGACAATATGCGGGAGCAGCCAGTGGGATAGCGGCGTCAGCGCTCTTCCACGCTCTCGTCAGGTTTATAGAAGAGGAACTCGCCTGCCTCGGCTGTCTTGAGGTATTCCGCCGCCCAGTCGGGGGTGACGTCGCGATGATGGAAATACAATGCGCCATCGGTGCGGTCCGTCAGTTGCCCGTTGAGCGCTTTCCGTGCAATCTCCTTGGCAATCACGTAGGACTCCTCTTCCTCTGCGATATCCGGACGGCCATCGCACCACCACGAGAACTGGCACGTCCCCTCCTCGGAGCCCTGCATGACAACGCCACAAACCGTATCTGGAAATATCTCGTTACCTAGTCGGTTCATGACGACATTGGCAACGGCTTCCATATCGGCAACCTCCTCCCCCCTGGCTTCCCAATAGATGGTGCGTGCCAAACAGGTGATCGCATTGTCCAATGGCGCTTCACCCTGCGGATCGACCGCCTGCGCTTCAGGCCCTGTGATGATCTCGGCGGGAGTCGGTGCCGCATCGTCCACGACGTTCTGCTCCAACTCCTCCGCCTTGCTCTCCGCGGCTTCCGCCTGCTGCTCCTGCTCAGCCGCCACCGTCTGGTTTAGGACAAGGATTGTCGCGAGGCAGAACGCTATCCAAAACTGGCGCATGGTCAAGCCTCTGGATGAACAAACCTGCCCGCGCCAGTGTGATACGTTCGACGAATCCTTCCCGTCATATACGAGAAAGCGGTCTGAGCACCTGCTTGGGCGACAGCCATCAACATGCTTGATCAGTATGGACGGAGTTGCCTTCGTCCACACTGGTTGGCACAAGGGCCCAAGCCATCAACCTGCCTGGATGGCGACCTTGAGCACACCGTCGCGCTGGTGCGAGAACAGGTCGTAGGCGCTGCCGATGTCTTCCAAGTGGTAACGGTGAGTGACCATCGGGCCGAGGTCGACACGACCGGAGGCGATGACTTGCATCAGGCGCCGCGCAGCCGGGCACCAGCCGCCGATAAGAGTTCGAGCTCGGCGCGCATAGCGCCATGAGACTGGCGGCATGCTCGAGCAATCCGCCGATATAGTATCGACCCAACTCGCTGAGGTCGGCGTATTCGCCGCGTGAATAGAAGAGATTCATTCCTCCCTTCCATAGGCTCTGGTGGACATGCATCCCCGATCCGTTATCCATATAGATAGGCTTGGGCATGAACGTCGCAGCCTTGTCGTATTGGCGTGCGACGTTCTTGACAACATATTTGTATTTCATGATGTTGTCGGCCGTCCGCACAAGTGTGTCGTAGCGGATATCGATCTCACCCTGGCCACCAGTACCGACTTCATGATGGTGTACTTCGGCCGGAACCCCGATTTCACGCATCACGCGCATCATCTTCGTGCGCAGATTCTGGAGGCTGTCCATGGGCGGAGCCGGGAAATAGCCCTCCTTGTAGCGTGGCTTGTAACCCAGATTGGGATGCTCATCGCGCCCGGAATTCCAAAAACCCTCCCGGGAATCTAAGCGCGCCATCTGACGCTGCCTGAACAAGGTCCCAGCCCTATCGCGACAATACGGTGGTTGAACGCCACCAGTCCCTGTTCGGTCAGCTTGCCAATAGCGATCGTAATGGTGGTCGTCGGCCATCTTGCCGCAAGCGACACCGGCAGTGACGCTACCATCACTGCCGGTGCCTCCTTGCCAGCGGCTTAGAAGTTCGCCTTGCGCTTTTCGAGGAAAGCGCTCATTCCCTCGCACTGCTCGTCGCCAGCGAAGCCCAGCGCAAACAAGCTGGTTTCCAGCGCCAGGGCACTGTCGAGGTCTTGATTCTGGCCGTAGTGGATGGCTTGCTTGGCAGCGCGCACGGCGTTGGGACCATTGCCGGCGAGCTGCTGGGTCAGTTCTTCGGCCACCGATTCGAGCTCGTTTTGAGGTACCACACGGTTGACCAGGCCAATACGCAGGGCCTCGTTGGCGTCGATCTTGCGGCCAGTGGTGATCAGGTCGAGTGCCATGGCGGGTCCAACACGGCGCGGCAGACGCTGTGTGCCACCGAAGCCGGGGATCACGCCGAGCCCGACCTCAGGCTGACCGAAGACGGCATTGTCACTAGCAACCGCCCAGTCACAGGCCAGGGCCAGTTCACAGCCACCACCCAGACAGAAGCCATTGACCAGTGCCACCACCGGCACCGGTAAACGTTCCAGACGCTTGAAGGTGGCCAAGGCCTGGCTGGCGAACTGACGGGCCTGTTCCGGCGTCTTGTCGCGCATCTCGGCGATGTCAGCACCGGCGACGAAGGACTTCTCGCCGGCACCGGTGATCAATACCGCGCGTAAGTCGCTACGCCCTTCCAGTTCGGCCAACACCGCATCCAGTTCGACCAGCAGGCCGGTATTCAACGCATTGAGTGCCTTGGGGCGATTCAGGGTCAAGCGCATGACACCGGCGCTACCCCGGGTTTCGATCAGTTTGTCGCTCATGGTGGCTCCTCCTGAGATGGAATGGACAGTCCTGACACAACCTATCGATCGCTTGGTTGGGCGGCAATCCTCTCTTTGGTCATGTTGGCTGGTTGCCCAGCCTCATCGCGCAGCGAAGCTGCGCTCCCACCACCCCCTGCAGGGCCCATGACACCTCGTGGGAGCGCAGGTTTCCTGCGCGATCCGGCCGTCAGGCCGGTATCCCCAGGCGGCGCCGGCTCCAGCGCGCAGCGAAGCTGAGTTCCCACCAGAGATTTCCCAGGCCGCGGCAACCTATTCGTAAATATGGAAGCCGCGCCCACTCTTCCTCCCCAGATAGCCGGCATCCACCATGCGCTTGAGCAAAGGACAGGGGCGATACTTGGGATCGCCGAAGCCGTCCTGCAGTACTTCCATGATCGACAGGCAAACGTCCAGGCCAATCAGGTCGGCCAGCGCCAGCGGGCCCAAGGGGTGAGCGGCGCCGAGCTTCATCGCCTGATCGATATCCTCGGCACTGGCGACTCCTTCCTGGAGCAGGAAGGCCGCTTCATTGATCATCGGCACCAACAGGCGGTTGACGGCAAAGCCCGGAGAATCGGCGATGGCCACGGCGGTCTTGCCCAGTTCCTCGGCCAGCGCTTCGACCTTGGCCACGGTGGCATCCGAGGTCTGCTCGGCGCGGATAACTTCGACCAACTTGAGAATCGGCACCGGGTTGAAAAAGTGCATGCCCACCACCCGTTCTGGACGTTCGCTGACCGCGGCCAGGCGAGTCAACGATAGCGAAGAGGTGTTCGAGGCCAGAATGGTGTCCTGGTTCAGTGCGGAAAGGTCGCGGAACAGCGTCTCCTTGAGCTCCGGCTGTTCGGGCACCGCTTCGATGATCACCTCGCAGTCGCCCAATGTCTCCAGCGAGGTGGTCTTGCCGAGCCGAGCCAGAGCCGCGCTACACTCGTCCTCGCTGAGTTTGTCCTTCTCGACCAGGCGCGCAAGCCCCTTGCCAATCTTGTCTTCGGCGCGCTCGAGTTGCGCCTCGGCAACGTCATAGAGCATGACCTGACGGCCACTGGAAACCAGCACCTGGGCGATGCCCTGTCCCATGGTACCGGCCCCCACTACGCCGATCGCCTTCTTGTCCATCGCATCTCTCCCGTTTCAGCGAGTATCGAAAAGCGTCGGACATAAGGTGCACCTGCCGGGCGTCGACGTCCAGTACCAGCGGCCGAGAGGTCAGCTTCTATCCGTTTGACACTCCTCGGTACGCGACTCTTCGCCCTCGGCATTCCCGTCGTAGTAGTCGATATGCACCTGGTCCTCGCGCGGAGGACCTACCACCGGCTCGGCCACTTCCACGTCGGGCACCACGTCGGAGAGGTCCTCGACATACTCGTGCTCGATAGCGCCCTGCACCAGCTCTTCGGTCACGTTCAACTCGGCACCCACCACGGTCTGCGACGGATTGGCCACGAAGGGCGCCACGGGAATCGGCGCCGGCCGTACACTGCGTCGCCAGAAGAAGAACGCCACCAGAACCAGCCCCAGCGCGCCCATCGACCAGAACAGACCGGCATCGCCCACGGCAGTCATCACCGGGGTGATCAGCGGCGGGCTGACCGTCGAGCCAATGGCATTGATCAACAACAGGCCCTGACTCATGCGCACCAGTGCCCCGGCCGGAGCACGGTCGGCAGCATGACTGACCGCCACGGGGTAGAGGGCGAACACGCCACCACCGAGGAAGAACAACACCGTGGCCAACATCCACGCCTGGGTGGGCAGAAACAGCATGGCCACGGAGATCGCGGTAGTGAAGGCGCCGATCAGGATCAGCACCATCTGGCGGTCGTGCTTGTCCGACCAGCGCCCTATCGGGTACTGCAGCAGCATGCCGCCCAGCACCACCACCGCCATCATCTGGCCGACATCGGCGACCGACAGGCCGGTGCGCTGCAGGTACAGCGGCAACAGGCTGTACACCGCGGCCACCGCCAGCCCCGAACCGAAACAGCCCATCACCCCGGTCGGGGTGATCGTGATCAGGCGCAGCGGCGACAAGGGCTCGGCATGCTCGATCAGTGGCGAGACCCGCGGAATCATTGCCATCGGCAACACCGACAGCGAGGCCAGCAGGCCCGCCACCATGAACGGCGCCGTCTCACCGGCAGCATCGGTCACTCCCAGCAGCAACTGACCGATCACCCCCGCGGCATACAACGCGATCATGTACAGCGCCAGCAGCCGCCCGCGCACCTTGGTATCCGACGAGGTCAGCAGCCAACTCTCGATGACCAGATACACACCCACCGTGGCCCAACCACCGATCAGGCGCAGCACGAACCACGACCAGGGGTTCAGCCATAGCCCCTGGAGCAATACGGTGACCGCCACCAGCGAGGCGAAGCAGCCGTAGGCGCGGATATGGCCGATGCGCAGTAGCATCCGGTCGTTGAGCATCGCACCCAGCGCCAGGCCAATGAAATAGGCCGACGACACCCAGCCGATGACCACGGCGGATTCGCCCGCCGCGTCGAGACGCAGGGTGATCAGGGTCGCCAGGAAGCCATTGCCGATGCCGAGGATGAACAACCCCAGCAAGGGCGCCAGCGCCATGGCCAGCAACTGCCGTGACATATACGCGAATGCCTTGTACGAGAAGGTGGGTAAGGGGGTGGCGAAACGCCAGGAAGCGACACCATCCGATAGCGGATGGCCAGAAAATCGCTCAGCGAATATAAGGTTGATTGGGCTATTCGCCAAGGGGTTTCCGGCGTCTGTCGTACATTTTTTTGCGGCATAAACCGGTGTTATCGAACAGTGTTCAAAATTGTTTCTGCAACAGCACTACGTCACGTGCAGGGAACTCGACATGCATGTTCAGACGATCGCCCAACCAGTGGAAAGTCGCCTCGCTGAAGAAGCACACATGGGTAGGATCATGGGTGTAGCGCCAGCGTACGAAGGCCTGTTGCGAGATCACGCGCTGGGTCATCAGCCCCAGCCAGCCGCCGGGTCGTAACAGACTGATCAACCGCTCGAGTTCGTGCCCAGGGTCGAACAGGTGTTCGACCACTTCGGTGGCGGTGATGAAGTCGTAATCCCGCTCAAGCATCGCGGTATCCGGCGCATAGAAGGGGTCATAGATGGCCATGGGGTAGCCCGCTTCCTCGAACATCAGCGACAGGGTCGGCCCTGGCCCGGCGCCGAAATCCAGGCCATGCGCGCCCGGGGCGAGCCGTTCGCTCAGAGGCGCGAACAGCCGTTCCAGGAAGCGCCGATAGCCGAAATCGTCGGGAGAATTCTCGTGCAGGTCGTAAACCGCTCGTTCATCCTCGGCGCTCAGGCGCTGGTCCGGGGGCACGAACACCAGTGCGCAAGTGCGGCACTGCCAGTAATCGCGACGCGTGTCGCGGTGATAATGCTCAGGTTCGCGGGCACCGCACAGCGGGCAGGACAGCGACTGGCTCATCAGCGTATGCTCTCGGAGAAAACGATAATCCGCCAAGCCTACCGATTACGGGCGGAAACCGCATCAGCAAGGGAGAACGCCATGCTGTCAGGCCTAGACCATCTGGTCGTTACCGTTACCGATATTCCCCGTACCGTGGATTTCTATACCCGGGTGCTGGGCCTGGAAGCCCGCTACCGCGATGCCGAACGCGTTGACCTGATGCTCGGCGACCTGGCGTTGCGCTTGCACCAGATCAATACCCCCGTCAGCCCCAAGGCGGCCACTCCCACGCCCGGAAGCCTCGACCTCTGTTTCCGCAGCGTGTTGCCCCTGGAGGAGATCCAGCGCCACCTGGAGGCACTGGCCGTACCCGTGGAACTCGGCCCGGTTGCCCGCGAAGGCGCCTTGGGGCCGATCGAGTCGCTGTATCTGCGCGACCCGGATGGCAACCTGCTGGAGATCTGTCGCCCGGCCCGTTGATGGCATCGGCAGGCCAGGTGGGTATCATGTGGCCCGAACCGTATTCCTCAAGGAAGACCCGCTCATGAGCGACAACGTCACCCCCGCCTCGTGGCAAGCCAGCGCCATCGCCAGGCTATGGCGTGCGCTGTCCGGCCAACGCCTGTCGACCCTATGGCGGCTAGCCCGCTTGGGTGGCCCGCTGGTGTACAGTTTCAGCCGTCGCGAGCGCGAGGTCACCGAGATCAATCTGACCGAAGTCTATCCCGAACGCTCGGCGACCGAACGGCGTCGACTTGCACGTGAAAGCCTGGTTCACTCCACTGCCACCATGCTCGAACTGGGCTTCGCCTGGATGGCCGATCCCGCACGGGTGGAGGGAGCCATCGAGGAGGTCCACGGCCGTGAACTGCTGGACGAGGCGCGCGCCGAGGGACGCGGTGTCATCGTATTGGCACCACACTTCGGCAACTGGGAAGTATTGAACTTCTGGCTCTCCAGCCACTTTCCTTTCACCGCCATGTACGAGCCCCCCAAGATCACCGCCCTGGATCCGGTGATTCGTCAGGGTCGCGAGCGCATGGGAGCCAGCTTGGTGCCCACCAATCCACGTGGCGTGGCGGCACTGCTCAAGGCGCTCAAGCGCAGCGAAGCGGTGGGTATCCTGCCCGATCAGGAACCCGACTGGGGCAGCGGCGTTTTCGCACCCTTCTACTCCCGCGACGCCTACACTGCCACCTTGTTGCCCAAGCTGGTGGCACGCACCCAGGCACGGGTGGTGACCGGCGTGGCCCGACGGCTGGCAGGCGGCCGTGGCTTCGCGATTCACTTCCTGGCCGCCGACGAGCGCGTCTACGACAGCGATGAGACCCAATCCGCCACTGGCGTCAACGCCTGCGTAGAGGCAGCCATCGCCCTGGACCCGACACAGTATCAATGGGAATACAAGCGCTACCGCAAGGTCCCCGAGGCACTCGCCGGACACCCCGACCACAAGCGCTTTCGGCTGTATTGAACGTCCAGCCTCCTGGCTGGACGAGTCACACCCGGCCGTATTGGTCGTCGAGCCGCACGATATCGTCTTCGCCCAGGTAGGTGCCGGACTGCACTTCGATTAGTTCCAGGGCGATCCGACCGGGATTCTCCAGCACGTGTACCTGCCCCACGGGAATATAGGTGGACTGGTTCTCGCCGAGCAGGAAGGTATCGTCACTGATGCTGACCCGGGCGGCACCACTGACCACCACCCAGTGTTCGGCGCGATGATGATGAAGCTGTCGCGACAACCGGGCGCCGGGAGACACGTGTATTCGCTTGACCTGATAGCGCGGCCCACAGGCGATGATCTGGTAGTACCCCCAGGGGCGGTAGACACACGGGTGCTCGACGTGCTCGCGCCGTCCGGCCGTCTGCAAGCGTTCGACCACGCGCTTGAGTTCCTGAACCCGCTCGCGTCCAGCCACCAGCAGCGCATCCCGAGTCTCGACGATGATCAGTTCCTCGACCCCCAGCGCCGCCACCAGCCGTGAGTCGGCGTGGATCAGGCTATCGCGAGTATCCTCGACGAGCACGTCGCCATGGCAGGCATTGCCTTGGGCGTCGCGTGTCTGGTGCTCCCATAACGTCGACCACGAGCCGACATCACTCCAGCCTGCCTCGAGCGTGACCATGGCGGCATCGTCGGTCGCTTCCATCACCGCGTAGTCGATGGAGTTCGCCGGGCAGGCGAGAAGCGCCTCGGCGTCAAGGCGCAGGAAGTCGAGATCGGCCCGGACACCGGCGACGGCCGCGCGACACGCGGACAGCATGGTGGGCTGAAGGCGCTCCAATTCCTCCAGGTAGCGCGAGGCATGAAACATGAACATACCGCTGTTCCATAGGAACTCGCCGCTGTCGCAGTAGGTGCGGGCCATGTCGGCATCGGGCTTCTCGACGAAGCGGCGCACACGATAGCCATCCTTGCCCAATGGCTCGCCACGCTGCAGATAGCCGTAGCCGGTTTCGGCATGTGTCGGCACCACCCCGAAAGTCACCAGCCGCCCCTGCTCGGCGAGCGCCTCGCCGCGGACGATACTGGCACACAAGGCCTCACCATCACGAATCAGATGATCGGCGGGCAACACCAGCAGCAACGGGTCATCGCCATTGGCACAAGCGACCAATGCCGCCACGGCGATGGCCGGGGCGGTATTGCGGCCTTCGGGTTCGAGCAGCAGGGTGGCACCTTCGATACCCTGTTCGCGCAGTTGCTCGGCGATCAGGAAGCGGTGGTCATGATGACCGACGACGATCGGCGAAGCCGTGTCCAACTCCTCCAGACGGGCCAGGGTCTGCTGAAATAGACTGGTCTCGCCGGCCAGAGCCAGGAACTGCTTGGGACGTTGCTGACGCGACAACGGCCACAACCGCGTCCCGTTGCCGCCAGCCAGGATGACGGGGGTGAGCATGGGCCTCCTTACTCGCAGCCAAGAATCATGCGACGCAAGGTAGCATCGCGGTCGATGAAAGCCAGCTGATTCCACGTTCAGGGAGCATCCCCGAAGTCTTCGTGCAGCCAGTATCGCAAGCGATCCATGCCGGCCGGTTCGAGCGTCGGCGGTGGGGCGGCCCCTTGCACGAAGCCACGTGCCTGAAACGGTTCGAGCAAGGCAGCATCACCGCTGATCACGTGCACCGGCACGCCGGCACCGGCATCGTCGCCGGTAATCAGAGGCGCCGGTTGATGGTCGCCCAGCACGATCAGCAGGGTCCGCTCGTCGACGAAGTCCACGGCCCAGCTCAGCGTCGCATTCACAGCGTAGTCCAACGACAACGCGAAGTGCTCGCGTACGCGCTCCAGATCCTGCCAGAGGACTTCCGGTGCTTCGCCGGCGCCTTCCCAGCGGTTGAAGACACTGCCATCACCCACCTCCTCCCAATGCTCCAACACGGGAAGAATCGGCGTCCAGGGTGCATGGCTGCTGATCAGGACGAGCTGGGCGAAGACCGGTTCGGGAAGCTGCGGACGTATGCGCTGCTGGAAGTGGTGCAAAGTGAACTGGTCGGGCATGGTCACCCAGTTCAATGCCGGTCCGGCATAATCGATATCGGCGGCGGCATGGATACGGTCGAAGCCGTAGGCGCGCCCTTCCGGCCACACCATGGTAATCGCCGGCATCACCGCCAGCGTGGCATGGCCAGTAGCACGAAAGTCGTCGATCAGGGTTGGTTGGTCGCTGTCGAGCATCAGCCGGTACCAGAGCGAATTATCGATCCAGCGTCCACTCAAGACAGTGGCATGGGCCAACCACGATTGGCCGCCGCGAATCGGCGACGCCAGGGTGCCGGTAACCATTGCCAGCCCAGCATTCTCCAGACGACCCTCCAGTTCCAGCAAACGCGGCACCAGGATTCTGGCATAGCGTGGATCCTCGACGGCTGAGATCCCATACGACTCTATGAAAACCAGGATCACATCTGTGTCATTCAAGGCAGGCAAGGCCCTCACCGGGCCGGGTGACTGCCGCAAGCTAGCGAAGAACTCTCGACGCGCGTGGTGGGTGTCGAGGATCACACGGGCCTGGAACGTCAGGGTGTCCAGCACTGGCGCGCGGGCGATGGTGAGCCAGCGCCGATCGGTTGCTTCCCCGACCGTGAGCACCGTACTCGCCAGTAACACGAGCCCAATGATTGCGCCGTCCGGCGTGGCAAGTTCCACCCTCGGCAGATGCCGCAGCAGGCTTGCCAACCAGACTGCAAGTCCCACCAGTAATGCCGATGCCAGTACGCAGACGCCTGCCGCCAACCACCTGCCCAGATTCCTTTCCAGCAGTTGATAGAGCGAACCCAGCAGGGGTACGTCGAGGTAGAGGTTCAGCGAACGGCCCAGCACATGATGCGTGGCGGCATCGGCCAATCCGGCCAACAACGCCACCAAGGCCATCATGACCAGACTCCAGCGCAGTACCACGCTCCACCACGAAGCAGGCAGCAACGCCAGGCCGGCCACCGCCAACCAGGCCTCGAGAGCGATCCACCGCGGTGCCAGTTCACCGAAACGCAACCATACTGGTATCAACAGCACGCCATTGAGTACCGCGCCGATTAGCGGCCATCGCACAAGCGCAGGGAACGACATGGATACAGGTCCCAGCATGAACATCACGTGACAAACGTATACCTCTTGTCGCGATATTTCCTGCAACTTCTAACAGGCCTCCATTGTCAGCAAGACAGGGAAAGGAAATCAGGGAGGACTAGCGTATGGGTCAGGCGCGGCAACTGGCCATCGCCCTGTCATTGGCATTACTGGCGCCGAGTCTCTGGGCACAGTCCGACGTGACGATACCGGCGGTGTTCGAGGAAGTCACTGAACGGGCGCGTGACCTGGCCACCAAGGACTATGCGGACAACCCACCCACACTTCCCGAAGCCTTACGCGAGATCGACTACGACGTCTATCGCACGATTCGATTTCGCGGGGAAAATGCTTTATGGCGTGACGAAAGCCTGTTTTCGGTCCAGCTCTTCCACCCCGGCTTCCTTTACGATCGACCGGTGACGATCAATCTTGTCGAGGATGGCGAAATCCGTCACCTGCCCTTTCAAAAACGCTTCTTCAGTTACGATGGTGACGCTGCCTCACTCGCCGAGCATGACCTGAGCGGTGCCGGCTTCGCCGGTTTCCGCGTGCACTATCCACTCAATCGCACGGATCATCACGACGAATTCCTGGTCTTCCTGGGTGCTACCTATTTCCGCATCGTGGGCCGGGGTCAGCGTTATGGGCTCTCGGCGCGTGGCCTGGCCATCGATACCGCATCACCCAGAGGTGAGGAGTTTCCTGCCTTTCGCGAATTCTGGCTGTTCCAGCCCGAACCCGATGCTACCACCATGCATGTGGTGGCGCTCCTGGATAGCCCTTCGCTCAGCGGCGCCTATCATTTCACGGTGACGCCTGGCGAACGCGTGAGCATGGAGGTCGAGGCGCGCCTGTTCGCCCGTGAGGATGTCAACAAACTAGGCATCGCGCCACTTACCAGCATGTTCTTCCATGGTAGCCCCAGCCCTCGACCCGCTGACGACTTCCGGCCGCGCGCGCACGACTCCGACGGCCTGCTGATGCATACCAGTGCCGGTGAATGGATCTGGCGGCCCCTGACCAACCCGCGCGAGCTGCGCATTACCCGACTGCGGGATGAAAGCCCCGCAGGCTTTGGACTCACCCAGCGCAAGCGCGACTTCGACAGCTATCTGGACACGGCACTCCATTACGAACGTCGCCCCAGTCAGTGGGTGGAACCACTGAGCGAATGGGGGCCCGGTAGTGTGGAGTTGGTGGAAATCCCCACCGATTCCGAAACCAACGACAATATCGTGGCCTATTGGGTCCCGGAGCAGCCCATGACTGCGGGTGAGGAACGCACCTATCGCTACCGGACCTCCACGTTTGACGCGAGTCTTCCTCAACAGTCCCTGGCCAGTGTCGTGCGTGCTCGCCAGGGAAGGGCTACGGCCCCCGATCAGAACGAACCACCCCCACGTGGCCATCGTCAGTTCGTGGTCGACTTCCGGGGTGGCGAACTCTCCACCCTGGATGACAGCCATCCCGTCGAGGCACAACTGAGCGCATCGACGGGCAAGGTCGAGCAACTGCGGGTCGAGCGCCTGCCCGACGGCAAAACCTGGCGGGCCTCCTTCCGCCTGCTGCCCGACGGCAAAACTCCCATGGACCTTCGACTGCTCTTGACCTTGCGCGGTCAGCCAATGACGGAAACCTGGAACTATGTTTGGAATCCGGACGAACTCCGCTAGTCAGCTGCACTCCACGAATATTCCCTGGCATCACAGCCGGCGGCTGCTCTTCACCGTGCTGGTCCTGACCAGCACGGCCCTCGGCGCCTGGGCGATGTTCCGTATCCTGCATGTGAATGGCATCACGCCACTGCAAGGCGTCATTCTGGTGCTGTTCGTGATCACTTTCGCATGGATCGTCATCGCCTTCTGGACCGCGGTGATCGGCTTTCTCATCCGGCTCACCAGACGCGACCCGCTGACCCTGGCCAGGCAAGTGCCGGCACAAAGGCCGGCGACACCGATCGCCGAGCACCGCACTGCACTGGTTATGCCCATCTTCAACGAAGACCCGCAGCGCGTGGTGGCCGGCCTGGGAAGCACCTGCCGCTCGCTGCTCGGCACCCGTGAGGCCAACGGTTTCGAAGTCTTCGTACTCAGCGACACCACGAATGCCGAGATCGCCCGTCGTGAAGAGAGTGCTGTGGCGGCCCTACAGCAGCGCTTCAAGGATCGCCTCGCCATCCACTATCGGCGGCGTACGAATAACAAAGGACGCAAGGCCGGCAATCTGGCGGAATTCTGCCGTCGCTGGGGGCAGCGATACGACTTCCTGGTGGTACTGGATGCCGATAGTCTAATGAGCGGCAAGACCCTGCTGGCTCTGGTGGGCGCCATGCAGGCCAATCCTCGCGTGGGCTTGATCCAGACAGTTCCGATCCCGGTGCGCCAGGACAGCGTATTCGGACGTTTCCAACAGTTCGCCGCGGCACTATACAGCCCCATGCTGGCGGCTGGTCAAAGCTTCTGGCAGGTCGATGCCGCCAACTTCTGGGGCCACAACGCGATCCTGCGTACCCGAGCCTTCATGGCGTGCTGTGGGCTGCCGGAACTTCCCGGCCGACCACCTTTGGGAGGCGAAATCTTGAGTCACGACTTCGTCGAGGCGGCATTGATGCGCCGTGCCGGATGGGAGGTCCAACTGGACACCGACCTCGTCGACAGCTTCGAGGAAATGCCCAGCAACCTGCTGGATTTCGCCAAGCGCGACCGACGCTGGACCCAGGGCAACATGCAACACCTGCGCCTGCTCGGCGGACGGGGCTTACATACCATGAATCGCTTGCACTTCCTGTTTGGCGCCCTGGCCTACATGTCGTCGCTGCTATGGGGCCTGATGCTCGCGGTCAGTACACTGGACGCCATTGGTCGAGCCTTGAACCGCCATCGTTTCTTCAGCGACAGTTACCAGTTGTTCCCCGATTGGCCGATCGATCCTCCCGGCCTGATCATGCCGTTGTTGGCCAGCACCGCCGTACTGCTGCTGCTCCCCAAGGTGATGGGCATACTGCTGGCGCTATGGCAACGTCCCCAGGCTTTCGGTGGACGCACTCGCCTGCTGGCAAGTGCCTTGCTGGAAATCGTCTGCGCGGTATTGATCGCACCGATCATGATGGCCTTCCATAGCCTGTTCGTGGTGGGCGTGCTGAGCGGCCATAACGTCACTTGGGCGCCCCAGGTACGCGAGGGACGAGCCGTGCCGTGGACGGATGCCATCCGCCATACTTGGGCCGCCACCCTGCTTGGAGGCATCTGGGCACTTGCTACCTATCAGCTGGCACCGATGTTCTTCTGGTGGCTGGCTCCCGTATGGGCCGGCCTGCTACTGGCGGCGCCACTGGTGCGGCTGACCAGCAGCTTGCGTCTGGGGGATCGGCTGCGGCGAGCCGGCTTACTGCTGGTGCCTACCGAGGTCTCGCCACCGGAGGTCCTGCGAAACCTGTCGCAGCCCCTGCCCGAGGATGGAACCGTATGCCCCGTGCCACCACCTCCCGAGATGCCTGGCGAGATGCCGATTCAGTCGTTCACGACTTTCATCCGCCCCTCGACCCTGCCCTACAGGGATGCATCCGTGAGGAAGTGAGCCATGACCGTTGCCGTCGGCGTGCCCCTTGACTGTCTTCATGGACCGAAGTCCGGTCGTGAACGATCATGAATTCAAGGCCATCGCAGGAGGGCATTTCATGAGCGCTTCGTCCTTTCCCCGTTGGCAGGACCTGACCAGTCAGGACATCGCTGCGCTCCCCGACGACGGCATAGCCGTGATGGTGCTTGGCGCCATCGAACAACACGGTGACCATCTGCCATTGTCCACCGACCTCGATATCGGGGAGGGATTGCTCGAAGCGGCCCTGGAGCATCTACCTGACGACTTCCCGCTGGTCAAGCTGCCGAGCATGATGGTGGGCGCCAGCGATGAGCACTTGAGTTTTCCGGGCACCCTGAGCCTGCCGCCAGCGATCGCCATCGCTACGTTGGAGACGTACGGCGAAGCCGTGGCACGTGCCGGGCTCAAGCGCCTGGTGCTGTTCAACGCTCACGGCGGCAACCCGGCGGTGATGGATCTCGCCGCATTGACCCTACGACGACGCCATGGCCTGCTGGTGGTCAAGTCCCATTACATGCGCATGCCACCGCCGGGCATGCTGCCCAGCGGGGGACTGCCTGCCGAGGAACTCCGCCACGGGTTGCACGGCGGCGCGGTGGAAACCGCCATGATGCGCCATATCGCGCCCCACAAGGTGCGTCTCGAGCACCTTGATCATCCCGTTTCATGGGGCAAGACCATGGCCGATGCGGGTTTGCTACTGGGCCCCGAAGGCGAGGCTGCCTTCGCCTGGCTGGCAGAGGATCTGCATCCCGGCGGAGCGGTAGGAAACGCTCGGCTGGGCACGCCCGAACTGGGCGAGCGACTGGTCGCTCACTATGCAAAACGCCTGGCACGCATCCTGCGCGAAACCCACACCATGAGCGTCGAGAACTTTCAATCTCGACCCAAGGCGGAGTGACCGCCAAGCGAATGCCCGTCACGTTCGACCCGCTGCATGGGCCATCCCCTGACTGGGGGAACGGTCGTACGCCGATAATGGACTACACATGAAGTGAATCCCGTTCTGGACCGGAGGCCGCATGTCCCACACTCCCCACCATGCCTCGCTGCTCGAGGCGGCCTGGGATTGCATACGCCGGGCCCGCGAACACGACTGGTCAACGTCGCCCTTGCTGCGTCTCACCATCCAAGATATCCACTTCTGCGTCGAACGAGGCGGCACCTGGCATGCAACGACGCCCCTGCCCGACGAGGCCCGTGACCTGCTCGACTGCCTGCTGCCGTTAGTCTCCGAAGACGCTCCCCTGGCAATCGCGCAACTTGGGCAGAGCCTCGACGGTCGCATCGCCACCGTTTCCGGTCACTCGCATTATGTGAATGGACTTGCCGGTCGCGTACACCTGCACCGCTTGCGCGCCCTGGTCGACGCCGTTCTGGTGGGGGCTGGCACCGTCGTCGCCGACGATCCGCGACTCAGCGTGCGCCATGTCAACGGTCGCCAGCCGTATCGGGTAGTGCTCGACCCTCGTGGTCGCGTGCCGGCCAGCAGCCATGTCTTCCAGGTCGCCGAGGCGCCGACCCTGCACCTGGTCGGTGAAGGCGTGACTCCCTCCGGGTCAGTGGGTGAGCATGTCGTGCGGATCGCGATGCCGCAAACGGTCAACGGTGTCGAGCCGGGGGCGATTCTCGAACGACTGGCAAGCTTGGGCCTGCAGCGTGTATTGATCGAAGGTGGAGGAAAGACGGTGTCACGCTTCCTTGAAGCTCGGGCACTGCAGCGTCTTCATCTGCTAGTGGCGCCACTTCTGATCGGTTCAGGCCGCGCGGGACTGGAGCTGGCTCCAATTGCGACGCTCGACCAGGCACTGCGCCCCACGTGGCGACGCTTCGAGTGCGGCGACGACCTACTCGTCGACCTAGACTTGACCACTTCCTTCAGTGGTTACTAGGGCTCGCGAAGACATCTCCATGCCCAACCCACACACCAAGCTCCCCACGAGCCAAGGCAGTGCGACGCCGAGCGTGCCAAGAGGCCAGGCGAGCGTGCGCTGCAGGCGCCTGTTCGCTGGCGGCATCAAACCAGCCATCCACCAGGGCGCCGGCAAGAGCCAAGGTGTCGGGCTCCCCAGCGGGCAGTTGCCAGGGGCTGGATGCCGTCTCTACGGCATAGCCATGCTCGACGAAGACATCGCATAACACCGTCGGGGCCGTGCCACCCAGCGCAGCTCCCAAGCCTTTGTCGCGACGCTGATGGGAATTGAACAGGGCATTGACCCAGGCATCCTCCTCGTCATCGAAAAACGAACCCTGCTCATCGACGAAAGCCCAGCGACCATCGACACTCAGGGTCAACAGCACAGCGATGCTTCGTCGCACACAAGCGGCAGCGAAACGCGCTGTCCAGTCGCGGGACACCAGATCGAACAAGGCCGAGGCACAGACCAGGTAAGCCCCCTCCCACCAGGAAGCGTCGAGATCCGCCAAGTCATACGCCTGTGTCTCTACGCTTATTGCTCTCCCCTCTCTATCGCATAGCGTTCGACAGCGATGAGCGGCCTGGACAAGCAGGTCATGATCATGATCGACCAGGCGCCAGTGCTGGGGGCCAGGTAAACGTGGTGCCAGAAAACGCGGGTTGTTGCCGGCACCACTGCCAAGATCGACCAGCACCAGGGGAGCTTCACTCCGCGACAACCAGTCGGCGGCCAGCCGCGTCAAACGCCGACTGCGGGCCCGGTCATCGGCGCGCTCACGCAGCGCCAGCCAATCAAAGTCGAAACGGCTGCCCAGCGCGGAAACGTTCATGGTGGCCCTCCCTCCCTATCGGGTGATGCCAGAGGAGGCCGTTCCAGGGCGGCAGCGAAAGCATCGCCAGCGTCCTGCCAATCATGCTGACGGCCGCGAGCCTCGCGAGCGCCGAGACGCAACCGTGCCCGCAGGTCGGGTTCGTCGAACCATTGCCGCAAGGCATCGCTCAGCGCCATGGCATCGCCAGGTGGCACCGCCAGTCCCGCCCCGGCCGGCAAGGTATGCGCCAGCGCGCCACCGGTGGTGGTGATCACCGGCAAACCATGCGCCAAGGCCTCGGTAACCACCATGCCGTAACCTTCGTAATACGAGGGCAGCACGAACAAATCCGCCTGATGATAAGCCTCCCCCAACGCCTCGCGGGCGCGCTCGCCGAGCAGCCGCAGGCGCTGATCCAGCCCATGCGCGGCGATCGACGCTGCAACTCGTTCTGCATGTGCCGGGTCGCGGTCGAGCCCGCCGATGCAATCGCACCACCAGACGCAATCGGTTAACGACGCCAAGGCCTCGACCAGTACCTCATGCCCCTTGCGAGGCGTCACAGTGGCCACGCACAACAGGCGCTGGCAACGCTCGTCATCTTCATTCACCACGCTGGCCGCCAAGGGCGCGGATTCGACGCCAGGTTCGACCACCGCCACCTTGGTGGCGGGCACGCCGAAATCCGCCAGCCGTCGCGCCGTGAATGCACTGGTGGCGATGACTCGCCCGACCGCCGACAGAGCGCGGGTTTCGCTGATCGTAAAGCGTGTACGTTCGGCATCATCAAGGCCGGTTTCATCGGCCAGCGGATGATGCACCAGCGCGGTGATGTCGAGCCGTCGCCCATGCGCCGCCACCACTTCGGGCAGAGCGCCCATGGCCAGGCCATCGATAACCACCCGCGCGCCATCCGCCTGACGGACCAATGCTGTTTCCAGGGCTTGAGCTGCCACGGCATTCGGTTCAGGGAATGTTCCCTCAAGACCGGTCACCTCGACCCGCCAGCCCCGTGCCCGCAGCACCTCCGCAATACGCGCGTCGTAGACATAGCCGCCAGTGAGCTGAGCCGGGTCGCCGGCAACGATCAGAGTCACGGATGTCGTCACAGCGCCCCCTCGTAGCTGGCCCAGGCGACATGCGATTCGTGCAGTGTCACGCACATGGCGGTAAGCCCCTTGGCGTTTTCTCCCAGTCGCCCCTTGTGCACGACCTTGGCCAAACGTTCGAAAACCACCCGCGCCATAAACTCGGTGGTGGTGTTATGCCCCTTGAACTCCTCGAACTCATCGAGGTTTTGCAGATGGAACTCGACCAGCACTTCATGCAGCGCTTCGCTGGCCCGGCAGATATCCACGACCAGGTCGTCGCGATCGAGATCCGGTCGCTTGAAGGTCACGTCGACGACATAGGTGGCACCATGGCAGCGTTGGGCCGGGCCGAAGGCTTCGCTACCGAAGCTGTGAGCAATCATGAAGTGATCTCGAACGGTCAAGCTGAACATGCGCTTCTCCATTTCTCAGGCGTTGTCCAAAAAGGGCGATGGCCGGTCAGGGGTAGCGCAGCCTATGACACAGCACCTCGCCACTGCCGGAGACGAGGTCCGGCATGGTCTCGGGAAGGTCGAGAAAATCGCTCTCGCCGCTGATCAGGGCATCGAGACACTCGTCCGCCAGCAGTTCGAGAGCCAACGCCAGGCGCCGGTGATGATCCCACCGCGGGCGCCGCGCCGTAGCGATACCACCGACTTGGCTCGAGCGCAGGGTCAACCGCCGGGCATGGAAGGCCTCGCCCAACGGTAAACCGACCTCTTGCTCACCATACCAGCTCATTTCCAGCACGGTGGCTTCCGGCCCGGCAAGCCGGAGGGCGCGGCGCAGCCCGCCGGGGTTGCCGCTGGCGTGCACCACCAAGTCGTTGTCGCACGGCGCCTGCGGGGGGGAGCAAAAGCCGACACCCAGCGCCTCGGCCAGTTCGGCGCGCCGCGGCTCGATATCCACTAACCGCACCCGAGTGCCGGGAATGCGGGCACACAGATAGGCAACCAGCGCCCCGACGACGCCGGCACCGATCACCAGAACTCGATCGCCGAGACTCGGTGCTGCATCCCATACGCCATTGAGAGCGGTTTCCATATTGGCTGCCAGCACCGCTCGCTCCGGGGGAAGGCCATCGGGCAGAGGCTGCACGGCACCGGCTGGCACCACATAGCGATCCTGATGCGGATAGAGACAGAACACATGCCGATTGCGCAGCGTCTCAGGACCCGCTTCGACGATGCCGACACTGGCATAGCCGTACTTGAGCGGGGCGGGGAAGTCGCCACTCTGGAACGGAGCACGCATGCGCTGATATTCGCTGGTCGGTACCTGACCGTTGAACACCAGCGCCTCGGTCCCGCGACTGACGGCACTATAGCGTGTCCTAACCCGGACCTCGTCACGCCCCAGTGGTGGCAACGACTCGTCACGCAATGCCCCATGGCCGGGGGCCAGGAGCCAGAATGCCTTGGCGGAAATTGGTGACATGACACTGTACTTGTGGTTGTTGGGCAACCAGATCTACGCTCAACCAATCACACTCTTCCACTCAGCATAGAAGGCTAGGGGAAAACCGCCGATGGATGAGCCGCCATCGCCTACTCGCCCGGCCGGCTTGCTCCGCGCGTTTTCCGATACGCGTCTGTGGCGGGGCTGGGCCAATCGCATCACTCTGCTGCGCGCCGTGTTGGTGACGATGATGGCCGGAACCTTGCCGTTTCCCGAGTTCATGGCGCGCCAGGCCGTTGCCCTGGCCTGCCTGGCTTTCATCGCCTTGCTGCTCGACGGGCTCGATGGCTGGGTAGCACGGCGAACCCGTACGGTCAGTACCTTCGGCGCCCGTTTCGACATGGAAGTCGATGCCTTCTTCATCCTGGTACTGTGCGCCGCTCTCATGGTGCTCGACAAGGTGGGTGCCTGGGTGCTGGCGATCGGCGCCATGCGCTATGCGTTCGTCGCTGCCAGCTGGTATTGGACCTGGCTGCGCGCCGAATTGCCCGACAGCCGCCGGCGCAAGGTCGTCTGCGTGTGGCAGGTCGCCACCTTACTGGTGTGCCTGTTACCGGTCGTCGGCCATGACCAGGCAGCGCTGCTGAGTGGCACGGCGCTACTGCTGCTGTTGGTTTCCTTCTCCGTCGATGTGCGCTGGTTGGCCACTCATGCCTCCCCCGAGGAAGCGCCGAGTGCATCGGCGAAGATTCGATGATCGATGTCGAGGCATTGCGGCAATAATCGCCATCACCTAGACTGACCACACTCGCTTGACGGGGTGCCGGTGAATCCGGCTGAGATGGCGCAGTTTGCAAGGCGAACAGCAGCGCCGATCCCGTGGAACCTGATCCGGGTGAGCGTGCCGGGGCATGGTGCCTTGGCAGGCGTGTACCGGCGTAGGGAATCAGGCGGTGGCGTTTTGTCCCACTCCACCTCCCCCCTGCCCGACCTCCGGATCAGTTGCCATCGACCGGAGATGTCATGGGTTACCGCTTCGATGATCTGAAAGCCGCCTGCCAGGCTGACTGGCGCGCCTACATCGAGCACGATTTCGTGCGTCGGGTGGGTGCTGGCACTCTCGCGGAGGACGCCTTTCGTCACTATCTGCAACAGGATTATCTGTTCCTGCTGCATTTCGCGCGTGCCTATGCCCTGGCCGCCTACAAGAGCCGAACGCTCGACGAATTGCGCCAGGCTCATGAAGGCCTCAAGGCTATTCTCGATGTCGAGCTTGGCCTGCATATCGACTACTGTCGCACTTGGGGCATCGATGAAGACGACCTGGCCACGTTGCCCGAGGCCCGGGCTACCCTGGCCTATACCCGCTACGTGCTCGACGCCGGCAGCCGCGGCGATCTGCTCGACCTGCACGTGGCACTGGCTCCGTGCCTGGTAGGCTATGGCGAGGTCGCCAACTGGCTGGAGTCCCAGGAATTCACGCTACGCGGCGAGGCCAACCCCTTCGAGGCGTGGATCGCCATGTATGCAAGCCCTGACTTCCAGGCCGCGATGCGCGCCGAAATCGACTGGCTGGATACCCGACTCGCCGATGTATCGCCGAGCCGCTTCCAGGAATTGACCACCCTCTTTCGCGATGCCACACGACTGGAGATCGATTTCTGGCAAATGGGCCTCGACCGGGCCTTCTGATAATCACTTGATGAACCCACTCGCTTGACGGGGTGCCGTTGAGAGCGGCTGAGATCATGCGGCGCGATATCAGCGCCCGAGCATGGATCCCGTTGAACCTGAACTGGCTAGGACCAGCGTAGGGATCAAGCGACAAGCAGGCATCCGATCCAACCTGCCCCTGTCCCTTCCCCGCCGGTCCTCCCAGACGACCACACGCTGGCTTATTAAGGAAGGGAGAACCCTCACATGGCAAAAACCGCCCACTTTCTCGCCGAGAGCGCTCGCGTCGATGATGCTGCCGTCAAACCCTTGCCAGGCTCGCGCAAGGTCTACGTCGAAGGCTCGCGCCCCGACATCCGCGTGCCGTTCCGCGAGATTTCGCTGTCGCCGACCAAGACTTCCGGCGCCGACGAACAGAACCCGCCGCTGCTGGTCTACGACACCTCAGGCCCGTACACCGATCCGGATACCTGTATCGACCTGCGCCGAGGGTTGCCCGAGCTGCGCCGTGCCTGGATCGACGAGCGTGACGACACCGAATTCCTCGACGGTCCGACCAGCGAATATGGCCAGCGCCGTGCCAATGACCCGATGCTTGCGCCGCTGCGCTTCGACCTGACCCGTACCCCCCGTCGGGCCAAGCCCGGTAAGAACGTCACCCAACTCCATTACGCACGCCAGGGCATCATCACCCCGGAGATGGAATTCATCGCCATTCGCGAGAATCAGCGCCGCCAGGCGTTGGGGACGGAAGAGGTCGAGCGTATCCTAGGTCACCAGCACCCGGGCCAGAGCTTCGGCGCCAAGCTGCCCGAGGAGATCACCCCCGAATTCGTACGTCAGGAAGTGGCGGCGGGCCGTGCCATCATTCCCAACAACATCAACCATCCGGAATCCGAGCCGATGATCATCGGCCGCAACTTCCTGGTGAAGATCAACGGCAACCTGGGCAACTCGGCGGTGACCTCCTCGATCGAGGAAGAGGTCGACAAGATGACCTGGGGCATCCGCTGGGGCGCCGATACGATCATGGACCTCTCCACCGGGCAGAACATCCACGAGACCCGCGAGTGGATCATTCGCAACGCCCCGGTGCCGATCGGTACCGTGCCCATCTACCAGGCGCTGGAGAAGGTCAACGGCGTCGCTGAGGATCTGACCTGGGAGGTGTTCCGCGACACCCTCATCGAGCAGGCCGAGCAGGGCGTGGACTATTTCACCATCCACGCCGGCGTGCTGCTGCGCTATGTGCCACTGACCGCCAAGCGGGTCACCGGCATCGTCTCCCGCGGCGGCTCGATCATGGCCAAGTGGTGCCTGTTCCACCACCAGGAGAGCTTCCTCTATGCCCATTTCGAGGAGATCTGCGAGATCTGCAAGCAGTATGACGTGGCGTTCTCGCTGGGTGACGGCCTGCGCCCCGGCTCGGTGGCCGACGCCAACGACGAGGCGCAGATGGCCGAGCTCAAGACCCTCGGCGAGCTGACCAAGATCGCCTGGAAGCACGACGTGCAGGTGATGATCGAGGGCCCCGGCCACGTGCCCATGCACCTCGTGAAAGAGAACATGGACAAGCAGCTCGAGTACTGCGACGAGGCGCCCTTCTACACCCTCGGGCCGCTGGTCACCGACATCGCCCCGGGCTACGACCACATCACCTCCGGCATCGGTGCGGCGATGATCGGCTGGTACGGCTGTGCCATGCTGTGCTACGTCACCCCCAAGGAACACCTTGGCCTGCCCAACAAGGACGACGTCAAGACCGGCATCATCACCTACAAGATTGCCGCCCACGCCGCCGACCTGGCCAAGGGGCATCCGGCCGCCCAGCGTCGCGACAACGCGTTGTCCAAAGCGCGCTTCGAGTTCCGCTGGGAAGACCAGTTCAACCTAGGCCTCGACCCGGACACCGCGCGCGAGTACCACGACGAGACCCTGCCCAAGGACTCAGCCAAGGTGGCCCACTTCTGCTCGATGTGCGGGCCCAAGTTCTGCTCGATGAAGATCAGCCAGGAAGTCCGCGACTACGCCAAGGAGAAGGGGCTTGACGGCGACCAGGAAGCAGTGATGAAGGGCATGGAGGAGCAGGCCGAGAAGTTCCGCCGCGAAGGCGCCGAGCTCTACAAGGAGGTCTGAGGTCGACCGAACACGTTACCGCCACGGTAACCGATCTCGAACACAGGGCCGCACCATGCGGCCCTGTGTCTTTTACAACATCTCATTATACGAGACGAACTTCCGATTTTATCTCGCTAAGCTGTGGGCTGGCTCATCAACCCGTGACACGATAATGACGTCCAATCGCCATCCCACGGCACAAGGTCCCTCGACTCTGGTGCATGCCATGCAGGTACTACAGGTCACCGCTGCCTGTGGCTATCGTGGGGCAAGCATCGACGACTACCTGGATGCCATCGACCTCAGTCGCCCGACGATCTATCGGCTGTTGAAAGGGCTCAAGGAGCAAGGGTTCCTGCGTCCCTCGCCGATCCGGGGTCGTTATCTGCTGGGCTATGAGCTACTGGTTCTCGGCGCCCAGGCCGGCAACGGAGCCGGGCTGCGCGACCTGGCACGTCCCCGACTGCTGTCGCTGGCCCAACGCCTCGGCGACAGCTTCTATCTTTTCGCCCGCGATGGCGTCAATGCGGTGTGTCTCGAAGTCCAGAACGGAGACTATCCGGTCGGCAGCTTCGTGCGCGCAACCGGTGGACGCCTGCCTCTGGGTGTCGGCCAGGCGTCCATCGCGCTGCTCGCCTATCTCGGGGAATCGGAGCGCAAGGCGATCCTCATGCACAATGCTTCTCGCCTGCAGTCCGACTACAACATCTCCCCCACCAACGTCGAAGTCGAGATCCACCACCTCTTGAAGACCGGCTATGCACGAGGTGTCGAAGGCTCGCAACTGCCGGAATATACCGGACTGGCCATCCCCATTCTCGACCATAGTGGGCATCCCCTCGGAGCGATGAGCTGTTCGATGCTCAAATCGCGCATGACCGAATCCCATAAGCAAGAGGTGCTGGAAAGCATGCAGGCCGAGGCCCTCGAGATGGTGCAGCAGGCACACGGCCTGTTGTACGTGGAATAAGCCCGCATGGCCTGGCCTAACCTTCCCTCTCACGAACGCCCCTGCGGCTGGAATCTGTGGCTGCCGGACCGTGAACCTTTCCCCACCTTGCGCGGCGATGCCACAGCCGACCTGGTAATCGTCGGTGCCGGCTATACCGGCCTTGCCGCCGCCATGGCATGGCAAGACGCCCGGCCCCACGACCGAATCAAGATCCTCGATGCCGAACGTCTCGGCGAAGGCAGCCCCGGGCGAAATTCCGGTTTCATGCTGGAAATCGCACTGGCCAACGATGCCAGCCCCAAGGAACTCGAACGGATGTCTCGCCTGAATGCGCTGACCCGCCAGACCATGGCGCGATTGCGTCAGCGTGTCGAAGCGCATGGCATCGACTGCCAGCTCCAGCATAGCGGCACCTATCGCGCGGCCAGTAGCCCCGCCGGACGCCAATTCCTGGCCTCGTATCGCGCATTCCTTGACTCCGCCAAGCTGCGTTACGACACCCTGGACGGTGATGCGCTGGCCGAGCGAATCGGCACACGCTACTACACGGAAGGCCTCTACTCGCCTGACTGTTACCTCGTGCAGCCCGCCGCCTTGATCCGGGGATTGGCGGAAACGCTCCCCGCAAACGTCGAGTTGCACGAACAGTGCCCGGCCACCGCCATTCATCGAGATAACGAAAGCTGGCGTGTCATCACCGCCGAAGGCGAAATACGCACGCCTCGGGTCATTCTCGCCAACAACGCCTTTGCACGCGCTTTCGGCGCCGATGCGTCACGCCTGACGGCCATTTATACCTATGCCGCCGTGACTGCTGTGCTGGCGGACTCGAATCGCACGCGGATCATGCCCCAAACCTGGGGGCTACTGCCGGCGCATCGACTCGGCTGCACGTTACGCACGACCTCCGATGGACGCCTGATGATCCGCTCGCGATACAGCTACGAGCGCGAGGCAAGCAACACCCGAATCGAGGACTCGCTGAAAGCAAGTCTGGAAGCCCGCTTTCCCGAGCTCGCCCCGATTCGATTCGAGCGTGTGTGGGGCGGCACCACCGGGCTGACCCATAACGGCGCCCCCCTATGGGGCGAGATTCAGCCGGGCCTGTATGTCTCGGCCGGCTGCAATGGTGGCGGCATCGTCAAGGGCACCTTTCTTGGCAATGCCCTGGCACGTCATGCCCTTGGCCTGCCGGTCGAGGATATCCAGGCGCTCTTCGGCCGTGCCAGTTGGATGCCCCCCGAGCCAGTCCGCCGCATCGGTTTCCATCTCACGGCGGCGCTGGAACGGCGTAAGGCCAGCCGCGAAACCTGAGCATTTTCATCCACAACAACAATCGAGGTAACCAATGGACCTTCACGATCATCTTGGGCTGCTGTCGGTCATGCCGGCGGCACTTGCCATCCTGCTGGCTTTCGTCACGCGCAACACCGTGTTCTCCCTTGCCGTCGCCTGTTTCGTCGGCGTCATGTCGATGGACAAGGGGCTCATGGGCTTTCCGACTCTCCTCAAAGAGACGTTGGGCACCACCAGTTTCTCGTGGATACTCTTGCTCGAACTGTTCATCGGCACCGTCATCGCGTTCTTCCAGCGCACCGGCGCCATCCAGAACTTCACTTCCTGGATAGAGCGCCGGGCCCTATCGCGGGTACGCGTTCAACTCGTCGGCTGGTTCATGGGAATGTTCGTGTTCTTCAGCGACTATTTCAGCCCGCTGTTCGTCGGCACCACCGTGCGCGGACTGACCGACCGCTACAAGGTCTCCCGGGAGAAGCTGGCCTATATCGCCGACTCCACATCGGCCCCCGTCAGCGTTCTGGTACCGATCACCGGTTGGGCGGTGTTCATCTCCGGGTTGCTGATCGGCATGGGCCCCATCGAGGACGCTGGGCAGGCCATGTCGGTTTTCCTGGGGGCGATCCCCTACAACATATATGCCTGGCTTTCCGTGCTGACGGTCGGCCTGGTGATCGTCGGTATCGTTCCCCTCTTCGGCCCGATGCGCCGAGCGGAAAAGCGCGCACAGGAAGAAGGCAAAGTACTGCGGGACGGCGCCGAACCGCTGGTCGGAGAAGAGCTTACCGATATCCAACCATATGGCAGCGTCCGCACTTCGCTGTTCCTCAACTTCTTCTTACCGGTACTGATCGTCATCGGCGTCGCCGTGGGCACCTTCATCGTCATGGGTTCCGCCAAGACCATGGAAGCGTTTCTGGCGGCATCCGTGACGCTGGGTGTGCTCATGCGACTGCAGGGCATTCCCTTCCATGACATCATGAAAACGGCTATTTCCGGGATGAAAGGGGTGATGCCCGCAATCGTCATTCTCGCCCTGGCCTATTCGCTGAACCAACTGTCCAAGGACATGGGCACCGCCACCTATATCGTGGAAGTAACGCAGGATTGGCTGACTCCCTCACTGCTACCTGCCATGACCTTCCTTATCGCCGCGGTGATCGCCTTTTCCACCGGAACCTCCTGGGGCACTTTCGCGATCATGATGCCATTGTCCGTACCGATCGCCTTCACCTTTACCAGTGATCAGGTCACGCCGCTGGTCTACGCCACCGTGGCAGCCGTGGCGGGAGGAGGCGTATTCGGCGACCACTGCTCACCACTCTCGGACACCTCGGTGCTGGCCTCCACCGGTGCGGCATCCGACCATATCGATCACATCAAGACACAGATTCCCTTCGCCCTGGCCGTCGCGTTCATTGCGCTTTTCGCCTATCTGATCGCGGGTAGTTGGCTATAGAAATATGGTACTTGATGCCCCCGCCGTTACCGGCGGGGCAGTTTTGGCTGCGGCGGACATGGAACGCGTCAGAAACGATAAATCACGCCGACGCTGGCGGCATCGAAGGTAAAGTCGGATTCATCGAGATAGCGCATGTAATCGGCACCGACCGAGACATTGGGCATTATGTCGAACTCGGCGCCAGCGCCGTAGGAGAAGTCATTTTCCCGATCATTGTCGGGAAATAGGCCCTTCACCTCGCTATAGCCAGCCAGGCCATAGAGACGGAATTCGTCGGCCACCGGCAGGATGCCCTTGGCATAGGCGCCAACCACATAATCCAGTTCAGTCTCCAGACCGCGGTTGGTATCGGAACCGCCGCTGCCTAAATGCCCTTCCACAGCAAAGTAGTCACTGAGCTGAGCACCACCACGCAAGCGCAGGCCGACGCTGTCGGCGGAGGGCCCACGATCGGGGTCGAGCTCCCAGAACATGGCATCACCGCCGACATAGATCTGGGGATAGCTGGCGGACTGGAATGACTGTGCCTGGACCGTGGCGGCAGTGCCAACCATCAGTAGTGTAGCGGCGGATATGGCAAACAGTTTCATGGGCCACCTCCCACTTAGGAAACAGCGTTTTCTTACTCTCATGAAGTTTGGCTCACAACTCTCGGACTTGCAATGTGCTCTTGACCCGATCGCTTTCGTCGTTCGACGATCGGCACCGTCCTTGCTTGCAGCCTACCCATACGGCGCTATGGTAAGAGAGTATTCCGCTGGTTTCTCCAGCGACGGCTGGTTCTCCAATGCTCAACGAGGAGACGCTAGCATGACCCCAAGGACCGATACCCTAGAGAATGTGACTCAACACCAGCTCCGCTCGCTTGCCCATCGCGACCCCAAGCCGGAAGTGGAGCTTTGCTCCTGCCGAGCGGGTGTCTATCTGGTACACCTGCACGATGAGCAAAAATCCTATCAGCTCGTTGACAACCATCAACAGCCTATCCACTTCCATGCGATCGAAGAGGCCAAGGATCTGCTGCGCCCTATGGGGTTCACCCATGGCATCCTGACCTTCATCGACGATAGCGACGAAATGATCGGCAGCGAGATGGCCCGGGTAAGCAGCGAGGATGCACTGAAGAACGGCACCCGCATCGGCTTTTAGAAGGGAGGTAGCGAATCGCCGGGCTAACACATATTCTGGGAGACCTTGCTTATTCCAGGAGATCGAAATGCCAGGCTTGCTACCCGACGTGGACCCCGATGGACTGCTCGAGTATTCGGTGGTCTATACCGATCGTTCGTTGAATCACATGTCGCAGTCATTCCAGCGGGTGATGCGCGACATTTCCCGGACCCTGAAGGACGTCTACAGTGCCGAAGCGGCAGTGATCGTGCCTGGTAGCGGTACCTTCGGCATGGAGGCGGTAGCCCGGCAGTTCGCCACCGGCAAGAAGACCCTGGTAATCCGCAATGGCTGGTTCAGCTACCGCTGGACTCAAATCTTCGAGATGGGCGATATCCCCGCCACTTCGACGGTGCTGAAAGCACGCCGTGTCGTCGAGGAAGCGCAGGCACCCTTCATCCCGGCGCCCATCGACGAGGTCGTAGCCGCCATCGAGGCCGAACGACCGGACCTGGTCTTCGCTCCGCACGTGGAAACCGCCTCGGGCATGTTGCTGCCCGACGACTACCTGAAAGAGGTCGCTGATGCCGTACACCGGGTCGGCGGGCTGTTCGTGCTCGACTGCATCGCCTCCGGCACGTTGTGGGTGGACATGCGCGAAAGTGGCGTCGACGTGCTGATCAGCGCGCCGCAAAAAGGCTGGAGCGGTTCACCGTGCTGTGCCATGGTGATGCTCTCTCCACGTGCCCTGGAGCGACTCGAAACCACCACCAGCACCAGCTTCGCTGCCGATCTGCGCAAGTGGCATGAGATCATGCAAGCCTACGAGAGCGGCGGTCATGCCTACCACGCCACCATGCCCACCGATGGCTTGCGGCGCCTGCGCAACATCATGCAAGAAACCGCCGACTACGGCTTTGACAAGGTTCGCGACGAACAGTGGGAGCTCGGTCAACGAGTACGCGCCCTGCTCGAAGAGCGAGGTTTCGTGAGCGTGGCAGCCGAGGGCTTCAAGGCGCCTGGCGTGGTGGTCAGCTATACCGGGGATGGCGCCATAGCGGGCAAGTTCATGGCGGCCGGCCTGCAGGTAGCCACCGGAGTACCGCTGATGTGCGACGAAGGCGATGAATACCAAGCCTTCCGCATCGGCTTGTTCGGCCTGGACAAGCTGCATGACGTGGACGGCGCCGTGGCACGACTCGAGAAGGCGCTGGCACAGTTGGAAAGCACACCCTAGCCGATCTTACGTGGTTCAACGATAACGACGAGGGCGACCCATTGGGCCGCCCTCTTCTCCAGATGCTCTTCGGTACGGTCATGCTTAAAACAGCGATAGCAGGATTCGCTCGCCATATCCCCACAACAGCACCGTCACCGCCAATAGTGCCTCAAGCACCAGCACGCCTATCGCCAGGGTCGTGCTGGAGACGATGAAGCCTTCTTCACTGCTGATATCGAGGAAGGCGGGTATGCCCACATAGAGGAGATAGGCGGTATAGCAGAGCCCAATGATCCCCGCCAGCAAGCACAGCCAGACCAAGGGATAGAGCGCCACCATCCCACTCAAGAACATGGGCGTGGCGAGATACCCGGCGAAGATCACGCAACGCCGACGGCTGGGCGGATTGGCGTAGCGCTGCGCCATCCAGTGGATCACGCTTCCCATCACGAACACCGCAGCCAGGATCGCGATGTAGAAAGCGATACCGGCATAGAACGCATCCAACAGGTTCAGCTTGATGGTGCGCTCTCCTCCCAATCCCCATCCGACTTGGGTGGTACCGATATAGGCGCAGATCACGGGAATCGCGCCCATGACGAACACATGGTGCGCATAGAGGTGCGTCACCGTTTCCCGTTCGTCATGCATCTGCTTCCATTCCCGATAGGGATGGGCCAACAGCCCCCAGACATGAGTCAGCATCCGAAATCTCCTGCTATCCGTATGAACGGCATACCGCCAAGGATGCCCGCTTGGGCATCCCTGACAGTATAGGCAGGCGTATCGCGATGCTGTTTCAACGCAACTGTGGACGGATGGCCGCCCAGGAGGAAAGTGAGTCAGCTCACAAGAGGGGCAGCGCCCCGAGGGTCGAATCCAGCGACATCATCAGGCTCAGTGCCGTGATGGTGAGGATCGAGCAGCCGAAGATGCGTCTCGCCCAATGCGCCTCGTCGCGAGCACGGTACCCCTGCAGCGCCAGATACAGCCAATAGAGCCCCATGACCAACGCGACGGCAAGATAGCCCGGGCCGGCATAGCCCGCCAGGCTGAGCGTCAGCGTGGCAGCAATGAAGGCCAGGATATAGCCGAGGATGTGATGTCGGGCCGTTGCAATTCCCCTGACCACCGGCAGCACGGGGATCGAAGCCACCCGATAATCTTCGAGGCGGAAGATAGCGATAGCGTAGGAATGCGGCATCTGCCACAGGCTGAAGATGATCAGCAGTGTCAGCGCCCCCGGGTCGAAGTGCCCGGTCACGGCACAATATCCTACTACCGGTGGCACAGCCCCCGACAGGCTGCCCACCAACGTGCCGTACTCGGAGTGCCGTTTCATGTACAGGCTATAGGCACCGACATAAATCACGAAGCCGAACGCCGCCAAGCCCACCGTCAAGGGGTTGGTGCCGAACGCCAACAGCACGAAGCCCGCAATGCCCAGCAATGTGGCTTGACAAAGCGCCACGGCGGGCGAGATGCGTCCCTGCACCAGCGGGCGATCGCGAGTGCGCCGCATGACGGCATCGATATCGCGATCGATGACGTTGTTGAACGTACAGCCCGACGCGATCACCAAGGCCAGACCGATCAGCGCGGAGAGAAACAACAACGGGTCGAACTCACCGCGGGCGGCCAGAAAATAGCCGCCAATGACGGAGATCAGGTTACCGCCGATGATCCCTGGCTTGGTCAGGATAAAGAGGTCCTTGACCACTCCATGACGCGGCATCAGCCGATCATCGTGTTCAGATGCAGATGATGCATGATCCACAGCGAACCTCCGACGACCAGGACGAGTATCGTCACCGTGAAGACAAAGGAGAGGAAGTTCCACCCCTCGTCCGACTTGGTGTTCATGTGCATGAACATGATCAATTGCACGAGAATCTGCAGTGTCGCCGTGACGACGATGACTGCGACCATGGCCATGGTGCTCAATGCACCGCTCATCACCACGGCGAACGGAATCACGGTCAGCACGATGGATAGGATCAGCCCCATGACATAGGACTTGACGCTGCCGTGCGCAGAGTGCGAATCGCTCATCTCACAGGACTCCCATCAGGTAGACGAAAGAGAAGACACAGATCCAGACGATGTCGAGGAAGTGCCAGAACAGGCTCAGGCACAGGATCCTCGGTCGGGTCACGTCGTTCAGACCCTTGGTATGGAGTTGCACGAGCATCACCAGGATCCAGATCAAGCCGAAGGTCACGTGCAGGCCGTGGGTGCCGACCAGGGTGAAGAACGCCGACAGGAAGGCACTGCGATCGGGACCGAAGCCCTCATGGATCAAGTGCTGGAACTCATAGATTTCCATGCCCACGAAGGCAGCGCCGAGCAGGAAGGTGATACCCAGCCAGGCCTTGATTTGCCCGATCCTGCCAGCATTCATCGCCAGCACCGCCATGCCGTAGGTGAAGCTACTGAACAGCAGCAGGAAGGTCTCGACCAGGATGAACGGCAGCTCGAAGATGTCCGCTCCCGTCGGGCCCCCGGCCGTGCCCTTCATGAGCACGGCGTACGTGGCGAACAACGATCCGAAGATCACCAGGTCGCTCATCAGGTAGACCCAGAAGCCGAATACCTTTATGCCTCCGGCATCATGGTGATCATGCGCATCGTGATGACTCAATGTTTCGGTAGTCATGATTACACCTGCATTCCAAACCGTGTGTTGGGCACGCTCTCATCCTCGGGCTGCTGCTCGCGCAGCTTCAGCCGTTGCTGATGCTCGCGCTCGATGCGCTCGACTTCCGCGGCGGACACGTAGTAGTCGACATCATCGTTGAAGATGCGCGCCAGGAAACTGACGAAGGTTCCGGCGGCACCGACGATCGCCAGCCACCAGATATGCCAGATCAGCGCAAAGCCCAGGATCAGCGCGAACAGGCTGATGATCGGCCCGGCCGCAGTGTTCTTGGGCATGTGGATGTCCTGGTACGGCCCCTTGCTTACCGCCTGGATGCCTTGTTGCTTCTGCGCCCAGAAGCAGTCGACGGAATCGACCTGCGGCAGATGCGCGAAGTTGTAGAAAGGCGCGGGTGAGGACGTGGCCCACTCCAGGGTACGTCCATCCCAGGGGTCGCCAGTGACATCCGCGTACTTGCGGCGATCACGGATGCTGACCCAGAACTGGATCACGGTGCAGATGATACCCAGCATGATGATGACGGCGCCCACCCAGGCCAGCAGCATCCACGGTTGCCACTCGGGGTTGTCATAGGACTGCATGCGGCGCACGGCGCCGAAGAAGCTCAGCACGTAGAGCGGCATGAAGGCCACGTAGAAGCCCACCAGCCAACACCAGAAGGAGCGCTTGCCCCACTTCTCGTCGAGCTTGAAGCCGAAGGCCTTCGGGAACCAGTAGGTCAGGCCCGCCATCATCCCGAACAACACACCGCCGATGATCACGTTATGGAAATGCGCGATGACGAACAGGCTGTTGTGCAACACGAAGTTGGCAGCCGGCACCGCCAACATTACCCCGGTCATGCCGCCCAAGGTGAAAGTGATGATGAAGCCCAGCGTCCACAGTACCGGCGAGGAAAACTCGAGGCTGCCGCGATACATGGTGAACAGCCAGTTGAAGACCTTCACCCCGGTGGGAATGGCGATGATCATCGTCATGATGCCGAAGAAGGCATTGACGTTGGCTCCCGCTCCCATGGTGAAGAAATGGTGCAACCAAACGATGAATGACAGCAGCGTGATGCACACGGTCGCCCAGACCATGGTGTTGTAACCGAACAGGCGCTTGCGGGCGAAGGTCGCGATGACTTCCGAGAACACGCCGAATGCCGGCAGGATGAGGATGTACACCTCCGGGTGACCCCAGGCCCAGATGAGGTTGACGTACATCATCACGTTGCCGCCGAAATCGTTGGTAAAGAAGTGCATTCCCAGGTAGCGATCCAACGTCAGCAGGGCGATGGTCGCCGTCAGGATCGGGAAGGAAGCGATGATCAGTACGTTGGCGCACAGTGACGTCCAGGTGAAGATCGGCATGCGGAACAGCGTCATGCCCTTGGTGCGCATCTTCAGGATGGTCACGAAGAAGTTGATACCGGTGAGCGTCGTGCCGATCCCCGATATCTGCAATGCCCATATCCAGTAGTCGACGCCGACCCCGGGACTGTATTCGATTCCCGATAGCGGGGCATAAGCCAACCAGCCGGTCTTGGCGAATTCACCGACGAACAGCGAGATGTTGACCAGGATCGCCCCAGCCGCGAACAGCCAGAAGCTCAGGTTGTTGAGGAATGGGAAGGCAACGTCGCGGGCACCAATCTGCAGCGGCACCACCAGGTTCATCAGACCGATGACCATGGGCATGGCGACGAAGAAGATCATGATCACGCCATGGGCAGTGAAGATCTGGTCATAGTGTTCGGGAGGCAGATACCCCGCTGACCCGGCGGATGCCATGGCCAGTTGGGTACGCATCATGATGGCATCGGCGAAGCCCCGTAACAGCATCACCAGCGCCACGATGAAGTACATGATGCCAAGCTTCTTGTGGTCCACGGAGGTGAACCACTCGCTCCACAACCAGTTCCATTTGCGGAAATAGGTCAAGGCACCGAACAGGGCGAGACCACCGATGATGACGGCAATTCCCACGGCCACCAGGATCGGCTCGTGATAGGGAATCGCTTCCAAGCTGAGTTTTCCGAACATGATGTTACTCCGCTGCCTCCGCGCTCATGAGCATCTCACCATGGCCACCGTGCATGTCGTCATGCCCGGAACCGGTGTGGAAACTCTTGATGATGCTTTCGTAAAGACCAGGCGACACCTGGGAGAAGTACTCGACCGGATGGTCCTCGCTGGGCTGCGCCAAGGCGTCGTACTCCTCGGGGAAGGTCAGCGTCTCCGGCGCCTGGCGCACCTGCTCGACCCAGGCATCGAACTCCTGCTGCGAGGTGGCATGCGCCTCGAAGGTCATGCCCGAGAATCCCGCCCCACTGTAGTTGGTCGACCGGCCGGGATAGGTGCCTTCCTCGTTGGCAATCAGGTGCACGTCGTTGTCCATCCCCGCCATGGCGTAGATCTGGCTGCCCAGGTCCGGGATGAAGAAGGCGTTCATCACCGACCCCGAGCTGACCCGGAAGTGCACCGGTACATCGACCGGGAAGGCTAGTTCGTTGACGGTGGCAATGCCCTGCTCGGGATAGATGAACAGCCACTTCCAATCCAGCGACACGGCTTGAATCTCAAGTGCCTCCCCCTCTTCATCGGCCAACGGCTTGTGGGGATCCAGACTATGCGAGGTGTACCAGGTCAATGCCGCCAGGAAGGCGATGATCACGCAAGGAATGAGCCATACGACGGCCTCGATCCGATTGGAATGCGCCCACTCGGGGTGATAGGCAGCCTCTTTGTTGCCGCGGCGGTAGCGCCAGGCAAAAAGCAGCGTCATTACGATCACGGGAATGACGACGATCTGCATCAGGCCGAAGGCGGTCAGTATCAGAGTGCGTTGCTCGACACCGATCTCACCTTTGGGATCCAGAAGCGCCGAACTGCAGCCGCCAAGCAGCAGGGGCAGCGATAGCCACAGCAAAATGCCGAGCACTCGCAAGCAGGAGTTTCTTCTCATGGTACGACCTCGTCAGGGCGGGGAGGCAGAATGTTATGAATACGCTACTTACTAAACAAGCCAATAGACGTAGCAGACACTCCCCTTGAAACCGGTCGTTTCACCCCAATCAGCAGGACAGGGAGGAGCACATCGGAAGCTTGAGCCGCCATGAATGGCACCTCGAGCCGTGCGGTCAAGCCTTCGGTCCGGCGGCGGGGAAAGGATTGTCGGGATGCGACACACTGATGGGAAGAGACGTTTTGCCGCAGGGCGGTTTGTCGCAGGTAGACAATTTCCCCTCGACAAAGGGGATACCTGGTGCCGTCACTTACGTTAAGTCGCAATGACGACGGGGCGGCCAAAGGGCCGCCCCGTCGTTTTGTGTCCTACCGGACGAGAGAGAATCAGACGCTACTCATGCCAATCGGCAAGAAGCCCAGGTTGTTTTCGACTCGTTTGACGCCGGGGGTGTTCTCGGCAGCGACCTCTGCCGCGCGTTTCTCATCCTGGGACTCCACCAGGCCCCATAGCTGCACGACGCCATCCTGGACGATGACATTGACGCGATCGAACGTCAGCCCGGTATTTTCGTTGATCTCCTTGAGGATGGCATCGCGAATCTCGCGATCGTCCGCCGTGACCGGCGTGGTGGCATCCGGGGCGGTTGCCGAGAACCCCCGCAACAGGTTCGCCCGACTGACGATACCGACCAGCCGACCATCGCGAACCACCGGTACCCGCTTGATATGGTGTTTCTCGAGCAGGGTAGCGATCTTGTAAAGTGGCTCGTCCTCGCCCACGACCACGGGGTCGGCGGTCATGACCTCATGCGCCTTGCGACCATGGGTCTTGACGTAATCGCTGGCCCGGCTCTCGCCAGCAAAGATCGACCTCAGCCACCATGACTGCCGCTTGTCGGTCTCGTTCTCCACACGGCGTATCAGATCACCTTCGCTGACGATACCCAATACCTGCTGGTCGGCATCGACCACCGGCACGGCACTGATACGATGTTCGAGCAACAACCGGGCGATCTCGTGCACGTCGGTATCGGGCGTTACCGTGATGACATTGGGGGTCATGACGTCTGAGGCTTGCATGGTATTGTCTCCGGGTGATCGTCGCGACAAGGCGACTAGGCAATGACATGAGCGCCGATGGTGGCAGGCTCGGCACCGAACCTATTTATCAATCTAGCAAGGCATCCGACGACCCACCTTGATCGAGGACAGTTTTTTGCAGGAAAGCGAAGGTTCGGCATTTCAAGCATTTGCCCTTTCCCAGTGCTCCCCAGTGGCCTAGAGTGGAGAAAACGCCTCCATGCTCAGACAAAGGGAGCGGTCTATGGATTTTCAGTCACGTACATCAGAGAAACCCGCACCCTCCCCGCGCAGCCAGTGGTCACTGTTCGCGAGGAACTTCTTCAAGCACCCGAGGATGCTGGGTTCGATCATTCCCAGTTCGCCCTTTCTCGTCAGGCGGTTACTGGACCAGGTCGACTGGGATCGAGCCCGCGTGATTGTCGAATATGGCCCCGGGGTCGGTACCATCACGCGCGAAATCCTGCGCCGCATGCATCCCGAGGCAGTGCTGGTAGCCGTGGAAACGAACCAGGATTTCGTTGCCTTTCTGCACGACTCGCTGCCCGACCCAAGACTCCAGGTGGTTCACGGCTCGGCAGCCGACATCCTTGATACGCTTATCGAACGTGATCTCGAGACCGCCGATTACGTGATAGCGGGCATCCCCTTCAGCACCATGCCGAGAGCCACCTGCGAAGCTGTGCTTCGCAATACCCATCAAGTACTCTCCCCCAACGGCGCCTTACTGATCTATCAGTTCTCGCCGAAGGTGCTGCCACACCTTCAGCGCGTTTTCTCGGAGGTCAGGCGCGGTTTCGAACCGCTCAATGTGCTGCCGGCGCAGCTCTATTACTGCGTGCCATGTAAGGAAACACCACCAGCATCACAATGACGGCTCGGCCAATAGAAAGTGCTCGATTCGTTCCATCCGTTCACGGTGCACCTCGGCACGATCCATGAACGGGTGATCGTAGTCTTCGCCGTCGATCACCTCGGCGCCCCGCTTTTCGGCTTCGATTCGCAGTTCGCGGGTCATCCTGGCGCTCAGAACCGAGTCTCGCTGACCGGTAATCACCAACAACCGGCGGGCATCCTCGGGCAAGTGCTCGACCGGATCGATACGTCGCGGACACCCGAAAGGTGAAAAGCGGCTGGGGCTGGCATCGATCACCGCTCGCTCGAACTCGACGCCGCTGCCGATCACGTTCATCATCACTGCCCCGCCCAGGGAAGTGCCATATAGCCGCGCACTCGGATAGCGCTCGTTGAGGGCGGCAACGATCTCCTTGTAGTCCTCGATGATGGCATTGATCCGGCGACGCCCTTGCGAGTTGCCATAACCGCGATAATCGAACACATAGGTGTCGAAACCGGCGGCGGCAAAATCTCCCAGATGCTGGATCATCATGTCGGCTACCATGGCATTGCCCATGGCCATCAGCACGTAGCCGCGCGGCTGCCCCTCTTCGTTCAGGTTGCCATGGGCGGCATAGCGATACCCGACCAAACGCTTGCCGTCGCCGGTGACGAAGGTCGTCGCCTCGACGTGCGCCAGCCCAGCCACACGGGCCGGATTGGGGTTCGGAGCCGCCAGGCTCCATTGCCAGAAGAAAAAGCGCTCCTTGATCGGCCCGCACAGCGTCGCCTCGCGGTCGACAGCATGAGCATGGGACGACAAGGCCACGATGACGATTGCCATAAGGGTCCGGAACACTCAGGCCACCAGGATTTTTGGCGAGGTGTCATCGGTCGATGGCCGGCGACGCAGACACTCGCCGACTTCTCCATTGGTGACAATGACATCGAATTCATCGAGTCGTGCGAAATAGGCGGGGCGAATGATACCGAACTTGCTGTTGTCAGCGACCAGAATACACTGCTCGGCGGCTTCGATTGCCCCCCTCTTGGGGGCGACCTCGTGAAAGTGGAAGCAGCTCACTCCCCGCTCGACATGCACGCCCGCCGCCGAAATGAAGGTCTTGTTGATACCCAGCCGCTGGATCGCCCCAGCCATGTCGTCACTACCGAAGGACTGTGAACTTGCGTGATATAGACCACCGAGCATCAGCAGGCGCACATTGGGCAGGCGACTGACGGCATTGGCGACATTCAGCGCATAGGTCACCACCGTCAACGACCTGTCGCCAGCCAGGGACGCCACCAACGGCATCAAGGTGGTACCGCAATCGATGAACAGCGTATCGCCGTCCTCGATGAAGCCGGCCGCACACTGACACAAGCGCTGTTTGGCCAGGTGATGGCTGTCCTGCTGCTCGTCCAGATCATAGACCGGGGCATACTGCGGGTTGTCGGCCATCACCAGACGCCCGCCGAGCAGCATCATGACTCCCTCGCTGGCAGCCACATCACGACGAATGGTCATCTCCGAAACACCGCACAAGCGGGCCGCTTCGGACAGCCGGATAGTACCACCGCGACTCAGGGCCTCCTGCAAGCGCGCCAAGCGCACGGCGCTACGGCTGTTCATGGCCTTGCCCTCTCATTTCGCTGCCCTCTCGACACAACCCCATGTTCATCAATTGCTTACCTTTTCATGCTGCGCCACTCGCCGGGCAATATCCAGCCCTGTCATAGGCAACACGGAAGATGGGAAGCATCGAATCGTCGTAGCCGCGCCACAAAATGTTAGAAAAATAACACTTGATGTTATATTTTTCACTCCATGAGCAACGAGCGCCCGAGGCGAGCCGGGCCAACAACGACAACCCACGAGGTACCCCATGACCATCATCATGAGCCTGGTAGGGATGGCGACATTGATCCTCATCGCCATCATCTTTTCCTACAATCGCCGCGCCATCCGTCTTCGCACCGTGGCCGGCGCCTTCGCCATCCAGGCCAGCATCGGTGCCTTAGTGCTCTACGTGCCCTTCGGCCAGGTGGTGCTCAAGACCATTTCCGACGGCGTCAGCCAAGTGGTGGCCTACGCCAACGACGGTATCGGCTTCCTGTTCGGTGGGCTGGTCAGTAATGAACAGATAGGATTCGTGTTCGCCATCAATGTACTGCCGGTGATCATCTTCTTTTCGTCGCTTATCGCCGTGCTCTACTACCTGGGCATCATGCAGTGGATCATTCGCCTGCTGGGCGGTGCGCTGCAAAAAGCACTAGGCACCTCGCGCACCGAGTCGCTGTCGGCAACCGCCAATATCTTCGTCGGCCAGACCGAGGCCCCCCTGGTGGTACGCCCCTTCATCGCACGCATGACCCCGTCGCAACTGTTCGCGGTGATGTGCGGCGGCCTTGCCTCGGTGGCCGGCTCGGTGTTGGCCGGCTACGCGGCGCTCGGCATTCCCATGGAGTATCTGGTCGCCGCCTCCTTCATGGCCGCTCCCGGGGGCCTGCTGTTCGCCAAGTTGATCATGCCCGAGACCGATACCCCCGATGACGATGTTGCCCATGCCAGGGAACGCATCGAAGAAGAGGATCACCCCACCAACGTGATCGATGCCGCAGCGGCCGGTGCCTCGTCGGGTCTCAGGCTGGCGGCCAACGTGGGCGCCATGCTGTTGGCCTTCATTGGCCTGATCGCCTTGATCAACGGCATCCTGGGCGGCGTCGGTGGCTGGTTCGGCATGGACGAGTTGAGCCTCGAGCTGCTGCTCGGCTGGCTGTTCGCCCCGTTGGCCTTCCTGCTCGGCGTTCCTTGGGAAGAAGCGACACTGGCCGGCTCCTTCATCGGCCAGAAGCTGGTAGTCAACGAGTTAGTGGCCTATATCAACCTGGCCCCCTATGTCGATGGCGACCAGGTGGTGGCGGCAACCGGTCAGGCAATGACCCCGCATACGGTGGCGGTACTATCCTTCGCGCTGTGCGGTTTCGCCAACCTGTCGTCCATCGCCATCCTGCTGGGTGGCCTCGGCAGCATTGCCCCCAGCCGCCGACAGGACATCGCGCGTTACGGCATTAAGGCCGTGCTGGCCGGGACACTGTCCAATCTGATGTCGGCGACGATCGCCGGCTTCTTCATTGCCTTGGCCGCCGCGGGCTGACACTTCACTCACGATCACGACAAGGAGCGGCCGGTACTCCGAGTCGCTCTATCACGCCAATTCGCCCAACAGTGGTAATACCATGACCGATTTGCAGAGCACCGCGCGCCAGGCCTTGGCGCTGATGGATCTGACCAGCCTCAACGATGACGACAACGACGAGCGCATCACTGCACTGTGCCGCCAGGCAAAAACGCCGGCGGGCTCTCCCGCCGCAATCTGCATCTATCCACGATTCATCGCCACGACCCGCCACGAACTCGAGTCGCTGGGTCTCGACGGCACCGTCAAGATCGCTACCGTCACCAACTTTCCTCATGGCGGCGACGATGTCGACCAAGCTGTCCGCCAGACCCGCGAAGCCGTGGCCTTGGGCGCCGATGAGGTCGACGTGGTCTTCCCCTACCGCGCGTTGATGGCCGGCAACGTGGCCGTGGGCCAGGCACTGGTCGAAGCCTGCAAGGCCGCCTGCGGCGAGCGCGTGCTCAAGGTGATCCTGGAAACCGGTGAACTGAAGGATCCCGCCTTGATCCGACAGGCCAGCGAGCTGGCCATCGCCGGCGGCGCCGACTTCCTCAAGACCTCCACCGGCAAGGTCGAGGTCAACGCCACCCTGGAAGCCGCCGAGATCATGCTCAGCGCGATTCGTGACAGTGGCCTGGAGGTCGGCTTCAAGGCTGCCGGTGGTGTACGCACCGCCGCAGACGCCAAGGCCTATCTCGACCTTGCCGCCCAGCTGATGGGAGAAGACTGGCTGACGCCGGCGCACTTCCGCTTCGGCGCCTCCGGTCTGCTTGGCAACCTGCTCGCCACTCTCGGGGTCGAAGCGGAGGCACGTCCGTCATCGGGAGGCTACTGATGCTACCGCAGGAGATCATCCGTCGTAAGCGAGATGGCCAGGCACTCAGAGACGAGCAGATCCGTCAATTCATCGCCGGCATCGCCGACGACAGCATCGGCGACGGCCAGATCGGCGCCTTCGCTATGGCAGTATTCCTCAACGGCATGAACGACGACGAGGCCGTGGCCTTGACCACGGCGATCCGCGATTCCGGGATGGTCCTCGACTGGACGGACCTCGACCTGCCCGGCCCGGTGCTCGACAAGCACTCGACCGGTGGCGTGGGCGATGTGGTATCGCTGGTGCTGGGTCCTTGGGTCGCCGCCTGCGGCGGCTTCGTGCCGATGATTTCCGGGCGCGGCCTGGGTCATACCGGAGGCACCCTGGACAAGCTGGAATCGATTCCCGGTTACGACGTCGCGCCGGACAACGCCACCTTCCGCGAGCTGGTCAGGGACGCTGGGGTGGCGATCATCGGCCAGACCGGTAGCCTGGCCACCGCCGACAAGCGTCTTTATGCAGTGCGCGACGTGACCGCCACGGTGGAGTCGATCCCCCTGATCGTGGCATCGATCCTCGGCAAGAAGCTAGCTTGCGGGCTCGAGGCCCTGGTCATGGACGTCAAGGTCGGCAGTGGTGCCTTCATGCCCACCGCTGCTGCCTCGCGGGAGCTGGCTGAGGCCATCGTCAGCGTCGCCAGCGGTGCCGGCACGCCGACGGCAGCATTGCTGACCGATATGAATCAGGTACTAGCGAGCTGCGCCGGCAACGCACTGGAAGTGCATGAAGCCGTGGAAGTACTGACCGGGCAACGCCGCAACGGGCGTCTGCTCGAGGTCACTCGCGCGCTGGCGGTGGAGATGCTACTCGCCGGCGGTCTGGCCGACTCGCATAACGCCGCACTTAAGCAGCTCGATTCGGCACTGGCATCCGGCGCCGCCGCCGAGCGTTTCGAACGCATGGTTGCTGGGCTCGGCGGTCCCGCGGACTTCCTGGCTCGGTATGACGACTACCTGCCCCAGGCCCCGGTGGTTCGCGCGGTGCATGCCGAGCGGTCGGGGCATGTCCAGTCCATGGATACCCGGGCCCTGGGCATGACGGTAGTCGAACTCGGCGGCGGCCGCCTCGAGGCCGAGGCCGCCATCGATCATGCCGTTGGACTGGCACAGGTTGCTGCCATCGGCGAAACGGTGGACGCCGAACGGCCGCTGGCACTGGTGCATGCGCGCAGCGAAGCCGATGCAGAACGCGCCGTCCAACAGGCGCACGACGCTTTTGTGATAAGCGATACCGTGGCCAAGCCCCCTACCCTGATTCATGACGTGATTCGTCCCACTACCCAGTCCGGGGAGGCCATATGAAACGAGCCATCGTATTGGTGCTGGATTCCTTCGGCATAGGCGCCACGCCGGATGCCGAGACCTTCGGCGATGCTGGTGCCGACACCTTGGGTCACATTGCCCAGGCCTGCGCACGAGGAGAGGCCGGCATTGGCAGGCGCGGCCCGCTCACGCTGCCCAACCTGGCCAGCCTGGGGCTGTTCCATGCCCACCATGAAAGCACCGGTGGCTGGGCTGTGGGAGTGGAGGTGCCGAACACCGTCAACGGCGCCTATGGCCATGCCCGTGAACTCTCCTCGGGCAAGGACACGCCTTCCGGCCATTGGGAGATCGCCGGGGTCCCGGTGCTCTTCGAATGGGGCTATTTCGAGGACAAGGAGTCGAGCTTCCCGCCCGAGTTGCTCGACGCGCTGGTTCGAGAGGACGAGCTGCCCGGCGTGCTGGGCAACTGCCACGCCTCAGGTACCACGATCATCGAACGCCTCGGCGAGGAGCATGTGCGTAGCGGCAAACCGATCGTCTACACCTCGGCGGACTCGGTATTCCAGATCGCCGCTCACGAGGAGACCTTTGGCCTCAAACGCCTCTACCGGCTGTGCGAGATCGCCCGCCGCCTGCTCGAGCCTTACAATATCGGGCGGGTGATCGCACGCCCCTTCACCGGTGATGACGCCTCGAGCTTCACGCGCACCGCCAATCGCCGCGACTATTCGGTGGAACCTCCCTCGCCGACGGTGCTGCAAAAGCTCGTCGACGAGAAAGGCGGCGAGGTAGTGTCGATCGGCAAGATCGCCGACATCTACGCGCATTGCGGGATCACTCGCAAGATCAAGGCCAGCGACCATGACGCGCTATTCGACGCCACTCTCGAAGCCTGCGAACAGGCCGGCGACAATACCCTGATCATGACCAACTTCGTCGACTTCGACATGGTCTACGGCCACCGCCGAGACATCGCCGGCTACGCCGCGGCGCTGGAAGCCTTCGATGCGCGACTGCCCGAGCTGCTGGAGCGTCTAGCGCCGAGCGATCTGCTGATCATCACCGCCGACCATGGCTGCGATCCGACCTGGCACGGCAGCGACCACACCCGCGAGCATATCCCGGTCCTGGCCGTCGGCGGCGGACTGCGGCCCGGTTCGCTGGGCATGCGCGACACCTTTGCCGACATCGGCCAATCGCTGGCCCGCTATTTCGCACTGAGCCCCATGGCCTACGGGCGCAGTTTTCTCTGACACGACCTCGTATTCAATCGACAGGAGTCACCCCAATGGCCACTCCCCATATTCAGGCAAACAAGGGCGATTTCTCCGATACCGTGCTGCTGCCCGGCGATCCACTACGTGCACAGTTCATCGCCGATACCTTTCTGACCGATGTCCGGGAAGTCAATAGGGTTCGTAACATGCTGGGGTTCACCGGCCGCTACCAGGGACGCGAGATTTCGGTGATGGGTCACGGCATGGGCATCCCCTCGATATCGATCTATGCCAAGGAGCTGATCACCGACTACGACGTCAAGACATTGATCCGCGTCGGTTCCTGCGGTGCGGTACGCGACGACGTCAAGCTCCGCGATGTGGTGATCGGGCTGGGCGCCAGCACCGACTCCAAGGTCAACCGTACCCGCTTCATGGACCACGACTTCGCCGCTATCGCCGACTTCAATCTGGTCAGCCATGCTGTCAGCGTGGCCAGGGAAAAGCACATCCCGCTCAAGGTCGGCAACCTGTTTTCGGCCGACCTGTTCTATTCTCCGCAGCACGAACTCTTCGAACTGATGAAGCGCTACGGAATCGTCGGCATCGAGATGGAAGCGGCTGGCCTGTATGGCGTGGCGGCGGAATACGGTGCCCGGGCGATGACCATCTGCACGGTGTCCGACCATATCCTGCGCGGCGAGGCACTAAGCTCGGATGAACGACAGACTACCTTCAACGAGATGATAGAAGTGACGCTGGAAGCGGTGTTGCGCGACGATTCCACCCACCGCAGCGAGGGCTGATTCCATGACATATCCGATCCCGCATGAACTCCGTCAGCGGCTGATCAGCGTGCGTGACAATGCCTACGCTCCCTACTCCCGGCACCCGGTAGGGGCGGCATTGGAGAGCGACGACGGCCAGCTGTTCTATGGCTGCAATGTGGAAATCGCCAACTACAAGGGGCTGTGCGCCGAGGCCTCGGCCATCTCCGCCATGGTGTCCAGCGGCCGCAAAGCCATCGCGACGCTCTACGTGATCGGCCCCGGTGAACGCCTGTGCACGCCATGCGGCGACTGCCGCCAACGGATCCGCGAGTTCGCCTCGCCGGAGACACGCATCCATGTACTCGACGCCCAAGGCAACTGGCTCAAGAGCTACAGCATGGACGAACTGCTACCCGACTCCTTCGGCCCTGAAAACCTCGGCCAGTCCTCGTCGATGCGACCTTGAATCGACAGCGACATGGCACCTTCCTGCCTTCAACCTAAAGCCCCGCCCGGGAGCGCCGATACTTATTGAGACTTGCCTTCGTCCCCCGCCGGGGCGACCATTGCTAGCGCATCGAGATGCTGGACACAACAACAGAGATACCTGTCGCGGAGCCAGGGAATGCCCATCGCTCGCTTTTCACCCTTTGAACTGCTGCTGCTGAAGAGCCGCAACCAGGCCGATACCGCCGGTCTGTTGTTGTTGGCTTGGGTGCTGGCCAGCAAGGGGCATCTCTCCGAAGCCGACAGACAACGCCTTACCGACCTGGCACGCGATTTCCGACATGGCCACGAACTCGAGCCGGTCATAGAGATCGCTGCGCAACAGGATCTCGGCGCCATTCAACTGGCTGCCGAAGTCATGCAGAAGGACTGCGGCGGCGAACAAGCCCACCCTTTCCTGCGACAGGCAATCACCTTGGCGGTGGCCGACGGCAAGTTGACCAGCGCCCATCATCACATACTGCGCTTTCTGGCCGACCTGCTGGGCGTTTCACCCCCCAAGTTCGCCATGCTGTTCACTGAGGTTGCAGGCAAGGAATTCACCAACCCCGACGACCCCAGCCGTACCGGCTACTGGCAGGCCAAGGAACGCCACCGCCAGCAGCAGGAGGACCGCCAACGCCAACACCAGAGGAGCCACGATCGGCAGTCCCATGAGCGACGCTCTTCCGGCCAGCAGCATCGCCAGCACTCGGGAGCCGGCGGCTCCCAGCGACAGCATCGCCAGCACTCGACACAAGAGCCGCCGCCCGGTGACCGCACCCAGCGCGCGCTAGCCATTCTCGGCCTGGAGCCGGGCGCCAGCCGCAGCGATATCCGCAAAGCCTATCGCCGGCTGGCCCAGCTTCACCACCCGGACCGCTTCTTTGCCGAAGGCGAGGCGATGGTGGCCAGCGCCTCGCAGCGATTCCAGAAGATCAAGAAGGCCTACGAATACCTGATGGAAGCAAGCTGAGTACCATGCGCGATCTATACAAGCGCCTGGGTATCACGCCCCAGGCCTCCGACAGCGACATCACCGCGGCCATCGAGGCCTGCGAGCATACGGCCTTGAAAGCCGATGCCAGTACCGTGCTGAGCGTCAAATCCCGCCGCGAGGAGTACGATGCCCTGCACGCCACGCTGCGCGATATCGGCCTGCTGCGGGCACGGCTCGGCCTCACCCATGGCCGTTACTGGCAGGACAGCGTGGCCAACGACTTCTCGCTGCCACCGGACAATACCTGCTCGCGGCACGACGAATTGATCGGCCGCGTGACCCACGCCGTGACGTTGCACAACCGCTGGCAGCGCTGGCGCGGGCCTTGGTCGATGGTCGGCCTGCTGGCTCTGGGCATCACGCTGGGAGTGGCGCTTTGTCACTGGTGGTTGTAACCACCACACTGCGATCCTGCGAGTCAGCCAGGAAGCAAGCATCCAGCACGCGTTGCAACGCCGCGCCGCGAGCGAAGTCGGGCTGGTCATTGTGACCGCTCACGATGCCGGCGATGAAGCGCTGGTAGATGCTCGGCGTCTGTGAGCACTCCACCGACGTCCAGTTCGCCGGGTGAATGTCGTCGCCGAAGCAGGTCAATACCCGGTCCTTGGCGTCGTCGAGCACCACGCTCACCGCGCCCTTGTCGCCATACACGCTCAGCTTCAGCGAGTTGAGGTGGCCGGTGGCCCAACGCGTGGCCTGGATGGTACCGAGTGCGCCGCCCGCGAACTCGACGCGCATCAGCGCGCTGTCGTTGGCATCCAGGATGTAGTCGCCGATGCGATTGCCGGGCGCCTTGTCGAAGCACTTGAGCTGGCAGTTGACCCGCGTGATGTCGCCCACCGGGAAGCTGGCGAAATCGAGAATGTGCACCCCGACATCCCCCAGCACCCCCTTGCTGCCGTGCGCCTCGGACAGCCGCCACAGCCACTGGCTATCGCTATCCCAGCGGCCCCAGGCGTGGCTCACCAACCAGCTCTGCAGGTAGCTGGCATCGACATGCATCACCCGGCCGATGGCGCCAGAGGCAATCAGGTCGCGGGCATGCTGAATCGCCGGCGCGTCGCGGTAGCTCAGGTTGATCATGTTGATCACCCCAGCCCGACGCGCCGCCTCCGCCATTTCCTCGGCATCGGCGGCATTGGTGGCCAGCGGCTTCTCGCACAGGATGTGCTTGCCGGCGGCGATGGCTGCCAGCGAGATCGCCTTATGCACGCCGTCCGGGGTGACGTTGCTCACGGCCTGGATATCGTCGCGCGCCAGCATGGCCTCTAGATCGGTATATACCGCGGCGATGCCGTGCCTGTCGGCGAAGCCACGCGCCTTGTCGGCGTCGAGATCACATACCGCCACCACCTCGACGCCCTCGAGCGCCCCGAAATGCTTGGCATGCTCGCCGGCCATGCTGCCGGCCCCGATAATCGCCAGTCGAATCATTTGAACCCCTCCTCACCCGGCTTGTGCAGTCCTTCGCCCTTGACCTTCACCGGGTCCGGCGCCTGCTCCGGCGGCACGGTGGGGCAGCTATCGATCCACCGCGACCCCTCGGGACGCGCCCATTTCACGGCATTTCTCAGCACCAGGCGCACCTGTTCGTCGTAATAGATCGGATAGGTCTCGTGACCGGGGCGGAAGTAGAAGATCTTGCCGTTGCCGCGCTTGTAGGTCAGACCGGAACGGAACACCTCGCCGCCCTCGAAGGCGCTGATGAAGATCACCTCATCAGGATTGGGCACCGCGAACGGCTCGCCATACATCTCGGTGTGCGGCAACTCGATATAGTCGCCCAGCCCCTGGACGATGGGATGGCTGGGATTGACCACCCACAGCCGTTCCCGCTCGCCGGCCTCGCGCCATTTCAGCGAGCAGGTAGTGCCCATCAGGCGCTTGAATATCTTCGAGTAATGGGCGGAATGCAGCACCAGTAGCCCCATGCCCTGCAGCACTCGAGCCTGAACCCGGTCGACGATCTCGTCGCGTACCTCGCCGTGGGCGGCATGCCCCCACCACAGCAGCACGTCGGTGCTCTCCAACACGTCCTCGGTGAGGCCGTGCTCGGGATCCTGCAGCGTCACCGCACTTGCCTGGATCTCGGGGTCTTCGTTCAGGGCCGCGGCGATGCAGGCATGCATGCCTTTGGGGTAGATGCGTGCGACCACCTCGTTGGTCTGCTCGTGCACGTTCTCTCCCCAAACGGTGACATTGAGTGTCATCGCGACTCTCCTTTCCGGGTGATTGATGGATATATCGTGCACTTTGGCCAAGGCACGCTACCCAAAAGTAAACGTTTACGTATCAAGAGTAAACGTTTACTCATGGCTTTTAATGCCATTTCAACCAAGGTATGGGGAAGCAAGCCATATGCCGACGATGGCCATTGGCGAGAAAAACAGACGCTTGGTAATACTCCGCCGTGAATGCAGGCAGATCAGCTCGTCTGACGAGGGATCAGCGTGACAGGCAATGTGACATGACGTGGAGAAGCACCGGCGATGGCCTCGCCAAGCAAACTCACCGCTTCACTGGCGATCTGGCCAATATCCTGACGTACCGTGGTCAACTGGGCAGCCAGAGTCGGCAAATCATCGAAACCGGTGACGGCCACCTGCTCGGGCACACGGACCGCTTGATCCGACAGTGCCGTCAGACAACCGCGTGCGAGTTCGTCGTTCTCGCAGACCAGGCCATCGAGTGCCAACTCTTGCTGCAGGAAACGGCTAAGGTAGCGGTAAGCGGTCAAGGCAGGGTCATAGTTGTAAGGCACGCTGATGAGGCGTTCGAGAAGCTCAGCTTCCTTGAGCGCCTGCTGGTACCCCTCTAGACGATGGCGATCGCCAGCAAGCTCATCGCCAATATAGGCGATTTTCCTACGCCCTTTCTCTATCAGATGACGGGTCGCCAGATAGATGCCGTGACGGTCGTCCGGCGCCACCGAGAAGCCCTCACCCGGCAAGCCGATACGCACGAAAGGGATTTGCCGCGCGGAGAGAAACTCCGGGCGTTCGTCACCAGAAAAGTCGCTCAGCAGGATGGCGGATCCAGCCCGCTCGGGTAGCGTCGAGGTCTGATCATGAGCGAAAAAGATTGGCACCATGCCCTTACGATGCAGTTCCAGGGTCAAGTGCTGATAGAGCAGGATGTAGTACGGACGCAGCTCAATATCCTGCCGACCGAGAGAAATGCCGACCACGGCATTCTTGCCGCTGATCAAGGCACGCGCGGCAGCACTGGGTTGGTAATGGATGTCACGGCTGATCTGCAGGATGTGCTGGCGCAGTTTGTCACTGATTCCCGGCTTGCCGTTCAGCGCCCGGCTGACCGAGGCGATGGACACTCCCGCCGCCCTGGCGATTTCATGGATGGTGGCACTTTTCGCCAGCCGGCTCGGTGTATCTGAGTGTCTGGTCATTGGCGAACGGCCATCAACGTTACGAGAGTCCATTGATTGTGCCCGATATCCCCCTCGGTTGCAGCTTGCAGACATCCTTCCAGCGCGGAGAGACACAAGGCTTCAATCCTGGGATGGTGCAGGATCCGGCGAACCACCGATGCCTCTACCGGAGCCGGCGACGCTAACTTCACCCAGCTCGCGGCCTTGGGCGTCCTGCTTCCGCGAAGCGGCACCCACGGCCTCTTCCCAATCGCGACCGCCGGCTCGGCCCTCCATCTGGATACTCATGCGTGGCAGCGCCATGTCCAACCCCTTAGCTTCCATGCGTTGCTTGAGACGCAGGTTGAAGGCCCGTGCCACGTCCCACTGCATCACCGGCGCGGTGCGCATCCGCATGCGCAGCACCGCCGCACCTTCCTCGAAGCGCTCGATACCCTGCATCTCCAGCGGTGACCAGATATGGTGACGCATCACCGGATCCTGGCGCAGCTCATCGGCGACCTCGCGCACCAGGGCGATGGCATCGTCGATCTTCATGTCGTGAGGAACACGGATACGCATCAGTGCGATGCCGAATTGGCGGGACATGTTATGGATCGAGGTAATCTGGCTGAAGGTGATGATATGTACGATGCCATCGATATCGCGCAGTCTCACGGTGCGCAGGGTCAAACCCTCGACGGTGCCCAGGTGCCCGCCAAGGTCGACGAAATCGTCGATGGCCAATGAGTCTTCGATCAGGATGAACATGCCGGTGATCAAATCCTGGACCAGGGTCTGGGCTCCGAAGCCGATGGCCAGCCCGATGACCCCAGCACCGGCCAACAGCGGTGTGACGTTGACCCCCAAGTTGGCCAGTCCGACGATGGCGGCGATGATCACGATGGTGGCGAAGATGACATTGCGAATCAGCGGGGTAATGGTCTGTACACGGGCACTGTTGACACGGCCACCCCGTGCCCGCGCCGATGACATCAGTGCCCTATGAATGGCGGTGTCGGCGAAGATCCACACCAGCCACGCCAACAGCACGGTGAAACCGATTGCCAGCAGTGCCTGTCCGATCTGTGCACTGGCCACGCTCTGCTGTCCCAGGCCGATCAGCGAGCCGCCCCACACTTGCAGCGATAACTCGGCAAAGGCCACCCAACACAGCATGTGTGCCAGGGTATAGCCAAAACGCTCCAGGCGTTTGCGATACTGGGACATGCGCCGGCGCCGGGCCATGGTGTCCCGGTGGCGGCGAATCAGGCCAGTGACCACCAGAGTCACCACCAGCAAGGCGGCGGAGATGATCGCACGCGTCAAGGCGCCACCGGCATCGCCTACTGAAACGAAAATCGCCAACAATGAGGCCCCTACCAACAGCAGGGCCGGCACATGCCACAGCCTACCCAATACCCGGATCACGTCATCGGCGGTGCTGGCCTGCTTGCGTTGCGAATAGGGGCGATTGCAGATCAAGTGCTTGATGGGACGTTTGAAGCGCACCACGAAAACCCCAGCGGCCAGAGCGGCCAGCACATTGGCCAGCACCGACGACAACCCGGCAAGATTGTCGCCCAGCAGAGAGATCAGTCGCCCGGTAGTCAGGGCGTCGGCCAGTGCCACCAGCGCGCCGATCACGAACAGGTGACGTACCCCCTGGCGACGCAAGTAATCCACGGCCACATAACGGTGCCCACGGGTGAACACCGAGATGACGACCTCACAAACCACTGACAACAGGCGACCGCAGAAGGCGATATAGGCCACCACCAAGCCCAGACTGCGCCCCGCTCCGGAATCTATGAATTGCGCCATGGCCAGCACCAGCGCAAAAGACAGCAGCCAGGGCAAGAGGTGTCGCAGGAAGTGGATGACGAGCAACCAGGCACGTGGTTCGCGAGGCAATTCCAGTGGCCAGCCGCGGCGTTTGGCCAGCAGGCGACCGCCCAGGATCAGCAGCGCCAGCACACCAGCCCAGATCGCCAGTATCACCACTGCTTCGAAGGCCACGCGCATCAGCTCGGTGACGCCAGCATCGCTGGCAATCGCCACGGCCTCTTCCCAGGCCCGGTCGAACTGACGCTGCCAGTTGTCCAGCGGCGACTGGCCGGCCTCGGCCTGTTCTCCAAAATCGCTGAGCGTGTCCGCCAAGGCGCCAAGCAACCCTTGGCGTACCGGTGTCTCCTCCTCTTCGGCTTGCGCCGTCGCCTGGCGCAGCTCCTTAAGACGCTCCACGAGAGCACCGCGGCGTTCCGCATCCTCCAGGGTGGTAATCACCTCATCCAGGGATTGCCGGAATGCCTCGGGATCCTGAGCTTGCGATTGCTGCTCCTCGCTTCCGCTCAGGCCGGGTAGCGACAGCGTCTGGGCCTCGACTCCGGCGGCAAATACCAGAGCCAAGGATAGACACAGCACCGAAAGAGCTCGGCGACTTTTCAGACAGAGTCTCGCGAGCGACTGAAGCATGGTGTCTCCCCCGGAACGACGCGAAGACAAGAGTCTGCACGGGGCACTGAACAGGGTAAAGTACATCTACCTGATCCCACGCGGTCTCGACAAATCGACCTTCATCGCCACCAGCGTGGTGACCTTCACCTGCGTCAATCTACTCAAGCTCGCCCCCTACCTGTGGCTCGGCGAGATCAATGTCTCCAGCGCCTGGGCCTCATCGATCCTGGCCATGGCCATCGTGGGAGTCCAGTTGATATTTCGGGCCTTGGAGTAACGAAACGGGCGGGGTTCCACCTTTCTCAGGCTATGATGATAAACTGCAAGGCATTGAGCGCATTGGCTTCCGGAGTCGCCATGGAACCACAACCACCCCCGCTCAAGCACACCCCGTCGGGCGAAACCCGGCGAGTGGGTGTGGAAATCGAGTTCGCCGGCATTCCTCCCCACGATGCCGCCGCGCTCGTTACCCGACTGTTCGGCGGTCATGTCCATGTGGTCAGTCCACATCGTCTCAAGGTCACCGACACCCGCTGGGGTGAATTTGTCATCGAACTCGATGCCAAGTATGCCCATCCCGATGCCAAGGTGGTCGACAAGCCCCCCAAAAGCGACGCGGAATGGGACCAGCAACGCCATCAACTGCGTATCGAATTTCACACCCGGACCCGGGAACTGATCGGCGACGTAGTGGCCGGCCTGGTGCCCACCGAAGTCGTCTGTCCACCGATTCCCTGGCACGAACTGGGCGAGCTCGATGCCCTGTTCGATGCCCTGCGCGAGCACGGCGCCAAAGGCACCGACGATAGCCTGTGGTATGGCTTCGGCCTGCACCTGAACCCCGAGGTCCCGAGCCTGGATCCCGAGAGCATCCTGGCCCACCTGCGCGCCTATCTGCTGCTGGCCGCATGGCTACGCGATCAGATCGACATCGATATCACCCGGGAAGTGCTGCCACACGCCAACCCCTTTCCCAAGGCCTATGCCATCAAGGTGCTCGACCCCGGCTACCACCCCGGAATGGACGGGTTGATCGCCGACTATCTCGAACATAATCCGACCCGCAATCGTGAACTGGACCTCTTTCCGTTGTTCGCCTACCTGCGCCCAGACTACCCCAGCGAACTGTTCGCTGACGACCTGGTCAAGCCACGCCCGACCTTCCATTATCGCCTGCCCAATGCCCAGCTCTCGTCACCCGAATGGGGAGTCACCATCGAGTGGAACCGCTGGCGAGAAGTCGAGCGCCTGGCAGCCAACTCCCAGCGGCTCGATGCCCAGGCCCGCGAATATCTTGCTCACCACGCGCAATCTCCCATGTCGCGCTGGTTGGACAAGCTGCGCGGGTGGATGAACGAATGACGCGCCCCTTGATCGGCATCACCACCTCGGACCGCAAGAGCCTGATCGCCTGGTTCTTCGACTGGTTGGCGGTATGGCGGCATGGCGGCCGCCCCCTGCGCCTGTCTCCGTCGCGCCCCATGCCTGAATCCCTCGATGGTCTGATCATCGGCGGAGGTGACGATATCGAAGCCCATCTCTACGGTGCCGAAGTCCAGCTCGACGTGCGTGTCGATCCCCAGCGCGACGCCCTGGAGCTGCGACTGCTCGAACGCTTCATTCCCCTTGGCTGTCCGGTACTCGGGATCTGCCGCGGCGCCCAGTTGATCAACGTCCATCTCGGCGGCACGCTGGACAGCGATATCTATACCACCCACCAGGGGCTCAAGCGGCGCCGAACGGTGCTGCCGCGCAAGACCGTGGACATCGTCGCCGACAGCAAATTGCACCGTATCCTCTCGGTCACCTGGTGTCGCATCAACAGTCTGCACCACCAGGCGGTGCAACGAGCCGGACGAGGGATCGAAATCGTCGCTCGTGATCGCGACGGTCTGGTACAGGGCATCGAGTCCCACGAGCATGACTTCTTGATCGGTGTGCAGTGGCACCCCGAATGGCTGGTCTTCAACCGACCGCAGCAGCGTTTGATTCGCGCCCTGGTCAAGGCCGCCATTCGTCACCGAAGCCAGCTCCGAACCGTTTTGGAAAGCGTCTGAACCAGCCTTGGACCAAGGTCGCCTCTCATGCCGATCGACGTTTGCTCTAAGCTGACCCACACGACAATACTGTCTTCAGTACCAAGACGGCGGACCGCCCCCTATGACCACAGCCGTTCCCGCAACCACCACGACCCTGATCGTCGGCGCCGGCCCCGCCGGATGCCTGCTCGCCAAGCGCCTCTCCGAGGATCCCGCGCACCGGGTGATCCTGCTGGAGGCCGGTGGCAAGGATAGCTACCCCTGGATCCATATACCGGTGGGTTACCTCTACTGCATCGGCAACCCGCGCACCGACTGGTGCTACCGCACCGAATCCGATCCCGGTCTCAATGGGCGCAGTCTCGGCTATCCACGCGGCAAGGTGCTGGGCGGCAGTTCGTCTATCAACGGCATGATCTATATGCGTGGCCAGGCGCGTGACTATGACCACTGGGCGGTACTCGGCAACCCTGGCTGGGACTGGGCCAGCGTCGAGCCTCTGTTCAAGGCCAGCGAGGACCACTTCGCCGGCGCCAGCGAGCACCACGGTAGCGGTGGCGAGTGGCGGGTGGAACGTCAGCGACTCCAGTGGGAAATCCTTGAAGCATTCAGCGATGCCGCCAGTGAGTGCGGCATCCCCAAGGTCGACGACTTCAATTGCGGCGACAACGAGGGTGTCAGCTACTTTCAGGTCAACCAGCGCAAGGGCGTGCGCTGGAACGCCGCCAAAGCCTTCCTGCGCGGTCTGGACAAGCGTCCCAACGTCACCATCGTGACCGAAGCCGAGGTCGACCGCCTGCTGTTCGCCGAGGCCAATCCCCGAAGTGGCGTTCAGCCACGTGCCAACGGCGTGCGGGTGCGTCTCAAGGGGGCCTGGCAAGCGATGCATGCCGACGAGGTGATCCTGTGCGCCGGCTCGATCGGCTCGCCGGCCATCCTGCAGCGCTCGGGAATCGGGCCGCGCCGGCTGCTTGACTCGCTCGACATTCCATTGGTCCACGAACTACCCGGCGTCGGCGGTAACCTTCAGGACCACCTGCAATTGCGGATGATCTTCCGGATACAGGGCGTCAAGACGCTCAACGAGATCGCCTCTAACTGGTGGGGCAAGGTCGGTATGGCCTGGGAATACCTGATATCCCGCAGCGGGCCGTTGTCGATGGCGCCCAGCCAGCTCGGCGCCTTTGCCCGCTCGGATCCCAGCCAGACCAGTGCCAACCTGGAATACCACGTCCAGCCCCTGTCGCTGCCGGCCTTCGGCGAACCGCTGCACGATTTTCCGGCCTTCACCGCTTCGGTCTGCAACCTGCGACCGGAAAGCCGTGGCCGGGTCGATATCCGCTCACGCGATCCCTCGGTGTCACCGACGATCGCTCCCAATTACCTGAGCACCGACGAGGACCGGCGTGTGGCGGTGGATGCCATTCGCCTGACCCGGCGTATCGTGGCGTCAAAGGCGCTGGCCCGCTATCGTCCCGAAGAGGTCAAGCCCGGCCCTGAACTCGACAGCGACCAAGACCTCGCCCAGGCCGCCGGCAATATCGGCACTACCATCTTCCACCCGGTGGGCACCTGCAAAATGGGCCCGGACGGCGATGCCGTGGTCGATGCCCGACTGCGGGTGCATGGCATCGACGGCCTGCGTGTCGTCGACGCCTCGATCATGCCCACCATCACCTCGGGCAACACCTGCTCGCCGACACTGATGATCGCCGAAAAAGCCGCACGAATGGTGCTCGAGGATCGCCGCAATCGCCACCGGATAACGCAGCAAACGAGCATGGCCACCACGGCCGCTTCGTGATGCAGGAGGTGCCCATGAGCCTGGAACTGTTTCTCAATGCCACGTCTCCCTATGCCCGAGTGGCACGTATCTGCGCAAAGGAAAAAGGCTTCGGGGAACGTCTGAAGTTGCGTTGGGTCGACCCCTGGACCGACGATGAGGCACTGCTCGAGGCCAACCCCCACGCCAAGGTGCCGACGCTACGCACGTCAGAAGGCATCACCATCAGCGAAACCTTGCTGATCGCCCACTATCTGGACAGTACCGGTTCCGGCCCTCCCCTGCTGCCAGCGGACAATCTAGCCGAAGTGATGCATGGTGTGGGGCTCGGCATGGGGTTGATCGATTCCGCCTTCCAGTTGTCGATAGCCCGCCGTTATGCCGACCTGGATGACCCCGACCGCAGCGTATTGGGGCGTCGCAGGCTGGCGTCCATCGAACGCGGTCTGGCAACCCTGGAGGCCGAAACCGCGCCTCGTCATCGTTACGCCGACGATGTCCATCTCACCCTGGACGATATCGTCATCGGCGTGGCCCTGGACTATCTACGGCTACGTTTCCAGGAGTTGGAATGGGAGTCACGCTGTCCAGCCCTGACGGCCTGGGAAGATGCCCGCCTGTCGAGGCGCAGCTTCAAGGAAAGCGCTTTCACCTGACACGCCCCCATTAGGACCGACAAATGCACCGGCCATCCCGAAGGATGGCCGGCATGTCGATATGAATGTATGGCTTGATACTCGGTGGTCAACTTTCCAGCTTGGCATCGAGGGTGATCTCAGCTTTAAACAGCTTGGATACCGGACACCCTACCTTCGCCTTGTTGGCACAATCATCGAACGTCGCCTGATCGGCACCGGGAATGCGGGCTGTGGTATCTAGATGCACCCGGGTGATGCTGAAGCCGCTGTCATCCTGCTCCAAGGTCACCGTGGCTTCGGTCTTGATGCTTTCGGCCTCGAGGTCAGCTTCGCCCAGGATCATCGACAATGCCATGGAGTAACACCCGGCATGGGCGGCGCCGATCAACTCTTCGGGATTGGTCCCCGGTTCGCCCTCGAAGCGATGCTTGAAGCCATAAGAGCTGTCCTTGAGCGAGCCGCTCTGGGTCGACACGGTCCCCTTGCCTTCCTTCAAACTGCCCCGCCATTCTGCTGACCCGGACTTCTGGATGCTCATAGCACCTCCCTCCTGGATTTGTATTGCTTCGACGGCCCCTCACGGCGCCGCCACAGGTTTGCCCGAATCAGTGTAGACGGCTGACAGCGAGTGCGGTCATTTCAGCGCCGCCAAGGCAGCATCGTAATCCGGCTCCTGCTTGATCTCCGGCACCAATTGGCTGTGTATGACCTGATCATGCTCGTCGATCACTACCACGGCTCGCGCCGTGAGACCTGCCATCGGCCCGCTGGTCAGGGCCACGCCATAGTCGCGATGGAACTCGGGATGACGGAACGTCGACAGGGTGACGACATTATCCAACCCCTCGGCTCCGCAGAAGCGCTTGGCAGCAAACGGCAGGTCCGCCGACACCACTAGCACTACGGTGTTGTCGAGGGCGGAAGCCAGCTCGTTGAACTTGCGGGTCGAGGTCGCGCATGTGGGTGTATCGAGGCTGGGCAGGATATTGAGGACCTTGCGCTTGCCAGCGAAGTCGGACAGGGTCACATCCTGCATTTCCTGAGTCGTGAGACACAGCGCCGGTGCCGGACGGCCGACCGCCGGGAAATCGCCGGCGACTTCAATAGGGATACCCGCTCGAGTGACCTGGTTCATCTTTTCTCCTTCGTCTACAACAAGGGAAGCAATCTCTACACCATAGCCTATGCGGTGTCCTCGGCGCAGATTCAAGTCCTATCCCGGGAATTTCCGTAACGCCGCCAATTGCTCGGCCAGCGACATCCGCCCCAGGCGTTGCATCGCCGCAATGTTGCGTTCGGGGATCGCCTCGGGATCGGGGTAGTGCTCCAGCGCCTGCTCGATGTCGGCTTCACGCAGCAGGTGCAGCATCGGCCAGGGCGAGCGATTGGTGAAATTGGCAGGGTCCTCGGGCCCGACATCCGCGAAGCAGTAATCGGGGTGAAAGCTCGCTAGCTGGTAAGTGCCCTCATAGCCCTGATCGACCAGCAGCGTCTCGGCGATGGCCAGCAGGTCGAGATAGTCGTCGAAGTCTTCCACCCCACTGGTCAGCACCAACAGCGTGGTGGCGATGTCCGGGGCACCGTCCAGACGCCGGCACTCCTCGATCAGTGTCGTCAGCGCGGCCGGCCAGTCATCGGCGGTGACGCCCACATAGCGAATCGCTTCGCGACGCAGTTCGCGGCCGGCAAAAGGGCAGACATCATGTGCTACCACGAAGTCCTCGACCCAGCTACGGGTCGCGGCAAGCGCACTGTCGGATCGGCTCATGACAAGACTCGGGTGGTGAGAGGATGTCCAGTATAGCCGATATCGTCGCCGACCATTGCAACGCCCCACACCCTGGGCCAGCATGGGCTAGAAAAGGCTTCCATAAAAATGTATGACATGAAGAGGTCATCATGAACCCTACTGCTCTGCCCCGGGTGCAATTCGCCGCCACCGCCGACCAGCCTGCCATCGAACTGCCCGCCATCGGTCAGGGCACTTGGTACATGGGCGAGGGCCTGGCGCCGCATCGCTCGGAAGTACGCGCTCTGCAGCAAGGCTTGGAACTCGGTCTGACGTTGATCGATACCGCCGAGATGTACGGCGACGGCGGCGCCGAACGAGTCGTCGGCGAGGCTCTCGCCGGTCGCCGTGACCAGGCGTTCCTGGTATCCAAGGTCTATCCCTGGAATGCCGGACGCGACAGTGCCATCACCGCTTGCGAACGCAGCCTGAAGCGCCTCGAGACTGATTACCTGGATCTCTATCTGCTGCATTGGCCAGGAAGCATTCCACTCGAAGAAACGCTGGAAGCCTTTTTGCGCCTGCAGGAACAGGGCAAGATCCGCCGCTTCGGCGTGTCCAATTTCGACGTCAACGACATGGCCGCCCTGGAAGCCCTGCCGGGCGGTAATGCCTGTGCCACCAACCAGGTGCTCTACCATTTGGGATCGCGTGGCATCGAGCAGCGGCTACGCCCCTGGATGAGTGCCCGCGACATGCCACTGATGGCCTACTGCCCCCTGGCTCAGGGCGGACGGCTGCGTAACGAGCTGATGTCTCACCCCGAAGTGCTGGAAATCGCCTCGGGCCTGGGCATCACACCGGCCCAGCTATTGCTGGCCTGGGTCATTCGCGAACATCAGGGCAAACGCGACGCGATCGCCATCCCCAAGGCGGTACAACGCGAGCACGTGGCCCAGAACGCCAAGGCGCTGCAGATCCACTTGAGCGAGGAAGCCATCGCCCGGCTCGATGCTGCCTTTCCGGCCCCCGAGCACCAGGTTCCTCTGGATATCGTTTAGGTTTCAACCGCGTCGGGAGGCGAGCCGATCCGCGAGGCGGGTCGGTTCGGGCAGTTTGGTACGCACGAGGCAACGCACCACCCAATTCACCGCTGTCTCAAGGCACAGCCGGTGGCCGGGCGAAACGTAGATCGGTTTCACGTTCTGGCGACTGCGCAACACGGCGCCGATGATCTCGTCACCATCCCATAAAGGCATCCAGTCGCCACGCTGCGGTGGTATCTCGCCGTGCCAGCCGCACAGCCGCGACTTGGCCACGCCGATAGTCGGCAGGTCAAGCCATAATCCAAGGTGGGAAGCCACCCCCAGTCGTCGGGGGTGAGCGATGCCCTGCCCGTCCACCATCACCAGGTGGGGAGGCAAGGCAAGAAGGGAGAACGCCTCGAGTGCGGCCGGCACCTCGCGAAACGACAGCAGGCCGGGGATGTAGGGCATGCGAGTCGGCTCGCGATGCACGACCTGCTCGAGCACCGCAAGCCCCGGCCATTCGAGCACCACCACCGCCGCTCGGGTGATCTCTCCTTCCTGCTCGAACCCGATGTCGACGCCGGCGATGCGGCTGATAGTGTCAAGGCGGTCCTGGCGCTCGACTCTCGGCGCCAGGCGGGTCTGCAATCCGATCGCGTCTTCCGGACTCAACGTCCACTCATGCAACGAGACGCTCACTCACAGAAGCCCCACCCCTCCAGCAGCATGCGCAGCTTTTCTACGCGGGTGCGGTTCCGACCGAAGTCGGGAATGCCCAGGCGTGAGGCGCTACGCACGTGGCACACACCTTCCTCTGCGCTCCACAGCAGTTCCAGGTCATCGACGAGCCCCAGCATCGAGGCATGGCATTCCGCATGCAGGTAGTCGTCGGTGGCAGTGATGATCTCGGCTTCCTCGCAAGCGGCCAAGGCACTCTTGAGCCGGCGCATCAACTCCTGCTTGCTGCGCAGCCCCGGAGCGAAGGGTTCGGTGTAGTGCTCAGGGTCCTCGGACTGGCTGCAGACACTGTTATGCGCCGTCGGACAGCTCGACAACCGGCCCTGATGAACGCCCAACGACTGGGGTCGCTTGCTGGTCAGCGGATTGGTCATCATAAGGAGTGCGCCCTCATCTATTGTTGTGCGATACGGCGAGTCACGAAGAACTCACTCTCATACAATTGGAAATATTTTCCACAAAAAAGGTCCATGTCAAGGCATGGACGACCATCACTACCAGTGTCCTTCCACTGGACTGTTGGTCAGTCAAGTCCATATCCACGAGAACTGCAAGCGGCTTGCGTAAACGGGCGCGCGAAAACGAGCCATTTGTTGTCAACTCTCACGCTTTCGAACCAACACCAGGCGGGCGTGGCAGCCAGCCATCGCCGCAGCGCCGACGTCAAGCCACCGGGCCGCATAGGTTTCGATATCGGCATTGCGGCTGATGCCATGATCCGCCGAAACCCGCAACATCGAAGGCAGGCGGCTATCCCACCGGCATCATGTCGTTCGCTCCGCTCGCGATCCCTTCCGTCACCTCCTGGGCGACAGTTTTGTCCGAGCGCACACCTATTTACAGTCATGCCAGAAAGCTTCCTCCCTCGCCAAACCGTTCAGAAAAATTCAAGAACAGTTCTTTGATAATTATGCGTAAGTGTACCTTACCCGATGACTGTATAAGTGCGAGCTTGGTGATTCCTCGGAAAATGACGTGGTGAATTTGGATGTGAACACGGCGGATGCAGGTTCTGAGTGCAACACAGTCATTGGATTGATGATGGCCCTTCGTGACACTTCGCCATCAGCTCTTCCATCATTTCGATGGGGCACTTGAAGTCGAAACGTTTGCGCGGCCGGATAT
>NZ_BMXS01000009.1 GCF_014651875.1 Litchfieldella qijiaojingensis
AGGGGATCCCGCCGTTTTGCGTTGTCGAGGTCGTTCGGGCTACGCCCTCACGACCTCGACGACACACGATCTCGGCTTTCTCATCTTGATTGTCGCGTGACTCTCACCTTGATTGTCGCTGTACACGCTGCAGCCGCGGGAGGCAACTGGCTAGGCACGTTGACCGCCATCGCCACGGCACTGGCCTGGGGTGTCGCTGTTTCCATCGTGTCGCAAGCTGCGGTGTCACGTCTGCTTTTCTCCATGTCTCGCGATGGCAAGTTGCCAAAAGCACTATCGCTCATCCATGAACGCTATCGTACCCCTCATGTCAGCCTCTATCTGGTGGCCGCGCTGTCCCTGATCATCGGGATTGTCTTCCTCGATGCGCCTGATGTTCTGACAACGCTGGTGAATTTCGGTGCATTGACCGGCTTTTGCATTCTGCATGTGTCGGTCATCAGCCATTACCGTATCCGTCAACGCTCACATCGCTTGCTGGCACATCTAGCCTTCCCGCTCATCGGACTCCTCATCATCGGCTATGTGCTGATCAGCATGAGCGCCTATGCCAAAGTGCTCGGTCTAGCCTGGATCGCCATTGGCATGGTGTACCTGGCAATACTGATCAAGCGTGGCAAAGGGGTGCATCTCGCATCGGAAATCTAATTGATTAGACTTGGCGCCCTATCGCATTGCGAAAGGGCGCTCTTACTCAAGGCATCGACGCTGGCAGACCACGAATCCGTTTCTTGCCTCAATACTGACGAGGTTTTATCTGCTCGAACTGGGCTTTCAGGTCGATCTCTTTGGTATGGATGGTCGAGGTCATCGCTTTTCCCGAACGCGCTACCCACACGATCTCGTTATTGCCAGGCACCAGCAATTGGTTCGCCTCCTCGGCGGATGCGGGAGTACCGCCATTGATCGAGCGAATGATGCCTCGCTCCAGCCCAAATCCTCGCAGCGGACTGTTCTTGGCGACACGCAGTACCCGCAACCCACCGACGTCGATCAACTCGTCGGGAATGTCTTCATCCGCATCCGCGGCGTGAGAAGCGCTCTCCTCTTGCCCCTCGAACAGCTCATCGTTCAGGGAGGTATTGATCTTCGTGCACAGCATGGCCGCGACGAACAACACGGCATTCACCAGCGGCGCCCCAATCAAAGCGGCATCGCCATACTTGATGATGAGATACGTCGAATACGGCGACAACAACGCTGTCACCGACCAGATAATGATCTCGAGAATATTGCGTTCCCTGCGCTGAAACATCGCGCATCCCCACCCTGCGTTAGCGAATAGCCCCAGGCATTATCGCTTGAACCTTCATGAGGACCGGGTTGTCCCTGGTTGAAAGTCTGCGACCAAGTCGTGGACTGGCTATTGTTATATGGCCAAATGGCCGTTTGGGAAACACTGAATAAATGCCTGCGCATCAATCGCTGCGTTGCGCGGTGCCGAAGCGTCGGACCGGCGGATCCTCACATATACCCCATGTGCTCCGGGCGCCTTGCGCTAGATCCTGCTCGTCGATTTAGTCAGCGCTTCCTTTGATGGATTAATTATGCTTAGATGAAACAAGGCATTTCCTAATCCATTATCTAATCCATTACCATCCGATTTTATAAACTCACGAATCGAAAATGTCATGTAAATAAATGAAACGCAACGCAACAAATTGCAGTTTCGTAACATCATCTCGGGTTCGTGAACGATATCGCCATTCGCAGCGACTCCTTCAACGAAACAGATAACGCTCGCCACCACGCCGGCTTTTTCGCTCCAGCCATGACACCCCGTGCAACACATGAATGGCAAGTGGCACGACCAACCTCAACAACCCCAGGCCGAGGTAGAGGCATGGCAACAAGATCAGGGTCCAGCCCAGAAACTGCACCAGCCTGACGGGATATCCCAACGTCCTCGCCACCGCCGCCAGGGCATCGCTGACAATCGCGGGATGCCGAACGACAAGATAGGTACCCGCCAGAACAGTCGGCCACTGAGCATAACGGCCTACGTTGACCAACCCTGCTGCCACGCTGAAATGGCTTGCCAATGCCGTATTGCGGCGCGTCGCATCCGCCGCGCGTGCAGACCTCGCACTGGCGCGCCCCATCCGTAACAGCTTGACAGCGCTGACCATGACCGCCCCATCGGCGAGTGCCCAACCGATATCCTCGGCCTCCACTTCCTGGCCACGTCTCACCCGGCTTTCGAGCTGGCGAATACCACCGGCAAACAACGAGTTGGCCGCTTCGAGCAGGCGTTCGCTCTGAATCCACTTCACCTCACCATCGGCACCGAGGGTGAACTGTCCGAGAAACCCATGCCCTTCCTCGGCAATGAGATCGACCGCATGCCAGCCCCGCTGCTCGGGAGTCAGGGTCATCGAGACATCCCCATCTGGGTTCTCGACCACTCGCTGCGGAGTTGAAGTTGACGTCCCGTTCTGCCACCAGTGCCGCGTCGCGGCCCTGACCGACTGCAACTGCCTTGCCGCCGCATCGCGCAGTGCCAGGGTATGAACATCATGGTGCAGAAAGTAATGGATGGGAGGCAGTATGACCGAGCCGTACTCGCGCAATACCGCCTGGAACTCGGGCTCAGTACCATAGCGCGGCAGAATCTCACGTATGAGTTCAGGGAATTCGAGCAGCGCCGCCTCGGCCTTCAACCGCAACAAGTCGTCATGGCGGTAATCGAGCAGCACCGCCTGCACCTCCAACGGCTCCCGTTCCAACTGCTCGGCATATTCGGGGTAGGCCTCGGCGGCCTGGACACGAATCATGCGTTCTTCCACCGCCATGGGCCGACTGGCCAGGCTGATCGCAACGGCTACCACCAACGCGATTCCCATCATATAGGCGAACTTGCGCATGGCTCTCTCCTGTCGGCATGCCTGCATGCCCCACCTCCTGCCAATGGAGCGCATGATCCCCCACGAGCAAGACACAAAGACCTTATGGCATTATCGGCCCCTATTCGAAAATGTTTAATTACGTGCCAGGCACTCGCAAGCGGGAGTGCCTCAACTTTTTCGAACTGCCTGCCGATATGGTGGTATGACAACAACCGCCGGTCGCTTCAACAACCCACAGAGGGCCATTGCCCCGCTTATGCACATGACAGCACAGGAAGCGTTTCGGTCACTGGCCGACTGCATGACTCTGGAGTCCAATACGCTCTTTTTCAGCCGCCTCGTGGTTCGGCTAGCCGACACCCTGGGCGTGGACCATGTGCTCGCGGCACGCATACTGCCCGACAAGCAGCATGCACGTACCCTGGCCGTGTGGAGTCGTGGCCAGCAGCGGGACGATTTCACCTATCCCCTGGCCGGCACTCCCTGCGAGCAAGTGCTCGACAACAGCGTCTGCTTTTTTCCAGAGAAGGTCAGTCAGCGCTTTCCCCATGATGCCATTCTCATCCAATTGAAAGCCGAAGCGTACCTCGGGATGCCTATCACCGCTCCCGATGGGCACCCTCTTGGCCTGCTGGCTATCCTTCACGACACTCCCCTGCCCGACTTCGGGTTCGCCGACGAGATCATACGTATCGCGGCAGCACGCACCGGCGCCGAACTGATACGCCAGGACATGGCACAGGCACTGGAGGAAAGCCAGCAGCGCCTGCAAAATCTGATCAGCCACCTGCCGGGGATGGTCTATCGCTGCCACAACGATCGCAACTGGACCATGGAGTTCCTCAGTGACGGCGTCATGGAACTGACCGGCTACCCCGCTGAAGATTTCATCGACAATCGCCGGCGTTCCTTCGCCGACCTGATTCATGAGGACGAACAAGAACGTCTGTTCGATGAAGTGCAGACCAGCATCGCCCGCCGGTCATCGTTCAACGTCACCTACCGAATCACTACCGCCACGGGTGAAACTCGCTGGCTATGCGAACGGGGTAAAGCCATCTTCGATGAGCAGCGAGGCGAGCCTGTACTGGAAGGTTTTATCTGCGACATCAGCAAAGAGGTCCTTTCCGAGCAACAACGCGAACGCCATGAACGCAAGCTCATCGCCACCAATCGCGCACTCAACCTTCTTAGCCACTGCAATGAGATGCTGGTGCATGCCGAGGATGAAGACGAGCTTCTGCAAGACATCTGCCAGTTGGCCGTCGACATCGGTGGTTACCGCATGGCCTGGGTCGGTTTTGCCATGGACGACGCACAACGGACGATCAAGCCACAGGCGAGCGCCGGCGTGGTCGACGGTTTTCTGGACGAAATATGCCTGAGCTGGTCGAGCGATCTACCCAATGGCTGTGGTCCATCCGGCATAGCGGTACGTAGTGGCTTACCACAGATCATCGTCGACTTGGCCTGCGACCCTAATCACACCCCTTGCCACGATGCCGCGCTCTCACGGGGCCACCGAAGTGTCATCTGCTTGCCACTCAAGAATTCACAGCGCACTTTTGGCGTGCTGCTGCTATATCAAGGCACGACGTCTCCCATCACCGACGACGAACGGCGCTTGCTCTGCGACCTGGCCGACGATCTCGCCTTCGGTATCGCCACCTTACGCGCCCGGCAACGCCAGCAGCGCATCCAACACGCAGTGATGCAGATCGCTACGGCGGTGACCTCGCGCAGCAGCGATGCCTTCTTTCTGCAACTTGCACAACACATGGCAAGCGCGCTGGGTGCCGGAGCCAGTTTTGTGGTTCGATTGTCGTCTTCGACACCCCCTATGGCCGACACACTGGCTGCTGTCGTCGATGGGCAGCGAGTGGAGAATGCCCAGTACGACCTGTCGCATACCCCATGCGAACGCGTGTTGCGTGAAGGCGAATTCCTGCTCAACGACTGCTCCATCGATGACATATCTGCAACTGCCAGGGATGCACTGCCCTGGGTCAAGGCGTATGCCGGACGACGCCTCGACAACACATCTGGCAAGCCTATCGGCCTGTTGTCGATTCTGTTCCGCGAGCCCATCGAAGACCCCGAGTTCGTGACCTCGATCTTGAGGATCTTTGCCGCTGGCGCGGCCGCCGAATTGGAACGCCAGCGCGATGAAATGCATATACGTCGCCTGGCCTACACCGATATCCCAACGGACTTGCCCAACCGCACCGCCTTCCGCGAACGCCTTGACGACATCCTGCATCAAGCCCCGAATCGCTTGTCGCTGCTGTTTCTCGACCTCAACCGATTCAAGGAAATCAACGATATCCATGGACATGATGTCGGTGACCAGATACTTGCCGATGTCGCGAAGCGCTTCCAACAGGCCCTGGAGGCGGGTGAGTTTCTCGCCCGCCTGGGGGGCGATGAATTCGTGGTCATCCTCGAGGAAGTCGGCACCCTGGAAGCCATCCAGTGCACACGGCGTCTACAGGAGACACTGGACACCCCTTTCTTGGCCAAGGAGCAAACCTTCCATCTAGAGGTCAGCATCGGCATCGCCTGCTATCCCGATCACGCCTCGTCCGCCAGCGAGCTGCTGCAACACGCCGATATCGCTATGTACCAGGCCAAACATCGGACATGTCGCTACTGCCTTTACCAGCCGGCCATGGGGCAAGACATGGCGTCTCGACTGGACATGGCCAAACGACTTTCCCAGGCGATAGACGACGACCGCCTGGAGCTCTATTACCAAGCACAAGTGGAAATCGCCAGCGGTCGCCTGATCGGCGCCGAAGCGTTATGTCGTTGGCACGACGATGAGCTCGGCTGGGTCAGTCCGGGTGATTTCATTCCCCTTGCCGAGGAACGTGGCATGATCGGTCGTCTGGGCCACTGGGTCATCGAGGCTGCTTGCCGACAGCTTGCTGCCTGGCGAGACCAGGGGCTCCCTCTACCGGGCCAGTTAGCGATCAACGTCGCTTCCCAGCAACTCGACGACCGACGTCTGATGCAGACGCTGGAACAGATCTTGCGCAGGCACCGAATCGCCTCAAGCCAACTGTGTTTGGAAATTACCGAAAGCAGCTTCATGAACGACCCCGAACAGGCCATCGCCATGGCGGATGCGCTAAAGGTCCAGGGTTTTGGGTTGGCCATCGACGATTTCGGCACCGGCTACTCCTCGCTCGCCCATCTCAAGCGTTTCGCGGCCGACAAGATCAAGATCGATATCTCCTTCATCCGCGACATGCTGACCGACACCAACGACCACACCATCGTCAAGACCATCATCGCCATGGCCCAGAACCTGGGCCTGGAAACCATCGCCGAAGGCATTGAGCTCCAGGCCCAGGGCGAGGCTTTGCGCAGGCTGGGTTGTGAACAGGCTCAGGGGTTCCTCTATTCACGCCCGCAATCCGCCACGCATTTCACCGATCACTGGTTGCGTTGAGGCCTTGCTGCGCTGGGCTTCCTCGACCCTGCCCTTGACCTCGGAGACCGTCAAGTCGTACTGGCGCGCCACTTCGGCGGCCGTTGTCTTGCCCTTGAAAATGTTCATGACCACGGCGGCTTTGCGCTTGGCGGTCCAGCGTTTGACGGACAGTCCTTCGCTCATGGCATCCTCCTGACGACTGCACTATAGCCTGTGCAACTCAGAAGGGGGTCACTTCAGCAGTACCATTTTTCATCATGGCTCAGGGGCCGCGCACGGCCCCTGGCAGCAAGGAAGGTAAGTCAGAAGGTATAACTGATGCCCAGTACTGCGACCGGGTAAACCGAGAGCTTATCGGCATCCTGCTCGAGCTCGCGCTCTTCGGCGCGCAGGTTCTCCTGGAAGTCGGGATCGTTGGTACCGCTGCCCGATGCGCTCAACGAAACGTCGATATTGGTGGCCATCACACCCAACTCGGAAAAGAACCCGAAACCATTGCGGTGCGAACTGCGCCATCCCAGGCCCACATAAGGCTGCACGCCATCGGCGATCGTCAGTTTGCCGTGAACGCTATCCAGATTGTAAGTCTGACCATTGAGCTCATAAGTTCCGCCATTGGTGGGGCGACCGATTACGTTCGCTTCCATGTCCGGAAACATGGCTCCAGCGGTGAGATAGAAGCGTCCCGCGAACGGATAGAAATCCAGTTTCAGCGCTCCAGCGGAGATGTCCAAGTCACCCTCGTAAGTAACATCGTCACTCTCATAGTCGCCGTCCCAGCTCAACCCACCGGCATAATTGGCGGTCAGACTGACGCGCTCATGAAAGCGCCAGGAGGCCTCCGCGCCCACGCCAGTAGTCCCGGCCAGCGCTCCCACCGTCACATTACTCTCGAAGGCGTGCGCACTGCTCATCCCCGTACCCAGCAGTGCTGTCATCATGCCCACGGTCAGCCATTTTTTCATCATGAATTCCCTTGCGATATGAATAGGGGACGAAGGCCGGAGTTCCCCCGTCCGCCATCAAAGGGTATCGGCAGTGAACAGAGCGACTTGAGGAAAAACAGCATAGCTGCGGATGAGGGGCATCTTGTGTCGGTACACAGATGACTGTTGCCTAGCACCGGGACTGACACGGTCCTGGAGCACGACGATGTCTCCGACATGCATCCGCTTCTCCCTCCTACCTACTCTGCCACTCCTTGACACGAGTGTAGAGCTGTCGAAAGCGAGTAATGGCCACGGTCTCGTGCGCATCCAGCGATAGCCGCTCGTGTCCACAGCCGCCATCGCTCTCTTGCACCTCGCGCAAGACCCGAGCATGGCGCTTCATCAGGCTATCCAGATTCAGCCGTATCATCTGCAACTCGAGCTGGAATGCCTGCTGTTGCTCCCGGTGCCGCGCCTGGTGCCCTGAATCATCAGTCGCCTCGATCACCGCATCGAAGGTATTGTTGACCAGTGTCTCCATCGTACGAAGGCGCGGAAGAACCTCGTGGATCAGGGCATGGGCGGTAATGTATTGTTCTTCTAGTTCCATCATTACTCCGTTTTGTCCCGTTCGTATTACTACCATTGACCATACCCAACCATATCTCTGTTTCATGCAGGCTGATAGGAATACTCCTGCCACAGTCTGCCTAACTTATCCATATCAACATTATCCTTGATCAGGAAAACACCTGCGGTTTCCGAACTTTCCAATGGCTCCAAAAACTCCAATACTGCATGATACTGTGGTCGGTTCCAGAAATCGTGGATAAAAATTCTGGTTTTCCCGCTGTCTTGGTTCCTAGTCAAGATATGCTCAATGGCAGACAACGTACAAGCAACACGAAAACGACCATCTACGAGTATGAGGTCGAAAGCCGTGTCATGCTCATGGATAGCCCGACTGTAGGTAGGGAACTTGTCGCGACTAGCTGTCGATACCGGATATCCCCATTCTCTGGTGGGGCCGATATCGACCGCTCGTACCTGACAGTTGTCACCAAGCTTGACTTTCAGAGCATTGACCCATTTCTCGTCACTCTCCACACCATGAACAGTCAAGCCTTGCTCTACTGCCCATACGGTAGAACCGCCAGAGCCAAACTCGAAGTAGTGGTTTGCAATTTCCAGCTGCTTCCTGAAAAGCGCCCTTTCATTATCAGACATGAAAGGAGCGCTAGGCAGCTCAATGGTACCACCCTCTTGACTTTTCACCACTCCAATTTCGTGACTATGCTGAAAACTGGAAAGCTCTTGATTACTTGACACTTTCTCTTTGGCTACAGGACTTGCAAGGTAGCCTTGAGCCTTTAGATAGTTTTCTGCCTTTTCCTCATCAACTTGGCACAACAGCTGATATGTCAGATCATGTACGCCAAATTTCGAGCTCAGTATAAACGCCAGTTTTACCCGCTGGTTATCATTCAGCGACTCCATTCTTTGATGGCTGGGAATAAACAACGCATCAGCACTTTCTAACTCCGTGGCTTGATGCTGTTGCAGATCGTCACGATCCGGCAGATGACTACGATAATCCGGTTCATTCAACCGATAGAACTGAAAGCCGTGTCGGGAAGCCCAATGGCTCAATTCAGCCAGGTTGGGCTGGCAATCATAGTTGGGTTGGAAGGCAACTCGCGCCTGGATCAGCAAAGTGTCCTTGAGGGCCTGTTCACCGTGCTCCAAGATAGCCACGCTGTCATTCTTGGCATCCAGGACCAACCAATCCACGGATGGCAAGCCTTCGATCTTGTCCAGCGCTATGGTACTGATGGGGATTTGCGTCAGCACTTGACTCCCCTTGGCTTCATCTTCCGGTACGTGACTCTCACCCAACGGTTTCAAGGTGGCACTCAGCACAGGATCAAGGCACGCATAGAGCGTGCCAGGAAGGCCATCACCCAAGGAGGCATTGGGATAGTAGTGCACGCCCTCCTGTTGCCTGAGAGCGTTGTTCAGCGCCTGACTGGCGGGATCGAAAGCGATCAGCTCCATCGTCTTTTGCTGAAGCATTTGCCGAACCGTATCGTGGCGCAGCAGCTGCCCGCTGTTATCAATGGCGATGATCTTGCCCTCGAATTTCCACTGGAAGTCGTCGTTCTGCTTCTGCTGCTCCGGATGCTGCACTTCGACCGGGTGACTTTCCCCTTCGAAACATGCGTTACCTTCCTTGTTGAAAGTCAAGGCAGCGGGGGCCTTGCCCTCGCAGTAACGCTGCCAGATGCCACGCATGGCGACCGTGAAATGCTGAGCGAAGCGCGGAGCATCGCATACCGGAGATTGCAGCAGCACCTCACGTAGGTGTTGACGTATGGTATTCAAGCTTTGCAAATCGCCAGCGAGCTCTAGCACACGCTCACGATATTCTTCCCAGCTGTTGACAACCAATTCTGGCATGCCGGCATTGACCAAGTGGGTGGCGCTATGACGACCTGCAAAGGTCGGTCCCGGCATGGTGACCACCGGAACCCCCATCAGCATGGCTTCGCAAGTGGTCAAACCACCGGAGTAGGGCCAGGGATCAAGCGCAATATCTATTCGGTTGTAGGCTTCCAGCAAAGCCTTGTGCTTCACAGGGCCTTCGAGAATGACCCGCTCTCGGATAATGTCATGACCTTCAAGAATGGTGTAGATGCTTTCGCAATAATGAGTATTGGTATATTGGCCACCCTTCAGCACTAGCCTTGACCCAGGCACTCGGTGCATCAACTTGGCCCATTCCTCTAGCAATTTCTCATTGACCTTGGCCGGGTTGTTAAAGCAGCCGAAAGTGACATACCCGTTGGATAAGGCGGGCAACCGACCCACCGACGGCGCATAATCGGGTGGTGTATAACAGATATAGTCATCCGGTAGTCGTACCAGCTTCTCGAGATAATAATCATCGACGCCTTCTGGCGTTTCAATATGGTCACTGATCAGGTAGTCAAAAGCCTCAAGGCCAACGGTGTTAAACAAACCGCCTACCCACTTGATGATCAGCGGAGCTGGCTCTCTCGACATAGCCATCAGACGATTGCCAGCGGTATGGCCAGTCATGTCGATCAGAATATCGATCTCATCATGCCGGATCTTATCAGCAAGCGCCTCGTCTGAAAGATGTAGCACATCTTCCCACGAGTCTACGATACCCTGAATTCTTTTCGCGATATGGTCATTGGCCAACTTGTCAGAATAAGCATACAAAGAAATATCATGCTTATTGAGGTTCTCAAGCCCTCCGGTGATCATCTGTCCTACAGGGTGAGAGCGCAAACCACTTGACACCAGACCAATGCGCAATTTTTTATTTTTACTTTTTGCTGTTACAGGCCGTTGAGGACGGGGGCTAGGAGCATACTTTCCTCGCCATTCCGAGGCGATATCGAAAAGATCATCAGCGCTATGTGCTGGGTTGTAGTGTGCCGTGAAAAAATAATTCGAAAAAGCCAGGTGGTGGCCAGGCATCAAACCAATAGCAGTTATATAGTGCTTTTCCGCTTCTTCGAAACGCCCCATGGTGCCATACAGATTTGCCAAATTGCTATGTATACTAGCATTGTTTCCATGCTTCTTAACCAAAGGCTCGAGAATGGTGAGAGCCTGGTCATATTCTCGGGTCTCGACCAGCGCATTGGCCTTCCTGAGTTGAGACAATACCGCATCGGGATTAGACTCTATCGACTTATCCAAATGCTTGATAGCATAAGAGTGTTGCTCCTTCTCCTTATATATATCAGATATCCTTAAATTAGCATGATAATCACCGGGAGAAATAGCCAGTGCTTTTTCTAGATGCTCCAAGGCATCATCAAACCTGCCTAATTTTTGATAGGCCTTACCAATATTGGTGTGGGTTTCCAAGTCGTCGGGCTTGATTTTCAGTGCCTGCTGTAAGGGGAAGATCGCCTCGCTGGGATCACCACTTTCCATTAGGCAGGTGCCCAATGCCTTCCAACCGAAAAGAGCATAGGGAAAGTCGCTTGTCATGCTCTTGGCAATCGCCAAGGCAGCCGGGAAATCCCTTCTTTGGTAGTGGGAGAGAAACTCCTTGGCCCTGGCCTCGATTTTCACTTCGCGTGCTGCCTTTTGCTGGTGACCGGCACCTCTCCTAGCCGGTTGCCTTGATGTCTTGCGCGCCATGTTATCGGGCCTCCAGGTTGTGGGTCACACCAACATGCCACTATAGCGTTTCAACGCTGCACTGATGGCATGAATTGGCCGTGCTTTTCCGGTCTTTTCGCCAGCTCTGGTTCATAGCTGACTGGCAGGTTACTGAGTCAAGCGGCTTCGAAGGTAATTCGGAATATTGTGAGCATGCTGTATTTTGACGCGTTTATATAAAAATGGGATGGCAAATGCCATCCCATCGTTACGGCGGTTACCACCGCGCCCATCACTATTCGGCTGATTAGCCAAGCAGAGACAGCACGCTTTGTGGTACTTGGTTGGCCTGGGCCAGCACGGAGGTACCGGCCTGCTGCAGAATCTGCGCGCGGGTCATGTTGGAGACCTCGACGGCGTAATCCGCATCCTGGATACGTGACCGCGCGGCCTGGAGGTTGGTTTCCGTGGTGCTCAGGTTGGTGATCGCGGAATCGAAGCGGTTTTGGATGGCACCCAGATCGGAACGCAGGCTGTCCACGGTGTTCAGCGAAGAATCCAGCGCCTGCAGCGGGCTAGTGGTACGCTCGTAGGACAGTTGCGAAAGATCAGTCGCGTCGGCTGTCGCATCGAATGTGGCGGTCCCGTTTGCAGTCACGGTGGCCTCGTCTGCTTCCAATGCCATATAGACCACATTGGTTTGCGAGGCCTCGTCCACATTGATGCCAGCATCAGCAAGGGACTGAACTTCAGCCGATGTCAGTTCGGTGGCATCGATGGTGACCTTGGCGAACAGGTCACCGTTGGCATCAGCATAAACGGTGCCTTCACTGCTTGCTGCGGTGGCGCTGGCAAACCCAAAGGTACCGCCAATCATCGCAGCAACAGTGCCGAGAGTAGTGACTGTGGTGCTGGCAGCGTCTCCGATGAATGCATCTGCCTGAGTGGCATTACCAACAACAACACTTTCCGGGCCGTCAACATTGAAAGTGGTCAAGTTAAGAGATCCCGCATTGATCTCTTCCAGAGAGATCGAGATGCTTTCACCATCATTCGAACCCACCTGAATCGTCAGGGACTGATCGGAGGCGAGCACCTTGACGCCGTTGAAGCTGGTTTCCTCGGAGATACGATTGATCTCATTCAGGCGCTGACCGATTTCAGCCTGGATTGACTCCAGGTCGTCGGCGGAGTTGGTGTCGTTCTGCGCCTGAACGCTCAGCTCACGGATGCGCTGCAGGTTGTCGTTGACCTGGTTCAGGGCGCCTTCGGCGGTCTGGGCGACGGAGATGCCGTCGTTGGCGTTACGCTGTGCCTGGGAGAGACCGGTGATCTGGGCAGTCATGCGGTTGGCGATGGCCTGGCCAGCGGCATCGTCCTTGGCGCTGTTGATGCGCAGACCGGAAGACAGACGCTCCATGGAGGTCTGCAGGGCATTTTGCGACTTGGTCAGGTTCTGCTGACCGATCAGGGCGGTGATATTGGTATTGATCACTGACATGATGATGTCCTTCCTAATGTTGAGGGCTCCATTGGCGAGCCTCGAGTCAGCGGCGTTCGTATGGTGCTGATCCGGGGCCTGCCACAACGGCGCCGTTGGCCGTTACCCTATCTATCGGAAGTCATCGGCGAAGCTTTAGGGTCAAGCGGAAAAAATTTTAGAAAAAGGTGGAAGAGCGGTGCTATGCGCCTGAAAGAAGGAAGGTTTTCACCACGTCAACCAATCGTCAGGCTTGCTGGATAATGACGCGGGAGAACTCGAGCAGATCATCGGTGTGGTGGTTGAATCCCGTTTCGATGAGCCCTGCACTCATCAGGATATCGAAAATGTCGCGAGAACTCTGAGGGAGCCCGCTACGACGCAGGCGGATCAGGCGTGCACCTGCGTCTATGGCCGCCTCGCAGGCTCATAACCTCACCCGTCGATTAGACCTTCCTACACTCTACGAGGTGGGGGGACACTCTGGCAACAACGCGTTCACCACAGCTACGATGAAAGACTTCGCGCCCTGTTCCCCGGCCGCTATCCTATGCGAAAAGATCGGAAATATAGCCCACTGATGCCCAGTATCGACGTGGTGATCAACCTGACCCGAGAGGAGTGCCTGGCTCATTACGAAGGCTGGGCACGGAACGTGCGTGCCCGCAGTCTGGATGGACGTCGGGTGATTTTCCCCGCAACGGCACTCCGGCACATCGTTGGCCGCAACGGGGTCGATGGCGTGTATCGACTGACCTACAGCGAGAGCGGCAAGTTCGAGTCGATCGTGGCGCTGAGAGAAAACTGACGCTGCCTCATTGTCCTGACTGGACTACCCTATCATCTATTGCCTATCACATTTCTTTACAAGGAAGCACTCCCTGCATGCATGCCAGCCAGAGACTAAGTTTTCTGAGAACCACCTGGAGAGTGGGGTATCTGGTACTGGCCTGGATGTCCTTGGAGTTGATGGGGCCTGACGTGCAGGCGGGTGAAAACGATCTCACTCCGGTATCGCTGCAATTGCACTGGTATCACCAGTTCCAGTTCGCCGGGTATTACGCGGCCGAGGCACAGGGTTACTTTCGCGATGCCGGCCTCGAGGTGGAGATTCGCGATAGCGGTTACGAGGCGGCTGGCAAAGCGGTCGATCCAGTCGAAGAAGTGGTCTTTCAGCGGGCCGACTTCGGCGTTTCACGCGCGGATCTGCTGATACACCACAGCCAAGGGCTGCCAGTGGTGGTGCTGGCCAATATCATGCAACGCTCACCGCTGGTATTTCTGACTCTGGAACGCTATGGATTCTCACGTCTGGAGGATATCGGACAACGGCCGATTTCGGTGACACTACCCGGCTATGGTACCGACAAGCGCTTGAGTGCCGAAACGGTAGCGGCCTTCCGTAGAGCACGAGTCGATATTCGCGAGCTGAATAATTCACCGCCAACCTGGCAGCTTGATGACCTGTTCAGCGGCAAGACCCAGTTGACCGCCGCCTACTCCACCGCTGAAGCCTATTTCGTCAGACAACGAGGTGGAATACCGGTGGAAATTCACCCTCGAGACTATGGCATCGACCTCTATGGCGACCTGCTGTTCACTAACGCCCACTTTCTGGAACAGGAACCCGAGATCGTCGCCGCCTTTCGCCAGGCGGCTCTCAAAGGCTGGCGATATGCCATGGCACATCCCGAGGAAGTCGCCGAACTGATCCTGGAGCGCTATCCACCACGCACCCCCGATTACGACAGGGATTTCCTGATTCACGAAGCGAGCCGGATACGTGAGTTGATGCAGCCCGACCTGATCGAGATCGGCTACAGCAATCCAGCACGCTGGCAAAGTATCGCCTCAATCTATCGTGACATGGGATTGATCGAGAATGTCGATCTCGACACCTTTCTCCACGATCCACAAGACCCGTCGCCCAATATTGCCGATCTGTGGCAGTGGTCGGTCCCCGGTGCCGTGATGATCCTACTGGCATTGGGGACCGCCGGTTACCTGCATACCGTCAATCGCCGCCTGACCCAGGAAGTTTCGCGCCGCCGCAGCGCCGAGGCCGCACTGCGACAACAGGCGGAGCAGGATGGGCTGACCGGGATAGACAACCGGCGACTGTTCGAGGAGCACTTTCATCGCGAATTCAGTCGAGCCAGACGCCACGGGCATCCGCTGTCGCTGATCGTTTTCGATGTCGACCTGTTCAAGGCGATCAATGACAACTTCGGCCACTTGGCGGGAGATCGCGTGCTGATAGCGATTGCTCGAATCACGCGAGGTGTGCTACGCACCAGCGATCACTTCGCACGCTACGGTGGCGAAGAATTCGCGGTCATTCTTCCCGACACCGGAATCGACGAAGCCCGTCTGGTGGCAGAGCGCATATGGCAGGTCAACCGTGATCATGCCGTACAGGATGAGGCTCGATCGATTCGCTATACCCTGAGCCTGGGGGTCGCAGAGCTCAGTCCGAGCGATGTCACGGCCCAGGCGTTCTTCATGCGCGTCGATACCCTTCTCTACCAGGCCAAGAACGAGGGACGAGACAGGCTATGTCTCGAAGCCGTGTAGATAAAACCTCATCGCTTCACCGTGCAAGACGCCTAGCCACGTGGCTAGGCGTCTCTCGTTAGCATCGAATTGCCGATGATCATCGCCAGTGGAACGTGTCAGAAGGCTTCCCACTCATCGGCGGTTTCGGTTGCGGGCCGCTTGACGGGAACCTTGGGCGTCGCCGGAGAGGAGGCTGTCACTTGCGACCTGGAGGCCTGATTCGTCACCTGGAGCGCCGTCGGCGTCTGTCGGGTAGGAGAGTCCTCACCAAGCACGAAGGTATTGATCAGTTGATTGAGACGTTCGGCATGGCGGCGCATATCGGCAGCGGCGGTCGTGGATTGCTGAACCATGGCGGCGTTCTGTTGCGTCATGGTGTCCAGTTCCGTCACGGCGGTATTGACCTGGCCGATACCGCTGCTCTGCTCCTTGGCGGCGGCACTGATTTCGCCAATGACATCCGTCACTCGCGCCACGCTGGCGACGATTTTCTGCATCGTCTGACCGGCGCTGCGCACCAACTCCGCACCCGACTGGGTATGCGAGACCGAGGTATCGATCAACTGGCGAATCTCGCGCGATGCCTCGCCGGACCGGCTGGCCAGGGTACGTACTTCCTGGGCAACCACCGCGAAACCGCGACCGTGCTCACCGGCCCTGGCAGCTTCCACCGAGGCATTGAGGGCGAGGATATTGGTCTGGAAAGCGATCGCATCGATCATGGTGATGATATCGCTGATCTTGCTTGCCGAGTCATTGATATCGTTCATCGTGAGCTCCACCTGGTCCATGGCGGCCTCGCCCTGGCGCGCCACCTCGGCGGTGGATTGCACCAGTTGGTTGGCCTGCCGAGCGGATTCAGCGCTATGGTTCACCGTCGAGGTGATTTCTTCCATGGATGCCGAAGTTTGCTGCAGGTTGGCAGCCGCCTGCTCGGTTCTCGAAGCCAGTTCCTCACTACCCTGGGCAATCTCGCCGGCTGAACGATAGACGCTGCCTGTGCTCGTGCGCACCTCGCGCAAGGTATCCTGCATACGCGAGGCGAAGGCATTGAACTGGGTGGCCAGGTTGCCGATCTCGTCGTCGCTCTCGACTTTCAGACGGCGTGTCAGGTCACCCTTGCCCTGGGCGATATCCTGCATAGCGGCTGCGGTGCGGCGAATTGGCTGGACGGTGCGCCGCACCAGCCAGATGGCCATGAGGGAACCCCCAATGAACATCAAGGCCCCGACCAGAACGGCCATGAGGATGGAACGGCGCAAGTCGCGTGCTGCAGCGGCTTCGATATCGGCCATCGCCTCATCGATATCGGTGACATAGATGCCGGCACCCAGCATCCAGTGCCATTTATCGATGCCATCGGCATAGGAGAATTTTTGTTCGACCGTGCTGGTTTTCGGGTTCAGCCACTCGTATCCATAAAAATCACCTTTCCCCTGCTTGGCAATATCGATCATTCCCCTGATCAGGTAATTGCCGTTGCTGTCTTGTACGTCCAGCATATTGGTGCCTTCGCGCTCCGGTGACGGAGGCAAGACCAGATTGTTGCCGTCAAAATCGTAGGCAAAGATATAGTTGCCATCATCGAAACGCATGCTGCGCAGGATTTCCTTGACCTCCTCCTGTGCCTCGGCATCGTTGGTGCCAGCCGTGGCGACGATCGGCGCAATCGTGGATTTGGCCACTTCAACAACATTTCGAATGGCGACTTTGCGGGTTTCGATCAGTTTGGCGCGCTGATCGGCCAGGCTGATACGCGTGTCCTGGATGCGGCCATACGAAGCAATGGAGACCAAGGCGACGATCACCAGCAGCATGGGGATCATGACCAACGCCAGCATCTTCGTTTGCAGACTAAAAGACAGCCGGTGACGCAGTTCGGACTTTTTCATTCGTATTAGCACTCCCAGGAAAGAACACGGTAAATTGGATAGACCAATTATCGACAGGGGCGACGTTATCTTTAGGGGACGAGGCGTGATCAATCACAGGCCGACCCGGTCAAGGGAGGTGGTCACAATTGACCACAGACAAGAGGGGGGAGTCACTTCAATCAGGACAACCAGCCAGTGATAGCTGGCGAAACCGACAGCGAGGGTCGCCACCAGTAGTGAGCAATGCCAGGGGCACCCTCCCCTGGCATTGCGTCGTAGTGTGCGCTTTTACGCATCAACCCACGGCGAAGACTCCGCCGGCGACAGCGATCATCGCTCCCAGCATACGCAGGATGCGGTTCTCCTTGGCCATCAGTGCATCGCCTAGCGCACGCCCGACATAGGTGATGGCCAGGGTCGCCAGGGTAAAGCCCGCCAGATAGGCCAGCATCGAGGCGCCAGGGGGTAGCTCGCTACCGTGGGCATGGCCATGGAACAGCATAAAGGCCACGATGAGAGCACCGCCCAGGGCGGCAGGCAGCTTGACCAGGGCGGTGATCAGCACACCGGCCAGCAATACCGATAACGCTATGCCGGTCTCGACACCCGGCATGGCCAATCCCCCCCAGGCAAGGCCGGCGCCGAGTAGCATGCCACCGGCGGCCAACCAGGGCGCTCCGCGGCGCATCGGCGTCGACTGGCGTATGCTCCAGATGCCGATGGCCGCCATGGCCAACAAGTGATCCAGCCCCAACAACGGGTGCGCCAGACCGGAAGCGAAGCCACTTTCATGCTCGTGACCGGGATGGGCAAACGCCATTCCGGCCATCATCAGCAATAGAGGAACGGCACACAGGGCCATTCGGGTCGCACGGGTAGGATGAGGGGTCACAGATGCGCTCATGGCATTCTCCTTTCGATATTTCGAATCCAAAACTCAACTGACGATTTGCTCTCTCGACCGACGCTCCGGCAGCATGCCGCGGTCGAGAATGAAGCGGATGATTTCCTCGAGACCAACGCCATCGTAGAGATTGGTGAACACGAAGGGGCGCTCGCCGCGCATTTTCTTCGAATCGCGCTCCATTACCTCGAGCGAAGCGTGGACCTGCTCGGCGATGTCGATCTTGTTGATGATCAACAGATCCGACTTGGTGATGCCCGGGCCGCCCTTACGGGGGATCTTGTCACCGGCGGAGACATCGATCACGTAAAGCGTCAGGTCGGAGAGTTCCGGGCTGAAGGTCGCCGAGAGGTTGTCACCGCCGGATTCCACCAGCACCAGTTCGAGATTAGGGTGACGCGCCTGGAGGTCGTCGATGGCGGCCAGGTTCATCGAGGCGTCCTCGCGGATAGCGGTATGTGGGCAGCCCCCTGTTTCGACACCAAGAATACGGTCTGCTGGCAGGGCCTCATGCTTGAGCAGGAAGTCGGCATCCTCGCGGGTATAGATATCGTTGGTGACCACAGCGATATCGTAATGATCGCGCAGCGCCAGGCAGAGTTGTTTAAGAAGCGCCGTCTTGCCGGAGCCCACCGGGCCACCGACGCCTACGCGCAGGCAGTGTTTCATCATCGATCTCCTTCATGTCTTCGTTATTCCCGGAACGCCTTTTGCCAGCGAATCATCGTGACTGAAGCCGCTCCAGGATTGGCCATGTGTCAAAATCCGGGCTTTGTGGCCCCTTCCTTCGCGACCACGGTCGCTCCTACGAAAACCCGCATGGTTGCCTTTTGCCATCCTGGCGGGCAATGGCACCTCAGCACATGTAGGAGCCGCCGTGGCGGCGATCCGGCCGTCAGGCCGGCTTAGTGGCCCCTTCCTTCGCGACCACGGTCGCTCCTACGAAACCCCGCATGGTTGCCTTTTGCCATCCTGGCGGGCAATGGCACCTCAGCATATGTAGGAGCCGCCGTGGCGGCGATCCGGCCGTCAGGCCGGCTTAGTGGCCCCTTCCTTCGCGACCACGGTCGCTCCTACGAAACCCCGCATGGTTGCCTTCCGGCATCATCACGGACATGGGGCACCTCTGTTCGTGTAGGAGCCACCGTGGCGACGATCCGGCCGTCAGGCCGGCTTAGTGGCCCCTTCCTTCGCGACCACGGTCGCTCCTACGAAAACCCGCATGGTTGCCTTTCGCCATCCTGGCGGACAATGCACCTCAGCACATGTAGGAGCCGCCGTGGCGGCGAGCCGGCCGTCAGGCCGGCTTAGAGACAAGCTCCCCTTGCAGGATGATCATCCCATTTTCGATAACGGCAATGGCTATCAGGCATCACCCGTCGACCGGATATTCAACTCCGAAACAACCGTGAATATTGGGTTTCGTGCAACGCACTGGCCAGTGCCAGGCCGGGCAACACCGGGCCGAGCTCTTCGTCCTTCAGCGACAACGCCATATCCACCGCTTCCACCAAGGCTGGGCGCAGCCGTTCCACCAGCCGCTGTGCGGCAGTATGACCAAGCGGCAATGCCTTGCAGGCCACCGCCAACTGGTTCTCGAGCCAGGACCAGGCAAAGCCGAGCAATGTCTGGCGAACCGGCACGCCGCGCACATGCGCCGCCCAGGCGAAGACCGTGACGTAACCCGCGTCGCGGGGCATCATCGATGCCTCCGGCAGCAGTTGCAGGCTGCCCAGCAGCCGCGTCAAAGAAGCCCCCAGTCGCATGTCCTCGGCAGCCAGTTCCGCGGTTTCGCGGTTGGCATGCAGCCAGTCATCCCAGTATCCGACAGTCTCGTCGTCAGCCGCTGCCCAGGCGCCTTGCAAACGGATCAAGACCGGAAGCTCGCAACGTGCCAGACCATCGTCGAGCACCCCGGTCAACCACTCACCCAGGCTCTCTTCGTCCTTCACCCAGCCCAGCTCGAAGGCACTTTCCAAGCCTTGGGACCAGGCGAAGGCACCGATCGGCAATGCCGGGCTGACCAACTGCATCAACCCAAGCAGTGCCAGATCATCGTTCATATCGGAGCCTGGCTTAGTGGACATGGCCATGGACATTCTCATGACGATGCGAGTGATCATGATCGTGATCATGGCTATGGCCATGGGAGTGACCAGCCTGGGAATAAGCCCCCGGCTCCGGGTCGAAAGGCGCCTGATGATGCTCTATCCGCGCTCCCAGCCGCTCGGCCAACTCTTCCAGCACATGGTCCGGCGGGAAGCGCACCCAACCCAAGCGGTCGTCGCCACCGATCGCCAGCGTCACGTGACGGTTGCCCAGGTGGTAGCAGAGCCTGGCCAATGGCAAACCAGGCTCTATCCACGCGGTCGCCACCGGTTCGTCAGCAGCTTTCACTCGCACGATCTCTCCACTCTCGGCACGCAATAGCTCGCCATCGTGCAACACGTGGCCGCGTTCGAGAAACAGCCCCAACTCGCGCCCACTGTCACTGACCGCCTTGAGCCGACCGCGAACACGCAGCTCATAAGGCAAGGTCAGGATATCGTCCGGTGACGCATCGGCGGCGGCATCCAGACGTTCGATCAGTTTCAGCATAAGAATTCCTCAAGATCGTCGCTGCGCGACTTGAAGCTGGAAGAGCGGCGCTACGCGCCTGGAAGAAGGAAGGTTGAAGAACGTCGCTCCGCGACTGAAGAAAGAAGAAATGAGAATTTTTCGTCTCTTCCCTCTTCCCTCTTCCCTCTTCAAGCTTATGGCTTACAGCTCGCGTCCGCAGGACGCACTAGAACAAATGATACCGCTGCGCCAGCGGCAGCTCCGTCGCCGGCTCGCAGGTCAGCAGCTCGCCGTCGGCGTGCACCTCGTAGGTCTGCGGGTCGACGGTCAACTGCGGGCAGGCATCGTTGAGTTTCATGTCGGACTTGCGCACGCCACGCACGTTCTTGCACGCCACCAGCTCGCTGTGCAGGCCAAGGCGCTCCTTGATGCCCGCCGCAAGCGCCGCCTGGCTGACGAAGCTCAGACGGGTCTGGCTCGCGGCACGCCCCAGGGCACCGAACATGTAGCGATAGTGCACCGGCTGCGGCGTGGGGATCGAGGCGTTGGGATCGCCCATCGGTGCCGCGGCAATCATGCCGCCCTTGAGGATCAGGGCCGGCTTGACACCGAAGAAGGCCGGGTCCCAAAGCACCAGGTCGGCCAGCTTGCCGACTTCCACCGAGCCCACCTCGTGCGCGATGCCGTGGGTGATCGCGGGGTTGATGGTGTATTTGGCGATATAGCGCTTGGCACGGAAGTTGTCGGCGCCGAGCGATTCGTCCTCAGGCAGCAAGCCGCGCTGCACCTTCATCTTGTGCGCGGTCTGCCAGGTACGGCACACCACCTCGCCGACTCGCCCCATGGCCTGGGAATCGGAGGCGATCATCGAGATCACCCCCATGTCATGGAGGATATCCTCGGCGGCGATGGTTTCGCGGCGTATGCGCGAGTCGGCGAAGGCCACATCCTCGGGAATGTTGGGGTCGAGGTGGTGGCATACCATCAGCATGTCGAGGTGCTCGTCGATGGTGTTGACCGTGTAGGGCCGGGTTGGGTTGGTCGACGACGGCAGCACGTAATCCTTGGAACAGGCGGTGATAATGTCCGGCGCGTGCCCGCCCCCGGCGCCCTCGGTATGGTAAGTATGGATACCGCGTTCCTTGAACGCCGCCAGGGTGTCCTCGACGAAGCCCGATTCGTTCAAGGTGTCGGTGTGGATGGCGATCTGCACGTCATATTTCTCGGCCACACTCAGGCAGTTGTCGATCGCCGCCGGCGTGGTGCCCCAATCCTCGTGCAGCTTGAGCCCCATGGCACCGGCTTCGAGTTGCGCTTCCAGGGCTTCCGGCAGGCTGGCATTGCCTTTGCCGAGCAAGCCAATGTTCATCGGCAAGTCGTCGACCGCCTGCAGCATCTTGCCGATATGCCAGGCCCCTGGGGTACAGGTGGTGGCATTCGAGCCGGTGGCCGGCCCCGTGCCACCGCCGAGCATGGTGGTGATACCGCTCATCAACGCCTCTTCCACCAACTGCGGGCAGATGAAGTGGATATGGGCGTCCAAGGCACCCGCGGTGAGGATCTTGCCTTCGCCAGCGATAATCTCTGTCCCCGGGCCAATGACGATATCCACGCCGGGCTGGGTATCCGGGTTACCGGCCTTGCCAATGGCGGCGATGCGTCCAGCCTGGATGCCCACATCAGCCTTGACGATGCCCCACCAGTCGAGAATCAGGGCATTGGTGATCACGGTGTCCATTACCGTATCGTCGAGGCGCTGGCTTTGTCCCATGCCATCGCGGATCACCTTGCCACCGCCGAACTTGACCTCATCACCATAGACGGTGGAATCGCGCTCGACCTCGATCCACAGTTCGGTGTCGCCCAGGCGCACACGGTCGCCTACCGTGGGGCCGTACATGTCGGCATAGGCCTGACGGCCGATCTTGTTGGGAGAGGTCATGACTTCCCTCCTGTCCCTGGCGCGGCACCGGGCGCCTTGGAGTGTAGGCTGCCCATCACTTCACCGCGGAAGCCGTAGATACGCCGTTCGCCGGCATAGGGGATCAGCGTTACCTCGCGCTTCTGGCCGGGCTCGAAGCGGATCGCCGTGCCGGCGGCCACGTCGAGACGATAACCACGCGCCTTGGCGCGATCGAAATCGAGCGCTGGATTGGTCTCGGCGAAGTGGTAGTGCGAACCGACCTGGATCGGGCGGTCGCCGGTATTGGCGACCTCGACGGTGATCCGTTCGCGCCCCGCGCAGAGCTCGATCTCACCATCCTTCAACTGGTATTCACCGGGAATCATGGTGCGCTCCTCACACTATAGGGTTGTGGACGGTGACCAGTTTCGTTCCGTCAGGAAAGGTGGCCTCCACCTGCACCTCATCGACCATCTCGGCCACGCCTTCCATCACGTCATCGCGCGTGAGGATCTCGCGCCCGGCGCTCATCAGTTCGGCGACACTCTTGCCATCGCGAGCGCCTTCCATGATCTCGGCACTGATCAAGGCCACCGCCTCGGGATAGTTGAGCTTGAGGCCGCGAGCCTTGCGGCGCTCGGCAAGCAGCGCCGCGGTGAACAGCAACAGCTTGTCCTTGTCTCTGGGGGTCAGTTCCATGGGCGTCGTCTCCTTAACCGTATTATTGAAATTCCAATATCCAGCCTATACACACCTAAGCTGGAAGAGCGGCGCTACGCGCCTGGAAGAAGGAAGATTGAAGAAGAAAGACGTCGCTTCGCGACTTGAAGACGGAAGGCTGAAGTACGGCTCTGCGCGCCTGAAAGAAATAAGAATGTTTCATCTCTTTCCCTCTTTTATCTTCCCTCTTCCTTCTTCTTTCTTCCCCTCTTCAAGTCAACCAAATCCTCGGCACACACGCTTGCCGCCCGGTCAGCAGTGGCCGCAGCACTTCCCAGGCGTGCTGGCACAGATCCCAGGCCTGATTGCGTTCCTGGCCGAGGTAGCGCAGGAGCAACACGCCGTGACGTTGGGTCACCGCCCAGTACGGCGCGGCGGGCAGCGCCTCACGCAGCGCCGCGACGGCCTGATCATCTTCCAGTCCCACGGCCCATAGTGTGGCCTGTACCGTGGCTCCGCCCTGCCCCCAGCGCCCCTGAAAACGCGGGTGCTGAGGATCGAGCGGTTGACGTTCCAACCATAGCGGGCGGCCATTGCGGGTCAGGCAAAAGCGCTGCTCGACACGGCCGGAGGCGAACGGCAAGCGACTGGCCGGACGCCCCAACGCCATGATTTCCCAGCCCAGACAACGCGCGCTGCCAGCCAGATCGATGGTGGTTCTCTGCTCACCCCGCGAGCCGTCGAAACACAATGTCTCTTGGGGCAGCCATTCAAGGATGCCACCGTCATCCACCCTCAACCGGGTGTGCTGCGCCCAAGCCACGCCATGGCTGTCGGCCTTATAGAGCTTGGCTGCCGCCGGCGTGGTCAACAGCGCATGCGCGCCATTGCCGACCGTGGCCTCGATGCTCAGTTCATCGCCACTGACCAGGCCACCTGGCGGATGCAGCAGGTAGACATGGCAGGCGTCCGCTTGCCCCTCTGGATAGAAAGGACGCTGCACGCGTAGCGGTCCCTGATGACGCGCCCTGGTCAAGCGGGTGACAAGGGGACCGCTCTCCTGTCGCGCCTCGAACGCCAATGCCAGCGAGGCCGCCCAGCGGCGCTTTTCGTCGAAGCGATGACCGGAGTCCATGCTCGCGGTCGCATCCAAGGATTCGAAAGCCGTCATACCGTCAGGTGCTGCTTGATCAGGTCATCGGACAGCTCGCCGATGGAGCCTTTGGCTACCCCTCGGCCACGATCCATGATCACGAAGCGGTCGGCGTATTTGCGGGCGAAAGGCAATTTCTGTTCCACCAACAGCACCGTAAGGCCGTCCTCGCGGATCAGCTTGCGGATCACTTCGCCGATCTGGGTAACGATATTGGGCTGGATGCCCTCGCCCGGCTCATCGAGGATCAGCAGCCGCGGCTCGATCACCAGTGCCCGACCAATGGCGAGCTGCTGTTGCTGGCCACCGGAAAGGTCACCACCACGGCGGTGACGCATCTCCTCCAGTACCGGAAACAGCTCGAAGATACGCTTGGGGATGGTACGCTTGCCGTCGGCGCGTGCCGCCAGGCCGGTACGCAGGTTTTCCTCCACTGTCAGCAGTGGGAAGATCTGCCGGCCTTGCGGCACATAGCCGATCCCCAGACGTGAGCGGTCCTCGATACGGCGCTTGGTCAGCTCCACATCGTCGGCGAACAGAATGCTGCCATTGGAAACCGATACCTCACCCATCACGCACTTGAGCAGCGTGGTCTTGCCCACGCCGTTGCGTCCCATCACGCAGGTGCACTCGCCCCTGGGCACCTCTAGGTCGAGATCCCACAGGGTATGGCTCTCGCCGTAATACTGATTGAGTTTGTCGACCTTGAGCATCAGACGGCCTCCTCGCTTTCGCCCAGGTAGACCTCAATCACCCGCGGGTCACCCTGCACCTGATCCATGCTGCCCTCGGCGAGAACGCTACCCTGATGCAACACGGTGACCTTGCGCGCGATCGAGCGCACGAAGCCCATGTCATGCTCGACGACGACCACCGATTGCTTGCCGGCGAGCCCGGTGAGCAGTTCGGCGGTACGTTCCATCTCCTGCTCGGTCATGCCAGCCACCGGTTCGTCGACCAGTAACAGGCGCGGACGCTGCATGAGTAACATGCCGATCTCCAGCCATTGTTTCTGACCGTGGGACAGGATCCCCGCCAATTGCCGACGCTGCGCAACGAGCCCGGTCATCTCCAGCACCTCGTCAATGCGATCGCGCATCGCTCCATTCATGCGTGCCGTCAACGTCGGCAAAACTCGCTTGTCGGCGCTCATCGCCAGTTCCAGGTTCTCGAACACGGTCAGGGCCTCGAAGACCGTGGGCTTCTGGAACTTGCGTCCGATCCCGAGTCGGGCGATCTCCGGTTCATTCATGGTCAACAGATCATGGCGGCTGCCGAACCAGACCTTGCCGGTATCGGGGCGAGTCTTGCCGGTGATGATGTCCATCATGGTGGTCTTGCCCGCTCCATTGGGACCGATGATGCAACGCAACTCGCCGTCGTCGATGGTCAGGTTGAGATTGTCGATGGCCTTGAAGCCATCGAAACTGACGGTGACGTCTTCCATGTAGAGGATCGGGCCATGGCGGACATCCACCGGCGAGTCGGCCGGCGCCAGGAAATCGAATACCCGGTCGCGGTTGGCCAGTTCCTTGAGGATATTCATGCGGTCGCCTCCTCGCGAGAGAGGTTGCCATCTCCGGGATGCCGGTCATGAAAGTCGGGGCGCTTGAAACGCCAGGCCAGCAACCCAGCGATTCCCTTGGGCAGCAGTACCGTGACCAGCACGAACAGGCCACCGAGAGCGAACAGCCAGGCATCGGGCATCACGCCGGTGAAGACCGTCTTGGCATAATTCACCAGTATGGCCCCGATCACCGCGCCATACAGCGTTGCGCGACCACCCAGCGCCACCCACACCACGATCTCGATGGAGAACAGCGGCGAGAACTCGCTGGGATTGATGATCCCGACCTGAGGCACGTAGAGCGCACCTGCCACTCCTGCCAGCATCGCCGACACCACGAACACGAAAAGTTGCACGCGCTCGACCCGGTAACCGAGGAAACGGGTACGCGCTTCGGCATCGCGCGAAGCGACGCAGACCCGACCCAATTTGCTGCCGACGATTGCCCGACAAAGTACATAGCCCAGTGCCAAGGCAACGCCCGAGGCGATGAACAGCCCCAACCGAGTGGCATCGCTTCTCAGGTCGAAGCCCAGCAGTTCCTTGAAATCGGTGAGACCGTTGTTACCGCCGAAGCCCATTTCGTTGCGAAAGAAGGCCAGCATCAGAGCAAAGGTCAGCGCCTGGGTGATGATCGACAGATACACCCCCGTGACCCGCGAACGGAACGCCAGGAAGCCGAACACCAGTGCCAGGGCACCAGGTGCCAGCAGCACCATCAGAAAGGCGAACCAGGCCATGTCGAAGCCTTGCCAGTACCAGGGCAGGCTATCCCAGTTGAGAAACACCATGAAGTCCGGCAGCACCGGGTCGCCATACACGCCGCGATCGCCGATCTGGCGCATGAGGTACATACCCATGGCATAGCCACCCAGGGCGAAGAAGGCACCATGCCCCAGGCTGAGAATACCGAGATAGCCCCACACCAGGTCGACGGCCACCGCCAGTAAGGCATAGCTCAGGTACTTGCCCAGCAGCGTCACGGTGTAGGTCGAGACGTGCAGGGGATGACCTGCCGGCAACGCCAGGTTGAGCACCGTCACCACCGCCAGGGCCGCTATCAGGATGCCGATAAAGAGTTGCGTCGGGCGCTCCTGGAAAGGTTGTCCAAGCCAATGCATGGTTTATCCCTCCGCCGCTCGGCCCTTCTGCGGAAAGAGACCGCGTGGGCGTTTCTGGATGAACAGGATGATGAACACGAGCACCATGATCTTGGCCAGCACGGCACCGGCCCAAGGCTCGAGGATCTGGTTGATGATGCCTAGCGACATGCCGGCTACGAGCGTACCCCACAGGTTGCCCACGCCGCCGAAGACCACCACCATGAAGGAGTCGATGATATAGCTTTGCCCCAGGTTGGGCCCGACGTTGGTGAGCTGTGCCAGCGCCACGCCAGCCAGTCCCGCCACGCCGGACCCCAAGGCGAACGTCAGGATATCGACGCGAGTGGCTCGAATGCCCATGGAACGCGCCATGGCACGGTTCTGGGTCACGGCACGCACCTCCAGCCCCAGCCGCGTGCGGCGCATCACCAGCATCAGGCCAATGAACACCACCAGCGCGAAGCCCAGCACGTAGAGCCGATTCAAGGTCAACGACAACGCCTCGTTGATCATCACGGAGCCGCTCATCCACTCAGGGGTGACCACGGTGCGGTTCAAAGGTGAAACCAACGTGCGCACCAACTGCTGCAGGATCAGGCTGACACCGAAGGTGGCCAGCAGCGTCTCCAGGGGGCGACCCTTGAGATGCTGGATGACGCTGCGCTCGATGGCGATGCCAGCCAGCGCTGCGACCAGGAAACCGACGGGGATCGACAGGATCACCGCCAGACCGGGCTGACCCGGCAACACCTGCTGCATCGCCCAACTGCTGTAAGCCCCCAGCATGATCAACTCGCCATGCGCCATGTTGATCACGCCCATCACACCGAAGGTGATCGCCAGGCCGATGGCGGCCAGCACCAGCACCGAGCCCAACGACAAACCGAAGTACAGGGTTTCCAGCCCGCGATTCAGCTTGAGTTTCTGTTCGATACTGGCCAATGCTTGCTGCGCGGCATCTGCCAGCTTGGCGTCGTCACTCCTGGTCGCTTGGTTGAGTGCTGCACGAACCTTGCTGTCGAGACTGCCAGCCAGCGCATCGACGGCAGTGGCATCGCCTTGCTCCAGACGATGGATGGCCAAGGCATGGCTCAGGTAGCGGCGAACTTCGGCATTCTGTTCTTCCTCGAGTACCTCGGCCAGCGGAGCGGCGAGTTCATCGTCGACCTCACCGACCAGGCGTGCGGCGGCTTCCCGTCGCGCGTCGAGGTCATCGACTCGCAGGTCGAGGACTGCCAGGGTGCTCTGCAATTGCCCGCGAAGGGCGTTGTTGATGCCGATACGATCAAGGTCGCGACGCGACATCTCGCCGAGACTCTCGCCAGTGAGTGCATCCTCGACCGGCCAGTTGCGTCCCCGATTCTCGAGCACCACGACGAATCGACCGCTGTCCTTGTTACGTTGCAGCTTGCCGTCGAGTAGTGTCTCGAGCCAGTAGCGGGTGCGCTCGTCGCCACTGGCAGCAAGGGCTTCGATGGCCTGTCCCTTGGCGGCATAGGAGGAAGTATCCAGTGCCTCCAACAGGGCCTGGCCAGAATCCTCGTCCTGGGCATGCGTCACCAGCGGGAAACAAGCCAACAGGCACAGGACCAGCGCTCGACAGAGGAATTCGGAAATCCTCATGATTCTATCCTATGGGTGATCGTTGAGTGGCGTGCCGGAATCACCGGATCGACAGGCGCCGATCCGGTGAGTGGCAACATCATTCCGTCGCGGCGCCACCGCCACAACTGCCCTCGACGACGTTGTAGTTGCCGCACTCCAAGGGCTTGCGCCAGTCGCTGATCAGGTCACGCGAACCATCCAGGTAGTCGGACCATGCATCGCCGGCCACGGTGGACGCTGTCTCCCAGACGACGGAGAACTGGCCGTTGTCCTGGATCTCGCCGATCAGCACCGGTTTGGTGATATGGTGGTTGGGCATCATCGCGGCATAGCCACCGGAAAGATTGGGCACGCTGACCCCGATGATCGCATCCTTCACCGTATCGACGTCGGTGGTGCCAGCCTTGCGCACCGCCTCGGCCCACATGTTGAAACCGATGTAATGGGCTTCCATCGGATCGTTGGTGACGGCTTCCTCATCGCCGGTGTACTCGATCCAGGCGTCAATGAAGTCGTAGTTGGCGTCGGTGTCGACGCTCATGAAGTAGTTCCAGGCCGCCAGGTGACCGACCAGCGGTCCGGTGTCGATGCCTGAAAGCTCCTGCTCGCCCACCGAGAACGCCACCACGGGGATGTCGGCGGCATCGATACCCTGGTTGCCCAGCTCACGATAGAACGGCACGTTGGCATCGCCATTGATGGTCGAGACCACCGCGGTCTTCTTGCCTTCGCTGCCGAAGCGCTTGATCTCGGCGACGATGTTCTGCCAGTCGGAGTGACCGAAGGGAGTGTAGTTGATCATGATGTCTTCATCGGCGACACCATGCCCCTTGAGGTAAGCCTCGAGAATCTTGTTGGTAGTGCGCGGGTAGACATAATCGGTGCCCGCCAGCACCCAGCGCTCCACCCCCACCTCGTTCATCAGGTAGTCGACCGCCGGAATCGCTTGCTGATTGGGGGCAGCACCGGTGTAGAAGACGTTTTCCGAGGATTCCTCGCCTTCATACTGCACGGGATAGAACAGTAGGCCGTTGAGTTCCTCGACCACCGGCAGCACCGACTTGCGCGATACCGATGTCCAGTTGCCGAAGATCACGTCGACCTTCTCCTGCGCCAGCAGTTCACGCGCCTTCTCGGCAAACAGCGGCCAATCCGAGGCCGGATCGACCACCACCGGCTCGAGCTGACGACCCAACAGACCACCTTGCTCGTTCTGCTGCTCGATCAGCATCAGCATGGTGTCCTTTAGGGTCGATTCACTGATCGCCATGGTGCCGGACAGTGAGTGCAGGATGCCCACCTTGATGGGATTTTCCTGGGCCAGTACGGGAGCGCTCATGCCAAGGGAAGCGAGCGCGGCAGCCGCCAGCCAACGGAGGGAAAGCGTCGAATTGTTCACATGAATCTCCTTGCGAGTACTTGTTATCACGTCAGTTCCAGCGAGGGATGACATCGGGATGGATGCCGTCTCCCTACCTCTCGCAAGGGATGTGCCAATTCGGTGACCGCCACAACTAGTTTATTTAAATCATATAGTTACAAGAGAACTTTTCGGCTTCTCCTACTCATGATGGCACCAAATCGGTGCAACCAGTGCCTCATATCGCCCCATGATGAGTCATTGAACAAGACCGGCGCACAGTCATGGTGCGCTTGTATACAAAGACGCCGACACAGGACCGGCGTCACGAAGCATCGCGATCGAATGGGATCCCTCATCCTTGCGGATAAAAGGCTTGCTCATCGAGCATCATCAACGGCTCGGCACCGGCCTGGATCTGGCGCTCCAACGCCTCGACGCGTGGCAACATACGTGTCAGGAAGTGCTTTCCTACCGCCAGTTTGGCGTGATAGAAGCCATCGCCGGCCGGGCCAGCGGTCTGCAAGCCCTGCTGCGCGGCGCGCGCCATCTTCCACCACATCCAGGCATAGGCCACGTGACCAAGCAGATTAAGATAATCGACCGCAGCCGCGCCCAACTCCTCCGGGCGCCTCTGTGCCCGCTCGAGCAATCGAGCGGAAACCCTCTCGAGGCGTGCCAGCTCCTTTTGGCAAGCCTGATGGAACGAGTCGATCTCGGCAGGTACCTCCCCGCCCAGATCGGCACGCATGGCCCGTGCAAAGCGACTGAGATAAGCCCCACGGTTCCTGAATAGCTTGCGTCCCACCAGATCCATGGCCTGAATGCCGTTGGTACCTTCATAGATCATGGCGATACGAGCATCGCGCACGAATTGCTCGGCGCCCCACTCCACACAGTAGCCGCTGCCGCCATAGATCTGCTGAGCTTCCACCGTGGCATCGAACCCCCGATCGGTGAGAAAGGCCTTGGCCACCGGTGTCAGCAGTGCCACCAGTTCCTCGGCAACAGTGCGAGCCTCGGCATGGGGGTGATACTTGGCACGATCGAGTTGGCTGGCGACAAAAGCCGCAAAGGCACGGCCGCCCTCGTTCCAGGCACGTACGTTGAGCGCCATGCGCCGCACGTCGGGATGCACCAAAATGGGGTCGGCTGGCTTGTCGGGAGCCACTGCGCCGCCGGGGGCTCGGCTCTGCAGACGTTCACGGGCAAAGTCCATGGCACTCTGATAGGCCACCTCACCCAACCCCAGCCCCTGGATTCCAATCGACAGACGTTCATAGTTCATCATGGTGAACATGGTTGTCAGGCCGTGATGGGGCTCGCCGATCAACATGCCCTGCGCACCGTCGAAATTCATGACGCAGGTAGCACTGCCCTTGATGCCCATCTTGTGCTCCAGCCCGCCGCAGCTCAGCGCATTGCGTTCACCGAGTATGCCATCGGCTGCAACCTTGACCTTGGGCACCAGGAACAGCGAGATGCCACGACTGCCCTCGGGCGCATCGGGGAGTTTGGCCAACACCAGGTGCACGATGTTCTCGGCCATGTCGTGCTCGCCACCGGTGATCCAGATCTTGGTGCCGGTGATGCGATAAGTGCCATCGTTGGCGGGGACGGCGCGCGTCTTGATCAACCCCAGGTCGGTACCGCAATGTGGCTCGGTCAGGCACATGGTGCCGAGCCACTGCCCGGCATACATCTTCGGTAGATACAGACGCTTGATGTCTTCGCTGGCATGCTGGTCGAGCAACAGCGCCGCCCCGGTGTTCAGTGCCGGATACAGCGCGAAGCTGGCATTGGCGGCGTAGAGCATTTCCTCGAAGGCTACGGTCAACATCTTGGGCATGCCCTGGCCGCCATATGCCGGATTACCGCCCAATCCCCACCAACCGCCTTCGGCCAAGGTATCGAAGGCAGCCTTGAAGCCCTGTGGCGTGGTCACCTCGCCTTTCTCGAAGCGGCATCCTTCGGCATCGCCACTCTGGTTGAGTGGGAACAACTCCGCCTTCACGACGCGCGCGCCTTCTTCGAGAATGGCCTCGACCAGGTCCATTCCCAATTCCTGAGTGGCCGGCATGGCCGACCACTCTTGAGGGGCCTGGAACACCTCGTCGAGGATGAAGCGCATATCGCGCAAAGGGGCTTGGTAACTGGCCATCGGCACTCTCCCTAAAATTCAAACGATCGATTGAATTTTAGTTCAGTGCGCCAAGGCTGTCATGCCGCCACCCACATAAAAACAAGGGCGCCGACTCTGTCGGCACCCTTGCTTGCGGCACATCGTGGTACTGACAGGCTCAATCGCCCTCGGGACCGCCCGTGCTGGCGGCGACTTGCATACGGCGGCGCAACAGCGGGCCAAGGATATAAGGCAGGATCAGCCCCAGACCGGCGAAGACCCAGAGGCCGATGGCCAGGCCGCTGTCCCAGAGTACCGTCCAGTCGCCATCGGAGATATCCAAGGCATGGCGCAGGTTCTTCTCCATTTCCGGCCCCAGCAGCAAGCCGAGAATGATCGGCACCAATGGAATCTCCAGCTTGCGCAGCACAAAGCCAGCCATGCCGAAGGCCACCATGAAATACAGATCGAAGGTGGTATTGCTGATCGAATAGATCCCCACGAAAGCGACCATGGTCACGATCGGCAACAGGTACATCGGCGGTACAGAGAGCAGCTTGACGAAGATGCCCACCAGCGGGATGTTTAGCACCAGCAACAGGAAGTTGCCGATCAACAGCGCGGCGATCACCCCCCACACGATGTCGGCGTTCTGGGTGAACATCAGCGGCCCGGGCGTGATGTTCAATGAGATCAGCAGCGCCAACAGCACGGCGGTGGTGCCACTGCCCGGCACGCCGAGCGTCAGCATCGGCACCAGCGCGCCGCTGGAGGCGCCATTGTTGCCAGCCTCGGGAGCGGCGACCCCACGTGGATCCCCTTCGCCGAATGAGCCCTTACTCCCCAGCACCCGCTTTTCCAAGGTATAGCTGATAAAACTGCCCAGGGAGGCCCCTGCTCCAGGCAACACCCCGGCGATAAAGCCCAGGACACCACCGCGGATGCTCGTAGGCATGATGTCGCGGATGTCCTTCCACGATAGCTTCAGTTTGTTGACGACCATCTTTGCCTTGCCGCCGCCGGCACGCTCCTCGATGAAGAACAGCAGCTCGGAGATGGCGAACAGCCCGACGATGGCGATGATGAAGTCGACCCCTTCGTAGAGTTCGAGCACGCCGAAGGTGTAGCGCTGCACCCCGGTGTTGTCGATACCCACGGTGGCGATCATCAAGCCGATGGCGGCGGCGACCACCGTCTTCATGGGATTCTTGCCGGTGATCCCCCCCAGGGTGGCAAACGCCAGCATGAACAGGGCGAAATACTCTGCCGGCCCGAATGTCAGGGCGAAATCGGCCAGTATCGGCGCCAGCAAGATCAGGCCCACAGTGGCGATCAGGCTACCCATGAAGGATGCCACGGCGGAAATCGCCAAGGCTTCGGCGGCCTTGCCCTTCTGGGCCATGGGATAACCGTCCAGACAGGTCATCATGGCCGGCTCGTCACCGGGGATATTGAGCAGGATCGATGAGATGCGCCCACCATACATGGCACCGGCATAGACCGCCGTCAGCATGATCATGGCGGTCTCCGGGCGCAGCCCCAGGGTAAACGCCAGTGGGATGAGAATCGCCACACCGTTGGCCGGCCCGAGCCCCGGCAAGGCACCGATCAGCGTTCCCAGAAAAGCGCCCAACAGGGCAAACATCAGGTTATGAGGCGCCAGCGCGACACCGAACCCGTCGATCAGAAAGCCAAGGGTTTCCATCAGCTCACCTCCAGGAACGAAAGCAGGCCCAACGGCAGCGACAGGTCGAGCGCGAAGTTGAACACCAGGAACACCACCACACCAGCCACCCCTCCGGTGACATAGGCCTTCACTGGCCGTGCGCCCATGCGCCAACACAGGGTACCCACAGCCAGTAATGTGCTGATGATGAAGCCCAGCGGTTGCAGCAACATGGCGTACAGCACCAGCACCACCAGAGCGATGATCAACTCCACGCCGGTACGGCTCCACGGCCAGGCGTTATCCGGGTCGGGGCGTACGATCAGATAGAGACTGGAAAGTCCCAGCACTACGGCCAACAGCAGGGGAAAGGTTTCCGGACCGACGGCTTCCGAGCCACCGAACGGTTCCGGGAACTGAGTGGCGCCCCAGCCGTACGCGACGGCCAGGACGATCATCAGGACCCCAAAGATGCGGTCGTTATAGGTCATTACTGAATCAACCCGATGTCTTTGGACAGATCTTCGATGGACCGGATCTGCGATTTGACGAAGTTCTCGAACTGGTCAGCGCTCATGTGGAACGGCATCAGGCCATTCTGGGTCATGACGTTCTGCCACTCCTCGCTTTCGTAGATGGTGTCCATGGCATCGATCCAGTACTGCTTGGCATCGTCGGAAACGTCCGCCGGCATGTAGAAACCACGCCAGTTGGGACCAATCGCATCGATACCCTGCTCACGAGCGGTGGGAATATCGGAGAACTCCCCCGGCAGGCGTTCTTCGGAAAGCACGGCCAATACCCGCAAGTCACCGGATTCCATGAACCCTTGCGCCTCGGAGATGTCGCCGGTGAAGGCATCGACATGACCGCCGACTACCTGGGTCATGGCCTCACCACCGTTGTTGTACGACAGGTAAGGGATACGCGGCAGATTCTCGACGCCCGACGCCTGCGCAGCGATCAGAACCTTGAGATGGTCCCAGCCACCCTTGGCACTGCCACCGGCGAACTTGACGCTGCGCGGATCGTCCTTCAGGGCATTCATCAGCGACGGCAGATCCTGATACTCGGAATCCTTCGATACGGCGATGACCCCGTAATCGGCGCCCAGCGCCCCGACCCAGTTGACCATGTCGGCATCCATGCCCTGGAACTGCCCCTGGGCCAGACGCGTGGTGGTAGCGGTGGACGCCGCCACCAGCAATTGCTCATCGCCAGCCCGCTTGCTCACGGTATGGGCATAGGCGACACCGCCACCTGCACCCGCCATGTTGATGGTCTGCACACTGCGCGGTACCAGATCGAGGTCTTCCATCACCTTGCCCACGCTACGGCAAGTGAAGTCCCAGCCGCCGCCCGGATCGGCGGGTGCCAGACACTCCACCTTGCCCTGAGGTTCGAAAGCCATCGCCATGCTGGAAGTGAGTGTCAGCGTCGCGGCGGCAAACAGTTTGAGTGGCGCTCTCATCGACATTGTTGTTTTCCCCTTTCGTCCCGGATTGGACTTGATGAATGAAATTGGTGCTTGTCGGAACCCTGACACTTACCTTACAATTCTGTAAGGCAGAACGTCGTTCCTTAGGATGGAAGGCTAGGCACCTTGTCAGGGGCCGTCAACGACTGTTTCCGCCATTGCGACTAAAGTTGAATCCATTGAGGGAAGCGCCTATGGCACAGGACCGCGTCGAAGCCGTGGAGCGAGCGCTGACCGTGCTCGAAGCGTTCGATTCCCCCCGCGAACACTTCACACTGGCCGAATTGGCACTTACCACCGGTTTCTACAAAAGCACGCTGTTGCGCTTGCTGGGTTCGCTCGAGCGTTACGACTACGTGCAACGTGGAGATGACGGACGTTACCGCCTGGGGCACACGCCGGTTCGCCTGGCGCGCCGTCACCTTCCCAGCCGCCAACTGGCCGCCTGGGTGCAGCCGGTGCTGGACAATCTCGCTGCACGCAGCGGCGAGACGGCCGCTCTGCTGGAGGTCACCTTGGGTCATGCCGAATGCCGCCTGGTGACGCTGCCCGACAGCAGTCTCCGGCACGACATGCATCCCGGTATGCGTTGGCCGATCGTCGATGACGACGACCCCTCGCTGGAGCTTCCGGGCGGCTTTATGCTATGCAAATCGTTGGATGCCTGTATGGGCGGCCTATCGTCGTGGCTGACCCTGTCCGGTCCCAACGGACGCGTGACTCGGGAAAGTGCCCAGCGTCACCTGAACGATGCCGTTGCCGAACTGCAACGTCGGCCGATCGACACTCCGGAGCGAGGCACGCCATGAAGCTCTTGCTGGTCGAAGACGACACTCTGCTCGCCGAGACGCTCAACGATGCCCTTCGCCTCGAGGGAAACGAGGTCACCTGGTGGGACGATGGCGCGCTCGCCCGGCAACGTCTCGCCGCTCCCGGGCATGGTTACGACTTGATACTGCTGGATCTCAACCTGCCAGGCTGCAACGGCCTGGAAGTGCTCGCCGCATTGCGCCACCACGATAGCGAGACACCGGTGCTGATCCTCACCGCCCGCGGCGCCATCGAAGACCGCGTACGCGGGCTCGACCTCGGCGCCGACGATTACCTCGCCAAACCCTTTGCCCTCGATGAACTGGAAGCTCGCGTGCGTGCCCTGCTGCGCCGCCAGGCACGAGGCCAAGGCCTGCAGGTTGGCGCGCTGTCATTCGATGCCATGACCCAACGCTTCAGTCTGGATGGCGAGCCTCTCAATCTGCCGCCCCGCGAGCAGCGCCTGTTGAATTGCCTGATGCGGCATATCGGTGAACCGGTTGACAAGGCTCGCCTCGTCGAAGAAGCCTTTGCGGGCGAGGCCATGGGCGACAATGCCATCGAGGTGTACATCCACCGCCTACGCCGCCGACTCAAGGGCAGCCAGGTGGAAGTGCGCACCGTGCGTGGCCTGGGGTATCTGTTGGAGGCATCGTGAAACCTCCCGGCAGCCTTTACCGACGCTTGCTGGCGTGGTTGTTGCTGCCACTGATGGCACTCGGCACCCTGATGCTGGTACAAGCCTATCTGGATGCCCGACGGACTGCCGACCGGGCGTTCGATCGCCTGCTGGAAGCGGCCACGCTGTCGATCGCGGAGCAGGTCCAGTGGCAAAACGAGCGGTTGTGGCTCGACCTGCCACCGGCGGCACTGGAGATGCTCGCTACCGGCGCCGAGGAGCGGGTGTTCTATGCCGTGTATGACGGGGATGGCCAGTTCATCACCGGCAATGCGCGTCTCCCCGGCGACCCTCGCGGCGACACCGATAGCGGCGACACCTTGCACTATCGCGATATCGAATGGCGCGGTCTGTCGCTGCGTCAAGGGATCCGACGTACCCGCCTGGAAGACTGGAGCCTGCGTGAACGTTTCGAAGTCAGGGTTGGGCATACCCGAGAAGGGCGTCAGGCTCTGACGCTTGCGCTGTTGCGCGGCAACCTTGCTTACATCGCTGTCATGGCGGGGGTGGCGATTATCGTACTGCTTCTGGCAATACGTTCCGCGTTGGCCCCTCTGACTCGGTTGCGCCGCGCCATTCGCGCTCGCGACCCACGCACTCTGGCACCGCTGGAATTGCCATTGCCGCGCGAGCTCGCCGAGCTCCGGGAAACGCTCAATGAACTGCTGGCCCGCATGCGCCGCGTGCGCGCCAACCAAGAGCGCTTCATCGGTGACGCCTCTCACCAATTGCGCACTCCCCTGGCGGGGCTCTCCGCGCGCGCCGAGCTGGCACTGCGCCAGGACGACCCCCAAGCGTGGCGCGATGCCTTGCAGGCCATGCAAGCCACCAGTACCAGCACCGCCCGACTGGCGGTGCAACTGCTCTCGCTGACACGGCTCAATAACCCCGAGGCAACGCCCGAGCTGCGTCACCTGGACCTGAACGTGGTGGCGCGCATGGCGGTACGCAACGCCTGGAGCACCTGCCACCGTGACGGCATCGACCTGGGTATGGAAGCCCCCGAGGCACCGGTAATGGTCAATGGTGTCGACTGGCAACTCGAAGAGGCACTGGGCAACCTGATCGACAACTCGCGACGCTACGGCGCCACGCGCATCACGGTGCGCACCTTGCCGGATCCGCCGACCCTGGAAGTCGAGGACAATGGCCCGGGAGTTCCAGCGGACAAACGGCTGCTGGTGCTGCGACCCTTCTACCGAGGACGCGACGGAGGCGAAGGATCGGGGCTCGGGTTGGCCATCGTGGATGGCATCGCTCGTACCCACGGGGCTCGCCTGGCCCTGAACGAGGGACAGGACCGGCAAGGCCTGAGGGTCACTTTACGCTTTCCGGGAGACTGCCGATGATCAAAAAGGCAATCCTGACATTGGTGTTGGTCTTGCTGGGTCCGCCAGCCCTGGCCACGGAGTCGCTGCATTTTTCCGCCGAGGTCCGCGACGACCCAACGCGTTCGCTGATCATCCATGGCGCCCTCGACCTGCCGTATGTCCAGCCGCTGCTGGAGGACTTCCATCGCCGCTATCCGAACATCGAGTTGCACTATCGCAATTTCTCCACGCTCGAGCTGCATCAACGCTTTCTGGACGAAGACCAGGAGCGTGCCGATGTACTGATTTCCTCGGCCATGCCATGGCAGTATCGCCTGGCCAACGATGGCTATGCCCAAGCCCTGGAAACGCCGGCGGCCTCGGCCTGGCCGTCGTGGGCCCGCTGGCGCCATGAGCTGTTCGGTTTCACGTTCGAACCCATCGTCATCGTCTATCGACGCGAACTGGAAGAAAGATTCGGAGCGGTGAACAGTCATGCCGACCTGCTGAACCTGCTGGAGCGCCGGCACGAGGCGCTTCGAGGCCGTGTGGTGACCTACGACCCGGCACGTAGCGGCGCGGGCTACACCTATGCCATCGAAGAAGTCCGCCTGTCGCCCCGTTACTGGGATCTCGTCGCCGCCTTGGGTAGCGCGAACGCGGCACTGGTCGACACCACCGGGGAAATGCTCGATGGACTCGCGGAGGGACGTTACTGGCTGGGTTACAACCTGCTCGGCAGTTATGCCAAGGACTTCGTCGACGCGCATCCCCAACTGAAAATGGTGATCCCGAGCGACTACGCGCTGGTCACCCAGCGCCTGGCATTCATTCCCCGCGAGGCACCGCACCCCGAATCGGCGCGACTTTTTCTCGATTATCTGCTCAGCGAGACCGGACAAGGAGTAATCAGTGAGAAGACATCGCTCGGTGCGGTGCACCCATCACTGGAAGGTCCCGGCACGGCTGGTGAGCTACGCACCCGTCTCGGCGACGCCTTGCGTCCGATCCGCCTGGGACCGGGGCTGTTGGCCACCCTTGACGACCTCAAGCGCGAAGCGTTGCTCAGCCGTTGGCAACGGGAGTTCCAGCGTTGGTCCAACATCCCCGGCCGATGATCCCGGCTCGGCACCACCGCGTCGGCCGGCTTTACCGCACGGGCGTGACACGCACCCTTGCCGTACCGCTACTTTCCATGCCGAGTTCCCGAGCGGCACGCCGCGACAGGTCGATGATGCGCCCGCGCACATAAGGGCCCCGGTCGTTGATGCGAACCACGGTCTGGCGACCGTTATCGAGGTGGGTCACCCGGACACGGGTACCGAACGGTAAACTGCGGTGAGCCGCGGTCAGCTCCTGCTGATCGAAGCGCTCACCACTGGCCGTTGGACGGCCGTGGTAGCGGTCGGCATAGTAGGAAGCCAGACCTTCCTCGACCCGTCCTTCGGCTACCCCTGCGGTTCCCGACTGGCGAGCGTCGCGACTGGCGCATCCCGCCAGCAGCACCACCACCAAAAATACGACCAGGGGGTTTGCCCATCCCCGAACCGAGACAAAGCGTTCTCGATCGATAACCATCATCCATGATCTCCCTGTGCCAGTCAGGCACTGCGACTTTCGGACCGGGGTGTCGGATGCTTGCCCTCGTGCCAACCTTGGCTCGACGCTCGACGCCCATCGAACCAAGCCAGCCGGGACTGCAATGATACCACCTCTCCCACGATGATCAGGGTCGGCGGCTTGATGTCGCCATGAGCCAGGCTCGGCGGCAATTCGGCCAGGGTACCGACATGCACCCGCTGGCGAGCGGTGGTGCCCTGTTCGACCAGCGCCAACGGCGTCTGACCGGACAGACCATGAGCCTGCAAGCGCTCGCAAATGATCGCCAGGCTGCCCAGCCCCATGTAGAAGACCAGCGTCTGACCTGGACGCGCCAAGGTCGGCCAATCGAGCTCGCAACTGCCATCCTTGAGATGACCGGTAACGAAGCGCACCGACTGTGCGTGATCGCGGTGCGTCAACGGCACCCCGGCATAGGCGGCACAGCCGGAAGCCGCAGTGATGCCGGGAATCACTTCGAAGTCGACACCGGCGGCAGCCAGCGCTTCAAGTTCCTCGCCGCCACGGCCGAAGATGAAGGGGTCGCCGCCTTTGAGTCTCACCACCCGTTTGCCTTCGCGCGCCCACTCCACCAGAGCCCGATTGATACCATCCTGGGGCACGCTGTGTTGCGAGCGCGCCTTGCCGACATAACAACGCTTCGCCTTGGGGTTGGCCAATGCCAGCACCTCCGCGCTGACCAGCCTATCATGCAGGATCACTTCCGCTACCTGCAGGCGTTTCAGAGCCTTTAGGGTCAACAGTTCCGGATCTCCGGGACCGGCGCCGATCAGCGTCACCTGACCACGAGGAAAGTCACGTAGCGCGGCCAGGTGAGCATGATTGCCAACGGCATCGGCTTGAGAAGGATCGGCGGTTGTCATGGCGCCATTTATACCTGTTAGGCCTATAGAGGAAGATTTTATATAGCCAACGATAATGGTTTTACAGAGGACTGGCCAGTAACCTCTGCTTGGAAGTTTATAACGCTCCGCAGCGGGCGTCAGACACGCGTCATTCCCGTCTGATCTGGCCAAGTCGGAGCGAACAATGGTTAACACGCCCTGGAAGGCAGTTCCGCCGCCGGTGCCTGACGTACCGGCAGGTGCACGGTGAACGTCGTTCCAACGCCGGGTTCGCTTTGCACATCGATACGGCCGTTATGGCGTTCGATAATGCTGTACGACACAGAGAGGCCGAGACCGGTGCCTTTGCCCACGGGCTTGGTGGTAAAAAACGGATCGAACACCTTGGCACAGGTCTCTGCCGCCATACCGGAGCCGGTATCGGTGACCGCTATCGCGACCCGGTCGCCGTCGCTACTCGTTCTGATAGTGATCTTCCCGTAATCCGGGATCGCCTGGGCGGCGTTGACCAACAGATTCATCACGACCTGATTCAACTGTGACGGCAGACACTCGACCGGAGGCAAGTCGCCGTACTCCAGTATCACCTGGGCCTTGTGCTTGACTTCGTTGCGTACCACATTGAGTGTGCTGTCGATGCCCTGATGCACATCCACGATTTCCCACCCCATCTCGCCTGGGCGCGAGAAGTCACGCAGAGCCTGTACGATATCCCGTACCCGTTGGGTGCCCTCCATCGATTCGTCAAGCAGCGAGAGGATGTCTTCACGCGCAAAGGCGATGTCCGCTTCCTTCTTGACCTCATCGAGCCTGGCGAACAGTTCCGAGTTGGCATGCAACAACGCCTCGCCCATCTCGTAGGTTTCGATAAGCTTTAGCAGTGCCGTGACATAATCGCTGAGGGTACCCAGATTGGAGTTGATGAAGCCAATGGGATTGTTGATCTCATGGGCGACACCGGCAGCAAGCTGGCCGATGGATGCCAGCTTTTCCGACTGCAGCAACTGGACATGAGCCTCCTCGAGCTTGAGCAACAGTTGCCGCTGCGCCTCCTTCTCCCTCTCCAGCCGGTCCATGGCGTTTTGCAACGCGCGCGTCATCTTCTCGTTTTCACGCAACGCTGCTTCCAGGTCTCGCGTCCGATTGCGCACCTGTCCCTCCAGCACGATAGTGCTCTGAAACAGGCCGAAGGTGGACCCCTGGTTGCTCATGTCCCGTTCCGCTCGATCCATCAGCGACCGGACGATCTTATTGAGGCGGACGATCTCCGCACGCAACGCCTCTTCGTTACCATCAGCGTTCATGTCAGTCCTCATCCAGCAGAGGGGTGCCAATCGCTACCCCCGTCAACGTCTGGTTGACGTGCAGCCCACCGTACTGCTCGCCGTAGGTACTGAAACCGATCGCGTTGTAGCGTCGCAGGACATCACCAACCTGCTTTTTCCCATCGAGCCGGTCGATCTCCAGGCTGCGCAATATGCAGTCGCAGGTGAACACCAGCTGTGGCGACCCGACTTCCTCACTGACCTTTTCCAGACTCCGCTCCAGGTTACCGGCCAGGTCGACGCCACGCCCCAGCCGTAGCACCAGCCCCTCGTCGATTGCGCAAAAGAATGTGATGCTGCCGTCTTCGTTGATACTCTGGATGGAACGTACATAGTCGGCACCGTCGATCAACACGACCACCGGAAACTCCGCAAAATTGGTAGGAGTCAATTCCGCCAGGGAGACGCCAATCAGCCGCGCATACTCCTCGGCAGCCGGCAGCCCGTTGATCTCTCGTACGATGCGATTGGCAGTATCGGCCTCGGTGACTACCAGTCGATTGTCGGTGGAGACGAAGTGCTGAGTCTTGAAGGAAGTCATGGGCAAGCTAGTGCAGACAAGCGCCAGCACCGCCGCATCGTTGTGGAAGGCGCCGCCATGGAATACGCAGGTCCGCTCGAACTTGAGGTCATCACCGGCCGATCCCCCGACTACCGGAATCCGGCCAAGGCCATCCTGTACGGCCCGAGCCACCGACTCCTCGCGTAACGACAAGCCGTCGATGAGCAGCAGGCCAAAGACGCTCTCCAGCGGTAATGGTTCGTGGCAACCCTCCAGTTGACGCAACAGGCCCTGGGAAAAATCGTTGCCTGAGCGGGGTTCAAACTGCTGCAGGCCCTGTAGCAATCCGGTAGCTGCCACGCAACTGCTGGAGGGAAAGCTGACACCGGTCAAGCTGTACGTAAGATAGCCGGCGGGGCCAATCTCGCCGGCAGTCGTGCAACCCACGACCGGGACATCGCTGAACAAGCCGTTCAGTTCGTCCGCCAATGCCTCCAGGTCATACATGCTGGAGCAAAAGAAAACCACCAGTGCCATTCCCGGTTGCGAGACCCCGGCGTGAAACTCACGGGCAGCCTCACGGGCATCGGTGGCACGGGAGTGTGCTGTTCTTATTCTATCCTTGGGCACCACACCTTCTCCGGGATGAATAACGATACGCCCGAGTCGGGCGTCGAGGGGAAGCGGCAGTATCCACAGCCACTAATGCCCCATTGCGTCTGCAACGATTCAGATGACCTTACGATAACAGATACCTAAACCGTCACCTTCAACGATTCAGAGGGAACCGCGTCCTGGCTTCTTACGACAAAGATTACTTAAACCAATGAGTTATATTGGCCAGGAGATGCGTCCAGTCACTGTCTAAGTCTCCGGCGGCGTGGTATCTATCGCCACTGCGGGAGTATCGTTATCGATCGGGCAGTGTGCGACCAACCGACCAACCCCCGCATAAGCGGGGGTTGGAAAGGTTGCGGGTCGAGGAGCAATCAACCAGCCAGTTGCCGCCTGAGGCGCGGGCTGGCCAGTTCGCCGATCACCGTGACCGCCACCAGCACGGCCAGCAGCCATGGCCACTGCGTGCCCATGTTCAGTGTCATCAATCCCAGGCTGTCGATGAACACCAACACGATGCCAAGCGGGCTGACATAGCGAACCATGAACAGCCACAGCGCATGTTGGACGCCTGACAGCCCCAGCTCCGACCTGAAGATCTCGTTACGCAACAGGAAGCCGGCCAGCAGAGCCATCCCCAGACCACCTAGCGGCATCATGAAGCGCGAGGTCAGGAAATCCAGCCAGTCGAAGAAGTGCTTGCCGGCAAGCGTCCAGTCGGCACCAACGTTGAACGACAGCATCGCCAGGGTGCTGACCAACCACAACAGGATCCCCGTGCCCCATGCCGCCTTGGTCCGCGAGATACCCTTGCTCTCGTTGAGCCAGGCCACGGTGGCCTCGATCATCGAGATCGCCGAGGTCAACGCTGCCATTGACAGCATGACGAAGAAGATGGTCGCGAACAGCATGCCTAGCGGCATGGCCTGGAATGCCAACGGCAGGCTCATGAACAGTAGACCCGGCCCTGCGGCGGGATCCATGCCGTTGGCGAAGATCACCGGAAAGATCGCCAACCCTGCCATCAGCGCCACCACGGTATCGGCGATAGCCACCGTGAAGGTGGTCCGCGCGATGGAGCTGCGGTCCGGCAGATAGGAACCGTAAGTGAGGATCGCCCCAGAGGCCAGCGACAGAGTAAAGAAGGCATGCCCTAGAGCGGCCAGCAGCCCCTCGCTGGAGAGTTTGCCGACCTCGAAGGAGAACAGGAAGGCCACCCCCTCGCTGAAGCCACCCGAAAGCATGGCATAGCCGATCATGATCGCCAGCATGATCACCATGCCCGGCATCATCCAGCTCACACTGCGCTCGATGCCCTTCTGCACACCGTTGCCGACGATCAGCATGGTGACAAGAGTGACCAGGGTGCTCCAGAAGCCCAACACCCAAGGGTTGGCATTGTTTGCCTCGAAGATGGCCGCCATGTCGGCCACCTCGCTACCTGCCAGGCCCCCCGTGATCGCCTTCCACAGATAGGAAAACGACCAACCGGCCACTACCACATAGAACGACAGGATCATGAAACCGCACAGCATCGCCATCCAGCCGATCAGCGACCAGACAGAACCGCGGCCCGACTCACGGGCCACCCGGCGCACGGCATCGATAGGGCTGCCGCGCCCGCGGCGGCCGAGACCGATCTCGACCATCATGATCGGTACGCCGACCGCCAGGATGCAGGCCAGATAGACCAGCACGAAGGCGCCGCCACCGTACTCGCCGGTCATGTAGGGAAACTTCCAGATGTTGCCCAATCCGACCGCCGAGCCAGTCGCTGCAAGGATAAAGCCCCAGCGTCCTACCCACAGGTTCTTGGGTTGTTGCCTTGTCGTCATTTCGAATACCTTCGGGGAAATTGTTGTTGTCGGAGATTTTAGCGTTATTTATTGCCCTTATACCAATTCACCATCAAGGCATCTTCGAATCGTGGGTTACTTAGATATAAAGGCCTGTCACAATACCGCAAGACTCACCCCCGCCCGATCGACGTAGCGGGGGCGCTCGATGGCAACGATCGACGTTTGGCTCACTCGTCCTTGAGCACGCCGCGACGGATCTGGTCTTCCTCGATGGATTCGAACAGGGCCTTGAAGTTGCCTTCGCCGAAGCCTTCATTGCCCTTGCGCTGAATGATCTCGAAGAAGATCGGCCCGATCACCGTCTTGGTGAAGATCTGCAGCAGGATGCCCTGGCCCGGCGCACCGTCCACCAGCAGGTTCAATTCACGCAGCTTCTCGACGTTCTCCTGATGGTTGGGCACCCGCTCGTCGACCTTCTCGTAATAGGTATCCGGCGTGGACATGAATTCGACGCCATTGGCGCGCAGGGCGCGTACGGTGGCATAGATGTCATCGGTGGCCATGGCCAGGTGCTGGATGCCTTCGCCGTTGTATTCGCGCAGGAACTCGGCGATCTGCGAGGTGTCGTCGGCAGACTCGTTGATGGGGATATGCATCTTTCCGCAGGGCGCGGTCATGGCTCGGGAATGGAGGCCGGTCTTCTTGCCGGCGATGTCGAAATAGCGGATCTCGCGGAAGTTGGCGATGCGGGTATAGAAGTCCGCCCACACGTCCATCTGACCGCGATCGACATTATGGGTCAGGTGATCGAGCACCTTCAGGCCCACGCTGTGATCGTTGGCTCCGCGGCCGGGGATCGGCTCGAAATCGATGTCGTAGATGGTGCGGCCAACCCCATCGACCTTTTGATCTACGAAATACAGCAGCGAGCCGCCGATACCCTTGACCGCGGGGATGCCGACCTCCCCCAGACCCACTGGGTTCTCCGCCGCCTCGGCGCCATTGGCCAGCGCATGTTCGAAGGCCTGCTTGGCATCGGCTACCTTCCAGGCCATGGCACAGGCGCTGGGGCCATGCACCCTGGCGAATTCAGCGGCATGGCTATCCGGCTCGGCATTGAGCACGAAGTTAACGCCTTCCTGCTGGAACAGCGTGACCTGCTTGGAGCGATGCTTGCGTGTCTCGGTGAAGCCCATTTGCACGAACAACTTGCGCAGGGCCTCGATACCCTCGGGCGTTGGCGCGGTGAATTCGACGAACTCAAAACCATTGGTACCGATGGGGTTATGGTTATGGCTCGCATGGGTAGGTGTCGTCTTTTGGGAAAGGGCGCTCATCATGACCTCCGTAGGCGATTGTTATAGGCACATGCCAGGCGTGATGCCTTGGGATGCCTCCAAGATTAGGGCCCAACCACCCGAGCTGGAACGCTTCAAGACACCTGCACAATGCCCAATGGACGACCGCTTCAAGCCCCATCCGTAAAGAAAACATGACAGCAACGCAAGCCACGCCATCCACGCCCAAAGAGCGGTGCAAAAACCTGACAAGGCGTAACGTTTTTCTTACACGCCATGTGGCAACATGGCACCACTGGCCAGTCGCCAGGCGATCCATCCCATCGTCATGGCAACCAGCATGTCGATACTCCGCCACGCCAGGGAGCTCTCCAGACGAGGCGCCAGCCACCCCGCCGCCGCCACCAGCCCGAAGAACCAGCCGAAAGATGCCATGGCGGCACCAATGAAGAAGCCCATAGGGCTTGGCTGAACGGCACCTATAGCCCCCAACATCACCACCGTATCCAGATAAACCTGAGGGTTGAGCAGGGTCACTGCCAGCGTGGCGGCAAGCACCGTCTGCCAAGTACCCCGCATCGCACCGGCCGCCACCAGCCCGTTGGGCGCCCAAGCCCGCCGCAAGGCCAGCGCGGCTTGCCAGGCCAGGAAGGCCGCCCCTCCCCACCTGGCCAGTTCCATCAGCACCGCCTGTTCGGCGAGCAGATGGCCGAGCCCCAATACTCCTAGGCCGACCAACAGCCAGTCGCACAGCGCGCACACGGCGGCGACCAGCCAGCCATGTTCGCGGCGCAACCCCTGATTGAGCACGAATGCGTTCTGGGCGCCGATGGCGACAATCAACCCGGCTCCTACCATCAATCCATACAGAGTCGAGACCAGCATGTTTCCTATCCCTTCGTTCGCTTGCAATGGGATGAGAGGTTAGGCTTGACTATGCAATAAATGAAATTAATTCAGAGAATGGATGATTAAGATAGCTGATGCTCGACTATAAACTTCTGGAAGCGCTGGCGGCAGTGGTCGACCAGTCAGGATTCGAGCGCGGTGCCCAACATCTGGGACTAACGCAATCCGCCGTGTCACAGCGCATCAAGTTGCTCGAGGCTCGGCTCGGCCAACCGGTGCTGGTACGCAGCCCCAAGCTCGCTCCGACCCCACTGGGGCGGCGCCTGCTCAACCATGTACTGCAGGTACGGCTACTGGAATGCGACCTGCTCGATCGCGTGCCAGCACTGGGTGAAAGAGAACAGCGCCTGCGCCTGGCAATCAACGCCGACAGTCTGGCGACCTGGTGGGCTGAAGGTATTGGCGATTTCTGTCATGAGCGACGCGTGCTACTGGATCTGGTGGTGGAAGATCAGGAAGTCGCCCTCAAGCGGATGCGCGACGGCGAAGTGGCCGGCTGTATCTGCGACTCTCCACGACCGGTACAGGGCGCCCGCGCCTACCCCTTGGGCAGCATGCGTTATCGTGCCCTGGCGAGTCCCGACTATATCGAACGCTACTTTCCTGATGGACTGACGCGGGAAACGCTGATGAAGGCACCCGCCATCGTCTATGGCCCAGACGATCGCCTGCAGCACCGCTACCTGGCCATGCATGGCGTGAATGAGCCTTTCCCACACCACCTGTGCCCATCGTCGGAAGGCTTCGTGCGCTTGGCGCTGGCCGGCCTGGGGTACGGCATGATCCCCGAACGTCAAGCCGAGCGGGAATTGCGTGAGGGAGCTCTCGTCGACCTGGATGCCGGCCACCATCTGCAATCGGGTCAATTGGTGGAACTCGACCCCAGCCATTACATCGATGTCCCACTCTACTGGCACCACTGGCGCCATGGTGGGGAAACGCTGGAGGCCCTCACCCGTCATCTATTGGCGATCGGCAACGACTGGCTCACGCCGACGTCGGCGTGAGCCCTCGCATAACGACGACACCCCGCCGGGGCGGGGTGTCGAAGCGTCAAACCGAACTCGATCAGGCAGCTACACTGCCATGCGGATCGATGACGAATTTCTTCGCCGCGCCACCATCGAAGTCGGCGTAGCCCTGCGGGGCCTGGTCGAGGGTGATCATCTGGACGTTGACCGCATCGGCGATCTTGACCTTCTCGAACAGGATCGCCTGCATCAGCGGACGGTGATACTTCATCACCGGGCACTGGCCGGTGTGGAAGCTGTGGGACTTGGCCCAGCCGAGGCCGAAGCGCATGCTCAGTGCGCCATGCTTGGCGGCGTCGTCGGCCGCGCCTGGATCTTCGGTGACGTAGAGGCCAGGGATACCGATCTGGCCGCCGGCGCGGGTCATCTGCATTGCCGAGTTCAGAACGGTGGCCGGTGCTTCCTTGCCGTGGTTGCAGCCACAGGCGTGGGCTTCGAAGCCGACGCAATCGACGAAAGCATCGACTTCACGCTCGCCGAGGATCGCCTCGAGCTTGTCGGCCATGTCGCCGTCCTGGGTCAGGTCGATGGTTTCGCAACCGAAGCTGCGTGCCTGCGCCAGACGGTCTTCGATCATGTCGCCGACGATCACGCAAGCCGCACCCAACAACTGCGCGGAGACCGCCGCCGCCAGGCCGACTGGGCCGGCACCGGCGATGTAGACGGTGGAACCCGGGCCGACGCCGGCGGTGACGCAGCCGTGGAAGCCGGTGGGGAAGATATCCGACAGCAGGGTCAGGTCGCGGATCTTCTCCATGGCCTGGTCGGCGTCCGGGAACTTCAGCAGGTTGAAGTCGGCGTAGGGCACCATGACGTATTCGGTCTGGCCGCCGACCCAGCCGCCCATGTCGACATAGCCGTAGGCCGCCCCGGGGCGAGCCGGGTTGACGTTGAGGCAGATGCCCGTCTTGCCTTCCTTGCAGTTGCGACAACGGCCACAGGCGATGTTGAACGGCACCGAGACCAGGTCGCCCGGCTTGATGAACTCCACGTCGCGGCCGCACTCGACCACCAGGCCGGTGATCTCGTGGCCCAGCACCAGGCCGGACGGCGCGGTGGTGCGCCCACGCACCATGTGCTGGTCGCTGCCACAGATGTTGGTAGTGACCACCTTCAGGATCACGCCGTGGTCGCACTTGCGATTGCCCAGTGCCAATTCCGGGAAGGGAATCGACTGCACTTCCACCTTGCCGGGGCCCATGTAGACCACCCCGCGGTTGCCTTGACTCATTGGCTGGCGTCCTTATGTGTTGTTTTCATCTGCGACATCTAGGATCGACATCGCTCGTGACAGCCGTCGAGAGGACGACTTGCATTTTTCAGGGTAACCGTCCGGCATTGCGGCAATGTACTCAGATGAGACATCGACAGGTCCAAATGAGACATCGACAGGTTCAAACGAGACATCGACAGGTCCAAAGGAGACATCGACATCCCGATGCCAACACCTCCCCCTACAATACGGGCCCGGCCAAGGCAATCGATGACTTTCTGGTCTAGGCTATCGGTACGATAGCCTTAAGCTGTTGAATATCCTCTTAACCGATAGCAATCTCATGGGATTGTTGCAAAGCGGCAAGGAATGCCTTGCTTGACCCGTATCGCGCCGAGACGCGCAACCTGATTCGGAGTTCGGCATGACCAGTGACACTCGTATCGGCCCCAACGCCCTTCCCGACACTCGAGCCCGCCGCGTCGTCGAACAACTCCTCGACGGCTCAGGCGTCGCCCTGAACGGTAACTCCCCATGGGACATTCAGGTCAATCATCCCGATCTGTTTCCCCGAATTCTGCACCAAGGCAGCCTTGGGCTCGGCGAATCCTACATGGATGGCTGGTGGGACTGCGAACGTATCGACGAAATGGCTCACCTGTTGCTACGGCACGGACTCGGCGAGCATGTCAACACGCCCTCCGAGCGCCTCATGTATCGGCTGCAGAACGGTTTCTTCAATCTACAGAGCAAGGCACGCGCCTATATCGTTGGTGAGGCCCATTACGATCTAGGCAACGATCTCTTCGAGCGCATGCTCGATCCGACCATGTGCTACTCCTGCGGCTACTGGAAGGACGCCTCTACCTTGCATCAAGCCCAAGTCGCCAAGCTCGACCTCGCAGCCCGCAAGCTGGACCTGAAACCGGGCATGCGGGTACTGGACATCGGCTGTGGCTGGGGTAGCTTCGCCGAGCATGCCGCCCGGCATTACGGTGTCGAGGTCACCGGCATCACCATTTCCAAGGAACAGGCCGCGCTTGCCCGTGAGCGTTGCGAGGGTCTTCCGGTGGAGATTCTGCTGCAGGACTATCGCGACCTGACGGGGTGCTACGACCGGATCGTGTCGATCGGCATGTTCGAACATGTGGGTCATCGCAACTATCACACCTATTTCAACACCGTCGAATCGCTGCTGGCAGAAGACGGCATGTTCCTGCTGCACACCATCGGCTCCAACAATTCCGACATCAGCGTCGACCCCTGGGTCAACAAGTACATCTTTCCCAATGGCGTACTGCCCTCGGTAATGCACATCGCCAAGGCCAGCGAGGGGCATCTGCTGATGGAGGATTGGCAGAACTTCGGTGCCGACTATGACCGCACCCTGATGGCCTGGCTCGAGAACTTCGACACTCATTGGAATGAAATCGCCGACCGCTACAGTGAGCGGATACGGCGCATGTTCCGTTACTATCTCTCGGTGTTCGCCGGTGCCTTCCGTGCCCGCCATCTGCAACTATGGCAGATCGTCTACTCTCGGGGACGCCCGGGGCGCTACGACGCCCCGCGTTGAACGGCCTGGCACCCGCCACACCCAGTCAACGTTATTTAAATGTCGGCAATCTCTTACATCATCAGCCAGCGTCGTTGCATCTCTTCGTCAAGCGCATGCCCGGCATGAGCCAATAAGTCAGCATCGCTTAGTATTTCCTGATCCAACCCACGTGCCCAAATACCGGTTGACGACGTTCCAGCAGGGCGCTGGTTGGCCTTGCCGGTGAGACCATGGAGAGGGTGACCACCATGCCCATCGTAGTACTCGATCATCGGCGCATATAGCGCAGAGAGACGCAGCCGCGGGATGGCCTCGCGAAGACACAAGTAAATGCGCAGACCTTCCGGATCGAGATCCCCCCAGAACGTCGGGTTCGGCAACTCGAGGAGCTCATCAAGGGTGCGCGAGACGAGCCCCTCGCACACCAGGCGTACCCGTTTCGGCGCCCTAAGGGCCTCACTTAGCGAAAGTCCATAGCCGAAGCTGCAGACGATCGCCAGTCGCTGGTCGAGTCCAACACGGCAGGCCTGATCGAAGCTCTGCGGATTCTCGATCAACAGCAGCCCTTGAGGTTCATCGGGCATAGCGGCCAGTACCCAGGACAAGGGGCGGCGAAAAGCTGAAGTCTCTATGCCAAAAGCACGTACCAATTCACGTGGAAGATTAAGTAGCAACTTACTACTACCAAGCAGATACCGTGCGCTGGCCTCGAAGGCACTCAGCGCGTATGCCTCGGGCAAGGCCTCGGCCAACTCGCGCAACCCCTCGGCGAGGCGACGCTGATCGTCCACGCTCCAGCCCTGCAATACCCCATCGAGCGAGTGACGCCATAGTGCGGCCTGGCCCGCCTTCAGGGCCAGCGAATCATCGACATCAGCGAATTCGGACTCGAGGCGGTGACATAGAGCTTCGGACAGCAGGACACGCACATTGAGGCGTTGACGTGCCGAGACGGGAGCCGTCGTCTCGATCAGCCCGGCTCTGGCCAGTTCCCCGAGCGCTTCCCAGCCATCCAGCTCAGTGGCGCAGATACCTTCACGCTTGAGCCTTTTCACCAAGGCTTTACTATGCCAGCTCTTGGATTTTTCTTTGCGATAGGCCGTACACCACTCACCTTCCAGCCAGGTCAGCGTGGCCTCGGCGCACTCACTCAAATGGCTCATGTCTCCCGCTCCGTGACGTGGATGCCGAACAGGCTGGCTTCGCCCTGACCACGGCCGATGGTTTCCGGCTCGACTACGCGGCCGTCACGCACCACCACGTGGCCGCCCTGTCCCTGCGCCCCGCCAATGACACTGCCGACCAGGTAGGTGGGAAAGATCGAGGCATCGTTCTCGTAGTTGGGGTTGTGGATCAGGCCGATCATCTGGAAGCGACCACGGGTGTTGCGTAGCGATTCAAGTGAGTCCTGGATCAAGCGGCGGTGCGAGAGCTTGGAGAATAGGCCATCGAGCAGGATCACGCTTTCGCGGCCGGCACGGGCACGGCGCTTGTGGCTGCCAGGCAGCTCACGCAGTTCACGCTCGATGGCAAATTCCGAGAGCTTGACCAGCCACATCAGCGAGACCGCCTCGCGCTGCCCCTCGGACATGTCCTCATTGAGCGAGAACAGCCGGCCATGGGGACGAATAGCGTCGTGCTTGAGGCGGATCGAGACGTCGCGGAACAGGCCGCGATAGATGCGCCGACGGATCTGCCGTGTCAGTTCCTCGTCCTTGCGTTTCTGGTCGCCACTCGCAGAGACGCCTTCCTGCTGCATTCGACGACGCTGTGCAGCCTGATGTTCATCGATGTCGGCGAGCAGTAACTGGATCAGATCGCGCACATCGCTATCGCTGATCAACGCTGCCTTGACCTCGAAGAAGGCACCGCCTTCGCCGCTGCGTCGAGCCACGCGCTTGAGAATGTCCAGATTGCCGGCGGCATCGGCAATGATCGAGCCAAGACGCTCGACCAAGGTGCCTTCGATATGCTCGCGCGAGGCGTGCAGCTTGGCGACTCGGTCGCGATGGTCGTCCAACTGGCCGCTGAGCTGCGCATGCAAGGCACGCAGGTCGTCCAGTGCCGCGGGGCTGACGCCATCCAGCGCCGACAGCCGTGCGCGCTCGGTACCGTTGAACAGGCGGCTTTCGCCGGCATCCGCAAGTGCCCGGGCAAGGCGCTGTTCGCGGGTCTCCACGTCGCGGGCCTGGCGCTCACGATTGCGCGAACGCTCGCCAAGATTCAGTGTACCCAAGGCATCGAGCAGCGTCTGTTGACAGGTTTCCAGGGCAGCGAGATCGAACGTTTCACCCGCTTCACCGGACAGTCGCCGCCATTCGGCAAGCGCCTCGTCCAAGGCTTCCGCGTTGTCATGATCGGCCGGCCAGTGGCTCGCCTCGACCAAGTCATCGAGCAACGCCAGGCGCTCATACCAGCCGCTGGAGAGTTCGCGTAGCACCTCCAGCCAGGCGATGGCCAACTGGTCGGTCCACAGCATGGCCTGCTGGTTTTCGTCGAGACGCACCTCGACTTCCTGCTGCTGCTTGGCATTGGCCTTGCGTTGTTCGTGGGTCTCGTCACGTTCACGTTTGAGACGTGCGATCTCGCGCTCGAGCTTTTGGCTGCCGCCGCTCTCGTCACGCACCTCGAGATAGGCACGAATGCGGTCGAAATCGAAATCGGCTCGCCGTGCCGCGGCGGCCAACGCCTGCTCGAGTTCCGCCTTGACCGACTCGGCACTGGCCATGAAGGTGACGCCACCCTCGTCCTCGAAGGCTTCCAGCGCCCGAAGGCGATCACGCTCGCCATCGGCGAACAGCGCCTTCAACTGGCCTGCCAGCTCGTCACGGCGATGCCGCAACGCCTCGGTGCGCTCATCGGCCTGCTCGAAGCGCTCGGCGACGATGGCCTCCTGCTCGATCAACTCCGCCAGTCGCGCCTCCAGCGCCGCCAAGCGCTCGACGCCACCGGCATCAGCGAACTTCTCGGCAGCCAGCCAAGTGGCGCCGTGGGCTTCCAGGTCCTGCTCGGCCCCCGTCACTTGGGGCGAAAGCTCGGCCAGCCGAGTCTCAGCATCGGCCAACGTTTCCGCGGCCTCCTCCAAGGCCCTGTCACCGCCCTCCAGCAGATAGCGCTGGAAGTCGTCGATGACCTTGAGCGCCTGATCGGTCATGCGTGGCGCTAGCCGTTCACGCCGACCATCGAGGTCGGCCTTGTTTTGCTCCAACGCTTCGAGAGCTACCTCGACATCTTCCTCGACAGCGGCCTGGGCACGCCGAGCCAGGGCGAAGCGTTCGCCATGCGGGTCGAGCCGAGCGATCTCCTCGTCGAGTGCGGCACGGCGCTCGCGGTCGATGGCCAAGCGTTGCTGGGTCTCGTCGCGCAGCGCATTGAGATACTGAGGATCGAGCGCCGCCTTCACGGCCAGCGTCTCGACACCCTGTACCGCCCCCAGCGGCGACTGGCCGGCCGCCAGGCAGGCGGATAAACGCCCCGCCTCGATCACCGGCACGCCCAGCCCGCGCTCGATCAAGTGCTCGGCAGCATTACGTGCTTCCGCCTCGCCTTCGACCACCGGCGCAAACAACTGGCCTGCCGCCTGGGCCAGCCACTCACGACGGTGTTCCTCGCCACCTTCGGTCGCGGTCAACGCCTCATGCAGCGGCACGAAGGCAATGCCAGCCTCCTCTAGCAGGGCGTGTGCCTCGGCCTCGGCAACCTGACGCGCCAAGGGGTCGCCGGAGAGGCTTTCCAGATAACGCTCGCGCGTGGCAATGAGCTCATCGAGCCCTTCTGCCTCGCGTAGCAGCCGCGGATAGCGGGCCTTGGCGTCCTTGAGCCAGGCTTCGGGGGCCTGCTCGGTGATGTCTCGGAAGGCCAACAGTGCCTGGTGCAGCTCACGCAGACGCTGCTCCTCCTGCTCCAGGCGATGCCCTTCGTCGTCGAGCTCGCGCTTCTGCTCGTGCAGGCGATCACGCAGGTGCACCGGGTCGTCATCGCCATGCAGGCGGGTGAACTCGCGAGCCGCCTCCGCCAGCGGTGTCAGTCGTGTCCGCCGTGCGCGGGCCTCCTCCTGGCGTTGATGCAGTTGGTGGCGTTCCTGCTGAAGCGCGGCCAGTTCAGTCTTCTTGCGCGACCAGAACTCATGGATCTCCTCGCCCGGCCAGCCATCGACGAAGGCCTGCCAAGCATCCTGCCCCTGTTTGAGCGGCCCCTGCTCACCTTCCAACCGTTGGCGTTCGCCGCGCAGTCGCTCGCGATCGTCACGAGCGCTTTCGCGCTGGCCCGCGACACTCTCGAGTTCAGCCTCGAGCTCCTCGAGTTCGCCACTGAGTGTTTCGTGTTGCTCGCTCTTCAGCGCCAGCAATTCCCCAGGACCAGTGTCGGGATGCTTGGCCTTGAACTCGGCGTGCCACTTGGCTGCCTGTCTAAGTTCGCCAACGCGACCGATATGCTCGGAGAGTGTCCGACGCGCCCGATCGGCAGCGGCGATCGCCATTTCCCGGGTTGCCTCGGGCGTCTCGAGCTCTTCCTCGCTGAATAGCCCTTGGCTGAGCGCCTGGGTGTAGAAACTCTGGTTGTCGGTAAACTCACGCTGCCGCGATTCGAGCTGTTCACGCTCACGATCGAGCCGTTCCCATTGCTCGTCGAGACGCTGTGCGTCGGTCTTGAGCTCCTTGAGATATTCGCGATCAGCGATCACCTCCTCGCGGAAGCGGTTACCGTCGAGCGCTTCGAAGTCATCCGCCGCCTCGTCAAGGCGTGACAGAGCGCGATAGCGGGCTGAGTCATCGGCAAAAGAATGGCTGTCAACCAGCCACTCGCGGGCCGCCGCAAAGGCAACATGATGCACGTCCTTGGCGGTCGGCCAGCCCGCCTCGGGCAGATGGATCAAGCGGCGGTGAGCATCGACTCGCGCACCGCGCTCGGAGAGCGCCTGGCGTACGCTGCGCTCGGCCTGGCCGGTCAGTTTGGCAAGCAGCCAAGTGGAGACACGTGGCCGACCGGTATCGCCAGCCCCCCAGGCAAAGCCGGCGATCAGTTCGGCATCGCTCTCTTCGCCCAGTCGTTCGGGACGCTTCGGCAGACCCGGCAGCGCCGTGAGCGCCTGGCCCCCGAGCAGACGCTCGCTGGCGGTGAGGCCAGCGTCGAGTTCGATGAGTTGGAGGCGCGCTTCGAGCAGCTCTTTGCCCTGAGCATTGAGCTCGTCGAGTAACATCACTTTCTGCTCGGCACGCTGTTGATCGGTTTCGGCCTCGCTCAAGCGATGGCGCAGTTCGGTAGCCTTGGTGCCCGAGTTGAGGATGACGTCCTCGATCAAATCCTCGCCCTCATCGGTCTCGCCGCGAGTCGCGCCGGAAAGGATCTGTGGCGCCAGCACCTCGAAGAAGAATGCCTGGTCGGCCTTCTCGCCGGCACGCGGCTTGATGGCGTTGAAGATCTGGCTCTTGTCGGCACCGCCCTCCTTCTGGAAGGCGGCGAGTTGAGCGAGTTCGCGGCGCGAGATATGCGCGCCGACGGCATCCAGCCACTCCTCGCGGTTGGCACTGCGGGTCACGCCGTGCGCACGCATCGCCGCTTGCACGTCGGCATTGGCATACAGCGCCAGCTTGCCGTCACGGGTCAAATGATGGACCGGAACGTCCTCGAGCCTGCCGGCGTAGTGATAGAAGGACAAGCCGCTGCCATCGCTATAGCCGTACATGCCGAACACAAAGGTTTCACCGGCGACCTCTTCGCCAGCGGCGGCGAGCATGTCGGACTGCCCTGTGGCACCATCACCGGAACGAAACTCGACACGCAGGTGTGACCAGCTACGTCCCTGGCCGCCGACGTTCGATGGTGAGCACTTGCGCCGGGTTCGCGAGAGCAGCGAGCGATCCCTAGACAGCAAGCCGATCAACGCTTCGGCGAGTGTGGTCTTACCAAAGCCGTTCTCCATGCTGATGGCGCTGGACTGGCCGCGCAGGTCGAGCAGCAGATGACGCATCTTGGCGTCCCAGGGAGAAGCGATGTCGCCGTGCTTGTTGAGCAGGTTGGCCACTTCGATGCGGTTGATGACGCTCATGCACGGCCTCCTGTCTCTTCCAACGCTTCGGCATCCTCTTCGCAACTCCCTTCGCCACCCACTTCACTGTCGGCTCCGCCGAAGAGATCGGCTTCCTGCGTTGCGTCCGCAATGCCACCGACCTCACTATTGCCAGCGGTTGGTGGCGAGTCCTCGGGCGTGGTATCCGGCGCTTCCTTGGCGGCGGGAGCGTCTTCCTGACCGGAAAGCAATTCGACCAGGTGCGAGAGGTGATGCACGCCGACCTGTTCGGCCTCGAGTGCACCAAGCAAGGTCTGCTGCCAGATATCGCCTCCCTCATCGGTGGTCTCACGCACAGCTTCGAGATGACCGGCACGCAACTGCAGCTCGATGAAGGCCTTGACCCGGCGACTGACGTCCTCGCCGCGCTCATCGAGCAGTACGCGGCTGGCGTCGGGAGCGGCATCGCCCAAGGCACGCAGACTCTCGAGCTGTTCGCGAACCAACTCGACCAACTCGGTAGTGGCAAAGGTCGCTTCCTGATAGCGGCTGACGTCTGACAACGCACGATTCAAGCGGGTATACAGCAGAGTGTGCAGCAGCAGCCAAAGTTGCAGATACCACTGCGCCAGTTCGGCGCGACTTTCCTGGCGCAGGCGCAGGGCATCGAACACCGGGTCGCGGGTATAGAGCGGCGGTTGGTCCAGTTCGGGATCCGGCACCAAGGCATAGAGCCGCGAGCCGGGGACGATACCAGGATAATCGCCGGGCTCGAAGACACGCAGGCGCAAGCCCTGTCCGGCAAGAAAATCACGCAGCGCCTCGCGCTCTGTTTCCAGCGCATCGTCGATCAAGGCGCACACGTCACGTTCGGAAAGTTGGCCCTCACGGGCGGCACGCCGCTTGCGGCCACCACTGGGCTGGCGTTCGGCGGTACGGTAGCGCAGCAGGTAGGCGACGACTTCGCCCATCTCGGTCATGTTCATGAAGCAACATCCTGTGAAAAGCGTAGCGAAGGCGTCACCATTCCCTCGATGCGACGACCATCGTCGAGCGTGATCGCGAAAGGCTCGGCCTCGATGCCAACCGTCAGGCGCTCATCGAGCAGTTGGGTATCGACGTAGGTATTGAGCAATTGGGCCAGGCAATCGCCCTCCTCGAAGCGGTGCCAACCTTCGCTGAGGGCCTGAGGCAGTGACAACGGCGCTTCACTCAAGCGCTCGCGCAGGGCCGGACCGCGTGCTTCCAGGAAGCGCGCCAGCAGCGGATCCTCTGGGCTAGCGTCGTCGTGTTCGTCGAACACCAGTGCCGTTGCGCTTTTCTCGGCTCGTCGGGTCTCGATCAACGGAATCAACGGTTCGACACGGGGCATGGCGGCAGCCAGGCCAAACGGCATCATCCGCCCGACCAGGGCATCGCGCAGCGCGGCTTGCAGAGGCGTACCCAGCAAGCGCCGCGAGAGGTCGGCGAAATCGATCACACCCATCGATTGGATGCGCCCCTCCGCGATATCGGAAAGCAATTCGGAAAGCCGTCGCGAGAGGTTCTCGATGGCAGTGAGCACTCGCCCGATGGCGCCCGACAGCATGCGCAGGTCCCAGTCATCTTCCTGGTCTTCGCACCACCGCTCGAAACGCTTCGTTACCTCTGGAGTGGTCAGTTGCGAGCGCGCACCAAGCAAGGTGTTCTGAATCGTCGACAGCGCGTTGTGATAGTGGCGTTCATTATCTAGAAACCCGCTGAGCTTGCCTTCACGAGTAGGGTTCTCGCGGATCCGGCGCAGTTCCTGGGTCAAGGAACGAATCGCCATCAGGATCTGGTTGGTGATATCGGGTATGCGTGCGAAATCGCCACGCGCCAGTGCAGCAAGTACCTTGGCGGCGTCGTACTCCGAGTACAGCAGATCCTCGACCTGACTGGCCAGGGTCACCGCCTGGCGACCACTCGGTGTCAGGCGTACCTGGCCGGTCTGGCCCTGCTTCTCGATCAAGGCGGTACGCTTGGTACTACGAACTCCACGGCTGGCGTCACTCGCTTCCTGGTGACTATCCCCATGACGAAAATGCAACTCGCTGGGGGTTGAAAGCAGGTTGACCACGAAGGCCAGATCATCGGCCGGCAAAGCCGGATAATGCTCACGCAACTGGGCGAGACAGCGCGTCTGAGAGACGAACGCACTGTTGGTGGCAAAATCCACGTCGAGCAGATAGTCGAGCAGCAGGCAGCCGAGGTCCAGCCAATAGCCGTCACGCAGGCCGCGGCGCTGCTCCTGGCTGACCTGCACGAACGGCGACCCCGGCTCATGGGCGCTGTCGTGCAGGTCGATCAGCCGCGTGGTGGCGACAAGTAGCTTGCTCCAGGCGGTCATGGGTCATCCCTGAGGCCAAAACCGCCATTATGCCAAGGGAGATGCGACGGGTCATGGACGATTCTCGCCCACGCTCGCGCATACCCCGCTTATGGGCAGAGCGCTGCCCTCACCAGGACTCAGCGAACGGACGCACATCCAGCTCGAAGGTCCAGGCCGAGCGGTGCTGCCGAGTGAGAAACCAGATGCTATCGGCGATGGCGTCGGCATCGAGGAAAAACTCGTCGGGCTTGTCCGGCATCGCCTGACGGGTGCGAGGCAGGTCGATCACTCCATCGATCACCACGTAGGCGACATGGATGTTTTCGGGGCCAAGTTGGCGAGCCAGCGATTGTGCCAAACTACGCTGTGCCGCCTTTGCCGAAGCGAAGGGGGCCGTGGCTGCCCGACCGCGCCATGCCGCCGATGCCCCGGTGACGATAAGGCTCGCCTGGTCGTGCTCGCGCAACTGACCCAACACCGCCTGAGTAGCCACCAACAAGCCGTAGCAATTCACTCGCCATGTCGTCTCGAATTCATCCAGTGACACATCCTCGGCGCTCTTGAATACCCCGGCTCCAGCGTTGTAAAGCAACACCGAAACCGGCCCTAGTTCCTGGCGGATACGCGTGAAAACTTCCGTCGCCTGTTCGCTGTCGCTGGCGTCGTACTGGTAGGCATGAGTTCCGGGGTTCTCAGCTTCCCATTCCTTCAACCTGTCGAGATTTCGCGACAGCATGGCAACGTCATAACCTTCGCGGGTAAAGCGACGCGCTAGTGCGAGGCCGTTGCCTGGCCCGATGCCGATGATTGCACAGACCTTGTTCATACGGAGTCTCCTTGCGCTATGAGCCGGCGAGATGCTCGAGGAACCAGCGGCCGGCATGCTCCTGCACCTCCTCCAGCTTGCCTGGTTCTTCGAATAGGTGGGTGGCGCCGGGCACGATGACCAGCTCGCAAGGGGCTTGCATGCGCGCCCTCGCCTGCTCGTTGAGATCGATGACCGGCTCATCATGGCCGCCAACCAGCAATAGCGTCGGCGCTTCTACCCGTGGCAGATAGTCGCCAGCCAGGTCCGGCCGGCCACCCCGCGACACCACGGCTCTGACCTTGTCGGACCGCTGGGCAGCGGCAATCAGCGCGGCTGCCGCGCCGGTGCTGGCACCGAACAAGCCGATGTTCAGCCCATGTGTCCGAGAAGCCTGGGCAACCCAGTCGACGGCACCGGTCATGCGTTTGCCGATCAGCTCGATATCGAAGCGCAGTTCACGCGTGCGCTCGTCGATCACGTTTTCCTCGGCTGTCAGCAAGTCGAACAACAAGGTCGCCAACCCCTGCTCACTGAGGTAGCGCGCTACCATTTGATTGCGGGAGCTGAAGCGGCTGCTGCCGCTACCATGAGCGAATACCACGATGCCTGTCGCGACCTCGGGGACGATCAAGTCGCCTTCCAGGTCGACTCCGGCGGCCTGCAACACGATACTGAAACGAGAAGTCGCCATGACAGCTCCTCCTCTTTGGTGAAGTTGTGACAGAAAACTTGCACTGAAAAGTGTAGCGTCGCCCCCTGGCTCTCGCTCAAGGGCGGCTACGTTCTACCTGAACTTTCCCCCCTCCCGATTCCCCCGGCGATCAAATGCGCTGTGCGTAGGGGTTCGGGAATGGCACCGTTGATCGAGGTTTCGCGTATCACCTTGGCAGCCTCTTCACGGCTGAGCCCCATGCGTTGAACGTAAACGCCAGCCAGCGCTTCCATCGGGCCGAGCCGTTCGACCAGCGCCCACTTGCGGGCGCCGCCAGGAATACACTCGAGCAATGCCTGGCGCATGGCGTCACGGCGTGGTGCATGGCGGGCAACCACCAGCACCGGAAGGCCAAGCGCCGTGTGCAATCGTGGCACATCGACCACATTGAAGCCTGCCAGGGCAATTCCCTGCAGCAGCACTAGCTGAAGATGCTCGACGAACTTGGACTCGTGCACCAGGCGCGTCAGTTCCCGGGTGCTGTTCGCCCCATCGCGCCGCACCTTGCCTGACATCACCCCCTCCAATCGCAGGCCGGAGTAGACCACGCCGACGACGGGCACGTCGCCACGATGCTCGCGCGGAAACGGACAGTCGTCGAAGCCGACGATATGCGAAAAGGATCTGGGTCGTATGAACGTCATCGTCATGAATTGCCGGTGGCATTTTTGGAAGTGCTGAATAAATCGACGAGCGACCTCAAGCGCAAGGCGCACGGAGCACAGGAACCGGAGCATATGGGGTATATGTGAGGCTTCCGAGCACCGCGCAACGCAGCGATTGAGCCGCGCAGGCATTTATTCGGTACTTCCTTTTGGTATGCTGATGTTTCCATCATGGCAAGGGAGTGCCGCAGCATGATCCAACAGACACTACAACAGGTTTTCGGCTACGACGACTTCCGGCCCGGCCAGCGCGAAGTGATCGAGGCCGTGGTCGCCGAACGCTCGGCAGCAGCGATCTTTCCTACCGGTTCCGGCAAGTCGCTGTGCTATCAATTGCCGGCCCTGCATTTGCCGCACTTGACCCTAGTGGTTTCACCGCTGCTGGCATTGATGCAGGATCAGCTGACGTTCTTGGCCCGGCATGGCATCGCGGCGGCAAGCATTGACTCCAGCCAGAGTCGTGAAGAGGCCGCCGCGGTCATGGACGGCGTCAAACGCGGCGAGATCCGTATCCTGATGATCTCGGTGGAGCGCCTCAAGAACGAGCGCTTTCGTGCCTTCATCGAGCGCGTGCCGATTTCGCTGCTGGTAGTCGACGAGGCCCACTGTATCTCCGAGTGGGGCCACAACTTCCGCCCCGACTACCTTAAACTGCCCGACTATCAGCGCCAGTTCGCCATCCCCCAGGTGCTGTTGCTCACTGCGACGGCTACCTCGCGGGTGATCGCCGATATGCGCGAGCGTTTCGGGATCTCGGCGGAAGATGTCATCACCACTGGTTTCTATCGGCCCAATCTCGACCTGCAGGTAGCACCAGTCCCCGCCAAACAGCGCGCCAGTACTCTGGTCGATTGGCTGCGGCCGCGCCTCGATGCCGCCACACCCCAACCCACTATCGTCTACGTGACCCTGCAGAAGACCGCCGAACAGCTTACCGCCTATCTCGGCAAGGCCGGACTCCCGGCTTGCGCCTACCACGCCGGGCTGGGTAACGAAGAGCGCGAACGAATCCAGCGTGAGTTCATGGCTGGCCGGGTGAACTGCATCGTCGCCACCATCGCCTTCGGCATGGGCATCGACAAGGCAGACATCCGCAACGTGGTGCACTTCGACCTGCCCAAATCGGTCGAGAACTACAGCCAGGAGATCGGCCGCGCCGGGCGCGACGGCCAACGCGCCGAATGCCTGGTGTTGGGGGGTCGCGATACCCTTGGAGTGCTGGAGAACTTCATCTACGGTGACACTCCCGAACTCGCGGGTATTCGCCGTGTGATCGATGAATTGCAGGCCGTCGCCACGAACGAGCCCAATGGCCAATGGGAGCTGATGCTAGGCGCGCTCTCGCAGCAAGCCGATATCCGCCCGCTGCCACTCAAGACGTTGCTGGTACAACTCGAACTGCACGGCATCATCGCCCCACGCTATACCTACTTCGCCGAGTACCGCTTCAAGTTCCTGATCGATCCCGAGACCCTGATCGCCGGTTTCGACGGCGAGCGGCGCGACTTCGTGGCGGCTATCGTCGAAGCCAGCGTGCGAGCCAAGACCTGGTGCAGCCTGGATTTCGACGCTCTCTACCGACTTGGCCAGGACCGCGGCCTGGATACCCGGCGTGCCCGAGTAATCACGGCGCTGGAGTATTTCAACGACAAGAGCTGGATCCAACTGGAAAGCAAGCAGATGACCGAGGTCTACCAAGTGCTTGCGCCTGACGCTGATCCGGCACGGCTGGCCGACCGGCTTCATGGTTACTTCCAGGACAAGGAGCGTGCCGAGGTCGCCCGTATCCATGCCATGCTCGAGCTGTTCGAGAGCGACACCTGCCTGAGTCAGCGTCTGGCCTGCCACTTCGGCGATGAGCGTGCACCCGAACATTGCGGTCACTGTTCCGTGTGTCGCGGTCAGGTTGCCAGGCTGCCCGAAACCACCGACCTTCCACCGCTTGATTCGCACGCCCCGGATGCCTTGTGCCAGCCACTAATAGAGCGCTATCGCGAATGCCAGGGCTCCGAACCCTCGCCAGCGCTGTTGACCCGCTTCCTGTGCGGCATCACCACGCCATTACTCACCCGGCTCAAGGCCAGGCAGTTGCCCAGTTTCGCGGCGCTGGAAGCCTATTCCTATGCAGAGGTTCAGGATTGGTTGGAGATCAATCATCGGTAGGTGAAGTGAGGGTCTGAAGACTAGGCGGCAACTGCGATTCCCCCATCAGGTAGATATCGATATGGCGTGCGACGTCACGCCCTTCGCCGATCGCCCAGACCACTAGCGAGGCTCCGCGGCGGGCATCGCCACTGGCGAAGACGCCATCCAGATTGGTCATCATGGTCTCATCGGCGGCCAGCGTGCCGTTATCATCGAGCTTTAGCCCTTGGTCAACGAATGCCTGGGCCTGGGCGCCCTGAAAGCCAATAGCGATCAGCACCAGGTCGGCGGGAATACGGATATCCTCCTCGAGTACCGTCTTGTCCTTGCGCCGCCCTTGGGCGTCGAGGGTCCATTTGACGCGCTCGGTGATCAGCGCATCCACGACGCCATCGCCATCGTCGTCGACGAAAGCAGTGACATTGAGCGCGAACAGCGCCCGGCCACCCTCTTCCAGAGCATAGGTCTGCTCGTAGATGCGCGGCTGCCATGGCCAGGGATTGTCGGTGGGTCGGGTCGGCGGCGGTTGTTCGCGGACACTGATCTGCGCCACGTCAAGCGCACCCTGGCGATGCGCGGTGGCCACGCAGTCGGCACCGGTGTCGCCCCCGCCCAGTACCACCACTCGCTTGCCATGGGCGTCGATCGTTGGGTTGCCGCGACCTGCCTGGTGGCGATTCTCGGCGGTGAGATAAGGCATACCGTAGTGAATGCCTGCCAGTTCGCGCCCGGGTACCGTGACATCGCGATGCTGCTGGGCGCCAATCGCCAGGCACACCGCATCGAAACGTTCACGCAACTGTGCCAATGACATCGCAGGGCCGATTTCGACCCCAGTGCGGAACTCGATACCTTCTTTGCGCAGTTGGTCGAGCCGCCGCTCGACCTGATGCTTGGCGAACTTGAAGTCGGGGATACCCAGTGTCATCAACCCGCCAAGCGCTTCGTCGCGTTCGAATACCGTGACCCGGTGCCCGGCACGGTTGAGTTGCTGGGCGCACGCCAGCCCGGCCGGGCCGCTGCCGACCACCGCCACCCGCTTGCCGGTGCGTCGTAGCGGCGGTTCGGGGCGGATCCAACCCATCTCCCAACCACGGTCGACGATCGCCCGCTCGAGACTCTTGATGGCCACGGCATCGGCGTTATAGGCCAGCGTACAGGCCGGCTCGCATGGTGCCGGACAGGTATAGCCGGTGAACTCGGGAAAATTGTTGGTGGCATGCAGGCGTGCGAGGGCCTCGCGCCAGCGCCCACGCACCACCAGGTCGTTCCATTCCGGGATCAGGTTGCCGATCGGGCAGCCGCCCATGCAGGTCGGTACGCCGCAATCCATGCAGCGCTCGCCCTGCTGACGCAGGTGTTCTTCCCGCCAGCTCGGTGCATAGATCTCGCGGTAGTCACCGATACGCTCGTGCGGATCGCGCTTGCCGATCGGCTCGCGCGAATGCCTGAGAAAACCGTCGGGATGATTCTCGTCCATCAGGCTACCTCCCGGGCCGCCGCCGGAGGTGCGACACGGATGTCGCGCCCCCGCGCCAGTTCGCGGCCCACCACCTCGGCATAGGCCTCGGGCACGACCTTGACCAGCTTCGCCAAGCTTGCGGACCAGTCATCGAGCAGTTGCTTTGCGCGGCGGCTGCCGGTGTAGGCGTAGTGGTTTTCCAGCAGACGTTGCACCAAGGCAAAGTCACGCGCCTCTTTCACGGTTTGCAACCCCACCCGCTCGGCATTGACCCGTTCGGCCAAGTCGCCCTGCTCGTCGAACAGGTAGGCTTCGCCACCGCTCATGCCAGCAGCGAAGTTCTTGCCGCACGGACCGAGAATCAACGCCACGCCCCCGGTCATGTACTCGCAACCGTGATCGCCGACGCCCTCGACCACGGCCAGTGCACCGGAGTTGCGTACGCAGAAGCGCTCGCCGGCCAAGCCATTGATGTAGGCCTCGCCACTGGTGGCACCGAACAGTGCGACATTGCCGATGATGACGTTGTCAGCGGCGGAGTAACCAGCCTGCGGCGGGGTGCGCACGCTGATCCGGCCGCCCGACAGCCCCTTGCCAAGATAGTCGTTGGCATCGCCGGTCAAATGCAGGCTGATGCCCTGGGCGACGAAGGCCCCGAAGCTCTGGCCAGCAGAGCCTTGCAGATGAATGCAGGTAGTATCGTCGGCGGGCATGGCCGGTGCGTAGCGCTTGACCAGCGCCGAGGAAAGCAGGGTTCCGACAGTGCGATCGCGATTGCATACCTTGGTCTCGATACGCACCGGCTCACCACGCTCGAGTGCTGGCGCGGCTTGGGCGATCAGGCGTTGGTCGAGCTTGCCCTCAAGCTGGTGGTTCTGTTCGCGTGTCTTGTAAGGGGTATCGGTAGACTCCACCTGAGCCAGCAACTCACCGACATCCAACGCGATGCCTCGGGGATGCGTCACCTCGCGCGGACGCAGGCGATCGACACGTCCGATCATGTCCTGCAACGAAGCAAAGCCAAGCGCGGCCATGATCTCGCGTAGCTCCTCAGCAACGAAGCGCAGATAGGTGATGATGTGCTCGGCCTCGCCATCGAAGCGTTCGCGCAGCCTGGGATCCTGGGTCGCCACGCCCACCGAGCAGGTGTTGCAGTGGCACTTGCGCAGCAGCAGGCAGCCGACGACGACCATCGGCGCAGTGCCGAAACCGAACTCCTCGGCGCCCAACAGTGCCGCCATGGCCACGTCACGACCGGTCTTCATGCCACCGTCGGTACGCACGGTGATGCGCGAGCGCAGGTTGTTGGCCATCAGCACCCGGTGGGTTTCGGCCAGCCCCAGTTCCCACGGCGTGCCGGTATGCTTGATCGACGTTTTCTTGGCCGCCCCGGTGCCGCCGGCGTCGCCGGAGATCAGCACCGCATCGGCTCGCGCCTTGGCCACGCCGGCGGCAATGGTGCCGACATTGGCCTTGGAAACCAGCTTGACGTGGATCTCGGCCTCGGGATTGGCGCACTTGAGATCGTGGATCAACTGGGCCAGATCCTCGATCGAATAGATATCGTGATGCGGTGGTGGCGAAATCAGCCCGACCCCGGGCACCGTGAAGCGGACCTCGGCGATCGCCTCGTCGACCTTGCCTCCAGGCAATTCGCCGCCCTCACCCGGCTTGGCGCCCTGGGCCATCTTGATCTCGATCTGACGGGCACTGGCCAGGTAGTGCGCGGTGACCCCGAAGCGCCCCGAGGCACATTGCTTCATCGAGTTTTCGGCCTCGGTACCGAAGCGCTCGACCTGCTCTCCTCCCTCCCCACTGCCGGCCTTGCCTCCGATACGGTTCATGGCGATCGCCATAACTTCATGGGCCTCGCGAGACAGGGCACCGAACGACATCGAGCCAGTGCCGAAACGCTTGAGAATCGATTCGACCGGCTCGACCTCTTCGAGCGGAATCGAACGCTGCGGCTCGATATCGAAATCGAGCAGACCGCGCAACGTCTGCAAGCAGCGGCTCTGGTCGTTGATGGCTTCGGCGAAGCACCGGTAGCTCTCGGCATCGTTGTGGCGGGCCGCCTGCTGCAGGTAGCCGATGGTGCGCGGATTCCACTGATGCCATTCACCATCGCGCCGCCAGTAGAAATCGCCACCCTGCAACAACCGCAGGTTGCCGGCGATACGGTCGCTGTAGGCGACTGCATGGGCCTGCTCGGTTTCATCCTCGATCGTAGCGAGCCCGACACCAGGAATGTACGCCGGAGTCCCCGTGAAGCAGTCGTCGACCAATGATGGGGCCAGGCCGATGCATTCGAAGGTCTGCGCGCCTTTGTAGCTCTCCAGCGTGGAAATCCCCATCTTGGCCATGACCTTGAGCAGGCCGTCCTCAATGGCGAGACGATAGGTATGGCGTGCCGCGGCGCTGCTCTCGACGCCGGAGAGTGCGCCCTCGACCTGCAGATGTTCGAGGCTGCGATAGGCCAGCCACGGATAAATGGCATCTGCGCCATAACCAACCAGAGTACAGTAGTGATGCACCGCATAGGGCTCGCCACTGCACAGCACCAGTGAGGCTCGGGTGCGTTTGCCGGCCCGGATCAAGCCATGGTGGACGGCACCGACTGCCAGCAATGAGGGAACGGCAACCCGTTCGGGCCCCACCTGGCGATCGTCGAGAACCAATAGGGTAGCGCTGGCATCGACGGCGGCCTCGGCGTCGCGGCGCAGGCGTTCGATCACTGCGGCTAAGCCCTGGCCCGGTGGATAGGTGATGTCGATCGTTTGTGCGCGCAGACCCTCGCGATCGAGTCTGGCAAGGGTCGCGAACTCCCGATCATCGAGGATTGGGCTCTCGAGCCGTAACCTTCGGCAATGCTCCGGGGTCTCGCCCAGCAGGTTGCTCTGATAGCCGAGGTGACCGCTCAGCGAGGTGACCAGCGCCTCGCGCAGGTAATCCAGTGGCGGGTTGGTAACCTGGGCGAAGAGTTGATGGAAGTAGGCGAACAGCGGCTTGCGCTGGGCCGACAAGGCGGCCAACGGGGTATCGTTACCCATCGCGCCCAGTGGGTCCTTGCCGGATTCGGCCATCGGCGCCATCAGCACACGAAGCCCCTCGAGCGTGTAGCCGAAAGCGCATTGATAGGCGGCGAGTGTCGCCGGGTCGAGTGCATCGATGACGGGCTCGGGGGCACCGTCGAGGAGATCGGCGAGCCTGACCCGATGCCTGGCCAACCACTCGGCATAGGGAGCGGCGTGGGCCAAGTGATGGAAGACCTCATCCTCGGGAATGATGCGTCCTTCACGGGTATCGGCCAGGAATAGTTGGCCCGGACGCAGCCGCCCTTGCATCACGATCTCGCCGAACTCGGTGTCTAGCGTACCGCTCTCGCTGGCCATGATCAGCTTGTCGTCACGGGTCAGACAGTATCGGCAGGGGCGCAGGCCATTACGGTCGATGACCGCCCCAAGCACATCGCCATCCGTGGCCACGACGAGCGCTGGCCCATCCCACGGCTCCATGAGGGAAGCATGGTAGTCATAGAAAGCCCGACGTTCCGGGGCCATCGCCGGGTCCTTCTCCCAGGCCTCGGGAATCAGCATGCGCAACGCATGAGGTAGAGAACGACCACCGGCCAGCAGCAGTTCCAGTACGTGATCGAATTCGGCGGAATCGCTCTGGCCGTCTTCGGCCAGAACCGGCTTGATCCGCGCAATATCGGTGCCAAAACGCGGGCTCTCCAGCAACGCCTCGCGTGCGCGCATCCAGTTGACATTACCGCGCAAGGTGTTGAACTCGCCATTATGCACGAGGGCGCGATAGGGATGAGCGAGTTCCCAGGCCCCTAGGGTATTGGTAGAAAATCTCGAGTGCACCAGTACCAGCGAGCTTTCCACCCGTGCATCGCACAGGTCCGCATAGTAGCCAGCCAACTGGGCACAGGTCAGCAAGCCCTTGTAGACGATACGCCGCCGATCCAGGCTGCAGATATAGAACAGGTTGGCTCCCTCGCCACTCAGGCCTCGCTGGCGGACACGATTCTGGATCTCGCAGCGCAACACATAAAGGCCGACATCCAATGCCTCGGGCGACATGGGTTTCTCGGGCGCGATGAAACACTGTTCCACCACGGGTTCGGAATCCAGCGCGGTGCGCCCCAGCCCTCGGTGGTTGGTGGGAACGTGACGCCAGGCCAGGAGCCGATAGCCCTGCGACTTGATGACTGATTCCATCAGTCGCTTGATAGCGGAGCATCGCGCTTTGTCCTGGGGAAGGAAAAGCTGGCCTACACCATAGCTACCGGCGCTGGGTAGGCCGGGGATGGCTGCGGCGAAAAAGCGGTGCGGCACCTGCAACAGTATTCCAGCGCCGTCACCGGTATTTTCCTCGGCGCCACGCGCCCCACGGTGATCGAGATTACGCAGCATGCGCAATCCATCCTCGATCAGGTCATGCGTGGCCTGGCCACGCACGTTGACCAGCGCACCAACACCGCAGTTGGCATAACCGGCGCGAGGGTCGAAGGACGCCTTGCGGGTCTTGCCTGCCGGGTATCGCATGAATGTCGCTACCCCCGCCTAATGGCTTCGCATTTTTTCCATACTAGGACATCTGGCGCCAACGCTGCAGGCCGAACACCAACAGGTGTACCGGCAGGTAGATGGCCACCGGCCACAACAGCATCAGCCCGATCAGGTAGAGCAGCGGGTCGAGGCTATCTTGGGGCTGACCGAAAGGACCATGCACCCAGTTGATATTGCGTTCTGGATCGGTGAAGAGATAAGTCAGGGGGATCGCAATCCAGGTCAGGGCGGTCTGCCACAAGATGGCGCGCCGGTCGAACCCCAGCCGCCACACCGCGAAGCCCGCCACCAGTGGCAGGATCAGATGATAGAGCGACAGTGCCCGTGTCACCGGAGGGTGCTCTGGATCGAACATGTATTCGGTGCCGCCGATGGGATGCACACCGGTCAACCATGCAGTTCCTACGTCCACCGCCCATAACAGGCCCACCAGCAATACCGACAGCAATTGCATCGACAGCAATCGCCGGCTCTCGGTCCACAACCCCACCAGAATCAGGAAGTTGGCCAGGTTACACAGCCAGAAGAAGTTCTGGTGGCCGAGCAGCACCACGTAGGTCGGCGCCCAGCCGAGAATCCAAGCGGTAAACGCCAGCTTGAGCCATAGCGGTATGCGATGTCTCACCGGCATATCAGGATGCCTCCTCGCCTATCCCATGGCGCTTGAGCTTATTGGCGATGGTGGTGTGCGATACACCCAGCCGCCTGGCCAACAGGCGGCTGGAGGGATATTGGGGATAAAGCGCTGTCAGCACACGCTTTTCCACCTCGCCGAGAATGTCGGCCAAACTGCCGTCCAGATCGATACCGGACAGGCCCGGTGTCGGCCCCACATCGGGCAGGCGCAGGTGCGAGGGTTCGATCGTCGTTCCTTCGCACAGCGACACCGCCTGGAACAACACATTCTCGAGTTGACGCACATTGCCGGGCCAGTGATAGGAGGACAGTCGCGCCAGTGCCGCGGGAGAGAGCCTGGGCAAAGGGCAGCCGATCTGACGTGAAGCACGATCGATGAAATGGTTGGCCAGTTCCTCGATGCCATCGAGACAGTCGCGCAGCGGTGGTACCTGTACCGAGAGCACGTTCAGGCGATGATAGAGATCCTGGCGGAACCGCCCGGCGGTGCACAGCGCCGGAAGATCCTGCTGGGTAGCACAGATCACCCGCACATCCAGGAAGGTTTCTTCGTCGCTACCCACACGCCGGAAGCCACCATCCTGCAAGAAGCGCAATAGTTTGACCTGGAGACGGGGGCTCATCTCTCCAACCTCGTCGAGGAAGATGGTGCCGCCGGCGGTAAGCTCCAGCAACCCCAGCTTGCCTTCCGGGCGGGCGCCCTCGAAGGCACCGGGGGCATAGCCGAACAGCTCGGTTTCGGCCATTGACTCCGGCAGCCCCGCACAGTTGAGCGCCATGAACGGCGCCTGCCCTCGAGGACTGGCCAAATGGCAGGCACGGGCCAGCAACTCCTTACCAGTACCGGTTTCGCCCTCGATCAACAGCGGCGCGTCCAGCGGCGCCATGCGCCTTGCCTCGCGGATCAAGGCGGCCAGTCGTGGGCTCGACTGGAAGATCGCCTCGAAGCCCCGCAATTCCTGACGCTGCACATGATAGATACGCTCACCGATGCGGTCAGCACGGTGCAGGGTGACCACCGCTCCCGCCAACGAGGCCACATCGTCGTCGTTCTCGCTGTGCAAGGGGGCGATATCGGCCAGATAGGTAGCTTCCCCCAACTTCAGGCGCAAACCGTTGACCCTGGCATTGTTGCGGCGTATCAACTCGGGCAGGTCAAGATCGGGCAGGTAACGGTCGAGCGACAATCCCGGCACCTCATCCACACGCACGCCAAGCATCTGTCCGGCCACACGGTTGGCGGCCACGATATGCCCTTCCATATCGATCGACATCACCGGATCCGACAGCGATGACAGCAAGGCATCGAGTTCCAGATGGCGCCGCTCGCTGGGCATCAGACTGACGCGCTTGACGCTGAACACGCCGGGGATGGTTTCCAGGGTTGGCTTGAGAGTTGCCAGTTGCGCATTGAGCAGGTGCGGCAAGTGCAGATAGATGGTATTACCGTGATCCCCACCAACCTCGCCACGCGCGACGTTGACGCCATAGTCAGCGAAGTGGGAAACGATGTCGCGCAGGATGCCGATTCGATTCTGACAATGGAACTTGAGGCGCATGAAGTGATCTTTTTCGTCAAGGGGACGTGACTCAACTGTCAACATAGCGTGACAGGCATGCTCACTCAATCTCGGGAGTTCAACTCGTTCGCCTTCATTTCCTTTGATGATCTCCTTTCTGTAAGAAAATCCTTACACTTACGACTTCTCTTGGCATGCCTCGGAACCACGAGATCACTTCCCCCAACGCCAGCTCCCTCTATGCTGGAGAACATTCCCTTTCATATCACAACATCCTGGGAGGCTCGCGATGAAAAAGTCGACCAAATACCAGGCCCGGATGCCGGATGCCAACGGTCACATCGCCTACAGCGATCAGGAGCATGCCACCTGGAAGGCGCTGATGGAGCGCCAGATGGCGATCATCGAAGGGCGAGTATGTCAGGAATACCTCGATGGGATGGAACGCTTGGCCCTACCTATCGACCATATCCCTCAACTCGCCGAGGTGGATCGGGTGCTCCTCGAGACCACCGGCTGGCAGACCGCCCAGGTGCCGGCGCTGATCCCCTTCGATACCTTCTTCGAATTGCTGGCCAGTCGACGCTTCCCGGTAGCAACCTTCATTCGCACCCCCGAAGAACTCGACTACCTTCAAGAGCCGGACATCTTCCATGAGCTTTTCGGCCATTGTCCGATGCTCGCCAACCCCGACTTCGCCGAATTCACCGCCACCTACGGCAAGCTCGGGCTGGCGGCCAGCAAGCAGGAACGCGTCTACCTGGCCAGGCTGTACTGGATGACCGTGGAGTTCGGCCTGGTGGATACGCCTCAAGGCCGGAGAATCTATGGCGGCGGCATCATCTCCTCGCCCAAGGAGACATTGTACGCACTATCCGACGTCCCCGAGCATTACCCATTCGATCCACTCGATGCGATGCGCACGCCCTACCGCATCGACATCCTGCAACCGCTCTACTACGTGCTTGACGGCCTGCATACCCTGCACGACCTTTCTAGGCAGGATCTCATGGCCTTGGCGCACCAGGCCATGGCACTGGGCTTGTATCCGCCCAAGTTCCCGCCGAAGCCAAGCGAGCCGCAAGCCGCCAACGCTTGAGCCAGGGCAATTGATACCCCTACCACCAACTGACGACGAATCAGGAGACCCTATGAGCGATCTGACTCAACAACAATGCGAAGCTTGCGACTGGGATGCCCCGCGCGTGACGGAAGCCGAGATCGAAGAGTACAAGAAGCAGATTCCCGAGTGGCAGATCGTCGAACACGATGGCATCATGCAACTGGAGCGGACTTTCAAGTTCCGCAACTTCAAGCAAGCCCTCGATTTCACCAACAGAGTAGGCGAAATCGCCGAGGAAGCTGGCCATCATCCGGGGCTTCTGACCGAGTGGGGCAAGGTCACGGTCACCTGGTGGTCCCACAAGATCAAGGGCCTGCACAAGAACGACTTCATCATGGCAGCCAAAACCGACGAGGTAGCAGCGTAAATGTTCGAGCAGATTCAGCGGGTGCCCGGGGATGCCATCCTCGGGCTTATCGAGGCCTTCAACAAGGATACCAACCCCAACAAGGTCGACCTGGGGGTAGGCGTCTACCGCGATGCCAAAGGCACCACGCCGATCATGCGGGCCGTCAAGGAGGCCGAGGCGCTGCTGCTGAAGAATGAGACCACCAAGAGCTATATCGGCTCGCATGGTGATCCACGTTACGGCAATATGATCCTGCCCATGGTGCTGGGCGAGGATTCTCCGATCCTGGCCGCCGGTCGCGCCAGTGCCACCCAGTCGCCCGGCGGCACTGGAGCGTTGCGCCTGGCAGCGGATTTCATCCACAGCCAATTGCCCGGCAAGGGCATCTGGGTCAGTGATCCCACCTGGCCGAACCATTTGGGCATCTTCCAGGCTGCCGGCCTCAAGCTCAGCAAATACCCCTATGTCGATGCCGAAAACCGTCTGGATTTCGACGGCATGCTCGCCGCGCTCAAGCAGATCCCGGTGGGCGACGTGGTGGTGCTGCACGCCTGCTGCCATAACCCGTCGGGTTTCGACCTGTCCCACGAGCAGTGGCACGACGTGCTGAAAGTAGTGCAAGAGCGTGAACTGTTGCCCTTGGTCGACTTCGCCTACCAAGGCTTCGGCGATGGCCTTGAGGAGGATGCCTTCGGCGTTCGTCTGCTGGCCGAGAATCTCGACGAGATGCTGATCACCAGTTCCTGTTCGAAAAACTTCGGGCTCTATCGGGAGCGTACCGGCTGCATGATCATGGTGGCCAGGAACAACGAACAGATGGAGAACGTGCGCTCGCAAATGGCGATCGTCGCTCGCGAGAACTACTCCAACCCGCCCGCTCACGGTGCCGCCATCGTCACCGAGATCCTCGAGTCCGCCGAGCTGGCGGCGCAGTGGCGCGAGGAACTCACCGAGATGCGTGACCGGATCAACGGCTTGCGCCGCGACTTCGTCGAGGCACTGGCGCCTTACGGTCTGGACAAGAAATACGCCTGTGTCGGCGAACAGCGCGGCATGTTCTCCTACACCGGCCTGACCCCGGAGCAGGTGGACCGTCTGCGCGACGAATTCGGCATCTACATGGTGCGTTCGGGCCGCGCCAACGTGGCGGGACTAGCCAACGAAAACCTGCCTTACGTGGCCAAGGCCATCGCCGCGGTGAACGATTGATCGCGATGCAGGGACCGTAACGTCCAACGCCCGGGAGAGATCCCGGGCGTTTTCGTTGATGCAGTAATGTCGGATCAGGCCACTACTGGGTGACGGCGCCTTCTGCGTCTCCCGAAACTTCCGCGTCGGCTCCGAGTTCCAGACGATTCGTCACTTCCTCTTCGGTATCCATTGCGGTATCGACGGCGGTCTCACCAGTGTCAGTCACTTCGTCGATCAGCTCATCGGCGTCACTGCCACCGCTTGCTTCAACGTCACCTTCGACAGAGGCTTCCGCCGAGGCACGGCCATCCTGGTCATGTCCCGCAGTCGCCGTGTTGCCCTCCACGGATGCTGCGGTTCCGACATCCGCCGATCCACCGGCCGCCATTGCTCCAGTGGCATCGCTGGCTGCCGATGCCTCGCTCCCGATTTCGGCCGCTACGGCCTGTGCCTCCCGCTCATGGAAGTAGGTCACCATGGCACCGGATGCCAACCCCGCGATGGCGATTCCCAAGGCAAGTGTCTTCAGGTTCATAGATCCTCCGTGGATCCCGCGCGATCCTCACACGGGCAATAGTGCATTCCGAATGATGGCTAATCGGGGCCTGCCGCCCTGTCAGCCAGCGCCCATCCCTGGGCCGGCGACATCCTTGGTGAAACGAAGCCTCCTACGTCCCTCTCCTGGCCGGTTTGGCGACCTGGCCTACCCGAGCCGCAGATACTCACTCCTTTAAAGCATCTCGCCATCCTTTGATGATTGCGCATCCCTCGCATTGGCCAACTTCGTTCCTTATCGGGCAGAGCGATCATGCCACTGCCCTACACCTGCCATTGCGAACAGCATGCCAAGGACAAAAAAATCACAGCAAAAACAAAAGGTTATTTAAGAACAGCGTTTCTTATCGGTGCGGACGGCGAATACGGAACGGAAAAATCTGTTGCAGAACGACGACCTTGTAAAAAGCGACAAATAAAAGCCAATGAAATCAGCATGTTAATGTGTCGCAAAAAACAGACGGCCTTGCCGCGGATAGCGGCAAGGCCGTCAATGAGGGAAGTCTGAGGATCGTCAGGCAGCGTCGTAGCGCGTGACATCCAGACCGTTGGGGTCGATCTCCGGCCGACGCCCCGCCATCAGATCGGCAAGCAGATGACCACTGCCGCAGCTCATGGTCCAGCCCAGTGTGCCATGGCCGGTATTGAGCCACAGGTTGTCATACCGAGTTGCGCCAATGATCGGCGTGGAGTCAGGCGTCATGGGGCGCAAACCAGTCCAGAACTCGGCCTTTTCGACATCGCCGCCTTCCGGGAATACATCGCGCACCACCATGCTGATGGTAGCACGACGCTTCTCCAGCAGGCTCAGGTCATAGGAGGCCAGCTCGGCGGTGCCGCCCACCCGGATCCGATTGTCGAAGCGCGAGATTGCCACCTTGAAGGTCTCGTCCATCACCGTGGACTGAGGTGCCCCTCCGTCGTCGGTCACCGGCACAGTCAGACTGTAACCCTTGACCGGATAGATCGGCAGACGAATGCCCAGGTCCTTGACCAGGAACTTGGAGAAGCTGCCCATGCACACTACATAGGCGTCGGCACTCAGCTTGTCGGCGTTGGTCACCACCGACTCGATACGCCCGCCACTGTGCTCGAGGCGTTGGATCTCGATCCCGAAGCGGAAATTCACACCCAGCCGCTCACGGCAGTAGTCGGCCAGACGGTTGGTGAACAGGTAGCAGTCGCCGGTCTGGTCGTCGGGCAAATGCAGCCCGCCCACGAACTTGCCGGGCACCCGTGCCAACGCCGGCTCCACCGCCTGAATTTCCTTGGCATCGAGCAGCTTGTGGCGCACCCCGCATTGCTCGAGTACCTTCATATCCTTGCTCGCCGCCGCCACTTGGCTGTCGTAACGGAATAGCTGCAACAGGCCGCGCTGGCGGTCCTCGTAGCGAATGCCGGTCTCTTCGCGCAAGGCATTGATGCAGCTGCGGCTGTATTCGGCGATACGCACCATGCGTTCCTTGTTGACGGCATAGCGCTCGGGAGTGCAGTTGCCGAACATCTGCATCATGAAGCGCGCCATGGGAGGATCCATCTTGGGTTGGATCTTCAGCGGTGCATGTTCCTGGAACATCCACTTGACCGCCTTCTGGGGAATGCCAGGCGCCGCCCAAGGCGAGGAGAAACCGAAGGATACCTGGCCAGCGTTGCCATAACTGGTTTCCATGGCCGGGCTGGACTGACGGTCGACGACCGTGACCTCATGCCCCTGCCGCGCCAGATAGTACGCGCTGGTGACACCCACCACCCCACTACCGAGAACCAGTACCTTCATTGCCTTTCCCCTCTTGTTGGTCGTTGTCGCGAGGCCGCGAATCGATGCTCGCAGTATAAAGAGGAGAAGGATGAAATTATTCTGAATTTTAATAGAAAACTAGGCTATGAATTCAAATTTTCAGCAGAAAACCAGATTAACTTTTTAAAGAACACTGTTTTAAATACTATTCCACCACCCTGAATCTTGCGGAATGTATCCCCCATCGATAGAGCTGCCAGGCCAAGATCCCAGCCAGCGCGTTGCCTACCGCGGCACCAGCCGCAAGCCCGGTCACTCCGGACAATTGCGCCCCCAACCACAGGCATGGCAGGTAACAGACGAACAGCCGCACCCCGGACATCAACATCGCCCCCAACGGCCAGCCCAAGGCATTGCCGGCTGACACCACCAGCATGCAGATCCCCAGCAAGGCATAACTCGGCAGCATGAAACGCATCAACATCGCCAGATCGTTGCGTACTTCCGGACTCCCCGACAACGCCAACGCTACCCAAGGCGCAGCAACGGCCAGTATCACCCCGATCACCAACTGCCATATAACCACCACCTTGAACGCCAAATGCATCAAGCGCTCGACCTGGGCCCAATCGCCCGCTCCGTAACAACGCCCCAACCAAGGCGGCAGCGACATGGTCAAGGCCAGGACTACCATCAAGGAAACGGTTTCCAGCCGACTCGCCAATCCCCAGGCAGCGACCGTCGTCTCCCCTAACGTTGCGACGACACTGATAGCCAGCATAGCGGCCAACGGTGGCATCAACTGGCCGATCATCGCCGGCCCAGCGATACCGGCGAAGGATAGTGCCGAACGCCTAGCCTCTGCGACCAAGCCATGTCGCGCCAACCAATCGGTGGCTCTCAAGCGGGAGCTCAATATCGTCAAACCAGTGAGAAAAGCCGACACCGTAGCCCAGGCGGCGCCAGGCAACCCCAACCCTTGCCAAGGACCAATACCGAAGATCAGCAGCGGGTCCAATAGCAGGTTGACCAGACTGGTCAAGACCATCAGCTTTCCCGGTAGTCGCGTATCGCCATGCGCGCGGAACAGGCTATAGCCGAAATAGAGCACTGCCCCCAGCCACGCCGCCAGCAACTGCGGCCCCCAATAACCACCGATCAGAGTCAGGGTGCCTTCGTCGGCGCCTAGACGCAGGAAAATCGGTCGGTGCGCCACCCACAGGCCCGTGGCCAATCCCCCGATGAGGATAGTTCCAGTCAACAGCACCAGGCTGCCCAGACGTCGGGCCCGAGCCGGATCACCGCCCCCCAGGGTTCGCGAGATCAGAGCGGCGATGGCGATGCCCAGTCCGACCTGAACGCCGATGATCAGAAAGGACAAGGGAAAGGTGAAGGATTGCGCCGCCAGTGGCGCCGTGCCCAGGCGCGCAATGAAGGCACTATCGACGAGTTGGAAGCCCAGCAGCGACAAGATGCCAATGGCCATCGGCCAGGTCTGGCACCATAGCTGGCGACCCAGCGTACGAGAAGCAGGAACGGACAACGACACAGTGTCTCCCGTCGGGCTCAGGAGGCCCAATTGTACGCGAGTGTCATCAACTGTCCCGAATATCGGTGGTGACCGTGACCAGTCCGCTCAGCAGCTTCTGGGTATCCGTGGCACTCATTGGCTTGAAGTGGTAATAGCCCTGCACCAGGTCACAGCCCATTTCGCACACCAGCTCGAGCTGTTCCTCGTTCTCCACACCTTCGGCAACCACTTCCAGGCCAAGACGATGGCCGATGAAGACGGTCGCGGCCATGATGGCGCGATCGCTAGGGTCATGGGGCGCATCCCGCACGAAAGTGCGGTCGATCTTCAATGCCGTGACGGGGAACAGTTTCAGATAACTCAGGGACGAGTAGCCGGTGCCGAAATCATCGATGGCGATCTTCATGCCACGGTGATACAGCCGCCGCAGCACGTTGAGTACGCGGTCATCGGCCTGGATCAGCACGTTCTCGGTGAGCTCGATACCGATCTCCCGAGGGGACAACTGAAACTCTTGCATGCAAGTCTCGAGAGTTTCGAACACCTTGAGGTTTGCCACCTGCTTGCCGGATAGATTGATATCGATGCGATAGTCGCCGAGCCCAACCGCTTTCCACTGCGCCTGCTGGCGGCAGGCCTCGCGCACGACCCACTCGCCGATACGGTGAATAAGATTGGAACGCTCAGCCACTGGAATGAATTCGCTGGGCGACACTACGCCTCCCTCGGAAGGAAACCAGCGTATCAAGGCCTCTAGGTTTTCGATGCGCCCGCTCCTGGCTGCCACCTGGGGTTGATAATAAAGCGCTAGCTCGCCTCGGCGCATCGCGTACTGCAGACGTTCGGCCAGTTGGTGCTGGCGAACCAGTTCATCGTGAATCTGTTGCTCGAAGAACCAGTAACGATTGGGCCCCGAAAGTTTTGCCCGATTCTTGGCAACGTCAGCGTTATGGATAAGGTCTCGAGCACAGGAACCGTTGTCGGGAAACAGACTGACCCCCAGGCTCGCCGTGACATGCAGCTCATGCGTGTCCAGTTGGAAGGGAATGGCAAAGGCATCGACCACCTTATCGATCAAGCGCAGTACATCGCTAGTACTGTGTAGATGGGGGAAAGCCATGGCGAATTCATCGCTGCCGAAGCGCGACAGTAGATCGGCACCCCGCTGGCAACGACGTAGCCGCTTGGCCACCTCGGACAACAAGGCATCGCCTTGCTCATAGCCCTGGGCATCATTGATCTCGGCAAAGCGGTCCAGGTCGATGACGATGACCGCCACGCATTCCTTCTGATGCCGACACTTGTCCACGAACTCCTCGAGCTCGGCTTCGAAGGTACGACGGTTGGGCAGGTGAGTCAGGCTATCGAAGCGAGTGACGAAATCGAGATCGCGTCGTGCCTGCTTCTGGACGGAGAGGTCGACGTCGACACAAAACATCAGGGGATCTTTTGTATGCTCGCCCAGCATCACGTGGTGCGAGAATACGGCCACCGGTGCACCGCTCTTGTGCTTGAGCTCCAGTTCGCCGGCGGGAATCTCGACGCCCTGCTTGACCCAGGCATAGTGAGCCGCAATCACCCCCTGACGCATCGTATCGGGAATGATCAAGTCCTCCAACAGCCTGCCAAAGGCTTCGTCCGGCAGGTAACCATAGAGGCGGGTGCTGGCCTCATTCCAGTAAATCACCCGACGATGACGGTCATAGCCCTGCACGGCCACCTTCGGCAGGCTTTCCAGCAAGGCACGAAAACGCTGCTCACTCTCACTATGGCGACGCTGGGCAACCTGCAATTCGTTGGCCACGGGGAGGCTGACAACGTGGCCACGTTGCAACCAGACACGCCACGTGACCAACACGGACAACAAGATCCCGACGCCCGGCAGAATCGCCGTCCAGGACGGTAGGCTGTCGATCAGCCACCAGATCATCAACGCACTGACCGTCAACGACATGGCAAGCCACCCGGCTATACGCCTCTGGTGCTGCTTGTCGGTCATGCGTGCCCCTCGTGAATTCCCTGCCGGCATTCTTGTTCACTCGACGATTGTTGCGTGAGGCAATTCTACACATCGGTGTCTCATAGCCCCAACTGCCGGTACTCATCTCATCCCGGCTACCCTCTTCCTCCTCTTCATCCTTGACGCTTCATGCTGCAAGGCCACGGTGGCCTCGGACATTCCAATGACAAGCCCCGTATCGCGATAACCAGATTCCTACCACTAACGGGCATGGCACCTTCATACAACATAGACCTTTTCCAGCACTATACCCACCAATAAAAAGATACATTTATTGACATTTGTTTTCGTTAGTTTTCATTCTTTTCTATGTTGCTCCTGTGGAGCTACTTTCAGCCATTCGGCTGGAAATCAAACCAAGAGGAAATCGTCATGAAACAGGAAAGTCTCAAGCACGGCTACGATGTGTCCGCTATCGCCTTCGATATCGATCACGGCTACTGGTCACCCCAAGTTCATAGCGATCTGGCATGCCAGAACTGGAGCCTGGCGGACATCCGCCAGCGCATTGACCTGGAGGCCTGGCAAGGCTTCCTCACCGACCTGCCGCGCGACCCCTACGTCAACCTGCGCTGGAAGCGGATGTCATGGCTCAACCTCACCGATGACGACGATGTAAAGGTCATGGGCGAATGTCCCATGGCGCAAGGCGGGATGTTCAACGACGCCGATAGCATGGCGGACAAGCTGCGCTACTATGAGGGGCTGGATCCGGCATTCGTCGAACGCAGCGATGTCAAGGCGTTCGTGCGTGCCTGGGCCAAGCTGTGGGGGATCGGCCCGAAGGAGCCGATCCTGATGCAGATCACGGGGGTACGCAGCAAAGGCCAGCACGATCCCCTGCAGGGTCAGGGCATTCACGCTGATGGCTGCAAGTATCTCAGCATCATGGTGATCAACCGGGAGAACGTGACGGGGGCCACCAGTCATCTCTACGCCGACAAGGCCGGTGCCCAGACATTGGACGAAAGGGTATTGAATCCAGGGGAAGTCCTGCACATCCGTGATGACAAGCTCTTTCACTCGGCGGGCGTCATGAGTCAGGAAGATCCAGACAAGCCCTTCGAACGCTTCATCATCATCATCAACAGTTGCTTCGTGGACGGCTTCCAGAACCGCATGCTGCGTCGTCACTTCCCCGACGCCGTACTCAACCCGGTGTTCTGACCTCATGTGAACACCCCAGGCATGCCAATAAAAAACGCTCTCGGGGGGACTCCCCCTCGAGAGCGCCTGGCACATATCAAGATGCCACTCTGGAAGCGCTTTCTACTGGCGGATGCCCTCAAAGGTCACATACAACTCCACCTCATGCATGACCTCGGGGAAATCGCTCATGTCGATACCGAAATCACCCAACGCCAGGGAGGTGCTGCCTTCGAAACCGGCACGATAGTTACCCCAGGGGTCATCCCCTGCCCCCACCAAAGTCACCGGCATCTCGATCTCGCGAGTTTCACCGTGCAGGGTCAGTTCGCCGGTCAATACGCCTTCTCCGTCACCGCTGGGCTCGAAGCCGCTGGAAACGAATGTAGCGGTGGGATACTGGCTGGCATCCAGAAAATCATCGCTCAGGATATGTTTATCACGCTCGGCATGATTGGTATCGAGGCTGGCCACATCGACCTCGACGTTGACGTTGGAGGCCTCTAGATCTTCCGGGTCATAGCTGAATTCACCGCTGAAGTCGCGGAAGGTACCGAGAATATAGGAAAAACCCAGATGACTGATCTTGAACTGAATGAAGGCGTGTTGGCCATTCTCGGTATCGATCACGTAGTCGGCGGCCTGGGCCTGCGCCATGGGAACCAGAGCGGCGGCCGTCAGCGCGGCGATTGTGGTCTTTTTCAACATACGAGCGTCTCCTTGCGATTTGAACCTTCAGGTGAATGCCACCACTTCCTTAGAGGGTGATTACAAACTACTGCGCTCGGCCATGCTGTGTTGAAATCAGCCTCGTGCGCGAGTCCGATCAAAATGCTCATTTACAAACTCGTAAACTCCGCTTTTTCGGCTGATTTCGCCTTGTCTGGCCGTCGCTCGTCACTTTTGTAAACACCCTCTTAGCGGCGACTGAAACGGGGTGACACCATGCGCAGCAAGGTGTCGTGGCGATCGAGCCAATGATGCTTGAGAGCCGCCACGCTGTGACCGGCGGCGAGAATCATCAATGCCAGTGCACTGTACCAGTGCACGGTTCCGGCCACGGTTGCCTGGTTGGGCAAACCATGAATCAGGGCAGGCACCTCGAACCAGTCAAAGACACTGATGCCGCGGCCGTCGGCGGTGGAAATCAAGTAACCACTGACCAGCACCACCAGCATCAATACATAGAGCCCGATATGGCCCAGGTGGGCGGCAAGGCGCTCCATGACACTTCCTTGAGCGCGGGGCGTCGGATGCAAGCCACGCCAAACTATGCGCAGCAGCGTCGCCGCCAACAGCACCATGCCCAGTGAGCGATGCCACCAGGGTGCCAGGTTGTACCAACTGTCATAGTAACCAAGGCCGGTCATCCACCAGCCCAGGAGGAACAGGCCAACGACTGCAAGCGCGCTCAGCCAATGCAGCACGATGCTGACCAAGCCCCAGCCATGTCGAGAATTACGCCACATATTCCTTATCCCTGTGCATTGCGTACCCGCGAGGATACGCATTCCCTGGTGGCGACACAGCCAAAAAATGGTGAAAGGATCATTCACATTAGAGAAACAATGGCCAGACTTGGGGAAGCGCTGAATAAACCGACGAGCAGACTCAAGCGCAAGGCGCACGGAGCACAGGAACCGGAGCATATGGGGTTATATGTGAGGATCCGCCGGTCCGACGCTTCGGCACCGCGCAACGCAGCGATTGAGCCGCGCAGGCATTTATTCAGTGTTTCCTGGGGCCTGGCCATATTCTCTATCGGCAGGTCACAGCGTCTCCAGCACCTTGAGCAGCAGCTTCGCTGCCGGTGCGCTCGACGCCGGGTTCTGCCCGGTCACCAGCAACCCGTCGCGTACCTGGAATGGCGCAAAGTCATGCTCGCTGCGCACGTAGTGGGCGCCCTTGGACTTCAAGGCATCCTCGAGCAGGTGCGGCACCACGTCGGTCAGCCCCACCGCAGCTTCCTCGCTGTTGGAGAAGCCGGTAACTTCACGCCCCCTGACCAATGGGGCTCCTGTCTCGTCACGCGCATTGAGCAATACCGTCGGCGCATGACAGACGGCAGCGACAGGTTTGTCGTTGGCGATGAACGCCTCGATCAGGCGCAGGGAGTCGGCATTGTCGGTCAGGTCCCACAAGGGCCCATGTCCGCCCGGATAGAAGACGGCGTCGAAATCGTCGGCATCGACATCACCGAGCCTGACGGTATTGGCGAGTTGTGCTTTGGCTTGCTCGTCGGCCTCGAAGCGACGAGTGTCGTCGGTCATGGCGTCTGGCTGGGTGGAGTTGGGATCCACCGGCGGCTGTCCGCCCTTGGGCGATGCCAGAGTGACCTCCGCACCAGCATCCTGGAACACATAGTAGGGTGCCGCGAACTCCTCGAGCCAGAAACCGGTCTTGTGGCCGGTATCGCCCATCTCATCGTGAGAGGTCAGGACCATCAGAATCTTCATCGTCACGCTCCTTGAAAAGGGATATGTGAACTACCCCACCCCTGAATAAATGACGGCACCAGTCAAAGGTTCAAGGGGTCGCCGACGAATCCCGCCTCCTAACGCACGACGCCCCGGTTACGGGGCGTCGTATAACGATGACGAGGAAATATTCAGCGTAACGCATCAAGCCCACGCGCAAGGTCGCCCTTGAGGTCGTCGAGATCCTCGAGCCCCACGGCCACCCGAACCAAGCCTTCGGCAATGCCCGCCGAGACTTTCTGCTCTTCGGTGAGGCGTCCATGGGTGGTGGTACCCGGATGGGTGATGGTGGTCTTGACGTCACCCAGATTGCCGGTGATCGACATGATCCGCGTGGCATCGATCACCGACCAGGCTACCTCGCGTCCACCTTCGACCTCGAAGCCGAGCACCGCGCCATAGGCCTGCTGCTGTCGGCTGGCCAAGTCATGCTGAGGGTGACTTTTCAGGCCACTGTAGTGCACACGAGTCACCGCCGGGTGCGCTTCCAGCCACTCGGCCATGGCCATGGCATTGGCGCAATGGGCCCGCATACGCAGGTTCAATGTCTCTAGTCCCTTGAGGAAAATCCAGGCATTGAAGGGGCTCATGCAGGGACCGCAGGTGCGCACCACGCCAAACAGTTCCTCGAGTTCCTTGTCGGGCCCGACCACGGCACCCCCAACGGCACGTCCCTGCCCATCCAGGTACTTGGTGGCCGAGTGGATCACCAAGTCGGCACCAAGATCCAAAGGACGCTGCAACGCCGGTGTCAAGAAACAGTTGTCGATGGCCAACCAGGCACCATGGCGATGGGCGATCTCAGCCAGGGCGGCAATGTCCACCACTTCGGAGAGCGGGTTGGATGGCGTTTCGGCGAACAGCAAGCGGGTTCGCGGAGTGATCGCCGCTTCCCAGGCCTCCAGGTTCGACAGTTCCACATAGCGGGTCGTGATCCCGAACTTACCCAGGTACTTGTCGAACAGGCTCACTGTGGAGCCGAATAGCGAGCGCGAAGCCACGATCTCGTCGCCGGCCGCGAGCAGCGCCAAGGCCGTGGATAGGATCGCCGCCATGCCGGAACTGGTCGCCACGCAGCGCTCGCCGCCTTCCATCACCGCCAGACGCTTTTCGAAATTGCGCACCGTGGGGTTGGTGAAGCGCGAGTAGATATTGCCTGGCTCCTCGCCGCTGAACTTGCGTGCGGCTTCAGCCGCACTGCCATAGACGAAGCTCGAGGTCGGGAAGATCGGCTCGCCATGCTCCTGCTCGTGGGTCCGAGCATGGCCGGCACGAATGGACTGGGTCGCCAGCGCCCAGTCTCGGGCGGGATCGTCCCGATCGTGCTCGTGTTGTTTGGAATCGTCGTTCATGGCTGCCCCCGCTCAGTCGAGATCGTCATCCTGATTGTGCATGCCGACCAAGGCATGATCACCGACATTCTGCAATTTGGCGGCATCGTTGCGCGAGGCTTCGAGATCCGCCAGATAGGATTCATCGATATCGCCGGTGATGTAGCGACCATCGAACACCGAGCAGTCGAACTGCTCTAGAGCCGGATTGACGGCATGGCAGGCAGCCTTCAGATCCTCGAGATCCTGGTAGAAGATACGATCGGCGCCGATCAGCTCGCCGACCTCCGCCTCGCTGCGGCCATGGGCGATCAACTCGTTCGCGGCGGGCATGTCGATGCCATAGACGTTGGGATAGCGTACCGGCGGTGCCGCCGAAGCGAAATAGACCTTGTTGGCACCAGCCTCGCGGGCCATCTGGATGATCTGCTTGCAGGTGGTACCGCGCACGATGGAGTCATCGACCAGCAGCACGTTCTTGCCCTGGAACTCGATATCGATGGCGTTGAGCTTCTGGCGCACCGACTTCTTGCGCTGAGTCTGGCCGGGCATGATGAAGGTCCGCCCGATGTAGCGGTTCTTCATGAAGCCCTCGCGATAGGTCACGCCCAGGTGCTGGGCCAGTTCCAGTGCCGAGGTGCGCGACGTGTCGGGAATCGGGATCACCACGTCGATGTCGTGCTCGGGCCATTCGCTCTTGATGCGATCGCCGAGCTTGCGGCCCATTTCCATGCGCGTGCCGTAGACATAGGCCCCATCGAGAATCGAGTCCGGACGTGCCAGGTAGACATGCTCGAAGATGCACGGTGCCAGCACCGGCCGATCGGCGCACTGCTGGGTGTGGATGTTGCCGTCCATGTCGACGAACACCGCCTCGCCCGGCGCCAGGTCGCGATGGAACTCGAAGCCGCCGACATCCAGTGCCACCGACTCGGAAGCGATCATCACGTCTTGCTTGCCGCCCTCGTTGCGCGAACCGAAGACCACCGGCCGGATACCGTTGGGGTCGCGGAAAGCCACCATGCCGAAGCCGTTGATGATTGCCACCGCGGCATAACCGCCACGACAGCGGCGATGCACGCGGCGCACGGCATCGAAAATGTCCTCAGGATTGAGGTGGTGGCCCTGCTTGCCCAACTCGTGAGCGAAGACATTGAGCAGCACCTCGGAATCCGAACTGGTATTGATGTGCCGCAGATCAGTGGAGAACAACTCCTGCTTGAGCTGGTCGGAGTTGGTCAGGTTGCCGTTATGCGCCAGCGAGATACCGTAGGGGGAATTGACGTAGAACGGCTGCGATTCGGCCTCGCTCGAGGAGCCGGCAGTGGGATAGCGTACGTGTCCAATCCCCAGATTGCCCTTGAGGCGCGCCATGTGCCGGGTATGAAAGACATCACGCACCAGGCCGTTGCTCTTGCGCAGCAGGAAGCGTCCCTCGTGCCATGTCATCATGCCGGCGGCATCCTGCCCTCGGTGCTGGAGGACTGTCAGGGCGTCATACAGCGCCTGGTTGACCGCCTGATTGGCCATGAGGCCCACGATACCGCACATTCCGCCTTACCTCGCTTGCAATGGAAACCCGGTACCGCTCGTGCGGTACCGTCGTAAATGGTCAGAGGCTGTCCACCTCTTCGCTGTCGTTACCGACATCCGGCAACGGGATGTCACGCCATTCCACGGAGCGCTCCGGGTCGCTTTGTTCCCAGGCCTCAACCTGGTCGACCACCCAGTCGCGCAGTTGTTCGAAACTTGGCCGCAGTTCCGCTTGCTGCCAGGCCTGGAGCTGCGCCAGCGGCGTCAGCGAAATCAGGACCGTCGCCAGAACCAGGATCGCCGCCCCGCGCAAGGCCCCGAACAGAGTACCGGCCATGCGGTTGAAGAAGCCCATCCCAACCCACTCCACCGCAGCATGCACCAGGCGAATGACGATCCCACACAGCATGATGACAACGAAGATCACCAGGATGAAGGCCAGCACCAGACGCCCGTCGGGGTTATCGATGAAACCGCTGAACATGTCGGCTACCGGCTCGGCGAAGACCCGAGCCGCCAGCAGAGCGATGATCCATGCCGCCAGCCCCAACCCCTCGCGTATTAGTCCGCGAGTGAAACCGGCCATCATCGAAATGGCCAGCACCGCCAGAAAAATCCAGTCGAGCCAAGTCAGACTCATTCGCCCTCCCGGATTCGCACCAGCAGGCCTTGGATGTTGGCGCGTTCCTTGAGCTCGGTACGCGCCCGCTCACCTGCTTCGGAACTGTCATAGGGGCCGACATAGACACTGGTCAGCCCTCCCTCGCGCTGACGGCGATAGGCATTGAATCCCTGCTCGTTGAGCTTCGCCTCCAGACGTTCGGCATTGCCCGGCTCGCCGAAGCTGCCGGCTTGCACGGCCCATTCACCAGCACTGGCCGCGGGGATGGGAGACTTGGCCTCACGACGCTGTTCGGCAGCCCGCGCCAGCTCGGCGATGGGGTCCACGGTTTCGGGTTGCACTTCCGCGGGAGGTGCGCTCTTTTCGGAAGCCGGCTCCTCGGCCGGGGGAACCTGTACTGTCTCCGCCTCGTTCTCGCGCGACTCTTCCTCCTCCGAGGTTGCCTCGACACTACCTCGAGGGTCGACAAGCGGGCGCGGCTCATCGATCCTGCCCAAGGTAGAAGGAAGTTCGGGATCTGACACCGGAGTACGCTCGACCTCGATAGGTTGCTCAATGGTAAGCACTGGCTGTGGGCGCTCTTCGCGCGGTGCCGGCTCGTCGAACAGCATCGGCACGAAGATCACCGCCAACGCGATGATGATCACCGCGCCGCTGAGCCGCTCACGCATTCCGTATTTCATCGTGCCCCCTCCTCCGCAGCCGCGATTCCCACCAGGCCAACACCTCGGCCACGGTAAAGAACGATCCGCATACCAGAGCCTCATCGTCTTCGCCAAGTTCATCGGCCAGCCACTCGGCGCCGGACGTGGGTGATACCGCCCGGTACAGGACTCGCTGACCATGGGCCTCCAACGTAGCGGCCAAGTCGTCGGCACTGCGTGAGCGTTCACCATCCAGGCCCACCGCCACCCAGGCATCCAGCGTCCCGGCAAGCGCTTCGATGACACCATCGGCATCCTTGTCCGCCAGCATGCCCAGCAAACCGATTCTTCGTCCCGCACAGGGTCGCTCGGCCAAGCGAGCCGCCAGGTAACCGGCGGCATGAGGATTATGGCCCACATCCAGGCACCAATTGCCCAGCCACTGCATGCGCCCAGGAAGCGTCACCGCCGCCAAGGCACGTCGACAAGCCACCTCGTCCAGTGACACGCCAGCAAGCGCCAGGGCCTGCAACGCCGTGGCGGCATTATCCAGTGGCAAACCGGGATCGGGGAGCTCCTTCAGGCGCACGGGGCAGCCGCTGACATCCAACCCCTGCCACTCCCAGGCCTTGGCCTCCCCCACGCGATGAAACCGTTCGCCCAGCGCATGCACTTCGGCACCCAACGCATCAGCCACTTCGCGCACACTAGCCGGCAAGACCGTACTACCGAGCACCGCCGGACGTCCGGCACGCAGAATCCCGGCCTTCTCGCGGCCGATGCCTTCGAGATCGGTACCCAGAAAAACAGCATGATCCTGGGCCACGGTGGTTACCACGCCGACATCGGCGTCGAGGATATTGACGGCGTCCAGTCGCCCCCCCAAGCCGACCTCGAGTATCGCCAGGTCCGGTCGACGCTCGGCGATACTCCACAACGCACCGAGCGTACCGGCCTCGAAATACGTCAGGCTGATCGGCTCACCGGCCAGGCGAGCTTCCTCGACCCGTTCGAAACCACGGATCAAGGTGGCATCATCGGCCTCTTGGCCATCAAGACGCAGGCGCTCGTTGTAGCGCAACAGATGTGGCGAGGTATAGGTTGCCGTTGACAGTCCATGAGCCTGAGCGAGGGCCTCCAGCATAGCGACCGTCGAGCCCTTGCCGTTGGTACCCGCAACCGTGACCAGACGGGTAGCGAGCGGCGCATCGAACAACCCCATGCGACGACCGACCCGTGCCACGCGCTCGAGCCCCAGATCGATGCTGACGGGATGCTGGCGTTCCAGGCGGACCAACCAGGCATCCAGACTCAATGACGAGGAAGACGCTTCAGGCATCGGTAACTCGTCGTCAGCGTTCTTGGCTGACGTCTTCGGCGACATCGCCACCTGCCTGTTCGGCGACGTCGACCAGGTCCGGTTCATGCTCTTCCGGCATGCCAGAAACCGGCAGATGCGTCAGCTTGCGCAGCACGCGGCCAAGGCGGTCGCGCATCTCGCTACGGTGCACGATCATGTCCACGGTGCCATGCTCGAGCAGAAACTCACTGCGCTGGAAACCTTCGGGGAGCTGCTCGCGCACGGTTTGTTCGATGACCCTTGGGCCGGCAAAGCCGATCAACGCATTGGGCTCGGCCACGTTGAGATCGCCGAGCATCGCCAGTGAGGCCGAAACACCACCATAAACGGGATCGGTCAAAACCGAGATATAAGGCACTCCGGCTTGTTTGAGTCGTTCCAGCGCCGCTGACGTCTTGGCCATCTGCATCAGCGAGAACAACGCTTCCTGCATGCGGGCGCCGCCGGAAGCGGAAAAGCAGATCAGCGGGATTTTCTCTTCCAGCGCCAGACTTGCGGCACGCACGAACTTCTCGCCGACCACCGCGCCCATGGAACCGCCCATGAACGTGAACTCGAACGCCACCGCCACCACCGGCATACCGTCGAGGCTGCCGCGCATGGCGATCAGGGCGTCGTTCTCATTGGTCTCTTTCTGTGCCGCTGAGAGGCGATCCTTGTACTTCTTGGAATCGCGAAACTTGAGACGGTCCACCGGCTGCAGGTCGGTGGCGATCTCCTCGCGTCCCTCGCTATCCAAAAACCAGTCGAGACGCTTGCGTGCGGTCAGCCGCAGGTGGTGCTCACACTTGGGGCAGACGCTATGGTGCTTCTCGAGTTCGGGGAGGTAAAGCACCGCCTCGCATTTCGGGCACTTGCGCCACAGTCCGTCCGGCACGCTGGTGCGACGGTCCTTGCGCTGAATGCGCCCCACGGACGGTACGATCTTGTCTAGCCAGCTCATATCAGAACGCTTCCGTTATCCTGTCGCGACCCCGTATCGTCCGGGGCCATCGTGAAGTCGGTAGGCAATGCCGACACCTCAGGCATCCAATGCGCGACGCATCTCGCCGAGCACCGCTTTCAAGGCCGGTGCGATGGAAACCGGGTCGTCGACGCCTTCGGCGATGCGGCTCACCAGGGCACTGCCGACCACCACGCCATCGGCGATCCGACCGACCGCTGCCGCAGAGGCGCCGTCACGGATACCGAAGCCGACGCACAGCGGCAGCTCGGTCAAGCGCCGGAGTGGGGCCAACTGGCGGTCGACGGCCTCGACGTCCAAGGTCGCAGCGCCGGTCACACCCTTGAGCGAAACGTAATACAGATAACCTTCGCCATGGGCACATATTGTAGCGGCACGCGACTCCGAGGTGGTAGGGGCAACCAGGAAGATCGATGCCAGCCCCTGCTCCTTGAGCAAAGGGCCGAACTCATCGGCCTCCTCGGGCGGCATGTCGACGGTCAGCACACCATCGACGCCGGCGGCTGCCGCCTGCTCGGCGAAGACCCGATAGCCCAGACGCTCGATGGGGTTGAGATAGCCCATCAGCACTACCGGCGTCTCCTGGTCGGCCTCACGGAACTCACGCACCATCTCGAACAGGTGCGAGAGGCGAGTGCCGTGCTTCAGGGCCCGTTCGCAGGCCTTCTGGATCACCGGGCCATCGGCCATCGGATCGGAAAACGGGACTCCCAGCTCGATGATGTCGGCGCCGGCCTCGACCAGGGCATGCATGAAGCCCACGGTATGCTCCGGCGACGGATCGCCGGCGGTAATATACGGAATCAGCGCGGTGCGGCCCTGCTCCTTGAGGGCAGCAAAACGTTGGTCGATACGGTTCATTCTTGCCCTCTCAAAATTCCACGCCGTCAATCTTGGCCACTGTCAGAATATCCTTGTCGCCACGCCCGGACAGGTTGACGATGATGTGCTGGTCGGGACGCATGGTCGGGGCCAGCACCTTGGCATGCGCCAGGGCATGAGCGGATTCCAGCGCCGGCATGATGCCCTCGAGCCGGGTCAACTCGCGAAACGCCTCGAGCACCTTGTCATCGTTGGCGGCCACGTACTCGACACGACCGACATCCTTCCACAAAGCGTGTTCGGGACCGACCCCGGGGTAGTCGAGGCCCGCCGAGATCGAGTGGGTATCGATGATCTGCCCACCTTCATCCGACATCAGGTAGGTGCGATTGCCGTGCAGCACCCCTTGGGGAGCATTGGAGGTCAGCGGTGCCGCGTGACGACCGGTTTCGATGCCATCACCACCGGCCTCGACGCCATACATCTTGACTTTCTCGTCCTCGACGAACGGGTAGAACAGCCCCATGGCGTTGGAACCGCCACCTACACAGGCCACCAAGGCATCCGGCAAGCGGCCGATCTGCTTGAGCGACTGCTCGCGCGCCTCGCGGCCAATCACGGCGCTGAAGTCACGGACCAGCATCGGATACGGATGCGGGCCGGCAACGGTGCCGATGACATAGAAGGTGTCGTCGACGTTGGTGACCCAGTCGCGCAATGCTTCGTTCATGGCATCCTTGAGCGTGCGCGAGCCAGACTCCACGGGAATAACCTTGGCACCCAGCAAATGCATACGATAGACGTTGAGCTTCTGACGCTCGACGTCCTCGGCGCCCATGTAGACCTCGCACTTGAGCCCCAAGCGTGCCGCCACGGTAGCGGTAGCCACACCGTGCTGACCGGCGCCGGTCTCGGCGATCACCCGCGGCTTGCCGCTCTTCTTGGCCAGCAGTGCTTGGCCGATGGTGTTGTTCACCTTGTGAGCACCGGTATGGTTCAGGTCCTCGCGCTTGAGCCAGATCTGCGCCCCACCCAGTTGAGCCGACCAGCGCTCGGCATGATACAGCGGTGACGGGCGGCCCACGTAGTAGGCCAGATCACGGTCGAATTCCGCCTGAAAGTCGGGATCGTCGCGAAGACTGAGATAGGTCTTCTCGAGTTCCTCCAAGGCGAAGCTCAACGTTTCCGAGACGAACCGGCCGCCATAAGGGCCAAAATGGCCTCGTGCGTCGGGCAGTCGGGTCAGGTCGCTGAACTTGGTCACGAAGACACCTCACAGGGTCGCTTGGTCTTAGGTTTTGTCCAAAAAGTCGGTCGATTGAGCTAGGAATACCTGGCGCAAAAAGTCGTCGATACGGTGCGGGTCCTTAATGCCGGGGGCACGCTCGACACCACCGGAAACATCCACCGCGAATGGCCGTACGGCGCGGATCGCCTGGGCGACGTTGGCCGGGGTCAAACCTCCCGCGAGAATAACAGGTTTTGCCAGGTTTGCGGGGATTCGCGACCAGTCGAAGGTCTTGCCAGTGCCGCCGGGCATGTCGGGGCGATAGGCATCTAGGAGTAGCGCCTGTGCACCTTGGTAAGCCTCGGCCATGGCATGCAGGTCGAGGTCATCGCGCATGCGCAAGGCCTTGAGCCAGGGGCGTGTAAACGAGGCACAGAAGGCGGGGGACTCATCGCCGTGGAACTGCAGCAGATCCAGATGCGCGCTTGCCCGCTCGATCAGCGAGGCCTCCTGGTCGACGAACAGCCCTACCCGGGTGACGAATGCCGGCACCCGCGCGGCGAGTTCGGCCAGTCGCGCCTCGTCGATGGCACGCTTGCTTCCCGGCCAGAGCACGAAGCCCAAGGCATCGGCGCCCGCCGCCACGGCGGCATCGACGTCTTCCGGGCGAGTCAGCCCGCAGATCTTCACACGGGTACGGTGCAGTGGGTTAGACATGGCGGTCACTCCTGGTCAGAAGGCTGATGCCGGCCGATCTCGGCCAAGCCCTCGGAGGTTTCGCTTTCCGCCGCCTTCGGCAGGCCGCGACGATAGCGAACCCAAGGGCAGTCGGGCAATTCGCGTTCGCCGGTCCATTCGCCGAGAAAAGCAAGCAGATTGGGCCCCAGGGGCTCACGCGGCAGGACGAAGCGTTCGTCGTAGATCGAATCGACGAAATGCAGACCACATCCCGGCGCCGTGACGCTGGCCAGTGTGCGGTCCTTCAGTTCGAGCAGGTTCTCGATATAGTTCTCGCCACGTTCGCTTCGCCCCACATCGACCAAGGCGCCGACGATGTTGCGAATCATGTGGTGCAGGAATGCGTTGGCCTGGACGTCGATCACTACCAACGGACCATGACGATGCACCTCGATGAAATGCAGATGACGCCAGGCGCTTTTCGACTGGCACCCAGCCGCGCGGAAACTGGAAAAGTCGTGCTCGCCTACCAGTGCCTGCGCGGCACGGTGCATGGCGGGAGCATCCAGCGGGTCGCGACACCAGGTGGCATTGGCACGCTCCAGCACTGGGCGGCTGGGCTGATTGAGGATCACGTAGCGGTAGCGGCGCGCCACTGCCATGAAACGCGCATGAAAATCATCGGCCACAGGCGCCACCCAGCGAAGCGCAATATCGCGTGGCAGGTTGGCATTGCCGCCGAACACCCAGGCCTTCTCCGAGCGCCCGACCGGCGCATCGAAATGCACGATCTGGCGGGTGGCATGCACACCGCTGTCGGTGCGTCCACTGCAGTGAACCGTGACCGGCTCTCCCGCAACCTTGCCAAGCGCCCGTTCGACCTCGGCCTGCACCGAGGGCGCATGCTTCAGGCGCTGCCATCCGCAATAGGCGCTTCCGTCGTATTCCACACCGAGGGCCAAGCGGCCGGTGAGGTGTTGTGTATCGTCGAGTGACTCGAACAGGGGCATGGCTCAATCGAGGTTATGCTGCGCGATCGGAACCCGCGCTTTCGCCTGGAGCGATGCCTCCGGGGAAGCGGCGGTGGGGCCTCTATTATCCAGATGCAAAGGCTCGAACGCCACCTCCGCGACCTCCCACTGGACGCCGTGCTGCGACGAGGCGGCATTCCGGCCGCTATCGAACACGGTCTCGAGGCGAATACATGCCCAAACAGCGAAATGCCTCCCTAGGGGAGGCATTTCGTATCATTGCCGAGTCGCACCGCTGGCTTACTGCTCGCGCAGGATTCTCAGCATGCGCTTGAGCGGCTCGGCAGCGCCCCACAATAGCTGGTCGCCCACCGAGAAGGCCGACAGATACTCACCCCCCATGGCGAGCTTGCGCAGGCGCCCCACCGGGATATCCATGGTGCCGGTCACGGCGGCCGGCGTCAGGCTGGCGAGCGTGGCTTCCTTGTCGTTGGGAATCAGCTTGACCCAGTCATTGTGCTTGGCGATGCGATCCTCGATCTCGTCGATCGGCACATCGCGCTTGAGCTTGATGGTGAATGCCTGGCTATGCGAGCGCATGGCACCGATCCGCACGCACAGGCCATCGATGGGCACGGGATTGTCGCTGCGACCGAGGATCTTGTTGGACTCGACGCTGCCCTTCCACTCTTCCTTGCTCTGGCCGTTCTCCATTGGCTTGTCGATCCATGGCAGCAGACTGCCAGCCAACGGCGCTCCGAAGTTGTCGACCGGGAAGTCGCCACCACGCATGGCCGCGGTGACCCGGCGGTCGATATCCAGGATAGCGCTGGCCGGATCGGCGAGTTCGCTCTTGACGCTATCTCGCAAGACGCCCATCTGCTCGAGCAGTTCGCGCATGTGCTTGGCACCGGAACCGGAAGCGGCCTGATAGGTCATGGAGGTCATCCATTCGACCAGATCGGCCTCGAACAGCCCCCCCAAGCCCAACAGCATCAGGCTCACGGTACAGTTGCCGCCGACGAAGGTCTTGCCACCTTTCGCCAACTGGGCATCGATGACGTGCCGGTTGACCGGGTCGAGCACGATGGTCGACTCATCCGCCATGCGAAGCGTGCTGGCGGCATCGATCCAGTAACCTTTCCAGCCGGACTGACGCAGGTCCTTGTAGACCTTCTCGGTGTAGTCGCCGCCCTGGCAAGTCACGACCACGTCCAGTGCCTTGAGCTCGTCGAGGTCTAAGGCATCCTTGAGCGAGGGCACGTCCACACCGATGTCGGGGCCCGGCTGACCGACCTGGGACGTGGTGAAGAACACTGGCTCGATTCCAGCGAAATCGTTGTCCTCACGCATGCGCTGCATGAGCACGGAGCCCACCATCCCACGCCAACCGACGAAACCGACTTTCAACATGTGAAGTCCTCCTGAAATCTGTGTTAACCCGTCATTATACATGACGGAAAGCGGCTAGCACGGCTTCGCCCATTTCGGATGTGGAAACCTGGCGGGTTCCCGGGTAGGCGATATCGGCCGTACGCAAGCCGTCGTCGAGCACTTTACCGACCGCCCCTTCGATCCGCGCGGCCAACTCTGGCTCATCGAGTGAATAACGCAGCATCATGGCCACCGAGAGGATGGTCGCCAGCGGATTGGCGAGGTTCTGGCCAGCGATGTCCGGAGCACTGCCGTGGCACGGCTCGTACATGCCCTGCCCGCTCTCGTTGAGCGAGGCCGAAGGCAGCATACCAATGGAGCCGGTGAGCATCGCTGCAGCATCGGACAGAATATCACCGAACATGTTACCGGTGACGATGACGTCGAACTGCTTGGGGGCACGCACCAGTTGCATGGCAGCGTTGTCGACATACATGTGCGAAAGCTCGACGTCGGGATACTCCGGCGCCAGACGCTCCATGATCTCGCGCCACAGAATGGTGACCTCGAGCACGTTGGCCTTGTCCACCGAACACAGCTTCTTGTCACGCTTGCGGGCCATCTCGAAGGCCACGCGGCCGATGCGCTCGATCTCGGACTCCGAGTAGATGTAGGTATTGAAACCCACACGCTGCCCGTCACGCTCTTCGATCCCGCGCGGCTGGCCAAAATAGATGCCACCGGTCAGCTCGCGCACGATCATGATATCCAACCCGGATACCACCTCGGGCTTGAGACTCGAAGCCTCGGCCAATTGAGGATAGAGGATCGCAGGACGCAAGTTGCCGAACAGGCCGAGGTGCTTGCGCAACCCCAGCAAGCCCTTTTCAGGCCGCTTGGACAGATCCTCGATCTTGTCCCACTTCGGACCGCCCACAGCACCCAGCAGGATGGCATCGGATGCCTTGGCCTTTTCCAGGGTCGCCGCCGGCAGCGGCTCGCCGTGAACATCGTAGGCGGAGCCCCCTACCAGGCCCTCCTCGATGGTCACATCCAAGCCCTGCTCCTGGCAGGCCTCCAGAACCTTGACCGCCTCACGGGTGATTTCCGGGCCTATACCGTCGCCCGGCAGAACGAGAATCTTGCGGCTCATGCGTCGTGGCTCTCTTTATCTGGCGATGATGTAGCGCTTTCCCTGCGCGATTGCCCCGAGGGGCGTTCCTTGCTGTGTCCAGCGTTGTGGTTATTAAAACCTAGATCATAGGTGCTTCTCTAAGGCGCCTGGCGGAACAACCAAGGCCGTGCTTCGCGGTGACGCTGCTCGAAGGAACGAATCGCCGGCTCATCCTGCAGGGTCAGGCCGATATCGTCGAGCCCTTCGAGCAGGCAGTGCTTGCGGAACCCGTCCACCGAAAACTCGATGAGCTCACCCTCGGGCGTCACGATGCGCTGATGCTCGAGATCGATATCGAGGCTATAGCCTTCGTTGGCTTCCACAGCCTTGAAGAGCCGGTCGACCGTTTCCTCGTCGAGGGTGATCAGCAGGATGCCGTTCTTGAACGAGTTGTTATAGAAGATATCGGCGAAGCTCGGCGCAATCACCACGCGGAAACCGAAATCAGCCAGCGCCCAGGGCGCATGCTCGCGAGAGCTGCCACAACCGAAGTTGCGGCGTGCCAACAAGATACTGGCGCCTTGGTAGCGATCCTGGTTGAGCACGAAGCCCGGGTTGAGCGGGCGCTTACTGACGTCCTGGCCGGGATAGCCCTCGTCCAGATAGCGCAGCTCGTCGAACAGATTGACACCGAAACCGGTGCGCTTGATCGACTTCAGGAATTGCTTGGGAATGATCAGGTCGGTGTCGACGTTGGCGCGGTCGAGCGGCGCCACGAGGCCCTGATGACGTTCGAATTTCTGCATGCTTCAGGCCTCCTGCACGGGTGCGACGTCAGCGAATTGACGCACGTCAACGAAATGACCGGCGATAGCGGCAGCAGCGGCCATCGCCGGGCTGACCAAGTGGGTACGCCCACCGTAGCCCTGGCGCCCCTCGAAGTTGCGGTTCGAGGTCGAGGCACAGTGCTCGCCGGGTTCCAGTTTGTCGGCATTCATCGCCAGGCACATCGAGCAGCCCGGCTCGCGCCATTCGAAACCGGCCTCGAGGAAGAGCTTGTCGAGCCCCTCGGCCTCGGCCTGGCGCTTCACCAGGCCGGAGCCCGGTACCACCATGGCCAGTTTGATGCTGTCGGCAACCTTCTTGCCCTTGGCCACCTTGGCGGCCTCGCGCAGGTCTTCGATGCGCCCATTGGTACAGGAGCCGATGAACACCTTGTCGAGCCGGATGTCGGTGATCCTCTGCTTCGGCGCGAGCCCCATGTACTCCAGGGCCCGCACATAGCTGCGCTGGACGGTCTCGTCGGGGGCCTCGGCCGGATCGGGCACCTCGCCGGATATGCCGGTGACCATCTCGGGACTGGTGCCCCACGAAACCTGCGGTTCGATCTCGGAGGCATCGATCTCGACCACCTTGTCGAACACCGCATCATCGTCGGAAACCAGGTTGCGCCAATTGGCCACCGCGGCGTCCCACTGCTCGCCACTGGGGGCGAAGGGGCGGTTGCGCAAGTACTCGATGGTGGTGTCGTCGACGCCGATCAGGCCCACCCGGGCGCCGGCTTCGATGGCCATGTTGCACACCGTCATGCGGCCTTCCATCGACAGCTCGCGGATGGCGCTACCGGCGAACTCGATGGCATAGCCAGTGCCTCCGGCGGTACCGATGCGGCCGATCACCGCCAGCACGATATCCTTGGCCGTCACGCCGGTACCCAGCTTGCCCTCGACCCGGACCTGCATGTTCTTCATCTTCTGTGCCAACAGACACTGGGTCGCCAGCACGTGCTCGACCTCGGAGGTACCGATGCCATGGGACAGCGCCGCAAAGGCACCATGGGTAGCGGTATGGGAATCACCGCAGACCACTGTCATGCCCGGCAGCGTGGCGCCCTGCTCGGGCCCCACCACGTGAACGATACCTTGGCGGGCGTCGTTGATGCGGAACTCCTCGATGCCGAAGGCTTCGCAGTTGTCGTCGAGCGTCTGTACCTGGATCAACGACACCGGGTCCTTGATGCCAGTGTTGCCCTCGGCACGCTCGGCCAAGGTGGTAGGTACGTTGTGATCGGGCGTGGCCAGGTTGGCGTCCAGACGCCATGGCTTGCGACCCGCCAGGCGCAAGCCCTCGAAAGCCTGCGGTGATGTCACTTCGTGCAGCAACTGCCGATCGATATAGATCAAGGCGGTGCCGTCGTCGCGCTCCTTGACCAGGTGCTGCGACCACAACTTGTCATAAAGCGTCTGGCCTGCCATCGGTTTCCTCCCAGGGGGCCTTCATGCCGGGCCCTTCATTCATCGTGACAACGAGAGTAGAATCCGAGACCCATAAAATCAATTCATGTTCTTTATCCTTTGGATTCCACAATGGAATAATAGTGAAACATCTTCTCTACAAGCCCTGAAGCCATGGATACCCAAAGCCTACAAGCCTTCCTTGCCGTCGCCGACAGCGGCTCCTTCTCACTGGCCGGCGAACATCTCCATCTTACACAGCCGGCGGTGAGCAAGCGCATCGCCACCCTGGAGGATCAGGTCGGCGCCAAATTGTTCGACCGCATCGGTCGCCGCGTGTCCCTGACCGAGGCCGGCCACCTGCTGTTACCACGCGCTCGTCAGATCCTGGTGATGGTCGATGATAGTCGCCGCGCGCTCTCCAACCTGGCCGGCGATGTGGCCGGCAGCCTGACCATGGCCACCAGCCACCACATCGGCCTGCACCGTCTGCCACCACTGCTCAAGGCCTACACCCAGGCACACCCCGAGGTACGCATGGACATGCGCTTCCTGGACTCCGAGCAAGCCTATCAGGGGGTGCTCGACGGCGACCTGGAAATCGCCGTGGTGACGCTTGCGCCAGTCCCCGATCCGCAACTGACCGTAGCCCCGGTATGGGTCGACCGTTTACGTTTCGTATGCGGCCATGACCATCCACTTGCTTCGCTCGACCCCTTGCCGTTGTCAACACTGTCGAGCTTCGATGCGGTCCTGCCGGGTCACCTGACCTTCACCCGCGGCATCGTGGTCGACACCTTCGCCCGCGACGGCCTCAAGGTGAACGTGGCACTGTCCACCAACTACCTCGAGACACTCAAGATGATGGTCACCATCGGCCTCGGCTGGAGCGTACTGCCGGAAACGCTGATCGACGAAGAGGTCCATGTGCTGCCTATCGAGCACCGCCCCATCGAGCGGCCACTGGGTTATCTGGTGCACAAGAGCCGCACCCTGTCGAACGCCGCTCGTTCGATGCTGACGATGCTCGACGAGGCACGCACGCCTGAAGCCAGGGCATGGTCGTGAGCAAGCGAATCGCCTGCTTGTCGGAGATGGCAAGGTTGCCTAGGATGCTAACTTTTGCTTAGGAATCCTTAGCCCATGCCCAGCAGGGACACGCTCAGCGCCGACACCACCTCCGACGACAGCACCTCTTCACGCCAGGTGGTGGCGGGCATGGCGATTCTTGCCGGCTTGATGCTACAAATCGCACGCTTCGCCGATGCGCCCTTCGATGCCAATCTGATCGGTTACGCCTTCTGGATGGCGGCACTGTTGCTGTGGCGTGACCTCGATCCGCGCACCCGGCTCCAGGCTGGGGGACTTTCCGTCATCGGTCTGGTACTGCTTGTCATCAGTCAGTTCCACTATCGCGCCGAGATCGACTGGCTCGGCATCCTGACTGGCAACACCTATGTGGTGGCCATGCTGGTAGGGGTGAGCTTCCTCGGCCTGATCGGCGGTCGGAAAGCTCCTGGCGGCGGTCGAACCAGCACTGGCGTGCGAGGCGTAGTCAATACCTGGTTGAGCGTCCATCTGCTCGGAGCGATCCTCAACCTGTCATCAGTGTTCATGGTCGGCGATCACATCAAGGCCCGTGGTCGGCTGGAGACGGCTCAACTGTTGACCCTCAACCGTGGCCTGTCGAGCGCCGCTTTCTGGTCGCCGTTCTTCGCCTCGATGGGGGTGGCGATGAGCGTCGCGCCGGAGATGGCTTATGGCGGCATCCTGATTTTCGGCCTACCGCTGGCGCTTTTGGCCGGCCTGATCACCCGATTCGAGATACCACGCCGCTTCGTTCTCGACGACACCGAGGGCTTCACGTTATCGCCGGCCAGCCTGCTGCTGCCGGTGGCAATGGCTGCGCTGGTGATGCTGTTCCACTACATCATCACACCCTCGCTTTCCATCGTCAGCATCATCACCTTCCTGATCCCCAGCGTGGCGCTGCTGTTCAACCTGCCCCGCGGCCTGGCCTGGCCCGTGAGGCGTACCCTGCAGCACGCTCGTACCCGGCTGCCGGCCATGCGCGGCGAGGTCACGCTGTTCTTGTCCGCGGGGTTGTTCACGCTGGGACTATCGACTTTCACGCGGGCGGCTACCGGCAATCAATGGGTGCTGTTCGACGAGTTCGGTGTGCTCGAAGCCTCGATCAGCTACGTGGCGATCGTGGTCAGCGCCGTGGCGGGGTTGCACCCGATCATCGGCGTCTCGGCGTTGGCCTCGATGCTCGATCCCGACACCACCAATCACACCCTGCTGGGCTTCGTGTCACTGGCAGCCTGGGGAGTGGGGGCCGCCGTCGGCCCCCTATCGGGCATCAACCTGTCGCTGCAGGGGCGATACGACATCAGCGGCTATCGCCTGATGAAGCTCAATATCCCCTACGCGCTGATGATGTCATGCTTGGTGTTCGCTGCCATTGCCCTGATGGACACCATTTTTAGCCGTTAGCCACTGGTCGCCAGATCATTATCCGGGGCGCGCGAGAAGTAACGGTGGCCACACTGATGACACGGATCTAGCCGAGCCACGTTTTCCAGTTGGACGTGCGCGCCGCAGTGCACGCAGGCCATGCGCCCGGGCGCGGCGATTTCGCCCTCGCAATAGTCGGCCCGAGCGGCTTCCAGATCGTCATCGAGGCGCGCCTTGTCGACGATCGAACGATCGGCGATCGACAGCAGCGCCTCCGTGACCTTGCGTGAAAGTACCGACAGGTCGATTCCCAACCAACTGGCCACACCCTCACCGCCGGCGGCCAGATAACGGCGCATGTCCTTGAGATCGCGCTCGACCCAAGCACGCAACAGCGACAACTCATCCTTGGTAAACTCTGCCAGCTCAGCCTCGAACTCCACCGCTTCGTCGAGGTCCTTCTGCAGGTTTTCCCACGACAGCTCATCCGCGCCCTCCTTCAGGCGCGAAAGCACGCGCTCATAGCCTTGGCGCATCCGATGTTCGCGTTGTTCCCTGTTCTCGCTCATGACGTTCTCCCGGTTCCAGCCTGGTCACGGGGCCCCTACCTGCAAGCGCCCCACTGCGGTATGCTTAGTCACCATTTAGACGCTATCTTCTCGTGCCTTCAAGGATTTCCGTTCACGAACGACATTTCCGGCCGAGATTGACACGACCGATCGCCCCTTGGCGTCGCCCCGGTACGCAAGCCGCGCCCGGGCAGTCGCCATTCCAACGCAAGGTGCCTATTAAGACCGATGGACGCACAGTACAAGCCCCACGAAACCGAACGCGACGCCCAGCAGTTCTGGGACAAGAACCAGTGCTTCAAGGCGGTGGAAGATGCCAGCCGCGAGAAGTTCTACTGCCTGTCGATGTTCCCCTACCCCAGCGGCAAACTGCACATGGGGCATGTGCGCAACTACACCATCGGTGATGTGGTGTCGCGCTTCCAGCGCATGCAGGGCAAGAACGTGCTGCAACCCATGGGTTGGGACGCCTTCGGCATGCCAGCGGAAAACGCCGCGATCCAGAACCGCGTACCGCCAGCCAAGTGGACATTCGACAACATCGACTACATGCGTCGCCAGCTGAAGGCGCTGGGCTTCGCCTACGACTGGGATCGTGAGTTCGCCACCTGCGACGCCGACTACTACCGCTGGGAGCAGTGGTTCTTCACCAAGCTGGTGGAAAAAGGCCTGGTCTACAAGAAGATGGCCGCCGTCAACTGGGACCCGGTGGATCAGACGGTGCTGGCCAACGAGCAGGTCATAGACGGTCGTGGCTGGCGCAGTGGCGCCTTGGTCGAGCGCAAGGAGATCCCGCTGTGGTTCCTCAAGATCACCGATTACGCCGAGGAACTGTTGGCCGATCTCGACAAGGTCGACTGGCCCGAGCAGGTCAAGACCATGCAGCGCAACTGGATCGGCAAATCGAAAGGCGTGGAGATGAACTTCGATATCGCCGACCACAACGGTGACGCCTTCGAGCCGCTACGCATCTATACCACCCGCCCCGACACTCTGATGGGGGTGACCTACATGGCCGTGGCCGCCGGCCACCCGCTGGCGCGCAAGGCTGCCGAAGACAATCCGCAGTTGGCCGACTTCCTCGAAGAGTGCAACCGAGTGGGCACCTCCGAGGCCGAGCTCGCCACCGTGGAGAAAAAGGGCATGGATACCGGTTACCAGGCCGTCCATCCCATCAGCGGGCGCCGGGTGCCGGTGTATGTCGCCAACTTCGTGCTCATGGAGTACGGCACGGGGGCGGTGATGGCAGTACCAGGCCATGACCAGCGCGACTGGGAGTTCGCCACCAAGTATGGCTTGCCGATCGAGGCGGTGATCGCCGACGAGAACGGCCAGGCCCCGGATCTCTCGCAGGGCGCCCATGTGGAATACGGCATCCTGATCAATTCCGGTGAGTTCGACGGCCTCGACTTCCAGCCGGCCTTCGACGCCATTGCCGCGCATCTCGAGGAGCAGGGCCATGGCGAGGTCAAGATCAACTTCCGCCTGCGCGACTGGGGCGTGGCCCGCCAGCGCTACTGGGGCGCGCCGATTCCGGTCAAGTACGGCCCCGAGGGCCAGACCGTGCCGCTCAGCGATGACGAACTGCCGGTCGAGCTGCCGATGGAGGTCACCGTCGATGCTTCGGGCTCACCGCTGAAGAAGATGCCAGCCTTCTATGACCTGGGTGACGGCTGGACCCGTGAAACCGATACCTTCGACACCTTCATGGAGTCGTCCTGGTATTACGCGCGCTTCTGCTGCGCCGACAACAAGGACGCCATGCTCGACGAGCGCGGCGACTACTGGCTGCCGGTGGATCTCTACATCGGCGGCATCGAACACGCCATCCTGCACCTGCTCTACGCGCGTTTCTTCCACAAGCTGATGCGTGACTTCGGCCTGGTGAAATCCGATGAGCCCTTCCAGCAACTGCTGACCCAAGGCATGGTGATCGCCGAGACCTTCTACCGCCCCACCGCGAATGGCGGCAAGGAGTGGTTCAACCCGGTGGACGTCGATGTCAAGCGTGACGAGAAAGGGCGTCCGGTGAGTGCGACCCTAATCCAGGACGGCAAGCCGGTGGAGATGGGCGGCATCGAAAAGATGTCCAAGTCGAAGAACAACGGCGTCGACCCACAAGCCATGATCGACCGCTTCGGAGCCGACACGGTGCGCCTGTTCATGATGTTCGCCGCTCCGCCAGAACAGTCGCTGGAGTGGTCGGATTCCGGTGTCGAGGGCGCCCACCGCTTCCTCAAGCGCTTGTGGCGACTGGTCGCCGAACACCTCGAGGCTGGCACGCCTGGAACGCTGGATGCGAACGCCCTTGACAACGATCAGAAGGCGCTGCGTCGCAAGACCCACGAAACCATCAGCAAGGCCAGCGACGACATTGGCAGACGCACCACCTTCAACACCGCCATCGCCGCGGTGATGGAGCTGAGCAATACCCTGGCCCGCTTCGACGACACCAGCCCCCAGGGCTTGGCCGTGGCCCGCGAAGCCGTGGAAGCCTGCGTGCTGCTGCTGGCACCGATCACGCCGCATGCCTGCCACGCACTGTGGCGCGAACTGGGCCACGACGAGCCGGTAATCGACGCCGCCTGGCCCAAGGTCGACGAATCGGCGCTTACCAAGGACAACATTGAGCTGGTGGTGCAGGTCAACGGCAAGCTGCGCGCACGACTCGACGTTCCCGCCGATGCCGACAAGGCCACCATCGAAAGCCAGGCCATGACCGCCGAGAACGTGCAACGGCACGTCGAGGGCAAGACGGTCCGCAAGGTGATCGTGGTACCCGGCAAGCTGGTCAATATCGTGGTTGGCTGATCCAACATGGTAAGGGAGCACCCATGAAGCGCCGAGACTTTCTGCATCTTTCGCTGGCCGGCATCGCGGCGATGGGGCTTTCCGGCTGTGGCTTTCGGCTGCGCGGCCTCGGCTCCTCGGGGCCGACCCTGGAGGCCCTGGCCCTGAACGCCGCCGACAGCGATCTGGCACCGGTGGTGCGAGAGTCCCTCGAGAGTGCCGGCACCCGGCTCGACGTAAACGCTGCTCTTCGCCTCAACCTGGGGCAGGAGCGTTTCCGGGAAATCTCTCTGACCCATGGCGATGCCGGCAGTCAGGACACCGAGTTGCAACTCACCGCCCCCTTCTCGGTGCAACGCGCCGCCGATGGGGCCTACTTGCTCAATCAGCAACAGCTCGATGTCTCGACCACCTTCAGCGTCAGCGACGATGACCTGCTGGCCCAGGACGATATTCGCAGCGAGGCTCGCGAACGCCTGCGCCGGGATGCCGCCCGCCAGTTGATCGAGCGGTTGCGCCCCTTGGCGGAACGGTGACAGGGCGACCCCCATGAAAGTCTTTCCTGACAAGCTCCCCGCTGAACTGGCCAAGAAGCTCCCACCGGTGGTGATCATCGCCGGCGACGAGCCCTTGGTCCATATGGAAGCCTGCGACGCGGTGCGCACCAAGGCACGCGAACAGGGCATCGAGGAACGCGAGGTGTTGCACGTCGAAAACGGCTTCCAGTGGGGCCGGCTGCTCGAATCCGCCGCCAGCATGTCGCTATTCGCCTCGAGCAAGTTGATCGAGCTGCGCCTGGGGAATCAGTCTCCGGGGCAGGAAGGCAGCAAGATTCTGGAAGCTTATGCCGAACGTCTCCAGGACAGCGACAACGTGCTGTTGATCGCCGCCGCCAAGCTCGACCGCAAGATACAGCAGAGCAAGTGGTTCAAGACCCTCGACAAGGCCGGTTTTTTTGTTCCGGTGTGGCCAGTGGACCATCAGAGGCTAGGGTTTTGGCTGCGCGACCGAGCCGGCCGCTACGGGCTGACCTTAGACATGGACGCCGCCCGTCTGCTCGGCGAGCGCACCGAGGGCAACCTGCTGGCTGCCGACCAGGAATTGCAGAAGCTGGCTCTGCTGATGCCTCCCGGCGCGCGCCTGGATGCCGCCACCATCGCCGGCGGGGTCGAGGACAGCGCGCGATTCGACATCTTCACCCTGGCCGATGCCTGCCTGCGCGGGGAGCGCGAACGAGTTTCGCGCATCGTGCGTGGCCTGCGTGGCGAGGGGGTGGAGCCCACGTTGATTCTCTGGGCGCTGACCCGTGAACTGCGCACCCTGCTCTCGCTCTACCAGCACCTCGACCAAGGCCAGAGCTTCGAACACGCCTGCAAGGCCCAGAAACCACCGATCTTCGACAAGCGCCGCCCCGCCTATCAACAAGCGCTCAACCGTCTGCCGATCAAGCGCTTGCACAAGCTTTTGTTGTTCGCCCAGCGCCTCGACCTGGCGATCAAGGGCGCAAGTGACATTCCGCTCTGGGACGGCCTGCACGACCTGGCGCTGACGCTCGCCGGCGGACGCGGGTTGCTGGCGGAATCGCCTCATTCCTACAAAATCGGCTGATATCCCGACAATGCCTGCATGAGATCGAATAGTCGTGTCGTTCGAGACAAGATAAGCTCCTCGACAAATCATGACGCCACACGGCTATTTATTTCTATTTTTATTCCATCGGGATCTGCAACGACAATGCCGGAGTCTGACCGGGAAATCACTTGACCTCCCAGGCTCATAATCGTTGAGTCAAGATCTTCTCTGACGACCGTACTGAACCCCAGCCGTGTGCCGGCTGAAACCGGATTTTCCCCCGAGGCAGGATAAATCTCAAAGACAACATCACCAATTTTCGAAGAATAATGCAGTGGTCCATTACCATGCTTCTCCTTCTTGAACCTCAGACCAAGGGCTTCATAGAACAATTTCGACTGTTCAACATCCGATACACGGACAACCACTAAGTCAAGGGAAGTCATGATGTCTCCAGCAGGGCATGAAGTAAAGTTGGATGGTATAGTCAGAAATAGACCAGTCACGTGTTTACCAAGCCGGCATGGTAGGCTTGGAAACACTCACGCCTGGAAGGCTCCGGCAAGCCAAGTGCGCGAGCTGCCGGCAAGAGAGTACCATCCACGAATTGATCGAATTCACTCTGCGAATTCCAGACATCCACGATACGCCACCCTCCCGATACCGCACCACATGAATGAAACATGATGCCGCTCGGCGGTCCGTTTGACGCGAGACTCGCTCCGAGCTTTTCGTATGTCTTTTCTGAGACATCAGAAAACTCGATCATGGTAACTATTGGCATGTATTGCTTCCCATTGGAGGTCTTGCTCATTCGCTACCCGGTGCCGGAAACTGCTGGTAGCTAATCAACGACCCTGGATAGATCATTAGCGTAGCTGCCCGATACACAGTAACGCAGTGATTGAGTCGCGCAGGCATTTATTCAGCGCTTCCCTAACACTCGACCGTGGCCAATGGCCAGTTATGCCATGTCTTGCGCATGCGGTTCAACAGGCAGACGAAGCGAGATCCAGTCGTCTCAACGGCTTCGTAGCGAAGGTGAGACGATGGATCCCGCCGGCTATTGGCGTTTTTCTCGGAACCAGCGTCTGGTCACTTGCCGGCTTGCCCCGCGGTTCGGCTCGATATGCCGGTGACCAGTGCCGCAACAGCCACCCAGTACATCGATATCCCCGAAACGCAGGCTATCCGAAAAACGCATCCCCTGCCGAAAAGCCGGCGCATCAATCGCTCTATAAGTCCACACCGTGTTGAAACCGCGCTACTATTGGGCCGAGCGACCGCTTCAAAGCTGCAGGACACATTGGCATTGATCGCCGGAGGACCTTCAAATCGAAGCCCCGTAGGCTCTGGCCAAAGCCACACAAGTTCATGAGACGGAAACCGTGTTGAGGCTGCTCATGGCTTAACTTGGGTGGATTGAGAAAAAGCTGGACGATCCGATGCTGCACAGATGGGAATTCCCCGGCAAATGGAATCGCCCGCTCCGGACAGGGACCGGAAAGGACGACAACAACGTTACTCCGAAGAGCAGCACAGTATGTCTGAAATATCGACGTTTTCACCAAGACCAGGTTCTTCGGTCGAAAGATACATTCGCTCTATCGGCCGGTACTATATCGGTGCCGCCATAATCATGACCCTGCTCATTGGAGCGACATATTTAACGGTCAAGATCGCGCTTGACCGCCATGCGCTACAGCAGGAAATCAGCTTCCTTACCAGCCGCCAGTTCATCCGGTTTCAGCAACTTGCCAATCAGACACGGGCGGTCATGAGCGCATCCGCCGATCCCGATCTGCCTGAATACATCGTCCAGCCGATGCTTGACGATGTACGCACGGCCATTGCCGATATCCGAACCATAATGAATCGGCTGAAGACCATGCACAGGCGCCTCAACAAAAATCTCCTGGAGCGGATCAACCCCCAGGACTCAGCAGACGAAGACCTCTACCTCGATCTCAACCGACGGCTCGAGGTTTTTCTCTCGCGCGCCGAAAGAGTGGTCAGCGCCAGCCGCGAAGACCGGCGGCGACGATACACCTTCTGGGGACCGATCGACTTCGCCGTCTCGGCCGACAGCTTCCTCATGCGCCATTTCAACGATCTTATTCAACACTCCCACAACCGCAGCGGCGCCAGCATCGGCAACGCGGTATCGATCAGTACCGTCCTTCTTCTCATGCTCGCTGCGATTTTCATCCTGGCAAGCGTTTTCCTGTTCTATCCGCTGCTGAAAAAATTGCGTAGCGAACACCGCCGGAAAATGGACTTCGAGCACGAACTCACCCATCTTGCCCAGACGGACGAGCTCACCGCGCTCAAGAACCGCTCCTTTTTCAATTCAGCACTCCGCGGTCTGCTCCGCCGCTTCAAAAGGGATGGCACCGGCTTTTCCATACTGCTCGTCGACCTGGACCACTTCAAGGCGATCAACGACAGCTTTGGCCATCCGACCGGCGATGCCATACTTCTCCATGTCGCACGTATTTTCCGCAACGTCTTCCGCGCCGACGACATCATTGCCCGCATCGGCGGCGACGAATTCGCCGTTCTGATGCCTGGGATCGACGATGAAGCCCGTCTCAACGCCATGGCCGATCGACTCGTTATGGCGATAGCGGCGGATTTCCCTTTCGAGGACAACACGCTCCGGACATCGGCCAGCGTGGGCGGTGCCATTGTCCCCATTCATGCAACGGATGAATCCGGCCTCGTCCGTGTCGCCGACCTCGCGCTCTATGCCGCCAAGACCGAGCGGAACAACGCCGTCATCTTCGACGAAACCTCACTCGCCTCGCGGCTGGAACAGAGTGAATTGGCCGCGACCCTCGCCTGCGCGGCCGACCGCGACGAGTTCATCGTGCACTATCAGCCCAAGGTTGGCCTGAGGAAGGGAGACCACCTCGGGTTCGAGGCGCTCGTCCGGTGGAATCACCCTAAACTTGGCTTGCTCGCACCGGGCGCTTTTCTGCCGTTGATGGAAGACCCGCGCCTCATCGGCGACATGACCCGCGCCGTGGCAAGGGGCGTATGCCGCGACCTCAAGGCATGGAAAGAGGCGGGATTTTTGTCAGGTCCCATCGCCATCAATCTGCCGGAGGCACTTCTGATCAACGAGAACGGGTTCGAAATACTCGCTTCGGCCATCCGCGAGTATGACCTCGATTGGCACGACCTGACCATCGAAGTGACGGAGGACGTTTTCCTCAACCGATATGCCGAGCGCATACTTGCATCGATGACGCGCTTCCGCGAACAGAATGTATCCATTGCCCTCGATGATTTCGGAACCGGCTTTGCTTCACTCTTGCATCTGCGTGACTTCCCCTTCGATGAGTTGAAAATCGATCGCGGTTTTGTCGCCGATATCGGCCTGGACAGCCGGTCCGAACAGATCATCCGCGCGATGGTCGATCTGTCGCGCAATTTAGGCAAGCGCTGCGTGGCGGAAGGCATCGAAACCGAAGCGCAGCGCGACTTCCTTCTGGAGGCGGGCTGCGAAATCGGCCAGGGATACCTGTTCGCCAAACCGATGCCGGGTAGCGAAGTCAAAGAGCGCTGGTTCAAGCAATCCGGTACTGACCGGCGCCGGCATGGCACTGAATTGCCCGATTCCGCAACGCGCATGGTGGACGCCAATATATCGACCTTGGATACGCGCTGACGGCACCGATGGCGGAATTCGGGTGATATCGAATAAAAAGGAAAAACGGATGAAACTGCTGTTGAAAGGGCTTTGTTTGGCAGTAACCATGACGGCCGCCAGCGCCCAGGACGACGCTGTTGCCGACCCAGGTCTCGCGGTCGACGTCGTGCATTATTGGATATCGAAGAGCGAGTCCGCAGCACTAGACGTTTACAGACAGGCCTGGACGGAGGCCGGTAACCGTTGGGCGGATCTGCCGGTCGAAAACGAAGCCGCCTTGAAGAGGATCGTCAGCGATCGCATTGCCAACGGATACCCGCCGGCGGTAACGCAGTGGAATGTGGACGAGGGTGCCAGAGAACTGCCCGAGATGGGTATCGTCAATGACATCGAACCGGTCGTGCGGGAGGACCATTGGCGCGATCGGCTGCCCAGCTTCGTGCTCGAACGCATCAGCTACCAGGAAAAAGTGTACTTCGCACCGTCGGATATTCACGTAGAAAACTGGCTCTGGACCAGCCAGAAGATCTTCGATGAACTTGGCCTCGAGACGCCCGAGACCTGGGACGACATCTTTGCGGCTGCCGACCGAATCGCGGCAGCGGGCTACCGACCTATCGCCCTTGGCTCGGCTCCTTGGGAAATCGCGTTGATCTTCCACAACATCATGTATTACGCGATGGGCCCTGAGGAGTATGCGAGGGTTTTCAATGGCGATGCGGAAGCCGTGCTCGACCCGCGGATGCTGGATGCACTCGATCTGTTGCGCCGTGTATCCCGTTATGTCGAACCGCCGGAGGCCCGTGCGGGCAAGAACTGGGCGGACGCCACCGCGATGATCGGGCGCGGTGAGGCCGGCATGCAATTCATGGGCGATTGGGCAAAGGGCGAACTCGTTTCCCTCGGTTATACCGCCGACCGAGACTTCGGTTGCAACCTCACACCTGGCACGTCGATCACCTATTTCATGGTGATCGATGCCTTTGCCTTCCCGCTGACCACCCGCGAGGGCGAAACCCAAGCGCAACAGGCTTTCGCCCGCATGGTGCTTGACCCCAATAATCAGGTCGCGTTCAGCCGCCTCAAGGGCTCGCTGCCGGTACGAACCGACGTCGACCCCCGCGGGCTCGACCGCTGCGGGCAGTTGGGGCTGCAGCGGATCCTGGATGAAAAACACGAGGCCAGCGTGCACTCGAGGGCAATGCCGTCACATGAGATGGTCGCCTGGATCAGCATACTCGCCGAGTTTTTTGATGACAAAACCATCTCCAGCCGGACCGCCCAGCAGCGCTTGTATCAGGTCGTCAACGTGGGCTAAGCAGGCCACTGGCACAGAAACGGCACTCATTCGATGATTGCGCTCGCCGCTTCGACCGGACGAAACGGCAGGCGATAGTGGAAACTCATTTTCGTCGAGTCAAGAAAAAAGCGAAGGTTCCGATGAAACCGTTATTGAGCACCCTCTTTTTCGCAACAGCCATGATGGCCGCGAGTTCGCAAGAGCCTGCCATCGCCGGCGAGGGCAGTACAGTCGACGTCGTGCATTTCTGGATATCGAAGAGCGAATCCACGGCACTCGACGTTTACAGACAAGCCTGGGCCGGTGCCGGAAACCGCTGGGTGGATCTACCGGCGGCGGACAAGGTAGCGGTACAGCGCATTGTCAGTGACCGCATTGCCAATGGCTACCCGCCAGCCGTAATGCAGTGGAACGCGAACGAGGGCTCCCATGAATTACCGGAAATGGGGATCGTTCAAGATATCGATCCTGTAGCACAGGAGGATCACTGGCGCGATGTGCTCCCCGGCTTTGTTCTCGACCGGATTACCTACAAGGACGAGGTGTATTTCGCCCCATCGAATATTCACGCCGAAAACTGGCTGTGGACCAGCCAGAAGATATTCGATGAGCTGGGGCTGGAAACGCCTCAGACGTGGGGCGACATATTCACTGCAGCCGACCGGATCAAAGCGGCGGGACATCTGCCTGTTGCAATAGGCTCCGGCTCTTGGGAAGTTTCGCTGCTCTTCAATGACATCATGTACTACACGATGGGGGACGTGGGGTATTCACGGATCATCGGCGCGGATGCGGAAGCCGTGCTCGACCCGCGTATGCTGGATGCGCTCGATATGCTGCGGCGTCTGTCCCGTTATGCCGAATCGCCGGCGGCACGGGCGGACAAGACCTGGGCCGACGCGACCGCCATGGTCGGGCGCGGCGAGGCCGGTATGCAATTCATGGGCGACTGGGCAAAGGGCGAGCTCGTTTCCCTCGGTTATACCGCCGACCGGGACTTCGGGTGCAACCTCGCGCCCGGCACGTCGATCGCCTATTTCACGGTGATCGATGCCTTTGCCTTCCCGCTGACCACCCGCGAGGGTGAGACCCAAGCGCAACAGGCGTTCGCCCGCATGGTGCTCGACCCCGACAATCAGGTCGCGTTCAGCCGCATCAAAGGCTCGCTGCCGGTACGGACCGACATCGATCCCACCGGACTCGATCGCTGCGGTCAACTGGGGCTAAAGATGATCATGAACGACAATCGCAGGGTCAGCGCACAATCGATGGCCATGCCCACGCAAATGTCGGAAGGCTGGATAGGGATCCTGACCGATTTCTTCAATGACGAGACCATGTCCAGCCAGACCGCTCAGCAGCGTCTGTATCAGGTGATCAAGCAAGGCTGAGCAGACCACTGGCGCAGAAACGGCTCGCATTTGATGATCAGCTCACCGCTTCGACATCTCCGAATGCGGTCGTCAGTCATCATTCTCTGCGAGCCACCAACAGGCCCACTCCAGCACTTGCCAATAGCCCAGCACAACAACGGTTGAACAATTGCCGCATGGCCGGGCGCGAGAACCAGTGTCGCAGGAACGCCCCGAAACATGCATAAGCCGCTATCGCCACCCACTCCAGTATCAGGAACAAGGCTCCCAGCACGAAGAATTGCCAAGCGACATTACCCGCGGGTTCAACGAACTGAGGAAGAAAGGCCGTGAATATGAGAATTGCCTTGGGATTACCCGCCGCCAACAGGAATTCCTGCCTGGCCAGCCCAAACAATTTCATATTCTTCATCGGTGCCATGTCTCCCTTGGACGCATCAGCAATCCACAACTGAAAGGCCAGCCAGAACAGATAGCAGGCACCAACCACCTTGACGATGAAGAAAAGCTGTTCCGATGCATGCAATACGGTTGCCAAGCCTGATGCGGCGAGAACGATCATGATCACGAATGCCATTAGCCTGCCGATACCGGCCAGGCATGCGGTCCGGACCCCGTAATGCTTGGCATTGCTCATTGACATGAGATTGTTCGGCCCCGGCGCCATGTTCAAAGCAAAGCATGCCGGAACGAATAACAGCAGAGTCATCATGTTCATGTTGTCATTTCCTTCTGAACATTAAATAGAGGGGCTTCTGCCCCTCTATCAAAGCCGGTCGAGCCGAAACAGTTCCTGAAAACCAAGCTCTACCATGGAAAGCGGTTTCAGTCATCAAGACTACAGGTAGAATACGTAGCCTGTTCCAGGGAGTCTTCGATCAGGCCACTTGCCGGCATGCCCCGCAGATCTGCTCGAAAGGACAGGGAGCGAGCATCAATGGAACATCACGGTCCGGTTCTGGCAGTGCTTCCATTTCCCACGGCCAGCGACCGCCAGACGACAGAATAAGGCCCAGCCGCTCCCCCTCAGGACCACGACGTTCCTCAACAAAGAATGGCACAAAGCCGAGCCTCGCGTACAAGAGCAAACCTGCTCACTCAACTCTGCGATGGCTAAGCACATGTTTCTCCCCACATTCAGCTCAGAGCTGTTACACCTTGACCCTATAGTTGAGATCGCGCGCCTCGTCTCCGGTCATTCCCCGGAATCCCCAGCAGTGAGCTGGCTGCTCATTGATTGTGATTTCCACGTCGACCGGTGAAATGCCAACCTCAGAATGGATTCTCGAGAACAACTCCTTGATCAAGGCCTTCTGGGTCTCGACCGACCTGCCCCGCATCATGTTTATCTCGATCACAGTGTAGGATGCGGTACGCCCACCGGGATAATAGAAGTCATCCGCATCCATCGGGATGAACCGATGAGCTCTTTTATCCTCCGGCATTCCAAGCACGGACTGCATACAGCCGTGGATGACATCCGAAAGTTTGGACTTGATCGGGTTGAGGTGTTCCTTGATTCCGTATACGAGGATCATTATCACTCCAACAAAGCATGAAAATTTTAAACATTTTAGCCCAACAAGAAAAAACCTCGTTATATCACCGAAAACCCACTATCTATAAAGACTAAATTTTCTTGTAAATTCACGCAAAATCTCTGTCTCTCCAAACAAGCATATCCCAAGATATTCCAAGTCACTTTCTCGGGTCTCTCTCGTCAGTGCTTGCTGGGCAACAGAGCCCCCTTCCATCATGGTATGAGCAAAATCGGTAAATTTGATACCTCTAGAAACAGCTTCCTCCCTTAGCCTTCTAATTTTATTTGAATTGTCCGCCTTCAGCACGATGAAGGGATAGTGCGAAATGCCGGGATGGACATTCTCATCATTATCAACATAATCAACAAATTTGGCCTCACCATGGCCTAACAGACTAGGCAAACCGACACTCAGATGCCCCAAGACATTCAACGTTCGCCCCAGATCCATTTTCTTGTTCAAGATGGCAATGAATCTTTTTTCATTTTCATCTGGCAGTTCACTCATAACTCACCCTTACATACGACCAGCATACTATCCATTCATCATTGGCAAGAACGAGGGCCTGGGTAAGCGAAGCACTCCGTTGCCCATCCGCAATCCCAATGTCCTTGAATTGCTCCAGCTTAGCGGAGTTGCCATCCCGTTTCAGGATCGGCTTATTCTTCTGGATCAACGCAACTCGACGCTAGCCACGCCCTCGCCTGGTATGCCGCGTGCCTAGCGGGCCGGCGGCAGGTAAACTGGTCGTCACATTCTCTTAGCGAAAGGATTCACGGCAGATCATGGGCAGTTCTCCCCCGCTCTACCTGCAGATTCAGCAGCACCTGCTGGAGAAGATCCACGGCGGCGACTGGCCGGCACATCATCAGATTCCGCCGGAGGAGCAGTTGGCGCGGGATTTCGGCGTCAGCCGCATGACGGCCAACAAGGCGATCCGCGACCTGGTGCAGCAGGGTTATCTGACCCGCCAGCCGGGGCTCGGCACCTTCGTCACCGACCGCAAGGCGGAGTCGTCGCTTGTCGACGTGCATAACATCGCCGAGGAGGTGCGCGGGCGCGGGCATGACTATAGCAACGACGTGCTGCGCTGCGAGGCCATCGAGGCCGATGACGAGGTTGCCCTACGTCTAGGCGTGCGTCTGGGCACACGCGTTTTCCATACATTGATCGTGCACCGCGAGAACGGTATCCCCATTCAGCTCGAGAACCGCTTCGTCAATCCGCGCTGGGTTCCCGACTACCTGGAGACCGACTTTTCACTGCACACGCCCAACGAGGTGCTGGTAGCGGCCTGCCCCATCACCGATGTCGAACACGTGGTCGAAGCGGTGCTGGCCGACGAGCGCACCGCGGCCTGGCTGGAAACCGACACGACCACCCCCTGCCTGTGCATGACCCGGCGCACCTGGTCGGACGATCACTTGATCAGCTATGCCCGCCTGATACATCCCGGCGACCGCTACAAGCTACGCTCCTCGCTGCACAAGCATATCCAGTGATATCGGCTCATTGGCGACACCCTCACATGCATGAAAAAAAGGAATGATGTCGATACCAAACGTCGTTTGAGGAACGTCAACTATCCTGGTGATACTGCTTTCTTTCTTCCGATCCCGCTCCAACAACAACGAGAGGAGAAAGAATGGTCGACTCCATCATGCTGCGCATGGGTGTAGCGCCTTCCCTCTACCGCGACGGCAACTACAAAGTCGTCACTCCCATCGATGGCAGCGTGATCGGCAGAGTCACGCTCGAGAATGCCGACGCCGTGGAGGCACGGATAACCAAGGCCCGCCAAGCCTTCGAGCAGTGGCGTCGGGTGCCGGCACCGCGACGTGGCGAACTGGTGCGTCTGTTTGGCGAACAGCTACGCCAGCACAAGGAGGACCTGGGCGCTCTCGTCTCCTGGGAAAGCGGCAAGATCCTCCAGGAAGGCTTGGGCGAAGTGCAGGAGATGATCGACATCTGCGATCTGGCCGTCGGCCAGTCGCGCCAACTCTATGGCCTGACCATCGCCTCGGAACGCCCTGGCCACCACATGCGCGAATCCAGGCATCCGTTGGGGCCGATCGGGCTGATCACCGCCTTCAACTTCCCAGTCGCACCCTGGGCCTGGAACGCCGCGCTGGCACTGGTCTGCGGCAACAGCCTGCTGTGGAAGCCTTCCGAGAAGACTCCCCTCACCGCGCTGGCCTGCCAGGCACTGCTGGACCATGCCAGCGAGGCCTTCGGCGACGAAGCTCCGGCCGACCTGAGTCAGGTGATCATCGGCGCGCGGGAAGCGGGTGAACGCCTGGTCGACGACCCACGCATCCCGCTGATCAGCGCCACCGGCAGCACCCGTATGGGGCGTGAGGTCGCCCCTCGCGTAGCAGCACGTTTCGGACGCAGCATTCTCGAACTGGGCGGTAACAATGGCATGATCCTGACTCCCAGCGCCGACCTGGACATGGCCGTTCGCGCCATTCTGTTCTCGGCGGTGGGTACGGCCGGCCAGCGCTGCACTACCCTGCGTCGCTTGATCGTGCACGAATCCATCAAGGACGAGGTATTGTCGCGCCTTGAAAAAGCTTATCAGGGCATCCGTATTGGCAACCCGCTGGAAGGCTCGCTGGTAGGTCCGTTGATCGACCGAGCTGCCTTTGATGCCATGCAAGGCGCGCTCGAGCAAGCCCGCCAACAAGGGGCCAAGGTTCGCGGTGGCGAACGCCAACTCGCCGATCGCTATCCGGATGCCCACTATGTCTCGCCGGCCATCGTCGAGGTCGATGCGCAGAACGACCTGGTCAGGAGCGAGACCTTCGCGCCGATCCTCTATGTACTACCCTATCGCGATCTCGACGAGGCCATCTCCATTCACAATGACGTCCCGCAGGGGCTCTCGTCGTGCATCTTCACCACCGACGTGCGCGAGGCGGAAACCTTCGTGTCCAGCGTCGGCAGCGACTGCGGCATCGCCAACGTCAACATCGGACCCAGCGGTGCCGAGATTGGCGGCGCTTTCGGTGGCGAAAAGGACACCGGGGGTGGTCGCGAGTCCGGCTCCGATGTCTGGAAAAGCTACATGCGCCGCCAGACCAACACCGTCAACTACTCGAGCGAATTGCCACTGGCTCAGGGCATCAAGTTCGACTGAACGGCGCCCAAGGCCAAGGTGCGGGAGACGGTGTGATGGAGTCACGTTGCTTATGGGAATGCACTTCCGCTGAAGCCCACGCCACCTATCCAGCGTTGGAAACGGCGCTGGATAGCGAGGTGTGTGTCATCGGCGCCGGCATCACCGGGCTTTCCACAGCCCTTCACCTCGCCGAACGGAGCGTTGGCGTGACGGTTCTGGAAGCCGGCGAGATTCCCAGCGGCGGCTCCGGGCGTAACGTCGGCCTGGTCAATGCCGGGATGTGGATTCCGCCCGACGACATTCGGGAAGCCTTGGGGCCGGAAGTAGGCGAACGCGCCAATGCCATGCTCGGCAACGCGCCGAACGAGGTCTTCGCCCTGATCGAGCGGCATGCCATCGCTTGCGATGCCACGCGCACGGGCACCCTGCATCTGGCCCCCAATCATCGGGGTAGCGCAGAATTGGCCCGGCGCCACGAGCAATTCCAGCGTCGTGGTGCCCCCGTCGAATTGCTCGAGGGCGATGCCTGCCAGGCTCTGATCGGCACTCGGCGCATCCACGGTGCATTGTTCGACAAGCGTGCCGGGACCCTGAACCCCACCGCCTATACCCGAGGCCTGGCCCGGATCGCGGCCCAGGCGGGCGCCAGACTACATACCCATAGCCCAGTGCTGCGCGTGGAGCGAGTCGGCGATGCCTGGCGCGTCGTCACCCCAAGTGGCAACATCAAGGCACCGCACGTGGTGATCGCCACCAATGCCTACACCCGGGATGCCTGGAACCAGGTGCGGCGCCACTTCTTCGGCGGTTATTTCTACCAGGTGGCATCCGGTCCTCTGGCGGGTGACGCCGCAGACCGTATTCTCCCCGAGCGACAAGGTGCCTGGGATACCCGTAGCGTACTCAGCAGCATCCGTCGCGATGCCCAGGGGCGGCTGATTCTTGGCAGCCTGGGGCGGGGAGAAACCAAACCCGCCACCTTCTCAAGTGCTGGGCAAACCGCATCCAGCGCCACTACTTCCCCGAACTGGGCAAGCTCGACTGGGAACGAACCTGGACCGGTAGGATAGGCTTCACGCCAGATCATACCCCGCGGCTCTTCGAGCCAGCACCGGGGATGCTGGCCGTATCGGGCTACAATGGGCGCGGCATCACTACCGGCACCGTGATCGGCAAGGGGTTCGCCCATTATCTCGTCAGCGGTGACGACAGCCTGCTGCCCCTTCCCCTCCAAAGGGCTCGCCCGGTACGCGCCAGGTCGCTGTGGAGTGCCGCCTACGAGAGCGGGTTCATGCTCTATCACGCCGGCCAGTGCCTCAGAGTGCTGACATAGCGACCAGATACCCCGCCGGCACCGCCAGTATCAGGCTCAGCGCCAGGCGGATGAACCAGATCACCACGATCCGCCCCACCGAGAGCGGGATACTGGTGGAAAGGATGCAGGGAATCGAGGCGGAGAAGAACAGCACCGAGGATACCGACACCACGCCGGCGGCAAAGCGTGCCACGAAGCCGGCATCACCCATTAGCAGCGCCGGCAGGAACATCTCGGCCAGGCCGGCGGCCGAAGCCTGCGCCAGCACGGCGGCCTCCTCGAGCCCCCAGATCGCCACGAACGGGTAGAACAGCCAACCCAACCACTCGAACAGCGGTGTGTACTTGGCGGCAAGCAACCCCAGCAGCCCCACCGACATGATCGATGGCAGGATGCTGATCGCCATCACCAGCCCCTCGCGCACGTTGATTGCCACGCTCTTCGGCAGGCTCGGTGCCTTGGCGGCGACGTCCAGCCCAGTGTTCCAGGCGGTGGAAAGCCGCTTGCCGGAAGAGGCCTCGGGCTCACCGTCGGTCTTTTCGTCATTCATCCTGGACAGCGGCGGCACGCGCACGGTGATCGCCGTGACCAGGAAGGTGATGGCCAGCGTCAGCCAGAAATAGGCGTTCCAGACACTCATCAAGTCCAGTGTCTTGGCGACGATGATCATGAAGGTCGCCGAAACCGTGGAGAAGCCAGTGGCAATGATCGCCGCCTCGCGGGCCGAGTACTGTCCGGCCTGGTAGACACGGTTGGTGATCAGCAAACCAATCGAATAGCTGCCGACGAAGGAAGCCACGGCGTCGATCGCCGAACGTCCTGGGGTACGCCATACCGGGCGCATCACCGGCTGCAGCAGCACACCGACCAGCTCGAGCAAGCCATAACTGATCAACAGTGCCAGGAATACGGCGCCGATAGGTACGATCAGCCCCACCGGAATCACCAGCTTGTCGAACAGAAAGGGCAGCATGTCCGGTTCGTGCAGGAAGTTCGGCCCCCAGCCCGTCAACGCCATCAGCGCCGCTGCCACTCCGGCCAATTTGAGCACGGTGAAGATGCGTTCGGTGAGACTGCGCCGCCAGTAGCCCTTGACCAGCGGATAGAGCGCACCTGCGACGATCAGCGCCAGAGCGTAGAAGCCACTGAGATCCCCCAGCAGGGTGCGTGCACCGGTGACCATATGATCGAGCGGAATCGTGGTGCGACCGGCGATCGTCAATGGCACGAAGAAGATCAGAATGCCCAGTGCACTGGGTACGAACAGCTTGAGAACGGTGGTCGGTGACGGACGTCGCGCGATACCCGAGATCTGTTCTTGGCTCGCCATGGGAAAGTTCCTCCCTTGTGGTTGTCGTGTGGGGCCTGGATATGTATATACAATACAAGCCTCAGCGGCGCCAGCCAAGGACGGACCCTCACGCCTAGACTTTGGTCTAACGAGCATGCGATGAAGCCCACGGCACCCCTTGAAAAACAGGCTAATCATTTCTTTTATTTCAGCATGTTGTGAGGATATCGAACCACCACTGATCGGTTTTTACCAAAAGGCGAAAGCATGCGGAGAAAGGGTGGGGGTTGACGTCACGATAGGCTTGCTCTAAATGTATATACAAATACATTCAGGTGGGAGGCCACATGTCAGGCAATCAGTCGACCAAGCGACTATGGCGCGACGTCCGCGTCTTCGATGGGCACGACACCCTGCCCGAGCCCATGGCGGTGATCGTCGAAGGCGAGCGGATCGCCCGGCTCGTGCCGATGCGCAAGTTCGACGCCTCCCGTGCCACAGACTGCGAGGAGATGGCTCGTGGCGGGGTGATGACCCCAGGCCTGGTGGACTGCCATACCCACCTGGTATTCGGCGGCTCGCGCGCCGACGAGTTCGAAAGTCGCCTCGAAGGAGTGAGCTACGAGGAGATCGCCCGCCAAGGAGGCGGCATCCTCAGCACCGTACGCGCCACCCGCGAGGCCAGCGAAGAGGCTTTGTTCGACGCCGCTCTCTCGCGCTTGCAAGCCTTGATGAACGACGGCGTGACCACGGTGGAAATCAAATCGGGTTATGGCCTCACCGTCGAAGACGAACTCAAGATGCTGCGCGTGGCGCGGCGACTGGGCGACGCACTGCCGGTGCGGGTGGTCACCACCCTGCTCGGCGCCCATGCTCTGCCCCCCGAATTCAAGAACGACAGCGACGGCTACATCGACCTGGTGTGCCACGAGATGATTCCGGCGGCGGCCGCACAGGGCCTGGCCGATGCGGTGGATGTCTTCTGCGAAAAGATCGCCTTCTCGGTGGCCCAATGCGAGCGGGTCTTCGAGGCCGCCGAAGCCCATGGCCTGCCCATCAAGGCCCATGTCGAGCAGCTTTCCAATCTCGGCGGCACCGCCATGGCGGCACGGCACGGGGCGCTCTCCGCCGATCACATCGAGTACCTGGACGAGGCTGGTGTGGCCGCCCTTCACGAAGCGGGCAGCGTAGCAGTGTTGCTGCCCGGGGCTTTCCATACCCTGGGCGAGACCAAGCAACCCCCCATCGCCACACTTCGCGAAGCCGGGGTGCCCATGGCGCTGGCCACCGACGCAAACCCGGGTAGTTCACCACTATTCATGCCCACGCTGATGCTCAATCTGGGCTGCGTGTTGTTCAGACTCACACCACGCGAAGCGCTGGCCGGCATGACAGCGCATGGTGCCCGCGCACTCGGACGCCCCGAGTTGGGTCGAATTCAGGAGGGCGCCCCCGCCGACCTCTGCCTCTGGAACATCGACACAGCAGCGGAACTGGCCTATGCCGTCCAGCCCGGCCGCCTGCGTCAGCGGATCTTCAATGGACGGCTCGAGGGAGGGATCAGCCATGAACATTGAGGTCATCGATATGTCGCCTTGGGCCGGTCGCGAGGATCCCGAGCCGGATAGCCTGCGCTGGCACCAGTGCATCCGTCCACTTGCCGATGACAGCCCCACCGGAGTGGCATTGATCGGCTTTGCATCGGACGCCGGCGTGGCACGCAACCAGGGACGTATCGGCGCCGCCGCGGCGCCTCGGGCCTTGCGCAAGACATTGGCGAATCTTGCCTGGCACCGCCAGGCCCCTGCCTACGATGCCGGAGATGTGCACTGCCACGGCAATGCGCTGGAGAGCGCCCAGGAGCATCTAGGCAAGCGCCTCGAACGGCTGCTCGATGCCGGCCACCAGCCCATCGTCCTGGGCGGAGGCCATGAAGTGGCCTATGGCAGTTGGCTGGGCCTGGCTCGGCACCTGGAGAAACAGCAACGGGAGCCGGACGGCCTTGCACCGAGGATCGGCATCGTCAACTTCGATGCGCATTTCGACCTGCGCGATCCGCGTCGGGGCTCTTCGTCCGGCACCCCCTTCGCACAGATCGCCCAGCAGTGCGATGAACGTGGCTGGCCATTCCACTACGCCTGCCTGGGAGTGAGTCGTGCGTCCAACACCCGCGCGCTATTCGAGCGGGCCGCCGAGCTGGACGTGCTGGTACGCGAGGACCACGAGATAAACAGAACGACGCTTGACGCCATCGTGCTGGATCTGGAGCGCTTCATCGTCCACTGCGATCACCTCTACCTGACCATCGACCTGGACGTACTGCCGGCCTGCGAGGCCCCCGGCGTCAGCGCTCCGGCAGCCCACGGTGTCTCCCTGACCCTGATCGAGCCATTGATCAAGGTGATTCGCGACAGCGGCAAGCTGCGCGTGGCCGACATCGCCGAACTCAACCCGAATTTCGATATCGACGGCCGTACCGCCAAGGCAGCGGCTCGATTGATCCACCACCTGACCCTGAATGCCTGAAAGGCGAAAGACTCGAGAGGAACGACACGATGACCAGCCACCAAACGCTCTCTAGCGACCCGCGTCACGACCCGAGCCGCAAGATTGCTGCCCCCACCGGAAGCGAGCTTTCCTGCAAGAGCTGGCTGACGGAAGCACCGCTGCGCATGCTGATGAACAACCTGCACCCGGACGTGGCAGAGCGCCCCGAGGACCTGGTGGTGTATGGCGGCATCGGTCGCGCCGCCCGCGACTGGCAGTGCTTCGACAAGATCGTCGAGACTCTTCGTCGTTTGGAAGACAACCAGTCGCTGCTGATCCAGTCCGGCAAGCCGGTGGGCGTGTTCGAGACCCACAAGGACGCCCCGCGCGTGCTGATCGCCAACTCCAACCTGGTACCGGCCTGGGCCAACTGGGAGCACTTCAACGAGCTGGATAGGAAAGGTCTGATGATGTATGGCCAGATGACCGCTGGCTCATGGATATACATCGGTTCCCAAGGCATCGTCCAGGGCACCTACGAGACCTTTGTCGAGGCCGGGCGCCAGCACTACGACGGCAAGCTCACCGGCCGCTGGATCCTCACCGCCGGTCTCGGAGGCATGGGTGGCGCCCAGCCACTGGCGGCAAGCCTGGCCGGCGCGTGTTCGCTGAACATCGAATGCCAGCAGTCGCGCATCGACTTCCGCCTGCGCACCCGCTACCTGGATGAACAGGCCACGGACCTGGACGATGCTTTGGCGCGTATCGAGCGTTACACCAGCGAGGGCAAGGCGGTTTCCATCGGCCTGTGCGCCAATGCCGCCGATGTCCTGCCCGAACTGGTCAAGCGTGGCATCAAGCCGGACATGGTCACCGACCAGACAAGCGCCCACGACCCGTTGCACGGCTACCTGCCCTCGGGGTGGACCTGGGACGAGTACGTCGAGCGTGGCAACCGCGAGCCGGAGACGGTAGTCAAGGCTGCCAAACGCTCCATGGCCGTGCACGTACAGGCCATGCTCGACTTTCAGAAGATGGGCGTACCAACCTTCGACTACGGCAACAACATTCGCCAGATGGCCAAGGAAGAGGGCGTCGAGAATGCCTTCGACTTCCCCGGCTTCGTGCCGGCCTATATCCGCCCGCTGTTCTGCCAAGGCATCGGCCCATTCCGTTGGGCGGCGCTGTCCGGTGATCCGGAAGACATCTACAAGACCGACCAGAAGGTCAAGGAGCTGATCCCTGACGATCCGCACCTGCGCCACTGGCTTGACATGGCCCGCGAACGCATTAGCTTCCAGGGGCTGCCGGCGCGGATCTGCTGGGTAGGCCTCAAGGACCGCGCCCGCCTCGGCCAGGCCTTCAACGAGATGGTCGCCAATGGCGAACTCAAGGCACCGGTCGTGATCGGCCGTGATCACCTCGACTCCGGCTCGGTGGCCAGCCCCAACCGCGAGACCGAGGGCATGCTCGACGGCAGCGACGCTGTATCCGATTGGCCACTGCTCAACGCCCTGCTCAACACCGCCGGTGGTGCCACCTGGGTGTCACTGCACCATGGCGGCGGCGTGGGCATGGGCTACTCCCAGCACGCCGGGGTGGTGATCGTCGCCGACGGCACGGATGACGCCCATGCCCGTCTGGGCCGGGTGCTACGCAACGACCCCGGTACGGGGGTGATGCGTCACGCCGATGCCGGTTACGAGATCGCCAAGCGCTGTGCGCAAGAGAACGGGCTAGACCTGCCAATGCTCAACGAGGAAAACGACTGATGGAAGCGATGACGATCAACCCCGGCAAGATGACCCTGGCGCAGTGGCGCCGGGTGTATCAGGCGCCGTGCCAGGTCGAACTGCCGACCAGTGCCGATGAGGCAATCCAGAGTGGCGTCGATTGCGTCAACCGGGTGGTGGCGGAAGACCGCACCGTCTACGGCATCAACACCGGCTTCGGCTTGTTGGCCCAGACCCGCATCGACAAGGATCACCTCGAGGACCTGCAGCGCTCGCTGGTGCTGTCGCATGCCACCGGTGTCGGCGAGGCCATGAGTGATGCCTTGGTACGGCTGATCATGGTGCTCAAGGTCAATAGCCTGGCACGTGGCTTCTCGGGCATTCGCCGCGACGTCCTTGACGCCCTGATCGCACTGGTCAATGCCGAGGTCTATCCCCACATTCCGCTCAAGGGCTCGGTGGGGGCCTCCGGTGACCTGGCACCGCTGGCGCATATGAGCGTGGTGCTGCTCGGCGAAGGCAAGGCCCGACACAAGGGCGAATGGCTGCCGGCCCGTCAGGCGCTGGAGATCGCCGGCCTCGAGCCACTCGCTCTGGCGCCCAAGGAGGGCCTGGCACTGCTCAATGGTACCCAGGTCTCCACTGCCTATGCCCTGCGTGGGCTGTTCGAGGCCGAAGACCTTTATGCCGCCGCCACCGTGTGCGGTGCACTGACCGTGGAAGCCACTCTCAGCTCGCGTGCGCCATTCGATGCGCGCATCCACGCCATACGCGGCCAACAGGGACAGATCGACGCAGCCTCAGCCTATCGTCATCTGTTGGGGGAGCGCAGCGAAATCAGCGATTCCCATGCCAATTGCGGCAAGGTCCAGGACCCCTACTCACTGCGCTGTCAGCCCCAAGTGATGGGCGCCTGTCTGACTCAACTTCGCCAGGCCGCCGAGGTACTGGCAGTAGAGGCCAACGCCGTATCGGACAACCCGCTGGTGTTCGCCGCGGAAGGCGACATCATTTCCGGCGGCAACTTCCACGCCGAGCCTGTGGCCATGGCCGCCGACAACCTTGCCCTGGCCATCGCCGAGATCGGCTCGCTCACCGAGCGTCGCGTCTCGTTGATGATGGACAAGCACATGTCGCAACTGCCGCCCTTCCTGGTCGAGAACGGTGGGGTCAATTCCGGCTTCATGATCGCCCAGGTCACGGCGGCGGCGCTGGCCAGCGAGAATAAGGCCCTGGCCCACCCACACAGCGTCGACAGCCTGCCAACCTCGGCCAACCAGGAGGATCACGTCTCCATGGCACCGGCCGCCGGCAAGCGACTGTGGGAGATGGCCGACAACGTGCGCGGCATCCTGGCCATCGAGTGGCTGGCCGCCTGCCAGGGGCTCGACTTCCGCACCGGACTCCACACCACCGAGGTGCTCGAGCGGGCACGGCGAACGCTGCGTGAGCGCGTGCCCTACTACGACAAGGATCGCTTCTTCGCCCCGGATATCGAGGCCGCCACCGAGCTATTGCTCGATCGCACCCTGAGTGACCTGGTGCCCGCCACGCTGCTGCCCAGTCACTGAGTTCCGGCCCGCGCCTTGCTTGCGCGGGAGCGCTCATATCGAACGCGCCGTCATGCGGCGGCGCGTTCGTCGTTCACGTTCATACCCCTAACGACAAAATCAAGGACAATCATGAATGCTGTCGTCCTGGCCATCCTGGTGATGGTTACCCTGAGTCTCGCCCGCGTTTCCGTGGTCTTCGCCCTGATCGTCGCCAGCCTGGTTGGCGGGCTTTATGCGGGCATGCCGCTCGACGCTATCCTAAACGCCTTCAATGAAGGCCTTGGCAACGGTGCCACAGTGGCGCTTTCCTACGCGGTACTCGGTGCCTTTGCCGTGGCCCTCTCCCGCTCCGGCATTACCGAGCTGATGGCCAACCGGGCGATCCGCCGCTTCCACTTGGACGAATCGGGCGGCAGCCGCCGCATGGTTACCTATACTCTGCTGGCGGCCCTGCTCGCCGCTGCGGTGAGCTCCCAGAACCTGATTCCGGTGCATATCGCCTTCATCCCGGTACTGGTGCCGCCGCTGCTGAAGCTGATGAACCACCTCGAGCTCGATCGCCGTGCCGTGGCCTGCGTGATCACCTTCGGTATCACCGCCCCTTATATGCTGCTGCCAGTGGGCTTCGGCTCGATCTTTCTCCATGACATCCTGCTCGCCAACCTGAATGAAGCGGGTACCTCACTGGGGCTCAACGTCACCCCCGCGATGGTCCCCATGGCCATGATCGTACCGATTGGCGGCATGGCGTTGGGGCTGCTGACCGCCCTGCTGTTCAGCTATCGCCGCCGGCGCACGTACCAGGACCTCGACCTGGCCCATGGCGATGAGAGTCAAGCCCAGGCCGCCCGTCACCTGGCCCCCTGGCAGTTGGGTGTGCTGGCAGTGGCCCTGGGCGGCACGGTGGCCACCCAACTCGTCAGCGGCTCCATGGTGCTTGGCGGGATCTTCGGCTTCGCCCTGCTGTCGGTGAGCGGCGTGTTCCGCTGGCATGAACAGGACGGCATCTTCACCGAAGGCATGCGCATGATGGCGCTGGTGGGCTTCATCATGATCTCGGCGGCCGGCTTCGCCAGCGTGATGCAAGCCAGCGGTGAGGTGGAAATGCTGGTGGAGAGCTCCACCGCCCTGATCGGTGACAACAAGGGGCTGGCCGCCCTGATCATGCTACTGGTGGGCCTGTTCATCACCATGGGCATCGGCTCGTCATTCTCGACCATTCCGATCATCGCTTCGCTCTACGTGCCCCTGGCGCTGAACTTCGGTTTCTCGCCGATGGCCACCGTGGCCCTGGTGGGCACCGCCGCAGCCTTGGGAGATGCCGGCTCACCAGCCTCGGATTCGACACTCGGCCCCACCGCCGGACTCAATGCCGACGGCCAGCACGACCATATCTGGGACAGCGTGGTGCCCACCTTCCTGCACTACAATATCCCGTTGGTCGTCTTTGGCTGGATCGCTGCCATGACGCTTTGAGGGGTGCCGGGGGCAAGGCGTAGCGAGGGTCATTTGCCAAGGATGGCAAATGTAGCGCCCAAGGAAGGGTTTACAGCGCCCTCGCGAAAGCTTGCCGCCGGAAAGCCTCAGCGCCCACAGCAACTCTTGAACTTGCGTTGGCTTCCGCACGGACAGGGGTCATTACGGCCGGGCTTCAGGCGGGTGACGGATGGAGTCCCATCGAGGTAGTACCAGCGCCCATCCTCCCGGACGAAGCGGGAGTTCTCTTCCAATACCTGCCAGCGGCGAGCGTCACGGAACGTCGCCCGAAAGTGGACACGATCGCTGTCGCCTTGGGTTTCATGACCGAGAATTTCCAGTCTTACCCACTTGGTGGTGTCATGCGGTTCGATGCTGGCTGGCCGCGTGTCCGGGTGCCAGCTAGCCAGCAGGTAGTCACGCCGATCCAGCGCGAAGGCACTGAAGCGGGAGCGCATCAGTGCCTCCGGCGTCGGGGCCGGCCGGCCCTCGTGGCAGGGGCCGCAGCAGTCGACCAATGGCCGGCCACTGCCGCAGGGACAGGCGTCTCGTGTCGGGGTCATGGTGCTCCGAGGTCAAGCAGTGGAAAACCACCATTATACCCGAGCTGAGGCACGCTGACCGTGGGAGCAAACGTGTCGATCATGGGCCAAATCGCCATGCGTTCACGCCTCGATCGCCGTGACCTCGATCGTGATATTGCCGGACGGTCGAGGCCATACCACCGTATCGCCCACGCTGGCCCCCATCAGTGCCCTGGCCAGGGGAGACGCCCAACTCAACGGTCGAGTGGTATGCTCGGGCTGCTCCTCGGCCGAAGCCAACGCCTCATCTTCACCCACGATGCGGTAACAATGTGCATTGCCCTGCTCGTCCTCGAAATGCACCCGTGTACCGAAGGCCACCCGCTCTGGCGTGCCCGTCTGGGGCGGCACCACGATCGCCGATGCCAGGCGGGTGGTGAAGTAGCGAATGTCGCGCTCCACCAGAGCAAGATCACTCTCGCCCTCCAGCGCTTCGCTGCTCTTCAGCGTCTCGCGACGTCGCCGAAGTTCCTCCAACTGCCGATGCATCGCCTCATGGCCGCGCTGGGTCATATAGTTCGGCTGATCGCTGATGGCACGTTCCGGCGGCGCCTCGGGGCGCTCATCGTCATCTTGGGTAAAGGCTCGACTCATCTCGACCTCCGCATGTGAAGGCTTGCTCCCGTGCTTCCGGAGCGAATGCATGACCTTCACTATATGACACCCTTAACCACTATTCCTTGCCCTGGATCACCGCAGCGCAGCATGGGGAACGTGATCCTGGCCAGTGGCATGGCGATCTTTTTGCTCGTGGAACTGGAAAAGCGGGTATGGCGCCATGCGGAAGCTCGTCGCATCAGTATCATTAATAATTGTAATTATGGATCGTAATTCATTTTCAAAACAAATAGATACTACACTCTGATAAGCTCACGACATTTCGACGCGACCCGCACAGCTCCCCAGACTCGGCGGTAAACCACTTTAGCTTCCACGCCGAAGAGAGCCCATACAAGCAACAAGGAGACGTCGATTGGAACTGATCCTGTTTGCCTTGGATAACCTCGATCTATTGCTGACCCGTACGATCGAGCATATTTCCCTGGTCGGGGTGGCGGTCGGAATAGCAACCTTGACCGGCGTCCCCATCGGCATCGCCATCACCAAGAGCGAACGCCTGGCGCGCGCAGTCCTCTATCTGGCCTCGATCATCGTCACCATTCCCTCGATCGCGCTGTTCGGGATCATGATCCCGGTCCTGTCGCTCATCGGCCAGGGCATCGGCTATCTGCCGGCAGTCATCGCCGTATTGCTCTATTCGCAACTGCCGATCATTCGCAACACCTACACCGCCATCAACAATGTCGACCCGGCCCTGCGCGAAGCCGCACGAGGGATCGGCATGAGCCACAACCAACGCCTGCGCATGGTCGAGATCCCTCTGGCGGTGCCAGTGATCATGGCCGGGGTTCGTACCGCTGTGGTGCTCAACATCGGGGTAATGGCGATCGCCGCCTATATCGGCGCTGGTGGGCTCGGCACCTTCATCAGTCGCGGTATCTCCCAATCCGACCCACGCCAGCTCATCGTCGGCGCGGTCGCGGTCAGCTTGTTGGCAATCGTCGTCGACTATTCGCTGCTGGCGCTGCAGAAGCGCCTGACTCCCAAGGGCATGGAGCGCGACACCTCCATCGCCTGACGACCGTCACGCGCTGTCCTGTGCTTACCCGACAAGGATAACCGCATGATTCAACTCGATAGCCTGACCAAGGTCTTCGATACCCCCAAGGGCGCCGTGGTCGCCGCCGACCATATCGACATGGAAGTTCCTGCCGGCGAGATTTGCGTCCTGCTCGGCCCCTCGGGATGCGGCAAGACCACTACGCTGAAGATGATCAACCGGATCATCCGCCCGACCTCGGGAAAGGTGTACATCAATGGTGAGGACACCACCGGCATGGACACCCAGGACCTGCGCCGCGGAATCGGCTACGTGATACAGCAGATCGGTCTGTTTCCGAACATGACCATCGAGGAAAACATCACCGTGGTGCCCAGGCTGCTGGGCTGGGACAAGGCGCGCTACAAGGAACGCGCCCGCGAGATGATGGCGATGATCGCAATGGAGCCCGATGCCTTCCTCAAGCGCTATCCCAACGAGCTTTCCGGTGGCCAGCAACAGCGCATCGGGGTGGCACGCGCCTTGGCCGCCGACCCACCGGTGATGCTGATGGACGAACCCTTCGGCGCCATCGACCCGATCAACCGCGCGGTGATCCAGGATGAGTTCCTCAAGATGCAACAAGAGCTCAAGAAGACCATCATGTTCGTCAGCCACGACATCGACGAAGCCATCAAGATGGGCGATCGCATTGCCATATTCCGCGAGGGCAAGCTGGTCCAGTCTTCGACCCCTGACGATCTGCTGGCCGCCCCCAGGAATGCCTTCGTCGAATCCTTTCTCGGCGAAGACCGCGCGCTCAAGCGGCTCAACCTGGTCAAGGTGCGCGACGTGGTATCCGACGACATCGGCTGCGTGCGTCCCGACGATACGCTGGAAGCGGCGCTGGCTCGGATCGACGACTTCGGCTATCAGAGTTCGATCCTGATGGTCAACGATAGACGCCAGCCGGTCGGCATCATTACCCGCTCGGTTGCCCGCACCACCAAGGGTTACTGTCGCGACCACTTCCTGGGCATACCGGCCTCGGTCAATCTGGATGACGACCTGCGCAAGGTGGCATCGCTGATGTTTGCCCACGACACCACCTGGTTGCCTTGTGTGGACGACGACGGGCGGGTGTGCGGCCAGATCACCCAGCGCTCCATGACGCGCCACCTGGGCTCGCGTTATCGCGCTCTCGAGGGTGACGTGTCGCCGAATGCCACGGCCCTGACCGACACCACGCCCAAGGAGTGAGCCGATGCCCATTCAGACCATGAAAGGGGCCTTACGCGTACTGCTGGTGGCAGCGGTCTTCTTTGCCGGTGTCTGGAGCCATGCCAGCGGGGTGATCGATGAATTCCTGTTCTATCTGCCCGATGTGCAGTACCTGATGGGCCAGCACCTGTGGTTGACCGCCGTCTCGGGAGGCTTGGCCATCGCCGCTGCCATTCCGCTGGGCATCGTGCTGTCGCGGCCCAGCATGGCTCGCATCGCCGAAAGCGCCATGCAGGTGCTGAACGTTGGCACCACCATTCCGACCCTGGCGGTACTCGCGCTGTCGATGAGTTTCCTGGGCATCGGTACGGTACCGGCGATATTCGGTCTGTTCGTCGCCACCCTGCTGCCGATCGCGCGCAATACCTACGCCGGGCTCAAGGGCGTTTCTCCGGCGCTGATGGAAGCCGCCGCCGGCATCGGCATGTCACCCACCCAGCGGTTGTTCAAGGTGGAGCTTCCCAATGCCCTGTACGTGATATTCGCCGGCATCCGCACCGCACTGACCATCAATGTGGGAACGGTACCGCTGGCCTTCCTGATCGGCGCCGGTGGGCTAGGCGAGCTGATCTTCACCGGCATCGCTCTCTACGACACAGTGATGATGCTGGCCGGAGCCATTCCCACCGCCCTGCTGGCGATCATCGTCGATGCCCTGATCGCCACCACCGCCTTCCTTGTCGTGCCGCGTGGGGTCAATCCTTCACGTGCCTGACATGCCAACTCTACAAGCAAGGAGACGACAATCATGAAACGCTTGATGACAACTCTCACCGGCCTGGTCTTGGCCAGTTCCCTGGCCAGCGCCCAGGCCCAGGACATCGTGGTCGGTGGCAAGGACTTCACCGAACAGCAAATCCTGACCAGTATGACTACCCAGTACCTCGAGGGCCTGGGCTACGAGGTGGATAGTCGCTCCGGCATGGGCTCCGCCGTACTGCGCCAGGCCCAGGAGAACGGTCAGATCGATTTGTATTGGGAATACACCGGCACTTCGCTGATCAATTACAACAACATTACCGAAAGTCTCGGCCCCGAGGAGACCTACGAGCGCGTCAAGGAACTCGACGCCGAGAAGGGGCTGGTATGGCTGGCCCCCTCAGCGGCCAACAACACCTATGCCTTGGCCATGCGCGAGGAGGACGCCGAGGAGCGCGGCATCAGGACCCTCTCCGACCTGGCCCAAGCCATCAATGACGACGAGCCCCTGACCTTCGCCATAAACGCTGAGTTCTACGCCCGCGAAGACGGCTGGCGACCGTTGCAGGAGGCCTACGACTTCCGCGTCGGTCGCGCCGACATCAGCCGCATGGATTCCGGTCTGGTCTACCAGGCACTGCGCGACGGTCAGGTGGAAGTCGGCCTGGTGTTCGCGACCGACGGGCGTATACCCGCCTTCGACTTCCACGTCCTGGAGGATGACCAGAACTTCTTCCCGGCCTATGCCCTGACTCCTGTGGTCCGCCAAGACGTACTCGAGGAGTTCCCGGAGCTGGAAGAGCAGATGAATGCACTTTCTACCCTGCTTGACGACGAAACCATGGCCGAGCTCAACGCGCGGGTCGATGTCGAGCGCGAGACCATCGAGAATGTCGCCCGGAGCTTTCTCGAAGAGCATGAGCTGCTGTAACACGCCGGCGACTCCTGGCACACTCGTTCCATCATCCAGAAAGCCGCCCGCGGGCGGCTTTCCCGTCACCGTCAGGCGAGGATGCGACACATGCACTATCAGGACACCCTGCGCGTGGGGGCGGCACAGATCAACACGACCCTGGCCGACGTCGATGCCAATCTCGAACGCCATCTCGAAGTCATCTCCGAGGCTCACGACCAAGACCTGGAATTGCTGGTATTCCCCGAACTGTCGCTGACCGGCTATGGTCTGGGCAACCGTGTGATGCAGGTGGCCATGCCCCTGGAAGACCCGCGGCTCGCCAGCCTGACCAAGGCCTGTCACGAGATGCAGACGGTGGTGGGTTTCGTCGAGGAAGCCAGCCCGGGCGAATACTACAACGCCCTGGCGATTCTGCATGATGGCGAGATCCGTGCCGTGCACCGCAAGCTCAACCTGCCGACCTACGGTGGTCTGGAAGAAGGTAAATGGTTCACCCACGGAAACCGGCTCACTCACACCTGGATTCGCCCCGGATGGTCGGCTACGCAACTGATCTGCGCCGACCTATGGAACCCGGCATTGGTGCATGCCGCCCTACTCGCGCGCCCCACGGTGCTTTGCGCACCGATCAACTCTGCCTCTGGCATCGTCAGCGAAGAGTTCTCCAATGAACAGAACTGGGCACTCAATGTACGCTTCTATGCCATGACCTACGGCACCCCAGTGATCATGGCCAACCGCTTCGGCCCCGAGGGCGACAACCATTTCTGGGGCGGTTCGCGAATCCTTGGCCCACGCGGCGAATCTTTGGCTCAGGCCGGAGAAAGCGATCAGGAAATCCTGATCACAGCCGAACTCTCGCGCACGGCCATCGCCAAGGCGCGCTTCGAATTGCCTACCCACCGCGATGCCGATACGCCGTTGATACGCGCATTGATGGCCGGCTACAGGTGAGGCTATAGCGCTTCCTCGAGCTGCGATAGCCACCCTCAATCGAAAAAGGGCATGAAAATCATCGCGCTCTCGCTCTATACTGATTTAGCATCGTGTGGAACTTGAAAAGGACGAAGGATCGTCTCGTCATTCCCGGAAGCCAAATCCCACAAGTAAGGAACCGCTACCATGAAGAAACTGACACGAGTTCTCAGCCCGCTGTTGATCGCCTTCCTGGTACTGGGCAGCCTGCCGGTCGCCGCTGCACCACAGCCTGCCTCGCCACTGGTATCGACGCAGGACGCCCTCCAGTCCGATCAAGTAAATGCCGATCGTGAACGCATCAACGAAATCCTCGCCCGCCAGGACGTCCAGGAACAGCTCTTGGTACAGGGCGTCGATCCGGCCGATGTCGAAGCCCGTGTCGCGGCCCTGTCCGACGAGGAAGTGCGGCAGATGGCCGAGCACCTCGATGACCTGCCCGCCGGTGCCGGCGGTGGCAGCGTTGTCGGGGCATTGGTGCTCATCTTCGTGATTCTGCTGGTCACCGATATCCTCGGTCTGACCAATGTCTTCCCGTTCACGCGCTGATGCCGTCAGCCATGACTAGTCAAACGACAACTACGTCGCCAGCGAACGCCCGCCTTGCGGGCGTTCTGCTGTTGGTACTGCTGATTGGACTGATGACGGGCTGCGCTACCGGCCCCCGTCTGGCCAGCCCCAGCGACATGGGCATCGCCGAACGCGGCCATATCGATGACGTGCCCTTCCACGCCCAGCGCCTCTACCAGTGCGGCCCTGCATCACTGGCCATGGTGCTCAACGCGAGTGGTGTGGACGTCGGCGTCGATACCCTGATTCCCCAAGTCTACCTACCTGGTCGCGAAGGCAGCATCCAGCCGGAAATACAGGCCAGCGTACGCCGCTACGGCCGGATCGGTTTCGTGCTCGATGGCAATTTCGAGTCCCTGCTGAGCGAACTCGATGCCGGCCACCCGGTGATGGTGATGCAGAACCTCTCGTTGCCAGTCTGGCCCATGTGGCATTACGCGGTGGCCATCGGTTACGACCTGAACGAGGAGTTGCTGACCCTGCATAGTGGCGAGGAAGCCAACCGCCTTGAATCGTTCCGCCGCTTCGATGCCACTTGGGCGCGCAGTGACCGCTGGGCCTTGGTCGTCCTCCCTCCCGGTGAATTCCCGGTGAGTGTGGGACCACGCCGCGCCATGCAGGCCATTGCCGCCTTCGAACAAGCCAACGACGCTCAAGCGGCCCTACCCGCTTGGCAGGCCATGACCAAGCGCTGGCCGGAGGACGCCATGGGTTGGTTCGCCCTTGGTAATGCCCGACATGCAGACGGCGACGCCAATGGCGCTACGACGGCCTTCCGCGAGGCGACTGAACGGCGCCCGGACCTGGCGGTCGCATGGCTCAATCTGGGCCTGACCTTGGAAGGCTTGGGCAAGATCGACGAAGCCCGACAGGCCCTGCGACGGGCCGCCGAGCTGCCCGGGCGCTGGCAGGATGAGGCGCGTGGCGCACTGGCACGCCTGAATGGCTGAGACCGCCACAAAAATGGTGCCTTGATCTAAGCTGTCACTACACTCATCGAAGCCACTTTCCAGGACACGACATGCGAATTGCCATCTATGGGGCCGGCGGTGTGGGCGGCTATTTCGGCGGTCGCCTGGCCGAAGCCGGAGAAGACGTGACCTTCATCGCCCGTGGCGATCATCTGAATGCCATCAAGCACAAGGGACTGCATGTGCACAGCATTGCCGGCGACTTCACCATCCCTTCCGCCAAGGTCTCCAACGACCCGGCGAGCGTGGGTCCCGTGGACTGCGTAATCGTCGCGGTCAAGGCCTGGCAGGTGATGGATGCCGCCGAGGAGATGCGCCCGATGATCGGCCATGACACCTTCGTGGTGCCACTGGAGAATGGCGTCGAGGCGGTGGATCAATTGGCCGACGTGCTTGGGCAAGAGCACGTGATCGGCGGGCTGTGCGGCATCCTGGCCTGGCGGGAAGGCCCGGGGGTGATCCGCCACGCCGGCCTCGACCCGTTCGTGCGGATCGGCGAACTCGACAACCGTACCAGCGAACGCACCCAGCGCCTGAAAGACGCTTTTGCACGCGCTACCGGCGTCCAGGCCGACATCGCCGATGACATTCAGGTGGCGATCTGGAGCAAGTTCCTGTTCATCTGTGCCATGAGTGGCATCGGCAGTATCACGCGAGCCCCGATCGGCATTACCCGAACCCTGCCGGAAACTCGTCACACCATCGAACAGATACTGGTGGAGATCTATCGCGTCGGCTTGGCCAAGGGCGTGGCCCTACCCAATGACGCCGTGGCGCGAGCCTCGAAGTTCATCGATGCAATGCCGGAGAAGAGCACCGCGTCCATGCAACGCGACATACTGGAAGGACGGCCTTCGGAACTCGAATCCCAGAACGGCGCGGTAGTGAGACTGGGCATCGAATACGGCGTGGCCACGCCGGTCAACGCCGTGATCCACGCCGCCCTGTTGCCCCAGGAGCTGCGCGCCCGGGGCGTGGAAGATTTTTAGCTTTGCCTGAAAACTGCCTGCGCTCGACCATACGGCGTTAAAAATCAGCTCAAAGTACTCATTTACTACCCATGTAAACTCCGTCTTTTCGCTGATTTTTGCCTTGTCTGGTCTTCGCTCGGCGACTTTTCAAACAAAGCTTTAGGCTTCTCAGTCGCGCTGGTAAGTACCCACCAGCCGGTTCATGCCCAGCAGATGGGGCTCCGCCTTGCTCAGGAATTCTCCCAGGCTGAGGCCGGCCGGCAGATCGAGTTCGCTGTCCAGGGCCAGTACCCAGAAGTAGTACTGGTGCAAACCGTGACCCGGGGGTGGCATGGGGCCGCCGTAGCCCTGCTTGCCGAAGTCGTTGACCCCAGCGGTGCCTTCGCTGGCGCCCTCCTCCAAGCGCGTAGTGGACGCCGGCAGGTTGTACAGCACCCAGTGCACGAAGCCGTAGGTGCCATTCTGCACCAGTGGCGCATCGGGATCATGACAAATCACCGCGAAGGCCTTGGTATCCTGCGGCGCATCGCGCCAGGACAACGCCGGAGAGACATCGTCTCCCTCACCGGTATGCTTGGTAGGAATCCTGCCCTGCGACTCGAAAGCGGAACTTTCCAACTGCATGGTCGATAGTGCGAATGCCATCGCGATTTTCCTCCTTTGCGTTCGGTACGTCATTACATTCGAAGAGAGACGCCAACCTGTCAACGAGAGCTGTTAATCTGAAACGAGAACCCGACCCTAGACGGAGCCACTACCGACATGAATGCTTCCGATGATCTCGTGGCAGGACAGCGATGGAATGCCCAGGGCGGGGGGACGGAGGATTATGTCAGACTCAGATTCAAGGCACTGACCCAGGAAAGCAACAACGACGAGACAACCGAAAGATAATAAGAATGCATAAAAAGGAGTGGCACATTGGCAGGGACAACACAACACGACGGTCGTCTGGTGCTGGACCCACAGCACCTCAAAAGACTGCGCAAACACCTCGGGCTGAGCCAGGAAGCATTGGCACAGCGCTGTTTCGAGCAACGACTATGCGTCTCCATCGCGTCGATCAAGCGCGCCGAAAGCGGCAAGCCAGTGTTGTATCGTACCGCTCGTCACCTTGCCACCGTTTACGAGGTCGAGGTCGAGGCGCTGGAGTCGCGGGCATCGCCGCCGCCCGTCGCATCACCGCTGGCGACGGAAGCGCCAGCGGATGACGACGAGAGCCGCAATGTCATCCGCCTGGTCGTCAGAGCGACGGGGCTCACCAAGCACCTGACGCAAGCGATCGGCGAGCGCATCGAGCAGTTTGGCGGCACTCTGCACGACGGTACCGAATCCGCGCAGTTGGAAGCCATCTTCGGGCTGCCTCGCGCCTACCGTAGCGACGCCCTGCGTTGCCTGCAGTGTGCCATCGCCATTTCTCGCCTGCTGGCGGAAGCTCGTCTCGCCGACGGCGACATTCACTTCGCCGCCCAGCAGTGGCCAGCCGCTGCCGATCAGGCGCCGCCATCCGAACCCTGTCTTCCGGCGCTTCCCGGTGTAGGGGCGCCAGCCGTTTGGGGGGAACGCGGGCTCGCCGTGCAACTCGCCGAACGTTTCGCCTTCGACAAGCAGGCGCACCCGGATTTCGTGCGCTACCTACATCCCTTGCAAGCCGGCCAGGCCTCGCGCTTCGACCTCATCGGCCGTCACCTCGAGGTCAGCCAGTTCAAGGCCGTATTGGAGACCACCCGCGCCTACCAGACGGGGCACATCCTCTACGTGCGCGGTGTCGCCGGGATCGGCAAGACGCGGTTGGTCACCGAGTTCATCGATATGGTCCAGCAGCAGGACGCCGACCTGCATGTCGCCACGGTGCTGGACTTCGGCACCCGCATTGATGACAACCCCTTGGCCCAGCTGTTGCGTTCGCTGTTGAAACTGCCTGAAGACCCGGTTGCGGCCGAGCGTCAGTTGCGGGAGAGACTCCGCTGGTTGCGGCTTCCTGGCGACCACGCCATGGTCTTTCGCCCACTGCTCGGCCTGCCCCAGCCTCCCGAGCACGAGCGGGTCTATGCGGCGATGACCCATGACACGCGCGTGGCACGGCAGCGTACGGCCTTGCGGGAACTGATTCTCAGGGAAGCGATCGAGTGCCCGCAGGTACTGCTGGTCGAGGATCTGCACTGGGCCGATGACGCCCTGTTCCAGACCCTGGCCACGCTGATGCAGGACGTTCGCGAGGCGCCAGTGATCTGGATGCTGACCTCGCGCATCGAGCAGGACCCGCTGGAGGGCAAGCTGCGCCCGTGGCTCGCCGACTTGCCGTTGACGTTGATCGAGCTGGCGCCACTCCGCCAGCACGAGGCTCAGACCCTGGCCACGCAGTTCGGCGAATTCGATACGACCTATGTGACCCAGTGCGTGAATCGCGCCCAAGGCAATCCCCTGTTCCTGACACAATTGCTGCTTTTCCAGCAAGGCAGCTCATTGCCGGCCAGCCTCAAGCACCTGGTACAGACCAAGCTCGACCAGCTCGCCACTCCGGATCGCCAGGCGATGCGCGCGGCAGCCGCCATCGGCCAGCGTTTCACGCTCGAGGCACTGCACGCCCTGCTGCCCTTCCCGGACTACCGCCCCGTGCTACCCCAGCGCCACTACCTGGTACGCGCCCTGGACGACGACACCTATCTGTTCGTGCATGACTTGATCATGCAGGGCATCTACGAGTCCATGCCCAGGGCGCAGCGCGACCGCCTGCACCTGCGCCTGGCTCAATACTACGTCGGGCGAGATACCGCCCTGCGTGCCCAGCATCTACACAAGGCACGCGCACTGGCTGCCCCCGGTGCCTTCGTGGAAGCCATCGAGTCGCAGTTGAAGCAGCACCGCCATGCCTCGGCACTGGCTCTGCTGCAGCAATGTCAGGAAATCGATTACGCACCGCGCGACGATTATCGCCTCGAGATGTTGCATGCCCAGATCTGCGTCGCCATGGGGCTGACCCAGGAAGCCCGTACGCATTACCAAGCGGCCCAGCGCCTGGCCAGCGACGACTCATCGCGAATCGATGCCAGTATCGGCTTGGCACGCACCCTCAACGTGCTCGATGAACTGGACGAGGAAGAGCGCCTGCTCGATCGGATCCTGCCCGAGGCCAGTAAGCTACAGGCCCATGCCGCACTCGCCGAGATCCACTACCTCAAGGGCAACATCTACTTTCCGCGTGGCGATTTCGCGCGCTGTCGGAAATACCAGGAGCGGGCGCTGGAGGAAGCTCGTGCCAGCGGCCTGAAAACCACCGAGATACAGGCCCTGAGCGGGCTGGGAGATGCCCACTACGCCCAAGGCCACATGCTGAGTGCGCACCAGGTCTTCGAGCGCTGTGTATCGCTCTGCCGGCAACACGGACATGCGGACCTGGAAGCCTCCAACTTGTTCATGCTCGGCACGGTGCGCATCTACACCAACGAGACACAAGCCGCCTTGGAGGACACCTTGACGGCCACCGAACTGGGAGAGCGGGTCGGAAACCGCCGCGCCGAAATCGTCGCCCGCTTGACGGCAGGCTGGATCCTGCTGTCCCAGTCACGCCCCGAGGCAGCCATGGAACAGGTCGATACCGGTCTGGATCTGGCCAGGGGCATGGGCGCCAATCGTTTCGAGGCATTCCTGCTGGAGAGCCAAGCGCGCCTCAAGCTGCTCGAAGGTCAGATCGATGTGGCCCGCAACCTCATCCGCAATGCCTGGCGACTGGTCGAGCGCCATGACCTGCAGCACTTCATCGGCCCCTGGGTGCTGGGTACCCTGGCTCTGCTCGAAGAGCACGACAGCGAACGTCAGGCCGCTCTCGAGACAGGCTGGGCATTGCTCGAAAACGGCTGCGTGGGACATAACGCCTACCGCTTCCTGGTCACCGCCGCCGAAACCTGCCTGGTGCATGGCCAGGGGCGGGAAGCTCAGCAATACGCTCAACGCTTTCGCGACTTCGTAGCCTCCGAGCCGTGTGCCTGGGCCCAGCACCATATCGAGCTGATTGAGCGCCATGCCACCTGGCTGTCCACCTCCTCCGAGGAGGACCATCGGCGCCTGCTGCGCCACTGGTGGGCAGGCGCCGACCAAGGGCTGGCATTGGTCATGCCGCGACTGGCCACGGAGCACTATGGCAGCAGTACATGAAATAGGTCCGCCACGTCATCACTTGAGCGGCGGCTCTTCCCGCCCAAGAATCCAGTTGCTAAGCCGCTCGGCCTGCTCCATGCACTGTTCCTGTAGGCCGGCACCCCGTGTCCAGCCGCCAGCGAACAGCAGCGGCCAGGACGCCTGGCCCTGACGATACGCATGCGCGACCTCGGCATTGTAACGGTCGATGTCGCGCTGCGCCTGGATGCAGCGGGCATCGAGTACATTGTGCTTGAAGTAGGTCCAGGCCTTGCGATGCAAATCCTCGTCGATGTCCGGCAGTTCGCTCTTGTAGCCTGACTCGTGGAGCCCTTCGTGCATCTGCACCCGGGTCGACTCTGGCAATCGGTCAAGCATCTCCTTGGGAAGCCGGGTGGGATCGAGCACCTTATCGAGCATCTCCTGACGGGGAATGCAGTTCAGATCGTTGACCAGCGAAACGAAATACTGGGGCAGTCCGGCACTGTCGTAGACCGGGTTGGCCGGATCATTCTGGTGAAGATTGGCTACGTAATCGATGCGGTAGGGGAAGAAGGTATCGCCGGGATCGCGAATCTCGATGTTATAGGTGCGCCAGACGTTCTTGTTGGGCGGCAAGCGCCCCGAGGCAGTGTGGCAAACAGCATAGCTGCGGGTATAGCGAACCGCGCCCAGGATGGCGTCCAGACGCTCCCGTATCGACATCAGTTCGTCGCTTAACGTCACGATCCGGCGTGCGTCGTCGGCATGCGTGGCGACGATGACCAGGTCGAAGGATTCCGACCAGCCGTATTCATCGCTCAGCACCGCCTTGCCGGGTTCGATCCTCACCCGGATATCGGCATGGCGACGAATCGTTACCGGCGGCTTGGTGTCATCGGGCTCGACCAGATAGGCCGCCAAAGCCTCGAGCCAACGCTGCGCGCCATATTCGAAGTAGCGACGCCGGGGTTCGCCGCCTCCCTCCTGCACACGGTAGTACTGGAACGGGGCTTCCAGGGGCATCTCGGCGGGCCCCCGATCATCGGCGAAGTACATGGCTGCAATGCGTGGGTAGTAGATCAACGTCCTCACCGACTCCACCCGTGCAGGCAGACTGGCATCCGCCCAGTTGATGGAGATGCCCAGTTCACGGGCCGCCGCTTCCAGCATCTCGCGGGGCCTGGCCACGCAGTCGTCGAAATAGGCTCCCACCGTGTAGCTCGGCGTGATGCTATCGAGCAAGTTCAGGGCCGTGCGATGCACGACCTGGATCAAAGGTGCCAGGAGACCATCATCGGCAGCGTCCAGGCTGAAGGTCGGATCCGACACCCCCTGCTGGAGGTAGGTATCGTCGGTCAGCGCAAGACGGCCATCGCGAGTGAAATAGCTCTCGGTATCCTGCAAAGGCTTCATGTGATCGAGATAACCTATCTCGCGCATGATCGCCTCGAGCTTCTTGTAGGTCGTCAAATTGACGTCGTTGACCCCCAGGTCCGCCCAGCGCAGATAGTGGCTGTCGGGCCCCTGTTCAGTGCGCCGGATGCCCAGGTCGACCACCACGGTCTCGGCGTTCCCGCCCAGCGACGCCTTGCGCTCGAAGATCGTGATGTCGAGTTGGCGAGAGGGCTCCGCACCATGACGGCGTAGGTAGTAGGCCAGCGACAGCCCCGATACGCCCCCTCCCACGATGGCAACCTTCAATGCTGGGTAGGTCATAATACTTCTCCCTGATGAAAGTCCTTATTTCGTACAGGAAGGGTTTGTCATCCGCTACAGCCTGGCAAGCCGATGGCGACAGGTGATACCAAGATGATCCCACCACGTTCGCGTTTCCCCTCTATGCCGCTCGAGATCTACCGATCGACGGTACCCAAAGTCCCCTCTCGGATCCCGTTTTGATACCGCTAGATCACCAACGAGGATGATCCTTTTCTGATGCTGAAGAATGGGTTTTCTGATGCTGAAGTATGAATACCGCTCGGTATTCCGACGGTAACCCCTCACCGCTTCCTTGGAAGCGAACGCGCAAGGAGACATATGCCATGTCCACGCAATACGAGATCAGCATTTCCATGAACAGCGACACCGTCGACAAGCTCAAGAACGGTGGTTTTGCCCTCTACGGCTTCAAGGCCGTCAAGACTGCCAGCCAGGGTGGGGCTCCCCTGGTGTGGTTCCAATCCACCTCGTTTCTCGACCAGACCGAGATCACCTGGGAAGAGCAGTACCAGGCCTATATCTCGACCGACGAGATCATCGCCAATGGCAGGATCCAGGCCAGTGCAAGCGCCGATATCGACCTGGAACAAACGATGAACGTCAGCCAGAACGGTACCGTTGACGTCTACCAGGAAGGCACGCCGCATGCCATCTCGATCCTCAACCGAGGCAAGAATCCCTGGACCTGCGGTATCTCGCAGCAGACCGGCGGCAGCACCAAGCCGATGTGTGCCTTCCCGCTGTACGGCAACAATCTCGACGTGATCGCGCCGATCGAGAGAGTGCTGCTGATGTTCGCCAGCAACACCGTCAATACCGGTACGGTCATCTACAAGGCCTACAGCTCCGGCGTGCTGGTCGACCTTACCTCGTCGCAATCACGCTCGGTGAAGTTCGATATCAACGATGGTTGGGACTGGGGCGGTCAATCCTGGGCCAAGTCGGTACAGGCCCAGGAGTCACTGGTGCCATTGCTCATCACGTCATGAGGAGGGAGACATCATGTCGGAAGTCAGAATCCCCTCGGACGGGCAGCATGTCTTTCCCGCCGGGCAACTGGACGAAAACCTGGAACTCGAAAATCGTCATAACGTGGCCGGATCGGTGTTGTACCAGATCGCTACGCGACCGGTGGTCACCATCAACATGACACCCAACGAGGAGTACCGGGTACAGGGCATCAACGGTCAGCAACTGACCGTGACCAATCACCTGCCCAACAGTCTCTACTGTCGGTGGGGCTAAACAGAACGGCAGTCATCGTCAAAACCGCCGGGCGCTCCGAGTGAGCGCCTGGCTCATTCCCGGAAAAACCACCATGAGCGCGACATTTCTGGAAATCGCCCTGTCGAATGACACCTTGGAACAGCTCAAATCGAGCGGCTATTCGCTTTACGTTTTCCTGCCTGTCATGAGTTCCAACAAGAGCGGTGTCCCCTTGGTATGGGAATGCCGACAGAACTATCTCGCCAACACGACAATCACCATTCCGGAGGCCAACGTCGGTTACATTTCCACCGACGACATCGCCAAGAACCGTTCGATCTCCATCGGTAGCCAAGCTTCCGTCTCCTGCGGTCAAATGCTCACCGTCAGCGCCACGGGTACGCTTTCCGAGTCTGCGAGTCAGCTACCGGGAATCTATTTCACCAACGACTCTTCAACGAGCTACCGATGTGGTCTTGCCCGTCAGGCGTCTGAGGACCTGGTCCCCTACTGCGCATTCAACCTCTCTGCGAAGCTGACGGTCTCGTGCGCCCTAGTCGATGCCGCCTTCGTTTTCTTTGCCACCTCGACCTACGACCCCGGCACTTATCTCGAGGCATCGTTGGGCCAAGGCATCTATCTTGAAACCCAACCAGGGGGTACGACCACCGCCACCTTCGACCTGGGCAATGGCTGGAGCGCCATGACAGACGGTCGGTCCTCGACTATCGTGCCGCAAGGGGCCAATCTGGTAGAGACCCTGATCCAGCGCCCCTCGCACAACCAGCCCTGCCGGCTGGCTTCACCACACCCTCTCGAGCGCAATTAGTCAAGAGGAACGAGAGCAAGGAGGTTGACGGAATGGCCAGCCAGACGGTGACAGTATTCGGCGGCACCGGCTTCCTGGGCAGCGCGATCGTGCGGGAACTGGCGAATGCGGGAAAACGGGTGAGAGTCGCCACGCGCCACCCCCAACTCCCCGCCAATGTGGTATCCAGCGATGCCATCGAACTGGTAACCGCCGATATCCGCGATGACGACAGCATCGCCAACGCCCTTGACGGCACCACCGGTGCGGTCAATGCCGTAGGGCTTTACACCGAACCGAGCCACTCCGAGACCTTCGATATCGTTCACGCGCAGGGAGCCGCACGGGTCGCGCGCCAGGCCCGCAAGGCCGGCCTCCAGTACTTGGTACACATTTCAGGCATCGGTGCGGATGCCAATTCCGCCTCAAGTTACATTCGCGCTCGCGCGCATGGCGAACAAGGTGTACGCGAGGCTTTCCCGTCAGCCGTCATCTTGCGCCCCAGCGTATTGTTCGGCCCCCACGATGCCTTTCTCGGCGCATTGGTCATGCTCTCCCGCTTCCCGGTCGTTCCTCTGTTCGGTCGCGGCGATACGCGCCTGCAACCGGTCCATGTGGACGATGTGGCGCGCGCCGTGTCACGGATATTGGATGGCGTCGCCCCTGATGTGCGACTCCTCGAACTGGGTGGAGCTGGTAGCTATCGCTATCGCGAGATCGTCGAGATGGTGCTGAAGCGGTTGGGGTGTCGCCGTCCACTGATATCGATCCCCTTCCCTGCCTGGCTGGCACTTGCCAGGCTGGTAGCCTGGTTGCCCTCTCCTCCCCTGACACACAACCAAGTCATGCTCATGCGGGAGGACAAGGTCGTTGGCCCGAATGTCGGTAGCTTTGCCGACCTCGGCATTGCCCCACGTTCTTTGGAGGAGATGCTGCCAGCGTGTCTGCCTTTCCGCTGAAGCCGGCGGCCTTTTATAGTTTGTCGACGATCTCGGGAGATGGCTCGTGCGTCTCGGCACTTCTGGAGAGGCCGCCATCTCGTCCTCGCCAGATCCAGCGCATCAGACGATCGCCACGCTCCAGGCGCTTGCCGAGGAAGTGACGCGTGTCCTGTTGGTTGGGGGTCTCGTCACGCGACCAGATCCGTAAGGTGTCGAGGAACAGGGCGGTCAGTCCAATCTCTTCCATCCGGGCGCGCCGGGTGCCATAGGGGGCCTCGAGCCTGGCGGCTTGACGCAGCCACTGAATGGTGCGTGAGAGATCGAAAATCATCGGCCCCCAAGTATGCAAGTGCGGCAGATGGGCCTTGGTGCGCAACATCTGCACGGTCACCCGGCGATGAGGGGCCAGGGCATCGAACCAGGCCAGCATGCAGTACTCGATGCGTTCCTTGGCAGGCCAGGTGTCGAACCCATCGGGTTTATTGGCGAGCATTGCGCGCCAACCGCGCAGGAACCAGGCATTGGCTATAGCGTCAAGGTCGCGGTAATGATCGAGAATGCTGCTGGCGGAGATGTCGAGTCGGGCGGCCACTTCGGTCATTTCGACGGCTTCCCAGCCACATTCCTCGGCCCTTTGCAGCGCGGCCTCGAGAATGCGATCGGCCAAAGGTTCGAAGTGACCGGCAGCATCGCTGCGATGCACAGGCGTCATGGCCATGGTCTTCCCTCCGAATAACGCAAATCCTGATTGGCTTGTTACTACCTTAGGCGTTGTATGTGCTGCCGACGAGACCTCTCGTCCTCGATTCCGCGCTACGCTCCTAGTAGAGGCGGCTATGCTATAACCAGACGAGGAATAGGGAGGGCAGTGCGATGGAACGCTTGGGAGGGATGATGGGAAGATGCCTGGTAGCGCTGCTGGAAGGACTGCTTGTCACCACGTTGCTGCTGCCATTCCCGGCAGTGGGGGACGAGCCGGTGGTTATCGGCACGGCAAGCACGACCGGTGTCTACCATATCACTGGCCGGGCCATTTGCCGGTTGTTGGAAGCGCCTTGCGAAGCCCGCCCATCGGCCGGCTCGGCCGCTAATTTGGAAGCCGTTCGCAATGGTTCGGTACCCATCGCCCTCGCCCAGTCGGACCTGCAGTACTACGCCGTCGAAGGGATCGAGGGCTTTGCCGAAGCCGGGCAGGACACGTCATTGCGTGCATTGTTCTCGGTACACAGCGAACCCTTTACCTTGGTCGTGCGCCGGGATTCGAACATCCAGAGTCTCGATGACTTGCCAGGCCATTCAGTCAATATCGGCAACCCGGGCTCGGGGCAGCGTGGCACCATGCAGAAGGTGATGGATGCCAAGGGCTGGACACCGGGCGACTTCTCGCCGGCCAATCAATTGCCCGCCGACCAGCAGTCGCTGGAATTGTGCCATGGCCGTATCGAGGCCATGGTCTACACGGTAGGGCATCCCAACCCATCGATAGAACAGGCCATTCGGCTGTGCGACGCCGCCCTTATCGATGTCAAGGGTCCCGAGATCGACGCGCTGGTAAACGAAGCCCCTTACTACAGCTATGCCACGATCCCCGAGGGGCTGTACCGGGACGACTTTCCCGGTGTGGAAACCTTCGGTGTCAGAGCCACCCTGGTCGCCTCGGAAAATACCGATCCCGATATGGTCTATCGTGTAGTCGCCGCCGTTTTCGACAACTTCGAGGACTTCAGGGCCTTCCATCCCGCGTTCTCGGTATTGACCCCGGAGCAGATGATCCACGAAGGACTTTCGGCTCCGCTGCACGAGGGCGCACTGCGTTACTACATGGAACGCGGCTGGGCCGAAGAAGAGTCCGATGAGGAGGAAGAAACGGAGCAGCAAGAAGAGGCGCAACAAGAAGAGTAGTAAGGGTAGCGAAGCAACTCGCTACCCGCTCGTATCGGATCAGGCCTTCTTGACGAATTCGGACTTGAGCTTCATGGCCACCGGCACCACTTCGCCGCCAGGCTTTGCACTTGTCTCCCATGGCTGGTAGGTTGGTTTCATCGATAGGTGAATAAGGAAAATTCGATATGGATCCAGCCGTCAACAGTGCGGTCAGCGCATCGCTGGTCATGCAGCAGGCGCAGACCCTCCAGCAAGCCCAGATGCAGATCTTCAGGGAAGCACTCGACACCCAGCAGACCCAGGTCAATGCACTGATGGAATCGGCAACCGCCGAACCTCAGCTATCCCGCGACGGCAGCGTAGGCACGCAGATCAATACCTACGCCTGATCGAACCCTCCCGGCCCGGCTCCATGCCGGGCCGTTTGCTTTCGACCCTCAACAGAGCCTCGCCGAACGGGTATCGTGAAAGCTCCTTGATGCCAGTATCGTTGACGCAAAAGGGACTGGGGCCGATCGACCGGCTCATCCCACTGTTTCTCCTGCTTCACGACAGTTCGGCCAGCACCTGGCCCAGTGCGTCAGCAAGTAGTGGCGCCATGGTAATGGCATTACTGGGATGAGCGATGCAATCGGTACTCCATACCTCACCGATCCCGGCGCTCTTGATTACGTCCATGGCCTCACCGGCAAATAGCGCATGGGTGATGGCGACATCCACTGAGCTGGCACCGATGGTAAGAAGCTGTTCGGCGGCCCGGGCGAGAGTGTGGCCGGAGCTTGCCACGTCATCCATCAGCACTACCTGGCGGCCGGAAACATCGCTCCCGGGCAATTCGATTTCCACGTGAGTATCACCGTGGCGTACCTTGCGACACACTCCGTAGTCGAGACCAGTGATGGCTGCGGCACTTTCCACCCACTGCGCGGATTCAGCATCCGGCCCGACCAACAGGGCATCGGGGCGCTTCCTGGCGATCAATTCAGCTAACCGCGAAGCACCGGAGAGTGCAACGGCATGTTCGATGGGAATCGCTTCTTGCAGACGTTCGATACGATGCAGATGGGGGTCCACGGTAATCACGGCATCGAATAGCTCAGCGAGGAACCCTCCGACGATCGACTGGCTAACGATCTCACCGGCATGGAAAGCGATGTCCTGGCGCATATAGGCCAGATACGGCGCTACCAGTACCAACCGCTTTACACCCTGCTGTCGGGCATGACGGGCAATCAGCAGCAGTTCCACCAGTTTGTCGTTGGGCCGGTCGAGGCTGCGATAGATCACCAGTGTCGATGGGGAAGGTGTTGACTCGTGGAACGGCAGCGTAAGGCGCAGTTCCTGGTCAGGGAAACGGTGACGCTCGACCTGCGCGGTGGCGAGTGCGGCCACCTCGGCCATGCGCTGAGCGGGGGCAGTCTCATCGTCGAAATGAAGCAGAACGGTAGTCATCTTTCTCACCACGGCCATCCATGCAGCGTGAGCCGACACCGCTGCCGGCTCCGTGTCACCGAAGTGACGGGAGACTCCATCCTAGCAGCGTCCCGGAAAGGCGTCATTTGATGGAACGCAAGGCCACGCTCGCTTGGTGAGAGCTCACGAGAGCCTAGAGTTCACGCCCCAGCAAGGTTTCGTCGAACGGGTAGCGCGAGAGTTTCTCGATGCCGGTGTCGGTCACCAACACTTCCTCTTCCAGCTTGACGCCATCAGCGGCGCCGACTTCGCCGATATAACTCTCCACCGAGACCACCATGCCCGGTTCAAGGATGCCGTCCTTGGAGAAGCGGTCGAAGTCCATATGGTGGGCGATCAGTGGCGTCTCGCCGTGCATGCCCACGCCATGGATGATCGAGGGATAGCGGCGGTCGAGGAAGCGCTCGGGGATCTTCCAGGCCTTCTCGGCAATCTCGCGGTAGCTCATGCCAGGGGCGAGAATCGCCATGTTGTGATGCACCTGTTCATAGGCCATCTGGTAAAGGCTCTGCTGGTAGCCACTGGGTTTGCCGGGGCCAACATGGAAGGTGCGCGAGAAATCGGAATAGTAACCGTGACAGCCGATGGTGTCGGTATCGAGCGCCACCAGTTCGCCAGGACGGATCACCCGGTCGCTGGCCTCGTGGAACCAGGGGTTGGTGCGCGGCCCGGAGGATAGCAGGCGGGTCTCGATGAACTCGCCCCCCAGCCGGATCACTTCGCCATAGAGGATGGCAAACAGCTCGTTCTCGCTGACACCGGGCTTGATCGCGGCTTCCACCTCAGCCACTGCGGCTTCGCTGGCGGCCATCGACTGGGCCAGGCAGGCGATCTCCTCTGGAGTCTTGATGCGGCGGCAATGCAGGGTGTCCTGCATGCAATCGAATACTTCCAGCCCTTGGGCTTCCAGGGCCCGGGCCAGGTTGAGCGCACAACGGTCGAGCCCCACCTTCTTGCTGCCCTTGCCATGGGCCTTCACCAACTCGGCGATCTCCATGCCAAAGGGATCGCTCGACATGTTGTCGCGCTGGTTGACCGCCGACCACACCACCTTGGAGGTGCGCGCCTCGTCGATGGTCTCCAGCCAGGTGGAGACGTGGGCGCTACCGGGGTACTCGAACAGAATCACCGGCCCTTCCAGCGGCACGTAGATATAGCGCGTGGAGTTGCGCAGGAAATAGCCGAACATGTTGCGCGAACCAGTGGCATAGCGCTGGTTGTAAGGGTCGAACAATACCACCGCGGCATAGCCCTGCTCGGCCATCATCGCGCGTAGCCGGGCCAAACGCCCGGCACGCAGCTGCTTGGGGTCGAAGGCGGTGGGAATGCTGTCGCCATTGGCCATTGGCGCTGAAGGCACCACCGGGATCTTGTCAGGCTCGGTGTCGGAGAGAGTGTCGAAATCTACGATGCTCATGGGAATCCTTCAGTCCTGGAGATTGTCGCTGCGCTGCAGTCCTTCCTTCAGCAATTGCTCATGGATGGGTGCCATGCGACCGAAGATGCGCAGAGCACGTTCGGGCCGACCGATGAAGCCCGGCTCCTTGGCGTAGGCGAAGATCACGGTGTGGCGTTCCCTGTCGCCCTCCACCGGGGTCACACGGTGCAACGAATAGCGCCCGAAGAAGATCTGCAGATCGCCAGGCTGCAGCTCCAACGACTTGACCCGCGAGCGCTCACCGTCGATGACACGCTCGACCTCGGGGTAATTCTCGCCCTCGGGACTACGGATGCCAGGCACGTATTCGAAGCGGCCTCCCCCGTGGGAGCGACGAGTCATCATGGTGACGATGAACTCGTTGGTATCGTAATGCCAGGGGTGCTGACAGCCTTCGCGTAGCACGTTGATCACTAGTCCGGCTAGCGGGTCGGCATATTCATGAATCTCTTCCATGCCCACCACACGGGCGATGAAACGCTGGAACTCGGCATTCTCATAGACCTGACGAATGATGGTGTCACTGCCGATGCGGTCGCCAGCGACGAAGCCGTTGGTACGATCGGCGAAGCGATTCTTGGGGTGTGATACCGGCAGGCTGGGATCGGCGTCGCTGTTGTAGGGATTGGTCTCGGTCTGGTTGTAATGAGCTTCTGGAGAGAGTCGTTCGGTCTCTCGCTCCAGGCGAGCCAGGGCATGGTCGGGGACGAATCGCTTAAGCACCACGCAACCGTCTGCAGCGAGTTGTCGGCGACATTCCTCGATCAGCTGCCAGCCGGTGTCGCCATCCAAGTCATGCAAGGGGTAGCGTTCCAGGTCGACGAGCCCCTGCAGTGAGGCGGCATCGTCCTGCTGACTCATGACATGCATTGTCTTCGCTCCTACCTAGTCGACAACGTATGGTCAGCGTAGTGAGCGAAGTTCGATAATAGAAATGAATGGTCAAGATACAATGAATTTCAGAAGTTCATTAATCTCCCCCCATGTACAGCGACATGAGGTGTCGATCATCCTGGATATCGGCGGAGGTGCCGGCGAACTTCCGGTATCCCCCGGCCAGAATATAAAGCCTGTCGGCAACGGGCAGCGCCTCGCGGATGTTCTGTTCGATCATGACCACCCCGATGCCGCGCTCGCGCAGCCCTTTCACTCGGGTCATGGTTTCGCCGACCAAAGCCGGTGACAGGCCGGCGGAAGGCTCGTCCAGCAGCACGAAGGCAGGTTCCGGCACCAGCGCCCGGGCGATGGCGACCATCATCTGCTCGCCGCCCGACAGCGACCCGGCCGCGACATGGCGTCGGCGCTGCAGGCTTGGGTAATCGTCGATCAGGGTTTCGATGCGCTCCTCCACCCAGGCCGTGTCACGCAGGGAATAGCCACCCATGCGCAGGTTCTCCATGACCGTGAAACGCGGGAAAACGCCACCTCCCTGAGGCATCATGACGATACCCTGGCGCACCACCTCATGGACTGCCAGGCCGGTGAGTTCGGTATCTCCCAGGTGCAACTGCCCACTCCAGGCAGGCAGCAGACCGGCGATGGCCTTGATCACCGTGGACTTGCCACTGCCGTTGGGACCAAAGACACAGGTGACCTCCTCCGAGCGCGCCGACATCGACACGCCATGGACGATTTCCTGCTTGCCGTAACCGGTCACCAGATCCGTGACGCGTAGTTCCACACTCATCTCTGCCGTCCCAGATAGGCCCGCTGCACCTCGACGTTGTCGGCGATCTCGTCGAAGCTCCCCTTCGCGACGACTTGCCCCGCATCCATCACGATGATGCGGTCACAGATCTCGCGGACCATCTCCATGTCATGCTCGATCACCAGGAAGGTGGCGCCGGCCTCGCGCACCCGACGAATCGCCTCCAGCATGATGCGCCGGATATTCGGATGCACCCCGGCGGTAGCTTCGTCTAGCAGAATGACGCTCGGGTCGCGCATGCATACCCGTCCGAATTCCAGCAATTTCTGCTGCCCCCCGGACAACTCCGAAGCCAGGTTATCGGCCACATGGCTGATCTCCAGCATCTCCAAGACCTCGCCGGCGCGGCGAGGCGCCCCTTTCCAGTCGCCCTCGACAGCGGCCGCCAGCAGGTTGTCACGCACGCTGATGTTGTCGAACAGCGAAGGAATCTGGAAGGTCCGGGCGAGTCCAGCACGTGCGATACGCCATGCCGACCGGCCGGTCACCTCTTTACCGACGAGCCAGACCCTTCCCTCATCCATGGGCAGCATGCCGGAGATCAGATTGAACAGCGTCGACTTGCCACTGCCATTGGGTCCGATGACGCCCACCACCTCGCACGACTCCACCTCGAGGTCGACGCCGGCCACGGCGGTGACACCCCCGAAGTGCTTGACCAGCCCCTCGAGAACCAGCGGCGAGTGTCTTACCGTCTGACTATCGGCGCCAGCATACATGACGATTCCTCTTCACAGTTTGCGCAGCAAGCGACCCAACAACCCGTGGCCGCGACGCCCTCCCGGCAATAGGCTGATCAGCCCGTTGGGCAGGAACAGCACGATCAAGGCGATGATCAGCCCGAGGATCGGCAGGTAGATGGCGGTATCACCGAGCTCGGACCATATATAGCGATTAATCAGCCACAGCACGGTGGCACCGAGCGCCGGCCCCCAGACCGTGCCAAGCCCACCCAGCAGGACCATGACCACCATTTGGTCGGTGATTTCCGGCCCCATCACCGAACGGGGATCGATGAAGGTGACCCAATAAGCGTAGATGCTGCCGAACAGAGAGGTGATCCCGGCGGACAGCGCGAAGGCTTGCACCTTGACACGGGTGGTGTGGATTCCCATTGCCTCGGCTGCGGGCTCATGGTCCCGCAGCGCCTTGAGTCGATAACCGAAGCGAGTCCGTTCCAGCAGGTACCAGGTACCGAGATAGACGCCCAGCGCAACGATCAGCATGGTGTAGTAGAAGAAGAACTCATTGAGATAAGCCGGCAGGGAGAGACCAGCGGTACCTCCAGTAATGTCGAGTACGATTGCCATCTGCATCAGCATTTCGGCGAATGCCCAGGTGGCGATAGCGAAGTAAGCGCCACGCAATCGCATGGTCGGCCCCCCGATGGCTGCGGCGACGCCGACGGCGACGAGAATGCCCAAGGGAAGCGTCGCCAGGAAGGGTATCCCCAGGTCTCGCTGCATGAGGATACCGGTCACATAGGCGCCAATACCGAAGAAAGCAGAGTGGCCGAAGCTGATATAGCCGGCGTAGCCGCCCACGATGTTCCAGGCGCAGGCCAGCCCCGCCCACATCAGCACGCCGGTGACGATACGCAGGGAATAGGGATCGATGTATGCCGGTAATACTGCCAATACAACCATCCCCGCGAACAAGGCAAGGAGGCTGGCGAGTTGGGGGCGGCTGAGCTTAGATACCACGCTGGAGAATCCCCTTTGGTGAGATGAGCAGGACCAGATAGAGGGTCGCGAAGACCACCAGCAACGAATAGCGGGTACCCACGTAGGTCCCTACCAAGGATTCCACCAGCCCCAGGACCAGGCCGGCCACGAGCACGCCTCCCACCGACCCCAGGCCGGCGAGTACCGCCACGAAGAAAGCGAACAGCGTGTAGCGCACCCCGACCTCGGGGTTCACCGAATAGATGGTGGCCAACAGCACCCCGGCCGATGCCGTGATGCCCGTATAAATGCCATAGACATAGGCCGAGACACGCTTGACATCGACCCCCATCAGCCCGGCATGGTCTCGGTTCTGGGCGACCGCCCGCACCGCCATCCCGAAGCGTGTACGATACAGCAGCACGAACAGCCCCAGCCCCAGCAGCAGCGCCATGCCGAAGGCCGACAGTCGTAGCAACGGGACAGTGACCGGCCCGATCGACAGCGAGGCGCCGGATAGCACCGAGTCGACACTGCGACTGTCGAAGGACCACAGCCACAGCGCGCCACCGCGCATCATGATGAAGATGCCAAAGGTGAAGGCCAGTGCCATGAGGTCGGGACGCGCATAGCGGCTGGTGCGCACATGATAGATCAAAGGACCCAGGGCACAGCCGACCCCGGCAAAGAGCACGAAAACGAAGAACACACTGATGAAGGGATCGACGCCCAGCAAGCGACTCGCCCAGTAGGCGGCATAACCGCCCAACATGACCCAGCCGCCCACGGCGAAGTCGATGACGTGGAGCACACCGAAGGTCAGTTGAAACCCCACCGTCAGGCAGATGAGGATGCCGCCGATCAGAATGCCATTCAGCAGCGCCTGGAGCAGTACGTCCATCTATCGCCCTCCCCGGTATGGCCAGCCCGCCGCCCGACGGAATTCGCCGGGTGACGGGGCCGGGTCCGTCATCGATCAGGAGAAGGCGGGCAACGGATAAACCAGTTCCGTCTGCGCCGCGTCGCTCGGGGCAACGGGTACGACGCGTCCCTCGGTGATCTGGATGACCACCGGTACGGGCTGGATATTGTTGTGGTAGTGATTGCCTTCCCGCTCGAAAGCGACCGGACCGTAGAAGGTCTCGATATCCGTCTCCTCCAGCGCCTCCACCAATTCCAGACGCGCCTGCCGATCCCAGACCGGCGGCTTGCCGAGTCGCCGAGCGGCATCCTGCAGCACCAGGCCACTGGCCGAACAGGCCGCCTCGGTGTAATCGGGATGGCTACCCCAACGCGCGAGGGACAGCTCATCATAGTCACTGGCAGTGCCAAAGAGGTCATCGCGGTAAGGCAGGTTCGGTGTCCACACGGAGATACCAAGCACGCCATTGGCATCCGCACCCAGTTGATCGGCGAAGGCCGCCGCGGTGACGCCGTAGTGCATGAGGATCGCCTTGGGCCGGAAGTCCAGCGACTTGGCGGTATTGATGAAGTTGATCAACACCTCCTCATGACCTCCCACCGCCACGAGGTCGGGATTGTCGGCCTTGAGATTGGAGACGACCGGGGTCAGATCGGCATTGGCCGGAAACAGCTCGAAACGCGTCAGCTCGAGGCCGGTATCGTTCACGCCGTTGCGAAAGCCTTCGGCGGTCTCCTTGGAGAAAGGTTCATCGACACCGACCACGCCTACCGACGCAGCCCCAGTGGCCTCGGCAATGACGCCGATGGAGCTTCCCGCGGTGTGATCCACGGCAGGAATCATGCCGAAATTGAAACGCGGTTTTTCCAGCCACACGTTGGGCGATTCCGCTGACCCCGAGATCATCGGTACACCGTATTTGGCACAGATAGGCTGCACGGCCAGCGTCACCCCGGACGTGTAGGGGCCGAACAAAATGCTGACCTCGTCGCGAATGATCAAGCGCTCGGCGGCATCGGCCCCCGAGGCGGGACGGGACTGGGCATCACCGTAGAACATCTCCACCCGGTAGCGATCGCCATTGATCTCCACTCCGCCCAGCTTGTTGATTTCTTCCGCCCACAAGTCATAGCCACGCCGGGTTAGATTGCCGCCGAAGCGGTTCTCCCCAGACAGTGAGGTCACCACGCCGCAACGGATGACGGGCTCCTGGGCGCGGACATGAATGGCCGGTGCCCCCAGGGTCAAGGCTCCCAACCCATAGGCCGAGCCCTTGAGAAAATTCCTGCGTGAGATCTTGTTAGTCATGCCAACCTCCCCGGAAGGTCCTGGATTTTCTTTGTTTTGGTGCACGGGAGATGTCGGAACGCTTGTTCTGAACAACATAGCAGAGATTGGCTTCGTCATTCGCCAGCGTCGCGCCTTGCAAGGAGTCAACCGATGAATCGTTCGATAACCCAGAATCTTGAGCAGCCTTCGCCTGACACGTTGAACGGTGGACAGGGCAGTCAACCCAGCTTGACAATGGAATCGAATGGTTGAAGCAAAATCCATTTCAGGAGCTCATGAATCATGGACACTGATCTGTTGCGCGCTTTCGTGACTGTGGCCGAATGCGAGGGGTTCAGCGCCGCGGGTAAGGTACTGCATCGTACCCAGTCGGCGATCAGCCTGCAGATCAAGCGGCTGGAGGACCAGATGGGCGAGACGCTGTTCGAACGCACCAGCCGCAGCGTGGTACTGACCGCAGCGGGGGGTCGCCTACTGCCCTATGCCCGCCATATCCTCAAGTTGCAGGGTGAGGCCAAGCGCGTCATGGGTGCCGACCGCCAGGGCGAACTGATCCGCCTGGGAACCTCGGAAGAGCAAGCCAGCACCTATCTGCCGGAGTTGTTGCCGAACTTCGCCGAGCGCTTCCCCCGGGTACAGCTGGAAGTGGTCTGCAACATTAGTACCGCCTTGGTCCACGACTTTCAGGAAGGCCTGCTCGACGCCGTGCTGGCGATCCGCCACATGCCGACTCAATCGGGCCAGCTCCTGGGTCGTGAGCCGCTGGTATGGGTAATCGCCGCCGATAAATCGCCACTCGACTGGGATCCCCTGCCTCTGGCACTGAATCCCGAAGGCTGCATTTTCCGTGCCCATGCCTTCGCCGCCTTGGGACGAGTGGATCGTGGTTGGGATGTACGCTATTCCAGCCAATCCCCCACCGGGATCAACCTGCCGGTACAAGCCGGCCTGGCACTGACGGTGAAGACGCCACGTAGCGTGCCGGAAGGATGTCGCATCGTTGGCGAAGACGAGAGAATGCCGCCACTTGGCCATGTGGAAATCGAGATGCATCGCACTCCTGGGCATTCCAGCGAAGCCTTCACGGCTTTCTGCGATGCCTTGGAAGCCATCGTCACCGGCACCAATTCGCTGCAGTCCGTGGAGTATGTCACCGGCGAATCCTTGCGCTAGGCTGGAGATACCTCACCCACGGGAGTCGTTCGTTTCATGGCCTACGATATCCAGCTCAAACGAGTCTATAGCCCCGCCGAAGACACCGATGGGGCCAGGGTTCTGGTCGACCGTCTATGGCCGCGCGGCAAGCGCCGCGAGTCGTTGGCGTTGACCGACTGGTATCGCGATGCCTCCCCTTCCAATACCCTGCGCCGAGACTGGCACCAGGGCAATATCAGCCGTGCGGTATTCGCCCGTCGCTATCGCTGGGAGATAGCCGATAGTGAAGACTGCCTGGTTCCGCTGATGCGCCTGGCCCGCCAAGGGCGCCTGACGCTATTGTCCGCCACTCGCGACCTGGACGAGTCCCATCTGCCGATCCTGCGCAAGGCAATTCTCGAGGCACTGGCCGAAGAGGACCGCCAGGCAGACGGTCGAGAGGCCAATTCACCGCCTTGTTACGCCGAGCGTTTCAAGAACGTCGACAAATAACCGAAAAGCATATAAGAAGCGCTATATATAATTTTTGTTTCTGTTCTGTACCCCTTAGCCTGTACGCCATGCCGGTAGCGCGAATCGCGCGTCTCGGCCGTGCTCATCGCGCACATTGTGTTGAATTCGTCGTGAGAGGATACCTGGATGGCTCAAGGTTCCCTGCTCGACACTAACAGTCCGCTGAGTGCCGAACAGGCCAAGCGGCTCAACGAGGCATTGGAAGGACTCGACGCTCACCAATTGACTTGGCTGAGCGGTTATCTTGCTGGTCTGACAGCACAGCGGGGGGATGTGGCGGTATCGCCGACCCAACCCGAGGCAACAGTCGCCGCTGCGGAAATCGTCGTGCTCTATGGCAGCCAGACCGGCAACGCCGAAGGCGTCGCAGAACTGGCATGCGATCGGATCAAGGCCAGAGGCTTCCATGCTCGCTTGCTCGACATGGCGGAAGCCGGCAAGAAGACGTTCAAGGATCCGCTCAACCTGATGGTGGTGGTCAGCACCCAGGGCGACGGCGATCCGCCCGACACCGCGGAAAGCTTCCATGAACTGATGCATGGTCGCAAAGCACCCAAGTTGAATGACCAGACACGCTTCGCGGTGCTGGGCCTTGGCGACTCCAGTTATGACCACTTCTGCCAGACCGGCAAGGACTTCGATGCGCGCTTCGAAGCGCTGGGCGCCCAGCGTATCCATGATCGCGTCGACTGTGACGTCGACTACGAAGAGGATGCCGAACGGTGGATCGAGTCGGTGCTCGACCGCTATTCCGAGTTCTGCGACACGGTAAGCCCCGTCAGCGACAGCCTGGCGCCGGTGGCGAATGCCACCCCTCAGACAAGCTATTCGAAGAAGCATCCCTTCCATGCCGAAGTGCTCGACTCGATCGTGCTCAATGGGCGGGGCTCCGACAAGGAAACCCGTCATATCGAGCTATCGCTGGAAGACTCGGGGCTGAGCTTCGAGCCGGGAGATGCCATTGGCGTCGTGCCGCAGAACGACCCCGCCTATGTCGACGAACTACTCGACATATTGCGCCTGGATGCCGATGCCGATCTGGGCGAGGGTCGGCGTCTGCGTGATGCCTTGCTTACCGAGTTCGAGGTCACCACCCTGACCCGGCCGTTTCTCGAACATTGGACCGAGGTTTCGGACGCAGCCGAACTGCGCCGGTTGATGGACCAGGATTCGCGCGGCGAACTGCGCGATTGGGTCGAAGGACGTCATATCATCGACGTACTCGAACACTTTCCGGTCAAGGAGATAGACGCCCACACATTCACCCAGGCCTTGCGCAAGCTGCCGCCTCGCCTCTACTCCATCGCTTCGAGCTACCAGGCGACACCCGACGAGGTGCACCTGACGGTCGGCGTCGTGCGCTACGAGTCCCACGGTCGTTCACGCGGCGGCGTGGCGACGACCTATCTCGCCGATCGCGTGCATCCAGGCGATACCGTGCCGATCTACGTTGACCGCAACAAGAACTTCAAGCTGCCGCACGACGACAACACGCCGGTCGTTATGGTCGGGCCGGGAACCGGTGTCGCGCCGTTCCGTGCCTTCCTGCAGGAACGCGAAGAGCGTGGCGCTACAGGCCGCAACTGGTTGTTCTTTGGCGACCGCCGTTTCCGCAGCGATTTTCTCTACCAGGCTGAAATGCTGCAGTGGCGCAAGCAGGGGCTGCTGACCCACTTGGACGTGGCGTTCTCTCGCGATCAACAAGAGAAGGTCTACGTTCAGGAACGTATGCGCGAGCACGCCACCGAATTGTATGCCTGGCTGCAAGAAGGGGCGCATTTCTACGTTTGCGGCGATGGCGAACGCATGGCAGCGGATGTGCATCGTGCCCTGCTCGATGTGATTCGTACGCAAGGCAGGTTCGACGAAGAAGGCGCCAAGGAGTATCTGCGCGAACTGCAGCAGGCCAAACGTTATCAGCGCGACGTGTATTAAGCCGGAGGTATCAGCATGGGCGATATCATCCAGAAGCTTCGCGACATTTCGTTCGACGAGTTGCATCCCAACGAACGCCTGAAGGCTGAGAGCGATTATCTGCGCGGCACTCTGGAACAGGGCATAGCCGACCGCGCCAGCGGTGGTGTCGGTGAGGCCGATACCCAGTTGACCAAGTTCCACGGCTTCTATCAGCAGGACGACCGCGACCTGCGCAGCGAGCGACGCCACCAGAAGCTCGAACCACTGTATTCGTTCATGGTCCGCTTGCGCATGCCGGGCGGCCTGATGTCATCGCGCCAGTGGTTGACCCTGGACGATATCGCCACCCGCTACGCCAATGGCACGCTGCGCATCACCACTCGACAGACCTTCCAGTACCACGGGGTGCTCAAGGAAAACCTGCGCGCGCATCTCAAGGTCATCAACGAGGCCATGCTGGATACCATCGCCGCCTGCGGCGACGTCAACCGCAACGTCATCTGCACCGCCAACCCGCACCGTTCGAAGGTCCATCGGCAGGTCTACGAACTGGCGCACGAGATCAGTGCTCACCTGATGCCCCGCTCACGCGCCTATCACGAGATCTTTCTCGGCGAGGAGCGCGTCGCCGGTGGCGAGGAAGAGCAGGAACCGCTCTATACCAGGCATTACCTGCCACGCAAGTTCAAGATCGCGCTGGCCATTCCGCCCGAGAACGACGTCGATGCGTTCGCCCACGATATCGGCTTCATCGCCGATAGCGAAGGGGGCGAATTGCGCGGTTTCAGCGTGTGCATCGGCGGCGGCATGGGCATGACCCACGGCGAACCGGCCACCTTTCCGCGGCTGAGCGATGTGGTCGGTTTCTGCACACCGGATCAGGTCGTCGAGGTCGCCGAGGCCATCATGCTGGTGCAGCGCGACCACGGCGACCGCCACGACCGCAAGCATGCGCGCACCAAATACACGATCGAGGATCACGGTGTCGAATGGTTCCGCGAAGAGGTCGAACGGCGCCTGGGATATGCCCTCGGCGAGCCACGCGAATTCCATTTCGACAGCAACGGCGATCGTTACGGCTGGTACCAAGGCGACGACAACACCTGGCATTATGGTCTGTTCGTCGAGAACGGTCGCATTGCCGATTTCGACAACGGTATGAAACTGCTCTCCGGCATGCGCGGGATCGCCAGGATCCACGAAGGCGACATCGCCCTGACCACCAACCAGAACCTGATCATCGCCAACGTCGCCGACGACAAGCGCGACGAAATCGGGGCACTGATCGACAAATACCACATGGTGAAGGATGTCTCGGCACTGCGCCGTGGGTCGATGGCCTGTGTCGCCTTCCCCACCTGCGGGCTGGCCATGGCGGAAAGCGAACGCTATCTGCCGTCGCTGATCGACAAGCTGGAACAGTCGATGCGCAAGGCGGGCCTGGCCGACGATGCCATCGTGGTACGCATGACCGGCTGCCCCAACGGCTGCGCCCGCCCCTACGTGGCCGAGATCGGCTTTGTCGGCAAGGCGCTGGGACGCTACAACCTCTACCTTGGCGGCAGTTTCACCGGAGAACGGCTCAACAAGCTGTATCGCGAGAACATCGACGAGGCCACGATCATGAAAGAGCTCACCCCACTGCTCAAGCGCTATGCCAAGGAGCGTGACGAGGGTGAACACTTCGGTGACTTCGTGATTCGCAAGGGAGTGATCAAGGAGACTACGGCGGGGCGCAATTTCCATGAGTAGTGCTTAGTACGACTGTGTCACAAACATCGTCGTTTGCTGCAGAAGACCATTAAAATGCCTTGATATAATGTCCAGCGCAGCGTGGGATGGAGTCACTCACTTGGCGCTGGACTCGTTGCACTACCCCGCGGACGATAGCACTCGGGTAAGGCAGGCGCCGGGAACCGTTGGATTTTTTGATCCCGATGTCGCAACCGTTCGGCGACCAGGAAGCCATAAGCTGCAATGCAGAGACTGGCATGATGGTGAAAGCCACGCCAGTTGCGTCCTTCATGGTGATCCAATCCAAATTCCTGCTTGAGCTCCTGGTAGTCACGCTCGATGCGCCAGCGGGCCTTGGCCGTGGTTACCAACGTCGCTAGAGACGCGCTGTTTGGCTGGCTGCTTAACCAATACTTGGCGGGCTTATTGGCCCTTTGGGTCATTCGATCAGTAGCTATTCCGGATCACGGCACTGCATCCCCCATGCCACTCGCATGCCAACGGGGCAAAATGGGACGTTAACGACTTGTGCGTAGCTTTCCCGCCACGTCACTTCCTCCCGGTAGCGGATCGCGTCCAACGCGTGGGCCAACGCGCCGAAACCGGGTGATGGTCTGTTGTCTGTTGCCAGCGGGTGAACGGCTGCCCCTTCTTGCGAATGCTGGTATCGTCGATGATCCAGAAAGGACACCATGCTGGATGGCACTCGAGGTGAATGCAGGCTACTTTGCCGCGGTATTGAAATTGAGACTTCTGAGGAGAAGCCGGCCTCATTTCCTTAATAATTCACAGTTTCCTCACGCACTTCAAGCTCATAAGGGCTCCCTGGTCGTGGATTGTATACAGGTGATACCAAGATGTAATAAAGCGAGTCGGGAGTGCTGTCAAAGGCGAGACTGACAGGGGTATCACCGGACTGAAGGTCTCGAGTCATGCGACGCTCAGCAGAATCGTAAACGGTAACTCTTGCAAAGTAGCCACCCGGTGCACGTTTGCGCAGAATCACTCTTATGCGGTGTGGTTCTTGATTGGAACTCATGAACTTGAAATAATCCCGGTCCTGCCCCGAGATTGCCGACCCTTGGACCCTGGTTCCTATTTCAATTAGATTAGCCTCGGTAATTTGATCATTGGGCTCCTCCTCTTCAAGGACAGGAAATGCAACAGGCGAATCGCCAAGCGCTCCCTGTCCAGTGTGGCCTCCAGGAGTCTGGCCAAGTATTACTACTGGACTCTCGATATCTTTTATCGGAATGACTAATGGGACAACAAACACGATACATCCGGCCAGAAAGACCACCAGGGCAGGTGTCGAGATTTCAAACTCCTGCCCGAGCAGTTTGATCTTGTTTTGTGCCTGCTCCGTGCGTAAAAACAACAAAACCAAACCCGTGCTGGCCACGACCGCGCCGAAAACCATCACGATAGTCTGGAGTGTAATTATCACCATCCAAACCTGCCTTCCACACAAGCCGGTGCAAAAGCAAAAAATGAAAAAATCAACAGGTTAAGCCTCATCTCCTCCCCCGCCTTATAGCCAAACCTAAGTTCTCCTACGCCTTCCATTCGAATGCTTGACGGTCATCAGATAGCACACACGACTTTCTGAATGAGCGTGCCCGCAGTAATTTCCGGAACGCCTTGCCAAGGTCGATACCAGCCAGTCGCAAGTCCCCCATTCATGATTCCAGCGTCGGATTCCTTCGTTGGGGCGGCATTTACCGGTCAGCTATCCGCCCCGATTTCATTTACTCGGTCCCTTCGGATCAACTCTTCCGTTCTGGGACCACGCAACCGCCCGACAAAAGCGCATGAGGGGCGGCCTCATTGGCAGTTGCGGAATGAAAATATCGTCACATCGCGACATCACAACCGCACCCAAGCACATCTAGTAACATTCAGCCTAGTAAAGGTTGCTTCGACTTGCCGGGCGAATCCCGAGGAAGCACTTAGCGCTGAGATATCATGTGCTTCGCAGATTGAGCTTCGATCGCTATCACGAGTTGTTTTCCCCGGCGCGTCCCGCTAACCCTGAGATGTCTCCAGGTCAGGCACGGCGTCGAGCCCTCGAACTGCAACGCGAGGCATCCGCTGACATCGCCATGGCGGATAATTTCTCGACGGCCAAGGAGCGGATGTGTCGGTTGCTAAAGGTCCTGAGTAACGGCGAAGCACTCGCTCTCGGCTCGAATCCCGCCTGGGATGAGGAGAGCATTGCGATCCAGGGACCGATGGAAGAGGTCGAGCGGCACAAGCTGCCGCCTATCCGCTGCGGTCGTAGATGGACGATATGCTCGCGCGTCTCGTGCAGGTAGGTATTGCCGAAGCTCATCGGCTGGAACGAGAGCTCGATGATAAGTAGGTGCGGGATCGTCGGGATAATGACCAAACTTGTTATTGGGTACAGTTAGGCCTAAATAGACCAAACTCAGAGGATCTTGCACGATTAATTCATGTCCCTTCACACCAAAGGCCAGTTGAATCTGATCCATCCGCTGCCTAGTACTACTGGACGACGCCACACCATCTTAACAAGCTGATTTAGGAGACAGTAAGTGACTTTACATAAGTTTTCCTGCATACTTTGCCAACATTTCCAATCAGGGATGACAAGGGTGGCCCAGCGTTTTGTTGCTCCTCTCACCGACGAGGAATTGGAAGTCCTGACAGCAGCCTATCACCATGGCGAGAAGCGCGCCTTGCGTCGTCGTG